>JADKEH010000047.1 GCA_016718155.1 Candidatus Rhodoferax randersensis | reverse complement strand
TTCATCGGCGTAGAGTGAGTCGGCCCCTAAGGCGAGGCAGATGCGTAGCTGATGGGAAACAGGTCAATATTCCTGTACCGATGTGTAGTGCGATGTGGGGACGGAAGGTTAGCTCAGCCAACTGTTGGATATGTTGGTTCAAGCCCGTAGTCGCCCGGTAGGTAAATCCGCCGGGCTTAGATGAGGGTGATAACGAGGCAGCTTTGCTGCCGAAGTGAGTGATACCCCGCTTCCAGGAAAGCCACTAAGCTTCAGCTACACACGACCGTACCGCAAACCGACACTGGTGCGCGAGATGAGTATTCTAAGGCGCTGAGAGAACTCAGGAGAAGGAACTCGGCAAATTGACACCGTAACTTCGAAGAAGGTGTGCCTTTAGTAGGTGAACCATTTACTTGGGAGCCCAATGAGGTTACCGAATCGGTGGCTGCGACTGTTTATTAAAAACACAGCACTCTGCAAACACGAAAGTGGACGTATAGGGTGTGACGCCTGGCCCGGTGCTGGAAGATTAAATGATGGGGTGCAAGCTCTTGATTGAAGTCCCAGTAAACGGCGGCCGTGACTATAACGGTCCTAAGGTAGCGAAATTCCTTGTCGGGTAAGTTCCGACCTGCACGACGGCGTAACGGTGGCCACACTGTCTCCTCCCGAGACTCAGCGTAGTTGAAATGTTTGTGATGATGCAATCTCCCCGCGGAAAGACGGAAAGACCCCATGAACCTTTACTGTAGCTTTGTATTGGACTTTGAACAGATCTGTGTAGGATAGGTGGGAGGCTTTGAAGTAGGGTTTGCTGGATCTTATGGAGCCAACGTTGAAATACCACCCTGGTGTGTTTGAGGTTCTAACCTAGGTCCATTATCTGGATCGGGGACAGTGCATGGTAGGCAGTTTGACTGGGGCGGTCTCCTCCCAAAGCGTAACGGAGGAGTTCGAAGGTACGCTAGTTACGGTCGGACATCGTGACGATAGTGCAATGGCATAAGCGTGCTTAACTGCGAGACTGACAAGTCGAGCAGATGCGAAAGCAGGACATAGTGATCCGGTGGTTCTGTATGGAAGGGCCATCGCTCAACGGATAAAAGGTACTCTGGGGATAACAGGCTGATACCGCCCAAGAGTTCATATCGACGGCGGTGTTTGGCACCTCGATGTCAGCTCATCTCATCCTGGGGCTGTAGCCGGTCCCAAAGGTATGGCTGTTCGCCATTTAAAGAGGTACGTGAGCTGGGTTTAAAACGTCGTGAGACAGTTTGGTCCCTATCTTCCGTGGGCGCTGCAGATTTGAGGAAGCCTGCTCCTAGTACGAGAGGACCGGAGTGGACACACCTCTGGTGTATCGGTTGTCACGCCAGTGGCATTGCCGAGTAGCTATGTGTGGAAGAGATAACCGCTGAAAGCATCTAAGCGGGAAACTCGTTTCAAGATGAGATCTGCCGGGGCCTTGAGCCCCCTAAAGAGTCGTTCAAGACCAGGACGTTGATAGGCAGGGTGTGGAAGCGCAGTAATGCGTTAAGCTAACCTGTACTAATTGCTCGTGCGGCTTGACCCTATAACTTTGATCTACCCAGCGTAGTCAAGGTCTAGTTGTGCCAAGTTGACGCATTCAAAATAACTGCACCATCGCAAGATGAGCGTGTAGTGTCGTATCCGACAAGCTGATTAGCTCTATAAATTGGTTGTCTTGACCTCAGTCAAGATGACAAAAGTTAAGCCTGATGACCATAGCGAGGTGGTCCCACTCCTTCCCATCCCGAACAGGACAGTGAAACGCCTCAGCGCCAATGATAGTGCGGGTTCCCGTGTGAAAGTAGGTCATCGTCAGGCTCTTATAGCCAAAAACGCCCCAGCTGATGTTGGGGCGTTTTCTTCAGAGCTTCTGATAAGTTCTGAAGAAAACGCAAAAAGCGTGCTATAATTCAAGGCTTCGCTGATCACAGTGAAGCGAGTGCAAGATGAGATGTAGAAGTCGAATTTTGCTGAGATCTTTAACAACATACAGCCGATAAGCGTGGGCGTTTGAAGGCGATTGCCAAGTTCTTCGGAACTAAGTCTTAATTGGCTTACAAACGCTCATGAAGTAAAAAAGATGTGATATTCGTCAAAGAAAATCACGTCGATTCCAATTTATGAGTTGCATAGAGATATGCAAAAAATTCAAGATCGAACTATAGAGTTTGATCCTGGCTCAGATTGAACGCTGGCGGCATGCCTTACACATGCAAGTCGAACGGCAGCACGGGAGCAATCCTGGTGGCGAGTGGCGAACGGGTGAGTAATATATCGGAACGTGCCCAGTCGTGGGGGATAACGCAGCGAAAGCTGTGCTAATACCGCATACGATCTCTGGATGAAAGCGGGGGACCGCAAGGCCTCGCGCGATTGGAGCGGCCGATATCAGATTAGCTAGTTGGTGGGGTAAAAGCCCACCAAGGCGACGATCTGTAGCTGGTCTGAGAGGACGACCAGCCACACTGGAACTGAGACACGGTCCAGACTCCTACGGGAGGCAGCAGTGGGGAATTTTGGACAATGGGCGCAAGCCTGATCCAGCAATGCCGCGTGCAGGATGAAGGCCTTCGGGTTGTAAACTGCTTTTGTACGGAACGAAACGGTCTGCCCTAATACGGTGGGCTAATGACGGTACCGTAAGAATAAGCACCGGCTAACTACGTGCCAGCAGCCGCGGTAATACGTAGGGTGCGAGCGTTAATCGGAATTACTGGGCGTAAAGCGTGCGCAGGCGGTTATATAAGACAGATGTGAAATCCCCGGGCTCAACCTGGGACCTGCATTTGTGACTGTATAGCTAGAGTACGGTAGAGGGGGATGGAATTCCGCGTGTAGCAGTGAAATGCGTAGATATGCGGAGGAACACCGATGGCGAAGGCAATCCCCTGGACCTGTACTGACGCTCATGCACGAAAGCGTGGGGAGCAAACAGGATTAGATACCCTGGTAGTCCACGCCCTAAACGATGTCAACTGGTTGTTGGGTCTTCACTGACTCAGTAACGAAGCTAACGCGTGAAGTTGACCGCCTGGGGAGTACGGCCGCAAGGTTGAAACTCAAAGGAATTGACGGGGACCCGCACAAGCGGTGGATGATGTGGTTTAATTCGATGCAACGCGAAAAACCTTACCCACCTTTGACATGTACGGAACTCGCCAGAGATGGCTTGGTGCTCGAAAGAGAGCCGTAACACAGGTGCTGCATGGCTGTCGTCAGCTCGTGTCGTGAGATGTTGGGTTAAGTCCCGCAACGAGCGCAACCCTTGTCATTAGTTGCTACATTTAGTTGGGCACTCTAATGAGACTGCCGGTGACAAGCCGGAGGAAGGTGGGGATGACGTCAAGTCCTCATGGCCCTTATAGGTGGGGCTACACACGTCATACAATGGCTGGTACAAAGGGTTGCCAACCCGCGAGGGGGAGCTAATCCCACAAAGCCAGTCGTAGTCCGGATCGTAGTCTGCAACTCGACTACGTGAAGTCGGAATCGCTAGTAATCGTGGATCAGAATGTCACGGTGAATACGTTCCCGGGTCTTGTACACACCGCCCGTCACACCATGGGAGCGGGTTCTGCCAGAAGTAGTTAGCCTAACCGCAAGGAGGGCGATTACCACGGCAGGGTTCGTGACTGGGGTGAAGTCGTAACAAGGTAGCCGTATCGGAAGGTGCGGCTGGATCACCTCCTTTCTGGAAACTGCAATTTAATTCGAACGCTCACACTTATCGGTTGTTGGAAGGTTGTCGCTGACGACTAAGCCTTGAGCCTGGTCACAAGTGACCGGCTTGGGTCTGTAGCTCAGTTGGTTAGAGCACCGTCTTGATAAGGCGGGGGTCGTTGGTTCGAGACCAACCAGACCCACCATTGTCGTCCAACGTCCTTCTGGCTTGAATTAGGAATTCCTTGTGGAATTGGGGGTGTAGCTCAGCTGGGAGAGCGGCTGCTTTGCAAGCAGTAGGTAGCGGGTTCGAGTCCTGTCACCTCCACCAATCTTTTCGTTTCTTATCTGACATTTGGCATTCAACACCAAAGTTGCTTCGCAAGAGGCGGCTTTGTTGTTGATCGAGATTACTTGATCAATCGGCTGTTCTTTAACAATTTATAGAGTTTAATCAGCGTTGCTAACTTTAAGCTGCTTGAGGAAACTGCACATTCGTAAAGGTTTAGTGCAGACCGTGCCTCATTCAGTTGTTAGCAACAAATTTTGATTGCGTCAAAATGAATATCAAACTTCACGTTTGAAATTCGAGTTATTCAAGTTAAATTGAATACGGCATAACGCGTCAGGTGAAAGACCTGACAAACATTCCTTGAAAACAACTTTTAGTCTCTAACGAGACGTCAAAGTTATAGGGTCAAGTGAATAAGAGCACATGGTGGATGCCTTGGCAATGATAGGCGACGAAGGACGTGATAGCCTGCGATAAGCTTCGGGGAGCTGGCAAATTAGCTTTGATCCGGAGATTTCCGAATGGGGAAACCCACCTGCAAAGGTATCGCATGATGAATACATAGTCATGCGAGGCGAACCGGGTGAACTGAAACATCTCAGTAGCTCGAGGAAAAGACATCAACCGAGATTCCGAAAGTAGCGGCGAGCGAAATCGGAGAAGCCTGCAAGTGATAGCACAAGACATAACGGAACAGTCTGGAAAGGCTGGCCACAGCGGGTGATAGCCCCGTACGTGAAATGACCTGTGTGGTACTGAGCTTGCGACAAGTAGGGCGGGACACGAGAAATCCTGTCTGAATATGGGGGGACCATCCTCCAAGGCTAAATACTCATCATTGACCGATAGTGAACTAGTACCGTGAGGGAAAGGCGAAAAGAACCCCGGGAGGGGAGTGAAATAGATCCTGAAACCGTGTGCTTACAAAAAGTAGGAGCCCGCAAGGGTGACTGCGTACCTTTGTATAATGGGTCAGCGACTTACATTCAGTGGCAAGGTTAACCGAATAGGGAAGCCGTAGAGAAATCGAGTCCGAATAGGGCGATCAGTCGCTGGGTGTAGACCCGAAACCAAGTGATCTATCCATGGCCAGGATGAAGGTGCCGTAACAGGTACTGGAGGTCCGAACCGACTAGTGTTGCAAAACTAGCGGATGAGCTGTGGATAGGGGTGAAAGGCTAAACAAACTTGGAAATAGCTGGTTCTCTCCGAAAACTATTTAGGTAGTGCCTCAAGTATTACCGTTGGGGTAGAGCACTGTTTTGGCTAGGGGGGTCATGGCGACTTACCAAACCAATGCAAACTCCGAATACCGTCGAGTACAGCTTGGGAGACAGAGCACCGGGTGCTAACGTCCGGACTCAAGAGGGAAACAACCCAGACCGCCAGCTAAGGTCCCTAAAATTGGCTAAGTGGGAAACGAAGTGGGAAGGCTAAAACAGTCAGGATGTTGGCTTAGAAGCAGCCATCATTTAAAGAAAGCGTAATAGCTCACTGATCGAGTCGTCCTGCGCGGAAGATGTAACGGGGCTAAGCCAGTTACCGAAGCTGCGGATTTGCAATTTATTGCAAGTGGTAGGAGAGCGTTCTGTAAGCCTGTGAAGGTGCGTTGAGAAGCGTGCTGGAGGTATCAGAAGTGCGAATGCTGACATGAGTAGCGTTAAAGGGGGTGAAAAGCCCCCTCGCCGTAAGCGCAAGGTTTTCTACGCAACGTTCATCGGCGTAGAGTGAGTCGGCCCCTAAGGCGAGGCAGAGATGCGTAGCTGATGGGAAACAGGTCAATATTCCTGTACCGATGTGTAGTGCGATGTGGGGACGGAGAAGGTTAGCTCAGCCAACTGTTGGATATGTTGGTTCAAGCCTGTAGTCGTGCCTTAGGCAAATCCGGGGATCTTAGATGAGGGTGATAACGAGGAAGCTTGCTGCCGAAGTGAGTGATACCCTGCTTCCAGGAAAAGCCACTAAGCTTCAGCTACACACGACCGTACCGCAAACCGACACTGGTGCGCGAGATGAGTATTCTAAGGCGCTTGAGAGAACTCTGGAGAAGGAACTCGGCAAATTGACACCGTAACTTCGGAAGAAGGTGTGCCTTTAGTAGGTGAACCATTTACTTGGGGAGCCCAATGAGGTTGCAGAGAATCGGTGGCTGCGACTGTTTATTAAAAACACAGCACTCTGCAAACACGAAAGTGGACGTATAGGGTGTGACGCCTGCCCGGTGCTGGAAGATTAAATGATGGGGTGCAAGCTCTTGATTGAAGTCCCAGTAAACGGCGGCCGTAACTATAACGGTCCTAAGGTAGCGAAATTCCTTGTCGGGTAAGTTCCGACCTGCACGAATGGCGTAACGATGGCCACACTGTCTCCTCCAGAGACTCAGCGAAGTTGAAATGTTTGTGATGATGCAATCTCCCCGCGGAAAGACGGAAAGACCCCATGAACCTTTACTGTAGCTTTGTATTGGACTTTGAACAGATCTGTGTAGGATAGGTGGGAGGCTTTGAAGTAGGGTCGCTAGATCTTATGGAGCCAACGTTGAAATACCACCCTGGTGTGTTTGAGGTTCTAACCTAGGTCCATTATCTGGATCGGGGACAGTGCATGGTAGGCAGTTTGACTGGGGCGGTCTCCTCCCAAAGCGTAACGGAGGAGTTCGAAGGTACGCTAGTTACGGTCGGACATCGTGACGATAGTGCAATGGCATAAGCGTGCTTAACTGCGAGACTGACAAGTCGAGCAGATGCGAAAGCAGGACATAGTGATCCGGTGGTTCTGTATGGAAGGGCCATCGCTCAACGGATAAAAGGTACTCTGGGGATAACAGGCTGATACCGCCCAAGAGTTCATATCGACGGCGGTGTTTGGCACCTCGATGTCGGCTCATCTCATCCTGGGGCTGTAGCCGGTCCCAAGGGTATGGCTGTTCGCCATTTAAAGAGGTACGTGAGCTGGGTTTAAAACGTCGTGAGACAGTTTGGTCCCTATCTTCCGTGGGCGCTGCAGATTTGAGGAAGCCTGCTCCTAGTACGAGAGGACCGGAGTGGACACACCTCTGGTGTATCGGTTGTCACGCCAGTGGCATTGCCGAGTAGCTATGTGTGGAAGAGATAACCGCTGAAAGCATCTAAGCGGGAAACTCGTTTCAAGATGAGATCTGCCGGGGCCTTGAGCCCCCTAAAGAGTCGTTCAAGACCAGGACGTTGATAGGCAGGGTGTGGAAGCGCAGTAATGCGTTAAGCTAACCTGTACTAATTGCTCGTGCGGCTTGACCCTATAACTTTGATCTACCAAGCGTAGTCAAGGTCTAGTTGTGCCAAGTTGACGCATTCAAAATAACTGCACCATCGCAAGATGCCCGTGCAGTGTCGTATCCGACAAGCTGATTAGCTCTATAAATTGGTTGTCTTGACCCGTGTCAAGATGACAAAAAGTTATGCCTGACGACCATAGCGAGGTGGTCCCACTCCTTCCCATCCCGAACAGGACAGTGAAACGCCTCAGCGCCAATGATAGTGCGGGTTCCCGTGTGAAAGTAGGTCATCGTCAGGCTCTTATAGCCAAAAACGCCCCAGCTGATGTTGGGGCGTTTTTCGTTGTGCGATTACTTTTCCGCGCGCAATTCCCGCCGAAGCACTTTGCCTACATTCGACTTGGGCAGCTCGTCGCGGAACTCGATGTACTTGGGGCGCTTGTAGCCGGTCAGGTTCTTCTGGCAGTAGGTCACGACATCGTCCTCCGACAGGGTGCTTTCGCTGCGTACCACAAACACCTTGATGGCCTCGCCTTGTTTGTCGTCAGGTACGCCAATCACGGCGCATTCGAGTACGCCATCGCAGAGCGAAATCACGTTCTCAAGCTCGCTCGGGAAGACGTTGAAGCCGCTCACCAGAACCATGTCCTTGATGCGGTCAACAATCTTGACGTAACCCTGCTCGTCCATCACCCCGACGTCACCCGTGCGCATGAATCCGTCGCTTGTGAAGGCCTTGGCATTCTCGGCGGGCTGTTGGTAGTAGCCGGTGATCACGTTCGGCCCCTTGATGCAGATCTCGCCGGATGATCCTTGTGGCAGAGACTGTCCCGTGTCGTCCTTGATCGCGATCTCTATCGACGGCAAAGGCAGACCAATGGTGCCTGAAAAGGTCTTCGACAGCACCGGGTTGTTGGTGCCGATGGCCACAGTCTCGCTCATACCCCAACCTTCCACCATCGGGCAACCAGTCACCTCCAGCCAATGCTTGGCGGTACCTGCTGACGCAGCCATGCCACCGGCCTGTGATACACACAGGCTGGAGAAGTCGACGGTCTTGAACTGCGGATGCTGCAACAGGGCGTTGAACAAAGTGTTCACGGCGGGCAGCAAATGAAATGGGCGCTTCTTCAGTGTCTCGATGAAGCCCCCGAAGTCGCGAGGATTGGGAATCAGCGTCAAGAACGAGCCCCAGCGAACTGCTAACAAGCTCAGCGACAGCGCAAAGATGTGATAAAGCGGCAGGGCGGTGATGCTGTTGACCGCTCGTACATCACCAACGCGCTTCAGGGCTGGCGTGAACCAGGCCTCGGCCTGCAACACAGCCGCCAGAACGTTGCGATGGGTCAGGACCGCACCCTTGCTCAATCCGGTGGTGCCCCCCGTGTACTGAAGGAAGGCGATCGAATCCAGGCTACTGTTCGCCGACTTCAGAGTCATTGCCGCGCCCTCAGCCACCGCGCGATTGAAGGCGGTCACGGTTCTTCCCTCGCTCAGCGGCAGTTTGTAAGCGGGCACCATCTTGGCAAGGTGGCGCACGGCAAACGTGATCCAGTTGCCGTACCAGAAGCCCAGCAGGTCACCCATGGATGCAATCACCACGTGTTTAATCTGCGTGCGTTCGATCACTTCCGCAAGCGTGTGCGCGAAGTTCTCCAGCACCACGATCACGCTGGCGCCCGAGTCCTTGAGCTGGTGCTCGAGTTCGCGCGCCGTGTACAAGGGATTGACGTTCACACAGGTGTAGCCAGCCCGCAAAACGCCGGCCATGGTGACCGCAAACTGCGGCACATTGGGCAGCATGATTGCCACGCGCGCGCCTGGCTCCAGGTCACGGCTCTGCAGCCAGGCCGCCAGGGCCGACGACGACTCGTCAAGCTGCGCATAGCTCATCCAGCGCTCCATGCACACAGAGAACGGCCGCGAGGCGTTCTTCTTGAACGACTCCTCCAGCAACTGGGTAAGCGAGCGGTATTGCTCTGGGTACACCTCGTGCGCGACCCCCTCGGGATAGCTCCTAAGCCAGATCTTTTCCATCGATTGCTCCTGTGCCGTCATTCCGGGAGACACAACTGCCATCGGCTAGCGGGCTTGCCCCAAGATGGCAACCAGTTTCGTCTCAGAGGTGACAGCATCGGCGTCAAACAGCAGGTTCATCAGCTCCGTCTCGCGGGTCTGGATCGTCTCCAGAAACAGGGCCGCACCCGCGCCGCTTTTTCCCATTGCGGCGAAGGTGTCAAACCCGCCTTCCAAGAACTGCTGCAGAGAACTTAAACCCGCCATGGCGGCCGGCTGACGCATCATGCGCAGCAACATGCGCAAACCATGTGTGCGGGTAAACCGGTCCAGCTCACGGCCGACTGTCAGCACTGTCGCCAACTGCTCGCGCCGATCCGCCGCCCGCCCCACCGCACACCAGGCGTTCACGTAGTGCGCGCATTCCGATGTGCCTGCGTCGCAGCGCTGCGCCAGCCAATGCTGCGCCATCGCGTCGTCGAGTTCCTCGGTCAACACGTGCAGACGCGCCATCGACACCGCGGTCTGCACCACCTGCTGAGGAAAGATGCGCTGCAGCGCGCCGGCGATGCGCGCGAATTGCTCGTCTCGCGCCGTGTAATCCTTGTTGCTGTAAAGCTCTTCCAAGAAGAACTGCGCGGCGGGTCGATACTGGCCGGACTTCAACAGGTCGGCATAACTCCCGGCAAAACGGCGCGCCTGAAACGCTTTCACCGTGCCCACCATGCGCGCCAAGTCAGGCGAATCCTGGTGTGTTTGTCGCAGTCGCGACACGCGTGCCACCGCGTCGCGAATGATGTTTGCAGCTTCCATATAAACCCCGAGTCTATCTAGGCGCCTGCCTCTAGTGTCCACCCATGATCGCGTGCGATAGTGCCGGGATGCAAAGAAGATCCGTCCTGAAGTTGGGCATGGCCTCGGCCGTGGTGCTCTCCATCGCAGGTGGGCTCGCCGTTCTGCTCCAGCCGGGTCTGCAAAACGGCAAGCTAACGCTGGCGGGCCGCGAGTTGTTTGCCAGTGTTGGGCGCGCCATATTGCAGGGCACTCTGCCCGCCGACCCGAAGGACGCAGCCCAGGCGGTGACCGGCCTGGTCGATCGCATTGATGCGCTCACCTTGGCCTTGCCGCCCCACGTCCAGGCAGAGTTGTCGCAACTGGTAGGCCTGCTGTGTACCGCCGCTGGACGGCGAGGCCTGGCCGGGCTGGATACCGACTGGTCCCTTGCCAGCGCCACGCAGGTTCAGGCCGCGCTGGAGAGCATGCGCTACTCTGGTCTGGCGCTGCGCCAGCAAACCTATCAGGCGCTGCACGAGATCGTCGGCGGCGCCTATTTTTCTGACAACAGCACTTGGTCTGCCGTGGGTTACCCCGGCCCGGTGACGGTTTGATCCAACAAAAAAATCATTCAACCCATGAGCAGTTTGCCTGACCCGGTCCAAGCCGGATTAAAACGTGGCTGGAAAGTCCTGGGCGGACCGCACGGCGCCGTGCCGGCGAAGATCGTCTGCGATGTCGCCATCATCGGCTCTGGCGCGGGCGCCGGCATCACTGCGGAAATGCTCACCAAAGCTGGATTGAATGTGGTCATCGTGGAAGAGGGACCGCTCAAGAGCAGCAGCGACTTCAATCAGAAAGAGGCCGAGGCCTACCCCGCCCTCTACCAGGAAAGCGCCGCGCGCAAGACCGAAGACAAGGCCATCAACATCCTGCAGGGCCGCTGCGTGGGCGGCTCCACCACGGTCAACTGGACCAGCTCCTTTCGCACGCCGACAGCCACCCTCAGCCACTGGCAGCAGAATTTTGGCCTGACGGACTACAGCCCCGAGGCGCTGGCGCCGTACTTCGACCAGGCCGAGCGCCGACTCAACGTCAGCCAGTGGCTAGGCACACCCAACGAAAACAACGACCTGCTGCGCCGCGGCGCCACCAAGCTCGGCATTGCGTCCTCTGTGATTTCCCGCAACGTCAAGGGCTGCTGGAACCTGGGCTCCTGCGGTATGGGTTGCCCGACCAACGCCAAGCAGTCGATGCTGGTCACCACCATTCCCACCGCTTTGGACCATGGCGCCACGCTGATCGTCGAAACCCGCGCCCAGCAGTTCGAGCTTGTCAACGGTCGCGTCCGGTCATTGCGCTGCATTGCGGTCAAACCGAATGGAGCGCCCGTTGAATCAGGACAAGGCGCTATCGTAATAGTAGCAAAGCACTTTGTGCTGTCAGCCGGCGCGATCAACTCGGCGGGTTTGCTGCTGCGCTCGCAGGCACCCGACCCCCATGCTCGTCTGGGAGTTCGCACCTTCTTGCACCCGGTCGTGATGTCGGCCGCCGTGATGGACCAAACCGTGGCCGGCTGGGCCGGTGCGCCGCAAACCATCTACACCGATCACTTCCTGGAAACCCAGCCGATCGACGGCCCGATCGGCTTCAAGCTGGAGGCGCCACCCCTGCACCCGGTTATCTTTGCCACCACCGTGCCGGGTTATGGCCAAATGCAGGCCGACCTGTTGGCCAAGTTCCCGCGCACCCATGTGCTGCTGGCCTTGTTGCGAGACGGGTTTCATGAGCAGGCCAGCGGTGGCCGCGTCAAGCTGCGCAGTGACGGCTCGGCCGTGCTGGACTACCCCTTGACTGACTTCGTGATGGACGGCGCCCGCCGCGCCATGCTGGCGATGGCGGAACTGCAGTTTGCCGCCGGCGCGAAAGAGGTCTTACCGGTGCACGAGTTGGCCCGCCCCTACACGGCCTGGCTTGACGCCAAACGCGCCATCGAAGCCCTGCCCATGAAACCCCTGCTCACCAAGATTGTCAGCGCCCACGTCATGGGCGGCTGCGGCTTGGCGAGCAGCGACAAACAGGGCGTGGTTCGTCCCGACGGCGTGCACTGGCAGATTGACAACTTGTCCATTCACGACGGTTCCATCTTCCCGACCAGCATTGGTGCCAACCCCCAGTTGTCCATCTACGGCATCGTCAACCGCTTGGCGCAGGGCCTGGTCAAGCGGCTGACCGGCCAGTCCGTGCGCTTGGCCTGAGGCGTACTCTGCATGCTGGCACGCATCCAACAAGCGTTGACCCTGTCGCTGCTGGCGGTGGCCCTGGCCTGGCTGGTGTACTTCTGGTCTGACTCACCGGCCACGGCGTTGGCTGGGTTTGCGCTCATCATCCTGGGCTACTCGGCTTTTTTGGCGGTCGAGTTCATCGCGCTCAAGCGCGTTAACCGCCACCAGACGGGCGGTGCTGCCAGTTGGGGACAACTGGCACGCGCCTGGGTGGGGGAGACGCTCGCGGCACCCAGGGTCTTTTGTTGGCGCCAGCCGTTTCGCTCCAACGTGGTGCCGGATCATTTGACCGGCGCAGCCCTGCAGGGCCGCCGTGGCGTCGTGCTGGTGCATGGCTTTGTTTGCAACCGTGGGCTGTGGACCCCGTGGCTGCGCCGACTGCGCCAGCAAGACCGCGCCTTTGTCGCCGTCAACCTGGAGCCGGTGTTCGGCTCGATCGATGACTACGTGCCGATCATTGAGCAGGCGGTACGCCAGGTCACCCAGGCCACTGGTTTGCCGCCGCTATTGGTCTGCCACAGCATGGGTGGTTTGGCCGCACGCGCCTGGCTGGCGGCGGCCCAGAATGACGACCGCATCTGCCATGTGGTGACCATCGGCACGCCGCACGGCGGCACCTGGCTGGGCCAGTTCAGCGCCGTGCCCAACGGCATGCAGATGCGCCTGCACAGCGAGTGGCTGCAGCGGCTTCAGTCCCAGGAGCCACCCGAGCGCTACCGCCGCTTTACCTGCTGGTACTCCAACTGCGACAACATTGTGTTCCCAAGCGCCACCGCCACCCTGCCCGGTGCGCGCAACCACCTGGTGCCCGGCATGGCGCACATGATGCTGGCAACCCGCTCACCAGTGCAGCAAAGCGTCTTGGAGGCGCTGGCCACCGACCATTGGTAAATTTCGCACAGCCTCGCACACGGATAGTTACTCCGCCGGCCATACCCAGCGCAGTACGATCAGTGGTCGCGTCACAATCTGTGCGCCGACATCATGGCTGAGAAGGCAATGGAGACTGGCATCGTGCAGGGCGAAACGTATTTCAAGACATGGATGGCATCCCTGCTTGGCGGCACCCACGCCCAGGCCGCGTCCACCAGTGTCCACGCCATGGAGCCCGCTGAGTTCAACGGTCTGCGGCTTTCACCCGAATCCGAGCGCTGGCTCAGCCCCTCCGGCCATGCGCCGCTGCGACCCGATGGCGGCGCGCCTGGCCCGGCCGAGCAGGCTGCCTGCGCGGCTGACGCCAGTTTGCTCGACACGCGTCGGATCGACGAGTTTCGCAGCGTCGATGACAGCAGCCGCAGCCTCACCCGCGAGGTGATGGGCTTGTTTCTGGTCGAAGCGGCAGTCGCTCTGCGTGATATTGACATTGCGCTGAACACCGGCGACGGCTGCGAGCTGGCGCGCACGGCGCATACCCTCAAGGCACTGGCCAGCAACGTTGGCGCGGCAGGGATGGTAAGCATTTGCAAGCAGCTCGAAACGCACGCCGCGCGTGGCCGCCTGGCCGAGGCGCGCGAGCAAGTGTGGCGCCTGCATCTGGTATGGGGCCAGACCCGCTCGGTGATGGAGTCCTGGTGCTGACCTACCGCTGAGCACCGTTCTTTTCCTGCGCCGGGGGCAACCCGTTGGCGAGCGTGCTAGAGTTCGTACCGTCGGAAACGAACCCCATGTCTTCGCCCACTGAACCCGCCGCCCACGATTGCCCCCCCGGCACCATCAGCCCGCTGGTGCGTGCCTTGATGCAGCGCGGCACCCTGCGCAGTTACGCCAGGAACGCTATCGTGATCTCCGAGGGCGACGTGGGCGACTCGCTGTTTGTACTCACGCGCGGCAGCGTCAAGGTGTTTTGTTCGGACGCCGAGGGTCGCGAGCTGACCTACGGCATCATCTCCACGGGCGACTACTTTGGCGAGATGTCACTCGACGGCGGGCCGCGTTCGGCCTCGGTCATGGCCCTGGAAAACTGCAGTTGCGCGGTGATTCCCGGCGCCGAGGTCAAGAAGTACATGCTCGAAGTGCCTGCCTTCGCCCTGGCACTGCTCACCCAGGTCATCCACCGCGCCCGCACCGCCACCGACGCCGCGCGTGGCATGGCGCTGCTCGATGTCTATGGCCGTGTCATAGCGTTTCTCGAAGGCATTCACGGCGTGGCTAACCTTGACGAGCCGGTCGAGATTCATCCCGTCACGCACCAAGACATCGCCAACCGCGTCGGCGCCTCGCGCGAGATGGTCAGCCGCCTGCTCAAAGATCTGGAAAAAGGCGGCTACGTCACCCTGGGCGTCAAGCGCATCACTTTGCTCAGGAAGCTGCCCACGCACTGGTAGCGGCGCGGCCTTGTGGACAACACTGCATGAATGCGCGTTACCGCTGTGTCTGTTTTGCATTGCCAAAGAAGCTGATGCAGCACTTGGCCGACAGCGCCGAGGGCGAACACCGCGAACTGCTGCAGGCGCAGGTTCACCACTGCGCCAAACTGCGCGGCAGCCGCCATGCCAGCGCCCAACCCGTGGCCAGGAGTGCCGTCAAAGCAAAGCCCACAGCCGCTGCCAAGCCGCTGCAACGCTCGGTCTTTAGTGCCGGTGGGCAAACCTTCCTGCCCGGCAAGCTGCTGCGCGACGAGGACGACCCACCCACCCGCGACGCCCTGGCGGACCAGAGCTACGACAACATCGGCGTGGCGCTGCAGTTTTTCAAGACCGTGTTCGGTCGCGACTCCATCGATGGCCGCGGCATGCGCGTGGACACTTCCGTGCATTACGGCTTCCGGTTTGCCAACGCCATGTGGACCGGCGAGCAGATGATCATCGGCGACGGCGATGGCCAAAACGTGCGCGACCTGGCGGGTTCGCTGGGCATCATTGCGCACGAATTCGCCCACGGCATCAGCCAGCACCTGGTCAAGGGTGGCCTGGGCGTGGTGCAAGTGCCCGGGGCGCCGCCCACGCTCAAAGGCGAGGCGGGCGCGCTCAATGAGTCGTTTTCGGACGTGATGGCCAGCATGGTCAAGCAGTGGCACGCCGGGCAATGCGTGCACAGCGCCGACTGGCTGCTGGGCGAAGACATCCTGGCGCCGCACGTGGGCAAGGCGATCCGTTCGCTCAAGGACCCCGGCAACACCAAGCTGACCTGGAAGCAGGACGACCAGATCAAGGACTACCGCGGCTTCAAGCCCACGCACGATGCGCACACGGCATCGGGCATCGCCAACCACGCCTTTTATCAGGCCGCCACCCAGTTGGGTGGCCATTCGTGGGAGACGCTGGGCGCCGTCTGGTACCGGGGCTTTGACAAGCTGCGCGCGCGCGCCACCTTTCTGGACGCGGCGCACGCCACCGTCGGCGTGGCGGCTTCACTACATGGCCAGGGCTCGGCCACCCACAAAGCGGTCAAAGCCGGCTGGAAACAAGTCAACGTGTTGACCTGACATCCCTGCGGCGTACCATTGACAGCCATGCACTGCCCGACCTGCGACGCTGCCAACCCCGACACCCACCGCTTTTGCGAGCGTTGCGGCGCCTCGTTCACGCAGGCTTGCCCGGCATGCAGCTACGCCTGCGGGCTGAATGCCAAGTTCTGCGGCGGCTGCGGCATTGCGCTGGAACGGCGCGACGGCGCCCTGGTGGCCAAGCCGCAGGCCTCGCCCGCGTCCGATGCCTGGGGCGAGCTCAAACAAGCCACCGTGCTGTTTGCCGACATCGTCGGCTCCACCGAACACATTGCCGCGCTGGACCCGGAGCAGGCCATGGAACACTTGCGCCCGGTCATCCACCGCATGTGCGACTCGGTCGAGCAGTTTGGCGGCACCGTCATCCGCACGCTGGGCGATGGCGTCATGGCCCTGTTTGGCGTGCCCAAGTCGCTGGAAGGGCATGCCGTGCTGGCCTGCGAGGCGGCGCTGAGCCTGCAGGCGGTCTTCAGCCACGCGCGTGGCGGCCTGCAGGTGCGGGTGGGTCTGCATTCGGGCCAGGTCGCGTCCGACCCGCATGACGCCAAGGGTGGGCGTGGCGGCGGTGCCCATGGCCTGACCATCCACCTGGCCAGCCGCGTGGTGGCGCTGGCCCAGCCGGGGGGCGTTTGCCTCACCGGCGCCACCAAGGCCTTGGTGGGCAACACCTGCCAACTGCGGCCCATGGGTGAGTTCCCGCTCAAAGGCATCATGGGTCTGACGCCCGTCTTTGAATTGTTGCGCATGACGGAGCGCCAGCCAGACACCGCCAGCGACAACTGGCTCACGCCCTTTCATGGCCGCGCGCTCGAAATGGACATCCTCCAGGCGGCGCTGGCGCGCACGCGCACGGGGGATGCCCGCGTGGTGGGCATCAGTGCCGAGCCTGGTGGCGGCAAAACCCGCTTGTGCCAGGAGTTTGTGCAGCACTGCCGCGGCCAGGGTCTGCGCGTGTGCGAGGTGCGTGCCCAGCTCTATGGCCACGCCACGCCGCTGCAGCCAATTCTGGAGCTGCTGCGCGGCTTCTATTTCGGCATGGCCGCCACCGACACGCCCGACATCGCCCGCACCCGCATCGCCCAGCGCCTGCAAGCCTTGCAGGCCAGTGCCGACGATGTGGTACTGGTGTGCGAATTTCTGGGCGTGGCCGCGCCCGATGCCGCTGCCTCCACGCTGACGCCACGCGCCAAACACCAGCGCATGCTGGAGTTGCTGCGCCTGCTGGTACGCGACGACGCGGGCGCCAGCGCCGTGCTGCTGCTGGAAGACCTGCATTGGCTGGACGAGGCCAGCGAGGCCTTTGTGGCCGCGCTGGTGGAGGCCGTGGCCGGTACCCACACCCTGGTGGTGATGAACTACCGCCCCCACTACACGCCCACCTGGGCGCAGGCGCCGCACTGCACGCAGCTGGACCTGCCCGACCTGGCCGCCGCCGATATGAACAGCCTGGTGGCCGGCCTGCTGGGTGCGCGGCCCGAGCTGGCCGAGGTATGCAAGCTGGTGGTGGCGCGCAGCGCGGGCAACCCCTTCTTTGCCGAGGAACTGGCCCGCACCTTGATTGACAGCGCGCTGCTGACCGAGCTCGAAGGCGGCTTGCCCCCAGGGCGGCTTGAGCAGATCGAGCGCGCCTTGCCCGCCACCGTGCAGGCGGTGATTGGCGCCAAGGTGGACCAACTGGGCGAGCCCGAGAAGACCTTGCTGCAGATGTGCGCCATCATCGGCAAGGAGATCCCGATGGCGGTGATCGAGCAGGTGGCCAGCCACCTGCGCCAGGTGCTGGAGCAAGGTCTGGCGGGCCTGCGCGAGGCGGGCCTGATCTTGCAGCAAAGCCATGCCGGCCACCGCCAGTTTGTCTTTCGCCACCCCATCATCCAGGAGGTGACCTACAGCATGCAGCTCAAGGTGCGCCGCGTGGTGCTGCATGGCACCGTGGCGCAGGTGATGGAGGCGTATTACCGTGACCGGCTCGACGAGTTTGCGGGCTTGATTGCGTACCACTATGGTGTTGCTGAGATGCCGGTGCAGGCTGCGACTTTCGAGGCCAAGGCGGCGCATTGGATTGGTGTCAGCGATTCAGGACAGGCACTCAAGCGGTGGCGACGAGTGCATGGTCTTCTTCAAGGGCAAGGGCGGTCGCCGGACGTTGACAGGTTGCGCGTAATGCTGGGTTGGCATATTGGCAATCTCGGTTGGCGCGAAGGAATGAGTCCTAGTAGCGTGGTTCCGATCATTCAGGAAGCGATCGAGCATGCTCATGCTGTTGACGCGAAGCTTGTTCAATTGCTCCATATTGGGCAGGGGCGTGCGCATTGGGGCGGTGGAGGATCCGCTGATGAGTACGTCGCGCACGTACAGCGTGCCTCGGCTATGGTTGAGTTGTCCGACATCGGTCGAAGGGCAACACTCAACGCCTTTTTGTGCCAGGCATTGGCGTGGGCGGGATACACGAACGAGGCGCTGGCCGCCAACACTGCGGCGTTGGCAGATGTAGACGCAATTGACTGTTCGGACCACGCCTATATCGGCTTCGATGTTGGCCATTGGTTGCTTGGATTGCGATTCAGGTTGTTAACTAGGCTTGCTCGTTTTGACGAGATGGCTGCGTGCGCTGAATCGCTGACAGCGATACTCGATTCGACGCGAGATCCGGTGATCAAAATGGTGGTCCACTTCACGTTGACCGAGTCTGGGTATTTCTCTCACGATTTAGAACTGGCGAGTCACCACTCCTCGGCGTTGGCGGAAATTGCCAAGCATCATCAGAGTCCGTATCTTGGCGTCTACAGCCAGTTTTGCTTAGGACTCAGCGACGCAGCCAGTGGCCGTAACGATCACGCCGTAGAGCGATTTGCTTCGGCGTTGGCGTTAATTCGTGAATCAAAGGTTGCGCCCGAGTTTGAGGCGGAACTCTTGTCGCACCAGGCACTTTGCCTGTCGCGATCTCGGTCACTTGATTTGGCAATAAGCGTGGCTGAGCAGGCGGTGGAAGTTGCCGAGAAACGCGGGAATCGCTTTGCCGAGTGCTTTGGCCTGATAGTTATGGGACAAGCTCTTGCGGAGCGTGACGGGGTCGACGATCCAGTGGCGATCAGTCGTTTGCGTCGCGCGACAGTACTGCTGGCGGTGACCGGCGCCGAAGTACTGAAAGGCCTGCGTCGGTCGGTCGTCGATTGATCTGACACGGAGAGCGCGTCTCGCGGCCATCTTGAGTCGCGTCGAAAAACGCGAACTGTGAACCCCCTCATGCCATGGTTTTTCAGTAACTCTGTGCGAGCGGCAAATTACTGACGGCAGTGGGCGCTCCACTATGGAGAGTCGGCGCTGCTCAGTTCAGGCGCACGGCGGCGCCCAAGCTGGATGCAGTTCAAGAAGCTCGCCGAGAACGCATACAGTCTTGTATCGTGAAGGTGGAGTCAAGGGCGCCCTATGAGCTCGGTCCAAACGGCTGCTGGCTGGCTTAGTTGCTCATTGAACATTCCGCATGCGTCAGTGCGGTTGGCGATTCGCGGGCATCCCGACGAATAGCGAACTTGTTGGGACTCGCCTCTTCCAAGCGGTTCTCAACTGCTGACACCATGTCGCGGTCGACGCTATCGGGCGTCACGCCCAGCGTCTGTAACTTCTTGGGTGTAGTACCGCGCAACATCAGCATAGGCGCCATCAAGTGTCCCGCAGGTGGTCGGCTCGATGGCGCGTTGTCGTCGCAATTATCTAGCCTTTGGTTTGGGCTTTGTCTGAGCTTTGACGGGCGGCTCACCGCCAACTGGCATTGAGATCACAAGATAGTCTTGCTTCATATAGAAGATCGGCCGTGCCTTGTCCGTGATGATGACGCGGTTGTGCTCCGAGGAAGAGGACAAGTCATGCGGCTGGAAGAATACTGGCAGCGGCTTCTTGGCCGCAAGGTTGCGAACAATTGCGTCGACCATGGCGGCATCCCCGTTCATACCCGTTACATTGGACTTTGCTTTGCGTAGGCTTGCGAGGTACAGATGAAAACGACGGCGAGCCTCTTGGTTTATGGAACCACCAATATTGAGCGCCGCCAAGCTTGTCTCAAATCGGCGTCCGGTCTTAAAGATCTCGAACTCCTTCTGCAAAGCGATCATTTCTGAAAGGCCTCCTAAGTGACCCTTAACCCCAAGTGCGGGCGCAAACCGCTGATTCAGTTTCTCTTGAAAACTGCTGACGTGTACGTCGTGCTCTTTCATGAACAGGCCCATGTGACTCACTCCTCAATAGTTGGAAATTGGAAAAAACCAGGACCGCGCCAAAGTCGTAAGAAAATGTTTCAGCCCTGTGGCGGAGTCTAAACACAAGCCATGTGACCGCGAAGGGCGGAAGGTGCAGAACGTGCACAGGTCACACCAATTGGCGCGACGCGGGAACAGACTGTTGTGAAAGCCGCAACGCAAGGCGTATGCGGTGCTGATCGGTGTCGTGCGGCGTGGGGGGACCCACTGCTCGGGGGCAGGGTTCCCGAGCCCTCTCGGTGCCCTGGCTGCGAGAAGTGGTCGCGGATTTTCTGCCGTCCCCCGCCGAACTGGCGTTTCGGGAAGACGGCGTGAAAGTTACGCTGGCACTGAGCAAGCGCAGCGTCGAGTTTTTCAAGTCCGAGGCATCAAAGCACCAGACGCAATACCAGCGCATGATTCGCCGACTGCTGGATTCGTACGTTGACGCGCAAGGCACGGTTACCAGCGATGCCAGTGGCCGCCCCGTCTTCACTCACTCAAGCGTGCTGTTCCGAACGTGTGACACCCAGTTGCAGGCCCGATGCGGCCAGCACGGCCAACAGTGTCTTGATGGTGGGGTTGCCCCTTGGCGACAAGGCGCGGTACAGGCTTTCACGCGGCATGCCCGCTTTCTGCGCCACGTTCGCCATGCCCTGCGCTTCGGCAATATGGCGCAGTGCGGCCAGCAGGGCAAATTGACCGCCAGGCAGAGTTGCCAACTCAAGCGGGCGGGGGCACGTGAGGCGTCGCATCGACTCGCTCAGTCATGTATATTTTGATAATATACGTTCATGGCTGATCTGAGCAAGATTGTTGGGTTCAACTGGGACGACGGCAATGCCCGAAAGAATGAGAAGCATGGCGTCTCCATGGCTGAGGCCGAGCAGGTGTTTTTCAATGTGCCCTTGCTGCTGCTGGACGATGCCGGTCACAGCCAGAAGGAAGCCAGACTCCACGCCTTGGGCAAAACCGATGAAGGGCGAACCTTGCACATCACGTTCACCCTGCGGCAGTCGAGCCAGTTGATCCGTGTGATTTCCGCCAGGGACATGCACCGAAAGGAGCGAGCCATTTATGAACAAGCAGCCTAAAGCCATTCCGAAGTTCGCCAACGAAGCGCAGGAGCGCGCGTACTGGGAATCGCATGACAGCACTGATTACCTTGATTGGTCCAAGGCCAAGAAGGTGACCTTGCCGAACTTGAAACCCACAACAAAGACGATTTCACTGCGTTTGCCGCAGCACTTGCTCGACTCGATAAAGATCGCAGCCAATGCCCGGGACGTGCCCTACCAGTCCCTCATCAAGGTTTGGTTACAGGAGAAGCTGCACAGCCACTGATGAGGCAGCCCCTCAATCCCTCGCATCCGCCGCCAACTCCGGCAAGCCCTTGACGCGCTCATACACCGGCGCGAAGTCTGGCGCGCTCCACTCAGACGGTTGGGAGTAGGTGTTTGACGCCACTCACGCAGCCGCCAGCATCAAATGTCCGGTTTCGGCCTTTGCGGGCCGTATCGTGATCTCAATGTCGTAGCCCAACCGTGTCAGGCAATCCATCAACTTGCGTTCAGAAAGATTGGTGAAATCACCCCGCATCATGTCGGACACTTTGGGCTGCGTGATGCCCATCCGTTTGGCGGCTTCTTGTTGCGTCAGGCCAAGGCGGCGCATGGCGTTTCTGATCTCGATCACCAAGCCGGTTTTGATCTTTAGCTTGTCAGCGTCAGGCAGGCCAAGGTCGGCGTACACGTTGCCTGAACCACGATGGACTTCAACGCCATCAATCAATCGAGTTTTCATTTCCGCAACTCCTTTGCAAACGCTTCGGCTAGTTTGAGCCTTGCGCGAATGATGTCCATGTCTTCCTTTGGCGTGGCGATACCGCGCTTGCTTTTCTTTTGGAAGCAGTGAAGAACAAACACCGCCTCGGCGAACTTGACCGTGTACACGGCACGGTAGGTGCCACCCACATCGTCTTCCAGCACCTCTAGCACCCCGGCGCCACCAAAGCCCTTGAGTACCTTGGCTGCGTCGTGCCTGTCACCAGCCTGAGCCAATGACAAGGCAAAGCCGAAAAGCCGCCGAACGTCCGCAGGCAAGGCCATCAAGTCTTTGTGGCTGCTGCCGACCCATTCAAGCGGTTTTTCAGGGTTGAGCATGAACATGAATATATATGAACTGGTATACGGCGTCAATTGGTACTTTTCGACATCCCGTTTGATTGCCAGCCCGTCAGGTCAAGCTGCTCAGTCGCGCCACTCGCCAGCCGAACGCTCACTCGTTGGGAGCCGCCGCGAGTTCGGACGAAATCCGTGATTGGCTCATACACGGGCGCAAGTTCCGGCGCGGGGATGTCGGGCCATTGAATTCGAATGACATTGTCATTACGCGGCGGTACCATGGCATGTACCCGACGGAGAACTCCCCATGCCCACCGCAATCGAAGCCAAGCGTGCAACACTGAACATTCGCATCAAACCTGAAGTGCGCGATTTGATTGACCGCGCGGCGAAAAGCCGTGGCAAGAATCGGACCGATTTCATTCTGGATTCGGCACGCCTGGCCGCTGAAGATGCCTTGTTGGATCAGGTCATCATGAGCGTCAGCCCAAAGGCCTTTGCGGAGTTCTCCGCCCGCTTGGACATGCCGCCCAAGGCCAATGCCAGCTTGCGCAAGGCGATGCAGACACCTGCGCCGTGGGATTGGCGGTGACGCTGGCGGCGCCGGTACCGCTGACAGCACGCCACCAGACTGATAAGTTTGCCTGTGGGACCGAGAGCCTCGACCAATGGCTCAAACGCCGCGCCTTGAAGAATCAGCTTCAGGGCGCGTCGCGAACGTTTGTGGTGGTTGATGGGCCTCGCGTAGTGGCCTACTACGCGCTGGCTTCCGGCGCGGTGACCAGCACCACCGCCACCGCCACCGCCACCGGGCGCTTTCGGCGCAACATGCCGGACCCGATTCCGGTGGTGGTTTTAGGGCGCTTGGCGGTTGACAGCACGCTGCAGGGCAAGGGATATGGCCGTGCCTTGATTCGTGACGCAGGCCTGCGCGTGCTGCAAGCGGCGGATGCCATCGGTATTCGCGGCATGGTCGTTCAGGCCCTGTCCGATGAGGCCAGGTCGTTTTATGAAGCGGTCGGCTTCCAACCCTCGCCGATCGAGACCAACTTGCTGATGGTCACCTTGGCTGACTTGATGGCTTGTTGAGGCAGTCCCTCAATCCCTCGCATCCGCCGCCAGTTCCGGCAAGCCCTTGACCCGCTCATACACCGGCGCAAAGTCTGGTGCGGTCATGTCGAACAGTTGCTGGATGCTGTCGATCACAAAGTAGGTTTGCTGGTAGCTGTCGATCTTGTAGCGCGTGCGCATGGTGCGGTCCAGTTGCAGCGGCACACGATTGGGCTCGGGGCTGTGCACGGCGTACTGCAGTTCGCCCGATGAGCTCAGGATACCGGCACCGTAGGCGCGCAGGCCGTCATGCTGGCGGATCAGGCCAAACTCGATGGTGTACCAGTACAGGCGGCTGAGCAGCTCGCAGGCGCCCAGCGCGTGCGCCTTCAGGCCGCCCTGGCCGTAGCGCTGCACGTAGTCGGCAAACACCGGGTTGAACAGCAGCGGCACATGGCCAAACAGGTCGTGAAAGATGTCGGGCTCGACGATGTACTCAAACTCCTGCGGCGTGCGAATCCAGTCCGTCACCGGGAACTTGCGGTTGGCCAGCAAGGTGAAGAAGGGCACCTCGGGGATCAGCCCCGGCACCGCCACGATTTCCCAGCCGGTGGCGGCGCGCAGGCGCTCGTTGATTTCCTCGAAGCGCGGGATGTGGTCCTTCACGCCCAGCGAGGGCAGGGCCGCGATGAACTCGTCACACGCCAGGCCCGGCAGCAGCGCGCTTTGGCGCTCGTAGAGCCGGCGGTAGGTGTCGTGGTCGGCCTCGGTGTACTGCGCATAGTTTTGCGCGCAGGTGTAGTCGGCGCCAGCGCGGCCGTAGTCGCCGCGAGGCGGGCGCTCGCTGGCGCCGTAAACAACAGGTTCAACGGCCATGGATTGCCACGTGGTGTTCGTCATTGCGAGGAGCGCCAGCGACGCGGCAATTGCAATGACTGGCGCCAGTGTGCCGGGTGGTTCGGGTCCTGGCGTCATCCATCGGCGTCACTGCGAGCGCAGCGCGGCAGTCCATGGGTTCAGGGGTCCTGGATTGCTTCACTTCGTTCGCAATGACGACCGGTTCATGGAAAGGTGCGCCAGCGACGCGGCGATCGCAATGACGGGAGACGCCGATTCGGATGTTTGCGATGGTCATGTCGATGTCGCTTGCTTGGCTTCTAGGACGCCGCGGCGCATTTGGTCTAGCTCCATGCTCTCGAACAGCGCCTTGAAGTTGCCCTCGCCAAAGCCCTCGTCGCCCTTGCGCTGGATGAACTCGAAGAAGATCGGCCCGAGCTGGTTCTCGCTGAAGATCTGCAGCAGCAGCGCGTCCTTCTTGCCGTCCACCAGAATCTTGCGCTGCTTGAGGGCGGCTACGTTCTCGCCGTGGCCGGGGATGCGCTGGTCGATCAGCTCGTAGTAGGTGTCGATGGTGTCGAGCAACACCACGCCATTGGCGCGCAGGGCGTCCACGGTCTTGAACAAATCGGTGCTGCCCAGGGCGATGTGCTGGATGCCCTCGCCACGGTACATGTCCAGGTATTCCTGAATCTGGCCGGCCTTGTCGTTGCCCTCTTCGTTGATGGGGATGCGGATCTTGCCGCAGGGGCTGGTCATGGCCTTGCTCTTGACGCCGGTGACCTGGCCTTCGATGTCGAAGTAGCGCACCTCGCGGAAGTTGAACAGCCGCTCGTAAAAGCCCGCCCACTCGCCCATGCGGCCACGGTGCACGTTGTGGGTCAGGTGGTCGATGTAGGTCAGGCCAAAGCCGGGTGGGTTGAGCGCCTCGGTGGCGCTGATGCCGGGCAGGGCTTCAAAATCCACGTCAAAGAAACTGATGTTGCCAATGTCGCCTTCCTGGGCGCCATTTTTGCCGCGCCAACGGTCCACCAGGTAGATCAGGCTGTCGCCAATACCCTTGATGGCGGGGATGTTCAGTTCGCCCGGACCGGCCTTGCCGGCGTAACCCCAGGCGCCTTTTTCCAGTGCCTGCTCGTAGGCCAGCTTGGCGTCCTGCACGCGGAAGGCGATGGCGCAGATGCTGGGGCCGTGTAACTTGGCAAAGCGCTGGGCGAAGGAATCCGGCTCGGCGTTGATCAGGTAGTTGACGCCGCCCTGGCGGTACAGGGTGACGTTCTTGTGCCGGTGCCTGGCCACCGGCTTGAAGCCCATGCGCACAAACAGGGCGCCCATGGCGACGGGGTCGGGCGCGGCGTATTCGATGAACTCAAAGCCATCGGTGCCCATTGGGTTGTCCCACATGTCTTGTCTCCTTTGTGTGGCCACTGCATGGGGGCCACGTTTTGCCTGAGGGGGTGTACCAGGGCAGTCTATCGGGGGAGTATGCAAATATTCCTGCAATTTATAAAGTTTGATTTGCATCAAATGCAAGATTTCTGCAAAATGCTAAGCATGGATGCACTCGACAAGTTGGACAAGCTGATTCTTCGCACACTGCAGGCCGATGGCCGCGCCACCTACGACGAAATCTCGGAACGGGTGGGCCTGTCGGCCAGCGCCGTTTTGCGACGCGTCAAACGGCTGGAAGAGAGCGGCGTGATCGACCATTACGTGGCTTTGGTCAATCCGGAGGCGGTTGGTCTGGGTTTGACCGCCTATATCAACGTGCGGCTGGAAAAAAATACCGAGAGCCACAAGCGCCACCCGATGGACCTTTTTCGCGCCAGCGTGCAGACTTGGCCCGAGGTCGTGGAATGTGCGGCGCTGAGTGGTGAGATGGATTATTTCTTGCGGGTATTGGTGCGCGACATGAGTGCGTACTCACGTTTCGTGATGGATACCTTGCTCAAGCACCCCAGTGTGCTGGACTGCAAGACCAGCTTCATGCTCGACAAGGTCAAGGCGACCACGGCGCTGCCTTTGTAACAGTATCGCCTTTGGGCTGGGTGGTCTAGGGAAAACCCTTATATTGGTCGCATGACTGAAACCCAAGACCTGACCGAGTCCACCGAGTCCACCGAATCGAGCAAGGACCAGTTGCTGGGCCTCCAGGCTTTGGCGGCGCCCGCGCCCGATACAACCAAGCCGGGCCCGAGCCTGGTGCCGATCCGCTCTCTCGGGGCCAACCACCGTGACCGCATTGCCCAGCATCTGCTGGCGCTGAGTGAACACGACCGTTACCTGCGCTTTGGTTATGTCGCCAACGACGAGCAGATTCAGCGCTATGCCGACAAACTCGATTTCGGGCGCGACGAGGTGTTTGGCATCTACAACCGCAAGCTGGAGCTGCTGGCGGTGGCGCACTTGGCCTATTCGACCGACGCACAGTGCGACGCCTGTGCCGAGTTTGGTGTGTCGGTGGCCGAGTCCGCGCGTGGCCGTGGCTACGGGGGCCGCCTGTTTGACCGCGCCGCCATGCACGCCCGCAACGACGGCGTGAGCCTGATGTTCATCCACGCGTTGACCGAGAACACCGCCATGCTGAAGATTGCCCGCAAGGCCGGCGCCACGGTCGAGCGCGACGGCGCCGAGTCCGAGGCCTATCTGCGCCTGCCGCCCGCCACGCTGGACACCCGGCTGACCGAACTGGTGGAGGAGCAGTTCGCCCTGACCGACTACCGCATCAAGAACCAGGCCAAGCACTTCTGGGGCTTTCTGGCCGGCTTGCAGGCGCTGCGGCGCGACGTGTACAAGGCCGAGCGCGACAACGCGCCCTGATCTGGCTTGGCCGCAGGCGCCGACGCGCCCAGTGCTCGCGTGGCCTCAAGGGGTGGTTCAATGGGCTATCCTAGAGGGTCCGCAACAACCGCAAGCACTGCACCCCGGCCGTGTCAGAACCGCATCCCGAACGACCCGCGCCGCTGCGCGAGGGCAAGCGCACTTTTTTGCAGAAGCTGGCCGAGTTCATCCATCCCGGACCGGACTCGACCGACGAATTGATCGAAACCCTGGCTGACGCCGAGGACAACCACATCATCGGCGCCGAATCACGCGCCATGCTCGAAGGTGTGATTCGCATGGCCGAGATGTCGGCGGGCGACGTGATGGTGGCCGCACCGCGCATGGACCGGCTCAACATAGACTCGCCTTTCGACGAGTTGTTGCGCCAGGTGATTGATACGGCGCATTCGCGCTTTCCGGTGTTCGAAGGAGAGGCGGAAAACATCATCGGCATCTTGATGGCCAAGGATCTGCTGACGCTGCAGCGCGCGCCGACACACAGCATCCGCGCCCTGCTGCGCCCGGCCGTGTTCATCCCCGAGAGCAAGGGCCTCAACGATTTGCTGCGCGATTTTCGGGGTAACCGCAACCACCTTGCGATCGTGATTGATGAGTTTGGCCGGGTGGCCGGCCTGGTAACGATCGAAGACGTGCTGGAGCAGATCGTTGGCGAGATCGAGGACGAGTTTGATGTTGCCGAGGTCGAAGGCGACATCTTCGGCATGGCCGATCGCACCTGTCGTGTCAGCGGCGCCACGCCGCTGGAACGCGTTGAAGAGGCGTTTACCGTCAAGCTGGCCGAGCTGGAGCCTGACGACCACTTCGACACCATCGGCGGATTGATTGCGCACGCCATGGGCCACGTTCCCAAGCGTGGCGAGCGCCATACTCTGGCCGGGCTGGACTTCACGGTTTTGCACACCAAGGGTGGCGCGGTCAAGTGGTTTCGGGTCTCGCCCGTGGTCAAGACGCCGGCTCCGTGATCACCGACATGGGGGCTGGCTTCGCCTCGTCGCCGATGCGCGCCCACTGGCCAGGCTGGACCTCCACAGCTATCATATTGATAGCTGGTTTGGTCCATGCGATGAGCATTGCGTGGCCTTTTCCCGATTTTTTGTGGCTCGGCGCCGGTCAACCCGTCTGGTGGCTCCAAATCCTGGCGTTGGCGGTACTGGCATGGCAGCTTGCGCGTTGTACCAACTGGCGCTCGGGTGCGTGGCTGGCTTGGCTGTTTGCGCTGGCCTGGCTGAGCGGCACCTTCTGGTGGCTGTTCATTTCCATGCACACCTACGGCGGGCTGCCCGCGGCGCTGGCGGTATTGGCGGTGCTGGGGCTGGCAGGTGTGCTGGCGCTGTATTTCGCTGTGGCGGGCGCGGTGCTGGTGCGCTGGCGTCCGGACAGCACGGCCAGCAGGGCGGCCCTGTTTGCGGCCCTGTGGACCCTGGCCGAACTGGCGCGCGGCCACTGGCTGACCGGTTTTGGCTGGGGCGGCGCTGGCTATGCCCATCCGGACGGCCTGCTGGCGGGCTACGCACCGTGGCTCGGGGTGTATGGCGTGGGGGCGCTGGCAGCCTGGCTGGCGGCAAGCCTTCCGCAGGTGCTGGCGTGCTCCCCCTGGCAGCGCCTGGCCATGCTGGCCGTGCTGACCGTGCCATCGGTGGCGCAAATGGATGCCACGCCCTTTACGCAAAGCACGGGGGAGCTGTCGGTGGCGCTGCTGCAAGGCAACATCCCGCAGGACGAAAAATTCCAGAGCGGCACCGGCGTGCCGATGGCCCTGAATTGGTACGCGCAGCAGTTGCAGGTCAGCCAGGCTTCGCTGGTGGTGGCGCCGGAGACCGCCATCCCGGTGCTGCCCCAGCAACTACCCGAGGGCTATTGGGACGCACTGCAGGCACGCTTCGCCACCGGCGAGCAGGCGGCCATGCTGGGGCTGCCGCTGGGCGACTATAAGGCGGGCTACACCAACTCGATGGTGGCGTTCAAACCCGGTCAGGCGCAGGTCTGGCGCTACGACAAGCACCACCTGGTGCCGTTTGGCGAGTTCATCCCGCCCATGTTTCGCTGGTTCACCGAGATGATGAATATCCCGCTGGGCGACTTCAACCGGGGCTCGGTCGGGCAAGCGTCGTTTGCGTGGCAGGGCCAACGCCTGGCGGCCAATATTTGCTACGAGGACTTGTATGGCAACGAGCTGGCCGCACGCTTCGCCGAGGCGGCGCTGGCGCCCACCATCTTTGTGAACAGCAGCAACATCGGCTGGTTTGGCAACACCGTGGCGATCGACCAGCATCTGGGCATTTCGCGTTTGCGCGCGTTGGAGTTTGAGCGGCCCTTTGTGCGCGCCACCAATACCGGCGCCACGGTGGTAATTGACCACCATGGCCGGGTTACCGCAGCGCTGCCACGCCACACCCAGGGCGTGCTGCGCGCCCAGGTGCAGGGCCGCACCGGCCTGACGCCCTTCGCCTGGTGGGCCTCGCGCTTGGGGTTCTGGCCCTTGTGGCTGCTGGCCTTGGGGCTGGTGTGGGTAACGACCCGGCGCGCTGGCCCGGCCCGGCTGCCGTAGTCCCGTTCACGGCGGCCCCAGGGGTTGACCGGTCGAACCCTCGTAAAATTGCAGATTGCGCGCCGTTGTCGTGCCTGTTTTTCCAACGTACGGGTGCTGTTCGTTCAGACCCATCTGGCCATGTTGACCTTCCAGCAAATCATTCTCAAACTTCAGTCCTACTGGGATGCCCAGGGCTGCGCGCTGTTGCAGCCCTATGACATGGAAGTGGGCGCTGGTACGTCCCACACCGCTACGTTTTTGAGAGCGCTCGGACCCGAGCCGTGGAAGGCCGCCTACGTGCAGCCGAGCCGCCGCCCAAAGGATGGGCGTTATGGCGAGAACCCCAACCGCTTGCAGCACTACTACCAGTACCAGGTGGTGCTCAAGCCCGCCCCCGCCAACATTTTGGAGCTGTACCTGGGTTCGCTGCAAGCGCTGGGCTTCGACCTGAAGAAGAACGACATCCGCTTTGTGGAAGACGATTGGGAAAACCCCACGCTGGGCGCCTGGGGCCTGGGCTGGGAAGTGTGGCTCAATGGCATGGAGGTGACGCAGTTCACCTACTTCCAGCAAGTCGGCGGCATTGACTGCAAGCCCATCACTGGCGAGATCACCTACGGGCTGGAGCGCCTGGCGATGTACCTGCAGGGCGTGGACAACGTCTATGACCTGGTGTGGACCGAAGGTGCCGATGGGTCCAAGCTGAGTTATGGCGATGTGTACCTTCAGAACGAAAAGGAACAGTCGGCCTACAACTTCGAGCACAGCGATGCCGACTTCCTCTTTACGGCCTTCACCGCGCACGAGAAGCAGGCCAAACACCTGATCGAACAACAACTGGCCTTGCCAGCCTATGAGCAGGTGCTCAAGGCCGCGCACAGCTTCAACTTGCTGGACGCACGCGGTGCCATCAGCGTGACCGAGCGCGCCGCCTACATTGGCCGCATTCGCAACCTGGCGCGGGCCGTGGCGCAAAGTTATTACGAGAGCCGCGAGCGCCTGGGTTTCCCGATGGCACCGCGCGAGTGGGTGGAGCAGATGACTCCAAAGAAGGCGGCGTAGTGGACAGAATGGGCAGTTCACGGGTGATGCGCCTACAATGTAGATACATGTTTCTACACAAGAGGTGAGCAATGGAACTGCAAATCGGCAAATGGGGCAACAGCCTGGCGCTTCGCTTGCCCGCGACAGTGGTCAAGAAAATGCAATTGCGCGAAGGTGCCAAGATCGAGTTGTCCGTGCAGGCGGATGGAAGCGCCACGCTGACCGCTGCTCAGGCATTCGACCTGTCTGCCTACATGTCCGAGGTGCGGTCCATCACCAAGAGCATGCCAGTCACGCCGTCGGTGATCGAAGCCATGCGCGATGACGCGCGCTACTGAGGCAATGTTTTGATATACGTGGACACCAGCGCCTGGATAGCCTTGCAACTGCGGGAGCCCAAAACTGAAGCGGTGCAGGCCTGGGTGGAAGCACATGGCATGGCAGGGCTGGCCTGTTCAGAGTGGGTGAAAACTGAGTACGCCAGCGCCTTGTCGATCAAGCGCAGGCGTGGCGATATTGATGACGATCACTTCGAACGCGCCCATCGTGCTTTCGGGAAAATTTGCGTGGCAGGCCCGACCTGGCTTTCCGTGGAGAAACAAGACTTTTTTGAAGCAGCGCGCCTTTGTGCTGACCCCGCCACCAAAATGCGCGCTGGCGACGCGCTGCATCTTGCAGTGGCGATGCGCTGCCAATGCACCGAGTTTTTATCACTGGACATCGTGCTCAATGACAACGCCGAACGGCTTGGCCTGGGCGCGATCACACTATGACAACCAAGAACCTTCTCATTGAACTGTTTGTGGAAGAGCTGCCGCCCAAGGCGCTCAAGAAGCTGGGGGAGGCCTTTGCCACCCAACTGGCTGACCAGCTCCGCGCGCTCGGACTGATCAATGGCGACTCGGTGACCACTGCATTTGCCTCGCCGCGCCGCCTGGCCGCGCACATCAGCCATGTTTGGCTCAAAGCCAACGACAAGGCGGTGCAGCAGAAGCTGATGCCGGTGGCGGTGGGGCTCGACGCAGCGGGCCACGCTACGCCCGCGCTCATCAAGAAGCTGCAGGCCCTGGGTGTGGACTTGTCCGATCCGGTGGCGGCGGTGGCGTCACTCAAGCGCCAGCCCGACGGCAAGGCCGACGCACTGTTTTACGACAGCCTGGTGAGCGGCGCCACGCTCGACCTAGGCCTGCAAAAGGCGCTGGAAGAGGCCATTCGCTTGCTGCCTATCCCCAAGGTGATGACTTACCAGTTGGAGCGCGATTGCGCGCTGCCCGGCTGGAGCAGTGTGCAGTTTGTACGCCCGGCGCACGGTTTGCTGGCGCTGCACGGCGCCACCGTGGTGCCCGTGAGGGCCTTGGGGCTGACGGCCGGCAACATCACGCACGGCCACCGCTTTGAGGCGGCCGTGTCGCCAGTGGTGATTGCCGATGCCGACAGCTACGCGGCCACCCTGGCGCGCGACGGCGCGGTGATTGCCAGCTTTGCCGAGCGCAAGGCCGAGATTGCCCGACAGTTGGCGGCTGCGGCTGCCAAGGTCGGCAATGGCGCACACCCGATCGAAGACGACGCCTTGCTGGACGAAGTGACGGCGCTGGTGGAGCGGCCCAACGTGCTGGTGTGCCAGTTCGAAAAGGAGTTTCTGGATGTGCCGCAGGAGTGCCTGATCCTGACGATGAAGGCCAACCAGAAGTACTTCCCGTTGCTGGATGGCGCCGGGCGCCTGACCAACCAGTTTCTGGTGGTGAGCAACATCAGCCCGGATGATGCGAGTGCCGTGATCGGTGGCAATGAGCGCGTGGTGCGCCCGCGCCTGGCGGACGCCAAGTTCTTCTTCGATCAGGACCGCAAGAAGACACTCGAATCGCGCGTGGCCGGGCTGGACAAGGTGGTCTACCACAACAAGCTCGGCACCCAGGGCGAACGTACCGAACGTGTGCGTGCCATTGCCCGCGACATTGGGCAGCAACTGGGTGGCGAGGTGTTGGCCGAGGCGGCCGACACGGCGGCCAAACTGGCCAAGTCCGACTTGTTGACCGACATGGTGGGGGAGTTCCCGGAGCTGCAAGGCATCATGGGTGGCTACTACGCGCGCCACGATGGGCTGAGCGAAGACATTGCCTTTGGTATCGAGGACCACTACCGGCCACGCTTTGCCGGTGACGCGTTGCCGCGCACCCAGGTTGGCCTGGTCGTGGCGCTGGCCGACAAGCTCGAAACCCTGGTTGGCATGTTCGGCATTGGCAATTTGCCGACGGGCGACAAGGACCCGTTTGCCTTGCGCCGCCACGCCTTGGGGGTGATCCGCATGCTGGTCGAGCGCGATCTGCCGCTGTCGCTGCGCAAGTTGTCGGCCGATGCGTTCGCGGTGTTCCCCGCAGGCACGCTGCAACCAGCGCAGGAAGCGTTGGAGGGCTTCTTTGCCGAACGGCTCAAGGGTTACCTCAAAGACGCCGGTTATGCGCCGGCCGAAGTCGATGCGGCGATCCACGCGCATGGCATGACGACATGGGGTGATTTGCCACGGCGGCTGGCGGCGGTGCGTGCCTTTGCGGCTTTGCCCCAGTCCGCGGCGCTGGCGGCGGCCAACAAGCGCATCGGTAATATTCTCAAGAAAGCGCCAGAAGTCGACGCCCATGTGAGTGAAGTCTTGCTCAAGGAGCCTGCCGAGGTGGCCCTGTTCGCGGCGATGAAAGCCGTGGCGCCGACCGCCAACGCGCAGTTCGAGGCTGGGGACTACACCGCGTCATTGCAAACGCTGGCAGCGCTGCGAGAGCCGGTCGATGCCTTCTTTGATGGCGTGATGGTCAATGCGGAAGAACTCGATCTGCGCCTGAACCGCCAAGGGCTGCTCAAGAGCCTGCACGACGCCATGAACCGCGTCGCCGATTTGTCCCGTCTGGCGAGCTGAACATGTCCACCCTCAAGCTCGTCATTCTGGACCGTGATGGCACCATCAACGAGGACAGTGCCGAGTTCGTGAAGTCCCCAGCCGAGTGGGAACCGTTGCCCGGCGCGTTGGAAGCCATTGCACGCCTCAACCACGCCGGCTGGCATGTGGTGGTGGCATCCAACCAATCGGGCCTGGGGCGCGGTTTGTTCGACGTCGACATGCTCAACGCCATCCACACCAAGATGCACAAGGCGCTGGCGGGCGTGGGCGGGCGCATTGATGCGGTTTTTTACTGCCCCCATGCGCCGACCGAGGGGTGCCGCTGCCGCAAGCCCGAGTCGGGTCTGTTTGAGCAAATTGGCGAGCGTTACGGTGTGGATTTGGCGGACGTGCCCGCCGTGGGCGACACGCTGCGTGATGTGCAGGCCGGCTCTGCCGTGGGTTGCGAGCCGCATTTGGTGTTGACTGGCAAGGGTGCGGCGTACCGCGATCGGACGCTGCCCGAGGGCTTCCCTGCCCATACCCGGGTGCATGCGGACCTGGCGGCGTTTGTGGCGGCGCTGCTGGCACGCGAAGCCGAGCCCGCGCATGAGGGGCCGCCCTATGTCTGAGTCATCGCGTCGTGTTGGTTTGATGCAGAGGGCTCTGATTTGCGTCTGATCGCCCTGATTCGATCGATCCTGCACATGGGCTGGATCTTCGTCACCGTGATTCCGTGGGGCCTGGCCCTGGTGCTGGTCTCAGTCTGGGTGCGTGGCACGCCGTTGTGGTGGTTCGCGGTGAACTGGATGCGCGTGGTGATCTGGGGTGCCCGGGTCATCCTCGGTATCCACGTGCGTGTCACCGGCATGGAGAACCTGCCGGTGGGCGAGACCAGCCCGGCCATTCTGTTGTCCAAGCACCAGTCCACACTGGAAACCCTGCTGTTGCCCACGCTGATGCCGCATCCGTTGGCCTATGTGTTCAAGAAGGAACTGTTGCAGATACCGTTCTTTGGCTGGTCGATGGCGCGGCTGGACATGATCCATATCGACCGTGCTGCGCGGGCGCGTTCCTTCCTCAAGGTGGTGGCGCAGGGCAAGTTGCTGGCGGCGCGCGGTGTCTGGATCATCATGTTTCCGGAGGGCACCCGCATACCACGCGGCGAGCAGGGTGTGTACCAGCCCGCCGGGGCGCGCCTGGCGATCGAGACCGGTGCGCCAGTGATCCCGATTGCGGTGACCTCGGCCAAGTGCTGGCCGCGCAAGGCGTTCATCAAGTACCCCGGCGTGGTGGACGTGTCGATTGGCAAGCCGATCCCCAGCGTGGGGCGTGAGTCGAAAGACCTGACGCGCGAGGCGCAGGAATGGATTGAAGCCGAAATGCGCCGCCTGGACCCCGACGCCTATCGATCATGAGCAAAGCGCCGGGCCGCTTCCTGCAACCTCGCACCGCCTAGCACGGAGGTACTCCAGTGAGCACACTGATGCGTGGCCTGCTGCGCTACACGCTCGATTTGTTTGACCCCGAGCCGCGGAGCCCTGCACCGCTGGCCAGACTGCCCAAGGCCCGAGGCGGGCGCCAGAAATCAGTGCCAAATCGGCCTGTAGGGCAGGTGGATATTGATAATCAAGCTACTAAAACAGTAGCAATTGGTCCACTTCAGCTGGGCGAACCACTGGGTCAGGTGCTACCGCCCGCGAATTTTCGGCACCCCAAGGCCAATCGCGAATCACGCCTGGGCGATGCGGTGGTGGGCTACGAGTTCAAGCGTGGCAAGCGTCGCACGATTGGCTTTCGCGTCGGGCCTGAGGGGCTGGCCGTGAGCGCACCGCGCTGGGTGCCGCTGTACGAGGTGGAAGCGGCCCTGCAGGAAAAGGCCGACTGGATCGTGCGCAAGCTTGACGAAACCCGCGCCAACCAGGCCAGCCAGGAGCGTTCACGCATCGAGTGGAGAGACGGCGCCCGCCTGCCCTTCATGGGTGAGCACATTCAGGTGCTGCTCGACCCGGCGCACGACTTCGATGCAGCGGGGGCCCAGCGGGTGGGCTCGCACCTGCGCGTGGCCTTGCCCCACAGTTGCCGCGCCAGAGCAGATTCGCGATGCCGTGCAGGCCTGGCTGATGCGCCAGGCCAAGACCATCTTTACCGAGCGACTGGACCACTTCGCGCCCAAGGTGCAGGTGCAATGGCGTCGCCTGTCGCTGAGCAACGCCAGCACCCGCTGGGGCAGCGCGTGCATGGACGGCTCAATCCGCCTGAACTGGCGGCTGGTGCACTTCAATCAGGCGGTGATCGACTATGTGGTGGTGCACGAGCTAAGCCACCTGCGCGTGATGGACCACAGCCCGCGTTTTTGGGAGACAGTTGGGGCGGTGGTGCCCGACTACTCCGAGTTGCGCAAGGCGCTCAAGGACCACGCGACACCGCGTTGGGACTAAGGCTGCCTACCGAGTCAACGCACACGACGTCATGGATCTGACCCCCGACAGCCTGACCGGCCTGGCCGTGGCGCTGGGCCTGGGCTTGTTGATCGGGGTCGAGCGGGAACGTCGCAAAGGCACCGGCCCGACGCGGCATTTTGCGGGCTTGCGCACCTTCACGCTGGTGTCGCTGGCGGGGGCCGTGGCACAACTGCTGGAACAACCGTTGCTGACTTTTGTGGCGGGCGCGCTGGTGGCGACGCTGGCGGTGGTGGCGTACCTGCGCGACCACTCGCAGGACCCCGGTGCCACCACCGAGGTGGCGCTGTTGCTGACTTATCTGCTGGGTGTTCTGGCGGTGGCGTACCCGGCCGTGGCCGCTGCCGGGGGCGTCATGGTGGCGGGGCTGCTGGCGGCACGCGAGCCGCTGCAACGCTTTACCACCGTGACCCTGTCCGAGCAGGAGTACCGCGATGCCCTGCTGTTGTCGGGCTCGGCCCTGATTGTGTTGCCGCTGGCGCCGTCGGTGCCACTGGACTGGCTGGGGGGGCTGAACCCGCATCGGGTCTGGCTGTTGGTGGTGCTGCTCATGGGCGTGCAATCGGCCGGACACATCGCGCTGCGTGCCTTGGGTCCGCGCCTGGGGCTGCCGCTGTCGGGGCTGGCCGCGGGCTTTGTCTCCAGTACCGCCACCGTCGCGGCCATGGGCGCGCGAGCCCGCGAGCAGCCGGAACTGCATCGCGCGTGTGTGGCCGGTGCCTGGTGGTCCACCGTGGCCACGTCGCTGCAATTGGCATTGGTGGCCTGGATGCTGCACCCGCCCCTGCTGGCCACCCTGTGGCCAACGCTGGCTGGCGCGTTCGTGACTGCGCTGGTGCTGGGGGCGGCGGCCACGTGGTGGTCCAAGGCGCCCACGCAGGCACCGAATGCCGACAGTCGCGCCTTCAGCTTGTGGCAGTCGCTGGGCTTGGCGGCGTTGTTGTCCGCGTTGACGGTGATCGTCGCCTGGGCGCAGCGTACCTATGGGGCGAGTGCGCTCTACGGCGCCACCGCCCTGGCCGGGCTGGCCGATGTGCACTCGGCCGCTGCAGCGGCGATCTCGGTGCTGGCGCAGGGCAATTCCGATGCGGCCACCGTGACCCTGGCGGTGCTGCTGGCCTTTTTGACCAACACGGTGAGCAAGATCGTGGTGGCCTTTGTGGCGGGTGGCGTGCGCTATGGCTGGGTGGTGTCGCTGGGCTTGCTTGTGGTGGGGGTCGGTGCCTGCCTGCCGTGGGCGTTGACGTCGTTCGCTGCGTGAGACGGCGACAGCGAAACGGCCTCGCTGCGGTGAGCCAAGGGCGCCAGCTAAAATCGACCCTTTTCGGATCGCTCTGCCATGGCCGCCAACATTCTGCAAAAAGTCCCCGCCGGTGAACGTGTCGGCATCGCGTTTTCGGGCGGGCTCGATACCAGTGCCGCTGTGCACTGGATGCGCGCCAAGGGCGCCATTCCCTGTGCCTACACCGCCAACCTGGGCCAGCCCGACGAGAGCGACTACGACGAGATTCCGCGCAAGGCGCTGAGCTACGGCGCCGATCTGGCGCGCCTGATCGAGTGCCGTCCGCAACTGGTGGCCGAGGGCATTGCCGCCATCCAGTGCGGCGCCTTTCACATCTCCACCGCTGGCGCCACCTACTTCAACACCACGCCGCTGGGCCGTGCCGTCACCGGCACCGCGCTGGTGGTGGCGATGCGCGAGGACGACGTCAACATCTGGGGCGACGGCAGCACTTACAAGGGCAACGACATCGAGCGCTTCTACCGCTACGGCTTGCTGGCCAACCCCAAGCTGCGCATCTACAAGCCCTGGCTGGACCAGCAGTTCATTGACGAGCTGGGTGGGCGCAAGGAGATGAGCGAGTACCTCACAAGCCATGGCTTTGGCTACAAGATGAGTGTGGAGAAGGCTTATTCGACCGACTCCAACATTCTGGGTGCCACGCACGAAGCGAAGGATCTGGAGTTTCTCAATGCCGGCGTGCACATCGTGCAGCCCATCATGGGTGTGGCCTTCTGGCGCGAGGACGTGGCGGTCAAGGCCGAGACGGTGCGGGTGCGCTTTGAAGACGGCCAGCCGGTTGAGCTCAATGGCCGCAGCTTCCCGGATGCGGTGGCCCTGTTCAGCGAGGCCAACGCGATTGGCGGGCGCCATGGCCTGGGCATGTGTGACCAGATCGAGAACCGCATCATCGAAGCCAAGAGCCGTGGCATCTATGAGGCACCCGGCATGGCGCTGTTGCACATCGCTTATGAGCGGCTGGTGACCGGCATCCACAACGAAGACACGATTGAACAGTATCGCGGAAATGGGCGCCGTCTGGGCCGCCTGCTGTACCAGGGCCGCTGGTTCGACTCCCAAAGCATGATGCTGCGCGAAACCGCGCAGCGCTGGGTGGCGCGCGCCGTCAGCGGCGAGGTGACGCTGGAGCTGCGCCGTGGCAACGACTACTCGTTGTTGGACATGACCAGCCCGAACCTGACTTACCACCCTGAGCGCCTGACCATGGAAAGCGGCGAGGGCGCCTTCACGCCGCAAGACCGCATTGGCCAATTGACCATGCGCAACATGGACATCAGCGACACCCGCGAGAAGCTGCAAATCTACTCGCGCGTGGGGCTGCTGGGCTCCAGCGCCAAGGGTGACATCAGCCTGTTGTCGAGCCCGTCGGGCGACGGCAAACCGGCTGACTGAAACCTTGCGGGACAGACCGCAGCCGCGCAGCGGCAAGCTCTGTCCTCAGCTGATCAGGGACATACCGGTTTGCGTCATTGCGAACGCAGTGAAGCAATCCACGGTGGCGCGCCTCAAACATGGATTGCCGCGCTTCGCTTTCCATGAACAGGTCGTCGTTGCGAACGCAGTGAAGCAATCCAGGACCCCTCAATACATGGATCGCCACGGCCTGCGGCCTCGCGATGACGATACGGGTTCAAGGTCTGTGTGCGGTTCAGACCCGGAACTGGGTAATCGCAATGACGGAGATAGAGATACTTTTGCGATTTCCGCTTCCCTTAGCGGTGGTGCAGGCGCCGGCGCTCTTCTGAGACGAACTCTTCCAACTCGGGGTCCATCGCGTTGCGTGAGGAGACGATGCCGATGGGGCGACCTTCTTCGACCACCGGGACGTGACGAAAGCCGTGCTCCTGCATCAACAGCAGCGCGTGCCCGTAGGACCGGCTCGGCTCCAGTGACTCGGGGTTGGGTGTCATCACCGCGCGCAGGGGCGTGATGTGGGCATCGCGCCCCGGCGCAATCACTCGGAACACCGCGTCGCGCTCCGTGAAGATGCCAACCAGCAGTTCGTCCTCTACGACCAGGATCGCGCCAATGTTCTTCTTCGCCATGAGTTTGGCGGCCTCGCTGACGGTGGCGTCGGGAGGCGCCACAAGAAATTTCTTGTGGTCCATGAGGTCTCGGATAGGGCGGTCAAACATAGCGGTCTCCAGGGGGGCATCCTAGAGGGCTTTCGCAATATTCCTTTGCCCTAGGTCAAGATTCGCGTGCATCGCCGCCAGCATGCCCCGGTGCCTGGGTGCCCGTGGGCAGGCCGTTCAGGCTTTCACGGCCCATCGCAGCTTGGCTGAACTCGATCTTGGGTTGGCGCGACGTTCCTCAAACGATGCCCGGATCGGGTCCGGCGCGACGCTGGCGTAGATGCCGGCGCGCTCGCCGGTCTGGAACGACTTTTTCACTCGGCGATCTTCGCCCGAGTGAAAACTCAGAATCGCCACGCGGCCGCCGGGGTTCAGGCAGCTCGGCAGCAAGGCCAGAAAACGGTCCAGAACGCCAAACTCGTCATTGACTTCGATGCGCAAGGCCTGAAACGTTCGCTGCAACACCTTCTTGGTTTCGGCCTGTCGCTCTTCTTCCGGCATGCTGCGCTTGAAGGCCTTGGCCAGCGTTTGGCGAACCACTTCGGCCAATTGGGTGGTGGTCTCAATAAACTGCCCCTGCAGGGCTGCCGCCAAGGCCACGGCATGGGGTTCGTCGGCGTTGTCCACCAGCAAATCACGCAGCCGTTGGCGCGTGACGGTCTGCAGAAGTTCAGACGCCGACTGCCCACTGGAGGGGTCCAGCCGCAGGTCCAGCGGGCCGTCGGCCTTGAAACTGAAGCCGCGCGCCGGGTTGTCGATCTGCATCGAGGACACACCCAGGTCGGCCAGCACCACGTCAAAGCCGCCACCGGCCTCGGGCAGCAGGGTGGCCAGTTCGGCGAAGTTGATGCGGCGTACCACCAGTGCCTCGTCGGGAAAGCCCAAGGTGCGCAAGCGTGCCTCGGTGCGCGGCAACTCCACCGGGTCCACATCCACGCCGAACAGGCGACCGCCCGGCAGCAGGCGCGCCAGGATCTCTTGTGCGTGCCCACCAAAGCCCAGCGTGGCGTCCAGACCCACCTCGCCCGGCTGGGGCTTGAGGATGTCCAGAATCTCGTTCACACAGATGGACCGGTGCATGCCCGCCGGGGTTTGGCCCCGAGCCATCACTTTTTGCAATTCGTCGGCATGACGCGACGGGTCGAGCTCCTTGTATTTCTCTTCAAAGCGTTTGGGGTGGGTGCCGGCGTAGCGCACGCGTCGTTGGTGGGGTGCGGCTTTATCGGTCATGGCTGGATTGTGGCGCACTGGAGCGGGAGCGCAGGCGCGCAATCAGCGACACACCGCCTTCACCTGCGCACCAAAAACCGGTACACCCCGTCTTCTCCCAGACTGCGGCCAAGCCGCCCGCCAAACCAAAGTGCATGCAAATGCGCCACGGTTTCGCCCATCGCAAAGGTGGTCTGGTGCAGATCGAGCGCGCGGGTGAACAGCACCTGCAACACCTCGGCGGCGCTGCGTGGGGTGTGCTGACAGAACTGCATGACCTCGTCCAGGCGGTCGCGGTGGTGCTCATGCAATTGCCCGATGCGCTCGTGCAGGCCGGTGAAGGGCTTGCCGTGCGAGGGCAGCACCAGCGTGTCCTCGGGCAGGGCCTGGAACCTGTCGATGGAGGCCAGGAACAAGGTCAGCGGGTCGGACTCGGGCTCCAGGTCGTAGACGCTGACGTTGGTGGAGATGCGCGGCAACATCATGTCGCCGCTGATCAGCACGCGGGTCTCGTCGCAGTAAAGCGCGATGTGTTCGGGTGCGTGGCCGTAGCCGCTGATACAGCGCCATTCGCGGCCACCGATGGTGATGGTTTGCCCATCCATCATGCGGTGATAGCGGTCCGGCACGCGCGGCACCATGCCGGGGTAGTAACCGGTGCGGGCCCGGACCTTGGCCAGCGAGTCGGGGTCGGTCAGGCCGTGTGAGGCGAAGAACCTGGCAGCCGCCTCGCCGCCGAATCCGGTGGTGCTCTGGCAGGCCATGCGCGCGGCGTTGAAGTCGGTGGCGCTGATCCACATGAGGGTATTCCAACGCTCGCACAGCCAATGGGCCAGCCCGATGTGGTCGGGGTGCATGTGGGTCACGATCACGCGCAGGACGGGAAGGCCTTCGAGCTCGTTGGCAAACACCTGCTCCCACTGCGCGCGGGACTCGGCGCGGTCAATACAACAGTCCACCACGCTCCAGCCAGCGCGACCGTCAACCTCGTCACGCAGCAGCCACAGGTTGATGTGGTTGAGTGCAAACGGCAGGCCCATGCGCAGCCACTTGACGCCCGGTGCCACTTCCAGCGTGTGGCCGCCTTGCGGCAGGGTCTCGCCCAGTGGGTAATGCAGGCGTTGTTCGAGTTCGTTCATGGCGTGCCTTGGTTTTGATTCATAATTGACGTTTACGTAAACGTCAATCCAAAAGGGCATTGTAGGCGGGCGTCATTTGGCACCCTGTCACCAATGTTGAACACCACCCATGGGCATCACCTACAGCATCAGCGACCTGGCCAAGGAGTTTGACCTGACCACCCGGGCCATGCGCTTCTATGAAGACATGGGGCTGCTGCAACCGGAACGCTCCGGCCCCGGCGGGCGCCAACGGGTGTACAGCGGGCGCGACCGCACGCGACTCAAGCTCACGTTGCGGGCCAAGCGGCTGGGCCTGTCACTGACCGAGGCCAAGGAAATCATCGACCTGTACGACAGCCCGCGCGACACCGGTCTGCAGCTCGAGAAGTTCCTGGTCGTGCTGGCGGATCATCAGCGCCAGCTTGAAGAACAGATGGCTGATTTACAGGCCAACCTCGACGAGATCAAGGTGCACCAGCGCGAAGCACGTGCCTTGCTGGTCAAGGTGCACGCCAAAGCCAGCACCCCCAAAGCGGCGTCAAAGCCAACCACCAAAACCATCAAACCCAACCATGCAAGCAGCAAATCTGTCTGAACCCGTCGAATCCCCTCTGGTGCGGGTGCAACGTAGCTTCGCCCGCCAGGGCATGATGCAAAGCCTGGGCGCGCGTCTGGTGCGGGTCGAACCCGGCCTGTGCGTGGTAAGCCTGCCGTACTCGGGCAAGGTCACGCAACAGCAGGGCAGTTTTCATGGCGGCGCCATTGGCGCGCTGGCCGATATTGCGGCGGGCTACGCCGGCCTGACCCAGGCGCCAGCGGGCATGGAGGTGACCGCCGTTGAGTACAAGATCAACTTCCTGGCTGCCTTTGAGGGCGGCGAACTGCGTGCCACCGGCCGCGTGGTTCGCGCCGGCAAGCGTGTCATGGTCACCAGCGCGGAAGTGACGCACGTCGATGCCGATGGCCAGGAGCGCGCCTGCGCCCTGATGCAGCAAACCCTGATGCCGGTCCCCCGCAGCTATTGAACCCTTTCCCAGCATTTGCCCCTAAGGAGACGCCCCATGAACCTACCCGGCCTGAACTTTCAACTTGGCGAAGACATTGACGCCTTGCGTAGCGCCGTTTATGACTTTGCCCAAGCCGAGATCGCCCCGCGCGCCGCCGAGATTGATCGCAGCGACCAGTTCCCGATGGACCTGTGGCCCAAGATGGGGAGCTTAGGCGTGCTGGGCATCACGGTCGGTGAGGAGTTTGGCGGTGCCAACATGGGTTACCTGGCGCACATGATTGCCATGGAGGAAATCTCCCGTGCCTCGGCCTCGGTGGGTTTGAGTTACGGCGCGCACAGCAACCTGTGCGTCAACCAGATCAATCGCAACGGCACGCCCGAGCAGCGCCAGAAGTACCTGCCCAAGCTCATCAGCGGCGAGCACGTGGGCGCGCTGGCCATGAGCGAGCCCGGCGCGGGCAGCGACGTGATCAGCATGAAGCTGAAGGCTGAAGACAAAGGCGGTTACTACCTGCTCAACGGCACCAAGATGTGGATCACCAACGGGCCGGACGCCGACACCCTGGTGGTGTACGCCAAGACCGAACCTGAGCTGGGGGCACGCGGTGTGACGGCGTTTTTGATCGAGAAAGGCATGAAGGGCTTCGGGGTCGCGCAAAAGCTCGACAAACTCGGCATGCGCGGCAGCCACACCGGTGAGTTGGTGTTCAACAACGTCGAAGTGCCGGCCAGTCAGGTGCTGGGCGGCCTCAACAGCGGCGCCAAGGTGCTGATGAGTGGCCTGGACTACGAGCGCGCGGTGCTGACTGGCGGCCCACTGGGCATCATGCAGTCGGTGATGGACAACGTCATCCCCTACATCCACGACCGCAAGCAGTTTGGCCAGAGCATTGGCGAGTTCCAGCTCATTCAAGGCAAAGTGGCCGACATGTACACCGTGCTGCAGGCCGGTCGGTCGTTTGCCTACACCGTGGCCAAGAACCTGGACCTGCTCGGCACCGAGCATGTGCGCCAGGTGCGCAAGGACTGCGCCTCGGTGATCCTGTGGTGCGCCGAAAAAGCCACCTGGATGGCGGGCGAGGGCGTGCAGATTTATGGCGGCAACGGCTACATCAACGAATACCCGCTGGGCCGCCTGTGGCGCGATGCCAAGTTGTATGAGATCGGCGCCGGCACGTCCGAGATCCGGCGTATGTTGATCGGGCGGGAGTTGTTTGCGGAGACCTGCTGAGGATTGTCACGCGCGGGATGCGTGCCGCGTGGTTGTCAGGAGGCGGGCCATGATGATCCGGGATAATTGCTCTCATGATTTCAACTCTCCAAAACCTCCTGGACAACAACCGCTCTTGGGCCGCGCGCATGGAGCGGGAGCGACCCGGCTTCTTCAGTAAGCTGGCGCAGCAGCAGACACCCAAGTACCTGTGGATCGGCTGTGCGGACAGCCGGGTGCCGGCCAACGAAATCACCGGGCTGGACCCTGGCGAGCTGTTTGTGCACCGTAACGTGGCCAATGTGGTGGTGCACTCCGATCTGAACGCCTTGTCCGTGATCCAGTTCGCCGTGGACCATCTCAAGGTCGAGCACATCATTGTGGTGGGTCATTACGGATGTGGCGGCGTACTGGCCACCTTGCGCGGCACGAGGGTTGGCCTGGCGGACAACTGGCTGCGCCATGTGCATGACGTCAAGATGCGTCACCGCCGTCGCCTCGATCATCTGCCGGTGGCCGAGCAGGAAGATGTCCTGTGCGAGATGAACGTCATCGAGCAGGTGGGCAACGTAGCCTTGTCCAACGTCCTGCAGGACGCCTGGAGCAGGGGGCAGAGCGTGTCCGTTCATGGCTGGTGCTATGGCTTGAAGGATGGTCTGGCCAAAGACCTCGGTGTGAGCATGCAGGGTCCGCATGAAGTGGTGAATGTGTTTCGCAACGCCATCAAGCGCTACCCCCGTGGGGCGTGATCTCCGGGTTACAGAACACTATTGAGCATGTTCCCCCAACGCCTCGACTCCAGCCTGGCCTACGACATCGCCAAGGCCATGATGGATGGCTTCAACCGGCATTACCGCCTGTTCCGCACCGAATCAGCGCGCGCCAAGCACCGTTTTGAGACTGCCGACTGGCATGGCCAGCAGCGTGCGCAGCGCGAACGCATCGAGTTTTACGACCTGCGCGTGCGCGAGTGCTCAACCAGGCTTGAGCGCGAATTCAAAGCCGGTGAGCAGCCGATGGACATTTGGCAGCAGGTCAAGCTGCATTACATCGGCCTGCTGGTGGACCACCATCAGCCTGAGCTGGCGGAGACCTTCTTCAACTCGGTCACCACCAAGATTCTGCATCGCAGCTACTTCCAGAACGACTTCATTTTTGTGCGGCCAGCGGTCAGCACGGAGTACATCGAGAACGGGGAGTCCGAGGCTCGGCCGACTTACAGCGCCTACTATCCGACGCTTGCCAACATGCAGGCGGTGATGGTGCAGTTGGTCAAGGACTTTGACCTGCGCCGCGACTTTGAAGACCTGGAGCGCGATGTCGGCTACGTGGTTCGCGCCATGACCACCAAGCTGGGCAATGTGAAGCTGCGCGCCAACTTTCAGATTCAGGTGCTGACGGGTTTGTTTTTTCGCAACAAGGGCGCCTACGTGGTGGGCAAGCTCATCAATGGCTTCAACGAGTTTGCTTTTGCGTGGCCAATTTTGCATACCAAGGCTGGCGACAAGCTACTGATCGACGCCGCGCTGTTTGGCGAGGACGACCTGCTGATGCTGTTCAGCTTTGCCCGCGCCTACTTCATGGTGGACATGGAGATTCCGTCGGCCTATGTGCAGTTTTTGCGCAGCATGATGCCGCGCAAGCCGCGCAACGAGATCTACAACGCCCTGGGCTTGGCCAAACAGGGCAAGACGCTGTTCTACCGCGACTTTCTGCACCACCAGCGCCACAGCACCGACAAATTTCGCATTGCGCCCGGCATCAAGGGCATGGTGATGCTGGTGTTTGACCTGCCGTCGTTTCCCTATGTGTTCAAGGTCATCAAGGACTACTACCCGCCGCAGAAGGAAACCACCCGCGAGCAGATCAAGGGCAAGTACCTGCTGGTCAAGCAGCACGACCGGGTTGGCCGCATGGCCGACACGCTGGAGTACAGCGAGGTGGCGTTTCCGCGCGAGCGTTTTGATGACGAGCTGATTGCCGAGATCCAGAAATTTGCGCCCAGCCAACTGGAGATCAGCGACCGTGATCAAGATGGCAAGACCGAGGTCATCATCAAACACGTCTACATCGAGCGGCGCATGATCCCGCTCAACATTTACCTGCAGGAGGCCTTTGATGTCGGGCTGGATGACGCCAAGGCCAGGGAGCAGGTCGAGCGCGGTGTGATCGAGTACGGCAATGCCATCAAGGACCTGGTGGCGGCCAATATCTTTCCCGGCGACATGTTGTGGAAGAACTTCGGCATCACCCGCCACGGCAAGGTGGTGTTCTACGACTACGACGAAATCGAATACATCACTGATTGCACCTTCCGAAAGGTGCCGACACCGCGCAACGAAGAGGAAGAGATGTCGGGCGAAGTCTGGTACACGGTAGGCCCCAAAGACGTGTTCCCGGAGACCTTTGGCCCGTTCCTGCTGGGCAACCCGGTGGTGCGCGACATCTTCATGAGGCACCACGCCGACTTGCTGGAGGCGTCGTTTTGGCAAGCCCACAAGGAGCGCATCCTGGCGGGGCACGTGCATGACGTGTTTCCGTACGAGCGCGAAAGGCGCTTCCTGCAGGGCGCCAAGGCTGGCGCGCCGGTCTAATTCCAAGTGGTGTTCAAGCTGAGACGAGCGATCCAGCCCAAGCTGTGAGCCGGTGTAGGCATTGGGTGTTGGCGGCGCGTCGCGGCAGCCCCTGACCGGCAGGAATCTCCTACAATTGACGTTTACGTAAACGTCAATCGCGGACGTTTTTGCCGTCAGTTCAACCTTAGCCGAGGACTACCATGCCTGAATCCATTGTCATCGTTAGCGCTGCCCGCACCCCTATGGGCAGTTTCCAGGGCGATTTCTCCAGCTTGGCCGCGCACGACCTCGGCGGCGTGGCGATCAAGGCCGCCATCGAGCGCGCCGGCATCTCGGCGGAACTGGTCACGGAACTGCTGTTTGGCAATTGCCTGATGGCCGGCCAGGGTCAGGCGCCGGCCCGCCAAGCGGGCTTCAAGGGCGGGCTGCCCAAAAGCGCGGGCGCGGTGACGCTGTCCAAGATGTGTGGCTCGGGCATGCGCGCGGCCATGTTCGCGCACGACATGCTGTTGGCCGGCAGCCACGAGGTGCTGTTGGCCGGTGGCATGGAGAGCATGACCAATGCGCCTTACTTGTTGCCCAAGGCGCGTGGCGGTTACCGCATCGGCCACGACCGGATTTTTGACCACATGATGCTCGACGGCCTGGAAGACGCTTACGAGGCGGGCCGTTCCATGGGCACTTTTGGCGAGGACTGCGCCGCCAAATACGGTTTCACCCGCGCCGAGCAAGATGCCTTCGCCACTGCCAGCGTGCAGCGCGCCAAGGCGGCGACCGAGTCGGGTGCGTTTGCAGCAGAGATTGCCCCAGTGACGGTCAAAGGACGCGCCGGCGATGTGCTGGTGTCCATCGACGAAGGCCCAGGCAAGGTCAAGCTCGACAAGATCCCAACGCTCAAACCCGCATTCAAGAAGGATGGCACCATCACCGCCGCCAGCAGCTCCTCCATCAACGACGGGGCCGCCGCCATGGTGCTGATGACCGCCTCCACAGCGGCCAAGTTGGGCTGCAAGCCGCTGGCGCGCATCGTCAGCCATGCCACCCATGCCCAGGAGCCGGAATGGTTCTCCACCGCGCCAGTTGGCGCCAGCCAGAAGGCGCTGGCCAAGGCTGGCTGGACTGTGGGTGACGTGGACCTGTGGGAGATCAACGAAGCCTTTGCCGTGGTGCCGATGGCGCTGATGAAAGAGCTGGGTGTGCCGCACGACAAGGTCAACGTCAACGGCGGCGCCTGTGCGCTGGGCCACCCGATTGGCGCCAGTGGCGCGCGCATCATGGTGACATTGATGTATGCCTTGAAAGCACGTGGTCTTAAGAAGGGGCTGGCCACGCTGTGCATTGGTGGCGGTGAAGGCACGGCGGTGGCTTTGGAGTTGGTGGATTGATGTCGCGGATCGCACAAAGCTGCCCCGTATCACCTGCTTCGGATGGCGGCGAGCCATCGTGCCATGAGGGCGCGCAGAGTCCGTGCTATTCTTACCGACGAGTAAGGAGAACGCTATGCATACGACCCTGACTTCCAAAGGCCAAATGACCTTGCCGCTCGCCGCACGCACTCAGTTGGGCTTGCACGCGGGCGACCAACTAATGGTTTCGGTGTTGGATGACGACACCATTGTTCTGAAACGACCGCAACGCGCGCCGGTTAGCGCCTTGCGAGGATTGCTGCCTCGACCGGTGCGGGCCTTGAGTGTCGAGGAGATGGATGCGGGCGTTGCCGACCACCTCGCGCGCAAACACCGCTCCACGCCAAAATCAAAGTGATTGCGCTCGACACCAACCTGTTGGTGCGTTTGCTGACCAACGATGCGCCGCGCGAAGCGGCCAAGGTCGAGGCGTGGTTACACCAGCACACCAGCGCCAGGTCGCCCGCCTATGTGGACCACATTGTGGTGTGCGAGCTGGTTTGGGTGTTGGAGCGTAGTTATGGTTACGCCCGTGTGCAGATCGGACAGGCTCTGGAGGCGCTCTTGGGACACGACCATTTGCGACTGGAGTCGCCCAATCTATTGCGGCAAGCGTTGGGCCTGTATTCACAAGGTCCGGCAGATTTTTCCGACTACTTGCTTGCCTTGCGTGCCCAGGCGGCGGGTTTCGCACCTGTGCTGACCTTTGGACAAGAGGGCTGCCAAGACGTCGACGCACCAGTTATTGCGGTAAGCCGAAGCCGGCCTATTCTTCACCTTTTTCCCATTTTTAGTTTCCATACCATGTTACTCAACCAAGACCAACAAATGGTGCGCGAGGCGGTGCGAGCCTTTGCGCAGGAACAGCTTTGGCCCCATGCCGCACGCTGGGACAAGGAGCATCACTTTCCGAAGGACGCGCACCAGGGACTGGCGGCGCTGGGTGCCTATGGCATTTGTGTGCCAGAGGAGTTTGGCGGTGCTAACCTGGACTATGTGACGCTGGCGCTGGTGTTGGAGGAAATCGCGGCCGGCGACGGTGGCACCAGCACCGCCATCAGTGTCACCAACTGCCCGGTCAACGCCATCCTGATGAAGTACGGCAACGCCGCGCAGAAGAAGCAGTGGCTGACCGAACTGGCGCAGGGCAACATGCTGGGCGCGTTTTGCCTGACCGAGCCGCATGTCGGCTCGGACGCCTCGGCCCTGCGCACCACGGCGGTGAAGGATGGCGATGGCTATGTGCTCAATGGCGTCAAGCAGTTCATCACCAGCGGCAAGAACGGCCATGTGGCGATCGTGATTGCGGTCACCGACAAAGGTGCGGGCAAGAAGGGTATGAGCGCCTTTCTGGTGCCCACCGACGCGCCGGGCTATGTGGTGGCCCGCATCGAGGACAAGTTGGGCCAGCACTCCAGCGACACCGCGCAGATCAACTTCGACAACTGCCGCATCCCGGCCGAGAACCTGATTGGCCAGGAAGGCGAGGGCTACAAAATCGCTCTGGGTGGGCTGGAGGGCGGCCGCATCGGCATCGCCGCGCAGAGCGTGGGCATGGCGCGCAGTGCGTTTGAGTGTGCCTTGGCCTACGCCAAGGAGCGCCAGAGTTTTGGCCAGCCGATCTTTGGCCACCAGGCGGTAGGCTTCCGGCTGGCTGAATGTGCCACCCAGATCGAAGCCGCGCGCCAGCTCATCTGGCATGCCGCGTCACTGCGCGACGCGGGCCTGCCCTGCCTGAAAGAGGCCGCCATGGCCAAGTTGTTTGCCAGCGAAATGGCCGAGACGGTCTGCAGCGCCGCCATCCAGACGCTGGGCGGCTACGGCTACGTGAGCGACTTCCCGGTTGAGCGCATCTACCGCGACGTGCGGGTGTGCCAGATCTACGAAGGCACCTCGGACGTGCAGAAGATATTGATTCAGCGCGCATTGTCCTGATTCACCCATCAACTCAGGAGACTGACGTGCCCATTGTCAAAGGCTACCAACAACTCGTCGCCGAGGCGATGGCCGTGGTCAAGACCTATTCGGTGCCAGAGGTGCTGGCCAGATTGGGTGACCCGGCCGTGCAAATTGTGGATGTGCGTGACGTGCGCGAACTGGCCGAGGGCACCATCGTCGGCGCCCTGCACGCGCCGCGTTGCATGCTGGAGTTCTGGGTGGACCCGGCCTCGCCCTACTTCAAACCGGTGTTTGCTGACGAGTCCAAGGAGTTCATCCTGTTTTGCGGCCTGGGTTGGCGTAGCGCCTTGTCGGCCCAGTCGCTACAGGAAATGGGCATGTGCAACGTAGCGCACATCGATGGCGGTTACACCGAATGGCTGAAGCAGGGTGGACCGACCGAGACGCTGGAGCAGCAAAAGGCCCGCCGCAAGAGCAGGACTTGATGATGGCGTCGACGCTTGCGGCACAGCCCTGTCCGTGCGGTCGAAGCGGTGCCCGTGGCGCGGCGCTGACCTTGGCGCAGTGTTGCGGGCGCTACATCACCCCCGACCTGGCGACGCCCGCGCCTGATGCGCAGAGCCTGATGCGTTCGCGCTACAGCGCCTATGCGCTGCGCGACGTGCCCTATCTGCTGGCCACTTGGCACCCCAGCACGCGACCGATCGAGCTGAGTCTGGAGCCTGGCGTGAAGTGGCTCGGTCTGGAGGTGCGTCGGCAGCACGTGATCGGGCCAGACTCCGCCGAGGTTGAGTTTGTCGCGCGTCAGCGTGACCCCAGTGGCCGCGCCCACCGTCTGCATGAAAGAAGCCGATTTGTGCGTGAGCAGGGGCGATGGTTGTATGTCGACGGAAAAATTGGCTAAAGCGGCTACAGATCCCTACAAGTAAGGCTAACTAGCTATCTAAATAATAGCAAACTAAGGAATGCCCGTATGAAATACGCCGCAGTGCTGTTTGACTGTGATGGGGTGTTGGTCGACAGCGAACCCATTACCAATGGCGTGCTGCGCGACATGCTGCACGAGCGCGGTTGGACGCTGAGCGCCGAGCAGTGCATGCGCCGTTTCATCGGCAAGGCGGTCAGGGACGAGCGCGAGGCCATCGAGCGCCACACCGGCCAGCCGCTCACCGAGGAGTGGATGGTGGCCTTTCGGGCGCGACGCGATGCCGCTTTACGCGAGCATCTGGTGGCCATTCCCAATGCAGTGGCCGCTGTGCTTGAGGTGTTCACGCTCTACGCCGGACGCATCGCCTGCGCCTCCGGTGCCGACCGCGCCAAGGTCGAGCTGCAACTGCACAAAGTGGGCCTGTGGGCCTGCTTCGAAGGCCGGGTTTTCAGCGGCCACGAAATGCCGCGTTCCAAGCCCCATCCCGATGTGTACCTGGCCGCTGCCGAGGCCCTGGGTGTCGATCCGCGTGCCTGTGTGGTGGTGGAGGACACGGTCGCGGGTGTCACCGCGGGTGTCGCCGCGGGCGCCACGGTGCTGGGCTATTGCCCCGGCCCGATCGGCCACAGCAGCCCCGACGAGCTGCGCCGCGCCGGGGCGCAGCGGCTGTTTGCCGACATGGCAGAGTTGGTCGAGCTGGTAACCTGAGAACTTGCGGGACAGACCGCAGCCGCGTAGTGGCAAGCTCTGTCCTCAACTGATTGTCGGATGTTGGCTGTTCACCTTGCGGGACAGACCGCAGCCGCGCAGCGGCAAGCTCTGTCCTCAAACCGATCGGGGCCCGGTTGATTGGGCTATCTGTGCCACCAACCAGGCGGCGGTGGCTGCCAGCGGCAAGGTGGCCAGCCACGACAGCACAACGTTGCGCAGCGCATGCCAGTCCAGCGTATTGGCGCTGGCGCCCACGCCGGCAATCGAACCCACCGCCACGTGGGTGGTGGACACCGGCAAGCCGAACTTGCTGGCCAGCAGCACCAACGCGGCGGTGATCAGGTTGGCCGCCAGCCCTTGCGCGTGGTCCATGCGCACCACACGCTGGCTCATGGTCTGGGCCACGCGGCGGGCAAACAGCAGGCCACCCACCGCCATGGCGGCAGCGATCAGGGAGATTGAAACCTGAGCGTTCAACAGGTGAGCCGCCAGTAGCAGCGCGGCCAGCTTTGGGGTGTCGTTGACAGCGCGTGCGAAACAGATCGACATCGCCGACAACACGTGCAGGCGGTCCAGGCTACGCGGGACCGACAGCCGTACGGCGGTGTCCAGGCGCGCACATTCGGCCGCTGGCGCGAGCACCAGGCTCGGCAGCGCTGCCCGACTCACCGGTAACTCCGCTGGCCCGGCCACGGCCACGGTCACGGCCATCTGCGGCGCCACCACACACGCGCAATCACGTCGCGCCGGGCTGCGCCGAAGCAGGCGGTAGGCCGTGACCCCCAGGACCGCGGCCAGCATCGGGCTAAGCAGCAGCGGCAACAGGAAGTTGCTGGCCAATCGTTCAAGATGCACCGCGCCGCCGGATTGTCCCAAGCCGGCCCCGACCAGGCCGCCGATCAGCGCATGGGTCGTCGAAATGGGCAAGCCCAGGCGCGTAGCAAGCCAGACTGTGGCGGCCGCGCCCAGCGCGACACTGAGGATGAAACCCGGCGCATCGACTGCAGCCTGGTTTACCAGACCTCTGCCGGAGAACTGCTGCACCAGGGCATCGGCCAAGCCAAGCGAGACCAGGCTACCGGCCAGCGTGGCCACGGTGGCCAGCAGCAGCGCTTGCCGGTAGTTGAGCGTGTCAGAGCCCCACACGGTGGCAAAGCCCTTGAAGTTGTCGTTGGCGCCATTGCTGAACGCCACAAACAGGGCCGCGCCGACGAGCAGCCACGCCATCAGGACCGTCCTGCCGATGTGGCTGTCGTACGAGGCCTGACCGGGCTCAGCAACATGCTGTGGCGCCCGCTGCGGTCAACGTGTCATCAAACGGCAAACCACCGCCACAGCCCGCGAACAAACCGAAGTGGCGGCTGAAGTCGCCCACAAAGTCGAAGTGCGCGGCAAACCGCGTCTCGCGCAACATGCGCCAGGTATTGCCGCAGACCGGGAAGACACGACCCGTTTCGATGCAGTGGTGTTTGTCCAGCACAAAGTGATCCGGGCAATCCGGGATGCTGCCCCGGTAGACGACCGCCTGGCCATGGTCTTCGCAAGCGCTCTCCAGTGTGTCAAGCTTGAACAGGCGGTAAGTGGCCGAGTAGAAGCGCAAGTTGCCCACGCGCGGCTGCAAGGCCGGGTCGGTGATGGCCAGCGGCCGATCCGTCACCAGGCGTGGATCGATGAAGCCTTGGCGGTGCGACAGGCGCAAGAAGTCGTTCCAGTACAGCGCGCCGCCCAGGCATTCGCCATACAGCACGGGGTCATTGCGCACGGCGGTGGGCACGCGCCGGTCGGCATAGACGTCCGAGAAGAAGAACTCGCCACCAGGCTTGAGCAGCCGCTGCACGCCGCGCAGCACCGCGTCCTTGTCGGGCGACAGGTTGACCACGCAGTTGGAGACGATCACGTCGAAGCTGCCCGGCTTCAGGCCCAACTCGTCCAGGCGCTCGATATAGCCTTGCACAAAACGTACATTGCCGTAGCCAAAGGCTTCGGCGTGAAAGGCGCGGTGCTTCTCGGCAACGGCAAGCTGCTCGTCGGTCATGTCCACGCCCACCACCTCGCCGCTTGGGCCGACCAGTTGCGCCAGGGCGTACACATCGCGGCCCGAGCCGCAGCCTAGGTCCAGCACGCGGCAGCCTGTCAGCAACGGCGGGCAGACCAGACCGCAGCCGTAGTAACGCGACAGCACTTCGGGGTGAATGCGCGCAAGCAGCGGCTTGAGCCACTCGGGCATCTGGCTGATGTCGCAGCAGGCGCTGGTCTTCAGGTCGCCGGAGTGCTGCAACTGGCGGCCGTAATAGTCTTGAACGATGTCGTGCATGGTGCGTGAAGGCGTGGCGGGTTGAACGGAAGGGGGAGCGGCAGTCAGGCGCTGTCAGTTGTGATCAGTCGGTCAGGGGGACGGTTTCTTACCGTGGTGCGGCGGCTGCGGCAGGAAACTCGCACGGCGCTTGTGGGCCGACCAGGTGCAGATCGGCAAAGCCCGAATGCGCTTGCTCGCCGGTGTTGTCGGTATCAGCAGCGACGGCCAGCAGCACCGCGCGCAGTTTCTCGGTGCCAAAGGTCTGCACCGCATCGGCCAGCACGTTGACGCGCTCAACCACCCACTGGCCCGCCAGCTCGGAGCCGCTGCGCTGCACGATCATTTGTGTGCGTTCGGTGTAGGCGTTGGCGCGGCGCGTGCCGATGGGCGAGCGGTTGTCCCACACGTAGTTGAGGGCGGCGTCGGGAACCTGCTCGCCATAGAGGGCGCGGCCCAGCGCCAGCTTGCTGCGTGTTGCCAGGCTCATGGCTTCGCTGGCCACGCTGAACGCCACATAGACGCGCGCGGCGTAGTCGTCGCCCTGGCGGGTGCTGATGTCAGCGCTTTGCAGCACGCGCTGCACGCGCCAGCGCCAGCACAACACCGGTGTGACGCTCAGGTCGACGTCCAGCGGACGCGCCAACAAGGACATGCTGGCATCGGCACGCGCCTCGACCGCGGCCACGCCGTCCCACAGCCGGGTCTGGTAGTGGGTCGGCGCTACCTTTGGGTTCAGCCGTACCACCTGCCACGGCGGCGGTGGGGCGGTTGGTGTGGCGGGTGATGCCACGGCAAAGCGGCCGAGCCAGACCGCAGTCGCGTGCGACGGCGTTGTGCAGGCGGCCAACGCCGTCAGCCATAACATGGGAAGGCCTGGCCTACACCGCATGGTGGGGAAGGGCCAGTTCGTCCAGCCAGGCTGGCGGCAGCCATTGCAGGTCATCCGGTTCATCGATGTCATGCAGGTGTGCCAACTGCTCGACGGTCCAGCCCATGCGACTGGCGCGCTGCACGGTCTCCGAGGCGACGGCTGCAGTGCTCCAGGGCATGTTCTCAAACAGGCTGGGGTGAACCTGGCGCAGACCGAGCAGGGCGTAGCCGCCATCAAAGGTGGGCAGCAGGGCGGCGTCGTGGGCATCCAGGGCGGCGGCGGCCAACTGCAGGTGAGCCGCGCTCAGGGCCGGGCAGTCGGTGCCGATCAGCAGCACCCGTTCGCCCAACGCGCAGCCGCGTTGCGCCGCGCGTGCCATGCGTGCGCCCAAGTCACCCGCGCCCTGCGCGCTGCACACCACCTTGGCCGGCACCGCCACATCGCGCCACGCCGGGTCGTTTGGCGCGGGCGCGGCGCACAGCTCCACCGGCCCGACGCCCGCCGCCAGCGCTGTGGCTACGGTGTGCTGGAGCATGCGAGCGGCCAGCCGCGCCGCCCCAGTCTCGCCCAGGGCCGGGATCAGCCGGGTCTTGGCAAAGCCAGGTACAGGTGCCTTGGCGATCACGATGATGCGGGTGGTGGTCATCGGTAGGCCTGTGCCAGTTCCACCGGGCTGCGACCGCGCCAGTAGTCCAAGCGCAAGCGCCACATCAGGAAGATGGTGCGCCAGACTCCGCGTGACTCCCAGCGCCGCCCCGACGTGGTGACATGCTGGCGCAAGCAGGCTGGGCGTGACAACTTGAGCAGGCGCTTGCTGATCTCGATGTCTTCCATCAAGGGCTGGTCGGGGAAGCCGCCCACCGCCTCGAAGGCCGCGCGGGTCATGAAGATGCCCTGGTCCCCGGTGGCGATGCCGCTCAGGCGCGAGCGCCAGTTCATCAGGGTGGCCACGACCTTCAGGACTGGCGAGTGCCCGTCGATGGCTACATCAAACCGGCCCCACACCTTGCGCCCCTCGAGGCCCGCGCGCAACGAATCGAGCCAATCGGGGGGCAGCGCGGTGTCGGCATGCAGAAACAGCAGTACATCGCCACTGCACTGCGCCGCGCCGGCGTTCATTTGCCGCGCGCGACCAGGCTCGCTGCGCAACACCGCGAAGCCGCTTTGTGTAGCCCGGTCAACGGTGCCGTCGTGGCTGGCACCATCCACCACCCAGACCTTGACCGCCTCACACCGCGCCAGCGCCCGCAGACGGCTTTGCACCTGCGGCCAATCCGCAGCCTCGTTCAGAACCGGTACCACGATGTCGATCATCAGCAACTACCCATGCCGGCATCAGGCGCCCAGCGCGCCGCCGCAACTGCTGCCTTGTCCGGCGGTGCAGCCGTAGCAGTGTTCGGCCACACGAATCGGCCGACCCGCAGGGTCCTGGTGCAGCAGCTCCCGCAGGTGTGGTCGGCTGCCCAGCGCACGCGCCGTGGCCGCGGTGGCGGGCAGCGCCAAGCCGAGTTGTTGATTGAAATCGCAGTCGTACAAGTAGCCTTGCCAATCGACACTGATGAGCTCGCGGCACATCACGCCCTCCAGGTTGCCGCTGGCAAAGTTGTCCTTGAGCAGTTGCACGTAGTCGTTGAACTTGCCCTTGGAGATCAACATCGAGCCAAAACGCTGGATCGGCATGTTGGTCAGCGTGAAGAGCTGGTTGAAGCGGATGCCAAAGTGCTGCATCAACTCGCGCTTGTAATCGGCTTGCAACGTGACCTGATTAGGCGGCAGCACGGCGCCCTGTGGGTTGAAAACCAGGTTGAGGGTCAGCCCCGAATCCGCTTGGCCATAACCCAGCGCATTGAGCTTTTGCAGTGCTGCAATACTCTTGTCGAACACGCCTTCGCCGCGCTGCTTGTCAACATTGGCCACCGAATAACAGGGCAGCGAGGCGACCACTTCAACCCGGTGCGCGGCCAAAAACTCAGCCAGATCGTCCTGGCCCGGCTCGAACAGTATGGTCAGGTTGCAGCGGTCGATCACCTGTACGCCTTGTGCCGTGGCGTCGGTCACCAGTTGGCGAAAACCCTCGTGTAACTCCGGTGCGCCGCCGGTCAGGTCCAGAGCACGGATGCCGCGAGCGCGCAGCACCTGCGGGATAAGCGCCAGCGTGGCTGCGTCCATCATCTCGGTGCGCGTGGGTCCGGCGTTGACGTGGCAGTGCAGGCAGCTCTGGTTGCAGCGGTAACCCAGGTTGACTTGTAGCGTGCTGAGCGCGCGCCGGCGCAGGCCGGGGAACTCGGTGACTTCGAGCAAGGGCAAGGTGGCGTGCATGGGGCTCCTGTTGGGACGGGCTGCTTCACCATCAGGGTGAAGATCCTTGGCGACTTGGTCGGCCAGTAGCGGGAATTCTTACACCGAACGCAGCAGCCTGCCTTATCTGGCCCGAAAGGCCGTGACACCCGCGTTGGCGCAACCGGTCGGCGATAAACCACGCGAGATGGCCTAATCGTCTGCTCGTGTGGCGGCGCGCGCGCTGGCCGTGGCGCAACCCAGGGCCGTGGCCCCGCACAGCGCGGCGGCCCAGAATGCGGCCGCAAAACCCAGGTGGCTGATCAACCAGCCGCCGCCAACACCTCCCAATACCCCGGAAACACCGTAGCCCAGCGTGGTGTACAGCGCCTGCCCGCGCCCGCGCAGGCGCCCCGGAAACAAACGCTGCACCAGTGCAATGCAGGCAGCGTGGTGCGCAGCAAAGGTGATGGCGTGCGTGAGCTGCGCCAGCACCAGCACCGGAGCCCAGGCGCCCCCCGCGCCCGTGGCTGCAAAGCGCAGCGTCGTCACACCGGCCACCACCTGCAGCCAGCGGTGCGGTGTAAGCCGCGGGAACCAGCGCCCCTGGGTCCAGAAGAACACAATCTCCACTGCCACACTCACCGCCCACAGGGCACCCACGGCGCCTTTGCCATAACCCAGCGACACCAGGTAGAGCGAGAAAAAAGCGTACAGGCTGGTGTGGGCCAGCACGGTAAAGAACACGGACGCGAAGAACCACGCCACCTCGGGCCGTTTGAGCCGTGGCAAAACCGGCGGCGCGGGCTCGTCGTGCACGGCGTCCGCGCGGGTGGCCGGCAAGCGCAGCGCGGCCACCAGCAGCAGCAGGTTCATGACGGCTACAAAGGCCGGAAAAACGCCGATGCCAAATCGCTCCAGCAACAAGCCAAATGAGGATACGGCCACGATGAAGCCCACCGAACCCCAGACCCGAACCCGGCCATAGCGTTTGGCGTCGATGCCGCCATCGGGTGTTTGCAGCAGGTGGGCCAGCATCGCCTCGTACAAGGGCACCACGCCGCTGTTGGCCACGAACAGCAGCGCGGTCATCAGCGCCACCGCCACCACCAGTTCGGTCGCGCCCATCGGCTGCATCGCCTGCACGGCCAGCAGGCCCAGCGACGAGAGCACCGCACCCAGCGTGGCCAGACGGATCAGTTCCACCCGGCGGCCAGTGTGGTCGCCGCCCCAGCTCCAGGCGTAGGGCGCCACCACCCGTGTCCAGCTTTGCAGCGAAGCGATGGCGCCAATCACCAGCGTCGAGAAGCCCAGGCTCTGGAACCACAACGGCGCATAGGGGTTGAACAGGCCGATGGCCGCAAAGTACGTGCCGGTGAGCGCACCAAAGCGCGCGAGGCTGGGGGCGCTCATCGGGCTCCGGCGACGTCTGGCGCGGTGGCAGCGGCCGTGTGTGAGGGTGGCCGAATCCCGTGGCCGCACCACATCGGCTCGCGCTGCGTTTGGTTTATCCCTACGGGCACTGGTCGGGATTTCAAGCGCATGCGGGCAAGTATCTCATTGACGACCGGCATCGAAACTCCGCGCTCTGGCATGAGCGTTGCGTCCCCAGAAGTCAACGGCGTGCTTGGGCGGTGGAGATAGGAGTCGGTACTACGCAGCGAACGGACCGGAGTAGACCAGAGCAGACCAGAATCGTGAAGTCGTGCGCAACTTGAACAGCCTTCAAGGTCATCCTGAAAAAGGGATCGGAACTATAAGCCGGTGTGCTCCAAAATCTCCTGCCCGACCAGTGCACATTGGCCAGGGATCCGTGCGTAGATGAAACGCATGCGGTATTCGGACTTGTAGGCGTAGCCCTTGACGGCGAGAACATCGAAGCTTTGTCTCGTGTTGGCGGGATTGCGGATCGGCTTGACTGCAGTCACTGTTTTTGAGATCGTGATCGGCAGATCGGTTTCTGCCTGCAAAGCAAGCAGTTTCACCGCCCTGCTGGCGGCGTCAGCGGCACAGGGATGGGCGTTTGCGGCCTTCGTCGAGCCGATCGTCAGCAGTAGTGACGCAATCGTTGCACAGACCGGGTGACGGAAAAGGCGGGCAATCACTTCTTCTTGACCTTGACTTTGGTTGCGGCTTTTGCCTTCTGGGGCACGACGATGCCGAGGTATTTTCTCCCTGCTGTGAACGATCGGGTGAATTCGTGCAGGCCGTGGCTGCCGCCGTTCACCTTCTTGCGTGCGAGGGCGAGGTTGTTGGTCATTAGCGCCGTGCGAATGGCGGCTTCATGTGTCTTGAGAAATTCCGCCAGTATCTTCGCGGCCGTTTGCGGGTCGTTGGCAAGGTCGGGGTTGTCGCGCAGATTGACGCCGAGCTTCGCGCCAATCGAGATGTAGTTGGACTTGCCGGTGAGCTGCACAAATCCACGACCTTTGTACAACGCGCCGTCGCCGACTTGACTGTTGCCGATGTCATCGCGCAGGTCGTACAGGTCGAAACCGTGGCGGCCTGCTGTACCTTTTGCCGAGGTGTTGTACTTGGAGATGCCTTCGTCAATCGGCTTGAATCCCGATGCCTCGGCGCGCACCGTGCCAATTGCCATCATGATCATGTCGGTGTCGTTGAGTTGCTTGTCGCGCAATGCCTGCAGTATCAGCGGCAGGTAAAGATGGATGTTGCCACGTACCAATTCGCTCTGAATCTGTCTTTTGACTTTGGGCTTGCCGTTGACAGTTTCAGTGGTCTTGATGACCAAGCGCTTGGTCCAGTCTGCGCCGCCCGGAACCATCGCAGCAGCGAGTTGATACGACTCCGCGGATAGCGTGGATGCGATCTCCTTTTGAGTGGTATCCGCATTGCACAAGAAGTTGAACAGCGTGTCGTCGTTTTCGAGTTTGTTGTTTGGGTCGGCGCTGCCAAAGAAGTAATTGTTCTCGATCGTCTTGAGGGCCGTTGCCATTGTGTTATCCCAATGTCCCGACTCGGCGAACAAGGTCGAGTTAGGCAGCAAGTCCAAATTGATGAAGTTGTTGAGCAGGCGACGTATCAGTGCAATATCGTCAGGCCTGTTCAGTTGGGCAGGCCCGACGGGTGCGCTTAAGACGTAGGTAGTTGACATGAGCAATTAGTTCGCTGGTTGTTTCGCATTGATCGGAGTAGGGCCGCTTTGCGGTTTCGAGCACCGATTGTCGATGCAGCCGTTGCCCTCGTTGCGGAAGTCACAGACTGTTACTTCCTGACATGAGCGGGCCGGAACGATTGTGAGCGGGCAAGTCGGTTGGCGAAAGGCGGCATTCCGCCAGGGTAAGATTTTGGATTGGATTGCCTCAGGCGTTGCCAATGCGCATCCTGCAAGGGAACCACGGTCACAGCGTCGGGGCATCAGGTGCCCGCAGCCTGGGTTTGCAGTGACGCGCGATGGTCCAAACCCTAAGCCGAAAACCGCCGCATGAAGCGCCGATCAATCCAGTTCTTCCAGTACCAGACCCAAGCCCCCTGCGCCGACCAGTCACCCCAGGACGCGACGGCGTAGCGCGGCCCGCAGGCCAGCAGGTACAGCGGGCGTGGCTTGGGTTGGTAGGTATGCAGCGGCTGACCGCTCACGGTGGCCAGCAGGTTGTGGGCCAGCACCGGGCCGGCAAAAACGGCGTGCACGCCCGAGCGCGCCATGGCCACGTCCTGGCGCGCACAGGTGTCACCAGCGGCGAACACTTCAGGCTGGGACAGGCTGCGGTGGTGGGCATCGACGAGCACATAGCCCGCGTCATCGAGCGTCAGGCCGGTGCCAGCCAGCCATGGCGCGGCCAGCGCGCCGGTCGCTGCGACCACGCAGTCGGCTGCCAGCACCTGGCCGTTTGAGAGCGTCAACCCCTGCGCCGTGGCAGACGCCTGTGCCTGGTGCAGCACCAGGCCAAAGCGTTGCGCGAGCTGGCGCACGCGCCGCTGCACGCCTGGCGCGTGGCCGGGCAGCAGGCCGGTATCGGCCGCCACCAGGGTGACCTGCGCCGCCGGTGCGGCCCGGGAAAAGGCGTAACGCGCGGCCAGCGCCACCTCCACGCCGCCCGCACCGGCCCCCACCACCACCAAGTGGAAACCTTGCTGGGCTTGGGCACGCGCCAGCACCGAAGGCCAGATGGCGAAGAAGTTGTCCAGTGGTTTGATCGGCAGCAGTTTGTCGCCGAGGGCCGCCAGTGCGGCGCTGGCAGTCCCGCTGCCGATGTCGAGTGACAGTACGTCGTAGTCCACGCGCTGGCCGCTTGCCAAAGTGGCGCAGCGTTGTGGGGCGTCGAGTTGGGCGACATGGTCGAGTACGAGCTTGACGCCCGCCGCCTGCGCCAAGGGACGCAGGTCAATGCGGCACTGTTCCTGGGTGTAGTGGCCCGCCATCCAGCCCGGCAACATGCCGGAGTAGTTCTGGTGTGCCGATGGGGTAATCAGCGTGGCCTCCACGCCCCTAACACGGCTTGTGGCCAGGGTCTGCAATACCGACAGTTGGGCGTGTCCGCCTCCAACCAGAACGAGTTTCTTCATGCGGTGAATGGCGTCAGATTAGGCGGCAAGGTCGTGAACAAGTGCCAACGGTATACCTTATGTCGCATCCGAGGTGGATTCATTACACTGGCGCGGACCGCAACAGACACCCGAAAGGATTCAAACATGCAGCAAGCCCTCGTTGGCGTGATCGGTGGCAGTGGCCTGTACCAGATGGATGCCCTGCAAGGCGCGCAAGAGCTGGACCTGAACACGCCCTACGGCAAGCCGTCGGACGTGCTGGTCACTGGCACCTTGCATGGCGTGGCGGTGGTTTTTCTTGCGCGCCACGGGCGCGGCCACCGGCTGATTCCGTCCGAGGTGCCGTACCGCGCCAACATCCACGCGCTTAAGCAACTGGGCGTGCGGTATGTGATTTCGATGTCTGCCGTGGGCTCGCTGCGCGAGGAGCTGGCGCCACTGGACATGGTGCTACCGGACCAGTTCATCGATTTAACCAAGCGGCGCGACAGCACTTTTTTTGGCGCTGGCGCCGTGGCCCATGTCTCGCTGGCCCAGCCAGTTTGCGCGGCGCTGTCTGACGTGCTGGCTCGCGCCGTACGCGACGCCGGTCTGGGCGAGCAAATTGCGCTGCACCGGGGTGGCGCTTATGTGTGTATCGAGGGGCCGCAGTTCTCCACCTTGGCCGAGTCCAACTGGTACCGCAGCATGGGCGCCAGCGTGATTGGCATGACCAATATGCCCGAAGCCAAGTTGGCGCGCGAAGCGCAAATGGCCTATGCGACCTTGGCGATGGTGACCGACTACGACTGTTGGCATCCGCGCGAAGCCCATGTGACGGCGGACTCGGCCATCGCCAACCTGATGAAGAACGCCGGCCACGCGCAGCAGATTGCGGCGGCAGCGATTGCCATTTTGGGCCGCGAGTTGCCAAGCTCGGCGGCACACACCGCCTTGCAGTCGGCCCTGGTCACCCAACCAGACGCCATGGCGCCGGAGGTGCTGCAGCGGCTGGCAGTGCTTCTGCGCTAGCCGATTTTGCGCACCCCCCCCCCCCCCCCCCCCCCCCCCCCCCCCCCCCCCCCCCCCCCCCCCCCCCCCCCCCCCCCCCCCCCCCCCCCCCCCCCCCCCCCCGCCCCCCCCCCCCCCCCCCCCCCCCCCCCCCCCCCCCCCCCCCCCCCCCCCCCCCCCCCCCCCCCCCCCCCCCCCCCCCCCCCCCCCCCCCCCCCCCCCCCCGCCCCCCCCCCCCCCCCCCCCCCCCCCCCCCCCCCCCCCCCCCCCCCCCCCCCCCCCCCCCCCCCCCCCCCCCCCCCCCCCCCCCCCCCCCCCCCCCCCCCCCCCCCCCCCCCCCCCCCCCCCCCCCCCCCCCCCCCCCACCCCCCCCCCCCCCCCCCCCCCCGGCCCCCCGGCCCCGCCCCGGCCCCCCGCCCCCCCCCCCCCCCCCCCCCCCCCCGCCCCCCCCCCCCCCCCCCCCCCCCCCCCCCGCCCCCCCCCCCCCCCCCCCCCCCCCCCCCCCCCCCCCCCCCCCCCCCCCCCCCCCCCCCCCCCTTCCCCCCCCCCCCCCCCCCCCCCCCCCCCGCCCGCTGCCGGGGGTCAGGCCGGCGCCACGCTGGTGCGCCGGAACTCGGCGGGCGACTGGCCGGTCCAGCTCCGAAAGGCGCGGATGAAGCTCTTCTCGTTGCGAAACCCGGCCGCCTGAGCCACTTGCTTGATCGGCCTCTCGGTGCGCAGCAACAGCTCGCGCGCGCGGCCCAGCCGCACCTCGTCTTTGAGGGCTTGCAGTGAGGCGCCTTCTTCCTTGAGCTGGCGGTGCAGCGTGCGCGCCGACAGGTGCAGCAGGGCCGCCAGGGCGTCGGCGTGGTGGGCCTGGGTCAACTCGTTGGTCAAGGCCTGACGCACGCGCTGCACCAGCAGCCGGTCGCGCCGGTACTGCAGCACGGTCAGCGGCAGCGCGCGCTGCAGCATGTGTTGCAGCGCCAGCTCGTCGCGGCGCAGCGGCAGGGCCAGGTAACGCGCGTCGAAGTGAATTGCGGTGGGGGTGGTCTCGAACCGGGTCGGCCCGGAGAACAACACTGCGTACACGTTCTGATGCGCTGGCGCGGCAAAGGCAAACTGGGCGCCCTGCAGGGGAATGCGCGAGTCGATCAACCAGCAGGCCAGCCCCAACACATTGCGCAGCACCGAAACCAGGCAGAACTCGCGCAGCGGCCCCAGGTCGCGCTGCTCGGTGATGCTCAGTGTGGCGGTGTCCTGGTTGACCGACAGCGTCAGGGCAATGTCGTCGGTTATCAAGCCGTGGTGGCGACACCAGCGTTTCAGTGCCACGCCCAGATTGGGCGCGCTGAGCGAGGCGCGCGCCAACATGCCGTAGCTACCCCAGGGCAGCTTGCGCGAGAACCAGCCCAAGGCCTCGTCGTCGAGTTCCTGCATGGCGGCGCCGGAGATCAGCTCCATCTGCGTGGCGCTGATGCGCGCGCTTGGATCGCGCAGAAGTGCTGGCGCAATCTGTGCCTGTTTCAGGGCCTGCGTGGGGTCCATGTTGTAACGCCGGTAGGCCAGCAAAATCGCTTGCACAAAGGCGATCGGTGTCACGGCGGTGGCGCCAGACGCGAGGGGGGTGGGTGGGTTGGGGCGGCGGGAGTCAGTCATGACGTGGTCGCTGGAACAGCAAGCAGAGTTTGGCACAATTTGCAACCTTGCTGGCAGCCACCGCAGGCGGGTAAGGCCTATGCTTGCCACATTCTGACCCGCAAGGTTTCAGTCGTAGGGAAACGGAAATTGCAAAGTACCTCTATCTCCGTCATTGCGAACGCAGTGAAGCAATCCATGCCTCCAAAAACCCCGGACCCGCCTCGACCGCGACGATACCGGTTCAAGGTCTGTGTGCCGAATCGGCCCGGATTCGGGAGACTCGCAATGACGCAAACCGGTGTATCGGCATTTTCTGGCTCCCTTAGTTGTTGTACCGCCCATCCAGGAGTCTGTCGACATGCCTTCCCCACTGATTGATAGCGCCACCGGCGCAGCCGAACTGACCCGCAGCCTGTCCAGCGGCGCGACCGACGCCGCGCTGATCGAGCAAACGCTGGGCGACTACTTCGACGCCGTGGCGGCGCGCCTGCCAGCGCACGAGGCGCTGGTCAGCGTGCATCAACAACAGCGCTACACCTATGGGCAACTACAGCGCGCCACCCACCAACTGGCCAGCGCCTTGCTGGGGCTGGGCCTGCAGCCGGGCGACCGGGTCGGCATCTGGTCACACAACTGCGCCCAGTGGTTATTGACGCAACTGGCCACCGCCAAGGTCGGGCTGATTCTGGTCAACATCAACCCAGCCTACCGCACGGCGGAGCTGGAGTACGCGCTCAACAAGGTGGCCTGCAAGGCCTTGGTCACCATGCCGCGCTTCAAGAGCAGCGACTACCTTGGCATGCTGCGCGAGTTGGCGCCCGAACTCGCTACTGCGCCAGCGAGCGCCCTGCAGGCGCAGCGCCTGCCGTCCTTGCGCCACGTGGTGTGGCTGGACGAGCCGGGATCGGCCGACGAAGGCCCGGGGCTGATGCGCTTTTCCGCGCTGTTGGCATCGGGTCAAGCAGATGACCCGCGTCTGGCCGCGATTGCACCGACCTTACGTGCCGACCAGCCGATCAACATCCAGTTCACCAGCGGCACCACCGGCTACCCCAAGGGCGCCACGCTGACACACCGCAACATCCTTAACAACGGCTTCTTCATCGGCGAGGCGATGCGCCTCACGGCTGAGGATCGCTTGTGTATCCCCGTGCCGCTATACCACTGCTTTGGCATGGTGCTGGGCAACCTGGCCTGCATCACCCACGGCGCCACCATGGTCTACCCCAGCGACGGCTTTGACGCCCTGAGCGTGTTGCAAACCGTGCAGGTCGAACGCTGCACCGCATTGCACGGCGTGCCCACCATGTTCATTGCCGAACTGGACCATCCGCGCTTTGCCGAGTTCGACCTTTCGAGCCTGCGCACCGGCATCATGGCCGGCTCGCCCTGTCCGATCGAAGTGATGAAGCGGGTGGTGGGCCAGATGCACCTGTCCGAGGTAACCATTGCCTACGGCATGACCGAAACCAGCCCGGTCAGTTGCCAAAGCAGCACCGACACGCCGCTGGCGCGGCGCGTTGCCACCGTGGGCCAGGTGCAGCCACACCTGCAGGTGAAGGTGATCGACCCCGAGTCCGGCGAGATCGTGGCGCCAGGCCAGGCGGGCGAACTGTGCGCGCGTGGCTACTCGGTCATGCATGGCTATTGGGGTGACCCGGACAAGACCGCCGAGGCGATTGACCTGGAGGGCTGGATGCACACCGGCGATTTGGCCACCATGGACGCGCAGGGCTACGTCAACATCGTGGGGCGCATCAAGGACATGGTGATCCGCGGTGGCGAGAACATCTACCCGCGCGAGATCGAAGAGTTTCTGTACCGCCATCCCCAAGTGCAGGATGTGCAGGTGGTGGGCATCCCGGACGCCAAATACGGCGAAGAGCTGTGCGCTTGGATTGTTCTGCGCGCCGGTCAGACCGTGACCGAGGACGACATCAAGGCCTTCTGCAAGGGGCAGATCGCGCACTACAAAGTGCCTCGCTACATCCGCTTCGTGCAGCAGTTCCCGATGACCGTCACCGGCAAGATTCAAAAGTTCAAAATTCGTGATGAAATGAAACAGCAACTGGGTCTGCAAGAAGACAAAACAGCCTGAACAGCGAGACGCTCCCATGACCATTCTTGACACCAAACTCAACGCCCGCTCGGCGGATTTCCAGGCCAACGCGCTGGCCATGCGCACCCTGGTGGATGACCTCAACCAGCAGTTGGCCAAGGCCGCGCTGGGCGGCGGCGAGGCGGCGCGCGCCAAACACACGGCGCGCGGCAAGTTGCTGCCGCGCGACCGGGTGCAACTGCTGCTGGACCCCGGCACGCCGTTTCTGGAGATCGCGCCCTTGGCCGGCATGGGCGTCTACACCGAGCGCGATGGCTCCGACAGCGCACCCAGCGCCGGCGTGGTGGCGGGCATTGGGCGTGTCAGCGGCGTGGACTGCATGATTGTCTGCAACGACGCCACCGTCAAAGGCGGCTCCTACTTTCCGCTCACGGTCAAGAAGCACTTGCGCGCCCAGGAGATCGCGGCGCAGAACCGGCTGACCTGCATCTACCTGGTGGACTCTGGCGGCGCCAACCTGCCCACCCAGGACGAGGTGTTCCCCGACCGCGAGCACTTTGGCCGCATCTTCTTCAACCAGGCCAACATGAGCGCGCAAGGTATCTCGCAGCTCGCGGTGGTGATGGGCTCGTGCACCGCCGGCGGCGCCTACGTGCCGGCCATGAGCGACGAGACCATCATCGTCAAGAACCAGGGCACCATCTTTCTCGGCGGCCCGCCGCTGGTGAAGGCTGCCACCGGTGAGGTGGTTACGGCGGAAGACCTGGGCGGTGGTGACGTGCACACGCGCCTGTCGGGTGTGGCCGATCATCTGGCGCAAAACGATTTGCATGCGCTGGCGCTGGCGCGCAGTGCGGTCAGCAAGCTCAACCACCGCAAGCACATCAGCCTGGCCATGCGACCGGTGCTGGCGCCCAAGTTCCCGGCCGAGGAGTTGTATGGCGTGATCCCCACCGACACGCGCAAGCCCTTCGACGTGCGCGAGATCATTGCCCGCATCGTGGACGGCAGTGAGTTCGACGAATTCAAGGCGCGCTACGGCACCACCTTGATCACCGGCTTTGCCCACATCGAGGGCATGCCGGTGGGCATCGTGGCCAACAACGGCATCTTGTTTGGCGAGTCGGCGCTCAAGGGCGCGCACTTCATCGAGCTGTGCTGCCAGCGCAAGATCCCGCTGGTGTTTTTGCAGAACATCACCGGCTTCATGGTCGGGCGCAAGTACGAGAACGAAGGCATTGCCCGCAACGGTGCCAAGATGGTCACCGCCGTGGCCACGGCCCAGGTGCCGAAATTCACCATCATCATTGGTGGCAGTTTTGGCGCTGGCAACTACGGCATGTGTGGCCGCGCCTACTCACCCCGCTTCTTGTGGATGTGGCCCAACGCACGCATCTCGGTGATGGGTGGCGAGCAGGCCGCCAGCGTGCTGGCCACCGTCAAGCGCGACGGCATCGAGGCCAAAGGCGGCGCTTGGAGCATGGAGGAAGAAGAAGCCTTCAAGGCGCCGATCCGAAACCAGTACGAATCCCAAGGCCACCCCTACTACGCCACCGCCCGCATCTGGGACGACGGCGTGATCGACCCGGCCGACACGCGTCGCGTGTTGGCCCTGGGCTTGAGTGCGTCGCTGAACGCGCCGATTCCCGAGACCAAGTTTGGTCTGTTTCGGATGTGACGGATAGCCCGGCCCACGTGCTCAAGCGAACCCCTGCCAGGACCAGACTGATGCGAACTTTTTGCGAGTGCCCGCCCCCCCCGCCCCCCCCCCGGCCCCCGGCGCGCCGGCAGACCCCGCGGCGCCCCGACCAACCCCTGCCCCCCCGGTGCACGCCCCCCGCGCGACCTCGGCGTCGAGACTATCTGTTTGAACCGCCCCGAGGTTCGCAACGCCTTCAACGACGAGGTGATTGCCGAGCTGACCCAGGCGTTTGTTGATCTGGCCGAACGCGACGACGTGCGCGCCATCGTGCTGGCCGCCGAGGGCCCGGCCTTCTGCGCCGGCGCCGACCTGAACTGGATGCGGCGCATGGCGGATTACACGCGCGCCGAGAACCTGGCCGACGCGGGTAAGCTGGCCGAGATGCTGCGCGTGATCTACGCCTGCCCCAAACCCACCGTGGCGCGGGTGCAGGGCGATGTGTTTGCCGGCGGCATGGGGCTGGTGGCGGCCTGCGACATGGCGGTCAGTGTTGACACCGCCACCTATTGCCTGAGTGAAGTCAAGCTCGGCTTGATCCCGGCCACCATCAGCCCGTATGTGATTCGTGCCATGGGGACACGCGCCGCACACCGCTACTTCCTGACCGCTGAGCGCTTCAGCGCCGCCGAGGCTTTGCGTATCGGTTTTGTGCACGAGGTGGTGGCCGCCGACGCGCTGGACGCCAAGGTGGACGAACTGCTCAAGGCGCTGGTGAGCGCCAGTCCCAACGCGGTGCGTGCCTGCAAGGCGCTGGTGCAGGACGTGGCGAACCGCGAGATCGACGCGGCCTTGATTGAGCGCACCGTGGAAGGCATTGCCGACATCCGCGCCAGCGCTGAAGGCAAGGAGGGCGTGCAGGCCTTTCTGCAAAAACGCAAGCCGAGTTGGCTCTAAACAGAATGGCACTTACGTGGCGTGATTCCCCAAGAGTTCCGGCTTGGCGGTGGGCGAGCCTGGGCCTGGACAACGCAAGAGAGCATGCGCCATGGCGGGGCCAGGCTGCCTGGGTGTCTGCCCGGTCCTCCGCCGCCTCCCCCTGACCGCCAGAACACCCAGGCAGCCTGGCCCCGTTGCAGCACAATAGCTGGATGCAACCCTAAACACTCGGCAACCGAGTACCTGAAGCGCATTCGCCTAAACAGACAACAAGGACCACCATGTTTACCAAGATTCTTATCGCAAACAGGGGCGAGATAGCTTGCCGGGTCGCGGCGACCGCCCGGCGCATGGCCATCAAGACGGTGGCGGTGTATTCCGACGCCGACGCCAGTGCCAAACACGTGGCGGCGTGTGACGAGGCGGTGCACATTGGCGGCAGTTCGCCTAAAGACAGCTACCTGCGCTGGGAGCGCATCCTGGAAGCCGCCAAGGCCACTGGCGCGCAGGCGGTGCATCCGGGCTACGGCTTTCTGAGCGAGAACGAAGAGTTCGCCCAGGCCTGTGCCGATGCGGGCCTGGTGTTCATCGGCCCGCCGCCGTCGGCCATCAAGGCCATGGGCCTGAAGGCCGAGTCCAAGCAGTTGATGGAGAAGGCCGGTGTGCCGCTGGTGCCGGGCTACCACGGTTCGGACCAGGACCCGGCCTTGCTCAAGCGCGAGGCTGACGACATTGGTTACCCCGTGCTGATCAAGGCCAGCGCTGGCGGTGGTGGCAAGGGTATGCGCGCGGTGGACCAGGCGGCCGACTTTGACGCGGCACTGGCCTCTTGCAAGCGCGAAGCCATCAACAGCTTTGGCGATGACGCGGTGTTGATCGAAAAATACGTGCAGCGCCCGCGCCACATCGAGATCCAGGTGTTTGGCGACACCCAGGGCAACTACGTTTACCTGTTCGAGCGCGATTGTTCGGTGCAGCGGCGCCATCAGAAGGTGCTGGAGGAAGCCCCGGCACCGGGCATGACCAGCGCGCTACGGGCACAAATGGGCGAGGCTGCCGTCGCGGCGGCCAGCGCGGTCAACTATGTGGGTGCCGGTACCGTTGAGTTCATCGTCGAGCAGCGCGAAGACGGCACCATGAATTTCTTCTTCATGGAGATGAACACCCGCCTGCAGGTGGAGCACCCGGTGACCGAGGCCATCTGCGGCCAGGACCTGGTGGAGTGGCAATTGCGCGTGGCCAGTGGCGAGCCACTGCCGCTGCGCCAGGACCAATTGGTGCTGAGCGGTCACGCCATCGAGGCGCGTATTTGCGCCGAGAACCCGGACAACAATTTCCTGCCCGCCACCGGCACCTTGCACGTGTACGGCCTGCCCGCTTGCACCAGCTTCGAGCGCGGTGTGGTGCGGGTGGATTCGGGCGTGCGACAGGGCGACGCGATCTCGCCGTTTTATGACTCGATGGTGGCCAAACTGATCGTGCATGGCGACACGCGCGAGCAAGCCTTGGCGCGGCTCGACGTGGCGCTGGCGCACACGCACATCGTCGGCCCCAACACCAACGTGCAGTTTTTGCGCCATGTCATCAAGACCGAGTCTTTTGCCGGGCCAATCTGGACACTGCGCTGATCCCGCGCGAGCAGGCGGTGCTGTTCAAGCAAGAGAAGGTGGGCTTAGCTCTGGCTGTGGCCAGCGCGGTGGCGCACACCTTGGCGCAGGAGCAGGCGGCGGAAGTACGCAGTGCGGCCCAGAGCGGCTGGCTCGACCCCTGGGCCAGGCACGACGGCTGGCGCTCGCACGGCCCCAGCACGCGGCGTTTTGACTACCTGTTTCATGAGCAAGCGCACATTGTTCAGATGACCTGCCTGCACGACGGCGCGCTGACGCTGGAGGTGGCGGGTGAATCGGGTGTGTTTGCCTTCACGCCGATCACGCAGGGCTACGACGTGCGTTTTGGCATGCAGCGCCAGATCGTCAGTGTGTACCAGCAGGCGGACGTGGTGCATGTGTTCTCCGCGCTGGGCGCCACGCAGATCACGGTGGTTGATGCCTTGGCCCATGCCGGTGACAGCCAGGCGGAGGGCGGGCGACTGACCGCACCGATGCCCGGCAAGGTGGTGTCGTTTGCCGTCAAGGCCGGCGACACCGTCAAGCGTGGCCAAACCTTGGCGGTGATGGAAGCCATGAAGATGGAGCACACCATTGCCGCGCCCAGCGACGGCGTGGTGGCCGAGCTGTTGTTTGAGCCCGGTGACCAGGTGACCGAGGGCAGCGAACTGCTGCGGTTGCAGGCTTGAGGGGCGCCATGCGCATCAGCTTTTGTTGCGCCGATTCCAAGCCCGAGCCTTGGCTGGACGGGCTGCGTGCGGCCCTGCCGCAGGCCGAGATTTCGTTGTGGGAGAGTGGCGCGCCACCAGCCGACTACGCCGTGGTGTGGGCGCCACCCCAGCAATTTTTTGACGAACAGAACCAACTCAGGGCGGCCTTCAACATTGGCGCCGGAGTCGATGCCTTGCTCAAGCTGCGCTTGCCACCCGGTACCCAGTTGGTGCGCCTGGAGGACGCGGGCATGTCGGTGCAGATGGCCGAGTACGTTTGCCACGCGCTGATTCGACACTTCCGCGAGTTCGACGCCTACGAGGCCGACGCGCGGCAGGGTCAGTGGTCGTTTCGCAAGCCGCGCCTGCGTGCCGACTGGCCGGTGGGCATCATGGGCCTGGGTGTGCTGGGCAAACGCGTGGCCAAGGCGGTGTCCGGGTTTGAGTTTCCGGTGCTGGGTTGGAGCCGCAGCCAGCATGCCATTGAGGGCATGCGTTGTTTCGCGGGTGGCGGGCAACTGGACGACTTTCTGTCTGCCAGCAAAGTCCTGATCTGTTTGCTGCCCTTGACGCCGGACACGCGTGACATCCTGAACCGCCGCAACCTGTCCCGTCTGCAGCCCGGTGGCTATGTGATCAACGTGGCGCGGGGCGCGCACCTGGTGGATGAGGACTTGCTGCAACTGCTCGACAGCGGCCACCTGGCGGGCGCCACGCTGGACGTGTTTCGCACCGAACCGCTACCCACCGAGCACCCATTCTGGCGTCATCCAAAAGTCTTGGTTACCCCCCACACCTCGGCGCGCACACTGCGCGACGAAACCATTGCCCAGATCGCGGGCAAGATCGTGGCGATGGAGCAGGGGCAAACCGTTGCGGGTGTTGTGGACCTTGGACGGGGATACTGAAGGCGCACCCTCCTCGCATGCCACGAAGACGCGCCGCTGGACCACTGCGTGCTCTCGAATCCATTCATGTGACTCAGCTTTGAGCTTGTCTTTTGTTACAATGTCCGTAATATCCGTCTCTATCTAGTTTGCGGCTGTTATTACAGACATGAAATACAAAGAAGAGCTTCTACTCGCACCGCACCGACTGGCCGAAACTGCAGAACTCGGTGCCAAGTTCGCGCGCCTGCGCCGGGCACGCAAGATGCGCCAGGCCGATGCTGCCGCACGCGCGGGGCTGGCACGCTCCACGGCGGTGCTCATAGAAAAAGGCGACCCTGGCCGCACCCTGAGTCAGCTGCTTCGCTACCTGGAGGCCATTGCGCCGGGCTTGTCGTTACCGGCGCTATTGCAGGAGAGCGACCCTTCTCTGCAAGCACTGGCACAGGCAAGGGCTACGCAACGCGTACGCCCCTTGTCACAAACTGAACTCAACAAGCTGGACTTCTGATGGCGCAGCGCAGCGTTTTTGTGTTTGCGCACCTGCCACAAGGCTGGGCGCCAGCGGGCCGTCTGTCGCTCACACAGGAGCGTGAGGTGGTGGCCTCCAGCTTCGCCTATGGCACCCGCTACATCGAGCGGCCAGATGCATTTGAAATTGACCCGGTAAGCCTGCGGCTGGCTGACAGGCAACGCGTGCGCGGCGTGGAGTTGTTTCCCGTCAACCAGCTTACCCAGTTCGGTGGCATCCGGGACGCGGCCCCCGACGCATGGGGCCGCCGAGTCATCGAAGCACAGCGTCGGGTGCCTGCCAACAGCCTTAGCGAAGCAGACTACCTGCTGGGCGCCGGTAGCGACCGCGTGGGCGCCCTGGATGTGCGTGATGCACTCGACAGCCCGGTGCAACCCGGTGCCGCGCCCATTCAGAACCTGCACTACATGCTGGAGGCGTCTGAGCGCATTGAGCAAGGCCTGCCCATTCCTGCGGCGCTGGCCGATGTCTTTGGCGCTGGCGCCAGTGCCGGCGGGGCGCGGCCCAAGGCATCCGTGCTGGATGAGTCCAATCAGCTCTGGCTGGCTAAATTCCCGGCCACCGGCGACACCTTTGACGTGGCCCGAGCCGAGTACTGCACTCTCCAGTTGGCCAGGCTTTGCGGCTTGTCGGTGCCCGACGCGAAGGTGACGGACATCGGCGGCAAACCCGTGTTGCTAGTGCGCCGTTTTGACCGCCGCTGGCACGGTTTGACAGAGCAACGGCTGCCCTTTGTCAGTGGCCTGACGCTGGTGGCCTGCGATGAATTCGAGTCCCGCCTTAAGGGCTACAGCGACTTGGCGTTGGCCATCCGCGAATACGCCCACCCCAGCCTGATTCGCGGCAACAACGAAGAGCTCTTCGGCCGCATGGTGTTCAACATCTTCGTCAGCAACGATGACGACCACCTGCGAAACCACGGCTTCCTGCGTGACCCCCAGTTGCCGGGTTGGCGCTTGAGCCCGCTGTATGACGTGGTGCCACGCCCCGGCGTGGCCTTTGAGCGCCAGTTGCATCTGCAGGTGGGCCTGCAGGGCAAGCTGGCCACGCTGGACAACGCCATGTCCGCCTGCAGCGCATTCACACCCCAAAGAACCACGGCCATTGCCATCATCCGTCGCATCTGGGGTGAGCTGCGGCAGTGGCGCACCGCGTTTGAAAACACCGGCGCCAGCCCGCGCCTGATTGACCAGCTCGCCCCCGCCATGCGCGACCTGGCCGACATTTGTTCGCCCGCGCTGCAAGCGGAAGTCCGAAAAACCTGACTCTGTAAACAACCCTGACCCATGCTTGACGCCAAAACCAACCGCCACACGAACGCCAAGGTCAAAGCCGCCATTGACCGGGCGTGGGGCCAAAGCGTCGAAAATGACGGACGCGCAGGAAGTTGCCCAGTAGCTACCGGAATTCACTCCTCGTCACTAACGAACTTGCCATGAATTTCAACCACCTCCCCGCCCGCGTGAAGCTTGTCGACGTCGGCCCACGCGACGGCCTGCAAAACGAAAAGCAACCAGTACCCACGGCGGTCAAGGTGGAGCTGGTGCAGCGCCTGCAGGACGCCGGTCTGACCGAGATCGAAGTCACCAGCTTTGTCTCGCCGAAGTGGGTGCCGCAGATGGGTGATAACGCACAGGTGATGGCGGCCATCGCGCGCAGGCCCGGTGTGCGTTATTCGGTGCTGACGCCCAATCTGAAGGGCTTCGAGGCGGCTATCGCTGCGCCACGTGCGCAGTGGCCCGACGAGATCGTGGTGTTTGGCGCGGCCAGCGAGGCCTTTAGCCAGAAGAACATCAATTGCTCGATAGCCGAGAGCATCGAGCGGTTTGCGCCAGTGGTCGATGCGGCCCGGGCTGCGGGCATCTTTGTGCGTGGCGCCATGTCCTGCGCCGTCGGTTGTCCCTATGAGGGCGAGGTGGCGCCCGAGCGGGTGGCGATGCTGGCGGGGCTGATGAAGGGTATTGGCGTGCAACACGTGGGTGTGGCCGACACCATTGGCGTGGGCACCCCACTCAAGGTGCAGCGCGCGCTGGAAGCCACCTTGCAGCACTACGGCATCAACGACGTGTCGGGCCACTTTCACGATACCTACGGCCAGGCCTTGGCCAACACGCTGATCAGTCTGCAGATGGGCATCTGGCAGTTCGATACCTCGGTGGCGGGCCTGGGCGGCTGCCCCTACGCCAAGGGCGCCACCGGCAACGTGGCCACCGAAGATGTGGTCTACCTGCTGCAAGGCATGGGCATTGAGACCGGCATTGACCTGGACAAGCTGATCGATGCGGGCCAGTACATCAGCGACCACTTGGGTCGCAAGCCCAATTCACGCGCCGCCACGGCCATGCTGAACAAACGCCAGAGCTGATGCACTTTCAAGGTCCGTCATTGCGAGCGCAGTGAAGCAATCCATGGCCCCAAATACCTGGATCGCCACGGCCTGCGGCCTCGCGATGACGGGGCAGGGATGTCATTGCGAGCGCAGCGCGGCAGCTACGTCCGGGCCCGTCATTGCGAGCGTAGCGTGGCAATCCACCGTCGCATACCGCAGCCATGGATTGCCGCGCTACGCTCGCAATGACGAACGCAGCGGCCTTGCGATGACGCAGCGGGCGGCATTTGAGCAATTTTTAGGAAGTTAAAGTGGACCAAGCTGAAATGGAACTTCTGCCGGAAGGCGTGCAACGGGTCACCGCCATTCTGCGGGCCCAGGGGCATCCGCATGCGCCGCTGATGCTCGCCGATGCGGCGCGCACCGCGCAGCAGGCGGCCGATGGGCTGGGCGTCGAGGTGGGGCAGATCGCCAAGAGCATCATTTTCCGGCGCAAGGTGGACGACGTGGCGGTGCTGGTGGTGACTTCCGGTGACCGGCGTGTGGATGAGAAGAAGGTCGAGGCGCTGGTGGGCAAGATTGGCCGCGCTGATGCCGAGTTCGTCAAGATCCGCACCGGCTTCTCGATTGGCGGGGTGGCGCCGGTGGCGCACGCCTGTGAAGGCGTGACCCTGATCGACCGCGAGCTGTTTCGCTTTGACGAAATCTGGGCCGCGGCCGGTCACCCTCATGGAGTATTCAAGCTGCGCCCACAGGATCTGCAAGCGTTGACGCAGGCGCCCGTGGTCGACGTGGTGCAGGCCAGCCAGCCAACGCCCGAGGCACTTGCCGCGCCGGCCGTTCTGGCGCGTGCCCGCTTGGCGCGCGACGTCACGCAGCCGGTGCCTTCACCCTGCAATTCGGTTTGCCGCATGATTGAGGCCAGCGGCTGGTGCGCCGGTTGTTTTCGCTCGATTGAAGAAATCACCAACTGGTCACGCATGACGCCGCCCGAGCAGCGCGCCGTGTGGGGTTTGATCGAACAACGCGCGCAACATCCGACAAACCGTTGAGGACAGGGCATGAAATCCATCACCTTCTATTTCGACTTTGTGTCCCCCTACGCTTACCTGGCCTTCGAGCGCTTGCCCGAGTCCCTGATGGGCCACAGCTACAGCATGCGTTACCAGCCAGTGCTGTTTGCGGCGCTGCTCAAACACCACGGCCAGTTGGGCCCGGCCGAGATCGCCCCCAAGCGCGACTGGACCTATCGCCAGGTGTTGTGGCAAGCGCACCAGCATGGCGTGGACTTGCAATTGCCCGCGGTGCACCCGTTCAACCCGCTGGCCTTGTTGCGTCTGGCGGTCGCTTGCGATGCAGGGGGCCTGCCCAATCGCTACGTGACCGAGACGATCTTTCGCCATGTCTGGCAGGGCGGTTTGGACGCCGCCGATCCCGAGCGGCTGCGCGAGTTGATCCAAGGCTTGGCGCCGCAACGTGATCCCGCCAGTGCCGAGGTCAAGGCGGAGCTGGCGGCGCATACCCAGAGCGCGATCGAGCAAGGCGTGTTCGGTGTGCCCAGCTTCCAGGTCGATGACAAGCTGTTCTGGGGCTTCGATGCGCTGCCAATGCTGCGGGCCTACCTGGCGGGCGATGCCTGGTTTGAGCAAGGCCACTGGGAAAGCGCCGCCGCCGTCGGTGCGGGCGTGGTGCGCAAGCCGTCTTAGCAACCCGACGCGAGTCGCACACCGCGATGGATTGCCGCGCTGCGCTTCCATGAACCGGTCGTCATTGCGAACGAAGTGACGCAATCCATGGCCGCTGAATTCATGGATCGCCACGCTTCGCTCGCGATGACGAAGCAAAGCGGCCTCGCAATGACGACTACAGCCGGTAATCCATCTTCAGCCGGCTCTGCAGCTTGCGCGCCTGCTTGAAGGCCTCTTTCAGGATGTGGCGATCGAGTTCGTTGAGCTGGTTGGGGTCGATGCGGTTGCCCCCCCCGGCTTGGCCCAACACCTGGTGCTGGTGGCGCAGGCGCAACAACTGGATGTAGTAGAAGCCGTCCACCATCGCGGCCACGTCGTCGCCGCCGAAATTGGCCGACTTGGACGCCCCCAGCAGGCGCTGCGCGGTGCTGGTCTGGGCCACGCCGTGGGTCAGCGAGAGCAGGCGCGCCGCATCCACGAACGGACGCGAGCCGTACATCTTCAAGTCCAGGGTATTGGGGAACTCCTTGTTGTCGTCAAACACGAAGTCGCGAATCATCCCCAGTGGCGGCGCGCATTGCAGGGCGTTGTCTGCCATCAGGCGCAGGAACAACTGGGCATGGCGGGCCTTGTCCAGCAACCAGTGGCGCAAGGTGTCGGCCAGGGCCTCATGGCCATAGAGCGGTCGAAAATCGAAGAAGATGGCGGCGTTGAGCAAGGCCTTGGGCTGCGGATGGTCCATCCAGTCACCAAAGCGGCCACGCCACTCGGGCAGGGACAGGCACCACTGCGGGTTGCCCGCCATGATGCCGCCCTGGCACAGGGGGAAGCCGCAGGCGTCGAGCTTGTTGTTGACGGCCTGCGCAAACGGCAGCAGGCGCTGGCGCAGTGCTTCGGCGGCGCCAGCCTCCTCGCACTCGAAAATGATGCCGTTGTCCTGGTCGGTGCACAAGGTCTGCTCGTAGCGGCCCTCCGAGCCCAGTGCCACCCAGCACCATTTGATCTGCGGCAGGTCAAACTCGTCGTGGGTCAGCTCGATCACGCGCAGCGTCAACAGATCATTGAGCGTGGAGATGAACTGCGTCAGTTGCTCGGCCGCCATGCCCTGCTTGAGCAGCGCCAGCGCAATGCGCTGGATGTCCTTGGCGCACGCCTGCAGTGTGGTCAGGTCGCGCGCTTGCCGAATATCGTTGCTTACGTCTTTCAGGCTGGTGCGCTGCAGGGCAAACAGATCGTTTTGCGACACGATCGAGACCAGCTTGGCCGCCTCGTCCACCACCAGCAGATGACGCAGACCCCGCCGCGCCATGATCAGGGATGCTTCATAGGCCGTTGTGTGGGGCCCGACCGTTATGACGCCACCGGTCATCACGCTGGCAATGGGCTCATCCAGGCTGACCTGCGGCAGCGTGACGCGGTGCAGCACATCGCGCAGCGTGAAGATGCCCAGCGGCATGCGTCCCGAATCGTCCACCACGATGATGGAGCCGATGCGTTTTTGATCCATGGTCGCCAGCGCCTCGCGCAGGGGCGTGGCCAGCCGGGCCGTCACTGGTTCGCGTTGTGGCAACTCGCTCAAGGGGCTGTGCATCGCGGCATGGGCCTCTTGGTGCAGGGCAGGGGGCAGTGTTGCGGGCATGTTGGAGTGCGGCGTGTCAGTAATCGACGCGGGCGTAGTAGGTCTTGGCGGCGGCGGCGCGGGCCTGCCCCAGGGTGTGGATGTTCTGCTCGGCCAACAGGGGAATCATCTTGAGAAAAATCTCGCCGGTCACGATCGCGTCGCCCAGCGCGGTGTGGCGGCCAATCACGTTGATGCCCAGCCGCTCGGCGATGGCTTCGAGCCGGTGCGACTCCTGGTTGGGGTGAATCACCGCCGACAGCAGCAGCGTGTCGAGCACCGGATGCCTGAACTCGATGCCGGTGGTCGCCTCCTTGAGTTGCAGAAAACGCATGTCAAACGCGGCGTTGTGGGCTACCAGCACGGTGTCTTCGCAGAACTCATGGAACACCGGCAGCACCTCGGCAATGGTGGGCTGACCCTTCACCATTTCTTCGGTGATGCCGTGGATCGGGATCGACTCTGGCTTGAGTCGCCGTTTGGGGTCGATCAACTGGTCGATCGCCTCGTTGCGCAGCAGTCGCCCGTTGACGATGCGGGTGGCGCCAATCTGAATGATCTCGTCACCCGCGGAGGGCTCCAGCCCGGTGGTTTCGGTATCAAACACGGTGTAGCTCAACTTGGTCAGCAACTGATCGTCCAACGCGCGGGTTTCCTCGGTTTGCCGGAACAGATCAAAGTCGTAGTACTCCGGTCGGCTCTCGTTGCGCAGCCAGGTGGCCGGGTCCGCCGCGTCCTGCGCCACGGTGGTGGGCAGCAACATGCGGATCAATGACAAGGGCGTGAGTGCATCGCGTTGCTGCCACAACTCGCCCCCATGGCGTTCGATCACGTCGTGCAGCGTCAAGGACGAGTCTTCGCCTGCGGCGCGCAGGGGGGCCAGTTCCCAGTTGGACAGCACACTGGCGTCCAGGGCGTCGCCGGACCAGAGCAAATCGAGTTCCACCATGCGCCCGGCCGGGTTCAGGCGCAGGGCCACGGCGTCAACTGCGCGAGCGTCCTTGAGGCGGGCCGCCAGGTAACTCAGACTCTGCAGCAGGGCAAAGCTGTCGACCCGAATCCAGAGGTCCTGCGCCAGCGCGTCGACGGTCACGCTCAAGCCCAGCCGCTGCTCAATGCGTTGCCGCGCTGCCTGCAGCAGGTCGGCGCCGTGCATATCCTCCAGTGGCCAGTGCGTCTTGAGGGCGTCGCCGTAGTCAGCCGTGGCCTGATTGAGGTGCTGGCTCATGGCCTGCACCTCATCGCGGATCACGCCCACAAAGCGGTCGCGTTGCTGGCTTTCCATGTCCGGGTATTGCTGCAGGTTCTCCACCGCCGCGCGCACATTGCCCAGCGCGGCGCGGCTGCCTTCGGTCAGTGTCTGCAGAAGTTGATCGCGCTGGATTTGGGCCTGCACCGTGCGGGTGATGTTGTCGAGCATCAGCACGTAGCCGCTGATGCTCCGGTCGGCCCCAGCGTCACTCGCGCCAGCGGCGCCGAACACCGGCGCCATCTGCACCCGAATCAGTTGTCCGGCGCGGGTGGTGGTGACGAAGTTGGCCGAAGGCTGCGCGCTGCCGCGACGCAGCCGGTGCTGCACACTCTCCAGGGCGTGGGTGATCAGGTTGCGCTCCATCACGGCAAAGATCGAGCGACCCAGCCCGATCAGCGTCGCGTTGCCGCCCGGTGTGTTGCTGCCCAGCACCTGAAACTGCAGCCGGGCACGGCTGTTGTACAGCAGAATGCGACCGTCCAGGTTGCACACCACCACGCTCTGGGTCAGCTCCGACATCAGCGCCGCCAGCCGGTTGCGCTCTTCTTCCACCGAGGCCTTGGCTTGTTCGATTTTTTGCGCCACATCCTGTTGCAGCGACTCGCGCTGATCGGCCAGCGCATTGACCACCTGCGCCAGCGTTCGAATCTCGCTGGCGCCGCGTTCCTGCAGGCGCAGGCTCGGGTTGGACGCAACCATCACCAGCGCCTGTTCGCGCATGCGCATGGGTGCCAGGGCGTATGCCCGGTACAGCAGCCAGACCAACCCACCCAGCGCGGCCCAGGCCAGCAGGATGACAAACACCGCCAGCGGCAGCCGGGGCTGCAGTATGTCCAGCGTGGCCTGGCGCTCGACGTTTTGCATGTCTGCCCAAAGCACGGCGCCCAGGATGCTGAACAGCAAAGCCAGCAGGCCATACAGGGCCGCCAGTCCAACGGCAAGGCGGTAGCGGTGATTCATGCAAGCGCGCGTCAAGTGTCAGCGTTCGCTGCCAGACCGATCCGACCGCGACTAGGCGGTACCCAAGCCAAGCAACTCACGCACCTTGGCGACCAGATCCTTGGTCGAGAAGGGTTTGGTCATGTAAGCATCGGCACCCAGCGCCAGGCCCTTGCTGACCTCGGTGTCACGGCCCTTGGCGGTGAGCATCACCACCTTGATCGACTTCCATTGCGGATTGGCGCGAATCTGTTGGCAGACTTCAAAACCATCTTTCTTGGGCAGCATGATGTCGAGCAAAACCAGGTCTGGCACCTGCTGCGCGATGGCTTGCAGGGCCGCCTCGCCATCGACTGCCACCTGCACGTCGAAGCCCTCGCGCTTCATCAGGAATTCAAGCGACACGACGATGTTGGGCTCATCGTCGGCGATCAGTATGCGTTGGCTCATGGGCGGGTCCAGTCGGGCTAAAGTGGCGTCCCTGCGGCGCTGGCGTTGGCCTGCTGCAGGGGCAGTGTAAACGAGAAGGTGGCGCCCTGGCCGGGCTTGCTCTGCACCCACAGGCGGCCGCCAAAACGCTCGATGATGTGGCGGCTGATCGGCAGCCCCAGGCCGGTGCCCTTGTGGTTTGTCGGTCATGGTGTTGCCGACCTGGCGAAAGCGCTCGAAGATGAGGCCCTGGTTGGCGCTGCTGATACCGGGGCCGTTATCCCGCACATCCACCCGCAGGGCTGCGCCTTCTCGGCGCAGCGTCACGTGCACCTTGCCGTCGTTGCTGGCGCAAAATTTCACTGCATTGGACAGCAGGTTGAGCATCACCTGAATCAGGCGGTCGCGGTCGGCCAGAATCGGCGGTGTGTCGCTGACCAGGTCTTGCGTCAGCGTGACGTGCCGGTCGCTGAACAAGGAGGACGTCGCGGCCACCGACTCTTCAATCACCTCGCGCAGGTTCAGCTCGGCTGGGTGCCACTCGGCGTTGCCCGACTCGATCTTGGCCATGTCCAGCACCTGGTTGATCAGGCGCGTGAGGCGCTCGGTTTCCTTGACGATGATGCCCAGGAACTTCTTGCGCTCGGCCAGGCCGGTCTTGGGGTCTTCGAGCAGGATTTCCGAAAAGGCGCGAATCGACGTGAGCGGCGTGCGCAGCTCGTGGGTGACGGTGGACATGAAGTCGTCCTTCAGCCGGTCCAGCTCCTTTAGCCGCTCGTTGGCGGCGCGTAATTCGGCGGTGGCGGCTTCGAGTTCTTGCGACTTGAGTTCCAGCTCCTTGGAGTAGGCGCGCACCTGCGAGGCCTCGTCCAGAATGTTCATCACCTCGTCCAGGCCCAGTGGCTCCTCTTGCACCACCGAGGCCACCATGGCGCGCGCCGAGGCGCCGCCGATGGCGCCCGCCAGCAGGGTCTCGGCGTGGTGCACCAACTCGGCGTCAGCGGTCAATTCGGCCACGCTGCCCAGCCCACGACTGCGGGCGTAGTGCAAGAACGCGTCCTGCGCACGTTGCGGCCCCAGAAAGCGGCCGATCAGCGGCAGCAAGTCCTGCACCTGGGCGCTGCCGCGCCATAGCCGTGAGCCACTGGACACGCCCACGGTGTGGCGAAACACGTCGACAAAGGCAGTGGCCTGGCGCGTCTCCACCACGCTGGGGCGGTCCATCAGCGACACCGCCAGATAGCCGCCGATGTTGGCCAGCAGACTCCAGAACAGGCTGTGCGAAATCTCGTCCAGGCCGCCCAGGCCAAACAGTTGCTGCGGTCGCAGCAGCGCCAGCCCAAACAGGCCCTCGCGCAAGAACTCCGATGGCAACCAACCGGACTTGGCAAACGATGGCAGCAGCAGGGTGTAGCCCCACACCACAAAGCCGCCCAGCAGCCCCGCGATGGCGCCGTTGCGCGTGCCGCCTTTCCAATAAATGCCGCCGAAGATGGCCGGGGCGAACTGGGCCACTGCCGCGAACGAGATCAAGCCGATGCCCACCAGCGCATAGGCCTCACCTGCGGCGCGAAAGTAGATGTAGCCCAGCAGCAGGATGGCCACGATGGCCCAGCGCCGGATGCCCAGCAGCAGGCCCGACAAATCGCTGCGTTCGTTCAGCCGCAGGGCCTTGATGCGCAGGGCCAGCGGCATCACCAGGTCGTTGCAGATCATGGTGGACAGGGCGATGGTCTCCACGATCACCATGCCGGTGGCGGCCGACAGGCCACCAATGAACACAAACAGGGTCAGCGCCTCGTGCCGCTGCGCCATCGGTAGCGTCAGCACAAAGGTGTCGGCATCCACATTACCCAAGGGGAAGTGCAGCATGCCGCCCAGCGCAATCGGCAGCACAAAGATGTTGATCAGCAGCAGGTACAGCGGAAACAGCCACACCGCCTTGCGCAGGTGCTGCTCGTTGACGTTCTCCACCACTGCAATCTGGAACTGGCGTGGCAGCAGCATCACCGAGAGCATCGACAGCATGGTCAGGGACCACCAACTGCCGTAGCTGTTGCCGGTATCGGCCACCGTCATCAGCGCTTTGAGCTTGGGCACCAGTTCGGCGCGGGTGAAGATGTCGCCAAAGCCGTCGAACAGACTGAAGGTGACAAACAGCCCCACCGCCAGAAACGCCAGCAGTTTGACCACCGACTCGAAGGCAATCGCCGCCACCATGCCCTCATGGCGCTCGGTGGCATCCAGGTGTCGGGTGCCAAACAGCAGCGTGAAGGCGGCCAGCGTCATGGCGATGTACAGCGCGCTGTCTTGCCACAGGGCCTGTGCGGCGGCCTTGGTGGGCATCACGATGTCGGGGTAGTGCTGCAGAATCGTGAAGCTGTTGGACACCGCTTTGAGTTGCAGCGAGATGTAGGGAATGACCCCCACCACCGCGATCACGGTCACCAGGCCGCCCAGTAGCTGGCTTTTGCCATAACGCGAGGCCACGAAGTCGGCGATGGAAGTGATGCGGTTGGCCTTGGTGATGCGGATGATTTTCAGCAACACGAACCACCACAGCCCGGCAATCAGCGTCGGCCCGAGGTAAATCGGCAAGAAGCCAATGCCGTTGGAGGCGGCGCGCCCGACGCTGCCGTAAAAGGTCCAGGTAGTGCAGTAAACCGCCAGCGACAGGGCATAAATGGTCGGGTTGGCAATGATCGAGCGCCCCGCGTCGGACCGCTTGTCACCGTAGTAAGCGATGGCAAACAGCACGCCCAGGTAGGCAAACGACACACTGATGATGACCCAACCCTGCAGCATCGGTGGGGGCTCGCTATTTGCGCCGTTCGATCACATAGGCGGTCAAGCCAATCAGAAACGCCCACACCGCGAAGAGGTACAGGTACAGCAGCGGAATGCCCAGCCAGATGCCAGGTTTGCTGAACAGCGAGAGTACCGGGTAGTTGAACAGCACGCAGCCCAGCAAAACAATGGCCACCAGGCGTTGACCGGTGATGTCGGAGCGTTGCATGCGCGGTTCTCCTCAACTGCTTGTCGGGGGGTGTTTTCGGTTCATTGTAGGTCGCGGCTTGGGTGGGACATACCCTAGGTTGCGGCCAAACCAGCGTCGTTTTCCATTATGTGAAAGGACGACTACTGGTTAGCCCCTAGTTTGTAAGCTGGCGTTAAGCGGCTCGTCAGAATCCGGTCAGCACCCGGATTCACATTTCGGCCAGAGATCAGAAACCAGTAAGAAAGAATAAAGACTCATGTTGTTGGCCATCGTGATCGCGAAAAGCCTGATCGAGCTCTCGCTCCTGTTCATCGTGGGGCGTTTTCTGCTGGGCTTGCTTGCCGGGGCCAAACGCAACACCAACATCTTTTGGCAAATGCTTGACATTGCCGCCAAGCCGGCGCTGTGGATCACCCGCCTGGTCAGCCCCAAGTTGATTCTGGACCAGCACATTCCCCTGGCCGCCGCAAGCTGGCTGCTGATCGCGTGGGTGTTGGTTGTCAAGCTGAAAGTTGATCTTTGTCTGCAAACGGGAGTAGCCGCATGCCAGTGAATCCAGCTCTGACGGGCCTCGTGTCCGCGCCGTCCTTGGGGCGATTTGAGCGCTTCATGTTGGTCTGGAAGGCCAAGATTCTGTTGTTGGTCGGCGCGCGCCACGCTGCCACCGAGGTGTTTCAGGGGATATTGCGCCGCGCACCCCAGGATGTGCTGGCGCTCAACAGCCTGGCCTATGCCGCTATGCAGCGCGACGACAACGAGCTGGCGCACCGCTATTTTGAGCAGGCGCTGGCGCTCAACGCGCGGGTCTCCAATGCGCACTTCAATTTGGCGTTCGTGGACGAGTTGCTGGGGCGGCTGGACGAGGCCGAGAAGGGTTTCCGGGCGGCGCTGGCCATTGAAGAAAAGATGGACCGGGCCTGGTACGGCCTGGGCCTGGTGCTGGTGCGCCAGGGGCGCCTGACCGAGGCGCTGGAGGCGCTCAAACGCAACACCCAATTGCAGCCCATGAGCCCGTTTGGCTGGTACCAGATGGCACGCGTGCACATTGACCTGCAGCAGCCCGAAGAGGCCAGAGCGGTGATCAAGCATTTGAAGGGTTTCGAGCCCAAGGTGGCGGCCCAGTTGGAGCGCGAGACCGGCTTGCGCGTGACCTGAGGCGTGTTTGGTTGGAAGGTTGGTGGAGTGTGGGGTAGGTAGTGGCCCATCTCTTTTGGCGCTGGTCTGACACAAGGCCGCGTCCGGTCGAGGTGGATATTTCTGTATCAACGAGGAGCAAACAATGCAGCTAACAGCAAAGCATGAGGAGTATTGGCGCAAGAACCTGGCGATAACGGGAACCTTGCTGAGTATTTGGTTTGTGGTGACCTTTGTGTTGCCGTTTTTTGCCAAGGAGCTTACGTTCAAGTTCTTTGGCTGGCCGTTCTCGTTCTGGCTCTGCGCGCAGGGCGCCCTGGTGATCTATTGCATCATCATCTGGTACTACGCCCGGCACATGAACAAGCTTGACATCGAATACGGCGTTGCCGAAGGAGAACTCGAATGAGCATGTTCGGATCAGCGAATCAATCGCAGAGCGCCTTCAAGAAGGGCCTCAACAAGGTTTACACCTTTTACACCGGTGGCTTCATCACTTTCGTGATTTTGGTCGCCATCATGGAGCAGATGGGCCTGCCGCGAGCCTGGATCGGCTACCTGTTCCTGGCTGCCACGGTGCTGCTGTATGCCGGTATCGGCGTGATGAGTCGAACCAACGACGCCGCCGAATACTATGTGGCCGGGCGTCGGGTGCCCGCCATGTACAACGGCATGGCAACCGGTGCGGACTGGATGTCGGCGGCCTCCTTCATCGGCATGGCGGGAACCTTGTACCTGACCGGCTTTGGAGGCTTGGCCTTCATCACCGGCTGGACGGGCGGTTACTGCCTGGTGGCGCTGTTTTTGGCACCTTACCTGCGTAAGTTCGGCCAGTTCACCATCCCTGACTTTCTGGGCGCACGCTTCGAAGGTAACCTGCCACGCATCATCGGCATCGCGGGGGCCATTCTGTGCTCCTTCACCTACGTGGTGGCGCAGATTTATGGCGTGGGCCTGATCACCACCCGCTTGACCGGGTTGGCGTTTGAGGTGGGTATTTTTGCCGGCCTTGGCGGCATTCTGGTGTGTTCGTTCCTGGGCGGCATGCGTGCCGTGACCTGGACCCAGGTGGCACAGTATGTGATTCTGATCATCGCGTATTTGCTGCCGGTGGTGTGGTTGTCGGTCAAGCACACCGGTGTGCCAATCCCGCAGGCTGTCTATGGTTACACGCTGGAGAAGGTCACCGCCAAAGAAGAGCTCTTGCTCAAGGACCCGAAGGAACTTGAAGTGCGTGCCATCTACAAGGCGCGCTCCGACGAAGCGGTTGCCAAGCTGAAGGACGTGCCCGCTTCGATGGCTGCCGACAAGGCTGCTGCCCAGAAGAAGCTGGACGATCTGAAGGCCAGCAATGGCGCCATGACCGACATCCGGGCGGCCGAAGCGGCCCTGGCGGCACTGCCCAAGGATGAAACCGCAGCCAAGGCGGCTTACACGGCGGCCCGGACCGGCAATGCGGCCAAGGCGGCACCCCCAATCCGGCACGCCACACCGTTCGCGGGCAAGGACGAGGCGGCGAGCGACATCTCTCGCAAGAACTTCCTGGCGCTGGTGTTCTGTCTGATGATCGGCACGGCGGCCCTGCCGCACATTCTGATGCGTTACTACACCACCCCCTCGGTGAAGGAAGCGCGTGAGTCGGTGAGCTGGTCGCTGTTCTTCATCTTCTTGCTCTACTTCACGGCGCCGGCTTTGGCGGTGCTGGCCAAGTTCGAGGTCTACACCGTTCTGGTGGGCACCCCGTTTGACCAGTTGCCAGCCTGGATTGCGCGCTGGAGCGTGGTGGACAAGAGTCTGCTGTCGGTGGTGGACATCAACAAGGACGGCATCCTGCAACTGGCCGAACTGACCATTGGTGGCGACATCATTGTGCTGGCCACGCCTGAAATCGGTGGCCTGCCTTATGTGGTGTCGGGCATGGTGGCTGCGGGTGGCCTGGCTGCGGCTTTGTCAACGGCCGACGGCCTGTTGCTGACGATTGCCAATGCCCTGTCGCACGACCTGTACTACAAGATCATTGACCCCAACGCTTCGACCGGTCGTCGCGTGATGGTGTCCAAGGTCCTGTTGCTGGTGGTGGCTTTGTGTGCGGCCTATGTGGCGGCGCAGAAACCGGCGGACATTCTGTTCCTGGTGTCGGCGGCGTTCTCGTTTGCGGCGGCTACCTTCTTCCCGGCGCTCACCTTGGGCATCTTCTGGAAGCGCGCCAACAAGTGGGGTGCGTCGCTGGGCATGATGGCCGGTTTGGGAACCACTTTCTACTACATGGTGACGACCCAGCCCTGGCTGTACAAGCTGACGCACAGCGGCATGGCGCTGACGCCAGAGGTGTTGAAGGCCAATACCTGGTGGGACATCTCCCCCATCTCGGCCGGTCTGTTTGGTGTGCCGCTCGGCTTTTTGGTGATCATCGTCGTGTCGCTGCTGACCAAGGCACCTGGCAAGGACATCCAGGAGCTGGTTGAGCACGTGCGTTACCCCAGCCTGGACGGCAAGCTGTCGGCCGGAAGCGCCGCGCACTAAGTCGCTTCCCTGCATCAAGCAAAAACCCCGCTTCGGCGGGGTTTTTTTATGGCTGCGTCCCAGCGGATGCCGCTGGCGCGAGGATCAGGCGGTGGCTGCCAACAGAAACTCGGCGCCCTTCTTCTCGGACCGCATGGCCGCGACAATGCGCGAGATCTCGATGATCTTGGCGGTGAATTGCGAGTGGCTGGTGCAGCGTTCGATTTGCAGGCACAGGCTTTCCGCGTCGGGGCCCAGCATGTCCTCCAGCAAATGCGTGGCGCGCCGGATCATGGGGGTCAGCTCGTTTGCGCCTGCGGCAGGGTTTGAAATGGTCGGACCTGCTCCCGTGACCGGGACCGGTTTGGGCAGCTCAAGCAGCTCTACAAAACCGGCACTGAGCAGTTCGCCTAATTGTTGGCGCGCCTCGTCGGGATTTGGCATGGCCTTGGTCAGGTCGCCGACGGACTTGTGCCCATCGACCACGATCAGCAGCATGCGTGATTTGGGCGTCAGGGTACGGTCCCTGAGCTTGATGGCGCTTACACCGGCCTCGGTCTTGCGCAGGACGGAATTTGAATCCAGGTCGGTCATGTCAAGTGCTGGTTTTCTTCTAAGAGATGGATGCCCAGACGATGTACCGAGTGTGCATCATCGATGCAAAATTGACTCGGAACATGATTCAGGGTTTACCCCAATTCCAATTTCAATTTATCACATCGCGAGATTGACTTCAAGGGTTACTACTTAGTTTGTCAGGGGCAGTTCAGTTCAGCGCAAGGCCCTGTTGGTTTCACGTCAGAGCAGGGTCAGAGCCATCTTCAACAATTGCGGCAAGCCTCCACGTCGGGGGCCTTCACCCTTTTTGGAGACAGTAAATATGAGAAGCGCAACAACAGCCGCCGTCGCGCGGCCGATGTCGGCGGAAGAGAAGAAGGTTATCTTCGCTTCCTCGCTCGGTACCGTGTTCGAGTGGTACGACTTTTACCTGTATGGTTCACTCGCGGCGATTATTGCCAAGCAATTCTTCAGTGGCCTGGACGAAGGCTCGGCCTTCATCTTCGCATTGCTGGCGTTTGCCGCCGGTTTCATCGTGCGACCCTTTGGTGCCATCTTCTTCGGCCGCCTGGGCGACATGATCGGCCGCAAGTACACCTTCCTGGTCACCATCCTGATCATGGGCCTGTCGACCTTCATCGTGGGCATCCTGCCCAACTACGCCACCATCGGCGTGGCCGCGCCGGTGATCCTGATCTGTCTGCGCATGCTGCAGGGCCTGGCGCTGGGTGGTGAGTACGGTGGCGCCGCCACCTACGTGGCCGAGCACGCGCCCCAAGGCAAGCGTGGTGCCTACACCTCGTGGATCCAGACCACGGCCACGCTGGGCCTGTTCCTGTCGCTGATGGTGATTCTGGGCACCCGTACCGTAATCGGTGAAGCCGCTTTTGCGGATTGGGGCTGGCGTGTTCCGTTCATCGTCTCGATTCTGCTGCTGGCCATCTCCGTGTGGATTCGCCTGTCCATGAACGAATCGCCCGCCTTTGCCAAGATGAAGGCCGAGGGCAAGACCTCCAAGGCGCCGCTGTCGGAGTCCTTTGGTCAGTGGAAGAACCTGAAGATCGTGATCCTGGCCCTGATCGGTTTGACCGCCGGCCAGGCCGTGGTGTGGTACTCGGGCCAGTTCTATGCCTTGTTCTTCCTGACCCAGGCACTCAAGGTGGATGGTGCGACCGCCAACATCATGGTCGCGATATCGCTGATCATCGGCACACCGTTCTTCATCGTGTTTGGCGCCTGGTCCGACAAGATCGGCCGCAAGCCCATCATCATGGCGGGCTGCCTGTTGGCCGTGCTGACCTACTTCCCGGTGTTCACGGCGCTGACCAAAGCCGCCAACCCTGATCTGGCCGCCGCTCAAGCCGCCAACAAGGTGGTGGTAACGTCGGACGACAGCGAGTGTTCGTTCCAGTTCAACCCGACTGGTACGGTCAAGTTCACCAGCTCCTGCGACATTGCCAAGCAAGTGCTGGCCGGCTCTTCAGTGAGCTACGAGAACGCGGCTGGTGCGGCCGGTGCGCCTGCCGTCATCAAGATCGGCGAGACCGCCATCACCAGCTACTCGTCCAAGGGTCTGTCGGCCGCCGATGCCAAGGCCAAGGGCGACGCATTCAAGAAGGATGTCGCCACCGCCCTCAAGGCCGCAGGTTACCCCGCCAAGGCCGACATGGCGAAGTTTGACAAGGTGAAGGTCATTGCCATCCTGACTTACCTGGTGATTCTGGTGACCATGGTCTACGGCCCGATTGCCGCCATGCTGGTGGAGATGTTCCCGACCCGCATTCGCTACACCTCGATGAGCCTGCCGTACCACATCGGCAACGGCTGGTTCGGCGGCCTGCTGCCGGCCACCGCGTTTGCCATCGTGGCGCAGACCGGCAACATGTACAACGGCCTGTGGTACCCGATCATCATCGCCGGCATGACCTTTGTCATCGGCATGCTGTTCGTCAAGGAAACCAAGGACGTTGACATCTACGCCAACGATTGATCGTCAAATGAACCCTGCAACCGGCCAGACTCGGCTGGTTGCCCGCAACAGGCCCTCCATGCGAGGGCCTACTTTCTTAGGAGAATCGTGATGTGGAAGATTGCAGTTGGTTTTGCGGTGTTTGCCGCCTTGGCCTTGTTCATTTTGAGCAAGGGTGGTGATATCGATATGGGCGGCGAGAAGCACGGTGCCGAAGCCACCCATGCGCCCGCCGCAGCGGTAGCAGTCGGCTGCGGAAGTGGCCGCACCGGCAGCGGCGCCAGCCAGCGCCAGCAAGTAGCGCAGGCTTGGTCGGCAACGCTGCGGGTAATTCCGGGCCATGCCACTGAGCTTCGCAAAATAGAATAGGTCTATGAACTACATCAAGACCGAGGTGGGGCAAAAGGCGTTCAAAGAGCGCACCCCGCTGTTGTCGGGGCGGCAGCGCTCGATGTTCATCCTGTTTGACGGTGCGCGCTCGCCTGACGCGGTGCTGGCGGCCACCGCCGGCTTGGGTACCAGCGTGGCCGATGTGGTGCACATGGTTGAACAGGGCTTTCTGACCTTGCCGCAGGCGGTGCCCCCCGCGGCTGATTTCTTTTCGTCCACGGTGGCGATGGCCGCGACCGAGCCGATGCCGCTGCAAAGCCTGGTGTTGTCGCAGCAGGAGCGCTACCGCGCCGCCAAACCGCTGGCAACCGCCTTGACGGCGACTTTGGGTCTGCGCGGAATTTGGCTAAACCTCGCGGTTGAACGAGCCGAGGGCTTCGAGCAGTTGCGCGCCCTGTTGCCAAAAATTCAGGATGCCGCTGGCGTAGCGGCTTGCCGGGCGCTGGAGCAAGTGCTAAATCCCGAGGCGGTCGAGTCGCCAACATCGACGCTGTCGGCGAGCTGAGCGCGCCACGGGCGAGCCCGGGGCCAGCCGTCAGCGCCGGAACTTTCCGTCGGCCGAGATGATGGACAGGTCGGCGAAGTCCAGGCCGGTGTGGTCGGTCGGGCTGAAGCTGACTTCCAGTCCACCCAAGTCAAATTTGTCCAGGCTTTCCAGGGCTGCCTGAAGGCGCTCGCGCGTGGGCTTGGAGCCGCTGCGCCGCAGCGCTTCCACCAGCACCTTGGCCGTGGCAAAGCCCTCCAGCATGGCCGGGCTGAGGTTGGTGATGTCGCGCGCCTTGGCCAACTGGGTGGCCTCCTTGACCAAGGGGTAGGTAAACGTCTGGGGCAGCACCTGGCTGACAATCACGCCGCGCGCCTGGTCGCCCAGGAGCTTGATGAAGCCGCCTGAGGCATTGTTGGACAGCGTGACGAACTGGGTTCCGCCGCTGGCCGCTTTGACCGCCTTGATACCGTCCACGACTGCAGTGCCCGAGCCAATGATGACGATGGCCTGCGCCTCGGTCTTGACCATAAGCGGCACGATGGCCGAAAAGTCCGGCTTGGTGCGATCGAACTTGGCCACCGCGACCGGTTTGAGCTTGGCGGTATCCAGGCCCTTTTGTGCGCCGACCAGACCATCGGCACCAAAACTGTCGTCCACGTGAATGACGGCGATGCGTGTGATGCCTTGGGAGGTCAGGTGGGCAATGGCCCTCTCGGCCTCGCGCTGGTAAGTGGCGCGCACGTTGAAGACGTGTTTGCGCAGCGGCTTGTGCAAGGTCATGGCCCCGGTGGAAGGTCCAATCAGGGGCACACCATGCTGGTCCAGGATCGGGATGATGCCCTCGGTGTGCGGCGTGCCGCGGCTCATGAACAGGGCCAGGACCTTGCGTTCCTCAACCAGTGTGCGGGCATTGGCGGCGGCCAATTTGGTGTCGAACTTGTCGTCCAGCGTCACGATCTCGATTTTTTCGCCCGCTATGCCCCCTTTGGCGTTGACGGCGTCAATATAAAGCGCGGCGCCGGTCATGGACTCCTTCACCGTGGCGGCAACGGCTCCCGTCACCCCCACCGTTTGACCAATCAGGATCTGGGCTGGTGCCGACGCAGCCCAAAGAAGCAAGGCGGTGGCGGTGGCAAGCAAGCGGGTCGGTTTCATGCTGGACTCCTGAAATTTTGCGGGACAGACCGTTGGCGCTGCCCTTGACTGATTGGTGGATGTTGGAGGTGTGCTGTCAGTCTAGGTTGGTGTCTCGGGCATTCCATTGGGGAAACTACGTGTCTCAAGTTCTTGCAGCCGATGCGCTCGGTGCCATGGCGCTACTTCACGTCAGTCCGGCCCGCATAACCCTGAAAAGCACGAACCGCCCTGAACTGCCTAGAATGTTCTGCCTCTACAACAGGGAAGTCAATCCATGCCCCAGGGAATCATCCGCATCCGCGGCGCGCGCCAGCACAACCTCAAGAACCTGGACCTCGACATTCGCACCGGCGAGCTGACGGTGGTCACCGGCCCCAGTGGCTCGGGCAAGTCCAGCCTGGTGTTCGACACGCTGTTTGCCGAAGGTCAGCGCCGCTACGTGGAGACCTTTTCGGCCTACGCGCGCCAGTTTCTGGACCGCATGGACAAACCCGCCGTGGACAAGGTGGAAGGCGTGCCGGCGGCGATTGCCATTGACCAGACCAACCCGGTGCGCTCCTCGCGCTCCACCGTGGGCACCATGACCGAACTGAATGACCACTTGAAGTTGTTGTTTGCCCGTGCTGGTGCCCTGTATGACCGCGCCACCGCCCAAGCGGTGCGGCACGATTCGCCACAGTCGATCTATGCCGAACTGGTGGCGCGTAGCGCAGTACATGACCTGGCTGGCGTGGGGGCTCGTCTTGTTGTGACGTTCCCGGTGCAGTTGCCGGCCACGACCAGCGCCGAGGAGGTGACGCAGTGGCTATCGGCCAGCGGCTTTACCAAGGTGCAGGCCGAGCGCGAGTCCACCGCCACGGTGGTTTCGGGCAAAAGCACCAGCCTGGCGACGGTCAAACTGCTGGATGTCGTGGCGGATCGTTTCCGACTGGCCGGCGTCGAGTCGTCACGGGTGGTGGAGGCGATTGAGGTTGCCCTCAAACACGGTAGCGGTCGGATGGCGGTCTATGTGTTGCCGGAAGACCCGGAGGCCGCGCCCTTGATCTGGCAGTTCTCCACCGGCCTGCATTGCCCTGAGAGCGACCTGCGCTACAGCGACCCGATTGCCTCGATGTTCTCGTTCAACTCGGCGGTTGGGGCCTGCGAAGCCTGTCGCGGTTTTGGTCGCGTCATTGGGGTCGACTACGGGCTGGTGATTCCCAACGACAAGCTCACCCTGCGGGCGGGGGCGGTCAAGCCGATGCAGACGCCGGCCTGGCAGGAGTGCCAGGACGACTTGATGCGCCACGCCGAGGCGGCGGGTATTCCGCGCGACACGCCCTGGTACAAGCTCACGCCCGAGCAGCACCATTGGGTGGTCAACGGCTCGCCCAACTGGAACGGCAAGTGGAACCAGCACTGGTTTGGCATCAAGCGTTTCTTCGAGTACCTGGAGACCAAGGCCTACAAGATGCACATCCGGGTGCTGCTGTCCAAGTACCGCAGCTACACCACTTGCCCCAGCTGCAATGGCGCACGCCTGAAAACCGAGAGTCTGTTGTGGCGCATCGGTAACCACGCGGCAGCCGACGCCGTGCTGGAGCCGGGCAAGCGCTTTCTACCCGCTGGGGTGAGCTGGACGCGGGCCCAGCTCGAAGCGCTGCCGGGGCTGTGTTTGCATGACCTCATGCTGCTGCCGATCGAGCGGCTGCGGCGCTTCTTTGATCAATTGGGGTCAGACCCCGATTCGGGCGCCGTGCCGACGGTTGCCGGGCCATGCCGATGAGGCCCAGTACAAGGCGCTCAAGCTGCTGTTCGAGGAAATCAACACCCGGCTCAAGTACCTGTGCGACGTGGGCATTGGCTACCTGACGCTGGACCGGCAGAGCCGCACCCTGTCGGGCGGCGAGGTGCAGCGCATCAACCTCACCACGGCGCTGGGCACCTCGCTGGTCAACACCCTGTTTGTGCTGGACGAGCCCAGCATCGGCCTGCACCCGCGCGACATGCACCGCATCACCCTGGCGATGCAGCGCCTGCGCGATGCCGGCAACACGCTGGTGGTGGTGGAGCACGACCCGGCGGTGATGATGGCGGCCGACCGTGTGATCGACATGGGGCCCGGCCCCGGCGAACGCGGGGGCCAGATCGTGTTTGATGGCACGACCGACGAACTGCGCCACGCCGACACGCTGACCGGCGCCTACCTGGGCGGGCGCAAACACGTGGGCATGGGCTTCAAGCGGCTGGTGGCGGCCAACACACCACGGCTGATTTTGCAGGGCGCGCGTGAGCACAACTTGAAGAATCTGACGGTCGAGTTCCCCTTGCAGCGCCTGGTGTGTGTCACCGGTGTCAGTGGCTCGGGCAAATCGACGCTGATCCAGGATGTGCTGGCGCCGGCCCTGTTGCGCCACTTCGGCAAGTCCACCGACGCGCCGGGTCAACACGACGCCTTGCTGGGGGCCGACTGGATCAGCGAAGTAGTGTTTGTCGACCAGTCGCCAATTGGCAAGACGGCACGCTCCAACCCAGTCAGTTATGTGGGCGCCTGGGATGCCTTGCGCGAGATCTTTGCCAATGCGCCGCTGTCGCGCGAACGCAGCTACACCGCCAGCAAATTCAGCACCAACACCGGTGACGGGCGCTGCGCCACCTGTGGCGGCTCGGGTTTCGAGCATGTGGAGATGCAGTTCCTGAGCGATGTTTACCTGCGTTGCCCGGATTGCAATGGCCAGCGCTACCGGCCTGAAATTCTGGAAGTGGCCGTGGAGCGCGGCGGGCGGCACCTCAACGTGTCGGCGGTGTTGGACCTGACGGTGAGCGAGGCGGTGAGCCTGTTCGCCCAGGACCGCGAGGTGTTGCGCACCCTGCAGCCGATCGTGGACGTGGGCCTGGAGTACGTCAAGCTGGGGCAACCGGTGCCCACCCTGTCGGGCGGTGAGGCGCAGCGGCTCAAGCTGGCGGGCTTCCTGGCCGGCGCGGCCAAGACCGCGACCGCCAGTGGCCAGCCCATGGCGCGGCGCGGCACGCTGTTCATGTTTGACGAGCCGACCACCGGGCTGCACTTTGACGACATCGCCAAACTGATGCGCGCCATGCGCCGCCTGCTCGATGCGGGGCATTCCATCATCGTGATCGAGCACAACCTGGACGTGATTCGCTCAAGTGACTGGCTGATCGACCTGGGTCCGGAAGGCGGCGAGGCCGGCGGCCTGCTGGTGGCCCAGGGCACACCAGAAGAGGTGCGCCTGCACGCCAGCTCGCACACCGCGCTGGCCCTGCGGGAGTACGACAGCACGCTGGGGCTGGGTAACCATGCGGTTAGGGAACGAGATGCCGAAGCCTACCCGTCATTGCGAGGCGCGCCAGCGACGCGGCCATCCACCTTGGCGCGCCAGCATGGATCGCCACGCTACGCTCGCGATGACGAAGTGGCAGGGGCCCCGACCGTCGAGGCGAAAGGTCGTCATCGCGAGGAGCGCAGCGACGCGGCGATCCATGCTGGCGCCCCACGCCTGGGATCGCCGCGCTACGCTCGCGATGACGAAGTGGAAGGGGCTCCGACCGTCGAGGCGAAAGGTCGTCATCGCGAGGAGCGCAGCGACGCGGCGATCCATGCTGGCGCCCCACGACTTGGATCGCCACGCGATGCTCTCGGGCCCAATGACCGCAACGAAATCCAAATCATCAACGCCCGCGAGCACAACCTCAAGAGCCTGAGCGTCAACATCCCGCGCGGCAAGTTCAATGTCATCACCGGGGTGTCGGGCTCCGGCAAGTCGACGCTGGCGTTCGACATCCTGTTCAACGAAGGCCAGCGCCGTTACCTGGAATCACTCAACGCCTACGCGCGCTCCATCGTGCAGCCGGCCGGCCGGCCGGATGTTGACGCGGTCTATGGCATTGCCCCCACGGTCGCCATCGAGCAACGTCTGTCGCGCGGCGGGCGCAAGTCGACCGTGGGCACCACCACCGAGGTCTGGCACTTCCTGCGGCTGCTCTACGTCAAGCTGGGGCTGCAGCATTGCGTCCATGACGGCACACCGGTGGCGCCGCAAACGGCGGACAGCATCGCGGCGCAGTTGTTGCGCCGTTTCCGGGGACAACACATTGGCCTGCTGGCGCCGCTGGTGATGAACCGCAAGGGGGTCTACACCGAACTCGCCGACTGGGCCCGCCCGCGTGGCTTCACCCATTTGCGGGTGGACGGCAACTTTCTGCCGACCACCGGTTTCCCGCGCATCGATCGTTTCAAGGAGCACACCATCGAGTTGCCGGTGCTCAGCCTGGAGGTGTCACCGCAGCGCGAGACCGAGTTGCGCCAGGCGCTGGCCACCGCGCTCACCCATGGCAAAGGGGTGGTGCATGTTTTGAGTGCGCTGGACGGCCTGCGTGCCGCCATGCAGGCGGGTGTGCCCACAGCCGGCATCGGTGTGGTGGAGGCCTTTTCCACCAAACGCGCCTGCCCGGTGTGCAGCACCAGTTATGCGGAGTTGGACCCGCGTCTGTTCTCCTACAACAGCAAACACGGTTGGTGCCCGGACTGCGTGGGCACCGGCGTGCGTTTGAACAAGGACCAGCGCAAGGTGTTTGACGACTCGGTGCGCGACGATGACGACAAGGGCCGCGAACAAACCTTCGCCGAGCCGGAGGTGGAAGACTTGGCTGACGTGGCCTGCCCAAGCTGCCAGGGCACCCGCCTCAACCCGACGGCGCGTGCAGTCAAGTTTGGCGCGGACGCGGCCACGGGGCGGCTGGGCGTTGGCATCACCGAGATCGCTCGCCTGAGCGTCGGCGACGTGCGCAAATGGGTCGACACCCTGCAAGTGGCGGGTGGCATGACGCAGCGCGAGACCGAGATTGCGCGCGACCTGGTGCCCGAGATCAAGAGCCGGCTGGAGTTTCTGGAGGAGGTGGGCCTGGGCTACCTCACGCTGGACCGGGGCGCGCCCACCCTCAGCGGTGGCGAGGCGCAACGTATTCGCCTGGCGGCGCAACTGGGCAGCAACCTGCAGGGGGTTTGTTATGTGCTGGACGAGCCGACTATTGGCCTGCACGCGCGCGACAACCAGATTCTGCTCAGCGCACTGCAGTCCTTGAGCGACAAGGGCAACACGCTGGTGGTGGTGGAGCACGATGAGGACACCATCCGCCGCGCCGAGCACTTGATTGACATCGGTCCCAGCGCGGGCAAACGGGGTGGCCAGTTGGTGGCGCAGGGCTCGGTGGCGGACTTGCAAAACGCGCCGGACTCGCAGACCGGGCGTTACCTGTTACACGCCATGAAACACCCGGTGCAAGCGCGGCGAGGCGTAACGTGGCCACCGGCGTCCACCGGCAAGGAGCATGACGCACAACTTTGGCTCGGCATCCATGGTGCCAATCTGCACAACCTGCAAAACGTCACGGCGCAGGTGCCGCTCAAGCGACTGGTGGCCGTCACGGGCGTGTCCGGTTCGGGCAAGTCGACACTGGCGCGTGATGTGTTGCTGGCCAACGTTCAGGTGGCGGTGCAACAACGCAGCACCAAAGCCGGTCGTGACGCGTTGGCTGCGGGCGAGACTATCACCTGGAGCGGCTGCGAGCAGGTCACCGGTTTTGAGGTGATCGACCGCGTGCTGGAAGTGGACCAAACCCCCATTGGCAAGACGCCGCGCAGTTGCCCGGCTACCTACATCGGCTTCTGGGACATCATCCGTAAACTGTTTGCCGACACGCTGGAGGCCAAGGCGCGGGGTTACGCCGCCAACCGTTTCAGTTTCAACACCGGTGACGGCCGTTGCCCTAGTTGTGAAGGGCAGGGCATCCGCACCATTGCCATGAGCTTTCTGCCGGACGTGAAAGTGCTGTGTGAAACCTGCAAGGGCGCGCGCTTCAACCCCGAGACGCAGGCGGTGAGCTGGCGCGGCAAGAACATTGGCGACGTGTTGCAAATGGAAGTGGACGAGGCGGTGGACTTCTTCGCCGCCATGCCCGCCATCAGCCACCCGCTGCAATTACTCAAAGACGTGGGCCTGGGTTATCTGACCCTGGGGCAACCCTCGCCCACGCTCAGCGGCGGCGAGGCCCAGCGCATCAAGCTGGTGACCGAGCTCAGCAAGGTGCGCGACGACATCACCCGGCGTGGCCAGAAGGCGCCGCACACCTTGTACGTGTTGGACGAGCCGACGGTCGGTTTGCACATGGCAGACGTGCAACGGCTCATCGCGGTGTTGCACCGCCTGGTCGACGGGGGCCATAGCGTGGTGGTGATCGAACATGACCTGGACGTGATTGCCGAGGCCGACTGGATCATCGACCTGGGGCCGGACGGCGGCGCGGCCGGCGGGCGTGTGGTGGGTGCGGCAACACCGGAAGACGTGGTCCGGTTGGGCACGCCGACCGGCGTGGCGCTGGGGCCGGTGTTGGCGCGGGTCTGAAATAAAACGAAACAAAGCGATACCGCCCAGAGAAGACGCCACGCGCCGTGGCGGGCACCATGACAGCCATGTTCAACCCGAAAGGAAACCCTGTCATGAAAACCTGGATCAAACGAACCCTGATTGGCCTGTTTGGCGCCTCCATTCTTGTTGGCGGCCTGTCCGCCTGCGGTCATCGGCAGCACAGTTGGAGTGCCAACATGAGCGCCGAAGAGTCGGCCCAGTTCCGCGGCAAGATGGTGGACCGCGTCAGCAGCAAACTCGAACTCAATGTAGACCAGAAGAAACGCCTGACCGCGCTGGCTGACAAGCTGCATGAGCAGCGTGCGGCGCTGGTCGGTCAAAACAAGGACCCACGCGCCGAGGTGCAAGCCTTGGTGGCCGGCGACAAGTTCGACAAGGCTCGCGCGCAGGCCCTGGTGACCGAGAAGACCGCCGCCATCCAAGGCAAGAGCCCGGAGGTGATTGCCGCCCTGGCCGACTTCTACGACAGTCTGAACCCGACCCAGCAACAGAAGGTGCGCGACTTCATGCAGCGTCGCGGTCGCTGGATGCACCGCGGGTGATGGGCGATGGCCGCCACCCAGGCCTTGGCGCTGCACGACTGGGCCCAACCGGTGCGCGTCTACGGTCCCTCCTTGCTGGCTGAGCTTCCAGACCCCCACGCCGAGTTGCTGGCTCTGGTATGGGGGCCACGGTTCGATCGCGAACACGCACATGGTTTGTTGCAGGGCCGCTCGCCATTGCAGCCTGGCGTGCTCCAGTCGGTGATGGACAGTGCCGACCGTTTTGACCGTCTGGCCGGTGACCAGCAGCAGCGCGTACGCCAGTTCATCCTGCGCCACCGCGCCCATGTGGCGCGATGGGACAATCACGCATGCCCCGCATCCTGCTGATCGACGACGACGCGCAACTGGGGCCGCCCCTGGCGGCCTACTTTGCGCGCTTTGACATGAGCCTGACCTGCGCGCTGCGCCCCAGCGAGGGTCTGGCGCTGTTGCGCGCGGCGCCTCGGCAGGGCGGTTTCGACGCAGCCATTCTGGATGTGATGCTGCCTGAGATGGACGGCTTCGAGTTGTGCCGCACCATCCGCAAAGAGAGTGATATCCCGATCATCATGCTGACGGCACGTGGCGACGTGATGGACCGCGTGGTTGGGTTGGAGTTGGGTGCCGATGACTACGTGCCCAAGCCCTTTGAGCCACGCGAACTGGTGGCGCGGGTGCAGACCGTGCTGCGCCGGCGCACCACCAGCGCGCCAGCAGCGAGCTGTCTGGAGTTTGATGGCTTGTCGATCGACCCGACCACCCGCACGGTGTTGCGTCAGGGGCAGAGCCTGGAGCTCACCAGCACCGAGTTCGATTTGCTGCACCTGCTGGCGCGTGACGCCGGCAAGGTGTTCACCCGCGACGACATCCTGAACCACTTGCGCGGCCACGAGGCCGAGCTGTACACCCGCGCGGTGGACATCGTGGTGAGCCGCTTGCGCAAGAAGCTTGAACCGCTGGACGCCATCAAGACCCTGCGCAATGCCGGCTACGCGCTGGCGCTGGGTCGGGCGCCAACCGCTGGCGGCGGGCGAGTCCAGCCATGACAGCCCCCGCTGCACCGACCGGTCGCGCTCCATGGCACCGCCGCGCGCGCCACGCCCTGGGGCACTCGCTGCGTGTGCGCCTGGTGGTGATGTTTGTGCTGCTTGCCATGGCCATGGCAGGCGCCTTCCTGTTTGGCATGCAACGGGCCTTGTCGGTGGGTTGGCGCGATGCGGCGCGTCCCCTGCTGATGGACTACGTGGACCACCTTGCCGGAGAAATTGGCATCCCGCCCAGCATCGAGCGTGCGCAGGCGCTGGTGCAGCGCCTGCCGGTTACCGTGCGCATCAGCGGGCCGGACGTCAACTGGCGCAGTCACCCCGCCACGGCAGAGACCGATTCGCGCTGGCGGGAGGGGTGGACCGAGGACGACTGGCGCCGCCATGAGCCGCGTATTCTGGAACGCACCACGCTGGACGGCCATCGCATCCAGTTTGGTTTGAACACGCAAATCTGGCACAACCGGCCACGCCTGGTTGGCTGGATCACCCTGGGCGTGCTGCTGGCCCTGACGGCACTGGCCTACGCCCGCGTGCGCCGCATGCTGCGTCCGCTGGACCAGATTCGCGACGGGGCACAACGCTTTGGCCGTGGCGATTTCTCGCAACCGATCCCGGTGCGCCATCCGCAACGGCCGGACGAGCTGGGGGTGCTGGCTGCCACCATCAACACCATGGGCTCGGACCTGCAAAACATGCTCGATGCCAAGCGCACGCTGTTGCTGGCGATCAGCCATGAGTTGCGCAGCCCGCTGACACGCGCACGCCTGAACACCGAGCTGTTGCCCGACAACCCCGAGCTGCAAGCCAATCGCGACGCCTTGCTGCGCGACCTGGCGCTGATGCGTGACCTGGTGACGGATCTGTTGGAAAGCGAACGCTTGGCCAGTCCCCACGTGGCCTTGCAGCGCGAACCTACCGACCTGGCCGTGCTGGTGGCCGAGGTAGTCGCCGCACTGGACGGCGCGCCGCCAGTGCAGCAGGACATCGCCGCCAACTTGCCACTGCTGCAACTGGACCGCGCCCGCATGCGCTTGCTGTTGCGCAACCTGCTGGACAACGCCTTGCGTCACAGCGTCGGGGCGGCGCAGTCGCCAGAGATCAGCGTGCAGCCGTGTGTTGCCAAAACAGCGGGTGGCTCATCGGGTGTGCGTATCCGCGTGCGGGACCACGGTCCGGGTGTCGATGACGCCGCCTTGGCGCATCTGGCTGAACCCTTTTACCGGCCCGACGCGTCGCGTGAGCGCGCCACTGGTGGCGTGGGTTTGGGCTTGTATTTGTGCAAGCTGGTGGTGCTAGCACACGGTGGCAGTTTTATCGTGAAGAACGCGCAGCCAGGGCTGGAAATCGTAGTGACTTTGCCTGGTGCAGGGAACTGATGGGCTTAAACAATGCGCATAATATGCGCATCTCTGTCAAAACCAAGAGTTAACCATGCCCGCAGCATCCACCGCCACTGGCGCCACCACGCGCAAACGCGCCGTCAACCTGACCTTGAACGAAGGCCTGGTCGCGCAGGCCAAGACCTACACCAGCAACCTCTCCGCCACCATGGAGGCCCTGTTGGCAGCCTACGTTGCCCAGCAGCAGCAAACCCGCCTCGCCCGTCAGGAGCAGGCGGATTCCATATCCATGGACTGGAACGCCGTGCACGCCGCCGTGGGCTCATTTGCAGACGAGCACTGCACCTTGTAATGGCGCAGTTCGATGTACATCGCAACAAGGGGCCGCTGAAGGAGTCCATCCCATTCGTGGTGGTGGTTCAGTCCTCGTTGTTTGACCGCTACCGTCGGCGAATGGTGGTGCCGCTGGTGCTCCGCAGTGCATTGCCAGGGAAAACCGGCACAGCGGGATCCCGCATGAACCCCGTGTTTGAAGTGGAGGGGATACCTGTAGTGCTCCATCCGCTGGATATGGTTTCTGTTGCACTGGATCAGCTTGGTGTGCTGGTCGCGTCCTTGTCGGATCAAGGCCAAACCATTGCCGACGCGCTGGACGAACTGCTCACCCGATCCTGGGGCTGATAGGCACCCACTCACCACAACATGGCGCTTTATCTTGGCTTTGCTTTTAGACATGTGCGCAGAATTGCCTCAAAATGGGTTAGAGAGTGAAGATACGGCCGTTGTCGGAGCTTGACGGCATTGAGCCAACAGCCTCAGGGCTTATTGATTGCAGCCGAGGGGCCACTGGCTGACGATGTCAAACGGTTCCGGGCGTACAGCGATATCCTTGGCGAGTTACGGCAACTGGATGTTTCGGTGGTGGATCGCGCCGATGCGCGGGGCATTCTTGGCATGACAACCTGGTGGCGAAGTACCGTGTTCTGAGCCGCTTGCACCTTGATAGGAACTATATGGATGCTCGCTTGGGTGCAGTCGCGATGACTGCGTTGCTGTGGTGGGGAGCCTGCCTGAACGTCGCGGCGCAGACCGACGCCACCAAGGCGGCGGTCACAGCCTGCGAGACGGAGGTGACCGACACCGTTCACCAGATGCGAGCGCGCGATGCGCAGCAAATTGAATTCATCGCCGCCAGGCGTGTGCTGGTCCCCACTCAAAACGATGAGGTGGGGGTCAAGGGCGAGGGGCGGTATCGGCGTGCCGCCGGTGGCACCGTGGCGTTCACCTACAGTTGTGCGTTCAACCTCAAGACCGGCAAGACCAGCGGCGCCCTGTTCAACGAGCTGGGCCAAGCGCCAGCGTCCAGCGCGGCCTGGCAGCCAGATCTGTCCAAACTGTCACCCGAGGATTGCGAGCTGGCGGTGGCGACCCTGTTGCGAGACCGGCATCCCAAGGGCAGCAACCTGGCGTTCAACTCGGGTTCACGCCAGCTCAAACCTGCGGCCAATGGGCGCGTCTTGCTGCTTGGCAAGGGCAGCATGGAGCGAGGCCCCGGCATGCGCGCCAGCGCCGTCAACTACCAGTGCGAACTCGATGACCGCAGTGGCCGCATTCTGCAGGCCGAGGCCAGCCTGGACTGAGGCCTGCGGGCTGGTCCTAGACCTTGACCAGCAAGGCAGGCAGGCCCAGTTCCTTGATCTGAGGCGCGGCCTTTTCGGCCTCGTCGCGGGTCGCAAACGGCCCGACCCGCACCCGAATTCGTTTGCCTTGGCTGGTCTGTAATTCCTCCAGGTAGGCTTTGAATCCGGCCGCCTGCAGCTTGGCCTGCGCCTTGCGCGCATTCTCTTCGTTGGCAAAGGCACCGACCTGCAGGGCAAATCGAAACTCTGACGGCGCAGGTGCGCTGCCGGGGACGGCGGGGGCCGAAGCGGTGGGCGCCGAAGCGGTGCCGGCGGCCTTGCCTGTCTTGGCGGCTGGCGCCGCGCCCGACTTGGCGTCGACCGCCTCGCGACCGACTGGTCTGCTTGGTTCCGGTGTTGCTGCGATCGGCTTTGATAGTGCTAGTGCCCCGCCTGACACCATGCGGGTCGAAGTGGGGGCGCTCGGTGGGGCGACGTTTGCTACGACCGGCACACTATCTGCGACCAGCATGGCTGTTGCTGCCGGTGCCGGTGCCGGTGCCGGTGCAGCCTCGGCTGTTTCGGTCCGCGGTGCGCGCACGGCAGACGCCTCAACGGCGGAGGCTAAAACTGGTTGGCTCGGCGCAGTGGGTGCGCCGGCCTCGAAGCCGGCGCTGGAGGTCAGCAGCCAGGCGAACAGCCCGATCCCGACCACCAGGCTGGTGTTGGTGGCTGCCAGCACAAACCAGCGCCGGTTGGAACTGGCTTGGGAGGCCAGCGAAGCGCAGGCCTCGTCAATCGTGGCGGAGGCGGCCAGCGCCGCCTCGATGCGTTTCTTGGAGAACCGGTAGTAAGCGGCGTTGGCAAACAGGCCGGGCATAAAGAACACCAGCACCAGGCACAGCGCCAGCAGGATCAGTTCGGTGGTGGCGGAAAAATCGAACGCCAGGCGACCAATGCCAAAGACCAGCAGACCCAGACCCAGGCAGATTGCGGCGAACCCCAGGGCGGCACTCCACATGCCGCGCCAGGCGAGCCAGTTCAGGGTCGACAGACTGGCTGGCCAATGCCACGTGGCGCTGGTTTTGCCAGCCTGGTCAAAGCGCGCGAACTGGCGCAGGTAGTAGTCCTGGCTCTTCTCGCCGACAGTGGCCTTGTACAACTCCTGCACCACCGGTGATGGCGCGCTGGCATCGGCCACGTCGACAAACTCCGGCTCAATGCGTGGCGGCTGCCCTGACGCGTCGGCCAATGATGGCACGTGTCCACACGCCGAACACGTCCCCGCTGGGTCGGTGACCGTGGCTGCGCATTGTGGGCATTGCATTGGGAGATATCCACCAGCGATTGCAAATAATTGCGCATGTTACCGCGCGCAACACCGCTTCGGCATGGACAGGGCCCCAGATTGCTGCGCCGGGCGTGCGCCGACTACCGCAACGTGGGCTCAGGCGGCCAGGGCGGCTTCAATGTCCTGGCTCAGGCTGGCCGGCTCGTCGGTAGGCGCGTAGCGCTTGAGCACGTGGCCGTCCTTGCCAACCAGGAACTTGGTGAAGTTCCACTTGATGCTTTTGCTGCCCAGCAGGCCGGGTGCTTCGGCCGACAGCCAGTGGTACAGCGGGTGGGCGTTGGCGCCGTTGACGTCGATCTTGGCCATCATGGGAAAACTGACGCCATAGTTAAGTTGGCAAAACTCTGCAATTTCGCCGTTGCTGCCAGCGTCCTGGGAGCCGAACTGGTTGCAGGGGAAACCCAAAACGACCAGGCCCTGTTTGCCATAGTTCTTGTGCAGCGTTTCGAGCCCGCCAAATTGGGGCGTGAAGCCGCAGGCACTGGCGGTGTTGACGATCAGCATCGCCTTGCCCTTGAACTTGGACAGGGGGACGGACTTGCCGTTGATCTGGAGCGCTTCGAAATCGTAGACGGTAGGCATTCAATCTCCAGAAGGTTGCCGCGAGCGTGGCTCGGCGGGTGGGTGGCCGACGGGAGCGAAGTATCAGGGATTACTCGAAACCTTGCCCAGCACAAGGTCGATGCGGCGCTGCAGCCGCGCTGCGCCCGCCTGGTCGCCCGCTTGCTGGCTGCGCTGCAATTGCACGCCCAGCCAGGCCAGCAGCGGGCGGCGCCAGCCCTGGCTGGAAGCGGTCTGCACCGCCAGCTCGATGCCACTGGGGCTGAGCCGGTTCTGCCGCAACAGCGCGGCGCCGGCCACGAGTCGCGCCAGCGGGTCGTCCATGGCCGCAAGTACGGGCGCCTCGGCCTGTGCGGGCGGCAAGGCCAGCACGGCCTGATGCTGCACCGGCAGCAGGCTGCGTTCCAGGCCCTGCCAGCGTCCGCGCAGGTAGTCGGCATAGGCCCGGTCCCGCGCATCGGCATCGCCGGCCAGAGCCAGGAAGCCGGGGCAATCGTCCAGCTCCAGGCTGGCCAGGCGCGCCGCGCAGCGCAGCAGTTCGGCGCGCGCCACCAAGTCGAATCGGCCGGTACTGGCGATTTCGGTCCGGGCGCGGGCAAACTCAGCCTCGGCAGCGGCGGTGTTGCCAGTCAGGTAGCTTGACGTGAAGACCTTGAGCGCGCCATGTGCGTTGCTCTGCCAGTCCGGTGGTGGCGGCGCGCTGGCGCATGCGGTCAGGGTAGCCAGCAGCAGCGCTGCGGCCCATCGAAGTGCGTGGTGCGTCATGGCAGCTTGATCTCGGTGTCACGCGCAAACGGCCACTTGCGGTTGATCTCATCGACCAATTGCGAAACCTTGCGCAGGCTGGTGTCGACCTCCTTGCGCAGCGCGCCCAGGTCCGTGGTGGCCACCCGTGCATTGGTGCTCACTGCCTGGGCCTCGGCCAGGATCGCATCCACCTTTTGCAGGCTGGCGCGCGTGTCGTTCAGGATGGCATTGAGTTGCCGGATCGCCGTCTGCGTTTCGTCCATCAGCCCCTGCTTGCCAAAGACGCGTTCGTCGGCCTTGGCCAGCAGGGCGTTGGTGCGGTCCAGTGTGGTGATGAGCTTCCTGGCATTGTCTTCGCCGCCGAGCAAGCCACCGAGTACGCCATAACGTCCGTTCAGACGCTCGGTGGTGGTGCGCAGATTGCCCAGGCTGGCATTGATGCTGGAATCGGCGGCGGTCATGTTGCTCAGGTTGGTGAGCAAGTCGCGCGCGGTGGCCACCAGTTGCGGGAACTCGGCGGTGGCGTCGCCGCGCAGCACGGTGCGCTCCGAGTTGGGTGGCAGGGGGGGATCGGTCAGGATCCCGCTGAAGGCGCGAAGGCGGGTCTCGCCGACCACGCCGCGCTCCATGGTGAACACGCTGGAACTGCGCAGCCAGCGCGCGTCTTTGCTCGGGATATCGATCAGGATGCGGACCTTGCCGTCCTCGGCCAGTTCGGTGCGTTGCACCCGGCCGACGGGAAAACCGGCGAAGGTCAGGTCCATGCCGACGATGATGCCTTCGGAGTCGTCAGAGATCAGCACCAGTCGCTGGGTGCTTTCGAACACCCCGCGAGCCACCATCACGTACAGCACAAAACCACAGACCAGCGTGAGCATCAGCGCCAACAACAACATGGCCTTGAACTCGACGTGGGCAATCGGTTTAATGGTGGGGCTGCTGGGGGTGGGTTCAGGTGGGGATTCCATGGCGGGCAATCAAAAGTAGCGCAGGGTCAGCGATGCGGCCTCAATCAGCAGCAGTACCAAGAATAGTCGAACCGCACCCGGCTGCACGGTTGAGGCCGACGCGCCCTGAAGATTGGGCTCCAGGCTGGCCGCCGCCGGCACCACTGCCACGGCCAGTGCAAACAGCACGGTCTTGAACACAAAGCCGAACGCTACCATCGGCTCGAACACCCTTCCTACGGTGCGCGTGTAGCCGGGCAATCCCCAGGGTGACAAACCGTAAACCAGTACGTACGCCAGCAACAGGGCAACCATGCTGCTGACCACGGCCAGCGCCAGCACCGAGAACGCGTTGCCCGTCACCTGTGCCAGCAAGCCTTCGCGCAGGCGCTGCAGACTGACGCCGCGTGACGGCGGCGATGCGGCCAGGGCACGAGCCGACTCCACCGCGCCGGCATTAAAAGCCAGCCCGGCCCGCAAGGTGACAAACAGCGCCGCCGCAAGCGGGATCAACTCCAGCACCAGCACGCGCACCACCATTTCCAGGGCGTATTGAGACAGGCCATAGCTCACGGCGGTCACCATCACGATGCGGATCAGCACCAGACTCAGCAGCGCCGTCAGCAGCGTGAACCACGGCAGCACTTGCCAGGTGGTCGCATAGATGTGGTGGGCGGTGCGGATGCGCCGCGCCCGGTCGTAGCTCGACGGGGACAACATCAGCACAACCGCAACGGCGCCAAAGTGCAACATGTGCCACCAGCTTCGGACGTGTCGCCACAAGGCACGACCCCAGGCGCCGGGCAAGGAAGGCAGCGATGAACTTGCGGACATGGTCGGATGATAAACAGGCACGCCCGCGGCGCTAATCGTGAAAGAGCATCGTCATTGCGAACGCAGTGAAGCAATCCAGAACTCCAAAATTCATGGATCGCCACGGCCTGCGGCCTCGCGATGACGATGCTGGTTGAAGGTTCATCTGCGGTATCGGACCGGATTCGGGAGGCTCGCCATGACGGCGTACTTTCATGATGTGGGGTGGGCACGAGCCCATGTCAGTTAGGCGCAGAGCCACTGCTTGCGCTGTCGGCATGAGCGCCGCGCTCGGCGGGCGCCGGTGCTGGTTGGGCCGACAACTGGCGCAGCAAGGTGTAGGCAACGCCGCCCAACACCAGCACACCGATCAGCAGCACCGCCCACAAGGCCACGCTGCGTTGCTCGGTGCCAGCGGGCAGCCAGCGTTTGAGGGTCGAGTCAGTCGTGCTGTCGGTTTGCAGCCGGACACTGGTGATGCTGGCGCTGGGCAAGTCCTCCAGCTTGGTCGTCATCGCCGAGGCCAGCACGGCCGAGTTGATGGCACTGGGCGTGCTGCGGGCATGGCCGGCCACCAGTTCAAACGGCGGCTTGCCGGTGGTCAGAAACACCAGTTGCACCGGCTCGAACTCGAGCGCCGCCTGCAGGTCCGCCACCGGCAAAGCCATGCCCTGGCTGGCCTCCACGCGCAGCCAGCGCACCGACGCGCCGCCCAAGGCCACGGCCGGGTTGGTACTTGGCTGACCGACCGTGCCCAGCCGGTACACCACGGTCTGCGCCAGCGGCCGCCAGGGCTGGGCGGCATCGTTGCGACCCAGAATCCGTACCGGTACCAGAGCGTTGTCGCGTGAGGTACTCAGGTGCAGGGCCGCCAGGGGCGCGGCGAAATCCAGCAGCCAGGTCAGGCTGGTGCTGCCCTCGGCCACACCGGGCGCCAGTGGCGCACGGACACGTGACGGCGGCGTCCAGGTGGCGGCGATGTTGCCCACCATGTGCTGCACCTGGACCGGGGTTTGACCATCCCAACTCAGGCGCAGGTAGCGGCCCTCCAGCGGCAGCGGCTGCTGCAATGCCAGCGTCTGGTTGCTGGGCGCGTCGGCACCGTCAAAGCGGAACAGCGGACCCTTCAGCGCAACCGGTGTCCAGTGCGCCAGGTCGGTGCTGCTGGCCAGCGAGAAGTGAATCAGCGTGTTGGCGGGGAAGTCGGCCTGCAGCATGATTGCGTCGATGGTTTGCTTGTCGGCCCGCGTGTCAAACAGCACCGACGGCAGCCGGGTGGAAGCCGGATCGGCGGCGCCGGGGGAGTCTGTGCGGCTGCCGAAGCGCACCCACACCGAACCCCGCTGGCCGTTCTGATCGAGCTGCACCTGCACCGAATTCCTGTCAGGGCGCTTGCCACCGGTGGCGCTGAACAGCGGCAGCGCCGGATAGCGGCTGGTCTGGGCCGCTGGGACACTGGCGGAGCCGGTGGGCGCCACCATGCTGAGCGCGACCGCCTCGCCATCGGCGTTGAAGACCCGCACATCACGCGCGTCACGGCTTTGCAGCCGCAGCATGGCCTCGGCTGGTAGGGTGATGCGTGCGGCACTGGCACCGGCCGGCACGGTCAGCGTGGCGCGCCAGGCGAAGTCGGACGGGGTCGGTGTGTCGGCGGCCATTGCGTCGGCCGACATCGCGCCGACCGACAGCGTGCCGGTCATCAGCCAAGCCGCCAAATGGGGCAGAGTCTTCATGGGGTCACCTCCTGGGGTTTGCTGGTTGCGGCCGCTGGCGGCATGGGCGCGAAGTAACCCACCACCAGCATCAGCACGCCCACGGCAATGAACACCACGATGCGCTCGGAACCTCCCCGGTTGGACAGGTCGATCAGGAACAGCTTGAGCACGGTCACCCCCAGCAGCACGGCACCGCCCATCCACACCGGGCGCGCCTGGCGCCGATAAGCCACGATCATCAGACCCAGCGCAATCAGCGTCCAGAGGATCGAATAGCCGGCCTGCACCAGGAAGGATTCGAACAGGCGCTCGGCGTTCCAGGGTACACCGGCAAACTGGTGCGCCACGCGCAGCCACACGGTGTTGATGGCGACAAAGGCAATCGCCACCAGCGCCAGCGGCAGGCGTGGGTGGCGCGCCAGCGCCGGTAGGGCCAGCGTGCTCTGGCGCAGCCGCATCAGCCACAGCGCGCAGGCAGCCAGACCCAGCGCCACGCTCAGGTCGGTTGGGTTGAGCAGGGGCACATAGGGCAGCGGGCGGGCGTTGCCGTCGGAATGGATCGCCACCGCCAGGCAACCCAGTGCCACCAGCAGGGCCACGGGTAGCGCCGCGCGCCACAGATAGGCCTCGGCAAAGTGATTCAGTGGCCAGCGCTGGCGCGGCGCGCTGGCGGGGTCAAACCAAGTACGCATCGAGAGCGCCAACAACACCACGATGGCCGACACCAGCAAGATCACCGAGGCCCAGGCGGTCCGCTGCAGTTGTGCTTGCTGCACTGCCCAGACCAGCACATTGCCACCCAACAAGACCAGCAGCCAGATACCACCACTGTGCGTCCACGACCACCATGCCCTGGGCGCGCCCGCGTCGAGGCGGCGCAGCATCACGCCGTGCAACACCAGGGCGATTGGCCACACCAGCCAGCCCCAGGACTGAAACACGTGGCTGAGCTGGGTCATGCCCTCCAAGGCGACCAGCAGCATGACCGGCAAATTGAACCAGGCCGGGGTGGCCGCGATGGACCAGGGCCGCGCGCGCTGCGCCAGAGCCAGGCGGTGGGCGACGAAGGCGCTGCCCAGCCAGGCCAGCATGTGCAAATGGGCCTGCACCGCGTGTGCGAAGACGGGCGCCAGGACACCCTGTTCGCCCAGCACGCCGCGCTCGATTTCCAGGCCGAGCGCGAACTGCCACCACAGGAAGCCGATCCAGAACAGGGCAGGCGAGAGGCTTTGCTCCAGCGTGCCAAATTGTCGTGCCGCTGGCGTTTCGGCCAGCGCCACGGCGCTGCGCGACCAGTGCGCCAGCGCCAGCGCCGAGAACGCCAACAAGGTCGCCCCGATGAAGGCCGGATTGGCCAGCGGCCAGTTGGCGACTTGCGCCTGGTCCAGCGCGCTCAGGTAGGACAAGGCGGCAAACCCTTGCAGGGCCAGGCCGATGGCCCGCGCCAGCCAGCGGCCCTGGCGTTGGCCGATCCAGTAGACGGCTGCGCCCTCGGCGGCCCAGACCGCCGAGGTCCAGCGTGCGTCCAGCGCCAGCGGCACGGCCAGCGTGACAAAGCCCAGGCCCAGTGCCACGAAACACTCGGCCAGCCAGCGCCCGACATCGTTGCCTTGCCTGGCCCGGCGCATCGCCCAGGCGCCCAGGCCCAGGTAGAAGGCGCCCGTGACCAGCGCTGAGAAGGCGGTGGCGTACTCGATCTCTCGCACCAGACCCGCCTGCAGGCCAAAGGCGACCAATGGGGTGCCAAAGATCAGCGTTGCGTCCACCGCCTGCTTGGCCGCCAGTGAATGGCGCGTGGCGTACAGCAGACTGGCCAGCACGTAGATCAGGAAGAAGGCGATCAGGAACGGCTCGGTGCTGGCGAACTGCTCGGGCCGGTACTTGAGCACGCCCCACAGGGTGGCCACGCCGAAGGTGGCGAAGAAGCCCAGCAGGTTCAAGGGGCGCCAGGCGCGCAGCCAGGCGATTGCCACAATTGCCAGGTTCAGCAGCAGGTAGTAGCTGAACAGAGCCACGTGGTTGCCCTGACCGGTTGACACCAGCAGCGGCGCGGCAAAGGCGCCGGCAAACCCGATGAAGGCCATCGGCATGGCGTTTTGCAGCAGGGCAATGACGGTGGAGAAAACGCAGACCAGACCCAGCACCACGAAGGCCGCGCCGGCCGGCAGAAACTGGTAGAGCCGGAAGGCGGCAAACACGGTCAGGTACAGCACGGCCACGCCGGCGCCCTGCAAGGTCAGCGCGTAGGCCAGCTTGTCCGGGTTCTTGGTTCGCAGCCGAAAGCCAAATACAAACAGGGCGATGCCAGCCAGTCCGATGCTGGCCAGGCGCAACTCGGGTGGCAGGATGGCGTTGTCGATAGCGTACTTGGCCAGGAAGGCCAGGCCCACGAACAGCACCACCACGCCCATGCGCACGATGGTGTTGCCGCCAAACAGCCAATTGCGTGCCGCCGTGACGGCACGGGTGGCCAGATCGGGTTCAGCGGCTTGGGTCACGCGGGCTTTGGCGGCCGACTCGACCGGCTCCTGGGCAACCGGATGCTGCATGGCCGCTCTGGGCAGACTGGCCACCGCATCAGCGGGCGCGGCGATGCTGGCAGTGGCGGCCAAGGCTGCACCAGCGGGCAGTGCTGCTGGCATCGGCGGGGTGGTGAGAGTGTCGCTTTGGGTGACCGCTGGCCAGGGCTCGCCGGGCAGGGTTTCGGCGCCGGGGGTTGTCGGTGGCGTGGGCGTGGTGGCCGGGGTGGCGGTGGTGGCAGGCGTTGCAGCCGGTGGCGTCGCCGGTGTGGCGGCCCATTTGGCGCGTTGCAACTCCATTTCGGTTCGTACTGCGCCGCGCAGCGTGCGTCCTGCCAGGGCCCCGAGAATGGCCCCCAGGACGGCGCCCATTTCGGACTCGTGTCGGCCCATGAAGAAACCGAGAATGGCCCCCCAGATTGCGCCCCAGATGATCATGCTGGTGTCCCCTTATGTTTGGGTGATGGTGTTCGTGTGACGCCCCTGAGATCGTCAGCCGGGGCAGTCTAGCAGCGTTGACTGGCGTTCCTGCCTGTGCGTACCTGCTTACGTTTGAAAACTTGGTTTGCGAGAGTGTGACTTTTGTTGTGGTTTTTTACACGCATTGCCAAGCCGAGGTGATTTCTGTCACATGCGCAGACAGCCATGCTGGATAGACTTTCAGCATGCGGATCGCCAACATCAATCAGGAACCACCATGCAACAGTTCAAATTTGCCGAAAGGCCTTCGCAGCCGGACGCGGAATTGTCGCGTTCCTTCATCCAGCGCCTGATCCATTGGGGTGAGCCCACGCCGGTTCAGGCACCTTCGAACGCCGAGGTGTTCGACGATCGCGACCTGGATCAGCGGGTGCGCGAATCGGGCGAGTGGTAAGCGCGGGCCCTTAGCCTGGCGTTTCAGTTTCACTGAGTCCGGTTGCCGCTGAGGCGGTAGTTTTCCAGGCGCCTGTCGGGCGCCTTTTTATTTGAGTTGCTTGGGCTAAAAGCATATACTGTTGTTAATTACAGTATTTGTGTTTAACCCTTGCCAGCTCTTCATGTCCGCGCTGCCGTCTCTAGTTTCTGCCTTTGGCACTGCCACCGTTTGGCGTGCCGACGAGCTGGCACATCCGCCGGGCTTGGTGCTGGCCACCGGGCATGCCTTGCTGGACAGTCAACTGCCAGGTGGGGGTTGGCCGGTGGGCGCCATGGTGGAAATCCTGCAGGCGCAAAGTGGCCAGAACGAATGGCGCTTGCTGTTGCCGGCATTGAAGCTTCGGCCCGCTGGTCCTGTGGTACTGGTGGGTGCGCCCCATGTGCCCTTTGGTCCGGGGCTGGCGGCGCAGGGGCTGGACTTGCAAAGCCTGTTGTGGATCACCAGCGCCGAGCCGGCCGCGCGCATGTGGGCCTGCGAGCAGGCCTTGCGTTGTGCGCCGGTCGCGGCGGTTCTGGCCTGGTTGCCGCAGGCTCGGGCTGACCAGTTGCGGCGGCTGCAAATGGCAGCGGCCCAGCACAGCAAGCTCTTGTTTGTGATGCGTTCGGCACAGGCGCAAGGCGAGGCCTCGCCCGCCGTGCTGCGCCTGCTGCTGGCTGCGCCCGCCGCAGGGGCGGGCGAACCGGCAGATGCCTTGTGCGTGCACATCCTCAAGCGACGCGGCCCGCCGCTCGACCAGCCCGTGTGCTTGCCGGCCCGGCCCGGGCGTCTGGGGGCATTACTGAGACTTTGCGGGACAGACCGCAGCCCGCGTAGCGGGCAAGCTCTGTCCCCAACTGATCAGGGGTGTTTTTGCGGGACAGACCAAACATTGCGCGGTAATTTTGTGCCGTCTGCAACCGATCAGCGGCTTGGGGAAGGCCATGCACTGGATCGCCTTGCAGCCCTGGCCTGAAGCCACCCAGGCGCCGGTGGAGTCGACAGCCCCCAGACTGGAGGAGGCCGCCACCTTGGTCGATGCACTCAGTGCCTTGGCCTGGTGGGCCTTGCGCTTCACGCCCAAAGTGGCCCAGGTGGACGATGCACTGGTATTGGAGGTGTCGGGCAGCGAGCGCCTGTTTGGTGGCCGGCAACCCTTGCTACACGCCATGTTGGGAGCGGATATGCCGGTGATGCACATCCGGTATGCCCGAGGCGCTACGTCTTTGATAGCGCTGGCACGCCTTCAATTGGTCACCGGTGAGCCGCCGACCAGCCCCAGGCAAACAGTGGCCGGAGGCGTGGTGCCTCCGTCACGCGCCACCGCGCCGGATGATTTGCCCTTGTACGCGCTGGCCGCCGCGCGTCCTCACCTGCCCACGCTGTCGCGCATCGGCTGCACGCGCTGGGGGCAGTTGCGCGCCTTGCCGCGTGGCGGCGTGGCGCGGCGCTTTGGCGCCCCTTTGCTCGACGCGCTGGACTGTGCCTATGGTTTGAAGTCCGAGCTCTACCCCTGGCTGGTGCTGCCCGAGGTGTTTGATGCGTCGCTGGAATTGGCGGCCCAGGTCGAGGCAGCACCGGCCCTGTTGTTTGCGGCGCGGCGTCTGCTCAACCAGTTGCTGGTGTGGCTGCGCGCGCGCCAGCGTGGCGTGCTGGCATTGCGTCTGGGCTGGCAGATGGACAAGCGCCGCGATACCGCCAGCGAGGGTGAACTGGTGCTGCGCACGGCCGAGCCCACGCTGGACATGAACCATCTGCAGCGCCTGCTGGGTGAGCAGCTGGCACGCATCACCTTGCCGGCCCCGGTGCTCTATTTGCGGCTGCGCACGCTGGAGACCCAGGCCCTGAGCGGCAGCACGGCCAGCTTGTTGCCGGATGAAGTGCTGGGTGGCGACAGTTGGCACCAATTTCTGGAGCGACTGGCTGCGCGGCTGGGGTCACAGTGTGTGCTGCAGGCGCAAGCCTGTGCCGACCATCGGCCCGAGCGCATGCAGGCCTGGACGCCTGCGTCCAGTGCGCCGGTTCGGGTCGTGAATCCGTCCGGACGGGTGGGAGCCGGCGCCACCCAGGCGTCGCGATCCGATGGGCTTTACCCGACCTGGCTGCTGGCCGCGCCGCTGAAGCTGGCCGTGCGCCAGGCGCGCCCCTTGTACCAGGGGCCGCTCACCCTGCTGGCCGGTCCGCAGCGGCTGGAAGCTGCCTGGTGGGAGGAGGCTGCCGGCGCGGGCTGCGCCTTGCGCGACTACTTTCTGGCCCGCAGCGAGCAGGCCGGCTTGTTGTGGATCTACCGTGAACGCCTGAGCGGGCCGGGCCGGGTCGGGTCGTGCACCGATGCAGAACCGAGTTGGTACCTGCATGGGCTGTTTGCCTGAGCCCCGGACAGCACGCTAGACGTGTTTGCCATGATCCCTTGTACTGTGCCAGTCGCTGGCTACGCCGAGCTGCATGCCTTAAGCAACTTCAGCTTCCAGCGCGGTGCCTCGCACCCCGAGGAACTGGTGGCGCGCGCGCATGCGCTGGGCTACGCGGCGCTGGCCATCACCGACGAGTGCTCGGTGGCGGGCATGGTGCGTGCGCACACCGAGGCCAAGAAATTCGGGCTCAAGCTCTTGCCCGGCGCCGAGTTTGCCCTGGCAGACGGCTGCAAGTTGGTGGTGCTGGCGCACAACCTCACGGGCTGGGGCAATCTGTGTGAGTTCATCACGGCGGCGCGCTGCGTGGCCAGCAAGGGCCATTACCGCGTGAGCTGGCAAAGCAGCAACTTTGCGCTGTTGCACGACTGCGAACTGCTTCTGAGCTTTGACCGGCTTGCCCAAAGTGCTATTACTTTTGAAGCAATCAGTGCCCACTGCATAAGGGCCAGTGCCTTGTTTGGCACGCGAGTCTGGCTGGCGGTGGAGTTGTGTTTTGGTCTGGATGATGTGCTGTGGCTGCACCAACTGCAGCAGGCCTCCCGGCTCACGGGGGTGCCGCTGGTGGCCGCGGGTGATGTGCACATGCATGTGCGTTCGCGCAAGCCCATGCAGGATGTGATGACGGCGGTGCGCCTGGGGCGGCCGGTGCACGAGTGCGGCCTTGCCCTGCAAGCCAATGCCGAGGCGCATCTGCGCTCGCGTGAACGTTTGGCCCAGATTTACGCACCAGATTTGCTGGCGGCCACCCTCACCATTGCCGGGCGTTGCCACTTCAGCCTGGATGAGTTGCGTTACCAGTACCCGCTGGAGGCGGTGCTGCCCGGTCTCACCCCGGCGCAAACCTTGCGCCGCTTCACCTACGAGGGCGCCAGCCAGCGTTATCCCCAAGGAATTTCGGCCTCGGTGCAGCAACAGATCGAGCATGAACTGGTGCTGATTGCCGATCTCAAGTACGAGATGTACTTCCTGACCGTGCACGACATCGTGGCCTTTGCGCGCAGCCGCCACATCCTGTGTCAGGGGCGTGGCTCCGCGGCCAACTCGGCGGTGTGTTATTGCCTGGGGGTGACCGAGGTGGACCCTTCGCGCATCAACATGTTATTTGAGCGCTTCATCAGCCGCGAGCGCAATGAGCCGCCCGACATCGATGTGGACTTTGAGCACCAGCGGCGCGAAGAAGTCATCCAGTACATCTATGCCAAATATGGGCGTGACCGGGCCGCGCTGACGGCCACCGTCATCAGCTACCGGCCACGCAGTGCCTTGCGTGATGTCGGGCGTGCATTGGGCATTGACGAGGCGCTGATCACGGCGCTGGCCAAGGAGCACCCCGGCATGTACAGCCGCGAGGTCTTGGCCGAGCGGCTGCAGTCGGCGCTGGCGCGTCTCGGGCCAGACTTTGTTGCCCCCAAGGCTGAGCTGCTCGACCTGTGGATGCACCTGAGTAGCCAGATCCAGCGTTTTCCGCGCCACCTGAGCCAGCACGTGGGTGGCTTTGTGCTCACACAAAGCAAACTCACCCGCGTGGTGCCGGTGGAGAACGCCGCCATGCCCGATCGTTCCATCATCCAGTGGGACAAGGATGACCTGGACGCCATGGGCTTGCTCAAGGTGGACGTGCTGGCCCTGGGCATGCTCAGCGCCATTCGCCGCTGCCTGGACCTGATCAGCACGCAGCGCGGCTACACCTTCCAGATGCAGGACATCCCGGCCGAAGACCCAGCCACCTACGACATGATCTGCCGCGCCGACACGGTGGGTACCTTCCAGATCGAGAGCCGCGCCCAGATGAGCATGCTGCCGCGCCTGCAGCCGCGTTGTTTTTACGACCTGGTGATCGAGGTGGCCATCGTGCGCCCCGGCCCGATCCAGGGCGGCATGGTGCACCCGTATCTCAGGCGCCGTCAGGGGCTGGAGCCGGTGGACTACCCTGAGGGCTTGCATGCGGCGCTGCAGCGCACCCTGGGGGTGCCGATTTTTCAGGAGCAGGTGATGCAGATCGCCATGCTGGCCGCCGGCTTCAGCGCCGGTGAGTCCGACAGCCTGCGCCGCTCCATGGCCGCCTGGAAGCGCAAGGGCGGGGTGCACAAGTTTTATGACCGCATGGTGGGCGGCATGGTTGAGCGTGGTTACACGCAGGAGTTTGCGCAGGCGATCTTCAAACAGATCGAAGGTTTTGGCGAATACGGTTTCCCGGAGAGCCACGCCGCCAGTTTTGCGCTGCTGGCCTATGTGAGTTGCTGGCTCAAACACCATGAGCCGGCCTGTTATCTGGCGGCCATGCTCAACAGCCAGCCGATGGGCTTTTATGCCCCCGCGCAACTGGTGCAGGACGCCCAGCGCCATGGTGTCGAGGTGAGGGCGGTGGACGTGATGGTCAGCGATTGGGACTGCACGCTGGAACCAGTGCCGTCGTCGGGTCAGCCAGAAGTCATGGATCGCCACGGCTTGTGGCCTCGCGATGACGAAGGCAGTCCGTCATTGGGCAATCCAGAAGCCTTGGATCGCCACGGCCTGCAGCCTCGCGATGACGACGGTAGCCCGTCATTGCGAGCCTCCAGTTCCGGGTCTGAACCGCACACGGACCTTGAACCTGATGGCGTCACTGCGAGCGCAGCGCGGCAGTCCATGGATTCAGGGGTCCTGGATTGCTTCACTTCGTTCGCAATGACGACCGGTTCATGGAAAGCGCAGCGCGGCAATCCATCTGGCGCCCCACAGCAACTCGCGGTCCGCCTGGGCCTGCGCATGATCTCTGGTTTGGCGCTGGCTGCGGCAGAGCGCATCACCACCGCCCGCGCACAAACCCCCTTCCTTAGCACCGAAGACCTGGCCCTGCGCGCCCAACTCGATGCCGGTGACCTCAAGGCCTTGGCGGGAGCCGATGCGCTGATCAGCCTGTCCGGTCACCGTCGCCAGCAAGTCTGGGATGCCTCGGCCCTCAAGCCCGCGCCGCCGTTGCTGCAGGCCGTGCCGGTGGACGAAGACGTGCTGGAACTACCCCCCGCCGCCGAAGCCGAAGAAGTGTTTTTTGACTACGCCGCACTGGGGCTGACGCTGCGCTCGCACCCTTTGGCGATCCTGCGTGCGCAATTGTCCAAGCAAAAACTGCAGACCGCCGCGCAACTGCGCGATCTGCCCAGTGGCAGACTGGTGCGTGCTTGCGGCATTGTCGTCATGCGCCAGCGACCACAAACCGCCAAGGGGGTGACCTTCGTGACGCTGGAAGACGAGACCGGCAGCATCAACGTGATCGTCTGGAAGTCGCTGCAGAACAAACAACGTGCCGAGCTGTTGCGCTCACGCCTGATGGCGGTGTACGGCGTGTGGCAACGCGATGAGGACAGCGGCGGCGAGGTGCGCCACCTGATTGCCAAACGGCTGGTGGACCTGACGCCGCTGCTGGGCGGACTGAGCACGGCGAGCCGCGAGTTTCATTGATCACGTTGGCGCACGTGGGCACACCCGTCGTGCGCATGCCATGGCCCGCTACTACCCTCGGCAGGTGCCGAGACGTTTGGCGGGTGCTCAACGCACCAGAGCAGGGCAACAAGGTGCGTGCGTAGCCTCAAAACGATGCGCCTCAACACGCAATACGGGCATGTATCGGTGGCATGCGCCGAAGTTGCCCTGTGCCAGTGCCTGTTAACCCAAGGGGACCAGACCCCGAAACCGTCCAGAACGCAGCGATTGGCCCGCAACTTGCTTAATCACCTTGCAAACCCAAACCAAAGACAGACTCTTTGGCGTATGTGACACACTAAGGAAATCAAATGGCCTACCTCGTGCCCTCGGAATTTGTCACCAAGATGGTGGATGCTGGCGAATCCAAAATCTTCATGTCTACCCGCGATACCCTCATCCGGGCCTTTATGGCGGGCGCCATACTGGCCCTGGCGGCAGTGTTTGCCGTCACCGTCACGGTGCAAACTGGCTACCCCATCATTGGCGCCATCCTGTTCCCGGTGGGCTTTTGCATGCTCTACCTGCTGGGTTTTGACCTGTTGACCGGCGTGTTCGTTCTGACACCGCTGGCCCTCATCGACAAGCGCCCCGGCGTCACCGTCAAGGGCGTGCTGCGCAACTGGGGACTGGTTTTTACTGGCAACTTTGCCGGTGCCTTCACGGTAGCCGTCTTGATGGCCATCGTCTTTACCAATGGCTTCTCGACGCCGCCTGACAAGGTGGGCCAGGTGATCGGCCACATTGGCGAAGGGCGCACCCTGGGCTACGCGCAGTACGGCGCGGCCGGCATGCTGACGCTGTTTGTGCGCGGCGTGCTCTGCAACTGGATGGTGTCCACCGGCGTGGTCGGCGCCATGATTTCCACCACCGTGACCGGCAAGGTCGTCGCCATGTGGATGCCGATCATGGTGTTCTTTGCCATGGTCTTCGAGCACTCGGTGGTCAACATGTTCCTGTTCCCGTCGGGCTTGCTGCTGGGCGCCAAGTTCTCGTTCATGGACTACCTGATCTGGAACGAGATCCCCACCGTTCTGGGTAACCTGGTGGGCGGCCTGTCGTTCACCGGCCTGACGCTGTACGCCACCCACATCAAGACCGGACCCAAGCGCAGCCTGGGCTAAGGGATTTGGAAATTACCAAGATCCAATCTTCCCGTCATTGCGAACGCAGTGAAGCAACCCATGCCTTGCGACCACATGGATTGCCGCGTCGCTGTGCTCCTCGCAATGACGGGCCCTATCTAATGTGGGGTTGAGCATGGACACTAGTTTGAGCGTGTCCATTGGCCAGCATTCGGACAAGGGCCGCAAGGAAGTCAACCAGGACTTCCATGGTGTGCGGATTCCCCTGGATCCATTGCTGAACACCAAGGGCATTGCCATTGCGCTGGCCGACGGCATTGGCAGCAGCAGTGTGAGCCAGATCGCCAGCGAATTTGCCGTGATGGGTCTGCTGGACGATTACTACTGCACGTCGGATGCGTGGTCGGTCAAGAAGTCGGTCGAGCGCGTGTTGACCGCCACCAACGCCTGGCTGCACTCGCGCACGCGCCAAAGCCAGTACCGCTACGACAAGGACAAGGGCTACATCTGCACCCTGAGCGCGCTGGTCATCAAGTCCACCACGGCCCATGTCTTTCATGTGGGAGACTCACGCATCTACCGCGTGCTGGGCAACGCGTTGGAGCAATTGACTGCGGACCACCGTGTCTGGGTGGCCGAGGGGAAGAGCTACCTAAGTCGCGCCGTGGGCTTCAACCCGCAGATCGAAATTGACCACCAGGCTCTGCCGGTCCAGGTGGGCGATGTGTTCCTGCTGGCCACCGACGGCGTGTTCGAGCACGTGGACGACGCCTTCATGGCCCGCACCGTGCAGAGCAACCGCGCTGATCTGGACGGCGCGGCCCGCGCCATCGTGGAAGAGGCCTACCGCCGCGGCAGCACCGACAACCTGACCGTGCAGATCGTCGTCATCGATGCTCTGCCCGCGCAGGCGGTCAACGAATTGCAGCAAAAAATCTCCGGCCTGGCGCTGCCACCGATTTTGGAGCCGCGCCAGCACTTTGACGGCTACCAGATCGTGCGCGAGGTGCATGGCAGTAGCCGCAGCCACGTCTACCTGGCAGTGGACGACGAGACGCGCGAATCGGTCATCCTTAAGACCCCGTCTCTGGACCTGCGGGCCAACCCGGCCTACCTGGAGCGTTTCTTGATGGAGGAATGGGTGGCGCGGCGAATCAACAGCGCACACGTGCTCAAACCGTGCCTGCAGACGCGGGAGCGCAAGTTCTTGTACGTCGCCACCGAGTACATCGAAGGGCAAACGCTGGCGCAATGGCTGATCGACCACCCCAAGCCCAGCCTGGAGACCGTGCGCGGCATCGTGGAGCAAATCGCCAGGGGTCTGCAGGCTTTTCACCGGCTGGAGATGCTGCACCAGGACCTGCGCCCCAACAACATCATGATCGACGGCACCGGTACGGTGAAGATCATCGACTTTGGCGCCACCCGCGTTGCCGGCATGGCCGAGATGTCGGCCACCGGCGACCCCGGCGATATCCTGGGCACCCCCCAATACACGGCCCCCGAATACTTTTTGGGCGAGCGTGGCACCGAGCGCTCCGACCTGTTCTCACTGGCGGTCATCACCTACCAGATGTTGTCGGGTCGGCTGCCGTATGGCGCAGAAGTGGCCAAGGCCAAAACACTGTCCGCGCAGAGAAAGCTGCACTATGCGTCGGTGCTGGACGCGGAGCGCGAGATCCCCGCCTGGATTGACGCGGTGCTGGAGCGCGCCGTGCACCCCAGCCCGCTGCGGCGCTACGAGGCGCTGTCCGAATTTGTGCAGGACCTGCGCCGTCCCAACCAGGCCTTTTTGAGCCGCACGCGAGCGCCGCTGGCCGAGCGGCACCCGGTGCGGTTCTGGAAAGGGGTGTCCGCCGTGCTGGCCGTGATCGTTGTTGTGCTTCTATTCGCGCGGTTTGGCCTGAAGTGAGCGCCGCGTCGCCGCGAGACGGGCAGGCAGGCTCAATGCAAGCCGACGGCGACTGGACCTTCGGCAAACAAGTCCACCTGTGCCAGGGCATGCTCTGACTTGCCTATCAGATACACGAACTCGGCGAGTCCCTTGTCCTGAATGAAGCTTGCGGATGACTCGGCTACCAGCAGCTTGTCAGGGTGCTGAGGGCGGGCCACCACAAAACCCTGGACGTAGTCGACGCCGATCTCGGTGAGGGTCTGCACGGTTGCGAAGTCCTCGGCCCATTCAGCAATCACCTTCATGCCCAGGTTCCTGGCCAGGCTGACAATGGCTTCAACAATGGCGATGTTGGCAGGGTGATTGTTCATGTTGACGATGAAGCTGCCATCGATCTTCAGCAGATCCGCTGTGAACTCTTTCAAGTAGGAGAACGAGGTATAACCCGCGCCAAAGTCGTCCAGTGCCACCTTGGCGCCGTAGCCTCTGACGGTATCGACGAAGCGCCGGGTATTGGCGACGTCGTGCAAGGCCACGCTCTCGGTGATTTCAAGGCACAGCTTGCCGACAATGTGCAGGTTTTGCTCCAATGTGTCGTACACATCCTGCAAAAACGTTTCGTCATTCAGTGAAGCGCCACTCAGGTTCATGCACACGAATTTGGTGTGTTGCATGCGGAGTTGATTTTTGTCGAGCCACGCCAGGGTGTTGGCAAGGACCCATCGATCGATCACGCCCATGCGCCCGCTGGCCTCGCCCGCCGCGATCAGGTGGTCGGTTCGGACGGCGCGGCCATCCGCGTCGCGCATGCGCAGCAGCACCTCGAAGTTGAGCGTCTCATGTGGTGCCGTCAGTGACATGATGGGCTGCATCTCCAGATGCAGCCCGTCGGTGGCGGCGCTGGAGGACAGCAGGGCCATCAGCTTGAGTTCAGCCTCATGCTGCTGAAAGGCGGCGGCGTCTTTTTCATACACCACCAGGCCAGCGCCGCTGGCGGCTTTTGCCTGGCGGCACGCCCGATCTGCCGACGACATGGCGTCGTTGAATTGCATGCCCACGCCGACTTCCACCAGCCCGATGGAGCCACGCACGTGGAACGCCTTGTCCGCAACGCGATAGGGTCGCGTGCCTATGGTCTCAATAATGCCGCGGCACATGAGCGTGGCCAGTTCTATCGGCGTGTCCGGAAACACAATGACGAACTCGTCACCGCCAACCCGGCCAAACCGGATGTCGCGCGAGAGCATGTTCGACACGCGCGTGCACACTTGGCGCAGCACCTCGTCGCCGGCACCGTGGCCGAACAGGTCGTTGATCAGCTTGAACCGATCAAGGTCCAGGTAGGCCAGGGCCAGTGAGGTACCCTCTGGGACCCTGTCGATGGCTCGCGTAACTTCTGTTTCGATGCCTCGCCGGTTCAGCGCCTTGGTCAGGGAATCGTGATTGGCCAGGAAGTGCAGGTCCTCAGTGGCTCTGGACTGTTCGGTCACGTCCTGCAACGAACCCTCGATCTTTTGGTTGGCCAGCGTCGCCTTCACCAGAAATCGTTTTACATCAGGCGAGCCATGTTGGGGCTTGCCTTTGATTTCGATCTCGACTTGGTTGCTGCCATGCACCATCTCGTGCAACTGTGTCCAGGCACCTTCGGTGAAGTAGCGCTGCCAGGTGTTGCCCCCCTTGGCCAGCACTTTGCTACCCAGCATGGCGAGCAGCGCCGGGTTGGCGCTTACGAACCGGCCGCGTAGATCAAGGGTGAACAGGCCAATCGGCATGGCTTCATAGGTGTGCTTGAGTTCGGCCTGGATTTGCAGTCGCTTGTCATGCTCCTGTCGCATTTGCTCGGCGATGGCGAGCGCCGCCAGCAGGCTTGACGACAGGGCCGCGGTAACCGTGTTGAAGGTGCCAACAAGCGCCTTGATGCCATAGGCGGCGGCCAGTATCTCGGAAAAGCTGGAAAGAAGAGTTATCGCCAACGAAGCCGCATACCAGAGCGCAACCCGCGAACGAGTTTGCAAGGCGATACTGATCAGTGCAACCATCGCCAGAAGCAGTGCACTGCTGCCGACGACCCACATCGTCTGAAGATAGAGGCTTCGTGGCAGGACAAAGGCCGCCAACAGAAGGCCAAGGCAAAGCCATTCTGCGATGTTGATTGGGAGCGCAAATCTGTTCTTCTTGAGATCGTCTTGGAACAGAGCTTTGAACAGCGTGACTGTCAGCAGCGCCCAAGTCGCCCGTGTGACTGATCTTCCCTGCGCCAACCATTCTTGTGGCACCTCATGATTGAGCCATTGCAGGTCCCACCCGCCAGAGGTCGCACTGACCCTGAGCGATACGATCAACCAGGCCGCAAAGACGACATAGAGCTTTTGGCGATTGATCAGTGCCGTCAACAGGACGAATATGGCAAGCACCATCATGCCGCCGTCGAGCAATCCGGATTTCCGATGAAAATCCTGAGACGACAGGTCCAGTTGCTGCTCGGTCCACAAGTCTGCGGTCAGTCGTGCTGGCCCCTGGAAAGACGCCTGGCAAATCACTTCTTGCCTGGGCTGATTGAGCTTGAGCGCGAAGCCGGCCTTGACTCGAACCAGCGCACCAACGGGGCCACTGCTTGCCAGGTGACCCAGGGCGCCAGCGACACGCCATCCCAGCAATTGAGGTTGACCACATGGCGGGAAGGCAACTCCACCATGTTGGCGGACTCCGTGGATGATGGCGTATTGAACTTAAACCAGACCGGCGCTTCGGACAGCTTGGTTTCATATTGCTTTTGGACTGGACGCAGCGCTAACTTCTGTTGAGCTTCCGCGAGCGAAACGGCGTTGCTGGCTTGCGGTAGAACTTGTAGTTCGAGATGCCTGTGCGGGCTTGATGAATACAAGTCGTCCCAAAAAACCAGCGCAGCCAGGGACACAACCGCCATGACCAATGGGACGACGTAGATCGAGACCACCCACGAAACTCGCTCAAGCGCAGTTTGGATGGACCCGCTTCTGGATCTATTAAATCCAACAAGACGGTGCAGCATTGCTTCTCACCCAAGGTGGACGGGACAACCGTTGCGATCACGCAAGGCTACCCCGTTCATTTACAGACCAGGTGCAAGCGTAGCACAACGCTACCAACTGTGTAGCGCTTTTGCGAGGGGCGGAGTCGTCTTCTTTCGAGCGGGGCTCAGTTCCGACAGTCACTGAGCGATATGGAAGCTCATTGGCTGGGACTTTGCATATACCGGCGAGTAGGCGTCGTTATCGATGCGGCTAACATCCAGGTCAGGGTGATCGGTATGACAAATGAAATTTGTCAGCGGATGCTTTGCCTGGGTCCATCTTTCAAAGGCCGTGGCAACTTCAAAAGCCATCACGCGATGCGGCACATTGTTCATGTGAGGCAAAGGTGTGAAGCCCTGGCCTGGGAAGACATCTTCAAACAGGAGCTGCTGGTACATGCGATCCAATGGCGTGCGCGCGGCCACCACCGCCCAATCAACGCCGTTTTGCTCCCAATACTTGAAAAGTCCTTTGAAGAGCATGAATTTCACCAATCGTCCACCGCTACCCTGAACAATACCGAGTCGACTGATGTGGGCCAGACTCTGCCCCCTGAGCCAATCCGGAAGCTCCACTGACTCCTCAAGTCCAAGAGGCCGAAATTGATTGGTTTGAATGCGAGCGGTTCCAAGTGGTGAGCCGTCAAGTTTCGATTCGGCCAGCAGCACCACGACGCCGTCCTCGGTATCGATTTTTTCAGGAAGCCTGAGAGACTCTGCGACCGCTGGCATGTGCCGCGCATAGGCCGCATGTCGGATTTGCACCGCTTTGTTCAGGTCCTCCTCGTCGCGTACCAGTCTGACGGTGAATGGAAGCAATTCCTCCGGCATGGAGGGTGGCTTCGGTGTGCGGGCGGGCGTTGCAGGCATCAGAACGCGACGGGTCGTCACGGCTGCAGAACTGGCGGGCTGGTTCATGGAACACTCCTCGTTGGGGCAGTTGATAGGACCCATCGGATGGCCAAAATTGCATTCGTCCGACGCGCTGACCGAAACTGTAGAGCCGCATTCTAAAAACTTGAGTCAGCGTTTGGCTAGGAGTCATGTAAGGGAATGTTCCAGCCGTGTAAGGCTTCTTCCTACACCAAGCCCGGTTTGTCGGTTACAAATTGAAATAACAACCAGGCGGATCGCCAGCGTTGTGTCCTCGCCAGCGCGGACAGCGTGCGAATTTCTTCAGTTGCTACCGTGTGGTAAGTCGCTTGAATGCCGCGTGGCGCGTCACTACCTTGGACGCAGTGGCAGAGTTGGCGCTGTGGTAAGCGTGCAAACTGACGCTAGTCCTCGCCCGCGCCAACAGGCTTGAACTGGCTGGCGAGCTGATGCTGGGTGGACTCGGGCACCTCGGCGTAGTGTGAAAACGCCAGACTGTAGGAACCCTGGCCGGCGGTGAGCGACTTCAGCCGACCCTGGTAGTCGCCGAGCTCGGCGACCGGCACCAGGCCGCTGATCGCCACTGTACTGGCCGCTCGCGCCTGCGTTCCGGTGACGTGGGCGCGCTTGGCTGCCAGGTCGCCGGTCAGGTCACCAACGGCGCCCTCGGGTGCCACGACCTCGATTCTGACCACCGGCTCCAGCACGATCGGCCGGGCCTTTCGCACCGCGTCAATGGTGGCCTTGCGACCGGCGGCGACAAAGGCCACCTCTTTGCCATCCACGGCGTGGGTCTTGCCGTCATGCACGGTGACCCGCATGTCGTGCACCGGAAAACCGGCGACCACGCCTTCGGCCAAAGCCTGGCGCACGCCTTTTTCCACCGCCGCCATGAAAACGCCCGGAATGGCACCGCCCTTGACGACATCGACGAATTCAAACCCGGCGCCGCGCTCCAGCGGCTCCACCCGCAGCATCACCTCGCCAAACTGGCCGGCACCGCCGCTTTGCTTCTTGTGGCGGCAGTGACCCTCGGCCTCGGCGGTGATGGTCTCCCGGTAGGCGATCTGCGGGGTGCTGGTGTCCAGCTCCATCTTGTACTGCTGTTGCATGCGCGAGAGCTTGGCGCGCAGGTGCATCTCGCCCAGACCACGGATCACGGTCTCGTTGGTGTGGGGATGGCGTTCGACCTTGAAGCAGGGGTCTTCCAGCTCCAGCTTGTGCAGGATCTCGAACAGGCGTTGCTCATCGCCCTTGCGCCGCGTCTGCACCGCCAGCCCGTGCATCGGCAACGGGAACTGCAGCGGGCGCAAATGGATGTGGTCTTCGTCGTGCGAATCGTGCAACACGTCGTCGAAGTTGATGTCGTCCACCTTGGCCACCGCCCCGATGTCGCCAGGTCCCAGCGCCGGGACTTCCCGGTAGTCCTTGCCCTGCAGGCGCAGCAGGTGTGCGACCTTGAACGCGCGCTTGGCCGAGCCAACAAACAATTGCGAATCCCGGCGAACGGTGCCCTGATGCACCCGAAACACGCACAGCTTACCCAGAAACGGATCCACCACCACCTTGAACACATGGGCCAACACGTGCAGGGTTTCGTTTGGCTGCGCGGCAAACGCCTGTGCCGCCTGACCGGGCTCGCCACGGTAGAACGGCGGTGGGTTGGCCTCCGCCGCACTGGGTGCCAGCTTGGCCAAGGTGTCCAGCAGTTGCGGCACCCCGGCGCCGGTCCTGGCCGAGACAAACAGGATTGGAATCAGGTGCCCGGCGCGCAAGGCGCGTTCAAACGGGGCGTGCAGCTCTTGCGGGCTGGGATCGGCGCCGTCTTCCAGGTAGCGCGCCATCAGGCTGTCGTCTTCCTCGACGATCTGGTCGATCAGACTGCGGTGTGCAGCGGCCACCGAGGCAAAGTCGCTATCGCCGCTGTCGTGGCCCAGCAGTTCCACCACCTCCCGAGCGTGGTGCACCGGCAAGTCCAGCAGCAGGCACTGCTTGCCAAAACGTTCCCGGATGTTGGCCACCAGGGCGCTCAGGTCAAGGTTGTCGGCGTCAATCTTGTTGATCACCAGCATGCGGCACAGGCCGCGCTCACCGGCCAAGGTGAACATGCGCTCGGTTGAGAGCTCAATACCAGTCTGGGCATTGATCACCACCAGCGCCGTGTCGACTGCGGCGAGTGCGGCAATCGCCGGTCCCGCGAAGTCCGGGTAGCCCGGGGTATCGATCAGGTTGACCTGGGTGTCGCGCCAGTCGAAACTGACCAGGGACGCCTGCAAGGAATGGCCGATCTCCTTCTCGATCGGATCGAAGTCGCAAACGGTGTTGCCTTTTTCCACCGAGCCCCGGCTCTTGATGGCACCAGCGGCGGCGAGCAGGCTCTCGGCCAGGCTGGTCTTGCCGGCCGCGCCGTGGCCGACCAGGGCAACGGCGCGAAGTTGGGAACTGGGTCTCGGGCTCATGAAGTTCCAATTCAGTGTGGTGGAGAGGAGGAGGATCGAACTCCCGACCTCTGCATTGCGAACGCAGCGCTCTCCCAGCTGAGCTACCCCCCCACACGGTTCAGGTACAGCCATCAATATACACGCGGGCGGCAAATTCCGGTAGTTGATCCGGGCAATAGTCCAGAGTTTCGGGCACTACGGTCGGGTGCAGCTCTTATACTGATTTGCCGTGCAGCAATCGGAACCGCAACCATGATGTTGTGCCATTGCTTGCGCTGCCTCGAAGTTTGTTTAGCTGAAGGAGGTTTTTCGTGGACAGACTCCGGTTTTGCGCCTGGCTAGTTGCCGGGCCCGCCTTGATGGCGAATCCCCTGTTGGGGCGCGCACAGTCGTCCCCGGCACCGACATCCATGTCGAGTGCGTCGGCGGTGGACATGGCGGGACGTCTGCGCATGCTTTCCCAGCGCATGGTGAAGGCCTACCTCATGCTGGGACAAGACATCGCTACGGATGACGCCCGAACGCTGTTGCAGAGGTCGATCACCCAGTTTGAGGACCACCATGGCTTGCTCAAGGCATTCCCGTCAACCGTGGCAGTGCGCAGTGCACTGGCCAGACTGGAGCTTGCGTGGAAGCCATGCAAGGCGTTACTGGCTGCGGCGCCCAGCAAGGCCGGTGGCGCGGAGCTCTACGACGTCAGCGAGACGCTGCAGCAATCGGCGCACAGTCTGACATTGGCCTGCGAGCAGATCACTGGTGCACCGCTCGATCATTTGGTCAGTATCGCGGGGCGCCAGCGCATGCTTTCGCAGCGCATGGCCAAGTTCTATTTTTACCGCACGTGGGGGCTGTATGGTGCTGCGGCCGATATGGAGCTGCACCTCAGTCGCGCGCACTTCACCGCCGTGCTGATCCAGATTGACGGTTCGCAGCACGCGACGGCGCCGGTGAAGGCTGGCGTCGCAGGGGTCCGGCGCGAGTGGGAACCCTATCAGCTGGCGCTGTTTGCCAGCAATGAACCTGTGAGGATGCGCCGGGATGCCGCACCAGTCGCCGAGTTAAGCGAGCGCGTGCTCGTTGCCACCGAGGATCTGGTCGCGCGACTGGTGACCCAGGCGCAGGGCGCTTTGACTACCGCGCGCGTCTGACTCGCAACAACTCGTCGAGGATCAGGCAGGCGGCGCCAACCGTGATGGCGCTGTCGGCAATGTTGAACGCGGGGAAATGCATGCCGCGCCAATGGAAGTCCAGAAAGTCGATCACGTAGCCGTGCACCAGCCGGTCGATCACATTGCCGATTGCGCCACCCATGATGCAGGCCAGCGCAAAGGAGAACAGCTTCTCGCCGGGGTGGGACTTGAGCATCCACAACATGAAGCCCACCGCCAGCACGCCCACGCCGGTAAAGAACCAGCGCTGCCAGCCCGAACCATCGGCCAGGAACGAGAAGGCCGCGCCGGGGTTGTGCGCCCGCACCACGTTGAAGAAGCTGGTCACATAGGTGCTGTCATGCAGCTTGTAGTTGCCCACGATCAGCACCTTGGTGAACTGGTCGGCGATCAGAATGATCAAGGCCAGGCCGAGCCAGTGCAACATGCCCGCGCCGCCGGACTTGGACGCGCGCGCCATCACGCAAACTGGCGGGTTTCACCCGCGCCATGTAGGTTGCTGGCGCAGCGGCCACAAATGGTTGGGTGGTCCGGGACAGTTCCAATGTCGTCGCAGTAATGCCAGCAGCGCTCGCACTTGGTGCCGTTTGAGGACTTCACCGTTATGGAAAGAGCGTCTCCTGCTACTAATTCAATAGCAGACGTGATGAACGCGAACTTCAGGTCGGCGCCCAGGCTGGCCAGTAACGCGTGGTCGTCGGCATTCACCGTCAGACTGACGCTGGCTTGCAGCGATGAGCCCACCTGGCCTTGCTCACGCAACACTTCAATCTCTTTGTTGACAGCTTCCCGAATCTCCCGAATGCGCGCCCACTTGGCCAGCAAGGCGGCGTCCGGTGCGTCGAAGTGCACGTAAGTGTCCAGAAAAATCGAGTCGGCGCTGGCAGCCGGCGTGCGGCCGGCTTCGCGCAGCACGGCCCAGGCTTCTTCGGCGGTGAAGCTCAGGAACGGCGCCATCCAGCGCAGCATGGCCTGGGTGATGTGCCACAGCGCGGTCTGCGCGCTGCGCCGCGCCAACGATTTGGGTGCGGTGGTATACAGGCGGTCTTTCAGCACGTCGAGGTAGAAAGCGCCCAGATCTTCGCTGCAATAGATTTGCAGCTTGGCCACCACGGGGTGAAATTCGTACACCTCGTAGTGCGCCAGGATGTCAGCCTGCAGTTGCGCCGCACGGGCCAGCGCGAAACGGTCGATCTCCAACATCTGCGCCAGTGGCACGGCGTCCGTCGCGGCATTGAAGTCGCTCACGTTGGCCAGCAAAAACTTCAGCGTGTTGCGCACGCGGCGATAGGTGTCGACCACACGCGCGAGGATCTTGTTGTCGACGCTCAGGTCACCTGAGTAGTCGGTGCTGGCGCACCACAGGCGGATGATCTCGGCGCCCATCTTGTCGCTGACCTCTTGCGGCGCCACCACATTGCCCAGCGACTTGCTCATCTTGCGGCCCTGGCCGTCCACGGTGAAGCCGTGCGTGAGCAAGCCGCGATACGGTGCGCGGTCGTACATGGCGCAGGCCGTCAGCAGTGAGCTATGGAACCAGCCGCGGTGCTGGTCGTGGCCTTCCAGGTACAGGTCGGCCTCGGGCCCGCTGGCGTGGCCGCTGCCGGGGTGCGAGCCCTTGAGCACCGTGGTGTGGGTGGTGCCGGAGTCGAACCAGACCTCCAGGATGTCGGTGCTCTTGGTGTAGTGCGTCGCGTCCTCGGCGCCGATGATCGATTCGGTGCTGGCCTTGCTCCAGGCTTCGATGCCGCCTTGTTCAACCATGTTGGCAGCAATGTCCATGATCTCCATCGTGCGCGGGTGCAGCTCGCCGCTGTCCTTGTGCAGGAAGAAGGGCACCGGCACCCCCCAACTGCGCTGGCGGCTGATGCACCAGTCGGGCCGGTTGGCAATCATGTCGCGCAGGCGGGTGCGGCCATTCTCGGGGTAGAAGCTGGTGGCTTCGATGGCATCGAGCGCCAACTGGCGCAGCGTCTTGGGCGCCTTGTCCTTGGTGAACACGCCCACGCCTTCGTCCATGCGGATGAACCATTGGGCGGCGGCGCGGTAGATCACCGGCGTCTTGTGGCGCCAGCAATGCGGGTAGCTGTGCGTGATGGCCTGGGTGGCCAGCAGCCGGCCATGGGTGCGCAGGGTATCGAGGATGACCGGGCAGGCTTTCCAGATGTTCAGGCCACCAAACAGCGGCAGCTCCGGTGCGTACTGGCCATTGCCCTGCACCGGATTGAGGATGTCGTCGTAGGCCAGGCCGTGGGCGACACAACTGTTGAAGTCATCCACACCGTAGGCGGGCGCCGAGTGCACGATGCCGGTGCCGTCGGTGTCGCTGACGTAGTCCGCCAGGTACACCGGGGCCATGCGCGCGTAGCCAGGATCCACGTCGTACAAGGGGTGCTTGAAGTGCAGGCCCGCGAGCTGTTTGCCGCTGGTGGTGGCGATGACGGTGCCGGTCACGCCATAACGCTCCAGACACTTTTCGACCAGCGTGTCAGCCAGCACCAGCAGGCCGAGCGAAGTGTCCACCAGCGCGTAGGTTAGCTCGGGGTGGGCGTTGAGGGCCTGGTTGGCGGGAATGGTCCAGGCGGTCGTGGTCCAGATGACGATGAAGGCGGACTTGTGCTGCAGCCGTGACGCGACCAGCGCAGAGGAGGGGTGATCCGAGAGTTCGCCGGAGAAGAAGGCGTGCAGCAGTGCCTGCTTGTCGGCCGCCTCAAACGCCACATCCAGTGTGTCGCTTTTCTTGTCGGCGTATTCGATCTCGAACTCGGCCAAGGACGAGCCACAGTCGAAACACCAGTACACGGGTTTGAGGCCACGGTAGACGAAGCCGCGCTCCACCACACGTTTGAAGGCGCGGATTTCATCGGCTTCGTTGCGGAAATCCATGGTGCGGTAGGGTTGGTCCCACTGACCCAGCACGCCCAGGCGCTTGAAATCGGCGCGCTGCTGGTCGATTTGCTCGGTGGCGAAGGCGCGGCTCTTGGCCTGCATGTCGTCGCGCGGCAGGTTGCGGCCGTGCAGCTTCTCGATGGCGTTCTCGATCGGCAGGCCGTGGCAGTCCCAGCCGGGGATGTACTGCGCGTCCATGCCTTTGAGCTGGCGCGTCTTGACGATCATGTCCTTGAGGATCTTGTTGGCGGCGTGGCCGATGTGGATCTGGCCGTTGGCATAGGGCGGGCCGTCGTGTAGCACGAACAGCGGCTGGCCCTTTCGCGCGGTGCGCAGCTTCTGGTACAGGCCTTGCTCATCCCAGGCTTTGACCCAGCCCGGTTCGCGCTTGGGCAAGTCGCCGCGCATGGGGAAGGGTGTATCGGGCAGGTTCAGGGTGCTGCGGTAATCGGTCGTGTTGGTGTTGGTGGCTTCAGACATGGCGCGGATTCTTGACTGGCATCGGCAAGCTCTGCCCGAATGGGAGGTCGGGTATGGACAAGTGGGGAAGTCGTTCGCCCTGAGCTTGATTCAAGGGCAGCGACTGCAAGACAGATCGTCTAAATTCGGTCGCGTGTCAGTTGGCGATGGGTCTGCCCGTGCAGGGAGGCAAAGAACACGCGCGCATCAATGCAGTCCTTGGCAATGCCTCGTTTGAGGGCATCCAGACCGTCGTAGCGCAGTTCGTCGTGTAGTTTGTGCAGCAGTTCCACGCGCACGATTTTACCGTAGGCCTCTCGGTCGGCCAGGCTCCTCGGCCAATCCAGGCAATGGGTCTCCAGCAGCACGCGCCCGCCGTTGACATCCGTGGGGTCAAGCGAGGGGCGCACGCCCAGGTTGGCGACACCGCGCAAGGGCTCTTCGGCAACGCCGTGTACCAGCACCGCGAAGATGCCGCTGGCGGCCGGTTTCCAATGCGCAAAGCGCAGGTTCAGGGTTCGAAAGCCAAGTTCGCGCCCAAGCTTGCGGCCATGCACCACGTGGCCGGAAATGCAGTACGGGTGCCCGAGCAGCCGTGCAGCGTCCTCCATGCGTCCGTTGCCCAGCGCGTCGCGCACCGCCGAGCTTGACACGCGCAGCCCATGCACTTCATAGCTGTTCATGCGCGCCACGTCAAAATCCAGCGCGTCGCCGGCGGCATCGAGCATGGTGTAGTCACCGGCGCGCTTGGCACCAAAGCGGAAGTCGTCCCCCACCAACACGTAGCGCGCACCTAGTCCCCGCACGAGCACGTGACTGATGAATTGTTGCGGGCTCATGGCGGCGGTGTGCGCGCCAAAGGGCAGCACCACCACCTGGTCGATGCCACACTTCTCCAGATCGAGCAACTTGTCGCGCAGGGTGCCCACGCGCGCTGGCGCCAACTCGGGCTTGGCCGCCACGGCCGCGAAATAGTCGCGTGGATGGGGTTCGAACGTCAGCACGCTGCTGCGCACACCACGCTGACGCGCTTCGGCGCACAGCAGCGCCAGCATGGCCTGGTGTCCGCGATGGACGCCGTCGAAGTTGCCGATCGTGAGGGCGCACGCGCTGGCAACGTCGGGGTGATGGAAACCTCTGAAGACCTTCATGGAGAGTTGTTATCTTTTTGATAGCAGTTCGAATAGTGTCGGTCAGCGACTGACGTCAATTCGTCACCAAAACAGGGTATATTGTGTCTCAGCAGTGCCGGGCTCGTCCCGGGCTGTCCCGCAAGGTTCATTCAACGGTGCCAGGAGGCTTGTTTTGAAGGTCTTGAAGCTGTCAGCGCAAGGGCTGCCCCAGTCGTGGATATCGCTGGAGCAGGCGGTGATTCACTATGCGGCGCAGGAGGTGCGCTGGGAAGTGGGCGCGCAGATCGCCGTGTTTCACGGCGGCCACAACGCGTGCACCGGCGAGCAGTCGATCATCACCGTCAACAGCATCATCGGCACCAAGGGCGTGCCCAACATCAGCCCCTTCAGCCTGCGCCCGGGCCTGACCAATGGCAAACTGTTCGCCCGCGATCGTAATTTGTGCGCCTACTGCGGCGGGCAGTTTCATGACGATGATCTGACGCGCGAGCACATCATCCCGTTCGCCCAAAACGGCGTTGACAAGTGGATGAATGTCGTGACCGCCTGTCGCCCCTGCAACCATCGCAAGAGCCATCGCACTCCTGAGCAGGCCAAGATGCCGCTGCTGTTTGCGCCGTACGTCCCCAGCCTGTGGGAAGACTTCATCTTGCGCAACCGGCGGATTCTGGCCGACCAGATGGAGTTTCTGATGGCCCACGTGCCCAGGTCTTCGCGCTTGTTGGCTTGACGGTCGCCGCGCTGGTCTGGCCCCGCCGGGTCTGGCTGTCTGCGCAGGGGCTTTTCTTTAGCGACGGGTAAGGCTCATGTAAGCACCATTCGCTGTCATTTGACGATGCTTGCTGGGGGATCAGTCTGGCTGCTGATTGTTACAAATTGTCACTCGAAACCCGGTGGTGATTGTCGAAATTTTGTCGTGTCCCGCGCACAAATGGGACGCTGGCACAATTGCCTGTGCGATCATGTGCGACGTCCCAGCGTGGTGACGCCAAGCCGGTTTTGGGTACGACTTGACTGACTGACAGCTTGGTCGGCCCTGAATATTGTTTTCAACTGCGATCAGATTACCCGGATTCCTGGAAGACTCGATGAACGCCACCCCGTCGTCATCCCCGAATACTGTTGACCGCGAGTCGCCGGCCTGGAAGCGCCGCCTGCTGCGTGCCATGGTTGGAAAGACCCTGGCCTTTTTTGCCGAGCGCGAGACCATGCAGCTCAAGCTGGTGCGCGATCACTTGCTCGACATCGCCGATGGCAAGTTGTCCCTGACCCAAGCGCAGAACGTGCGCTCTGCCGCGGTCATTCTGGACCGTCGTGGCGACGCCTTCAAGCGCGCGTACCAGGAAGCCATGCAAGCCGGACTTGACGAAGAGTTGGTCATCGCCCTGCCCGAGGCGGACCGACCCGGCTTTCGACGCATCGCCACGGTGGATGAGCTTGACGGCATGTCACTGAGCCTGATTGATGTCTCCGAGGTGGACCGCATCTTGCTGCTGGATCGGGTCTCGCAGCGTTTCAATACCCACTATGAGACCAGTTTGCTGCCTTTGACGCAGCGCATTGGAATCCTGCTGGGTCAGGAAGAGCAGTCGATCTCCAACAATCCTTTCAGGCCGCAGGTGCTGGTGCGCGCCTTCATGACGGCCTGGGAGAATGGTAGTTTTGACGACCAGGCCACGGAAGACTTGGTCAATTCGCTGGAGCCTGAGCACGGCATCGACCTGGCGCCGCTGTATGCGGATCTGATCGCCACGATGACCCATGCCGGCGTTGCGCCGCAGGCGGGGCATCGCATCAAGAAATCCGTGGGCGGGTCGGCCTTTGCCCCGCTGGGGGGCTCATCGAATTTCGCGCCCCTGGGCGACGCTGAGCCTGCCCTAAGCCAGCGCGCTCCTCTGGAACGGACGCCAACGGAAGCGCCGCGTTCCGCCTGGGGCGCATTGGCACCGGCTGGGCGCTCCATCGCTTCGCACGCGCGCCAGTTTCTGCAGCGGCTGGGGCTGGGCTCGCAGCAGGGCGAGCTAACCTCCAGCCGAATGGGGTTGTCGGACATGTCGGAGCACCCGGTCTTTGAGGCCGCTGATCCGCAGCTGATGGGCTACCTGGGTGACCTTCAGGCGGGCGCTGGCACATCGTCGGCATACCAGTATCTGGAGGGGCAGGATCTGTCCGACCAGAACGTGCTGCGTCAGATGCGCGACCGCGAGGAGATCCGCCGCGCCCCCGAGCTGGACCGGGGCACGGTTGACGCGTTGGCCGAAGTGTTCGACTTCGTCTTTGCCGATCAGGCGATCCCGATGCAGATGAAGGTGGTGATCGGGCGTTTGCAAATTCCGGTGCTCAAGGCCGCCATGATCGACCGAGACTTCTTTCTGTCAGCGGACCACCCGGCGCGCAAATTGGTCGACACACTGGCGTCGGCGTCGATCGCCTGGGTCCCCGAGAAGGGTGAAGACGATCCGTTGTACGTTCGCATTGAAAGCACCGTCAAGCGGGTGTTGAACGAGTTTGAGGACGACCTCGCGCTGTTCAGCGAGCTGTTGCTGGAGTTCAGTGAATTCCTGTTCGAGACCGAGCAGCAAGCGCAGCAGCAGATCGAGCCTGCGGCCACCCAGGAGCGCGACAAGGAGTCCCTCGACGCGGCCCTAGCCCATGCCGACGAAGTGGTGCATGCCCGCATCAGTGCCTTGCCAGCGACGCTGCCGCTGGCCCCGTTTCTGACGCCGTTCCTGACCACCCAGTGGCGCGAAGTGATCGCCCACGCCTGGCTGGACGCCGAGACGCGGCCCGGACACTGGGAGGCCGCATTGGCCACCATGGACCTGTTGGTCTGGAGCACCCAGCCCAAGACGCATTCAGACGAGCGCAAGAAGCTGGTGGGTGTGCTGCCCGATCTGGTGCGCAGCATCAACGCCGGCCTGGATTCGATCAACTGGACGGGCGATGAGCGTGCCACGTTCACGCGGCGCCTGATTGCCACGCACATGCTGGCGATCCGGATGAATCAACCCGCGCCCGAGGATTCCAAAGCTGCGGCCCTGGAAGCCAGCGCCAGCCAGGAGGCGATTGATGCCTTGGACCAACGCCGAGCCGGCAAACTCGCTGGACAGGTTGACCAATACGACGCCATGGCGCAGTCGCTTGCGCGAGGCACCTGGTTTGACGTTGTGCAGGACGACAGCAGTAGCCACCGCTGCCGCCTGAGTTGGGTCAGCCCGATGCGCACGCGCCTGCTGTTCACCAACCGCGATGGCTTTGATGCCTTTGTTCGCTCCGAGCGGGAGGTGGCCGCGATGCTGCGCGAGGGGCGGCTCGGCATGATCGATCAGGTTCCGATCGTCTCCCGTGCCATCGACAAACTCATGGCGGGCGGCGCCGAGCCGGAAGTTGCCTTGGTCGTTTGACGCGAGGCCCGCTGCCGGTTCAGGCAAACACGCCGGCCGAGTCTTCCATGCGCGCGGACACCTCGCCAAGGTGGTGCAGGGTGTCGCCGTAGGTTATTTCCAGTTGCGTGAGCTTTTTGAAGTAGTGGCTGACGATGTACTCGTCGGTCACGCCAATGCCGCCGTGCAGTTGCACCGCCTGCTGGCCCACGAAGCGCATCGACTGGCCAAGTTGCACCTTGGCGCGCGCCATTGCCGCCCGACGCTCGGGAGCAGGCGCATTGAGTTTCAGTGAGGCGTAGTAGCTCATGGAGCGGGCCAGTTCGAGCTGCATCTTCATGTCGGCGGCGCGGTGGCGCAGCGCCTGGAAGCTGCTGATGACGACGCCGAACTGTTTGCGCGTGTTCATGTACTCAGCGGTGATGGCCATGGTCTTGTCCATCACGCCGACCGCCTCCGCGCAACTGGCGGCAATGCCAATGTCCACTCCATGCTCCAGCGCTGCCAGGCCATCGGTCGTGATCAGGCTGGCGGCGGCATTTTTGAACACCACTTCGGCGGCACGCGCGCCATCCTGCGTGCCGTAGCCGCGTGTCGTGACCCCTGCGGTGGCGCGTGGCACCAAAAACAACGCGATCTGCTCGCCGACCTTGGCCGGCACGATGAAGGCGTCGGCCTGGTCGCCCGCGGGCACGATGCTCTTGGCAGCGTTCAGCGACCAGGTGTTGCCACTGGCAGTGGCGGTGGCGTCGCAGCGGTCCAGCCGATAGCGCGCGGCACGCTCCTGCTGGGCCAGCACCACCAAGGCTTCGCCGCTGGCGATCTTTGGCAGCCATTCGGTCTGCACTGCGGGCGCTGCGTAGCCCGACAGCACGCCCCCGGCAATCAGGGTCTGCGCGAAGGGTTCCAGCACGATGCCGCGCCCCAGTTCTTCCATCACCACCATGCCTTCGACCGGGCCCATGCCCAGGCCGCCATGCTCCTCGCCGATGTACAGGCCGCACAGGCCCAGCTCGGCGATCTCGCCGTAGGCCGCGCGGGAGAAGCCGCCGGCCTTGACCGCCGCGCGGCGACGCTCGAAGGTGTAGCCTTTGTCAACCCATTTGCGCACGGCGTCGCGCAGTTGTTCTTGATCGTCAGAAAAATCGAAATCCATAAATTGCTCCTCTTGTCTACCCTAGAACCACCTGCGACACGATGTTTCGTTGCACTTCGTTGCTGCCGCCATAAATGGTGGTCTTGCGCAGGTTGAAGTAGGTTGATGCCAGCGGTGCGCAGTGCGCCGCGCCAACGTGGTCGCCTTGCCAGCCCGCCTCCATCGCCTCGTGGATCAGTGGCAAGGAGTAGGGGCCAGCGGCCAGCATCATCAATTCGGCATATCGCTGCTGGAGCTCGCTGCCACGAATTTTCAGCAGACCCGCAATGTCGAGCGACTGCTTGCCCGATTTCTCGGCCGCCAGCACCCGCAGCACCAACATTTCCAGCGCGACCACTTCGACTTCGAGCTTGGCGATCTCATCGCGGAAACGCGTGTCGGTATAGACGCCTTCTGCCTTGGCAATGCGCTTGAGGCGCTCCAGCTCGCGTTTGCTGCGGTTGACATCGGCGATGTTGGTGCGCTCGTGGCTGAGCAAGTGCTTGGCATAGGTCCAACCCTTGTTTTCTTCGCCAATCAGGTTGGTTGTCGGCACTTCGACGTTGTCAAAGAAGACTTCATTGACCTCGGCCTCGCCATCGAGCAGCACAATCGGGCGCACCGAGACGCCGGGCGACTTCATGTCGATCAACAGGAAGCTGATGCCGGTTTGCGGCTTGCCTTCGTTGCTGGTGCGTACCAGGCAAAAGATCCACTCACCATACTGGCCCAGGGTGGTCCAGGTTTTCTGGCCGTTGACCAGGTACTTGTCGCCTTGTCGCTCGGCACGGCACTTGACGGAAGCCAGGTCCGAACCCGAGCCCGGCTCACTGTAACCCTGGCTCCACCAGACCTCGCCGCTGGCAATGCCAGGCAGAAAACGCCGTTGCTGTTCGGCGTTGCCAAAGGCCATGATCACGGGCGCCACCATCACAGGGCCGAAGGGCACCACACGTGGCGCGCCGGCCAGGGCACACTCTTCTTCAAACAAGTGTTTTTGCACCGAATTCCAGCCCGGGCCGCCAAACTGCGTGGGCCAAGCGTGGCCGAGCCAGCCCTTCTTGCCGAGAATCTTGGCCCAGCGCTGCATGTCGTCGCGACTCAGGCGCAGGGCGTTGTGCACCTTGTGCGAAATGTCCGTCGGCAAGTTGTCGCGCACCCAGGCGCGAATCTCGGTGCGGAACTGCTGTTCCTCGGGAGTAAAGGCCAAATCCATAGAGGGGTCTCCAGTCAAGACGCGGAAGTTGTGAGGCTGCTCCGCACAACCACATCGTTGGTTTTAGCACGATCGTTCTATTGTGTCTGTCCAGGTGGCGACAACCCTAGCTCCGTGCAGAGCTTCTCGACGCTGGCGCGCAGCAGCGCCACTTCGGACTCCAGCCGCTCGATGCGAGCCTGGGCTTCCTGGCTCGCGGCAACGTTGCCGCTGCGGTCAGTGCCGGGTGCTCCGGTTTGCGTCGCGTCCACCGGCCCGCACAGCAGGTGCGCCCAGCGCTGCTCGCGGGCGCCGGGCGCGCGGGCCATTTTGACCACCATCGGACCGCCCTTCTCCTGTGAGCGATCCTGCAGCTCTTCCAGGAAACCTTCCACCGAGGAGATGTCGGCGAACCGGTACCAGCGTTCGCAGTTCAGCCGCAGTTCGGCGGCGGTCTGGGCGCCACGCAGCATCAACACGCCCAGCAGCACTGCGGACTGCTCGGGCACACCCAGAGCGCGCTGCGCGTTGTGCTCGAAGCGGCGCACCCGGGCGCCGCTGACTTCGCGTACCAACTGCGCTTGCTGCAGGGTTTCGATGGCGCTCAGGATCTGGGCCTCGTCAAGTTCCATCAAGGGCTCGCGGCTGGTCTTCTGGTTGCAGCCCAGCAGCAGGGTGTTGAGCGTGAGCGGGTAGCTGTCGGGCACGGTGCGTGCCTTTTCCATCAGTGTGCCCAGGACGCGGGCCTCAACGGGTGAGAGGGTGGGGGTGGGGGTGCTCAAGGTGATAATCCTGCCTGGTTTGAGGGTCGCACGCGCAGGCGCCCTGCACATACTCGATTCATGAAAAACATCGTTATTTTGATCTCAGGCGGCGGCTCCAATATGGCGGCCATCGTCAACACCGCCAAGCGGGACAACTGGGCCGGCCGATTTGGGGCGCGCGTGGCCGCCGTGATCAGCAACAAGGCCGAGGCCAAAGGGCTGCTGTTTGCCGCCGAGCACGGCATCCCCACGGCGGTCGTCAGCCACAAGAGTTTTGCCTCGCGCGAGGAGTTCGACGACGCGCTGGCCGAGGTGATTGACCGCTACGAGCAGCCCGGCGAACCCGCGCTGCTGGTGCTGGCCGGTTTCATGCGCATCCTCACGCCCGGGTTTGTCAACCGTTACACCGGTCGATTTCTCAACATTCACCCTTCGCTGCTGCCGGCGTTTCCGGGGCTGCACACCCACCAACGCGCGCTGGACGCGGGCTGCAAGGTGGCCGGCGTCACGGTGCACCAGGTCACTGCAGAACTGGACCACGGCCCGATCTTGGCGCAGGCCGTGGTGCCGGTGCTGCCGGGGGATACGGCAGAGGCGCTGGCGGCGCGCGTGCTGACCCAAGAGCACCTCATCTACCCACGGGCGATTGCTGAGCTGCTCCAAAAACAATAGCAAACATCGTATGTAAGGTAACACCTACCAGCCGACCATGTTCTCCGGCCTGACCCACTGATCGAACTGTTCGGCGCTCAGGAAGCCTGAGGCGATGGCGGCCTCGCGCAGGCTGCTGCCTTCCGTGTGCGCCTTCTTGGCAATGATGGCGGCCTTGTCGTAGCCGATGTGCGGATTGAGCGCCGTTACCAGCATCAGTGATCGGCTCACCAGCTCAGCGATGCGTTCCCGGTTGGGCTCGATGCCCACGGCGCAATGGTGGTTGAAGCTGCGCATGCCGTCGGCCAACAGGCGCACGCTTTGCAGGAAGTTGTGCGCGATCAGCGGGCGAAACACATTCAGTTCGAAATTGCCCGAGGCTCCGCCCAGGTTGATGGCCACGTCGTTGCCGAACACCTGGCAGCACAGCATGGTGAGCGCCTCGCTCTGCGTCGGGTTGACCTTGCCGGGCATGATCGACGAGCCTGGCTCGTTCTCGGGAATCGACAACTCGCCGATGCCGCTGCGTGGCCCGCTGGCGAGCCAGCGCACGTCGTTGGCGAGCTTCATCAGGCTGGCGGCCAAGGTCTTGAGCGCGCCGTGGGCATGCACCAGGGCATCGCAACTGGCCAGGGCCTCGAACTTGTTGGGCGCCGTCACAAACGGCAGTCCAGTCAGTCGTGCCAGTTCCGCAGCGGCTTGCTCGGCGTAACCGGCCGGCGCGTTCAGCCCGGTGCCAACAGCCGTGCCGCCCAGCGCCAGTTCGCACAGGTGCGGCAGCGCCGCGCGCAGGTGGCGTTCGCCATGCGCCAGTTGCGCCACGTAGCCCGAGAACTCCTGCCCCAGCGTTAAGGGCGTGGCGTCCTGCAGATGGGTGCGTCCAATCTTGACGATGGCGTGAAATTCCTGCGCCTTGCGTGCCAGCGTGCCGTGCAGCGTGGCCAGCGCCGGCAGCAACTGGTGGGCGAGCGCGTCCACCGCCGCCACGTGCATGGCGGTCGGGAAGACGTCGTTGGACGACTGGCTGCGGTTCACGTCGTCGTTGGGATGCACCAGCCGGTTGTTGCCGCGCGCGCCGCCAAGCAGCTCGCTGGCGCGGTTGGCCAGCACCTCGTTGAGGTTCATGTTGGTTTGTGTGCCCGAGCCGGTCTGCCACACCACCAGCGGGAATTCGCCTGCGTGCTGGCCGGCGATCACTTCATCGGCCGCAGCCACGATGGCCTGGGCCTTTTTCGCGTCGAGCAGGCCCAGACCTAGATTGACCGTGGCCGAGGCGCGTTTGACCTGGGCCAGCGCGCGGATCAGTTCGTGCGGCATCTGTTCGCCGGAAATGGCGAAGTTCTGCAGCGAACGCTGGGTCTGAGCGCCCCAGAGGCGATCGGCCGGCACGTCGATGGGGCCAAAGGTGTCACGCTCGGTTCGGGTGGTCATGGTGCAGGTCTGGTTGGTTTGCCCACAGCGTACCGTGATCAGCTTGGCCGAGCAACCGCAGGCACTTGGCAGGGACTTTGTAGAGCGCGTGCTTTTGGGGCAGCCCGGCGTAGCGCATGGGACAATCCTTGCCTATGCATCCCAAAGCCCTGTTAGACGCCTGTGCCGAGTTGGTTCGCCTCACGCTCAAATTCGACCACCCCGCCGACGCCATCGTGTCCCGCTTTTTCCGCGAGAACAAGGGTTTGGGGCCGCGTGAGCGCGCCACCATGGCCGAGACGGTTTACACCGTGCTTCGCAAGAAGCAGTTGTTTGACCACTTTGCGCCGTCGGGCAGCGGTTCCAAGGAGCGGCGTCTGGCGATTCTGGGCTTCTATGGCCCCGGCGACTTCTTGCGCAGTGCCCTGACGGACCAGGAGAAGAACTGGCTGGACCAGTGCGAGCAGGTCAAGGTCGCCGACCTGATGGAGCGCCATCGCCACAACCTGCCCGAGTGGCTGGTGCAACCGCTCAAGGAGCAACTGGGGGCTGAGTTCTGGCCACTGGTGGAGAGTCTGAACCTGGGTGCCGGGTTGGACCTGCGCGTCAACGCGCTGACCTCCAAACGCAGCGATCTCCAGAAAGAGCTGGCCAAGGCCGGCATCAAGGCCACGCCAACGCCGTATTCGCCTTGGGGGCTGCGCATCGATGGCAAGCCGGCCTTGAACAAGCTCGACGCCTTCATTCGCGGCGCGATCGAAGTGCAGGATGAAGGCTCGCAGCTACTGGCCATGTTGCTGGACGCCAAGCGCGGCGAGATGGTGGTGGACTTTTGTGCCGGCGCCGGGGGCAAGACGCTGGCCATTGGCGCTTGCATGCGCAACACCGGCCGCTTGTATGCCTTTGACACCTCGGCGCACCGGCTCGACGCGCTCAAGCCCCGGCTGGCGCGCAGCGGCCTGTCCAACGTGCATCCGGCGGCGATTGCGCACGAGCGCGACGAGCGCGTCAAACGCCTGTCCGGCAAGATCGATCGCGTGCTGGTGGATGCGCCGTGTTCGGGCCTGGGCACCTTGCGGCGCAATCCTGATCTGAAATGGCGCCAGGACATGAAGGCGGTCGAAGAAATGGCCGCCAAGCAAGCGGCCATTCTGCAGAGTGCCGCGCGACTGCTCAAGCCGGGCGGCCGTCTGGTGTATGCCACCTGCAGCGTGCTGCCGCAGGAGAACGAGATGATTGCGCAAGCCTTCTCCGAAGCCAACGCGGACACGTTTGCGCCGCTGGATGTCGGGCCGGTGCTGGCGGATCTCAAGGTGGAGCAAGCCGCCACCTTGTGCAGCGGTGGTGACAGCGGGCAACGCTACCTGCGCCTGTGGCCGCACCGGCATCAAACCGATGGTTTCTTTGCCGCTGCCTGGGTTCGCAAGTAGTCTTGTCGACCCATTGGCGTGACGGGACAAGGGCGAGGTCCCAGCGCGTTCGGGCCGGTCTGCCTAGAATGGCCAGCAGCGCCTGACAGCGTGGCTGACCAGCGTTGGGTCATGGAGATAACTACATATGCAGCCCATCGACGGCTCTTTTTTCAATTCTGTGGTTGATTTCCTCAGCCAGGGCGCCTGGAACCTGCACTGGTGGCAGATGGTCCTGTTCACGCTGGCCGTGACGCATGTCACCATGATCAGCGTCACGGTGTTCCTGCACCGGCATCAGGCGCACCGTGCGCTGGGCCTGCATCCGATCGCCTCGCACTTCTTCCGGTTCTGGCTGTGGCTGACGACAGGTCAGGTCACCAAGGAATGGGCTGCGGTGCATCGCAAGCACCACGCTCGCTGCGAGCAGGCCGAAGACCCGCACAGCCCCCATATTCACGGTATCAAGAAGGTGCTGCTGCAGGGGGCAGAGTTGTATCGCATTGAATCGCGCAACCAGGAGACCTTGGCACGTTTTGGGCAGGGTACGCCCGACGACTGGATCGAGCGCAATCTGTACACCCGCTTTTCCTGGCAGGGCGTGGGCTTGATGCTGTTGATCGACTTGACCCTGTTCGGAGCAGCGGGCCTGGCCGTGTGGGCGGTGCAGATGGCCTGGACGCCCATCATGGCCGCTGGCATCATCAATGGCGCGGCGCACTATTGGGGCTACCGCAACTTCGAAGCGCCCGACGCCAGCACCAACATCTCACCCTGGGGCATTCTGATTGCTGGGGAGGAACTTCACAACAACCACCACACCTACCCGAGCTCGGCCAAGCTGTCGGTGAAACGCTATGAGTTCGATATCGGCTGGATGTATATCCGGTTGCTGCAGATGGCCCGCCTGGCCACGGTCAAGAAGACGCCGCCCAGGTTGGTGCTCGGGCCGATCCGTCCGGTTGCCACCGAGGAAACGCTGGAAGCCTTGATCGCCAACCGCTACGAGATCATGGCGACCTATGCCAAGGGCTTGCGTGCGGCCTGCCGACAGGAGATGCAGGCCGTGAGGGCGCGTGGCCTGGATGCCTCGGCGCTCCAGGCTGCGCGACGCTGGTTGCACCGCGACGCGGACCGGGTACCAGCCAGTGTGTCGGCCCAGTTGGCAAAAGCGCGGGCGGCCTTCCCAACGCTGGACCGCATGGTGACCATGCGCGAGGAACTGCGCCAACTGTGGCTGAACCGTTCGCACACGCGGGAACAACTCACCGCCGATCTGGTCGCCTGGTGTCGCCGGGCCGAGACCAGTGGCATTGCCGCGCTACAGGAGTTTTCGGTGCGCCTACGGGCCGCGCACGTTTGAATGCCCCTTTCGCGCCTTTGAGAAAGCCCGTTTCTTAGCGGGCTTTTTGTTTCGCCCCGGGCGGGGGGGGGGGGCGGGGGGGCGGGGGGGGCCGCGGGGGGGCGGGGGGGGGGCGCCGGGGCGGCCGGGGGGGCGGGGGCGCCCGGGGGGGGGGGGCGCGCGGGGCCGGGCGCGGGGGGGGGGCCCGGCGGGGGGGGCGGGGGCCGGGGCGCGCCCGGGGGGGGGGCCGCGGGCGGCGGGGGCGCGCCGGGGGGGGGCCGCGCGGCCCGCCCGGCCCGCGCGGCCCCGGGGGCGCCGCCGGGGGGGGCCCCCCGGGGGGGGGCCGCGCGGGCCCCCCGGGCGGGGGCGCGGCGCCCCCGCCCGCCCCCCCCTCCGCCCCGCCGGGTTCGCCCGGGGGGCCGCCGGCCGGGCGGGGGGGGGCTTGGCGGGGCGGGCCGGGCGCGGGGGGGGGGGGCGGGGGGGGGGGGGGGGGGGGGCCGGGCGCCGGGCCGCCGGGGCCTCTGTCTTTGGGCCGGGCGGCCGGGGGGGGGGGGGGGGGGGGGCGGCGCGCCGCCGGGGGGGGGGGGGGGGGGGGGGGGGGGGCGGGCCGCCCGGGGGCGCTCCGGGGCGGGGGGGGGGGGGCGCGGGGGGGGGGGGGCCGGGGGGCTCCGGGGGGCCGGGGCGCGGGGGCCCCCCGCGCCGGGCCCCGGCCCCCCCCGGCGCCCGGGGGGCCGGGCGCGGGGGGCTTGCGGGGCGGGGGGGCGGGCCGCCGCCGGGCGGCGGGCCCCCGCGGGGGGCGCCTCCCGGGGGCCCGCTGCCCGGGCCGCCCCCCTCCCCCGGGCCCCCGGCGCGGGGCGCCGGGGGCGCCGGGGCGCCCCCGCGGGGGGCGGCGCGCCGCCTGCCCCGCGTTCTGCCCGGCCTCCTTCGGCCGGGGGCCGCTGGCGGGGCCCCCCCCCCCGGCCCCGCCCGGGGCGGGCCCGCGGCCGGGGGGGGGCGCCCCCCCCCGGGGGCCCCCCGGCCCGCGGGGGGGTTTGTACGCTCCAGATCCGTCGGGCCGTACGTTTTGCTCCGTGTCCCCCGGCCTTCGGCCTCCTCCTTTACCTGCGCAAAACGCACAGCCCGACGGATCTTGTGGGGTGTGATAGGTCAACCGTGTTGGATAGAACTCCCTTCGTGCGCCAAGCACTCCAGCAGCAGGCATGGGGAAGGCGTTTTGCGTAGGTCAAGGAGGAGGGCCCGCAGGGCCCGGGGGACACGAAGCAAAATGCCTTCCCCATGCCTGACGCGGGTGAAAGAAACGCCCCGATTAACCCGTCAAAATTCAGGGCGCAAAAAAGCCCGCACAGGGCGGGCTCTTCTGGACTGAGGCGAATCTGAATTACTTCAGCTTCATTTCCTTGTAGTCCACGTGCTTGCGAGCTTTGGGATCAAATTTCTTGATCAGCATCTTCTCGGGCATGAGTTTCTTGTTCTTGCTGGTCGTGTAGAAGTGACCGGTGCCGGCTGTCGATTCCAGCTTGATTTTTTCGCGTCCGCCTTTGGTTGCCATGGTGTTCCTTTCAGTCGGGGACAGAGCTAAAGGTCAGTCCCCAAGTAAGTTGTTAAGCCTGACCACGTGCGCGCAGATCGGCGAGCACAGAGTCGATGCCGTTCTTGTCGATCATACGCAGACCTGCGTTGGAAATCCGCAGGCGAACCCAGCGGTTTTCGGTCTCGACCCAGAAACGGCGGTATTGCAGGTTCGGCAGGAACCGGCGCTTGGTTTTGTTGTTGGCGTGGGAAACATTGTTTCCGACCATGGGGCCTTTGCCCGTGACTTCACATACTCGTGCCATAGGGACACTTCGCTTTCTTCAAACGGCCGCCACCTGAAGTGGGAGCCTCACCTCGCCAGTAGGGTGGCGGTAACCCATGATGGACAGACAAGTCCAGCAAAGCCAGCAATTATAGCAAAGCTGCCGGATCAGGGCGGTGGGCGAGAGTCGGGGCGCTCCCTTACCCCTGCTCCAGGAAGCGTTGCGCATCCAGTGCCGCCATGCAGCCCGTTCCCGCGCTGGTGATGGCCTGGCGGTAGACATGGTCCTGCACATCGCCAGCAGCAAAAATGCCCGGCACGCTGGTCTGCGTGGCGAAGCCCTTGAGTCCGCCCTGAGTCACGATGTAGCCCCCCGCCATCTCCAGTTGACCCTGGAAAATTTCGGTGTTGGGGGAGTGGCCAATGGCGATGAAGCAACCCTGCAGGGCCAGGTCTTCGGTGTTGCCGGTGTTGACGTTTTTGAGGCGCACGCCGGTCACGCCGCTGCTGTCGCCCAGCACCTCTTCCAGGGTATGGAAGGTCTTGAGTTCAATCTTGCCGGCGGCGACTTTCTCCATCAGCTTGTCGACCATGATCGGCTCGGCCTTGAACTTGTCGCGCCGATGGATCAGGTAGACCTTGCTGGCAATGTTGGACAGGTACAGCGCCTCTTCCACGGCGGTGTTGCCGCCGCCGACCACGCAGCAGACCTGGTCGCGGTAGAAGAAACCGTCGCAGGTGGCGCAGCCCGAGACGCCGCGGCCCATGAAGGCGGTCTCCGAGGGCAGGCCCAAATATTTGGCGGAGGCGCCGGTGGCGATGATGAGTGAGTCGCAGGTGTACTCGCCGCTGTCGCCTTTGAGGGTGAACGGGCGTTTGCTGAAATCGACCGCGCTGACGTGGTCGAACACGATCTCGGTTTTGAAGCGTTCGGCGTGCTCCAGAAAGCGCTGCATCAGGTCTGGCCCCTGCACGCCGTGCACATCGGCCGGCCAGTTGTCCACCTCGGTGGTAGTCATCAATTGCCCGCCCTGTGCCATGCCGGTGACCAGCAGGGGGTTGAGGTTGGCGCGCGCGGCGTAAATGGCCGCGGTGTAGCCCGCCGGTCCCGAACCTAGAATGAGTACCTTGGCATGCCGTGTGTTGGACATCTGAATAGCCTTTGAGAAAGAATTGCTTGCGCCGTGTACATTTCGGGGCAACGCACCATAGTTCAAGCCGGCGCGCCCGAAGGATTTGCGGCTTGAGTGCCGCGTCTGGCAGATTGTAAGAAACCCGAAGTCCCAAGCGAAGGATTATGCGATGTCCATGCTGACCAATCTTGATCTGATTCGCCGCGTGCCCCTGTTTGCCATGCTCACCCCGGCACAGGCTGAATTGCTGGCCGACGCGGTGGCCAAACATCGCTTCAAGCGCGGGCAAGTGATTGTGGAGCAGGGCAAGAAGTCCGATTCCCTGTACATCATCCTGTCGGGCCGCGCCCGGGTGCTGATGACCGATCGTAAGTCTCGCGAGGTGATCCTGGCCACGCTGCAGCCAGGCGACTACATTGGCGAGATGAGCATGATCGACAACCAGCCGCACTCCGCCACGGTGGAGGCCGAAATCCAGACCGACGTGCTGGTGCTGGGGCGCAAGGAGTTCACGCGCTGCCTGCCCGAGAACGCCACCATGGCCTACGCCGTGATGCAGGGCCTGGTGCGGCGACTGCGCCACGCCGACCAGAAGATTGGCTCGCTGGCGCTGATGGGTGTCTATGGCCGGGTGGCCAACGTGCTGCTCGAATCAGCGGTTGCGGACGACGGCCGACTGATGATTCGCGACAAGCTGTCGCGCCAGGACATTGCCAAGATGGTGGGCGCGTCGCGGGAGATGGTCAGCCGGGTGATGAAAGACTTTGAAGAGCAGGGCTTCATTCAGACGCTGGACGGCGGTGCAATCCTGGTCAACGAACGTCGCCACACCCCCCGCTAAAGCCGCTTGCCCTGACGCATGACCTATTCGCTTCGCACACTCAGCAACCCTCGCAGCACGCCTGCGCAACCAAAGTCCGGCGCCCGGCGCTTCGCCAGCGAACTGGGTTTGTTCCTGACAGCCGCGTGGCTGCTGTTCTGGCTGCTGGCGCTGCTGACGCACAACGCGCACGATCCGGCGTGGTCGACCTCGGGCGGTCAGGCGGCGGTGACCAACTGGGCCGGCCGCTTGGGCGCCTGGCTGGCCGATGCGAGTTACTTCCTGTTCGGGCTTTCTGTCTGGTGGTGTGTGGCGCTGGCCTTGCGTGTCTGGCTGTCGGCCCTGGCGGCGTGGCTGCGCGGGTCGGCGGCGCCGAGCGCGCCCGCAGCCGGCCAGCCGGTCAGGATGGCCTGGCTCTGGTCCGAGCGAAGCCTGTTCTGGGTTGGCGTCGTGCTGCTGCTGTGCGCCAGCGCCACGCTGGAATGGTCGCGCCTGTACAGCCTGGAGCCGCGCCTGCCGGGCGGGCACGCGGGCGGCGTGCTGGGTTACCTGGTGGGGCCGCTGGCCGTCAAATGGCTGGGTTTTGCTGGCTCGGGTCTGGTCGCCATCGCCCTGGGGGTGGTGGGCGCGGCGCTGGCGTTCCGTTTTTCCTGGGGTCATGTGGCCGAGCGCATTGGCGCCTGGCTGTATGGACAGGTCGAGTCCTGGCAGGACAAACGCGAGATCGAGCAAGACTTGGCCGTGGGCCAGCGCGCCGCGCGTGAGCGCGAAGAGATTGTGCTGGAGGAGCGCGAGGAGATCGCCGAACACCACCCGCAGCCGGTGGTGGTGAGGGATGCGATGCCCATCGCGGTGCCACGCAGCGAACGTGTGGCCAAAGAGCGCCAGAAAGTCCTGTTCACCGAGCTGCCTGACAGCAAGCTGCCCCAGGTCGACTTGCTTGATGGCGCCATCGCACGCCAGGAAACCGTGGCGCCTGAGACGCTGGAGATGACCAGCCGCATGATTGAGAAAAAGCTCAAGGACTTCGGCGTGGACGTGCGGGTGGTGCTGGCCTCGCCCGGCCCGGTGATCACGCGCTACGAGATCGAGCCCGCCACCGGCGTCAAGGGCTCGCAGATCGTTGGCCTGGCCAAGGATCTGGCACGGTCCTTAAGCCTGGTGTCGATTCGCGTGGTGGAGACCATCCCCGGCAAGAACTTCATGGCCCTCGAATTGCCCAATGCCCGGCGCCAGTCGATTCGCCTGTCCGAAATTCTGGGCTCGCAACCCTACAACGAAGCCAAGTCGCTGCTGACCATGGGCCTGGGCAAGGACATCGTGGGCAACCCGGTGGTGGCCGATCTGGCCAAGATGCCACACGTGCTGGTGGCCGGTACCACCGGCTCGGGCAAGTCGGTCGGTATCAACGCGATGATCCTGAGCCTCTTGTACAAGGCCGAGGCGCGCGACGTGCGCCTGTTGATGATCGACCCCAAGATGCTGGAAATGTCGGTCTACGAGGGCATCCCGCACCTGCTGGCACCGGTGGTGACCGACATGCGCCAAGCGGCACATGGCCTGACGTGGTGCGTGGCCGAGATGGAGCGCCGCTACAAGCTGCTGAGCAAGATGGGCGTGCGCAACTTGGCCGGCTACAACGTCAAGATCGACGACGCCAAGGCGCGTGGCGAGTTCATCGGCAACCCGTTCAGCCTGACCCCTGAAGAGCCCGAGCCGCTGGACCGCTTGCCGCACATCGTGGTGGTGATCGACGAGCTGGCCGACCTGATGATGGTGGTGGGCAAGAAGATCGAGGAGCTGATTGCCCGGCTGGCGCAAAAGGCGCGCGCCGCCGGCATCCACCTGATCCTGGCCACGCAGCGCCCCAGCGTGGACGTGATCACCGGCCTGATCAAGGCCAACATCCCGACCCGCATTGCCTTCCAGGTGTCGAGCAAGATCGACAGCCGCACCATCCTCGACCAGATGGGCGCCGAGGCTCTGCTGGGTATGGGTGACATGCTCTACATGCCCAGCGGTACCGGGTTGCCGATTCGGGTGCACGGCGCGTTTGTCAGTGATGAGGAAGTCCACCGCGTGGTGAGCTACCTCAAAGACCAGGGGCGAGACCCAACTACATCGAGGGCGTGCTCGAAGGCGGCACGGTCGATGGCGAAGGCGATTTGTTGGGCGAGGGCGGCAACAGCGGCGGCGAGAAAGACCCGATGTACGACCAGGCGGTGGAGGTGGTGCTGAAGAACCGCAAGGCCAGCATCTCGCTGGTGCAACGCCACCTGAAGATTGGCTACAACCGCGCCGCCCGATTGGTGGAAGACATGGAAAAAGCCGGCCTGGTGAGCAGCATGAGCACCAGCGGCCAGCGCGAAATTTTGGTCAACGGTGAAATCGGGGCGTGCCGACTTCACCCAGGTGGTAACGGCACCGGCCAAGGAAGGGCAAGCGGCCCGAACCAAAACGTCCAGCGGCACCTTCGAGTTTGCCCGGCCCAACCGTTTCAAGTTCATCTACAAAAAGCCGTTTGAGCAAAGCATCGTGGCCGATGGCCAGACCCTGTGGCTCTATGACGTGGACCTCAATCAGGTGACCGCCCGCAAGCAAGCGCAGGCGCTGGGCGCCACGCCCGCTGCGCTGATTGCGTCGGCGCCGGACCTCAAGGCCCTGCGCGCGGAGTTCACGCTGGCTGATGCGCCTGACAAGGATGGCATGGAGTGGGTGCTGGCCACCCCCAAGAACACGGACGGCCAACTGCAATCCATCCGCGTCGGCTTCAAGGCCGGTGACAAGTCAGCGGGCCTGGCCGCGCTGGAAATTCTGGACAGCTTCGGGCAGAAGTCTGTGCTGACCTTTGGCGCCTTTCAGGTCAATGCCGCGATGAACGCGGCCAGTTTCCAGTTCCAGCCTCCGAAGGGTGCGGATGTGATTCGGCAGTAGCCAACCGCTGCATCTGCCAGGCTGGACCACGCTCGTACGAAGTGATATGAATCATCGGTTAATATCTACTTTCATCCGATGATTTGTATCAGTGGAACCAAAGAATCAACCCTCACAGCGAGATCGTGCTGTGGCCTATCTACAGGCCACGGGCATGTCGCGCCTGAGCGAGTTGACTGCCAAGGGGGTCACTGCTGCCACAGTCTCGCGTCTTGAGCGAGAAGGCGTTCTCATCCGCCTTGCCCGAGGGCTGTATCAACTGGCGGGTGCACCGCTCGATATGCACCACACCCTTGCCGAGGCTTCCAAACTCGTTCCCAAGGGGGTTATTTGCCTCACGTCTGCCCTGGCGTTCCATGGAGTGACCGACCAGATCCCGTCAAAGGTCTGGGTCGCCATTGGCCCCAAAGAGTGGCGTCCCAAGTTTGTATATCCGCCAGTCCGCTTCGCGCGTTTTTCGGGCACACGCCTGCAGCTTGGCGTCGAACGCCACCTCATCGACGGGGTATCCGTGCCGATTTTCGGCGTCGCAAAAACCGTTGCGGACATGTTCCGCTATCGGCGGACCGTTGGCGTGAACGTCGCGCTGGAAGGACTGCGCGAGGCACTCCGACAAAAAGGCATCACCCTCGAAATCGCAAAGGGCTGCGGATGCCAAAGTCTGGGAAAATCATGGAGCCGTACCTGAGTCGCTGACGTCCCATGCCTGAACCAAGAAACCTCGTGACGTCGGCGCGTCGGTTCGCTCTCGGCTGCTGACGATGGCACGCCGGAAGGGAGCAGGTTTCGACCTCCTGCTGACGCTATGCCATTGAGCAGGCTGCTATCGGCTCAGATCTCTCGTCCCATCGCAATCGCTTCGTCCTCAAGGAGCAATGCTGATGACGGACTGGTTCGACGACCCGCACCGCCCGACGTGACGTGGACTCACAGGGAGTACGGCGGTCCGACGCCGGTGATCAGTACTCACCTTTCGAGAGATCTGCGCCATCGACGTAGATGATGGCATTGGGTTCGACGCGGATACATTCCGCGTCGAACTGATACCCCGAAGAGCTTGACTATGGTGGTTTGCGGCTTGCTGCACCGAGCCCTCGCAGGAGCGCGGATCACCGTCCCTATTGACGTCGGCTTCCGGAACTATCGACCAGAGGTGTTGAAGAGATCAATTTACCGGTTCTGCTTGATCTGCCCGAGCCGGGACTGCGAACCTGTGCACGCGAGACGGTCATCGCCGAAAAATTTCGGGCCGTGGTCATACTGGGGTTGGCCAATGGCGGACGGAAGGCTTCATGACGTGTGGTTTTAGTGTCGAAGCTTTGACTTCGATGAAGACCGCGCTGTCCCGGCTATCGCCGCGACGTTCGAGCGGCGGGCAGGAACATTTCCATCGATGAGCCCGTGGCTTTGACTCGGTCTTTCGTGGCCGACGCCGGAAAGCAAGGGCAGTGG
>JADKEH010000046.1 GCA_016718155.1 Candidatus Rhodoferax randersensis | reverse complement strand
TGATTGTGGACGCGGTCTGCACGCTCAGCACCATGCCGCTGGAGATGGACAACTGGCAGATTGACGCCGTCATCACCGGTGGCCAAAAGGGCTTGTCATCGATTCCCGGGGTGTCGTTGATCGCCTTTTCCGAGCGCGCCTGGGCGCGTATTGCCAGTCGCACGCAAGACCCCGCGCACTGGTGTCTGGACGCCCAACTGGCCGAGCAGTTCTGGCACAACGCGTCGTACCACTACACCGCGCCGGTGTCGGGGATCCTGGCCCTGCACGAGGCGCTGCACCTGGTGTGCACCGAGACGCTACCCGAACGTTTTGCGCGCCACCAGCGTTGCTCCATCAGCCTGCAGCGTGGCATCGAGGCGATGGGCCTGAGCCTGTATGGCACGCCCGAGTCGCGCCTCAACTCGGTGGTGGGTATCGAGGTGCCGGCCGGCATCGACCGCGTGGAGGTGTGCAAGCGCATCTCGGCCAAGTACCGAGTGGAGATTTCTGGCTCGTTTGGCCTGAACATTGTGCGCATCGGCCAGATGGGTGAACAGTGCCGTGCGCACAACCTGTTTCGCACGCTGCATGCCTTTGGTTCGACCATGAAAGAACTGGGCGCGGATGTCGACGTAGCCGCTGGCGTGGCCGAACTCGAACGCCAGTTGCAAGGAGCCCTGTAGCCGCAGGGGTAGCCAGCCATGCCCAGTTGGACGCCCAAGCCCCTGCTGCTCGCGCTGGGTGTGGTGCTGTTGGGTCATTGGACTGGTTTGTCATGGCTGCGCGCGCAGTTGCCAACGATTGGGCCGCTGGCACTGATGCGCGAGCCCCTGTTCACGCGGGTGATTGAGCCAGTGGAGCCGACTGAGGCTATTGCGCTACTGCGGGCTGCACCGCCCGCGCCCAAACGTGAGCCAAAGCGGCGGGCAGCCGTCACCACCACATTGCCGACGCTGCTGTCGGCCCCGATCGAAGCCGCCACGCTGCCCGTGCTTGCCATGGACGAAAGCCTGCCGGCGCCATGGGCCGAGCCGCCGCCGCCGGACAACACCCTCGCCAACCCAGTTGCGGCAGCAGCGCCAGCACCCGAAGCACACGCCAGCGACAGCACGGCACCCGACCTTGGCAACGCCGCACCCACCGCCGACACCTGGCCACCCGACACGCGCCTGGTGTATGCGCTCAAGGGCTATTACCGGGGTGATATGTACGGTAGCGGCCGTGTGCAATGGCAACGCGAGCAAAGCCGTTACCAGGTACAAATCGAACTGCGCTTGGCGCTGCTGGTGCGGGTTGCCCTGACCAGCCAGGGCGAGATCACCAACGCAGGTCTCTTGCCCAACGCCTACCAAGAGCAAGCGCCGTGGGGCGAACGGCGCGTGGTCTTGAAGGACGGGTATGTGACGTTTCACAACGGCCGCCAATCGCCCCACCCGCAAGCCTTGCAGGACACCGCCAGCCAGTTTGTCGAACTCAGCCACCGCTTCGCCACTGGGCGCGAGGTGCTGCAAGTCGGGAGGCAGGTGCAGGTGTGGCTGGCCCGGCCGCAAGGCATGGCACTGTGGACCTATGACGTCATCGAAGAAGTGACATTGGAGCTGCCAGAGCTGGGGCCAGTGCGCGCCTTTCATTTGCGCCCCCGGCCGATTGCCAACCCACAGGGCGCCATCACCGCCGAGTTGTGGTTTGCCCCCAGCCTGCAGTACCTGCCGGTGCGCGTGCGCATCGTGCTGGGATCGGGCAACTATGCCGAGCTGCTGGTCGAGCGCATCGAGCAAGGTGCGCCGCCGATGCTGGCGCCGCCCGTCAACCCGATGTGGGCGTATTGAAGTTTTGGTCGGGCGTGCTTCCAAAGCCCGATGTTGCGAGTGTCCTGCTGCCCGTCATTGCGAGCGCAGTTTTGCCGGCCATTGCGAGCCTCCCGAATCCGGGCCGGCACCGCACACGGACCTTGAACCAGCATCGTCATTGCGAGGAGCGCAGCGACGTGGCAATCCATGCAGCCAGGAGTCCTGGATTGCTTCACTGCATTCGCAATGACGATGTGCTTTCACGTTAAACGCAGATCGGCCAGCCAGACCAGATGCCCAAGTGCTCACGCCACAAACGGGTTGATCAATTTCACTCCGGTTCCGGCGAAGTCGACCGTATTGCGGGTCACCACAGTCATGCCATGTTCGATTGCAGTGGCGGCGATCATCGCGTCGCGGTCGGAGCGGGGGTTGGGTATGTGTAAACCCGCGCACAGCACGGCCGTGTTGTCCGTGAAAGACAGGATGCGACCATCGAAGGCTGCGCGCACACCCGTCAACCAAGCACGCAACGCGCTGCCTTGCGGCGGTGTCCGGCGCTCCAAGGCCAAGACACCTTTCTCCAGTTCAAGAATGCTGATTGCTGACAGAAATAGCTGCCGCGCGGAAACGCTCGCCGCCCAGGCTCGCACGTCGGGCGATTGGTTGGGTTTGCCGTGGCGCAATTCGGAAATCACGTTGGTGTCGAGGACGAACATCAAGCTCACGCCTCAGCGCAGATCGACGGTGCGCAGTTCGACTTGCAGACGCGGCGGCTCGAACTCAAAGCCCGCCCCGCCGGGCGTTCCACCCACGATGGCGTCCATCACATCCATCAGCGACGCCTCTTGCTGCCCTGCAAGCTGGTAGTAGTCTTCGATCTTCAGCAGCGCAAACGCCGGCCGACCGCGGTCAGTTATGAACACGGGGCCTTCCACCGCGGCGCGCTTGGCCGCGCTCACGTCGCGTGTGAAGTCCCGACTTGAGAACGTGTGAACAGACATTGCTTTCCTCTCGGCGCGATCGCCAATACGTGACGATTATGTTTGTATGTTACGACATTTCACCCAGTACTTCAATCGCCGCAGACTGCAACACGCCGCCGGCGAGACGGAACCAGCGGTAGCGCTTGAACCGAGGACGCGCCTTGAGCTGGGTATTTTGCGATTGCTACAATGATTTTCGGTGGCGACCGAACTGGCTGGCCAGTCGGTTCGCCCTAAACCTGCCTTCTCCTGGACCGCCCGCACCCACTTGGCTTGGGGCGGGTCCAGCCCCGCCTTCACTGTCCACTGGAAACTTTTCACCATGCAGCAACCGACGGTCAAACCCAAGAGCCCCAATTTTTCGTCAGGCCCGTGTGCCAAGCGCCCCGGCTACAACGTGGCCGCCCTCAAACTCGATACCCTGGGGCGCTCACACCGCTCCGCCCTGGGCAAGAAGGCCCTGGGCGCGTGTTGCTCCGAGACCGCGCGCATCCTGGGCCTGCCCGAGGGCTACCGGGTGGCGGTGGTGGCCGGCTCCGACACCGGCGCGGTGGAGATGGCCATGTGGTCGCTGCTGGGGCCGCGCGGCGTGGATGTGCTGGCCTGGGAATCCTTTGGCTCGGGCTGGGTGACCGACATCGTCAAACAACTCAAGCTGCCCAATGTCAACAAGATGGAAGTCGGCTACGGCGACATCGTCGACTTCTCCAAGGTCAACTTCGAGAACGATGTGGTGTTCACCTGGAACGGCACCACGTCAGGCGTCAAAGTGCCCAACGGCGACTGGATTCCCGCCAACCGCGCCGGCCTGACCATTTGCGACGCCACCTCGGCGGTGTTCGCCATGGAGCTGCCCTGGGACAAGCTCGACGTCATCACCTACTCCTGGCAAAAGGTGCTGGGTGGTGAAGGCGCGCATGGCATGCTGATCCTCAGCCCGCGTGCGGTGCAACGGTTGGAGAGCTACACCCCGCCCTGGCCCATGCCCAAGCTGTTTCGCATGACCTCCGGTGGCAAGGTGACTGAGGGTCTGTTCAAAGGCGAAACCATCAACACGCCGTCCATGCTGTGCGTGGCCGACTACCTGGACGCGCTGGCCTGGGTCGATGGCCTGGGCGGCGTGCCGGCCACCATCGCCCGCAGCGAGGCCAATCTGAAGGTCATCTCTGACTTTGTCGCGGCCAACGACTGGATCTCCTTCCTGGCCAAAGACCCGGCCACCCGCTCCAACACCAGTGTCTGCCTGACCCTGAAGGCCAGCGAAGACCAGGTCAAGCAGGTGGTGAAGTTGCTGGAAGCCGAAGGCGTGGCGATGGACATTGGCGCCTACAAGGACGCGCCAGCGGGCATTCGCATCTGGTGCGGCGCCACGGTGGAATCGAGCGACCTGCAGGCACTGATGCCTTGGCTGAGCTGGGCCTACCAGAAGGTCAGCGGCTAAGGGACCAGGAACATGCGGGCCTCCCGGTTTCGTCATTGCTTTCCAGACCTCGCGGCGTAGCGGCAATCCCAGTCTGCCTAGGCGGTGGATTGCCGCCTACGCCACCATGACGGGGGTCACTTCCCCAAACGTCTCAACCCATCAGGAAGCAGCAGCCATGTACAAGGTTAGAACCTACAACCAGATCTCGGTCAAGGGCCTGGATCGGTTTCCGCGTCAATCGTATGAAGTGGGCAGCGACATTGGTCACCCCGACGCCTTCCTGATACGCAGTCAGAAGCTGCAGGGCGAGCCCGTGCCCCCGTCGCTGTTGGCGGTGGCGCGCGCTGGCGCCGGTGTCAACAACGTGCCGGTGGCCGAGTACGGCAAACAGGGCATCGTGGTGTTCAACACCCCCGGCGCCAATGCCAATGCGGTCAAGGAACTGGTGATGGCTGGCATGCTGCTGGGCACGCGCGGCATTCTGCCGGGCATGGCCTACGTGCAGTCGCTCACCAGCATGACCGACGCGGCCGCGATGTCGGCCTTGCTGGAAAAGGAAAAGGCGCGCTTTGCCGGCGGCGAGATCAAGGGCAAAACACTGGGCATTGTCGGCCTGGGCGCGATTGGCTCGATGGTGGCCGACATGGCGCTGGCCATGGGCATGAAGGTGCTGGGCTTCGACCCGGCCTTGTCGATCGACGCTGCCTGGCGTCTGTCCAACGAAGTCACCCGCATGGAGAACCTGCCCGCCCTGCTGGCGCGCTCGGACTACGTCTCGCTGCATGTGCCGGCCATGGACGCCACGCGCCACTTGATCAACGCCGAAGCGCTGGCCGGCATCAAGCCGGGCGCAATGTTGCTCAACTTCGCGCGCGAAACCATTGTCGATTCCACCGCCGTGCTGCACAGCCTGGACAGCGGCAAGCTGGGGCGCTACGTGTGCGACTTTCCCGAGCCGGCCATGCTGGGCCACGCCAAGGTGATTGCCATGCCGCACATTGGCGCCAGCACCGAAGAGTCGGAAGAGAACTGCGCCGTGATGGCGGCCAACCAGCTGATGGACTACCTGGAAAATGGCAACATCGTCAATTCGGTCAATTTCCCCGGCGTGAGCATGGGTCGCACGCCCGGTACGGCGCGCATCACCTTCTCCAACGACAACGTCTCGGGCGTGCTGGGTCACGTGCTGTCGGTGCTGGCCGAACACAAGGTCAACGTCATCGACATGATGAACAAGAGCCGCGGTGAGTTGGCTTTCAACATCATTGACGTGGAAGCTGCACCGGGCGCCGAGGCGATCGCCGCGATCCAGGCCACCGCGCATGTGATCCGGGTGCGGGTGCTCTAGGCGCCGCCCGCCTGGGGCGTGGTCGGGCGCCTGCCGCCCAGCCAAACGGCCCCAGATCAGTTAACCTTGCTAGCCTCGCCGACCCGCCATCCGGGTCGGCGGGCGCTTGCCCCGTCCAAAAGACACGTTTTGAACCTTGCGGGACAGGCCGCAGCTACGCGCTTACCAGGCCAGCTCTGTCCTCAACTGTGATCAAAGGGAGAAACCCACAATGATGCGCCAGGCTCTTCTCGTCCTTGCCCTTGCCTCAACCCTGGCGGCCTGTGGCGGCGGCAAGTCCGACAAGCCGCGGACAAGGCTTCCCAAGCCGCCAGCAGCGAGCGGCCCCTGCTGATTGCCGCCGAAGACCTGGTTGCGGTGCAAAGCAACGCGCTGGCCTCGGGCCCCTCCATCACCGGCACGGTGCAGCCGGAACGCCGCGCCGACCTGCGGGCCGAAGTGTCGGCGGTGGTGATGCAGGTGCTCAAGGAGAACGGCGACCATGTCAGGCGCGGCGACGTGCTGGTGCGCCTGGACGACACGGCCATCCGCGACAGCCTGGCCTCCGCTGACGAAGCCACCCGCGCCGCCAACCAGGCTTTCGACCAGGCCCAGCGCCAGCTGCAGCGGCTGCAAACCTTGCGCGGCTCGGGCATGGCTTCCGCGCAGCAACTCGAAGACGCTGAAATTCGCCGCAACAGCGCGCAAAGCGACCTGGCTGCCGCCAAAACCCGATCAGCCCAGGCGGCCCAGCAACTGCAGCGCACGCTGGCCCGTGCCCCGTTTGACGGCATCGTCAGCGAACGCAAGGTCTCGGCCGGCGACACCGCGCAAATCGGCAAAGAGCTGCTCAAGGTGATTGACCCGGCCAGCATGCGCTTCGAGGGCCTGGTGTCGGCCGACCGCATTGGCGACGTCAAGGTCGGGCAAACCGTGAGTTTTCGGGTCAACGGTTATGGCGAGCAGGAGTTCGTCGGCAAGGTGATGCGGCTCAACCCGGCGGCCAACGCCACCACCCGCCAGGTCGAAGTGCTGGTGAGTCTGGCCGGGGGCAAACAGCCCGGCCTCTCAGGCCTCTATGCGGAAGGCCGGATCGAGTCCGGCAGCGTCTCGGCGCTGATGATTCCGGCCAGCGCCCTGGTGCGCGATGGCGACAAGGCCTGGGCCTGGCGCGTGGTCGACGGCAAGCTGCTCAAACAGGCGCTGGTGATCGGCGAGCGCGACCCCCGGCGCGGTGACTTCGTGGTCAAGAGCGGGCTGACGGCCGGCGACAAGGTGCTGCGCAGCCCTGGCTCGAACCTGAAAGATGGCCAGAAGACCGAAGCGGCCGTGCCCCTTGCCCGCGCCGCCCTGCCTGCGGCGTCCGCGGCAGCAGCCGCCTCCAGCGCCGGGAGCTAAGCCATGTTCCTGTCCGACTTCAGTATCAAGCGACCGGTGGCGATGGTGGTGATCATCATTGCCTTGATGTGCCTGGGCTTGCTGGCTCTCAAGAAACTGCGCGTCAACCAGATTCCGGACGTCGAGCAGCCGGTGCTGGTGGTCAACATTCCTTACCCCGGCGCATCGCCCGAGACGGTGGAGCGCGAAATCGTCAACAGGGTGGAGAAGTCGCTGCAGAGCATCACCGGCGTGTACCAGATCCGCGCCACGGCGGCCGAGAGCAACGCCAGCATCGTGATCATCTTCAACTTCAACAAGAACATGGTCGAGGCCTCTGACGAGGTCCGCAATGCGATTGCGTCGGTGCGCTACAAGTTGCCGGTGGAAATGCGCGAGCCCGTGCTGCGTCGCCTGGACCCGGCGGCGCAGCCGATCATGCAAATGGCACTGTCGTCCAAAACGCTGACGCACGCCGAGATTTCACGCCTGGCCGAGGATGAGCTGGCCGACAAATTCCGCGCCATCGACGGCGTGGCGGTGGTCAACGTCGGCGGGGCCCTGCGCCGCGAACTCAGCGTGTTGCTGCGCGCGCAGAAGCTGCGCGAGTACAACGTCTCGGTCACCGATGTGGTGAGCGCGCTGCGCAACCAGAACACCACGGCGCCCGTCGGCAAGGTGCGCGGCGAACTTGCTGAACAGAGCATCCGCCTGGTCGGGCGCATCGAATCGCCCGCCGAGTTCGAGCAGGTGGTGGTCAAGCGCCAGGGCAACCAGGTGGTGCGCCTGGCCCAGGTGGCCTCGATTGCCGACGGCTTTGCCGAACTCAATGGCTTCAGCGTGCGCAACGGCCACCCCAATGTGGGCATCTCGGTCACGCGCTCGCGCGACGCCAGCACCGTTAGCGTGGCCAACAAAGTCCGCAGCCTGGTGGACGAGATCAACAAGACGATTCCCGGTGGCACCAAGCTCGAAGTCACGCAAGACGGCGGCAAGGATGCCCAGAACAGCCTCAACAACGTGATTGATTCGCTGCTATTTGGCGCGCTGCTGACCATCTTCGTGGTCTACGCCTTCCTCAACTCCTGGCGCTCCACGCTGATCACGGCGCTGAGCCTGCCCACCTCGGTGATCGCGGCCTTCATTGCCGTGTGGTTGTGCGGCTTCACGCTCAACTTCATGACCCTGCTGGGCCTGTCCCTGGCCATTGGCGTGCTGATTGACGACGCGATCGTGGTGCGCGAGAACATCGTTCGCCACATGGAGGCCGGCGAAGACCGGCGCACCGCCGCCAGCGCTGGCACGGCCGAGATCGGCATGGCGGTGGCCGCCACCACCTTCTCCATCATCGCGGTGTTTATCCCGGTGGCCTTCATGCCCGGCGTCAGCGGCGAGTGGTTTCGGCCGTTTGCCTTGACAGTGGCCAGCTCAGTGCTGGTGAGCCTGTTCATCTCCTTCACGCTGGACCCGATGTTGTCCGCCTACTGGGGCGATCCGGTCGGACACCACCTGGCGCCCAAGCGGGGCTTGAGCCTGTGGTTGTCGAAGTTCAATATCTGGTTCGACCACCAGGCCGACCGCTACGGCCGTGTGATCGCCTGGGCGCTGCACCACCGCCGCTGGATGGCCGTTCTGGCGGGCCTAAGCCTGGTCGGCGCGCTGGCCTTGCACGCTGGCTTTGGCGGCTCCAGCTTCCTGCCCACGTCGGACTACGGCACCATCGCCATCGAGGTGCGCACACCTTCGAGCGCCAGCCTGGAATACACGCGCCTCAAGATCGAAAGCGCCGCAGCCCTGGCGCGCACCCTGCCGGAGACCGTGGCCACCAACAGCAACATCAACTCCGGTGGCGGGCGCATCTATGTGGACATCGGCAAGAGCACGCAGCGCAAGCGCTCGGCGGTGGAGGTTGCGGTGGAGCTGCGCCTGCTGATGAAGCGCCTGGTCGGTGCCGAATACGTGGTGCTCGATGACCTCAACAACGGGGCACGCAAGCCGGTGCAAATCCAGTTCTCCGGCCCGGATTCGCGCCGCCTGATGACCATCACCGCCGCATTCATGGAGCAACTGCGCCAGGTGCCGGGTGCGGTCGATGTGGGCCTGTCGGAGCAGGAACCCAAGGACGAGTTACGCATTGAACTGAACCGCGGGCTGGCCAATGCACTGGGCATCTCGGTGGGCGACGCGGCGCAAGCCTTGCGCGTGGCGTTTGCCGGCGTGGAAGTGGGCGACTGGGTGGACCCCACCGGCGAGTCGCGCGATGTCGCGGTGCGCCTGCACCCGGACGACCGGATCAGCGCCGAGAACATCGAGCGCCTGCCAATCGCGGTGGCGGGCAGCAACGTGATGGTGCCCTTGGACCAGATCGCCACCATCTCCATGGGCAAGGGGCCGGCGCAGATTCAGCATACCGACGGCAAACGCATGATCGCGGTCTCGGCCAACGCCCAGGGACGCTCGCCAGGCGAAGTCACCGCCGATGCCATGAAAATTGCCAAAACGATTGACTTCCCGGCCGGCTACGGCATCGAGTTGGGCGGCGCGGCGCGCGACCAGAAGGAGTTGTTCACCGAAATGGCGATTGCCCTGGTGATGGGCATCGGCCTGATGTACCTGATCCTGGTAATCCAGTTTGGCTCGTTCAGCGCGCCGGTGGCGGTGATGCTGTCACTGCCTTTGAGTCTGATCGGCGTGGTGGTGGCCCTGCTGTTGACACGTGGCACGCTGAACCTGATGAGCTTCATCGGCGTCATCATGCTGATGGGCCTGGTGGCCAAGAACGCCATTTTGCTGCTCGACGCGGCGCGCAAGCGCGAGCGCGAGGGCTTTGACCGAGAGGAGTCGCTGATGTATGCCGGGCGCAAGCGCTTGCGCCCGATCCTGATGACCACCTTTGCCCTGATTGCCGGCATGCTGCCGGTGGCCATTGGCCTGGGAGAAGGCGGCGAGTTCTACCGGCCGCTGGCGATTGCCATCATTGGCGGCACCATCACGTCCACCCTGCTGACGCTGCTGGTGGTGCCCACCTTCTACGACAGCATTGAGATCGCGCGCGACCGCGCGTTGGCCAAGTTCCGTCGTCGCAGCGAACATGGCAACGCGCTGATTGCCTTCCTGCAGACATTGTTTGAGGCGCTGTTGACGCTCGTTTTGGTGAGATTTGTGTTCCGCACGCTGATGTCGGGTGGCCGTTGGGTGGCGGCACGCCGGGCGCACGCCAGGTAAAGGCGGGCCGGCTCAGCCGGCCTTGCTTTGCTGCACCAGCGCGGCCAGTTGCACGCTGGATTCACCCAGCCGGGCCGCCAGCACGCGTGCGATGTTGCGGTAGATGAAGTGGGCGCTCTGCGGATTGGCGTCCACCTTGTCACATTCAAAACGCATGGCCACGCAATCGCGCAAGGCGCGCACGGTGGCTGAACGGGTGTGGCTACCGACCAGGGCCATCTCGCCAAAACATTCACCGGGGCCCATCCGCGCCAGCTCCACCACGGTGCCGTGACGCAGCTTCTCAACCCGCACTTCACCCGCCACAAGCACATAGAAAGCGCCGCCAATGTCGCCTTCGTTGAAGACCGGCTTACCGGCCTGGACGGCAAAGTGGTCGGCCAGCGCCAGCGTGCTCATCAGGTAATCGGGCGGCATGCCGGCGAAGATCGGCACGTTGCGCTTGATCTTGTCCACAATCGCCGGGTCCAGTTTCTTGCCGGTAATCGGCGGCAGAATTTCCGCACGCACGTTCTCCGCGTGAATCTGGACAATGGCGGGATCGACCTTCATGGCACAACATGGTACACGGGCGAGCCCATCAGCGGCAAACAGGGGCTAAAAAAAACCCCCCGGCGCCCCCCCCGGGCCCCCCCCCCCCCGCCACCCCAGGGCCCCCCCCGGGGGAGACCCCCCCCCCCCCCCCACAACACCCCCCCCCGCGCCCCGCCCCCCCCCCCGCCGGGCCCCCCCCCCCCCCGCGCCCGCGCCGGGCCCCGGCGCGCGGGGCGCCGGGGGCCGCCCCCCCGGCCCCGGGCGCCCCCAACAGGCCCCGCCCCGGCCCCGCCCCCCCCCCCCCCCCCCGCCCGGGCCCCGCGCCGCCGGGGCCCCCCCCCGGGGGGGGAAAACCCCCCCGGGCGCGCCCCCCCCCCCCCGGGAAAAACCCCCCGGGCGCCCCCCCCCCCCCCCCAACACCCCCCCCACCCCCCCCCCCCCCCCCGGGGCCGCCCCCCGGCCCCGGGGCCCCCCCCCCCGCGCCCGGGCCGCCCCCCCCCCCCGCGCGGGCGCCGCGCCCCCCCCCCCCGGGGGGCGCCGCGGCCCGCGCCCCCGCGGGGGGCCCGGCCGCCCGGGGGCCCGGGCCGCCCCGCCCCCCCCCCCCCCCCCCCCCCCCCCCCCCCCCCCCCCCCCCCCCCCCCCCGCCCCCCCGGCCCGCCCCCCCCCCCCCCCGCCGCCGCCCCCCCGGGGGGCCCCCCCCGGCCGCCGGGGCCCCCCCCGCCGCCCCCCCCCCCGCCCCCCCCCCCGGGCGGCGGGGCGGCCCGGGGGGCCCGGGGGGGCCGGGCCCCGGGCCCGGCCGGCCCCCCCCCCGCCGCCGCCCCCCCCCCCGCCGCCCCCCCCCGGCCCGGCGGGGGGCGGGCCCCCGGGCCCCAACGGCGGGGGTGGGGGCCGGGCCGCCGGGCCCGCGGGGGGCCCGCGCCGCCCCCCGGGCGCGCCCGGCCGCCCCGCCCCCCCCGGGGCGACCGGGGCCCCCCTCGCCGCCCCCCCCCCCTGCCCGCCCCCCCCCCCGCCGGCCCCCCCCCCCCGCGCGGCCCCCCCCCCGGCGCGGCGGGGGCCGGCGCCCCGCGGGGGGGGCCAAACCCCCCGGGGGGGGGCCCCCCCCCCCAGGGCCGCGGCCCCCCCCGGGGCCCCCCCCACCCCCCCCGGGGGGCCCCCCCCCCGCCCCGGGCCGCCCCCCCCCCGCGCCCCGGGGCCCCCGCCCGGCCCACCGGGCCCGCCGGCCCGGGGGCGGGGGGGGTGCCGGGTGGGGGGGGGGGGGGAGGGCCGCCCCCTCGCTGCTGGGGGGGCGCGGCGCGCGCCGGGGGGGGGTGGGGGGGCGCCCCCCCGCGGGGAGAACTGGCGGGCCGCGGGGGCCACGCGGGCCCCGCGGGTGGGCGGGGGGGCGGGGGGCCCCCCGCCCCCGCCCCGGCTGGGGGCGGGCCCCCCCCCTTGGACCCCCCCCCCCAGCCGACCCTACCTGGGCGCGCACGCGGGACTCCGGCATCGCTGACACAATGGCTAGTCAGCCTCACATCCCGACAGGAGTCACACCGTGCCGAAGTCCGATCCCATACCAACCGCACACACCGCGATGACTCGCCGCAGCTTCGTGCAGCAAGGGCTCTCGACCGGCGGCATCGCGGCCGTCGCTACGTCGATCACGGCAGCCCCCCACGCCATTGCCAGTGTGCCTACCGATGGCGCCCCATCACTACTGGATGGCAGCGTGGCCCAACTGCAGGCCGCCATGGCCAGCGGACAACTGAGTGCCCGGCAACTGGCCAAGATGTACCTTAAGCGCATCGCTGCGCTGGACCGCTCTGGTCCGCGCCTCAATGCCGTCATCGAACTCAACCCCGACGCCCTGGCCCAATGCGACGAAATTGACCGGGAGCGACGCCAGCGTGGCGCGCGCGGACCGCTGCACGGCATTCCCGTGCTGCTGAAGGACAACATTGCCACCGCCGACAAGATGAGCACCAGCGCCGGTTCGCTGGCCCTCAACGGCGTGGCGGTGACGCGGGACTCGGATGTCGCCAAGCAACTACGCGCCGCTGGCGCCATCATCCTGGGCAAGACCAACCTGAGCGAATGGGCCAACATGCGCTCGACGCGCTCCACCAGTGGCTGGAGCGCGCGGGGTGGCCTTGCGCGCAATCCGCATGCCCTCGATCGCAACACCAGCGGCTCGAGCTCGGGCTCGGCCGCCGCCGTGGCGGCCAGCCTGGCGACCGTGACGATCGGCACCGAGACCGATGGCTCTATCGTCTCACCAGCATCCGTTTGCGGCGTGGTCGGTTTCAAGCCCACCGTCGGGCTGGTGAGCGGACGCGGCATCATCCCGATCGCTCAGTCGCAAGACACCGCGGGCCCGATGACGCGCCACGTCGCGGACGCGGCCATCGTGTTGGTGGCCCTGATCAACCACGACAGTCCAATTGATGGACACGCCACAACATTGGCGAAGGATTTGACCCGGGCGCTGGACAAGTCCGCACTCAAGGACGCGCGCATTGGCGTGGCCCGCAACTTCTTCGGAAGCAACGATGCAGTGGACGCGGTGATCGAACAGGCCTTGGTGGTTTTGCGCGCACAAGGGGCGGTACTGGTAGACCCGGTGGAGATTCCCAACACCAGCAAATACCAAGACAGCGAACTTGAAGTGCTGCTGGTTGAATTCAAGGCCGGTCTCGCCGCTTACCTGGCCGAGTTTTCGCCCGGCGCGCCCATCGCCAACATGGCCGATCTGATCGCCTTCAATGAAAAACATGCACCCCGCGAACTGCGGCACTTCGGGCAGGAGTACCTGATTCGAGCCAATGCCAAGGGCGGGCTTGGCGGTCAGGTGTATCTGGACGCGCTGGCCAACAACCATCGGTACTCCCGCACCGAGGGCATCGACCAGGTGCTGCAGGCGCACCAGCTTGACGCGCTGGTGGCCCCCACCGGCGGCCCGGCATGGCTGACTGATGTGATTAACGGTGACCACTACGGAGGCAGCTTTTCATCGCCTGCGGCGGTCGCGGGTTACCCACACATCACGGTGCCAGCCGGCTTTGTGCACGGCTTGCCGGTAGGCCTGTCCTTCGCGGGCACCGCTTACAGCGACGCCCGCTTGGTCCGGCTCGCCTATGCCTATGAGCAGGCCAGCCTGCAACGGCGAGCCCCCACTTTTGCAGGAACCGTGGGCAACTTTCCAGCCTGAGGGTGACCTAAGACCCATTGGAGTGTATCAATGCACACGATTCTCAACACCTTCAAGCATGCACCGCTGGCATTGGTCTGCGCCGCGCTGCTGTCGGGCTGCGCCGTTCTGAGCCCGGTCAAGCCCGGCATGACACGCGACGAAGTCACCGCCCGTTTGGGCGCGCCCAGCCGGGTCGTGCCTATCGGCGCATTTACCCGCTGGCAGTACGCGGCCGGCCAACAAGCCATCATGGTCGATCTGGACGCCACCGGTCGGGTGGCGGACGCCCGCCAGGTGCTCACCGCCACTGCGTTTGCCAGCATCGAGGTTGGCAAGTGGACTCGAGCCGATGTGGAACGCGAGTTCGGCCCACCGGCCATGGTGGACCGGGTGGCATCGTGGCCCAGCGACATCCTGACCTACCGCTGGCGCGATTTTGAAGACCTGCTGTTTTGGGTCTACCTGGACGCAAACAACGTGGTCCAGCGCACCGGGCAGGGGCTGGACCTGTCGCGTGACCCGCCGTCCGAGCGCTATTGACTGCTATTGACCGCGCCCTGCCGAAGCCGGCGCGACCGTTTGCTTGCCTACTTGGGCAGCTTGCTCAGGTCGATATCGACATACTTCCAGAATGCGTGGTTGACCGGATGCCTGCGGTATCCCAGCAACCATGGCTGCATCAAGTCGGTGCGGATGCGGTGGGTGTTGAACTTGTAGGGCATGTAGGCCACCATGATCTTGGCCAGCTTTTGCATCATGGCCAGGCGCTCGGGGCCATCTGGCATCACCAATTGTGACTGGTCGTACAGCTTGTCGAACTCGGCCATCTGAAACCGCGACAGGTTGCCCTCGCCCTTGGCAGGACCATAGGCCAAACCAATGGCGCCTGAGCCGTCGGGCGTGGATCGCACTCAACCCCAGGCCCCAGATCATCAGCTTGCCGGCACGTGCCGCCTTCAGGTGCTCGGGCCACTTGCCGGTTTTGAAGGCGATATTGATGCCCACGGCGTTCATATTCTTCTTCCAGATCTCGTTGAGCTCACGATCTCGCGCGGTGGGTGTGGTCGCGTACTCCAAGAGCAAGGGCTTGCCGTCGGGCATATCCCGCCAGCCGTCTCCATCCTTGTCCACATAGCCAAACATGTCCAGCAAAGCCCCCGCGCGGGCACGGTCAAACATGCTCATTTCAGTCTTAAACTTGGGGTCGTAGCCATAGGTGCTGGGTTGCATCGGTCCCTGCGCCAAGATGGCCTGGTTGCGCCGGGGCAATCGGATTTCTTCCTCGGAGTTGTAGGCCAGGGCAATGGCACGGCGCAAGGCCACCTTGTCCGGCGTGTAGCCCCCGACAATCGGGTCGTCCATGTTGAAGTACGACACCGTGACGTCAGGGATGGCCACTCGCTCCATGGTGATGTTGCGTTTAGCCAAGTTCGGGGCCACACGGTTGTTTGGGATAGCCTGGTAGGCAAAGGCCTCCGGCAGGAACATCAGGAAATCGTGATCGTTTCCCAAGAACGACAGCCAGCGTGGCTGGTTTTCTTCGATGATTGAGATCTTCGACCCGGTCCATCATGGGCAAACGTTTGCCCTTCATCTGCTGATAGAGCGCTTGTGCGTGGGCGTCATCGGCCGGCGGCTCCGCCTCGTAGTACTCCTCACGGTAATTGGGGTTCCTGACGAAGGTCATCTTTGACGAGCGCGTCCACTGATCCAACTTGAACGGACCAGTTCCCACCGGGTGCTCCATGATCTTGTCACCATACATCTCAACCACTTCGCGCGCCACCGCGCCAGTGCCTGGGGTCCGCGAGTAGAAGATGAAACGCGGCCGTGTTTCCTTAAGTTTGAACTGGATGGTGTACCGGTCCAGCGCGCATATGCCGTCCACCTCTGTGTCATAGTTGAAGCTGGCGCCTGGTTTCTTCGGCATCTTTGCGAAGCGCATCCATACCGATCAGCTTGGCCGCCTCCAGATCGCCGTAGCTCGGGCTCTTGCTCTTGGGATCAAAAATACGCTTGTAGCTGTAGGCGAAGTCTTGCGCGGTCAGCTCGCGCTTCTTGCCGCCAAAGGCCGGGTCGTCGGCAAAGTAGATACCGGGCTTGATCTTGATCGTGTAGGTCCGGTAGTCATCGCTGATCTCCGGCATGCCCACTGCCACGTTGGGCCGCACCTTGACCGGCCGCGCCAGGTAGTCGTAGCGATACAGCGCGTCAAAGATGTTGGAGGTGACGATGCGGGAGTACAGGTCCGACAACTGCGCTGGGTCAAAGCCGGTCTCGGCGATGGGGAAGGCGTAGCGCAGCACCTTTTCGGTGGGTCGGCTTTGGGCCTGTGCGTTGCCGACGTTCATCAGCGTCGCCAAGACAACGCCGAGAATCGGCAACAGTCGAAAGGGAGTGCAGTTCATTTGGGCGCCTTGCTCAAGTCGATATCGACGTATCTCCAGAACCCGCTGTCAACCGGATGGCGTCGATAGCCCAGCAGCCAGGGCTGAGTCATGTCGGTCAGGATGCGATGCGTGGTGAACTTGTAGGGCATGTAAGCCACCATGATCTTGACCGCCTGTTGCATAACGGCCAGACGCTCGGGACCGTCAGGCATCAGTTGCTGTTTCTCATAGAGCTTGTCGAACTGGGCGTTCTCGAAGCGCGGCAGGTTGCCCTCCCCTTTGGCTGGCCCGTAAGCCAGCGCCAGGGCGCCGGCCCCATCGGGGTTGGCGGCGCTGTAACCCAGGCCCCACATCATTAGCTTGCCCGCGCGAGCGGCCTTGAGGTGCTCGGGCCATTTGCCGGTCTTGAATTCGATCTTGATGCCCGCCGCATCCATGTTCTTTTTCCAGATTTCATTGAGCTCGCGGTCAGAGGCCGTAGGCGTGGTGGAGTATTGCAGGCGCAAGGGACTTCCATCGGGCATATCGCGCCAGCCGTCACCATCTTTGTCCACGTAGCCATACATGTCGAGCAAGGCTGCGGCCTTGGCTCGGCTGAACTCACTCATCTCGGTCTTGAATTGGGGGTCATAGCCAAAGGTGGTTGGCTGAATCGGGCCTTGGGCGGGAATCGCCTGGTTGCGCCGGGGCAAGCGAATCTCTTCCGAAGCGTTGTAGGACAAGCCAATCGCGCGACGCAGCGCCACCCGGTCTGGCGTGTAGCCACCAACAATCGGGTCTTCCATATTGAAATAGGTCACGGTCACATCCGGGTTGGGCACGCGCTCCATGCCAATGCCCTTCTTGACCAAGTTCGGCGCCAGGCGGTTGTTAGGGATGGCCTGATAGGCAAAGGCATTGGGCAGGCGCTCCAGCAGGTCTTGCTCGGCGCCCAGGAACGACAACCAACGCGGTTGGATCTCTTCAATGATGGAGATCTCCACCCGGTCCACCATCGGCAGTCGCTTGCCCTTCATTTGCTGGTAGATGGCTTGCGACTTCGGGTCGTTGGCGGACGGCTCGGCCTCGTAGTAGTGTTCGCGGTAAGCCGGATTTTTGATCAGGCTGATCTTGGACGAACGCGTCCACTGATCCAACTTGAACGGGCCGCTACCCACCGGGTGCTCCATGATCTTGTCACCGTACTTCTCCACCACCTCGCGCGCAACGGCGCCAAAAAGACTGGGATCGGACAAGAAGTAAATGAAGCGCGGGCGCGCTTCCTTGGTCTGAAACTGGATGGTGTAACGGTCCAGCGCTCGGATGCCCTCCACTTCCTTGTCGTAATCAAAACTGGCGCCGGGCTTCTCCGCGTCTCGCCTCAGGGCGTCCATGCCCACCAGTTTCTCTTCTTCCAAGTCGCTGTAAGCGTAGCTCTTGATCTTGGGATCGTAGTGACGCTTGTAGCTGTAGACGAAGTCATGCGCCGTCAGCTCCCGCTGTCTGCCCTCGAACGCCGGGTCATCCGCAAAGTAGATGCCGGGCTTGATCCGCACGGTGATGGTGCGGGCGTCGCTGCTGATGACCGGCATGCCGACCGCCACATTGGGACGCACCTTGACCGGGCGCGCCAGATAGTCGTAGTCGTACAAACCGTCAAAGATGTTGGCCGCGACCACGCGCGAATACAAGTCAGAGAGTTGTTGTGGATCAAAGCCGGTTTCGGCAATCGGAAAGGCGTAGCGCAACACCTTTTCGGTCGGTCGGGCTTGCGCCTGTAGACCGCTTGCGCTCAGCGCAATCGCCGAAACACAGCAGAAAACTCGCAAAAATTTAATTTTCATAGTAAGAAACACTAATGCCTAATCAATCGGGTGCAAGCATAATCGCCCCCGTCAGCAAATCCATGGGCGTTTCCCCCAAGTCAAACACAATATGCTTTCCTACATCCTGCGACGCATCTGGCAGATGGTCCCCACCCTGTTGGGGGTCATCCTGCTCATCTTCTTCCTGTTCAAGTTCTTTGGCGGTGATCCGGTCGAAATCATGGCCGGTCTCAAGTCCTCGCCCGAGCGCATCGCCTCGCTGCGCGCTCAACTGGGCCTGGACAAGCCGGTGCTGGAGCAACTCTGGGTATTTGTCCAGCAGATCTTTACCTTCAACTGGGGCAAGAGCTGGACCACCAACGAGTCCATCGCCACCATTTTCACGACCCGGCTACCCGCCACCTTGACCATCATGATTCCGATTCTGGTGCTCGAAGTGGTGCTGGCGATCCTGGCTGGCCTGGCGGTGGCCTATGTGCGCGGCAGCCTGACCGACCGCGCCATCATGATTCTGACCACGGTGGCGCTGTCGATCAGTTTTCTGGTCTACATCATTGTGGGCCAGTACCTGTTTGGCTTCGTGCTGGGCTGGTTCCCGGTGCAGGGCTGGACCAACAGCGTCTGGAAGAACCTGATCACCTACGCGCCCTTGCCGGTGTTCCTGGCGGTGCTGGTGAGTCTGGCGCCACAGACCCGGCTGTACCGCAGCTTCTTCCTGGATGAAATCGGCCAGGACTACGTTCGCACGGCGCGGGCCAAGGGTGTGTCGGAGAACACCATCATGCTCAAGCATGTGCTGCGCAACGCCATGATCCCGATCCTGACCAATGTGGCCACCACCCTGCCGGGCGTTTTCATCGGCTCGTTCCTGATCGAAGTGTTCTTCTCCATCCCCGGCCTGGGCCGCGAGATTCTGGTGGCCGTCAACCGCAGCGACTATCCCGTCATTCAAGCCGCCACCGTCTATCTGGCGGCGCTGACGATGGTGATCAACCTGATTACCGATGTGCTGTACAAGTTTGTTGATCCAAGGGTGACGCTGAAATGACTACCGATCTCGTACACGCGCTACCCAAGTCGCCCGGCGTGTGGGTGCAGGCCTGGACCCGACTGAAGCACGACCGCGTAGCCATGGTGTCCTTGTCGATCACCGCCTTTTTCATCGCCCTGGTGTTGCTGGCCCAGCTTGGCCTAGTGGCCAAAGGCTGGCAAAAAGAAGTCGGCACGCCGTTCGCGCCGCCGCACTTTGTCGGCAAGATTGAGGACGGCTCCCAAAGCGCGGTGATCGACAGCATCGCCGGCGCCAATGTCGATATCAGCGACGTGGACCCACTGGCACCGCGCTACCAGGAGTGGGCCGAGCGTGCCGCCAAGTTCAAGACCACCACCACCGAGAAGTCCGACACGCTGCCCTTTGGCGGCGACCAGTTGGGCCGCGACGTCCTCTCAAAGGTGATCAAGGGTGCCCAGGTGTCCATTACTGTGGGCCTGGCGGCGGCCTTGATGGCGACCCTGATCGGCACGGTGCTGGGGGCCATCGGTGGCTATTTTGGCGGCCGGATTGGCGACTTCCTGGAATGGGTTTACAACGTTTTCACAGCCATCCCCTACATCCTGCTGGTGTTCGCACTGGCTGCGGTGCTGAAGTCCGGCCCGCTGGCGGGCACGCTGGGCAGCGGTGTGTGGACGGTGGTGATCATCCTGAGCCTGGTCGGTTGGACCGGCATCTACCGGCTGGTGCGCGCTGAGTACATGAAACATCGCTCGCGCGAGTACGTGCGCGCGGCCGAGGCGATTGGCGCCAGTCACGCCTCGCGCATGTTCACCCACATCCTGCCCAACATCAGCCACGTGGTGCTGGTGCAGCTCAGCCTGCACGTGGTGGGTTTCATCAAGGCCGAAGTCATACTGTCCTACCTGGGCCTGGGCGTACCGATTGACATGGTCAGTTGGGGCACCATGTTGTCCGAGGCGCAAACCGAGCTGGTGCTGGGCAAGTGGTGGCAGTTGGTGGCAGCGACCACTTTCATGGCGGCTTTCGTGACGGCCTTCGCGCTGCTGACCGATGCGCTGCGCGATGCGCTGGACCCCAAGCTGCGTTAAGCCCAAGCCAAGCCAAGGACGCTGAATTACCAAAGTACCAGTCAGAGCCCGTCATTGCGAGCGAAGCGCGGCAATCCACCATGCCCTGCCATAGTCATGGATTGCCGCGCTACGCTCGCAATGACGAATAGTCAGCGCCGCAAACATGGATTGCCGCGCTCGCAATGACGACATTCGGATTAGAAAGTAAGAACATGACAAATTTGATTAGCGTGCAGGACCTGCGGGTGTCCTTTCGCATGAGCAAGACCGAAACCGTCGAGGCGGTCAAGGGCGTGAGCTTTGATATCCCGGCCAACAGCACGGTGGCGCTGGTGGGCGAGTCCGGCAGCGGCAAGAGCGTGAGCGCCATGAGCATCGTGCGCCTGCTGCCCGACAACGCCATCCTGGCGCCCAGTAGCAAGATTCTGTACAACGGCCGCGACCTACTGAGCGCTCCGATCGAGGAGATGCGTGCCCTGCGCGGCAAGGACATTTCGGTGGTGTTCCAGGAACCGATGAGCTCGCTCAATCCGGTCTTCACCGTGGGCGAGCAGATTGCCGAAGTGCTGCGCATCCACCTGAAAATGAGCGCCCGGCAGGCCATGGACCGCACGCTGGAACTGATGACCGAAGTGGGTATTCCCAACCCCAAAGAGCGGCTCAAGTCCTACCCCCACGAACTGTCCGGCGGTCAGCAGCAGCGCGTGATGATTGCCATGGCGATTGCCTGCGAACCCAAGCTGTTGATTGCCGATGAGCCGACCACGGCCCTGGACGTGACGGTGCAGCGTCAGATCATGGACCTGCTGGCCCGCTTGCAGGAGCGCCAGAAGATGAGCGTGTTGTTCATCAGCCACGACCTCGGCCTGGTGGGCGAGATCTCCGACCAGGTGGTGGTGATGCGCAGCGGCGAAGTGCGCGAAGCCGGCGACGTCGCCACAATCTTCAACGCCCCAAGCAATGCCTACACCAAGGCACTGCTGGCCTGTCGGCCGAGGCTGGACTCGCGTCCCAAGCGGCTGGCTGTGATTGACGACATCGTCAACAACCGACCGATCATCACCGAGCAGCGCGTCTGCGCGCCAGCCAACGGCCCGGCGCTGATCGAGGTCACGGGACTGTGCAAGGACTACCCGCTCAAGACCGGGCTGTTCAAGCGCAGTGTCTTCAGCGCCGTCAAACAGGCCGACTTCTCGCTGCACAAAGGCCGCACGCTGGGGGTGGTGGGCGAATCCGGCTCGGGCAAGACCACAGTGGGCATGATGTTGACGCGCCTGACCGATGCCACCGCCGGCAGCATCATGTTCGAGGGCAAAGACCTGGCCCAACTCAGCGCCGCAGAAATGCGGGCCTACCGCAGCCGCATCCAGATCATCTTTCAGAACCCCTATGCCAGCCTGAACCCACGTTTCACGGTCGGTCAAATCCTGATGGAGCCGATGCGCATTCACCGCATCGGCAAGGACGACGACGACCGCGCCCGCCTGGCGCTGGCCATGATCGAAAAAGTCGGCCTGACGCGCGAAGCCTTCGGCAAGTACCCGCACGAATTCTCGGGCGGCCAGCGCCAGCGCATCGCCATTGCGCGCTGCCTGACCATGAAGCCCGAAATCATCGTCTGCGACGAGAGTGTTAGTGCATTGGACGTCAGCGTGCAAGCCACCGTGCTCAACTTGCTGTTGGACTTGCAGGAGGAATTTGGCCTGACCTATGTCTTCATCAGCCACGATCTGGCGGTGGTGAAGTACATGGCCGATGAAATTCTGGTGATGAACCAGGGCGAGATCGTGGAACGCGGCAATGCGGACGACATCTACGCCCGCCCGCAACACGAGTACACCAAGCGCTTGTTAGGGTCGATTCCACGCGGCTACGAGGAAGCGGTGGCGATAGCCGCCTAGCCCAATAACATCGACCACTCATCGACCACTCATCGACCCATTTGCGCAGAGCTTTCACATGTCTTCCACGTCGTCTTCCCTAACCTGTCTCGATGTCCTCAGCGGCAAAGCGTCCACCGGACCCGCCGATGCCCAAGTAACGATCAAGGGATGGGTGAAAACCCGCCGCGACTCGAAGGCCGGTATTTCCTTCGTCAATGTCTCCGACGGCACGTGCTTTCATCCGGTGCAGGTGGTGGCGCCCAGCACACTGGCCAACTACGCCAACGAGGTGCAACACCTTACGGCCGGCTGTGCGGTCGAAGCCACCGGCGTGATTGTTCCATCACCCGCCAAGGGGCAGCCGTTCGAGATGCAGGCCAGCCAGATCACGGTGGTCGGCTGGGTAGATGATCCCGACACCTATCCGATCACGCCCAAGGCCCACACCATGGAGTTCCTGCGCGAGGTCGCGCACCTGCGCCCGCGCACCAACGTGATCGGCGCCGCTACACGGGTGCGCCATACCATCGCGGCGGCCATTCACCGCTTTTTTGATGAGCACGGATTCTGCTGGGTGAACACTCCCATCATCACCACGTCCGATGCCGAAGGCGCGGGCGAGTTGTTTCGCGTCTCCACGCTGGACCTGGCGAACCTGCCCAAGCGGGCGGACGGCAAGGTCGACTTCTCGCAAGACTTCTTTGGCAAGGAGGCGTTCCTCACTGTCTCGGGCCAGCTCAACGTGGAGACCTATTGCATGGCGCTGTCGAAGGTCTACACCTTCGGCCCGACGTTTCGTGCCGAGAACTCCAACACCTCGCGTCATCTGGCCGAGTTCTGGATGATCGAGCCCGAAATCGCCTTTGCTGACCTGGCCGACGACGCCACATTGGCCGAAGCGCTGCTGAAATACATCATCAAGCGGGTGCTGAGCGAGCGCGCCGACGACATGGCCTTCTTTGAAGACCGGGTCGAGAAGGGCCTGATTGCGAAGCTGGAGAACATCATCAAGTCCGAGTTCGTGCGCATGGACTACACCGACGCAATCAAGGTGCTGGAGAACACGAAAGAGAAGTTCGACTACCCGGTGAAGTGGGGCATCGACCTGCAGTCCGAACACGAGCGCTTTATTGCCGAGAAACACGTCAACGGCCCGACCGTGCTGATGAACTACCCGAAAGAAATCAAGGCGTTTTACATGCGGCTGTCAGACGATGAGAAGACTGTTGCCGCGATGGACGTGCTGGCACCCGGCATTGGCGAGATCATCGGCGGCTCGCAACGCGAAGAACGCCTTGACGTGCTGGACCGGCGCATGATCGCCTGCGGACTCGATCCAGCGCATTACGGCTGGTACCGCGATCTCAGACGTTATGGCACCGTGCCGCATGCCGGGTTCGGCCTGGGCTTTGAGCGAACCGTGTCCTACATCACCGGTTTGGCCAATGTGCGCGACGTGATTCCGTTTCCCAGAACACCAGGCAACGCGCGGTACTGATACGGGCGAGTGCATCGGCTGGCGACGCGCCAGCGGCCTGCCGGTGGCCGGGCCTGCTCAGTCAACCAACTGTCCCCACGCCTTCTCCAAGCGCTTGACACTCACTGGCTGGGGCGTGCGCAATTCTTGCGCGAAGAAGCTAACACGCAGTTCCTCCAGCAGCCAACGAAACTCCTGCAAACGCTCATCCGTGACGCCTTTTCGTTCCGCCACCAAGCGCCAGTAGCGTTGCTCCAGCGGGCGCAACTCGGCCAGGCGCGCCGCATCGCGTGCCGGGTCGGCGCGGTATTTGTCCAGGCGCGCGGTGATGGCCTTGAGGTATCGCGCGAAGTGCTGCAGGGCTCCCCACGGGGACTGGATCAGAAAGCGTTTGGGGCACAAGCGCGCAAGTTGTTGCGCGCAATCGGCGCTGGCCTCGGGGGCGTTCTTGGTGTCTTTGATCTTGCGAGCCGCTGTGGCGTACTCGGTCAGGATAGTGGCCGCCAAACGGGCCACTTCGTTGGCAATCAGGGTCAGCCGGCCGCGCCCTTCCTCGACTCGGCGCTTGAAGGCAAATTCGTCGGTGGGCAACGGCTCCAGCAGAAAGGCACGGTCCAACGCCACGGCGATGATCTGCTCGCGCAACTCTTCGATGGTGCCCCCCGCACCCGCCGACGACTCCTTGCCATCGACGGACTTGCCAATCTGCATGAAGGTCACCGCCATCTTCTGCAGATCGGGGATGTTCTTTTCCAGGTACTTGAGCGCATCCTTGATCTGCAGCGCAAACAGGCGGCGCAACCCGGCACGGTGTTTGGCCGCTGCCGCCTCGGGCTCGTCAAACACCTCGACCGTGACCGCGTCACCGGCGTCGATCAAGGCCGGGAAACCGATCAAGGTCTGGCCGCCTTTGCGGATCTCCAACAGTTCGGGCAACTCGCCAAAGGTCCACGCCGTGTGGCGCTGCTCGGTAGCGGCCGGGCCTCCAGTGCGTGCGACACCGGTGTTTGCTACTGATTTAGGAGCAAACTTATCAATACCACCATTTGATACAGCACGATTTGGCGTTGAAGTGACGGTAACAGCGCTGGCTTCTCCAACGCGCGTCGCGGACTCGTTTGCAGCACTCCCCTGTTGAAGCTTGAGATTGGCCAGTGCCTGAAACGCGCCACGCGCTTCCTTACCCCACTCGGCTTTGAGTGCGCCCAGGTTGCGCCCCTGCCCGAGCTGGCGGCCATGTTCATCCACCACCCGAAAGTTCATGAAAAAGTGCGGCGTCAACATGTCCACCTTGATGTCGGCGCGCACGATGTCCAGCGAGGTCGCGTCACGCACCAGCTTCAGCACCGCATCAACCAGTGACCCGTGCCCAAATCGCTCCGGCTGGTTCAAGGTCTCGGCCATCTTGGTGGCGGTCTCTGGCAAAGGCACCAGCCGGGAACGCGGGCGTTGGTGCAAAGTCTTGAGCAAGGCCTGGATCTTCTCTTTGAGCATGCCGGGCACCAGCCACTCGCAGCGGTCCTCGTTGACCTGGTTCAGCACAAACAAGGGCACAGTCACGGTCAGGCCATCGCGCGCATCGCCCGGCTCGTGCAGGTACGTGGCGGCACAGTCAACACCACCCAGCCGAATGGTCTTGGGAAAGGAACTGGTGGTGATGCCGGCCGCCTCGTGGCGCATCAGTTCCTCGCGCGTCAGCAGTAGCAACTTGGGGTTCTTTTTGATCTCGTCGCGGTACCAGCGCTCGAAGCTGTACCCGCTGCACACCTCAGCGGGCAACTGCTGGTCGTAAAACGCATAGATCAGTTCGTCGTCTACCAGCACATCCTGGCGGCGCGCCTTGTGCTCCAGGTCTTCCACCTGCTTGATCAGTTTGTGGTTGGCCGCCAGAAACGGCAGGTTGGTCTCCCACTGCGTGCCCACCAGCGCCTCGCGAATGAAAATGTCGCGAGCCCCGTGCAAGTCAACCCGGCCGTAGTTGACGCGCCGCCCGCTGTAAACCACGATGCCATAGAGCGTGGCACGCTCCAGCGCCACCACCTCGGCGGCCTTCTTCTCCCAGTGCGGGTCGAGCAACTGCTTTTTGAGCAAATGGCCGCCTACCTGCTCCAGCCACTGCGGCTCGATGTTGGCAATGCCCCGGCCGAACAGGCGCGTGGTTTCCACCAGTTCGGCCGCCACAATCCAGCGACCCGGCTTCTTGACCAGGTGCGCACCGGGATGCGGAAAGAACTTGATGGAACGCGCGCCCAGGTACTCGCCACTCTGGCCCTCGGTCTCCAGCTTGCAACCGATGTTGCCGAGCAGCCCCGACAGCATGGACAGGTGCAACTGCTCGTAGCTGGCCGGCGTCGAGTTGAGCCGCCATTTGTGCTCGGCCACCACGGTGTGCAACTGGCTGTGGATGTCCTTCCATTCGCGCACACGGCGGATGTTGACGAAGTTTTGGCGCAGCAACTGCTCGTACTGGCGATTGGACAGTTTGTGCGTTGTTGCCTGCGAAAGGAGCTTGTGTGGCAGAGCGTTCTGCGTAGGTAAAGGAGGAGCCCGCAAAGCGGGCGGGGGACACGGAGCAGAGCGCTCTGCCGCACGAGCTCCCGCTGCCGGGGCACACAAACCGCCCCGCGCCTCGTGAATCCACTTCCATAGCTTCAGGTAGCCCGTGAACTCACTCTTCTCGTCATCAAACTTCACATGCGCCTGGTCCGCCTGCTGCTGCGCCTCCATAGGCCGGTCGCGCACGTCCTGCACGCTCAGCGCGGAGGCAATCACCAACGCTTCGTCCAGCGCCTCTCGGCTGCGTGCTTCCAGCAACATGCGCCCCACCCGCGGGTCCAGCGGCAGGCGGCTCAGCTCCTGACCCAGCGGCGTCAGCTCATTGGCATCGTCCACGGCGCCCAGCTCATTGAGCAACTGGTAACCATCGGCAATCGCGCGGCCGCTGGGGCGCTCCAGAAACGGGAAGTCCTCCACAATGCCCAGATGCAGCGACTTCATGCGCAAGATCACGCCGGCCAATGAAGAACGCAAGATTTCCGGATCGGTAAACCGCGGCCGCCCGTCAAAGTCTTTCTGGTCGTACAGCCGAATACAGATGCCGTTGGCCACGCGGCCACAGCGCCCTGCACGCTGGTTGGCCGAACTCTGGCTGATCGGCTCGACCAGCAACTGCTCCACCTTGCTCCTGAAACTGTAGCGCTTGATGCGCGCAGTGCCTGCATCGATCACGTAACGCGTGCCCGGCACGGTGAGCGAGGTCTCGGCCACATTGGTCGCCAGCACAATGCGCCGGCCGGTGTGGCCGTCAAAAATACGGTCCTGCTCGGCCGGGCTCAAGCGGGCAAACAGCGGCAACACCTCAGCGTTGCGAAACAGCGGCTGGTGGCTCAGGTGTTTGCGCAGGTGGTCGGCCGCCTCGCGAATCTCGCGCTCGCCAGGCAGGAAGATCAGGATATCTCCCCCGTTGTGCGGGTCGCGCCACAACTCGTCCACGCCATCGGCAATCGCGTTGTTCAGGTCGTAGTCACGCGACTCCTCAAACGGCCGATAACGCTGCTCCACCGGGAACATACGGCCCGACACCATGATGACCGGCGCAGGCACCATGTCGCCCCCACGCTCACCCACTGCGTGTGGCTCGCTGCCCCCCGAGGGGCCGTGCCCGGCTTGGGGCGGCCCGGCGCCGGTCCTCTTCTGGAGGCAAAGTGATCGGCAAAGCGCTGTGCATCAATCGTGGCAGAGGTCACCACAATCTTGAGGTCGGGCCGGCGCGGCAGAATCTGGCGCAGGTATCCCAGCAGAAAGTCAATGTTCAGGCTGCGCTCGTGCGCCTCGTCGATGATGATGGTGTCGTAGGCTTTGAGCAGCGGATCGGTCTGCGTTTCCGCCAGCAAAATGCCGTCGGTCATCAGCTTGACCGAGGCGTCCTTGGCTAAACGGTCCTGAAAACGCACTTTGAAACCCACTACCTCGCCCAGCGGCGTCTTGAGTTCTTCGGCAATGCGCTTGGCCACACTGCTGGCGGCAATCCGGCGCGGCTGGGTGTGGCCGATCAGTTTGCCACGCGGCGCCGGGCGGCCGTCGGCCTGGGTCTTGGGGTAATTGCACAGGCCCCGCCCCATGGCCAGTGCGATCTTGGGCAACTGAGTGGTCTTGCCGGAGCCGGTCTCGCCGCACACGATGATGACCTGATGCGCGGCCATGGCCGCCATGATCTCCTCACGCTTGGCGGATACGGGCAGGGATTCGGGAAACTCGATCTCCAGCGCTGGTGCGGTGCGCGCTGGCTGGGCCGGGCGAAGTTGTGTTTGGGCGGGAAGAGCGTTGGGAGCGGACACGCGTCAATTGTCCCACAACACGAGTTCACGTGCTACACTTGTACACGTAGAAGCGATTGGAGCAGCCCTTGACCAATTTAACCATTGCGCTGGACGAAGCCATTGTTCGCAAAGCACGCATTCGGGCCATTCACGAAGGCACGTCGGTCAGTGCCAAGGTTCGCGAATTCCTGGCGGCGTACGCACAGGACTCGCACCGTCAGCAGACCGCCGGAATGGCGTTCATCGCGGCCGCGCGCAAGAGCAAAGCCAACAGCGAAGGCGTGCGCTGGAGCCGCGAGGACGCCTACGACCGCCCCTACCCCGTGCCGTCAAAGCCGGCCGCCCGTGGCGTTGATCGCGCAGCCAAATGATCTGCTTCTTTGACACCAACATTCTGGTTTACACCGTGGATACCAGCGAACCCGCGCGCCAGGAACAGGCCATCGATTGCCTGGCTCGCGCCGTGCGGGACGACACCATCGTGATCAGCACGCAGGTGCTTCAGGAGTTCTACAGCATCACCACCCGCAAGTTGCGCCCCCCTTTGAGCCCGCGCGAAGCGGCCCAGCAAGTGGAGCAGCTGTGCGGTTTTGAGGTCGTCGGGGCCTCGGCGCACAGCATCATGAGCGCCGTTGAACTCGCTCAGCGGCACAAGCTCGCCTGGTGGGATGCCCTGATTCTTGAAGCCGCACAGCGGGCCAATGCCGATGTCCTGTTCTCAGAAGATGGGCAGCATGGCCGCCGATTTGGCCAACTGACCATGACCAACCCCTTTCTCGCGCCCCAAACCTGAAGTCGCCTCACATGTCCTCCGTCTTCAACTTCACCTTCGTGCCCTGGTTCCGCTCGGTGGCGCCCTATATCCACAAGTTTCGCAACCAGACCTTTGTGGTCGGCGTCGCGGGCGAGGCGATTGCGGCGGGCAAGCTGCACAACCTGGCGCAAGACCTGGCGATGATCCAGAGCATGGGTGTCAAGATCGTGCTGGTGCATGGCTTTCGCCCGCAGGTGAACGAACAGCTTCAGACCAAGGGCCACGCCGCACGCTACTCACACGGCATGCGCATCACCGACGAGGTGGCGCTGGACTGCGCGCAAGAGGCGGCTGGCCAACTGCGCTACGAAATAGAAGCCGCCTTTAGTCAGGGCCTGCCCAACACACCCATGGCGGGCTCCACCGTGCGGGTGATCTCGGGCAACTTCATCACCGCGCGACCGGTGGGCATTGTGGACGGCGTGGACTTTCAGCACTCCGGCCTGGTGCGCAAGGTGGACACCGCCGGCATCATGCGCACGCTGGACTTCGGCGCCATGGTCTTGTTGTCTCCGTTCGGGTTCTCGCCCACGGGCGAGGCCTTCAATCTCACGATGGAGGAGGTGGCCACCTCGGTAGCGGTGGCGCTGCAGGCCGACAAGCTGATCTTCGTGACCGAAATCCCCGGCATCCGCATCCACCCCGACTTGCCGGAGGGCGATGACAATCCCGTGGACACCGAGCTGCCCTTGGCGACAGCAGAGAAGCTGCTGGCGCAGATCCCCGCAGCGCAGCACCCGACCGATACCGCCTTCTACCTGCAGCATTGCGTGCGCGCGTGCAAGGCGGGCGTGGAGCGTAGCCACATCATCCCGTTTGCCGTGGATGGCTCGCTGTTGCTCGAGGTCTATGTGCACGATGGCATTGGCACCATGGTGGTCGACGAGAAGCTGGAGAGCCTGCGCGAGGCCTCGGTGGACGACGTGGGCGGCATTCTGCAACTGATCGAACCCTTCGAGCAGGACGGCACCCTGGTCAAACGCAGCCGCACCGAGATCGAACGGGATGTGGGCAACTACACGGTGATCGAGCACGATGGCGTGATCTTCGCCTGCGCCGCGCTGTATGCCTACCCGGAAAGCCGGACTGCGGAAATGGCAGCCCTCACCGTGTCACCCCAGGTGCAGGGTCAGGGCGACGGGGAGCGGGTCTTGAAGCGCATCGAGCAGCGCGCGCGCACCGCCGGGCTGGAGAGCATTTTTGTGCTGACCACGCGCACCACGCATTGGTTTCTCAAGCGCGGCTTTGTGCTGGTCGACCCGGATTGGTTGCCCGAGGCCCGCAAGCGCAAGTACAACTGGGACCGCAAGAGCCAGGTGCTGGTCAAGAAACTGGCGTGACAGCCGGGACCCAGCGATGGCTGGTGAGCACCCGCCATCAAGATCAACGCGAACGCGCGCCGTGCCAAGCGAGGTAGCTGCCCAACAGCACAATGCCGCCAAAGCACAGGAAGGACCAGTTGGCAATCGAGCCGCCCAGAAAAGTCCAGTCCACCTTTGTGCAATCACCGCCGCCCTTGAAGATCATGGGAATCGCGCGTTGCAAGGGGAAGTTTTCAACCATGCCGTAGAAGTCGCGCCCACAGGAGACAACCTCTGGCGGGTACCATTGCAGCCAGCTCTGCCGAGCCGCCACAAAGGCGCCGAAACCGGCCGTCAAAACCATCGTTGCAATGCCACCCAATTGCCATGCCAACCGAGTGCTGGCAGCGGTCAATCCCGCCACCAGCGCCACCAACACCAGCGCGTAGCGCTGCACAATACACATCGGACACGGCACCAATCCTTCAAAGTGCTGCAAATACAAGCCATAGGCCAACAAGCCGACACACCCTGCCGCAATCACGCCCATCACCTGGCGCACACTCAAGCCCAACAACATACACACTCCAAAACGACAATCTCGCGATTCGACATCCGTTCCCGGAATAAGGTTCCCCAAAACCGGGGACAATTTCAGCCATTACACCATCGTCACGAAAGAGCACTCCCCATGGCACGCACTGTTAACTGCATCAAACTCGGCAAACCCGCTGACGGCCTCGACTTCCCACCTTACCCTGGTGAATTGGGCAAACGCATCTGGGAAAGCGTCAGCAAGGAGGCCTGGGCCGGCTGGCTCAAGCACCAGACCATGCTGGTCAACGAGAACCGGCTCAACCTGGCCGATGCGCGGGCACGCCAGTACCTGGCCCGCCAGATGGAGAGCCATTTCTTCGGCGATGGCGCCGACGCGGCGCAAGGCTACGTGCCGCCCAGCGCCTAAGTCAATGGAATGACTTCGTCGACACCCCGCACCTGGCTTGCGGGCTGCGGCCTGCCCGAGGCTTGGCGTGGGCAAGGCGCTTGGCGCATTCTGGACACCCGGTTCGGCCATGGAAGCCGCTTCCTGGCGTGCTGGCAAGCTTGGCAAGCCGACCCTGATCGGCCGCGAATGCTGCACTACGTGGCCTTGTCGTCGGCCCCATTCAGCGCCGATGCGTTGCTTGCCGGCATCGCGGCCAGCCCCGAACTGGGCGCCCCGGCGCACGCGCTGGCCCAACAGTGTTATGGCCTGCTGCCAGGCTTTCACCGATTGAGCTTTGATCAGGGTCGGGTGCTGCTGACCCTGTGCATCGGAGAGATCGCACCGCTGCTGCGCGAGCTTCAGTTCGTCGCCGACGCGCTGATGCTGGACGCCACCGATCCAACCGGACCGCCTTGGGACAGTTGGACCGCCAAGGCCCTGGCCCGACATGGCCGGCGCGGCACGCGCGTCACCCTGGCCGACGGGGGGAGCGGATTCCAGGCAAGCCTGTCCTCGTGTGGCTTCACATGGCCACAAGCCACAGATGCCCCCTCGGCGCTACGCTGTGGCGAGTTCAACCCACACTGGCAACAAAAGACCTCGCGCGCGCCGTGGCGCGAGCCGACCGCCGCGCCGGCGGATTGCATTGTCATCGGCGCCGGTCTGGCCGGTGCCAGCGTCGCCGCCTCGCTGGCGCGTCGTGGCTGGCAGGTGCAGGTCATCGATCAGGCCGCCGGCCCGGCCGCGGGCGCGTCTGGCCTGCCTGCGGGCCTGCTGTCACCGCATGTTTCCAGCGACGATTGCGTGCTGTCGCGGCTGTCGCGCAGCGGCGTGCGCCAGACCGCACAAGCGGCGCGCGTGCTGCTTAGGCACGGCCAGGACTGGGCCAGCAGCGGCGTGCTGGAACACCGCATTGATGGCTCGGCCGGTCTGGGTGCGCAATGGCCACAACCGGGCCTGGACTGGTCGCACCAGGCCTCGGCAGAACTTGCGGCACCGGCCTGGCAGGCCGGTGTGGCGCACGACGGCCATTTGCTCTGGCATCCCTGTGCCGCATGGATCAAACCCGCCGAGCTGGTCCGGGCCTGGCTGGCGCAACCAGGGGTGCGGTTCAGGGGCGACACCCGTGTCAGCGCCCTGCGCCGCGGTGCCACCGGCTGGACCTTGCTGGATGGCAGCGACCAGGTCATCGGCACCAGCCAGCGCGTGGTATTGGCCAACGCGGGTGGCGCGCTGCCCCTGCTGCAGAACACCGTGGCACTCGAACCCGATCTGGCCGCCGCCGCACGAGGCCTGCCCGCCGTTTATGGCGTGCGCGGCCAGGTCTCGTGGGCCCAGCATGCAGTGCAAGACCCTTCGCTGTTTCCGGTCGTGCCCGTCAACGGATCAGGCAGCCTGATCCCGCGCGTGCCGTGGCAGGGCGGTCAGGCCTGGTTTGTGGGTGCCAGCTACCAGCCTGACACGATGGCCGAGTGGTCGGCCGAAAAAAACCACCTGGCCAACCTGGGTCGATTGCGAAAGCTGCTGCCCGCGCTCGGCCAGGCACTGGCACCCAGGTTCGAGTCGGGCCGGCTCGAAGCGTGGCGCGCCACGCGCTGCGTCACGGCAGACCGGCTACCCATGGTCGGACCCTTGTATGACGACCAGCACGCGAGTTTGTGGATTTGCGCCGGCATGGGTTCGCGCGGACTGAGCTACTCAGTGTTGTGCGCCGAACTGCTGGCCGCCCGATGGGGCGCGGAGCCCTTGCCGCTGGAGGCCTCCTTGGCTGACGCGCTGGAGGCGCGTCGACGCCCGGTGAACGTCAGAACCGACTCGTCATTAACAATCTGATCGGCCAGGCTAGCAATCTCTCTGGGCAACATCCGCTACACTTTTTGTAGCAACTGGACGATCTCGCTAGGGTTGAACGGGTAGTCAATGACGCCACGACAGCCTGCGTGGTCGGCGCGGTCGCGTACATGCCAGGCCTTCTCGCGTGTGGCCAGCACCACGCTGCCAATGGCCGGTTCCATGGCGATGAGCTGGCGAATCAACTCCCAGCTGTCCATGTCGGGCACATCCTGGCCGAGCAGCACCAAGGTGTAGTGGGCACGCCGCGCCAGGTCCAAAGCCTGGGCCGCGCTGTGCGCCTCACCCACCACGACGACCCCGGCCAACGCCAACCTGGCACGCAGGTACATGCGGTCCTCCCGCAACGGGAAGATCACCAACGCGGACTTGATGCCCAGAGGGATTGACTCAGGAATCGCCGTATCGACAAAATCCAAATCAAGATCGGCCGATTGCCTCGGCGCGAACAGTTCGTCCATAGCCTGAACCACATCAGGCCAATGCAGTGGCCGCTTGAAAGACCGCCAGGTGTTGGCTGGTGGGTCTTCTCCGACACAGATCATCTTGAGACCGGCATCAAAACTGGGCGACACCAACTCCAGCCCGGCCTCGTAGCTCTCCAGGTCAACCAGGGCCAGGTGCGGCGCCACCGGCACCTCGGGCGTCCACAGGCAGTAACTCACCGCCCCTTGCGAGGACAGGTCAAACAGCGTGTTAAGCGCGTGGCGCTCAAAATCCCTGAAGCCGACGACCTTCACATAGACGCTAAGTGACATAGGGATTCAGATATCGCATGAGTTGAGCCTGCCAAATTATGCACGGCATCGGTCCGGATCCCGGCGCGAGCCCGCCGGTGCTCGCTCAACGCTTTGGCGCCGCACTCTTGCGATAGCGGCTGAGCTCGTCCAATAGCCAGCGACTGCAGTCTTGAAGGGGGACTCCGGGACAGCGAACCTGGTAAATCTCGCCAGTCATGCTGCTGCGAGTCGCGGCCAGCTCGATGAATTGCTCGGCGTCGCGCAGCGCGTCACGATAACGAATGTACTTGAGCTTCTTCGTGATGTGATCGTGGGCTGCCTCGGGCGAATGCCAGGCTGAATTGCGCAGGAACTCACAATTCGACGTGCGGATGTACGCCATCAGGTGGGCAATCTCGCCTACGGTGGCTGGGGACTCGTCGGCGGCCAACGCTGGCTTGCCCGGCAACGCCACGACCAACATCGCGACCAAGCCGAACCAACAGGCCAGCAATCTCAGCACGGTAAGACACCTCGTCATCGCACCATGCCGAACTCGCGCCATGACTTCAGTGCCTTCAAGGTGTTCTCAACGTGCTTGGCGGGGTTGAGACTCTTGTAGTGGTAGATGACCTTGCCCTGAGGGGAAATCACAAATGACACCCGATTGGCGTACTCGCTACGAAAAAACAGCACGGCGTCATAGGATTTCATGATGCTCTGATCGACGTCGGCGGCCACGGCAAACTTGCCGCGGCATTCCGAAACCGAGAACTTCTTCTGCGTCTCGATGTCATCGCGCGACACCCCAATAACGGACGCGCCAAGTGCCCGGTAGTCTTCTATGGCCTCGGCAAACTTGTTCGCCTCGATCGAGCAATCAGTTGAAAAGGCCAACGGGAAGAAGTACAGAACAACCGGGCCATTCTGTAACTGCTCGGCCAGCGAGTACCGTACGACTGTTCCCGCCAGAGCTGCTTGTGCCGTAAACTGAGGCGCTGGTTCCCCAATGTCCAAAGCCGCGTGTACACAGGCGTTGCTAGCCAGCAGGACTGTTGCCGCAACCACTTTTGACCATGCACTCATCACGCCACCCCGCTTTGCTACCAGACCGAGTTCAGTATAGCGGAACGGTCGCTTTTGCCCCGGTCATGCATTGGTTCCGAGACTGGTTCCGGGGTCTTCTGACTCTGCGCACGCTGGCCAGCCAGGCAATACCGCGAAGCCGCATCCAGATGGGTCTGCTGCTGAGCCTCAGCGCACTGATTGTTGGCTGTGCGACGCCCTTGCCCCAGATTGAACGGGAGGCCATTGCCAGCGCCGCCATCGAAGCTTCGCCCCAGACAACGCTCGGACGCATTGTCCAGAACTCTCTGCCCGAACCGGGACTATCAGGGTTTCGCCTGATGCCCCTGGGCACCTTTTCATTGGATACGCGGGTGCAACTGGCCCGACGCGCCGAGAGTTCGCTCGATGTGCAGTACTACCATTTCGAAAACGATGAAACCGGGCGTTGGCTACTGCGCGCCTTGCGCGACGCCGCGAACCGCGGCGTACGGGTCCGCCTTCTGCTCGACGACCTGTACACCGGCGGCCAGGACAATCTGTTTCTGGGCTTTGCCAGCCACCCGAATGTCCAGGTGCGTCTGTTCAACCCCTTTTGCTGCGCACGGGAGAGCGGTCAAGTCGGTCGCTTCATCGCGTCCCTCAGTGACCTGAAACGGGTCAACCACCGCATGCACAACAAGCTGCTCATGGCCGATGGCGCCATGGCCGTGATCGGCGGGCGCAATGTTGCCAACGAGTACTACCTGCGCAGCATGTCGGAGAACTTCATTGACCTGGACGCCTTTGTAGTCGGCAACGTGCTGCCAGCCATGGGCGCGCTGTTTGATCGTTACTGGAACAGCCTGGCAGCCTATCCGCTGGAGGCAGTGGCGCGCACTCCATTGGGCAAGCCGGAACTGCTGGCCTATTTTGAAGAGCAGACCGGCCCTGGCCGAACACCCGCGCCGGAGGCCTTGGTCAGCACTGACGTCTTGGGCTATGCACCGATTGCCGACGACCTGGACGCCGGCCGCCTGGGTCTGAACTGGGGAACCGCTTATGTCTTCGCGGACCATCCGGATAAGCCCTTCGATGGCGAGGCCGGGGGCGAGCTGATGGAAACCAGCGTGACCTATAACGTGCTGGAAGCGGTCAGCATGGCCAAGCGGGAAGTGGTTGCCTCGTCGCCCTATTTTGTGCCAGGTCAGAAGGGCATGGCGTTTCTCAAGCAGTTACGCGCCAGGGGGGTCACAGTCACGGTGCTGACCAACTCGCTTGGGTCGACCGACGAGCCGATTGTCCACACCGGATACAGCCGTTACCGAGAGCAGATGCTGGCCGAAGGCATCGAACTGTATGAACTGAGCTCGTCACGTGTGAAGGGTAACAAACGACCCTTTCTGTTCGGATCTTCGCTCGGTCGACTACATGCCAAGTTATTCGTGATCGACCGCAAGACTTCGTTCATTGGCTCCATGAACCTGGACCCGCGGTCGGCGACGGTGAACACCGAGTTTGGCGCGATCATCGATAGCCCCGAAGTGGCGCGCGAACTCATTCGCGTTATCGACATTGACCGGCTGCAGAGCGCCTACCGTCTGCGCCTGGCCAAGGACGGAAGCGGGATCGAGTGGCTGGGCATCGACGGGGATCAGGAGATGATTCTGCGCACCGAACCCGACACGTCGTTCTGGTTGCGTCTGAAAGCGTGGTTGTTGAGCCCCTTGGTGCCAGAGGAGCAACTCTAGGAACAGTGCCAGTAAGGCGTTCTGGTCGAAAAAAAAGGACCTTGCGGCCCTTTTTTTGAAACTGAAACCAATTACTTGGCGGTTTCACCGGCTTTGGTTTCGCCAGCCTTGGCAGCAGCCTTGGCATCAGCCTTGACCTTGGCCCGCTCTTCCTTGGTGGACTTGCTCTTCTTGGCGGGCTTCGGAGCAGTGGCACCGGCTTCCTTGGCTTCACCAGACTTGGTGGCGTCCTTGGCTTCGGCCTTCACTTCGGCGCGGGGCTTGGCGGACTTGGACTTGTCAACCTTGGGAGCTGCCGTGTCGCCAGCCTTGGTTTCGCCAGCCTTGGCGGCGGCCTTGGCTTCAGCTTTGACATCAGCGCGAGCAGCCGACGCAGCAGGAGCTGCAGCGGTCTGCGCTTGGGCCATCACGGAGACAGCGGCGATCATGGCAGCGAGAATGAGCTTGAGTTTCATGAGGGATCCTTCGTTGGTAACAATGAGTCTACGGACTTCCTGCCGACGGCCGGAAGGCTTATACGTAACGGCGCAAGCTTCGACTTGGTTGACTGACGCCAAAAAAGATCGATCTGATGCACGAGTTAGCACACGGTATGCGGCGCACGCCATGCTCGTTTTAGTATAGCACGCCGGGTTCCCCCGAACCACCAGCAGCGCGGCCGGCTGGGCGACCAATCATGTCACCATCGAGCTACCAAAATCACAAACTGATACCGTTAAACTCATTGCAAGGCACCATCCAAGGCGAGTTTGAGGCACAGTGTGGCCATCGGGCTGCTGTGGACTCAAGCATCGCCCATTTTGTCTAAGCTGCCCTGTCATACCGAGCCGAACATGAAGAGACCCCATCCCCTGTCCATCCTGGCGATTGTCGGGGCCGGCCTGGTTGCCTGGCTGGTCGGCTGCGCATCCAAACCTGAACCCGCCGAAGTCGCCCCTGCGATTCAGGCGCCGTCACCGCCCGTGTCGCTGCCCGCGGCCGACGCCCCGGCCGAGGCGCCCCGCCTGGCCATGAGCCCGCCACCTCCCTCCAATGCGACGACTGCCCGGGCCTACCGGCGTGATGCGGCCCGGCACTTGTACAACCAGAACGGCCATCGGATCTACCAGGGCAAACTGCCACCCCTGCTGCATGCCATTGGTGTGCTTCAGGTGGAGGTGGATGGCCGCGGTCGGGTCACCGGCACCAGCTGGATGCGTGCGCCCAAGCACGCGCCGGATGTGATCGCCGAAATCGAGCGTTCAGTGCGCGCCGCGGCCCCCTTCCCAGTACCAGCGCGCCTGGGCAAAGTAACCTACACCGATACTTGGTTGTGGGATCGCAGTGGCCGGTTTCAGCTCGACACCTTGACCGAAGGCCAACTGTAACGGTCAGGTGTGCACCGAGCTACTGTTCGCCGCCAGCGCCGACATGCAATAGTATTGTGGGTGGTTTCGTCAACCTCGGGCCTCGGAATCGCCGATAGCCGGGCCCGCAATCCACTTGAATCAACCCATCGGAGCGTCCTCAATGGCATTGCCAGAAGATGATTTGTCGTCGTCACAGGCGCTTGTGGCCGACAGCAACCCGACCTCGAGAGCCATTCTGGTGTCCCAGTTGCGCGACTTTGGCATGGGCGCCATCGTCCAGTGCTCGCGGCTAGCCGACGCCCGCCGCCAGTTGGAGTACCGCGCCTTTGACGTGGTTCTGTGCGAGCATCATTTCGTCAACGATGCCTCAAACGGGCAGGACCTGCTCGATGACCTGAGGCGCAACCAGCTGTTGCCTTTCTCCACGATCTTCATCATGGTGACGGCGGAGGCCACCTATGCCAAGGTGGCCGAGGCAGCCGAGTCGGCGCTGGACGGCTACTTGCTCAAGCCCCACACGGCAACCAAACTGGCGGAGCGCCTGCGACAGGCCCGCATCCGAAAGATTTCTTTGCAGGAGATATTCGCCGCCATCGATGCCGAAGACTTCGCAGGCGCCGCCGAACTTTGCCTGGATCGGTTCAAGACCCGTGGCCTGTTCTGGCTCTATGCCGCGCGCGTTGGCGCGGAGTTGCTGCTGCGCGTGGGTAAGCCAGCCGAGGCGCAGGTTCTCTATGAAGCGGTGGTGGCTGCCAAAACGCTGCCCTGGGCGAAGTTGGGCGTCGCACGATCCCAGATGGAAGCCGGTCAAACCGCCAGGGCCACCAGCACGCTGGAAAATCTGATCAGTGAAGATCCTAGCTACGCCGATGCCTATGACGTGATGGGCCGCGCACAGTTCGAGCAGGGCCAGTTCGACAAGGCCGTGGCCACTTACAAGATGGCCGCCGACCTGACACCCGCGTCGATTAGCCGCCTGCAGAATTTGGGCATGATGAGTTATTACTCTGGCGACCGCAAGGAAGCTGAAAAAGTGCTCGATCGCACCACCCGGCTCGGCCTCGACTCTAAGATGTTCGACTGTCAGACCTTGGTATTGTTGGCCTTTGCCAAGTTGGAAGGCGGCGATCGCAAAGGCTTGCAGCGCTGCCGGGACGACTTCGCCCGACTGATCGAACGCAATCCCGACAGCCCGCGACATCGACGCCTGTCAGAAATCGTGGAGGCCTTGTCCTCCATTCAACAAAGTCAATTCGCCAAGGCCGTGGCACAGATTCGAAGCATGACCGAGGCTGTGAAGTCGCCCGAATTCGATTTTGAGTCAGCGTCCAACCTGCTCGCCCTGTTAGCCCAGTTGGCAAACAAGGCAATCCAGCTAGACGAAGTCGAGTCCGTGGTCAATACGCTGGGCCTTCGCTTCTGTTCCAGCCGCTCGCTGACGGAACTGATGGCCGGTGCCTCGGCCATTCACCCGCCCTACGCCGAGCTGATTCGGGCCGCGCAGACGGAAGTCATGCGGCTAACTGAGAGCGCCATGTCTCTGAGCATGGGGGGTGACCCCAAGGCGGCAGTGAAGAACCTCATCTTCCATGGCAACGCAACCATGAACGGCAAGCTGATCGAAACTGCCCAGTTGGTCCTTAACCGCTACGCGGCCAAGATCGATGACGCCCCGGCGCTTGCAGACGTGGTCAACGTCTTGCGCGCGCAGTACGCCCCGGCTGGCACGCGCCCGGCGCTGGGGGACCAGCGACGCCAGGCCGGCGGCCTGACCCTGAGAACAGGCACGGTCGCACCACCCAGCAAGGCAGCCGCTGCCTGACTCGTCGAATCGTGGGTCAAGCCAGTTAGAATGGCAGGCTTGGAAGCGTGGCAGAGTGGTCGATTGCACCGGTCTTGAAAACCGGCGACGGGCAACCGTCCGTGAGTTCGAATCTCACCGCTTCCGCCAAGAGCAACGCACATACTTGCTCTGTTCAAGCCCGCTCGTTTGTCCATCCGCACGGCATGCCCGATGACGACGCGGGTGCGCCGGACAGCCCCCGAAACGCGCCACTTGCGCTTCTGTGACGAATCGCTAATATTGCTTCATCCGATCTCAGTTGCCAGAGGTCTTATGTTGCGTAAGGTGTTGTGTTGGCTTACCTTTGTGCTTGGGCCGCTTGGGCTGCTTGGCTGTGCCAGTGTGCCGGCAGCGCCCCCACCGATGCACGAGGTGTGGCAGGATCAGGTTTTTTCTCACTCGCCGACACTGATCACCGTCACCAAGGAAGACCTGTTCCGACTTGACCCCGAGCTGGCCGAGAAGCTGGCTGACCCCGCACTGCAGCGGCTAGGCAATGCCGGTCGCCTGGAGCGACTCATCGCGATGCTCTATGGCCAAGAAATGAGACGATTCAACTATGCTGTGGGACACAGCACGGTGGCCAGCGAGACTTGGCGGCTGCGTCAAGGCGACTGCTTGTCACTCACGGTGCTGGCCTACGCAATGGGGCGCGCGCTCAAGCTGCAGGTCGACATGCAGGAGGTTCCGATTGCTGCCCTGTACGACCGGCGCGATCAGTTTGATTTCCTCAGCCAGCACGTCAATGTTCGCTTTCACAACACCAGCCCTGTGGAGTTGCCGCACGGTACGAGCACCATGCCGTCGCGCGACATGATTCTGGATTTTGAGCCCGAGCTGGGTGGGCGCCACGTTGGCGAGGTGATGTCCGACCAGGCGATTCTGGCCCGCTACTACAACAACGTTGCAGCGGAGCACCTGGCCAAGGGGCGCCAGAACCTGGCCTATGCCCACTTCAAGGCCGCAATTCTGGCCGATCCCGTCTACGCCGCCAGTTATGGCAACCTGGCCGTGTTGTACCGAGCCAAGGGCTTGCTGACCGCGGCCGAGCAGTTGCTGCGTCAGGCTGTCGCTCTCAGTCGGCAATCCTACGTACCGCTGCATGCACTGCATCAGTTGCTGATGGAACAAGGTCGCAGCCCTGAAGCCAGAGAGATCGAACGCCAGCTCGACGCCAAGCGTGACAGCGATCCGTACCACTGGATTGGGTTGGGCCTGCGTCATTTGGAAGCGAGTGACTACCGAGCCGCGATCCGTGCACTGAAGCGGGCCCAGAACCTGACCACCGGCTATGAAGAGGTCCATCGCTACCTGGCGTTGGCCTATTGGCGCGCAGGGGAACAGGCGCGTGCCAACGAGCAATTGGCCATGCTCGACAGCATTAACCACGACAGCGCAGACCTGACACGGTTACGCAAGAAGCTCGCCACGCCTCCCTAGTGCCGACCTGTTTGGCGGTGCGGGCGAGACCCACCTCAAGATCAGGTGGGTCGAGTCTGCGTGATGTAGTGCAGCACCAATCTGTCATGCTGCGAGAGACCTTGAAACGCCAGCCCGATCAAACATCCCTCCTGAGCCGCCACAGTGTGACCGTGGCAGATGGTTCCAGCCAGGGCCAGTTGCACTGCCGCGCCTTCGAAATCAACCGAGAAGGCCAGCCGCACCCTTTCACCAACGGCGCCAGCACTGGCCCTGGAACGAACCATGGCACCGGCCACACTGATATCGATCAAGGTGACGCCCGTGGCGGGCCCCATGCCGCCCGCATCACCCAGGATGGTCAGTTCGGCCGGCATGGAGGTCTTGATGCGCATCGACTGGCGCACCAGCGTCGCGTCAACCTTTTTGGGGTACTGCAGCAAGGCATAGGCAAAGGGCTTCTCGAAGGTCTGTAGGACCTTGCTCACAAAGGAAAACTCATGCTGGCCGGTGAAGCCCCGCACCACGCAGACTTCTCCCTCCTCCAGTTCGGTGCTGACGCCATGCGGACCAACGGGTCCCACCATCACCCCTTTGCCCTCAATCGCGGCCAGGAACTGAGACTCCTTCTTGGACGCCCCTTCCACCAGTCGCCGGGTTTGCACCGCCATGCCCGGGCGCAAGCGCAAATCCCTCAAGGGCATGGAAGACACGCTGGCGGTGGGGCTGTCATCGGTCATGCAATGCTTTCAGTGGCTGATAGGTTCTGACCCCCACAAATCTATCAGAACTTGGGCAGCCTACACCACGGATTTTGCCGACGCACGCTGCGCTTTTGTTGGCGGAGCCTTGGCGCCGGTCAGCCCCACAGGTCCAGTGGCGGATCGGTCACCACGGCTCGCAAGATATCTGAACGCGAGACAAAACCAATCACCTGCCCCTCCTCATTGGCCACCGCGATGCCCGGCAGGCCGGTATCCAGCAGCACGCGAGCCACCCGTCGAATGTCTGCGTCGGGCGACACGCTGGGCACTGGCGTGGCCATGATGTCGACCACCTGCATGGCCAACAGCGCGCGCCACGCCACCGAGCTGGCTTCGGCCGCTGGCAGGCGATCCGGCCGCAGCAGGTCGGCCCGCGACAGCAAGCCCACCAGCACGGCCGATTCATTGACCACCGGCGCCTGCCCAATATGCTGGCTGGCCAACTGCTGCCAGGCCTGCTGTACGGTAAGCTGGTTTGACAAGGTCATGACCGGTTGGCTCATCAGGGCATCGACCCGCGTCAGCGGTTGGCGATGCATCTCTCCGCGCTGCGTCTGGGTGTAGGCCGCCACCGCGGTTCGGTGCGCTTCGTCGGTCGGCAGTGGAGCACTGCCACTCTCCGACCACGCGGCGGTGAAACCCTCCTCGCGGCCATCTCGACCGACCGGCTCCACCGGATTGGAGCGTTCCACCGCCCCCAGCGGCCCGATGTGCCGCAGGTGTTCCATCGAGCCACGAAACAGGCGCCCGGTTACCCCGTAGATTGAGAACATGCCCGACCCTCCATTCGCACAGGGGCACTATAGCGCCCGTCGGCTGGCTCAGGAAGCCGTGGCCGATGCAGGCAGGAACAATGCCTGCAGGTCGTTCAGGAAGTCGTAGCCCTTTTCGGTGGGCGCCACCCGCGTCAGATCGCGCCGCAGCAGGCCCATCTGTTCGGCCTTTTCCAGCGCCAGTGCGATCGAGGTGATCGATTGGCCGGTGCGCTCGGAGAACTGCTGCAACGCAAATCCATCCTTCAGTCGCAGCGCATTGAGCATGAACTCGAACCCCAGATCGGCCCGACCAATCTCCTCTTCCTGCGCCAGGCACTGTCCGGCCAGCGCCTGCTCCATGTAGAGCCTGGGCTCGCGGTACCGGGTCTGACGCACCACGCGATGGGCAAAGCTGAGCTTGCTGTGCGCGCCGGCGCCCAGGCCGAGGTAGTCGCCAAACTGCCAGTAGTTCAGGTTGTGCCGGCAGCGATGCCCGGCGCGTGCATAGGCGGAAACTTCGTAACGCTCCAGACCGGCCGCGCCGGTGAGCTCGGTCAACAAGTCCAGCATGGCATAGGCTTCGTCCTCGGCCACCATGGCGGGCGGGTACTTGGCGAAGTAGGTATTGGGCTCGATCGTCAGGTGGTAAATGGAAATGTGCGGTGGCGCCAGGCTCAAGGCGGTGGCCATGTCCTGGCGCAGGGCGTCCCGCGTCTGACCCGGCAAGGCGTACATGATGTCCAGATTGAAGGTGTCAAACGCCTGCGCGGCTTCCTCCACCGCGGCGATGGCCTGCGCGCGATCGTGCACGCGTCCCAGGCGCTGCAGGGCGGCGTCGTTGAAGCTCTGCACACCGACCGACAGACGCGTGACACCCGCAGCCCGATATGCCCTGAAACGATCCTTCTCGAACGTCCCCGGATTGGCCTCCAGCGTGATCTCGCAGTCGGCGCTGAGGCTTAGCCGGGCACGCAGGCTGGCGATCAGGCTGTCGATCGCCTCGGGCGAAAACAGGCTGGGCGTGCCGCCACCGATGAACACACTCTGCACCGATCGCCCCCAAATCAGCGGCAGGGCCGCTTCCAGATCGGCCTGCAGGGCATCCAGATAGCGCTGCTGGGGCATCTGCGCGGGCGCCATCTCGTGCGAATTGAAGTCGCAGTAAGGGCACTTCTTCAAGCACCAGGGCAAGTGGATGTAGAGCGAAAGCGGCGGCAGGCTGGCCAGTTGCAGCGTGCCGGGACGCAGGTAATGCTGGATGTCGGGCTGTTGCACGCTACTCAGAGCCAATTGCGCCGAATCAGTTCGACCATGGCGTGCGCCGCGCGACCACGGTGGCTGTTGGCGTTCTTCACCTCGATCGGCAATTGGGCGAAAGTCTTGCCAAACTCGGGGATGAACATGACGGGGTCGAAGCCGAAGCCGTTGCTACCCACCGGCTCGCGCGCGATCTCACCCATGACGCGCCCGACCGCCACCAGCGGCTCGGGGTCATCGGCCGCACGCAGTGCCACCAGCGTGCTGACCATGGCCGCGCGGCGGTTGTCGATGCCCTGCATCTGCTCCAGCAGGGCGCGCACATTGTTGTCGTCGCTCTTGGCATAGCCGTACTGCGTGGCGTAAAACGCCGTGTCCACGCCCGGCAGGCCGCCAAAGGCGTCCACGCACAGGCCGGCATCGTCAGCCAGCGCTGGCAGGCCGCTCAGGCGCGCTGCATGACGCGCCTTGGCCAGTGCATTCTCGACAAAGGTGCGGTGTGGCTCCTCGGCTTCGGGTATGCCCAACTCGCCCTGGCGCACCAGTTCCAGCCCCAGGGGGGCGAGCATATCCTGCAATTCGCACAGTTTGCCCTGGTTGTTGGAGGCGAGGACGATCCTCCTCATCAGGACCTCAGCGCTTGGTGCTGCAGGCGCACCAACTCGCCAACACCCTTCTCGGCCAGGGCCAGCAACACGTCCATTTCCTGGCGACTGAAGGCGGCCCCCTCGGCTGTACCCTGCACCTCGATGTAGTGGCCAGCACCGGTCATCACCACGTTCATGTCGGTGTCGCAGGCCGAGTCTTCGGTGTAGTCGAGATCAAGCATGGCCGTACCCCGCACGATGCCCACCGAGATGGCAGCCACATGCCCGTGGATGGGCGAGGTTGCCAGCTTGCCCTCGGCCAGCAGCTTGTTGACGGCGTCCTGCGCCGCCACGAAAGCACCGGTGATGGCCGCCGTGCGCGTGCCGCCGTCAGCCTGCAGCACGTCGCAATCCAGCGTGATGGTGCGCTCGCCAAGTTTGGCCAGATCGAACACGGCACGCAGCGATCGGCCAATCAGGCGCTGGATTTCCTGCGTGCGGCCAGTCTGCTTGCCACGCGCGGCCTCGCGGTCGCTGCGCGAGTGGGTGGCGCGGGGCAACATGCCGTATTCGGCCGTGACCCAACCCTCGCCACTGCCGCGCTTGTGCGGCGGCACTTTTTCCTCGACCGAGGCGGTGCACAGCACGCGGGTGGCGCCAAATTCAATCAGCACCGAGCCTTCGGCGTGAACCGTATAGCCGCGTGTGATGCGAACCGGGCGAAGCTGGTTAGCGGCGCGTGCGCCGCTTCTCAAGATTTTTTCAGTCATGGGGATTGCCTTGCTTGCCGCGCGGGCGTATCGCCCGCTAGTGGTCAGCCGCGCCGGGCGGCGGAGCGGCGAATGGCCTCGTTGATCTCGGCAATCGAACGTTCAATGGCCGCATCGTCCAGGTCTTCGACCGAGTGATCCAGCCAGCCAGCCTGGACGGTTGAGGCAAAAACGCCCTCGTTGATCGACTCGGTTGAAATGCTGCCCCGCGTCGACTCGAAACCGTCGGGCGTTTCCCACTCGATGGCGATCACCGTCACATTGTCGCTGGTGGCGCCGGCCTTGCGCAGCGCCTTTTCCACCAGCTCCGGCACGGCATCGGCCACTGGTCGGTGACTGAGGTGGTAGACGATATCAACGTCACTCAAACTGCCCCAAAGCCCGTCGGAACACAGCAAAAAGCGGTCGCCCTGTTGCAGTGGGATCGGCCCCGTGACATCAAACACTGGCTTGGTTGGCGACCCCAGGCAGGTGTACAGGACGTTGCGGTTGAACCGATCCGGCGTCTTGGAATCGACACCTGTACCCTGACGCTGTTCAACATACGAGTGATCGCGCGTGCGCGCCAGCAACTCGCCATCACGCACCAAATACAGCCTGGAATCGCCACAGTGGACCCAGGTGATGCAGCCATGCTGCACCAGTGCGGCCACAATGGTCGTGCGGGGCGAATCAAACATGCCCTTCTCGATGGTGTAGGTCAAAATCTGCCGATGCGCCGACATAACCGCGTTGGACAGAAAGGCGGGCACGTCCTGCACTTCGGGCCGCGCCTCCTTCTGGTACATGGCCGACATGCTTTGCAACGCCATCTGCGCCGCAACCTCGCCCTGGGGGTGACCGCCCATGCCATCGGCCAGCAGAAACAAGCCCGACCCACGCGTATAGCAGTAGCCCATGCGGTCTTCGTTCTTCTCACGCCCGCCTTTGCGGCTAACCTGAAATACGGAAAATTTCATTTGGCCTTCCCGAAACGGGTTGCGTTCTGAACGTTCTTCTTGGTATCAGCGACCATGGTGTCAAATTGCATGCGCACCTTCTCGGTCACACTCAGTTTGGTGTAGCGACGCTCGCCCTCGCGGCTCAACTCCTTTTGCAGGGCAAACACCGACTGCGGGCGCGACAAAGGGTCCAGCGACATGCACCACTCCACCACCTCGATCAAATTGTCGGAGTAGACCCCGCGCAATCGCGCCAGGGCGGTGGTGATGCGGTCCTTCTCCAGGCGCTGCGGCGCCTCATTCGGGGGATAGCCCTGCATGCAGGCATAGATGCAGGCGCCAATGGCGTAAATGTCGGTCCAGGGGCCCATGGAGGCATCACGCCGGTACATCTCGGGCGCGGCAAAGCCGGGGGTGTACATCGGCCGAATGAAATTACCCTCTTTACTGAGCACTTCGCGCGCGGCGCCAAAGTCGATCAACACCGACTTGTTGTCATCAGTGATAAAGATATTGGCGGGCTTGATGTCCAGATGGAGCATCTTGTGCTGGTGCACGATGCGCAGTCCGCGCAAGATCTCGTCAAACAGCGAGCGAATCGTCGATTCGCGGAACACCTTGGGCTGCTTTTGGTCGCGCGCGGTGATGATGAAGTCCTGCAAGGCGGCGCCTTCCAGGTAGTTCATCACCATGTAGACGGTTTCGTTTTCCCGAAAGAAATTCATCACACTCACGACGGAGGGATGCGAAATCTGGGCCAGGGAACGGCCCTCTTCAAAGAAACTCTTCAGACCCAGGCGGTACAAGGACAACTTTTCGGCCTGCACCTGCGGCAGCAGGGCACCCGGTGCGCGGGTGGCCAGGGACGAGGGCAAATATTCCTTGACCGCCACCTGCTGGCCTTCGCCATCGATCGCCAGATACACCACACCAAAACCACCCGCCGCAAGTTTGCGAATGATTCGGTAGCCACCAATCATGGTGTCAGGCGGTAGGGGTGCCGGTTTGACCTTTGACATAATTTTGAGGTGATCGTTCGTCTGCTCCACTGGAACCGGTTATTCTCAGGCCCGTTCCATTGATCAAAGAATCGCGATGCCAGTTTACAGCATGACCGGCTATGCCAGTGCCCAGCACAGCACTGCCAGCACCCAGTCCGAACACGAGGCCAAAACCAGCCCGCCAAGTCAGCTTGGACTTGAAATCCGGGCCGTCAACAGCCGCTTTCTGGACCTGTCATTTAGGCTGCCCGAAGAATTGCGCCAGTTTGAACCCATCCTGCGGGACCTGCTGATCGCCCGGCTCAAGCGGGGCAAAGTTGAAGTGCGCGCCTCGATTGAGAGCGCCGCCCAGAGTCTGGTTGCCGAACCTACGCCACGATTGCTGCAACGCCTCAACGCGGTGCAGGACAGCGTCAAGGCCTGGCTGCCTCAGGCGGCCGGCCTGAGCGTGGCCGATGTGATTCGCCTCTCGGCCACCGAGCAGTCAAGCAGCCGTGACTGGAGCCAGGACATCGTGGCACTGGCCGAGAAGGTGCTGGGCGACTTGCTCGGTGCCCGTGAGCGCGAAGGCGCTCGACTCGCCGCCATGCTGCTTGACCGCGTTGCGCAGTTGCGGGCCTTGGCAGTGAAAGCGATTCCGCTGATCCCCAAGCTGGTCGAGCAGCAGCGTCAGCGCTTCATGGAGCGCTGGGCCGAGGCCATGTCGCTGAGCGAGGGCAGTACATTGCCGGAGATGGCCGCCGACCGGGCTCTGACGGAAGCGACCGCGTTTGCAATCCGCATCGACGTAGCCGAGGAAATCACCCGCCTCGACTCGCACCTGGACGAGCTGGAACGGCTGCTGAAGCGAGGTGGCGAGATCGGCAAGCGGCTCGATTTCCTGATCCAGGAGCTCCACCGGGAGGCCAACACCATGGGCTCGAAGTCGGCCGCGCTGGAGCTGACACACATCTCGGTTGATATGAAGGTTCTGATCGAGCAGATGCGTGAGCAGGTGCAGAATTTAGAATAGGCCCAACTTTTCCCAACCCGCAAGCATCCTTTGCCCATGGTCTACCCTGGAAACCTGTATGTCGTGGCGGCCCCCAGCGGGGCCGGCAAATCAAGCCTGGTGCGGGCGCTGCTGGAGCTGGACTCCCGGGTACAGCCCTCCGTATCGCACACCACGCGCACCCCCCGTGGGCAGGAAAAGCATGGACGCGAGTACTTCTTTGTCTCGGCGCAGGAATTCGATGCCATGGTGGCGGCCGACGCTTTTGTCGAGTGGGCCCATGTACACCAACAACGCTACGGCACCTCCCGCCACGCGATTGAAGAGCGCATGAACCAGGGCTCGGATGTCATTCTCGAGATCGACTTCCAGGGCGCGATTCAGATCAAGAAACTGTTCAGCAATGCCATCAGCGTCTTCATCCTGCCGCCAAGTTGGGAGGAACTGCGTGCCCGGCTGGAGCGACGTGGTGAAGATTCCCCCGAGGTGATTGAACTCAGGCTCAAGAATGCACAAGTCGAGGTGGCCCAGGTCGACAAGTTCGATTTCGTTATAATCAACGAGTTGTTTGACCGAGCGCTTTTTGACCTGAAAGCCATCGTTCACGCCCAGCGGCTCAAGTTCTCGGCGCAGCGCCGCGCCAGGGCTGACACCTTCGCAGCACTGAACATTCCCTAGTGCCTCCCCATCCTCTCTCGGAGAAATTCATGGCCCGTATCACTGTCGAAGACTGCCTGGTGATGATTCCCAACCGCTTTCAACTGGTGTTGGCCGCGACCTACCGCGCGCGCGCTCTCAGCCAGGGGCATACCCCCAAGGTGGAAAGCAAGAACAAACCCGGCGTGACCGCCCTGCGCGAGATTGCGGCCGGCAAGATCGGCATAGAAATGCTCAAGAAAGTGCCGCTCTAAGTCGTGAGCGACCTCCCAAAAAGCACCGCTTGCGGTGCTTTTTTCATGGCGGCGGCCCTGTTATTTGGGCCAGCGCACGGCACGGGGTCAGTTCGCCGCGCAATGAACGTGGGTGCGCGCTATATTTGAGGGGTGACCACCCTCGGCAAGCCTTCCTCGCAAACGGTTGAAAAGCCGCACGCCAAACGCGGCGTCGTGGCTGCGGCCGCAGCCAACGCCGCCGCCGCGAGCTTTGCCAGCCTGACTAGCAAGCTCGACTATATGAGCGCGTCGGACCTGGAGCAGGTGCGACTGGCCTACCGCTTCGCCGACGAAGCCCACCTGGGACAGCTTCGCAACAGCGGTGAGCTCTACATTACCCACCCCATCGCCGTCGCCGCCCAATGCGCCGAGTGGAAGCTCGATGCCCAGGCTTTAATGGCGGCCCTGCTGCACGATTCGTTGGAGGATTGCGGTGTCACCAAGGTCGAACTGATCGAGCGCTTTGGCTCGCCGGTGGCCGAGTTGGTGGACGGCCTGACCAAACTCGACAAACTTCACTTCAACACGCGCGAAGAAAACCAGGCCGAGTCGTTTCGCAAGATGCTGCTGGCGATGGCCCGCGACGTACGCGTCATCCTGATCAAACTGGCGGACCGCACCCACAACATGCGCACGCTGTCGGCCTCGCCGCGCGAAAAATGGCATCGCATTGCCTCCGAGACGCTGGAAATCTACGTTCCGATCGCGCACCGTCTCGGTCTGAATCAGACCTACCGCGAGTTGCAAAACCTGTCGTTTTGCCACCTTCAGCCCTGGCGTTTCGCGATCCTGTCCAAAGCGGTCGAAAGAGCGCGCGGCAAGCGCCGCGACCTGATCCAGAAGGTTCAGCGTGAAGTCGAAGCCATGTTTGCCAATGCCGGCATGAAGGTGCGCATCGCCGGTCGCGAGAAGACGCTGTACTCGATCTACAAAAAAATGGACGAGAAGCACCTGAGCTTTGCCCAAGTCACCGACATCTACGGCTTTCGCGTGCTGGTGCCCACCGTGCTGGATTGCTACACGGCCTTGGGAATGCTGCACCAGCTCTACAAGCCGGTGCCGGGCAAGTTCAAGGACCACATCGCCATCGGCAAGCTCAATGGCTACCAGTCCCTGCACACCACGCTGGTGGGGCCGTCGGGGGTGAACGTCGAGTTTCAGATGCGCACCGAAGCCATGCACGTGGTCGCGGAGTCCGGGGTCGCAGCGCACTGGCTGTACAAGGCGAACCATCCACAGGAAGCCGTCTCGGGCGAGCGACTGGGCTCCAAGTGGCTGCAGTCCCTGCTCGATATCCAGAACGAGACCCGCGACGCGGCCGAGTTTTGGGACCACGTCAAGGTGGATTTGTTTCCCGATGCGGTCTACGTCTTCACACCCAAAAGCCAGATCATGTCGCTGCCGCGTGGCGCCACGGTGGTGGACTTTGCCTACGCGATCCACAGCAACGTGGGCGACCGCACCGTCAGCGCCAGGATCAACGGGCAGCAGGTGCCGCTGCGCACCGAGCTTCGCAATGGGGACGTGATCGAAGTGGTCACCGCCCCCGTCTCCACACCCAACCCTGCGTGGCTGAGTTTTGTTCGCACGGCGCGGGCCCGCTCGAAAATACGCCACCACCTCAAGACCATGGAGCAGACCGAATCCGAAAGTCTGGGTGGCAAGATGCTGGCGCAGGCACTGCGGGCCGAGGGCATCGAGCAGCTTCCCGGCGACAGCGAGCAACACCGCGCGATCTGGGACAAGCTGCTGCGCTTCACCGGCAACCGCACGCGCGCCGAGTTGCTGACCGACATTGGCTTGGGCAAGCGAATCGCCGGCATCGTGGCCAAACGACTGGTGATCCTGCTGACGGAAATCGGCCAGAAACCCGACGCCCTGCTGCTCACCCGCGAGCGCTTTGGCAATCAGGAAACCGTCTCGCAAGGCGCATTGATACTGGATGGAAGCGAAAACGCGTCGGTCAAGTTTGCCACCTGTTGTCGCCCGATTCCGGGCGACGCGATTGTTGGCTACCTCGGCCGGGGTGAGGGCCTGGTGGTGCACGCAGCCGATTGCCCGGTAGCCCGAAAACTGCAGCACAAGGACAATGAACGCTTCATCACGGTGGAGTGGTCGGATGAACCGATTCGCGCGTTCGAGACCGGCGTGCTGGTAACGGTCACCAATGGCAAGGGCGTATTGGCACGCGTGGCAGCCGCACTGGCCGCGGCCGAGGCCGACATCATTCACATCGACATGGGGGAAGACGCCAACCAGGAAGCCGCCGATTTGCGCTTTGTCATCGCGGTGCGCGACCAGCCGCACCTGGACAACGCCCTGCGCAACCTCAAACGCACGCCCTCGGTATTGCGGGCGGTGCGCGCCAAAATCGCGTCCTGAGTCAGCCTGCGCCCTGCGCCGCTGGCGGGTAATCAACCTGCAGCACTTCGATCTCCACCGCACCGGCAGGGGTACGCAAAGCCAGCACGTCCCCAACACGTGACTTGAGCAGCGTGCGCGCGATCGGTGACACCCAACTGACCTGACCCAGGGCGCTGTTGGCCTCGTCAATGCCCAGGATGGTGACGGTGCGCTGCACGCCACTGTCCTGCGCATAGGTCACAGTCGCGCCAAAGAACACCTGATCGCCGCCATGGTGCACGCAGGGGTCGGTGACTTCGGCGATCTCCAGCCGCTTGGTCAGGAACCGGATGCGCCGGTCGATCTCGCGCAGTCGCTTCTTGCCATAGATGTAGTCGCCGTTCTCGGATCGGTCCCCGTTGCTGGCGGCCCAGTGCACGATCTCCACAACCTTGGGACGCTCGGCGTCGATCAGGTCCAGCAGCTCGGCGCGCAGATTGGCATAACCGGCTGGGGAGATGTAGTTCTTGCCGCCCCCTGGCAAAGCCGGCAACGTCAGATCCTCGTCGTCGCCGTCGTCAGTTTCTTTGGTGAAAGCCTTGTTCATTTATCCACGCTGTTGCCCGTACGCCCGTACTTGGCTGGGGTATTGCCGCGCCTTCGCATGCCCTGCTTGAGTATCGCCCGCTTTGGGTCAAACCGAAGCGCCACCCGGCAATTGACGCCAGTCCACACCGAGGGTCTCAGGATGCCATGGACTTGGCCAGCAACTGCAGGCCCAAGGCCTCTTGCCCCTTGCCACGCGCAGCGCGCAGCCGAAATCGTGTTTCCGCATCAAACTCGGCCAACATCACCGTGGTCATGTCATCAAGCAGGCGGTTCAGCGGCGTGCCTCGCAAAGTTCTTGATGTGTTAATTTTTTCCAAGTTTTTTAACACATCATTCGAATACGTACAAACAACAAACATTTCCTGCCTGTCACTGCTTGATGGCAAGATGCGACGATTCGGGACACGAGTCCCCGCAAAGTCCCCGCAGAAAGAAAAACAGCCTAGAGGGGTGAGCCTCTAAGCTGTTGTTCTAGAACGTTAATTCTGGTGCGGCTGGCAGGAATCAACGACTCAACGCATGACCATGGTACGCAAAATGCCACCAACTGGCTGACCCTATTTAGAGCCCTATCTAGAGAAACGGTGGTTCCGGCAGGCCGGGTGTAAGTGAGTCCTGGAAACGGCAACCGAACGGCAACCAGCGTCAACTCTTGGAGGCAGAAAGACGAAGGGTTAGCACGCGCTTACGTGCCCCTTGTCTTTACTGGTGCGGCTGGCAGGAATTGAACCCACGACCCCTTGGTTCGTAGCCAAGTACTCTATCCAACTGAGCTACAGCCGCTAAGCTTCGCAGTATAGCATGAAGTGGACTCTCAAACTCTCACTGAACAGGCCGTTCGCTGGCGGTTCCGGCCAGATTGTCCACCCTCACGTTCAGTCACTTCCTTGGCACGCCGGCATCTGCGCCATCGCCCGCTCAGCCATGGCAACAATGGTCAGGCTGGGGTTGACGCCGACGTTGGCGGGAATGGCCGAGGCGTCCACCACATACAGGCCGGGATAGCCAAGCACCTGGTGATGCTCGTCAATCACGCCATCCGCCGCCGAGCCGCCCATGACACAGCCACCCAGCACGTGTGCCGTCATCGAGGCGTTGCCGATGGATTCCAGCAAGGCGTTACCGGCCACGCCACCACTGACCTTGGCGAACGTGGCGGCAATGCGGTTGGCCTCAGGCAGGTAGGCTGGCGCGCGTGTTTCGTGCGCCGGCACGCTTGAGAGCAAGCTCCAGCGAAAACCGCGCAGCAGGCTGCGCCCATAGTCAAAGGCCAATTGGTTGTCTGCGGTCTGCATCACGGTCAGCAGCGAGGTGCGCGCCGACCAGCGGCGCCCGGCGCGCATCGAGATCGTCGCATCCAGCGGGTGCGCAACGAACTGCCACAGCGTGCGCAGCGCCCTGCGCCAGGGCACCGGGTCGCTGACCAAGGGACCGGTTTGCCATCGCAGGATGCGGTGCGAAGGCGAAAACCGGTTCTGCGTCACGTGCGAGGGGCCAATGAAGAAGTGACTTGAGATGGTGGCGCCATCGCTGACATCAGTAGCCGGATCGCGCGCAGTCACCGGCAGAATGCTCTCGCTGTTGGTGCGCACGTGCCGGCCCAGCACGGGCGACAAGCCGGGCAAGGTCCGGTAGCGGTCCCGGCAGGCCAACAACAGCTCCAGCGTGCCCACCACGCCGGCCGCGACGATGACCTTGCCGGCGGTGACGGCAGTGGCCGGCACGCTGCGGTTCCACGGGTGCATCAATTCCAGGCGATAGCCGCCGTGGGCACCGCCCAGCGGCGTGATGCGCTGTACCCGGCGTTCGGCCTGGATCGTGACGCCAAGGCCCTGGGCCAGGTGCAGGTAGTTCTTATCCAGCGAGTTCTTGGCGCCCTGTGCGCAGCCGGTCGCGCAACGCGCGCAAAACGTGCAGCCGCGCCGGCTTGGTCCGGCGCCGCCAAAGAATGGATCGGGGTGCTCATGCTCGGCGTCGCCAAAGAAGATCGCCTGCGTCACCGGGCCATAACTGTCCTCGGCTCCCAGTTGTCTGGCCGTCTCACGCAACCAATGGTCCTGCTGGGTCTGGCGCGGATTGGGCGCCAGTCCGAGCATGCGGCTGGCGGTTGCATAGTGCGGCGCCAGCTCTTGCCGCCAGTCACGCTGGGTCAAGCGGCCCCAAGCCGGATCGTCGTAGAAGGCCTGCTTGGGCTGCAGCATGACCGCCGCCCACACCACACTGCCGCCCCCCACCGCGATGCCTCGCACCAGGCTGACGTGCCGATAGACCTCCTGCGCAAAGAAGCCCTGCCGCAAACCCAGGGCGGGCATGCGCAACAGGCGCTTTGGGTCCTCGCCGGCGGCAGCCAGGTCCTGCTGGCTGACGTGTCGCCCCTGCTCCACCACCAGCACGCGGTAACCCTTTTCGGCCATGCGCAGGGCGCTGACCGAACCGCCAAAACCACTACCGACGATCACAACATCCCAATCCATGGCCGCCACCGGTCAGTCCCGGTACATCGCTTCAACCTGGTCGCGGTAGCGGTCGATCACGACCTTGCGCTTGATCTTCATGGTGGCGGTCAGGGCACCGGCCTCGATCGACAAAGGCTCGGCCAGCACCGTGAACTTGCGAATCCAGGCGACGCGCGCCTGGTGCTGGTTGATGTGGTCAATGCCCTTCTGCAGCTCGGCCAGCAGCGCCGGGTGCTGGCACGCCTGCGCCAGCGGCACCGCGCCCAGTCCAGACGTTTGCAGAAACTGCTGCAGCACGTCCGGCTTGAGCGTCAGCAAGGCAGTCAGGAAGTGCCGCCCGTCGCCGCACACCACGCCGTGCTCGACCAGGGGCAGGTCCATCAACTCGGCTTCGATATTGGCCGGCGAGATGTTCTTGCCGCCGGAGGTGATGAGCAGGTCTTTCTTGCGGCCCGACACATACAGGTAACCATCGCCATCAAAGCGGCCCAGGTCCCCGGTATGCAGCCAGCCATCCACCAGCGTCTGCGCCGTGTCTTCGGGCCGGCCCATGCAACCCTGAAAGACGTGCGGCCCGCGCACCAGAATTTCGCCGTCCTCGGCAACACGCACCTCGGTGCCCGCCAGCGGCTTGCCCACCGCGCCAATGCGGGTCGAACCCGCCAGGCTGATGGAGGTCGGGCCGCAGTCCTCGGACTGGCCATAGACCTCGCGAATCAGCAGATCGAGCCCGGTGAAGAATTGCAGGTTCTCGGGAGCGATCGGCGCGGCAGCCGAGATCATCAGGCGCGCCTGATCCAGGCCCAGCGCTTTCTGAACTTTTTGGTGAACCAGCCTGGAGGCCAGCGCCTTTTGCATCCGCAGCACCACATCGGCCGGTTTGCCGGCGAGCGCGCCAGCATGCCAGCGTTGACCCACCGCCATCGCCCAGCGTGCCAGCAAGGCCTTGATACCTTTGGCCGTCGCCAGTTTGCCGGCGATGCCGGCGTGCATCTTTTCCCAGACACGTGGCACGCCAAAGAAGATGGTCGGCCGAACCTCGGCCAGATGCTCGCCCAGCGATTCGATGCTGCGCGCGAAGTACAGGGCGTAGCCGGCGTTCACATGGTTGTGGATCGCGCCCAGTTGCTCGGCCACGTGGGCCAGCGGCAGATAGGAGATCAGGCGATCGGCCGGGTTGGCGCCAAATGCGGCCGACAGTACCACCGAGGTCCACGACAGGTTGCCGTGCGACAGCATCACGGCCTTGGGCGCGCCGGTGGTGCCCGAGGTGTAGATCAGGGTGCCCAAATCGTCGGGGCGCAGCGCCGCCAGACGACGGTCCACCTCGGCCTGGTGCTGCGGCTCACCGAGCGCCATGAATTCACTCCACCCGAGTTGCAAGCCGTCATCGGCTTTGGCGCCACGCATCATCACCACGCGCTGAAGGCGGGGCAGCGCCGCGCGGCATTGCGCTACCTTGGCCCATTGCGCCTCGTTCTCGGCCAGCAGCACCGCGCAGCCGGAGTGGTCAATGATGTACTCCACCTCGCTGGCGGCACTGGTCCAATAAATGCCAGCGGCCACCGCGCCCACCATCATGGCGGCCAGGTCCATGATCACCCATTCGGGCCGGTTGAAGCCCAGCACGCACACAGCGTCGCCGGGCTTGACGCCCAGCGCCACCAGCGCGCGTGCGGCGCACTGCACCTCCTGCGCATAGTGGGTCCAACTGGTGGGCTGCCAACCGTGCTCGCCGCGCACATGGTAGGCAGGGGTGCTGCCCATGCGCCGGGCGGTCTCCAGAAGGCGCCGTGGTGCCGGAACGAACGCCGTGTCGAGCGCCGTGTCTATGGATTTCGCGATGGGGGTGGAAACGACGGCCACAATTCTCTCCTTGCGTCCGCGCTTTGATGCGAGACACCTTTCAACCAATGTCACCACCCATTTGAGTGGCCCGGAATCAATCGGCGCAGCGTCAGGCGCGCAGGCCCAGCATGGTTCGCGCCTCTGCCGGGCTCGCCAACGCGCGCCCCGCGCGCTGAGCGCATTGGGCCAGCGCCTCGATCAACACCCCGTTGCCGCCGGCACGTTCGCCATTGGGCAGGTAGAAGGTGTCTTCCAGACCGGTGCGCAACATGCCGCCCAGCTCGGCGGTGGCCTGGTGCACTGGCCATATCTCGGCGCGCCCGATCAGCGTGCTTTGCCACACGCTGCCGCTGGCCATCCAGCGTGGCAACAGCGCCAGCAGATCGGCATCGCACGGCATGCCGGAGGCGACACCCATCACCAGGTTGTATTCGGCGCGGCCCATCTCGGGCTTGAGCATGCCGGCCTTGAGGTACATGCCGACCGCGCGCACGATGCCGACGTCGAAGCATTCAAACTCCGGGTGCACATTGCACTCGGTCATCACGTCCAGGAACTGCTGCACCTTGGAGACCGGGTTGTCGAACACCATCGGCGGCCAGGCCCACTGGCCATCGTCCTTGATCTTCAGGTAGTTCAGGCTGCCCGCGTTGCAGGCGGCAATCTCCGGCTTGACGCGGCGAATGCAGGCCAGCGGGCCCGAAATGTCCTTGCCCACCACACCGGTGGTGAGGTTGATGATGACACCGGGACAGGCCTCGCGAATGGCACCCACCACCGCCTCGGCCACATCGGGGTCCCACGAGGGCATGTGCCCCATGCCATCGTCCTGCATGCGCACGTGCACATGCATGATGGAAGCCCCCGCGTTGAACGCCTCACGCGCCTGCGCCGCCATCTGGGCCGGCGTCACCGGCACCGGATACTGCTTGGGATTGGTCAGCACGCCGGTCAGCGCGCACGTCAGAATTGCTTTGTCCATCATGTTTCCTTCTTGTCCTTAATTTCGAGTTCCACCAGCAGCGCGCCCGATTCGACCTGCTCCCCCACCGCCGTGTGCACCGCATGCACCGTGCCGGCCGCCTGCGCGCTCAGCCACATTTCCATCTTCATGGCTTCCACGCAGACCAGCGCCTGGCCCTCCTGCACCGCGTCGCCCAGCGCCACCGCAATCTGCGTCACCTTGCCCGCCACCGGCGACAGCGCCCGTGTGGCGTCCAACGCGGCGTTGCTGTCCGGGAACGCCGACACCTCATTGAACACAAACGCGGCGCCGTCCAGCGCCAGGTGCAAGCTGTTCTGATGGTGCACCGCCACCGCGCTGCGAATGACGCCATCCATCTCGAAGCGCAAGCGCGCGCCCTCGTGGCTCAAAATGCGCACGTGGTGCACGGCAGCGCCCAGCGTCACCTGCACCGAGCCATGCCGATCGGGCTGCACCCGCAGCAGTTGTTGCACCTCGTCGCAGCGCAGCGGCAGACCGAACGCCGCCACGCTGTCGGCGCGCCAGCCGGCACCCTGCTTCATCGCCAGAGCGGCAGCCGCCAGGCACCAGTGCACATCGCCAGCCACTGGCCGCTGCAGCAGCGCTTCGCCCTGCTCCTGCCACTCATCGATCAGCGTGGTGGTCATGGTGGCCGTGCGAAAGGCCGGGTGGTCCACCAGGTCGGCCAGGAAGCGGCCGTTGTTGCGCAAGCCCAGCAGGGGCGCGTTCTGCAGGGCCGCGCGCAGCCGGCGGATGGCGTCATCGCGGTCGCGCCCGTGCACGATGATCTTGGCCACCATCGGGTCGTAGTAGGGCGAGATCACGCCGCCTTCGACGATGCCGTCGTCGATCCGCACGCCGGCGTGCAAGGCCGCCGCGGGTTGCCAGTGCAACACCGTGCCGGTCTGCGGGGCAAAGCCGGCGTACGGGTCCTCCACGTACAGGCGCGCCTCGATGGCGTGGCCCTTGAGTTCAATCTGGTCCTGGCGCGCCGGCAGCGGCTGCCCAGCGGCCACGCGCAACTGCCACTCGACCAGATCGAAGCCGGTTACCAGCTCGGTCACCGGGTGCTCCACCTGCAGGCGCGTGTTCATCTCCAGGAAGTAGTGCTTCAGCTCGGCGTCCACGATGAATTCCACCGTGCCCGCGCCCCGGTAGCCCACCGCCAGGGCGGCGGCCACGGCGTCGCGCCCCATCGCCTCGCGCATGGCCGGGCTGACCACCGCCGACGGCGCTTCCTCAATCACTTTCTGCCGGCGCCGCTGCGCCGTGCAATCGCGCTCACCCAGGTAGACCGCGTTGCCATGCGAGTCGGCAAAGACCTGGATCTCGATGTGGCGCCCGTTGTCGATCAGCCGCTCCAGCATCAGCGTGCCGTCGCCAAAGGCGCTTAGCGCCTCGCGCCGCGCGCCGCTGATGGCCTGCCCCAGTTCGCTGGCCTGGCGCACCAAGCGCATGCCGCGCCCGCCGCCACCCGCCACCGCCTTGACCAGCAGCGGGAACCCGAGCTTCTGCGCCTCCTCCTGCAGCCGCGTGTCGTCCTGCTCCTCTCCGAGGTAGCCCGGTGCACAGGGCACCTTGGCCGCCAGCATGCGGCGCTTGGCCAGCGCCTTGTCGCCCATGGCGGTGATGGCCGAAGCCGGCGGGCCGATGAAGACCAGGCCCGCGTCCTGACAGGCTTGCGCAAAGCCCGCGTTCTCGCTCAGGAAGCCGTAGCCGGGATGAATCGCGTCCGCGCCGGTCTTGCGCGCGGCCTCCAGCAGCGCGTCAATACGCAGGTAGGAGTCGGCCGCGGCCGAGCCGCCAATGTGCACCGCCTCGTCGGCCTGCTGCACGTGCGGCGCTTTGGCGTCGGCGTCGCTGAACACCGCCACCGTGCGGTAGCCCAGGGCGCGTGCAGTGCGGATGACGCGGCAAGCGATTTCACCCCGATTGGCGACCAGTATTTTGCTAAACATGCTGTACCTCCATCGGGGCACCTGCGTGCGCGCACCGCGCCGCCGCCGCACTCGTGTCTTTGGAAACATCGAACACTGGCGTGGCCCAGTTTGGTTTGCGCTTTTGAAGGAAGGCCGTCGTGCCTTCCATGCCCTCGTTGCTTTGCACGGCGTGCGAGAACACGGCGGCGGCGTGGGCCACCAGTTCGGCGGCCGGGCTCCAGCGCGCCTTGGCAATCAGGGCCTTGGTGGCGGCCAGCGCGCCCGGCGCACAGGCCAAGATGTCGGCCAGCACCGCCGCCAACGCGGCGTCGAGTTGGTTCGCCTCGTGCACGGCATGAACAAGGCCGATGCGCAAGGCCTCATCGGCCGCCACGCGTCCCCCGGTCACGGCCAGTCGTTTGGCCTGCGAGTAGCCCAGCCGTTCCACCAGAAAGGGCGCGATCTGCGCCGGCACCACGCCCAGGGAGGTCTCGGGCAGGCGGAACACCGCCGTGCGGGAGGCCAGCGTCACGTCGGCCACGCAGGCCAGGCCAAAGCCGCCGCCCATGACCGTGCCCTCGGTCACCGCCACCAGCGCCAGCGGTGTGTTGGCGTAGGCCACGCACAGCTCGCCAAAGCGCGCATTGACCTCGGCCACCGGGTCGGCAATCGGCGCGCCCTGGGCCGACGCAGCCGGAGCCTGCATGGCGCGCATGCGCGCAGCTGCCATGTCCTTGAGGTCGCCGCCGGCACAGAAGTGGCCACCGGCGCCGCGCAGCACCAGCACCCGCACCGCGTCGTCGTGGCTCGGCTTGCTGCAACACCGTCTGCAGTTCCTGCACCATGCGCAGCGACATGGCGTTGCGGCTCTCGGGGCGGTTCAGCGTGACGTGCAGCACCGCGCCCTCGCGCCGGGTTGCCAGCGTCTCGCACACCACCATCGGATCGCTTCGCGTTGGGGGTTGGTATCAGTCATCGTGTGATACCGCTCAAACCTTGCCCGGCAAAGTGCCTTCGAGCTTGCAGATGATGCCCAGCATGATCTCGTCGGCGCCACCGCCGATGGAGATCAGGCGTCCATCACGGTAGGCCTGCGAGATTGGGTTATCGGCCGTGAAGCCCATGCCGCCCCAATACTGCAGGCAACTGTCGGCCACCTCGCGGCTGAGGCGCCCGGCCTTGAGCTTGGCCATGGAGGCCAGCTTGGTGACATCCTTGCCGGAGATGTAAGACTCCACCGCGCGGTAGGTCAGGGCGCGCAGCGCCTCCACCTCGGTGCGCAGCTCGGCCAGGCGGAAGTGCACCACCTGGTTGTGCAGGATCGGCTTGCCAAAGGTCTGGCGCTGACGCGTGTAGTCGATGGTCTGGTCGATCAGACGGTCCAGCGAGCGCAGGCAGCCGGCCGCGCCGTACAGGCGCTCCTCCTGGAACTGCAGCATCTGGAACATGAAGCCCATGCCCTCCTGGCCGATCAGGTTGCGCTGCGGCACGCGCACGTTGTCAAAGAACAGCTGCGCCGTGTCGCTGGAATGCATGCCGATCTTCTCGATCTTCTGGCGCGTGACGCCCGGGCTGTCCAGGCGCACCATGATCAGCGACTTGTTCTTGTGCACCGCGCCCTCGGAGGTGTTGGCCAGCAGGCAGCACCAGTCGGCCTGCATGCCGTTGGTAATCCACATCTTGGAGCCGTTGATGAGGTAGTCGTCACCGTCCTTGCGCGCCGTGGTCTTGAGCGCGGCCACGTCGGAGCCGCCACCGACCTCGCTCACGCCAATGCAACCGACCATGTCACCGGCGATGCTGGGCGCGAGGAATTCGCGGCGCAACTCGTCCGAGCCAAAGCGCGCCAGCGCCGGCGTGCACATGTCGGTCTGCACGCCGATGGCCATCGGCACGCCGCCGGCATTGCACTCGCCCAGCGCCTCGGCCATCACCATCGAGTAGCTGAAGTCCAGGCCCATGCCGCCGTATTCGGTGGGGTACTTGATGCCCAGCAGGCCCAGGTCGCCCATCTTCTTGAAGACCTGGTGCGCGGGGAACTGGCCCGCGGCCTCCCACGCGGGAAGATGCGGGTTGATCTCGTTGGCGACAAACTTGCGCACGGTGTCGGCGATTTGTTCGTGTTCAGGGGTGAATTTCATGGGGGTCTTTCGTGGAGATAGGTCGTCACGGTGACATCGTCATTGCGAGCGCAGCGCGGCAATCCATCGTCGCGCGCCGGGGGCATGGATTGCCACGCTGCGCTCGCAATGACGTGAGAAGTGGCGTCGGTAGCAAGCCCAGCCCCCGTTACATGCGGGCCACGCCAAAGGTGTTGGGGTGCAGCTTGCGCGCCTGCGCCTCGGCTGCCAGCGACAGGCACAGGCCCAGCAGGCGGCGCGTGTCACGCGGATCGATGATGCCGTCGTCCCACAGGCGGGCGGTGCCAAACAGCACCGAGGATTCCTTGTCCAGGCGCTGGCGCAGCCCATCGGACATGGCTTTCAGCGCTTCTTCGTTGGCCGCCAAACCACTGCGCTCGATCTTGGCGCGGTTGACGATGTCCATCACCTTGGCGGCCTGCGCGCCGCCCATCACCGCCGTGCGCGCGGTGGGCCAGGAGAAGATGAAACGCGGATCGAAGCCGCGACCACACATGCCGTAGTTGCCCGCACCAAAGGAGCCGCCCAACACGATCGTGAACTTGGGCACCCGTGCGTTGGCCACCGCCTGGATCATCTTGGAGCCATGCTTGATGGCGCCGCTGCGCTCGGCCACCGAGCCGACCATGTAACCCGTGGTGTTCTGCAAAAAAACCAGGGGCGTGCCGCTCTGGTCGCACAACTGGATGAACTGCGCCGCCTTGGTCGAGCCATTGGGCTGGATCGGGCCGTTGTTGCCCAGAATGCCCACCAGTTGGCCGTGGATGCGGGCGTGGCCACACATGGTCTCTGGCGCGTACTGGGCCTTGAATTCGAGGAAGTCCGAGCCATCCACCAGGCGCGCGATCACTTCGCGCACGTCGTAGGGTTCGCGATCATCGGCCGGCACCAGGCCCATCAGCTCCTGCTCGTCGTACAGCGGCTCGGCGAAGGACGCGGCGGCGGGCGTCACATCCCAATTGAGCTTGTCCATCACCTCGCGCGCCATGGCGATCGCGTGCGCGTCGTTCTCGGTCAGGTACTCACCCAGGCCGGTGATCTGCGCATGCGTCTCGGCGCCGCCGATTTCGTCCTCCGTACAGTCCTCGCCAATGGCGGCCTTGACCAAGGGCGGCCCGGCCAGAAAGATGTTGGAGCGACCACGCACCAGAATGACGTAGTCCGACAAACCCGGCAAGTAGGCGCCGCCGGCGGTGCTGGAGCCATGCACCACGGATATCTGCGGCAGGCCGGCCGCCGACAGGCGTGCCTGGTTGGCAAAGCTGCGCCCGCCCTCGATGAAAATCTCGCTCTGGTACATCAGGTTGGCGCCGCCACTTTCCACCAGGTAAATGACGGGCAGCCTGTTGTCGCGGGCGATCTCCTGCGCGCGCAGGCCCTTCTTCAAACCCATGGGCGCCACCGTGCCGCCCTTGACCGCGCTGTCGCTGGCCGAAATCATGCAGCGCTTGCCGGCCACCACCCCGATGCCGACCACCGAGCCACCGCCCAGCACCGACTTCTTGCCGTCGTCGTCGTGCATGTTGAGTCCGGCCAGGCGGCTGATCTCCAGAAACGGCGAGCCCCGGTCCAGCAGACGCGCCACACGCTCGCGCGGCAGCAGTTGCCCGCGCTTTTCGAACTTGTCGCGCTTGGACTCGGACTCGGCTATCACCATCTGCTCCAGGCGCTGCACCTCGGCCAGTAGCTCGCGCATGCGCCGGGCATTGGCCGCAAACGACTCGGAGCTGGTTTTGATCTTGGAAAGTAGAGCGGGCATGAGCGGTCGTCCTGTGAAAGCTTGCCGAATTAGACAACAAGGTAACGTTAACGTCAACCAGATATCGTTTAGGGGTTTATACTGTGCTCCGCGTCATGTGATGCTGATAGCATTCCGACGCAGTCAGCGCCTGCGGGCCGACTCTCCTCAACCCTGCAACTTTTTATCCGGAACACCACCATGAACCTCGAAGCCTGCACCCAAGCCATCCGCACCAAAGTCGGCGCCGACAGCGGCCTGGACGCCACCCTTAAGTTCGACTGCGGCGATGACGGCGTGGTCTACATCGACGGCAAGTCCACGCCCAATTCGGTCAGCAACAGCAACACGGACGCCGACTGCACCGTGGGCATCACGCTGGAAAACCTCAACGCCATGCTGAGCGGCGACCTGGAGCCCGCCACCGGCTTCATGATGGGCAAACTCAAGGTCACCGGCGACATGAGTGTTGCCATGCGCCTGCAACGCGTGATCTGAGCGCGACCCTTGAAGTCCGCTGCGGTGGCCACCTCCACTGCCAAGCTCAAGCCGTCACGGTCAGGCGCCCGAAGTGCGGCCGTGGCGCCAGTGCCCGTGGCCACCGACGCACAGGCCTTCGTCGACTCGCACCGGGATGAGGCCAGCACCGAGCTGTTTGGCATCACCGAGCTGTGCCAGGAGTTCGGCATCACCCTGCGCGCGCTGCGCTTCTATGAAGACAAGGGCCTGCTGTCGCCGCGCCGCATCAACGGCGCACGCGTCTACACCCGGCGTGACCGGGCGCGCCTGGCGCTGATCCTGCGCGCCAAGGCGATCGGCTCGCAGTTGTCGGAGATCAAGCGCTACCTTGATCTGTACGGCGACCACGGCGAAGGCCGCTCGCAACAGCTCACCTACGTGATCGACCGCACCGATACGGCGATCACCGAGCTGGAGAAAAAGCGCGCGCAGATCGACGAAACACTGGCCGAGCTGCGCGTCATCAATGCCAGTTGCAAGCGGCATCTCGACGCACGCCGGCGCACCTCCAACCCCTCCACCTGACGCCCGGTCAAGCGGCTTGCGCCGCGCACCACCGGGCACCACGCCATGGCCATTGACAATTTCACCTCCACCTGGATGACCGAAGAGCATCGCATGCTGGAAGACTCGGTCCGACGCTTCTTCAACGAACGCTGGGTGCCCCGCGTGGCCGAGTGGAACAAGGCCGGCAAGATGGGCGCCGACACCTGGTTGGAGGCCGGCCAGCAAGGCATGTTGTGCGCCGCCATGCCCGAAGCCTACGGCGGCGGCGGTGGCGACTTTGGTCACGAGGCGGTACTGATCATCGAGCAGGCGCGTGCCAACCTCAGCGGCTTTGGCGGCGGCCTGCACTCGGCCATCGTCGCCCCCTACATCCTGCACTACGGCACCGAGGCCCAGAAGCAGCGCTGGCTGCCCAAGATGGCCAAGGGCGAGCTCATCACCGCCATTGCCATGACCGAGCCGGGCACCGGCTCTGACCTGCAGGCCATCCGCACCACCGCGCGGCGCGATGGCGACCACTATGTGCTGAGCGGCCAAAAGACCTTCATCACCAACGGCCAGAACGCCAACCTGATCATCGTGGCCTGCCGCACCGTGGCGCCCGACGGGGCCAATGCGGCGCAGACCAAAGGCGCCAAAGGCATGTCACTGCTGGTGCTGGAGACCGAGGGCGCACAAGGCTTTCGCCGTGGCCGCATGCTCGACAAGATTGGCCTGAAGTCGCAAGACACCTCCGAGCTGTTCTTTGATGACGTGCGGGTACCCGCCGCCAACCTGCTGGGTGGCGGCGAGGGCCAGGGCTTCTTCCAGTTGATGCAGGAGCTGCCGCAGGAGCGCCTGATGGTGGCGCTGGGCGGCATCGGCGCGATGGAGCGCGCGCTGACCGACACCGTGGCCTACGCCAAGGAACGCCAGGCCTTTGGCAAACCGATCTGGAGCTTTCAGAACACGCGCTTCAAGCTGGCCGAGGTGCAGGCCACCGTGCTGGCCGCGCGCGCCATGGTGGATGCGGCGATGGTGGCGCACCTGCAGGGCAAGCTCGGGGTGGACCGCGCGGCGCTGCTCAAGTACTGGGTGACCGACCAGCAATGCAAGGTGATCGACGAGTGCCTGCAGCTCTTTGGCGGCTATGGCTACATGAGCGAGTACCCGATTGCCCAGCTCTACACCGACGCGCGGGTGCAGCGCATCTACGGCGGCACCAACGAGATCATGAAAGAGCTGGCCGCGCGCTTTATGTAACGGCCCCGGTTCACCTTGCGCCTGTGTCGGACCAGGGCGTCGCCTGGTCCGGTGATCGTTCTGCGCACTGCTTGCAGGCGCCTCAGGGCTGGGTTGCTCCGTGCTCCAACTCCGAAAGTCCAGCTCTGACTGCGCCGTACCGGTCTTGGGGCAAACTGCTGCGCCAGCAGGGTGCGGAAGAGCGCGCAGGCCCACGCTGACGGGCCAACCGCGCGGCGCCAGTGCGGTGACGGGCAACTTGGCGCGCGAGCCGCCGGGGCGCGCCGCCTCCGGCGCCCCGCCAGCCCCCCTGAGCGACGCCGGAGCTCTGACGCCACAGCCGGGCCACCACCCCCCCCCCGTGTTGCGCTGCGTGCCAGCGCACCCAGCCCCCTGCGGCTCCAGAACCTCAAACGCTCCCCCCGCACCCGCCGCAGCGAAACCCTGACCTCGGTCCGTGTCTTCCTCCAGTCCAGTTCCTGCCCGCTGTCTGCGCCTGGAACTACCCAACAGCGTCCTCAGGGCCCCACCCAACGCCCCGAACCGCAGACAGCTGCAGTGTCCCCAGCGCCGCGACTCGGGCAGTGCTGCACCCGCTGAAGCTGAAGTCGCGCGCCGTTTTGTACCGCTCTTCTGGTGCTTGGCGGCTTCGCCAGCCGCTCTCCACATCTGTGGCGACGATGACTGGTGTCCCCCAAGGGCCACGCCGTCAACGCCCACCCCCCCGAGAACAGGTCGAGCGATCCCCGACCGCGGTGGGCACCCGCCCTGAAGGGGCCTCGCCCGATGCGGGCCACGCCAAAGTCAGCGAGTTTGATTCTGCCGCTGGACTCGATCAGGATGTTGGCTGGTTTGACGTCGCGGTGCACCACGTTTTGCGCGTGTGCATGGTCCAGCGCCATCAACAAGCCGAGAACCAGTTTCACCGCGCTTTGCGCCGAGAAACGCCGCCTCAAGATGGTGCTTGAGGTCATCCTGCCAAACTCCATCACCAGATAGGCCCCTCGCGGCCAGAATCGCCCTGGGTGCAGGCGCGCCGCGGAACGTGCCTGGAAAGCGCCGCCCCCCCCCCCGCCCCCCCCCCCCCCCCCCCCCCGCCCCCCGGCGCAGGGTCCGCGCCTCGTACACACTCCCACCCTTGCCCGCACATGTCGTATCGGCCCGCCGACTCACCAGAGGTGCTCCGGGCAAGGGAGGCCCGTTTCCAGCGACTTTGCCACCCCGTGACGCTCGGTTGACCGCAACGCAAGACACCAAACGGAGGCTCTGCATCCAGCCGCCGGGGCACTTCGCGCATCGTGTTGGCTCGGACGCTAGGCCTTGATCACTTGCAGGCCGCCTAGATAGGGCCGCACCACCTCGGGCACCGTGACCGATCCATCCGCATTCTGATAGTTTTCCAGCACCGCCACAAGCGTGCGCCCGACCGCCAGGCCCGAACCATTGAGCGTGTGCACCAGTTCGTTCTTGCCCTGCGCGTTCTTGAAGCGTGCCTGCAAGCGCCGCGCCTGGAAGGCCTCGCAGTTGGACACCGAGCTGATCTCGCGGTAGGCCTTCTGGGCGGGCAGCCACACCTCCAGGTCATGCGTGCGGCTGGCGCCAAAGCCCATGTCGCCGGTGCACAGGGCCATCACGCGGTAGGGCAAACCGAGCTTCTGCAAAACCGCCTCGGCGTGGCCGGTCATCTCTTCCAGCGCTGCGTAGCTCTGGTCGGGATGCACGATCTGCACCATCTCGACCTTGTCGAACTGGTGCTGGCGAATCATGCCGCGCGTGTCGCGCCCGTAGCTGCCGGCCTCGGAGCGAAAACACGGTGTGTGGGCGGTCAGCTTGATCGGCAATTGCGCCTCAGTCACCACCACGTCACGAACGAAGTTTGTCAGCGGCACTTCGCTGGTGGGAATCAAGTACAGCGCGGCGTGGTCGGGCACTTCTTCGCCCTCCTGGCCGCCCTTTTTGGCAGCGAACAAGTCGCCCTCGAACTTGGGCAACTGGCCGGTGCCGCGCAGGCTGTCGGCGTTGACGATGTAGGGCGTATAGCACTCGGTGTAGCCATGCTCGAGCGTCTGCACGTCCAGCATGAATTGCGCCAGGGCGCGGTGCAGGCGCGCAATCTGGCCCTTCATCACGGTGAAGCGCGAACCGGTGAGCTTGACGCCCAGATCAAAGTCCAGCCCCAGGGGTGTGCCGACATCGACGTGGTCCTTCACGTCGAACTCCATGACACGCGGGCTGCCCCAACTGCGCAACACCACATTGCCATGCTCGTCGGCTCCCACGGGCACGCTCTCGTGGGGCAAGTTGGGCACCGCCAGCAACAGAGTCTGCAAGTCGGCCTGGATCTGCTCCAGGCGTGCGGCGGATTGCTCCAGCTCGGCCTTGAAGGCACTCACTTGCGCCATCGCCGTATCGGCCTCGGCCTGGCCCGCTGGCCCCTTGGCCTTGAGCTGGCCGATCTGCTTGGAGAGCGTGTTGCGCTGCGCCTGCAATTCTTCGGTGCGGGCCTGGATCGTCTTGCGCTCGCTCTCCAGCGCACGAAACACGTCCACGTCCAGAAAGGCTTGAGGCTTCTTGCGGGTCTCCAGGCGGGCAATCGCCGAGTCCAGGTCTTTTCGCAGCAGGGTGATGTCTAACATGGGGTCACTCAGGTTGGGTAATTGGGCAAGGTTCGGTGCGCAACCGGTTCACTCGTGGTCGCTGGCCAACTTGAGTCCCTTGGGCAGCGGAAACTTGATCGTCTCCTGCGTGCCCTTCAAGGTGCGCACCGAGACGGCACCGAGCGTGCGCAGCCGCTCCACCACCTGCTGCACCAGAAGATCGGGGGCGGAGGCGCCAGCGGTAAGCCCGACACGTTGGCGGCCTTCGAACCAGGCGGCCTGCAATTCATCGGCGCTGTCGACCATGTAACTCTCGGTGCCAAGCTTGCGCGCCACTTCACGCAAGCGGTTGCTGTTGGAACTGGTGGGGCTGCCCACCACAATGACGATGTCCACCTGCGGGCTCATCACCTTGACGGCATCCTGGCGGTTTTGCGTGGCGTAGCAGATGTCTTGCTGCTTGGGTTCGCGCACGCTGGGGAAACGTGAGCGGATGGCGGCGGTGATCTCGGCGGCGTCGTCCACACTCAGCGTGGTTTGCGTCACCACCGCCAGCTTGTCGGTCTGCAAGGGCTGCACCTTGGCGACGTCGGCCACGCACTCGACCAGGTGGATGCCGCTGTCGAGCTGGCCCATGGTGCCCTCCACTTCGGGGTGCCCCTTGTGGCCGATCATGATGAACTCGTAACCCTCTTTGTGCAGCTTTGCCACCTCCACGTGCACCTTGGTCACCAGCGGACAAGTGGCGTCGAAGATCGTGAAGCCGCGCGCGCGCGCCTCATCGTGCACCGCCCGGCTGACACCGTGCGCGGAGAACACCAGCGTGGCACCCTCTGGCACATCGGAAAGCTCCTCGATGAAGATCGCGCCTTTGGCCTTGAGATCGTTCACGACATAGGTGTTGTGAACGATCTCGTGGCGCACGTAGATCGGGCGCCCGAACTTGTGCAGGGCGCGCTCCACGATTTCGATGGCACGGTCGACCCCGGCGCAAAAGCCACGCGGCTCGGCCAGCGCGATTTCAATTGGCATGATGTTACTCACAAGATACCGATCACCAACACTTCAAACGTGACCGGCTGGCCCGCCAGCGGGTGGTTGAAGTCAAACAACACAGCCTGGCCGCCGGCATCGTCACGCAGTCCCTGCACCGAACCGGCAAATTGGCCCTGGCCATCGGGCGTGGGAAAGTGCAACACATCACCCACGGCATACTGCTCGGCCGGATCGCCCAGGTCGGCGAGCTCCTTGCGCGAGAGCCACTGCAGCATGTCCGGGCTGCGTTGACCGAAGGCCAGGCCCGCTGGCAGCTCGAAAGTGGCGCGCTGGCCTTCCGCCAGGCCCAGCAGGTGCTGCTCCAGCGCCGGCGACAACTCGCCCGTTCCCAGCGTCAGCGTGGCGGGCTTGGCGGCAAAGGTATTGACCACATCGCCCATCGGCCCGGCCAGGCGGTAATGCAGCGTCAAGAAAGAGCCCGCCTGAACGGCGGCAACAGTACTGGTCATGGAGTTGGGGAGCGCGCGCCGCGGGGCTGCGCTTTGGCGAATAAACTGGGACTATTGTAAGAAGCTTGTGGGACAGACCTTCAGCTCTGTCCCCAACTAATTGGAAACGCACATGCCCCTGACCGACCTGCCCCCCGATGCCCGACCGCGCGAGAAATTGCTGGCCCGCGGCCCCGGCGCCCTGAGCGACGTGGAGCTGCTGGCGATCCTGCTGCGCACCGGCCTGCCGGGCAAGAATGTGCTGCAGATGGCCAACGAACTGCTGCAGATCGGCGCCAGCAAGGGCACGGACGCCGGCTTTGATGGCATCGCAGGCCTGCTGCACGCCAGTGCCGACGATCTGAAACGCGTCAAGGGTTTGGGACCGGCCAAACGCTCCGAGGTGGTCGCCGTGCTGGAACTGGCCCGCCGCGCCATGAACCAGCAACTGCGCGAGCGCACCGTGTTCGCCACGCCGGACACGGTCAAGCAGTATGTGCAATTGCACCTGGCGGCGCGCCCGCATGAGGTGTTTGCGGTGCTGTTTCTGGACTCACAAAACCGGCTGCAGGCGATGGAAGAACTGTTTCGCGGCACGCTGACCCAGACCAGTGTCTACCCGCGCGAAGTGGTGTTGCGCGCCCTGCACCACCAGGCTGCCGCCGTGGTGCTGGCACACAACCACCCCAGCGGCACGGTGCAGCCCTCGCGCGCCGACGAGGCGCTGACGCAGACCCTGAAGGCAGCTTTGGCCCTGATCGACGTGCGGGTGCTCGACCACGTGGTGGTGGCGCCAGGGCTGGCCTTCTCGTTTGCCGAGTCGGGCCTGTTGTGAGTCGCAAACCGGTTGCCATCAAGAGCCTGGCCGATCTCAAGCAAGTCAAACGGGCCATCGAGGAACAGGTCAAGAAGGACGCCGAGCAGGTCCAGGCGCGTGTCAAGGCCCAGACCAAGCAGACCAGCGAGCGCGACCTGTTCGTGCGCGCGGCCGGTGCCGTGCAACGGTTGCCCGACAAAGGGCACGCAGTACTGAGCAAGAAGCGTGCGCCACCCACCGTGATGCAGCGCGAGCTCGACGAACAGGCCGCGCTGCAAGAGTCGCTGAGCGACGAGTTTGATGTTGGCACGCTGCTCGATGTAGACGAGCAGATGAGCTTTTTGCGTCCCGGCCTGGGCGTGGACATCCCGCGCAAATTGCGCCGCGGCGACTGGGCGATCCAGCGCCAGCTCGATCTGCACGGCCTGCGCGTGGAGGACGCACGCGAGCGCCTGGGCGCTTTCATACGCGAGGCCAACCAGCAAGGCCTGCGCTGTGTGCGCATCATCCACGGCAAGGGCCTGGGCTCGCCCGGCAAAGCGCCCGTGCTGAAACGGCGGGTCTACAACTGGCTGGTGCAAAAGATCGAGGTACTGGCCTTTGTTCAGGCCAAGCCGGCCGACGGTGGCGCGGGGGCGATGCTGGTGCTGCTGGCGCCGGTCAAGGCCGCTGGTTGACGTGAAAGAACATCGTCATTGCGAACGCAGTGAAGCAATCCATTTACCCCAGACACGCGGATTGCCACGCCATAGGTTTCAAGCTATATAAAACATAGCAGCCGATTACTTCCCACCGAGGGTCCGTTCCGCTCAGGTCGTCTGCCACGACTCGACCGCCCCTGGTCCCGCGACGGAGTCAGCTCCGGTTACCCGGTGTCACCACGCTCAAGGCCTTGAAATGGTTTCGAAAGAATCCTGCGTCCGTGGTGAGAAGTGCGTCAGCCTGTTGCATGGCATGGGCACCAATCAGAAAATCGGGGGCCGTGCGCTCACGGGGACCTTTGTTGCGGGCATAGCCCCGCATGATGCGCGCGGCTTGCAGCGCGGTCTCCATCGTCATGGGGTCGTGGTCGATCTGGCAGGCCGCGAGAAACTCGGTCAGTTCCTGCTCGGTAGCAAAGTAGCGCCCCAGTTCGGCCACCACCACGGCGCACACGCACAAGCCCCCGTGTGCCAGCGCGGTCTCCAGTGCCGTTTGGGCCGCAACGGCACCTGGCGCGCCTTTGACGATGTCAAACAGCACGCTTGAATCAACCGCCGTCTTCATGCTTTGCGAACTGGCTCAGTCCAGGGCACGGCGCGCCCACGCAGCTCGGTCAAAGCCTGCTCGGTGCTCAGCCCATCATCGAGCGCCTTGCCGACCCAGCGGCTGAGATCGAGCTGCACCTTCTTCTCGATCAGCAAGCGAGCACCTTCAACACGCAGTTGCAAGCGCGCGCCGGGTTTGAGTCCCAGCGCGTCGCGGGCCTCTTTGGGAATCACAATCTGGCCGCGCTCGGCCAAAGTGACATCAATCGCTTGCATGGCATACCCCTCAAGAATTGAGTTGTAGTATGTAATTGGTGGTATGAATTGTCAAGTACGTCACATTATGCGTCACTTTATGCAAGCTACCTTGATCTACTCCGCCGCACGCCGCAGCGTGTCCACCACCGGGCGGCGTAGCACCTCGCGCAGGCCCCACCAGCCTGCGGCCAGGGCCAGCACGGCGCCGGCCAGCGCGCCCAGCAGCACCGCCCAGGGCGAGACCGTCCACTCGAAGCCGAACACGTAGCGCGCCAGCGCCCAGCCCACCACGGCAGCCATGATCGAGGCGAGGAAACCGGCCAGCAGCCCGACACCCAACAGCTCGGCGCGCTGCACCTGACGCAACAGGCTGCTGCGCGCACCAACGGCGCGCATGATGGCAAATTCGCGGGCGCGCTCCTCGCGCGTGGCCGTGACCGAGGCAAACAACACCACCAGGCCAGCCGCCAGGGTGAAGGCGAACAAAAACTCCACTGCGGCAATGACCTGGTCGAGCACCCGCTGCACCTGGCCAATGGTGTTGCTCATGTCAACGTTGGTGACATTGGGAAACTGGCGCACCAGCGCGTTATCGAAGCCCTTGGTGGTGGGGGCCTTGAAGGCGCTCATGTAGGTGGCCGGCACGCCGGGCAGCTTGGCCACCGGGTACATCACGAAGAAGTTGGCCCGCATCGAGCCCCAATCAACCTTGCGTACCGAAGTCACTTTCGAATCCAGTTGCAGGCCGCCAAAATCGAAACGCAGCACGTCGCCCAGCTTGAGGTTGAGGGTCTTGGCAATGCCTTCCTCGACGCTGACACTGTCTGCTTCGCCCTCAATCCATTGACCCTGGACGATCTCGTTGTGGGGCGGCTTGGCCGCGCTGTGCGAGAGGTTGAACTCGCGGTCCAGCAGGCGCTTGGCGCGGTCATCGGCGTAGTCGTCCGGGTTGCTGGGTTTGCCATTGACCGCCACCAGGCGCGCCCGGATCATGGGATACCAGTCGTAGCCGCTGACCCCTGCGTCCTTCAGCGTCTTGACGAAGGCGTCGCCTTGCTCGGGCATCACATTGATGACAAAGCGATTGGGCGCGTCGGGCGGCGTGGCCTTGCGCCAACTGCTGATCAGGTCGGTGCGCAAAAGCACCAGCAGCACCAGCGCCAACAGGCCCACCGCCAAGGCACTGACCTGCACCACGGCATAGGCCGGGCGCGCCGAGATCTGGCGCGTGGCCAGCACCATCCAGCGCGGCGCGGTACGCTCGTTGACCACGCGGCGCAGCAGCTTGACGGCCAGCCAACTGCTGATGGCAAAGACCGCCACCGCCGCCGCGAAGCCACCCACGGCGATCAGGCCCAGCGTCATATCGCGGCTGGCCACCAGCAACAACGCGGCAAACCCGAGCACCCCCACCGACAACACGCCCAACGAGGCCGGACGCAGGTTGCCGACATCACGGCGAATCACCCGCAAGGGTGGCACCTGGGCGAGCTGCAGCACGGGCGGCAGACCGAATGCCAGCAACAGGGTCATGCCCATGCCCACTCCGAACAACACGGGCCAGATCGTTGCCGCCGGCAGGACCGCCGCCACCAGCCCGGCCAGCAGAAACACAAACACATAGTGCACTGCAAAACCGATCAGCACACCCAGCCCACTGGCAAACAGGCCGATCAGCACAAACTCGAAGGTGTAGGCCAGGGCAATGCGGCGCTGACTCAGGCCCAGCACCCGCAGCATGGCGCAGTCGTCCAGGTGGCCAGCGGCAAAGCCCCGCGCGGCCAACGCCACGGCCACCGCACTCAGCAGCGCCGCCAGCAGCGCCACCAGGCTCAGGAACTTCTCGGCGCGCTCCAGTGTCTGGGCCATCTCAGGGCGCCCACCTTCGAGCGACTCCACGCGCAGGCCACGCACGCCAGGCCTTTTGATCTCGTCGGCCGCCCAGGCCACAAAACTCGCCACCGGTTCGTCCGCTCCCGCCACCGCCAAACGGTAGCTCACGCGACTGGCGGGCTGGATCAGGCCGCTCGCGGCAAGGTCAACCTGCGCGATCATCACGCGAGGCGAAAAACTCATGAAGCCCGCACCGCGGTCGGGCTCCGTCACAATCACCCGACTCAAGCGCAGGCTGGCATTGCCCAACAGCAATTGGTCTCCCACTTGCACACCCAACGCATCGAGCAAAGGGGCCTCCACCCAGGCTTCGCCGGCGGTCGGAACATCGCGGGTTGGCATGCCCGGTAGCCCGACATCAGTACTCACGGTCAGGTTGCCGCGCAGCGGATAACCCAACTCGACCGCCTTGAGGGCCACCAGCTTGGTGGCTCCCCCGCGCTCGTCGGTGGCGCGCGCCATGGTCGGGAAACCCAGGGTGTGGGACACCTGCAACCCCAACTCACGCGCTCTGGCCGTGAACGCTTCGGGCGTGGGGTTATCGCTGGCCACTACCGCATCACCGCCCAGCAAGGCGCGCGCGTCGCGCTGCAAACCGCCCTTGAGCCGATCGGCGAAGAAGCCCACGGCTGTGAGCGAGGCCACCGCCAGCGTGACCGCCACCATAAGAAGGCGCAGTTCGCCACCGCGCAGATCGCGCCACAGGGTGCGCCACCCCAGGCGCCAAAACGAAATGTTCATACCGCAAGCTTAGCCGCAAGCCCGGATCGCCATCGTCACAGGGGCATTGCCATGGCGCTTTGCCGGCCAAGGCCATCGCCGCTGCGGACGCGCCGACATCAGACCATAATCCAAGCAGCTCGCGCATAACGGCAGGCACAGTAGGCGCGGACTGCAGGCCATGGCTGGGTGGAAATGGGTTTATTGCACCGCCTCATCAATAGCCGCAAGGCCGCCTCTTCATTACTTGGAGGACCCAGCATGCACCACCAAATTGAGTTCTTCTACTTCATCGGAAGCACCTACTCGTACTTATCGGTCACGCGCGCCGAGAGCCTGGCGGCTCAAGCGGGCATTGCGCTGAAATGGCGTCCGTTCAGCGTGAGGACACTGATGCGCGAGCAAAACAATGTTCCGTTCGCGACCAAGCCCATCAAGATGAAATACATGTGGCGCGACCTCGAACGTCGAGCGGCAAAGTTCGGTATTCCATTTGACGGCATCCCACCATATCCTGTCGATTCAAACGAACTGGCGAACCTGGTCGCAACGCTCGCCGTCCGCGAAGGCTGGTGCAAGGCGTTCACGCAGGCCGCTTATCGCACTTGGTTTCTCCAAAAGCAGGATCCCGGTACACCCGAGAGTCTGCGCAGCATCCTGGAGGAAATCGGCCGCGAGGCTGACGCTTGCTTGGCTCAGGCTGCGGATGAACAAACAAGGCGGGAATACAAAGCTTCAACTGACCAGGCGCGCCAACTCGGTCTGTTTGGCTCGCCCACGTTCGTGGTCGGGGACGAAGCATTCTGGGGCGATGACCGCCTTGAGGACGCTATCGCCTGGTGCAAAGCGCACTGAGGCGCGCACCATGGCAGATTCATACGGCGAAACACTGGGCAAACCCCTCGACGGCTGGCGTTTACGGCTGTATATCATCATTTTCGAGGCCGACACTCGCGCCGGGCGTCGGTTTGACCAGTGGTTGATTGCCATCATCCTGGCCAGCATCGCGGTGGTGATACTCGACAGCGTGCAGACCATCGGCGCGCGCCATGGCACCCTTTTCAATGCGCTGGAGTGGTGCTTCACCATCGCCTTCACCCTGGAGTATCTGGCGCGTCTGGTGTGTGTGCGCCACCCACTTCGCTATGCCCTGAGCTTCTTTGGCCTGGTCGATTTGCTGGCGGTGCTGCCGACCTACCTGGCGCTGCTGGTGCCCGAGGTGCACGCTTTGATTGACGTGCGGGTGCTGCGCTTGTTGCGGGTGTTCCGGATCTTCAAACTCACCGCCTATCTATCAGAGTACCAATCGCTGGGTCGCGCGCTTGCGGCGAGCCGACGCAAGATCATGGTGTTTCTGTCGGCGGTGCTGATGATCGTGCTGATCATGGGCACCGTGATGTACGTGGTGGAAGGGCCCGGCAACGGCTTTACCAGCATTCCAACCTCGGTCTATTGGGCCATCACCACCATGACCACAGTCGGATTCGGTGACATCACGCCCAAGACCGACCTTGGCCGCATGATCGCCTCGGTGATGATGCTGATGGGTTGGGGTGTGCTGGCTGTGCCGACCGGTATCGTCACAGCCGAAATGACCGCCATGCGCCGCGCCGCGCCGGAGCCCACCACCCGCACCTGCCACGAGTGCCTGACCGAAGGCCAGACCCCGGAGGGGCAATACTGTTTTCACTGCGGCGCACGCTTGCCGCCGTAGGTTCAGGCCACCACGCGCAGCTTGGCGCCGGCCAGCTCAGGTTGGAGTTGCAGGCGCTGCGCGCCGCTGAAACACAGAAAGCGTTTGTTGGTGGCGCGGCCGATGGCGCACAGGTCCAGGCGCTGCGCTACTTCCAGGCCCATTTGGGTGATGCCGCTGCGCGACACCACGATCGGGATGCCCATCTGCGCGGCCTTGATCACCATCTCGCTGGTCAGGCGCCCGGTGGTGTAGAACACCTTGTCGGCGCCCGACAGGCCTAACTGACCCGGCGATGCGCTGGCGCCGGCCTCTGATGCGGCTGCGGCCACATCCTGCATCCACATCCAGCCGGCAATGGTGTCAATGGCGTTGTGACGGCCTACGTCCTCGACGAAGGTCAGCATCTCATCACGCCGGAACAGCGCACAGCCATGGACCGAGCCTGCCGTCTTGTAGGTGCTGTCCTGCACCCGAATGGCGTTGACGATGCCGTACAGTTGCTCCTGCGTCAGCGTGGCGGGGGGTAACACCAGCTTGTCCACATCCGCCATCAGGCTGCCAAACACACTGCCCTGGCCGCAGCCGGTGGTGACCACCTTGCTGGCGGTCTTGGCTTCGATGTTGGCTATGCCGCTGCGGGTCTTGACGGCGGCGGCGCCGACTTCCCAATCGACCGTGATCGATTCAACCTCGTGCGCACCCCTGATCAGCCGCTGGTTGCGCAAGTAGCCCAGCACCAGCAGCTCGGGCTGCGCGCCCAGCGTCATCAGGGTGACCAGTTCGCGCTTGTCCACGTACACGGTCAAGGCCCGTTCGACCGGAATCCAGACGCGCTGTAACTCGCCGTATTCGTTGACAGCGGACAACTCCCGCGTCAGCGGCAGGCGCGCGTGGGTCAGGCGAGGCAGGGGCGAGGCGGACATGGCTGCAGGTTACATCAAAGCAAGCGCGCGCAGGGCGGCAGGCATCGGCCTGGCGCAGCGTGCCCGAGCGGTCTCAAGGCTTCTTGGCCGGCGCCGCAGCGGTGGTGGCGGGCGCTGGCGCGGCAGGCGTAGCGGCAACGGGCGCGCTGGCCGCAGCAGCCACAACTGGCGCGGCAGGCGTGTAGACAAAAGGCCCAGGGTCGGCACAGGGCGGCAGGGCCGGCGCGGGCTTGACTTCCTTGCCGGCGGTCTTGGCAGTCTTGGCGTGGTGGACCGCCACCTTGTCTTGCGATTTGCACAACAGGTAACCATCCACCTTCGCGGCCCAGGCGGTCTTGGCGGCGGCTTCGGCCGCTTTGGCCTTGGCTTCGTCACTGGGGGCGGGTAGCTTGGCCAAAGCGGTCGACGTACAAACCAGCACCAGCGCGCTGATCAGGAGGGTGTGTTTGAATGCGGTCATGGCGGGAGTCTTTCTCAGGCTTGAACGGTTTGACCAGGGGGCGCATCGGACGAACGTTGCGCGGGAATCTTGCCGGACTTGACATCGTCGTACCACAGCTCGTGGTGTTCCTTGGCCCAGGTCTCGTCGACGTAGCCGGTCTTCATGCCCCTGGTAGGCGCCACGTCCATGCCGATCGTGCCCATGTAGATGTGGCCCAGCATCATGCCCAGCATCAAGACCGAGGACACGGCGTGGATGACGTGCGCGATCTGCATCGTGCCGCGCTCATACAGCAAGCCCGGCACCAGCTTGTCCATCACCAGGCCGGAGCCGACCACGATCAATCCAAGGCCCAGCATGCCAGCCCAGAACAGCGCCTTCTCGCCGGCGTTGAATCGGTGTGAGGCCACCTCATGCTGGCTGAGCAAGCCGCCGCCGCGTAGCAACCAGGTGAAATCTTCCGAGCGCGGCAGGTTGTCCTTGATGAAGGTGACGATCACCACAGCCAAGGACACCGCAAACACCGGACCGGCAAAGTTGTGCGCGGTCTTGAGCGCATAGGTCAGCCAGCCAAACAGCGCGGTGCCGATCACCGGCAGGATGAAGAACTTGCCAAACGCCATGACGATGCCTGACAGCGCCAGAACGACAAAGGCCATGGCGTTGGCAGCATGCGCAGCGCGCTCGAACGGTGTGAAGCGCTCGATCTTGCGACCGGTGGGCGCGCCGTGCAGGGCCAGGCTGCCCGTGCGCCAGTAGAACACGCCGATGGCACCCAGGATGATCAACAACAAGGCGCCACCATAGGGAATGATCCACTGGTTACGCACCTGGCGCCAGACTTCGCCAGCGCTGCTGGCGCGCAGCCCGGGCACCTTCACGATAGGCTGCACGAGGTTGCCAGCCTCGGGCGTGGGCAGGCTGCTGTAGCCACTGACCCCACTGCCGACCTGGCGCCACATGGGGGCGTTGTTGCCAGGCTGCACTTGCGCGCGCTCGGCGTTGCTCTGTTTGGCATAACCCGGCTCGCTGCTGGCGTCGGGTTTGACATCATGAATGGACGGGCTTTGAATCGCCGGCGGCGGAGCCGGGGCGACGGCCGACGCGGGGGCCGCCCCCTGCGCCACGGCGCCGCCCCACCCCAGCACGGCGACAAGCAGAACTGCAAGCGTTTTGTTCATGCTGACTCCGGCTCAGTTCATGCGGTTGTAGTCGTTCTGCCCCTGCTGGGTGCGCGCCTTGAGGTGCGACTCCCAGGCGGCACGGTCACGCTGCTTCCACTGTGTGTCCGAAAAGGCAGTGCCCACACCCGAGTGGGCAGCGGTATCTTGCTTGGCGCCGCTCAGGGTTTGGGGCTGTTCGCCGCAGGCTGACAGGCCTAACAGGGACACAGCGACAACGGCCACGAAAACTGCTGCGCGCTTCATGACTTTGCTCCTTCGGGTGCCGTCACACCCGGTTGTCCGGCCTGCTTCGAGCCATAGGCCGTGCCCCAGCCCCACACTTCAGCGCCCTTGTTCCGTTTGATCACGCGGTTGCGGAAGATGTCGGCCACGACGTCGCCGTCCCCGGCGATCAGCGCCTTGGTGGAACACATCTCGGCACACACCGGCAACTTGCCTTCGGCCAGCCGGTTGCGGCCGTACTTTTCGAACTCGGCCTGGCTGCCGTTGGCTTCGGGGCCGCCAGCGCAGAAAGTGCACTTGTCCATCTTGCCGCGCACGCCAAAGGTGCCTTGCGACGGGAACTGCGGCGCTCCGAAGGGGCAGGCGTAGGAGCAATAACCACAGCCGATGCACACATCCTTATCGTGCAGCACCACGCCCTCATCGGTGCGGTAGAAACAGTTGACCGGGCAGACCGCCATGCAGGGTGCATCGCTGCAGTGCATGCAGGCGACCGAGATCGACTTTTCGCCTGGCACACCATCGTTGAGCGTGACCACGCGACGGCGATTGACACCCCAAGGCACCTCGTGCTCGTTCTTGCAGGCGGTGACGCAACCGTTGCACTCGATGCAGCGCTCAGCGTCACAGATAAATTTCATTCTTGCCATGGTTATGCCCTCTCCACATTACAGACGGTGGTCTTGGTCTCTTGCATCATGGTGACGCTGTCATAACCATAGGTAGTCGCGGTGTTGACCGCCTCGCCGCGCACCACCGGCGCCGCGCCATTGGGGTAGTAGGCCAGCATGTCGGCGCCCTGCCAACGGCCCGAGAAGTGGAACGGCATCCAGCAAGTGTCAGGGCCCACCCGCTCGGTCACCAACGCCTGCACATTCAGGCGCGCTCCAGTGGGCGACGACAACCAGACCCGGTCGCCATTGCGAATGCCGCGGTCTGCGGCCACCTTCGGGTTGATCTCGACAAAAGCCTCCTGCTGCAACTCGGCCAGCCAGGGGTTGGAGCGGGTTTCCTCGCCACCGCCCTCGTACTCGACCAGCCGCCCGGAGGACAGGATGAGCGGGAATTTCTCGTGCACCTTGTCGGCCACCGCTTTGGCCTGCACGGTTTTGAACAAGGTGGGCAGGCGCCAGAAGGCCATCTTGTCATCGTGCGTCGGGTACTTGGCCACCAGGTCCGGACGCGGGCCGTAAATCGGCTCGCGGTGCTGCGGAATGGCGTCGGGGAAGTTCCACACCACGGCGCGCGCCTTGGCGTTGCCAAACGGGTGGCAGCCGTGGTTCTTCATCACCACGCGGATGATGCCGCCACTGGCGTCGGTCTTCCAGTTCTTGCCCTCGGCAGCGGTCTTCTCGGCGTCGGTCAACTCATCCCACCAGCCCAGCTTCTTGACCAGCACATGGTCGAACTCTGGGTAGCCGGTGGTGATGTCAGCACCCAGCGAATGCGAGCCGTCTTCGGCCAGCAGGTTTTTGCCCTCGCGCTCCACGCCAAAGTTGGCGCGGAAGTTGCCGCCGCCGTCCATCACGTGTTTGGAGGTGTCGTACAGGTTGGCGGAGCCGGGGTGTTTCAGCTCGGGCGTGCCGTAGCAGGGCCATGGCAGACCAAAGTAGTCGCCAGTGAAGTCGTAGCCAGTCTCCTTGTCCTTGCCACCCTTGGCCTTGAGCGTCTTCACGTCAAACACGTGCATGTTGCGCATGTGCGCCTTCAGGCGCTCCGGGCTCTGGCCGGTGTAGCCAATGGTCCAGACCGACTTGTTGATCTCGCGCAGGATGTCCTCGGGCACCGGCTCGTCCATGCCGCCGACTTTCTGCATCTTGTAGTTCTTGCTGAGCTCCTTGCCAAAGCCCAGCTTGTCGGCAAACTGCTGCATGATCATGTGGTCGCTGCGGCTCTCCCACAGCGGCTCGATCACCTTCTCGCGCCACTGGATGGAGCGGTTGGACGCGGTCACCGAGCCACTGGTCTCGAACTGGGTGGCCGCCGGCAGCAGGTACACCGCGCGGTTCGGATTCTGGTCTTCGGGTCGGCCCGGCATGGCGGCCATCGCGGCAGTGGCCGATGGATAGGGGTCCACCACCACCAGCAAGTCCAGCTTGTCCATGGCGCGCTTCATCTCCAACCCGCGGGTCTGCGAGTTGGGCGCGTGGCCCCAATAGAACACGCCACGAAGATTGGAGTCCTGGTCGATCAGCTCATTCTTCTCCAGCACACCGTCGATCCAGCGTGACACCGTGATGCCGGGTTTGCTCATCATGGCCGGCGAGGCAAACTGCTTCTTGATCCACTCGAAATCCACGCCCCAAGCCTTGGCGAAGTGCTTCCACGAGCCCTCCACGATGCCGTAGTAACCGGGCAATGAATCGGGGTTGGGGCCGACGTCGGTGGCGCCCTGCACGTTGTCATGGCCACGGAAAATATTGGTGCCGCCACCGGACTTGCCCACGTTGCCCAGGGCCAGTTGCAGGATGCATGAAGCGCGCACCATGGCGTTGCCGATGCTGTGCTGGGTCTGGCCCATGCACCAGACAATGGTGCCGGGTCGGTTTTCGTTCAGCCAGGTCGCGACCTTGATCATCTGCGCCTCCTTGACGCCACAGGCCTCCTCGACCTTGTCCGGCGTCCACTTGGCCAGCACGTCGGCCTTGACCGCGTCCATGCCGTAAACCCGGTCGTTGATGTACTGCTTGTCTTCCCAGCCATTCTTGAAGATGTGGTACAGCAAGCCGAACAGGAAGGGGATGTCGGTGCCGGAGCGGATGCGCACGTACTCGTCGGCCTTGGCCGCGGTGCGGGTGAAACGCGGGTCCACCACGATCATCTTGGTGCCGTTTTCCTTGGCATGCAGCATGTGCAGCAGGCTCACCGGGTGCGCCTCGGCCGCATTGGAGCCGATGTACAGGGCGACCTTGCTGTTTTGCATGTCGTTGTACGAATTGGTCATCGCGCCATAACCCCAGGTATTGGCCACCCCGGCCACCGTGGTGGAGTGGCAAATGCGCGCCTGGTGGTCGCAGTTGTTGGTGCCCCAGAAGCTGACGAACTTGCGCAGCAGGTAGGCCTGCTCGTTGTTGTGCTTGCTCGATCCAATGAAGTACACGCTATCGGGACCGCTGGCCTTCTTCAGCTCAAGCATGCGCGCGGAGATCTCAGTCAGCGCGGTATCCCAGCTGATGCGCTGGTATTTGCCATCGATCAGCTTCATCGGGTAGCGCAGGCGAAACTCGCCATGACCATGCTCACGCAAGGCCGCACCCTTGGCGCAATGCGCACCGAGGTTGATGGGTGAATCAAACACCGGCTCCTGGCGCACCCAGACGCCGTTTTCCACCACCGCATCCACCGCGCAACCCACCGAGCAGTGGGTGCACACGGTGCGCCTGACTTCAACCTTGCCCTGGCCGATCGCCACCGCGCCTGGCGCCGCATGCGCCTTCTTGACCAAGGTCAGCTGCGACGCAGCCAGACCGACACCGACGCCCAGGCCGGAGCGTCGCAAAAAGGCACGCCGGTCCATGGTGGGCAGCGCACTGGAGAGGCCCCGTCGCAGGCTGTGTGCAAACGACGCGCGCGCACCGCTGGCGGCGCTTGCTGCAGGGGAAACTTTGGTTAACAACATAGTGAAGCTCCAATTGCCAGGGTCACACCAGGGTGGTCTTGTAATACTGTTTGACGTGTTCCGAGAGGGTGTAGCCGCCACCCCGCTCAGGCATGACCTTAGGCACCAAAGGTGGTGCCTCGGTCGGGCGAACACCGGGCACCAGACTGGCTGTGGCGGCAATCGCGCCGACGGCGCCAACGCCCGCGAACAAGGTGCGGCGGGACAGTTTGCTGGGTGGCTGGTTCATGTGTAGGTCTCCTCAATTGATAGCTTAGGCAAAACCTTGCATAAGCCCACTGCAGCAGACTATATCGACAGCACACAGCTCTCACAAGGGGTGGAAACCACGACTGTCGCGATGCTTACGCAGCACCGTTGGACAGCGCGCGACAGATGGTCCGAACCCGCCTCTTTGGCACGAACCGTGCCATGTCCGCATCGCCAAAGGATTGAGAGTTGCCGCCCCTTACCGGGCAGTCCGATGTGGACCGGTCTACGGGCAGTCTGTCGCAACTGCCGCGACAATTTGTCGCGACAACTGACACGAACATGACGCGACGATGCCAACAAAAGTGTGGGCAGGGATGTACACCACCGACAAAGAGGGGGCTGTACCCGACTGTTTCGCTTGGGTTTAGCCCTAGAATTCCGGCAGCCAACGACACTGCCTGTCCACCCCAACGCTCCGCCAGTGAACCACCCTGCCCTGTCCCCAGCCAGCAAGAGCGCCGAAGGCTGGCCAATCTGGTCGATTCTGATCGTCGATGACGAAGCGGGCATGCGCAACTTTCTGGTCAAGACCCTGGTGCCGCGCTGCCACTCCGTGATGAGCGCGGGCAGCGCCGAGGAAGGCGCCGACCTGTTGCGCGAACACCATGTGGACCTGATCATCCTGGACATCTCGCTGCCAGGGCGCAGCGGCGTGGCCTGGCTGAAGGACTTGCGCGAGCAGGGCTTCTCGGGCGAGGTGATCCTGATCACCGCCTTCGCCGACCTGGACACCGCCATCGAGGCGCTGCGTGCCGGCGCCTCGGACTTTATCCTCAAGCCGTTTCGGGTGCCGCAGATCCTCAATGCCGTCAAGCATTGTTATGACCGCTCCAGCCTGGCACGCGAAAACTTTGTGTTGCGCCGCTCACTGTCGACGCGCCTGCCCACCGGGGACGGCCTGGTCGGTCGCTCCCACCTGATGCGCCAGTTGCGCCAATCGCTACGGCGCGTGGCGGGCGTCAACAGCACGGTGCTGCTGCAAGGCGAGTCGGGCACTGGCAAGGAACTGGCAGCGCGTGCCCTGCATGACATGAGTCCCCGCGCCGGCGGCCCCTTTGTGCCACTCAATTGCGCCTCGGTCTCCCCCGAACTGATTGAGCGCGAACTGTTCGGCCATGCCACTGGCGTGATTCAGGGCACGCCCAAGGCACAGGATGGCCTGTTCTATTACGCCCAGGGCGGCACGCTGTTTCTGGATGAAATTGCCGAACTGCCGCTGTCGCTGCAGGCCACTCTGCTGCGCACGCTGGAAGACCACAAGATACGCCCGGTCGGCAGCCAGCAACTGCTGCACGTCGACGTGCGCATCATCGCCGCCAGCAACAAGTCATTGGCCGACGAAGTCAGCGCCGGACGCTTTCGCAAGGACCTGTACTACCGCCTGCAGGTGGTGGAGCTAACCCTGCCGCCCCTGCGTGAGCACAAGGAAGATCTGCCTGAACTGGTGCAGTATTTTGTTGGTCAGTTGGCGCCGCTGTTGGGCGTGGCGCCCCTATCGGTGACTGCCAACGAGATGGACTACCTACGCCAGTACGACTGGCCGGGCAATGTGCGCGAGCTGCGCAACCTGCTGGAGCGTTCGCTGATTCTGGGCGCGCTCAACGTCTCGGCCCTGTATGCCCAGGCCAGCCCGCGCGAGCCCGTCGCCAGCGTGGCCTTGCCAGCTGGGGCGACGGACCTCCTGACATTGGAGCGGCAGCACATCCTGTCGGTGCTGGACTCGGTGCACGGCGACAAGACACGCGCCGCGCAATTGTTGGGCGTGTCGCGCCGCACGCTGGAGCGGCGTTGCGCGGAATGGGCCATGGGCTGATGCCATGAGTCAAGGGCCAACACCACATTGGCTTCAGCGCTCCATTCGCAACAAGCTGTTGACCATGGCGCTGTTGCCCCTGGCTGGCGTCTTGCCGCTGCTGGTGGCGGCACTGGCGGTGTGGGGCAATGCGGCCTACGACCGACTGCTGATCACCAAGGTGCGCAGCGACCTGGCAGTGGCGCGCGGCTACTTTGACCAGGTGCTGGGCGAGGTGGGATCCGGCACCAACGCGGTGGCAGCGTCGCACGAACTGCACCTGGCGGTGGCGGCGCAAGACCGCCGCGCCCTGCAGAGCCAACTGCAAGCGGCACGCGTGCGCCTGGGCTTTGACTTCATCAACCTGTACGGACCCAAGGGCGAGTGGCTTACTGCGGACTGGGCCACCGGGGCCGATGCCATGCCCCCAGGCGCGGCCAACCAGGTCCAGTCCGACCCGCGCGCCGGTCTGTCGGTGCTGGACCATGCCGCACTGGTCGCCTTGGCGCCGCACCTGGCGCCACGCCTGCGCATTCCGATCGTCCCAACCACCAACGCCGCACCGACCCAGCGCACGGTAGAGGACCGCGCCATGGTGATGCTGGCCATCGCGCCCGTGCTCGGAGCGCAGGGTGAAACGCTGGCGGTGCTGCGCGCCGGCGTCTTGTTGAACCAGAACTTGCCGCTGATCGACCACATCAACCGCATCGTCTACCCCGATGGCTCGTTGCCACTGGACAGCCTGGGCACGGCCACGCTGTTCCTGGACGATGTGCGCATCACCACCAATGTGCGGCTGTTCCAGGACCAGCGCGCCATCGGCACCCGGGTCTCGCAGGCGGTGCGCGACGCGGTGCTGGGACGCGGCGCCACCTGGCTTGACAGCGCCTTCGTGGTCAACGACTGGTATGTCTCGGCCTATGAGCCGGTGGTCAATGCCGCAGGTGAGCGCATCGGCATGCTCTATGTGGGCTACCTTGAGAAGCCCTTTCGACAAGCCAAGTACACCGTGTTGGGCGTCATCGGGGTCATCTTCCTGGTGGTGATGGCCGTGTCGGCCTGGTTCTCGGTAAGACTGGCGCGTAGCATCTTTCAACCGGTGGAGCGCATGAACGCCACCATGAAAAAGTTCAAAGACGGCCAAACCAGCGCCCGCGTGGGCAGCGTGACGGCGCGCGACGAGATTGGCGCGCTGGCCGGCCTGCTGGACCATTTGCTCCAGACGGTGGATGACAAGACCCAAGCACTACAGCGCTGGGGTGAGGAACTCGACGCCAAGGTGGCGGAGCGCACCCGTGAGCTGGAGCAAGCCAACACCACGCTAAAGCAGGCGCAACAGCAACTGGTCAAGTCCGAGAAGCTGGCGGCCATCGGCCAACTCACGGCCAGCATAGCCCACGAGATCAACAACCCGATCGCCGTGATCCAGGGCAACCTGGATCTGATGCGCGAGACGCTGGGGGAGCGCGCTCACGACGTGCGCGGCGAGATGAAGCTGCTCGATGAACAGGTCGAACGCATGCGCCTGATCGTGACGCAACTGCTGCAGTACGCCCGACCCACCGAGTACGCCGGCTACGTGGAAGCGCTGGACGTCAACCGCGTGCTGGCCGACAGCCTGGTATTGGTCGCCCATTTGCTGGCCAATCGGCGCATTGACGTGCTGCGCCACGCTGACGCGACCACGCTGGTGGGGCTCAACCGGCAGGAACTCCAGCAAGTGGTGATCAACCTGCTGGTCAACGCGATCCAGGCCATGCCCGACGGCGGCACCCTGACCCTGCGCACCCGCAACTGGACGCAAGACGCAGCGACCGGCGCCGCCATCAAGGGCGCGTGCATCGAGGTGCAAGACAGCGGCGCGGGCCTGAGCCAGGCCGCGATGGACAAATTGTTCAAGCCCTTCTTCACCACCAAGAACGATGGCAACGGCCTGGGCCTGTGGATCAGCCAGGGCTTAGTGGAGCGCTACGGCGGGCGCATCACCGCCGAAAATGTCAGCGACCGCTCGGGCGCCTGCTTCACCGTCTGGCTGCTGACCGAACCCCAGGTACCAGATGCCGCATCAGCCACCACCAACAACGGTCGACCACTTTCCTGGACCCATGGAGACGTCCGGGATTCATGACTACAAGTCGTCATTGCGAGCCTCCCGAATCCGGCCCGATACCGCGCACGGACCGTGGACCCGTATCGTCATCGCGAGGCCGCAGGCCGTGGCGATCCAGGTATTTTGGGGTCCTGGATTGCTTCACTGCGTTCGCAATGACGACCGACTCATGGAAAGTGTAGCGCGTTGCCGCGTCGCTTTCGCTCCAATGACGGACTCTGTAGCCCTCCCAATGACGGCCCACTGTCATCGCGGCGATGCAGCGCGCCGCCTTGGTCCACCGCAAGGTAGGTGACGCCGGCGTCCTCCAAAAAGGCCAAGCCATCGGCTTGCTTGAGCATGGCGATGGTGGTGCAACTGCCCGCCACCAGGGTGGATGGCGCCAGCACACTCACGCTGCGCCAGTGGTCCACCGGCAGCCCAGTCCTGGGCAGCAGGATGTGGCAATAGCGGCGTCCGCCCAACTCGAAATAGCGCTCATAGTCGCCACTGGTGGCCAGGGCGCCGCTCAGCATCGGTATGCTGGCGATCAGCTCGTCAGCCCGGCGTGGGTCCTGGATGCCCATCAGCCAGGCTTGCCCGTCAGGCTTGGGGCCGAGCACGCGAATGTCCCCAGCTAGGTTGACGTAGCCACTGCGCGCGCCGCGCTCCAGCAGGGCCTGCGCGGCCCGGTCGGCCGCGTACTCCTTGCCAAATCCACCAAAATCCAACTCCATGCCCACGGTGGGCAGGCGCACTCGGCGCCCATCGCGCTGCACGCCGGGCCAATCAACCAAGGCACACAGCGCCTGCAAAGTGGCGACCTCGGGCAGGACGGGATGGCGGAAGTTCCAGGCCCGGCGCAACACCCCGGAGGTGATGTCAAACAGGCCCGCGCTGTTGTCGTACAGCGTGTCGGCGTAGGCCAGCAAGCCCAAGGTCTCGTCATCACACTCCACCGGCTGCCCACCGGCCTGCGCGGCGATGCGCGACACCACGCTGTCCGCCCGGTAGCGCGAATACTTGGCCTCGATGCGGCGCACCTCGTCGATGGCAACCCGCGCCAATACCCGAGCGTCTGCCTCGGTGTCGGCGGCCAAGCACACTTCGCACCGGCTGGCCATGGCGTCAAAAATGATTCGATGCACCGACAGGGTCATGCGTGCCGCCCCGCCGCCTAGAACAAGCGGGTCACCCCAAGCTGCACCATGCGGGCCCGAAACGTCGCCAGGCCCGGACTGCCGTCGCCGCCAAAGTACCAGCCAGAACGCTGCGCATAGTCCTCCACCTTCACGTCGGCCAGCCAATCGGCGTTGAACTGCTTGGCCAGCTTGACGCCAAAAGTGCGCGCGCCGAAGGCCGACAGGCGCTGGTCGTAACTTAGCAGGGTCTCGCCAGCCACATACCCGGCCGGCAGCCTGGGCCGGGTCGGCGAAGCGGCGTTCACATCCACGTAAAAACGCGCGGCGCCCTGTGAATAGAGCCGCAGCAGCGGCGTCAACGACCAACCCCATGGCAAGGTCTGCACATACTCCAGCGTCAGTGTGTGCGCCTTGATGTCCCACGAATCGGTGTAGTAGCGGTAGCTGCTGCGCGCCGTGCCCTCGATCGCCACGAAGTGATGGTTCCAACGCATCAGCAGCACGGTCTGGTCACGTTTGCGGGGCCGTTCATCCAGAAACTTGTAGGGGTCCGAAAAATAGCCCTGGCCGCTGGCATAAGTCAGGTTGAGCTGCGCCACGTCGGTCGGCGTCAGCACCTGGGTCAGCCCCAGCGCCACGTCATGGGTCGCCTTGCGCTCGTCGCTGACCCGGTCATTGACCGGATTGATCCGGTCACGCGTCACGCCCAGGCCCAGGTTGAACGTGCGATTCTTGTCCTCACTCGACACACTGGCTTGCACCGACAGCGCCCGCGAGACGTAGTCCGACTCGGTTGAGTAGGCGGCACCCAGCTTCACGGTGCCCCAGGGCCAAAAACGGGTCAGCTTGGCATCTACAGCCTCGCGCCGGTCGGTGATCGCGCTGGCGCTGCGCGCCACCGTGTGAAAGGCCGGTGATGCCCCCGACACCGCGTCGGCCACGTAGGCGCCTTCGATCAACCAGGTGTTGGCCACCGGCACCGACAGCATCAGCGAGGGCGCCCGAATGCGAATGCGCTCCAGGTCGGGCTGGCTGTCCAGGTAATCAAGGTAACGCAGGCTCAGGCTGGCGCGTTCCGGCGCGGTTTCGGCGCCGACTGGCGGCGCTGCGGTCAACAGGGCCGCGGCAGCCATCATGGTCACCCCTGCCACACGCTTGGGTGGGTTTGTATCAGCGGCCATCAGTTGCAGCCACAACCGCCGCCGGCAACGCCTGCACCCCCGCTGGCCGCTTCCTTGCTGAAGTAAATGTGGTCGGCCAGCTTCGCCTCCAGGGCGTTGCCCTCCAGCGCCATGTCGGACCGGGCCAGATAACCCTTCTCCCAGGCCTGCACGTCGGGCGTGCCGGCGCAACCGGCCAGCACCAACGCGCCGAGCGCACTGATCAGCCAACGCGTCACGTCGTGCCCTCCAGGGCCAAGCGGACCGATTGCTCCAGCGCGGCGCTGTCTTCGGGCGCAAAGCCACGGTGCACCGCCACCACCTTGCCAGCACGATCAATCACATAGCTGCTGGGCATGGTCTTGACACCATAGAGCCGGGGCGTCAGCCCTTGCGCATCGTAGGCCAGCTCAAAGGCGGCCGGGCTGCTCAGCAGGAACTTGCGGGCGTCCTCACGTTTGGTGTCGACATTGATCGCCAGCACCTGCAAGCCCTTGGCGCCGTATTTGGCCTGCATCGCATTCATCCATGGGAAGGACTGCTTGCACGGGCCGCACCAGGAGGCCCAAAAATCGAGGTACAGCACCTTGCCGCGGTACTGCGACAACTTGATCGCAGCATGGGTGCCGGGGAGCTCAAAGTCGGGCGCCACCGCGCCCTTGTCCAGCGACTGCGCACGGGCATCGACTGCGGCCCACAGCCCGGCGAGCCCCAGCGCGCGCTGCAGGGCAGCACGGCGATCGACCCTCATCGGTACCACTTGCCGCACGTCCCGCTCCTTCACACGAACGCCATGCCGGTTTCGGACAGGCCCACCAGGCCAACTTGCGCCTGGTTGGCGCCCGACGCAGCCAACTGCGCCAGGAAGGTGCCTTGCGCCTCGCCGGTCTCGCTGTCCAGGGCCGCCACCGCACTGTTCAGCGTCGCCACGTCAGGCGTCACCTTGTTGACCGTCTTGAGGAGGTACGTTGCGATCTGGGTGTTGGAGGCACTGGCGCCGCCGTTGTTTGCCAACACACCCCAGATGTCAAGCCGCATCACCGCGCCAGACAGTTGCTGCAAAGTGAAGCCGCCATCGAACAGGTCCAGCACGTCACCCACCAGGTCTTTCTTGGCGCTCAGGGCCGCTTTGCCCAGCACCGCCCCGATCAGCAGCGCTGCCTGCGCCCCGGCCTGGTCAAAGGCCATGTCCAGCGCCACGCTGACATCATTGAACTCCACCCGCTCCACGCTGTTGAGGTCGGTCGTGTCTTTCAAGGCGCTGGCGCCCGAGACGGCATCGACAAATGCGAGCGTGGCATTGGCGGACACATTGAAATTGGCGCGACTCGCGCCGACCACCACGGTGTCAACTCCGCCGCCACCGTTGACCACGTCCCAGCCGCCCATGGGGAAGATGGTGTCGTTGCCAGACGTGCCATTGATCACTTCGGCGGACCCGCTTGAGAACTTCCCGGTGATGATGGCCATGTGTGAACATCCTACTCAGTTCAACTCAGGATACCTCAGCTTGCAATCCAACGAGGGCACTGCGGGTTTGAGCAGACAAGCCGACTTTGGTTCAAAGCTTGCATCGAGGGCCCACTCCTTGACCCGCTCGCTTTGCGCCTGCATCAAACTCGCGCCCAGTTCGCGCCCAGTTCGCGCATCAGGGCGCTTTTTGTTGGGGAAACTGCAATGAAAGAGCGGACGGTGACAGCGGTGCGGCCCGGACATAAGTCGAGATGGCCACAAAAAACCCCGCCGAAGCGGGGTTTTTGTTGGCAACCAGTGTGCGCGCGATCAGGCTTGCTTGCGCTTGCGTGCTGCGGCCAAGCCCAGCAGACCCAGGCCGATCAAGGCCATGCTGCCTGGCTCGGGAACCGCTGTCACGGAAATCGTGGAACGGAAGTAATCCAAGCGGTCAAAAGTCACGGTATCCTGGATGAACAGGGTCCAGTTACCCAGAGCGTTTTCTCCATCGAAGGCAGACAATGCCGACACGGGGATGAACCAGCCACTGGTGACCAGCGAGCCACCGACCGCGGTAGAGGCCTCATCATCCAACCCGACGCTGACGCGCCCAGTGCCAGGGGTTGAACCACTGTAGGTGCCAGCGTTTACCAAGTTGACCGTGGTGCCACCAGGGCTGGTCAAGCGGAACACAATCTCGCTGTTGAACGATGAACCGGTACCGATGCAGGCCGTGCCGTCCGCGCCAATCGATGGGTCGTCGCACTTGGCGAAGTCGATCAAGATGTTGACATCAGTCACCAAACCAGCGCCCAGTGCCAGTGTGCGTGTGCCCGAGCTTGAGTCGAACGAACCGAAGGTGGTGTCGGTTGCGGTCAGCAAAGACGCTTGTGCGCCCATCACCGTGCAGCACATACCAAGCGCGACAGCGCTGGCTTTGATCCAAGTGTTCAATTTTTTCATGGTTTGGTCCTAACGAAATGTTTTCAATATCAGCTTGTTTGGGGCGCCAGTCTGATCCCAACAAGAACCCCAAGAACACGATCAAGTCGGACTCGTGCACTCCAAATTACCTAAGCAAAAATCGGGCCATTTCCCCGTCAATAGACAAAAACGTTTGGTGACAGCAACTTACGATTCGTCCGTGCTACGCTGGTCAGCTCGAATACCCCATCGAGTCGCAGAATGTAATTTTTCCCGACAGCTAGCTCCACGGGGTTGAGGGGTCTTGGCCCGCGCTCACTCGATGGCATAGGTTGGCGCAAACGTCAGGTCGTCGACCATGTTGCCGCTGGGCGTCCTGGCGGTAGGGTCTAAACTGGACGCGTATGTCTAAAGGTTGTGGAATCAGCGGAACGCCTCGGTGCATTGAGTGAGTGCCATAGCTGCACTCACCACTTCTGTGGAACGGTTCACGGGCTGTGCAAAGAATTTGTGCAATTATGTTGGCTCGGCGAAGTGGGTTGGTACCGCCGTACGTTTTCGCGGTACCTGTGCGATCAGACAGACTGCGCTGCTGGTGGCCTCCAGCGCCACCGCCTTGAAGCCCAACGACTGAAGCCTCCTGGAGCCGGGCCAGAGCGAAGCGGTGTTGCTGCAGTTTGGCGATATAGCAGTCTTTGACGGCCAGCACATCAGCGAGCGCTGGCCGGTTTTTGCCGCATCGGCCTGACTGCGACCGGCCCCGAGACCGGCCGCGCACGCGATTGAGAAATAGCTGACACAATGCCCGCTAACAAGGGCTGGCGGGTGCCAAGGTGGGCCTCTCCCACCTTGCCTACGCTCTGCATTTCTTCCTGGATGGCTTATCGTGTTCTCTCGCGCGCTGTGTTGGCTCATCGGGCTTGGTTTTGCGGCCATGTGTTACGCCGAGGCACCCATTGCCCTGGCCACTGTGGTCGAGGGTGACGCCACACTGCTGCGCCAGACCACCCGGCTGGCGGTCAAGCCCGGCATGCGCCTGCTGGCGCTGGACATGCTGGAGACCGGCCCCAAGACCAACATCGTACGGATCGAATTCACCAGCGGCGCCATCGCCGACCTGGGGCCGCAAACCCAGGTGATGTTGGCGCCCAAACTGGCCAGCGGTGCCAAACGTCGGCAGACCCCGCTGTATGCACTCTCGGGCTGGATCAAACTCAGCGGCACCCCGAGCAAAGACCCGGCCGCCAGCCCACTGCTGTCCGAGTCGCTGGACCTCTCTAGCCTGAACGGCAACGCCGTGGTGTCGATCCAGGCCAAGGCCAGCCACGTGTTCGCGGAGGCGGGCACGGTCACCGTGACCGAACGTCGGCAGGGCCAAGCCGTGCCACCCATGGTGCTGAAGTCGGGCACGCTGTACAGCCGCGCCGGCAACGAGAAGGCCAGTGTCAGCGCGCACCCCGCCAGCGCTTTCATGCAGAGTGTTCCCAAGCCCTTTCTGGACCCCATCCCGGCGCGCACGGACACGTTCAAGGGCCGTGCCGAGCCGCCCGCCAAAGTGCTGGGTGAGCTGAGTTACGCCGAGGCCACGCCCTGGTTGGGCGCCGAGCTGCCCTTGCGTACCCTGCTGGTGGCGCACTGGAAGGCCAAGCTCAACCCTGATCTGCGCGCCGGTCTGGCCAGCCACATCAAGGCGCACCCCGAATGGGACCGCGTGTTATTCCCCGAGAAGTACCTGCCCGCTCATGCGGCCTCAGCCGCCTCGGCGGCAGCGGCCCGCCCGTAGTGCAACGTCATCTGCCATCTGCCGCTTCCACCATCCAAGAGGTCGTATGAAACTGCTGCTCAAATTCAATCTGGTGTTCCTGCTGGTGTTTGCCGTGGGGCTGGGTGCGGCCGGCTACATCGCCCGCACCATGCTGCAAAAGGGCGCTCACGAGGAGGTGCTGGGCCACGCGCGGCTGATGATGGAGAGCGCCATGGCGGTGAGCAGCTACACCGCCACGCAGATCAAGCCGCTGCTGGAAAACCAGATGAAGTACGGCTTTTTGCCGCAGTCGATACCAGCCTATTCGTCGTTCGAAGTGGTCAACGCCTTGCGCGCCAACCACCCGGACTACGCCTACAAGCCGGCCATGCTGAACCCGACCAATCCGCGTGACCGTGCGCAGGATTGGGAGGAAGACATCATTTCGCAGTTCGCCAAGAACACAGCCCTGACCGAGTACGTGGGCCAGCGCAGCACCGCGTCGGGCCAGGCCATGTACATCGCGCGGCCGATTCGAATCTCCAATCCGGCGTGTCTGCAATGCCACAGCACGGTGGACGCCGCGCCGCCCACCATGATCGAAAAATACGGCCCCGCCAACGGCTTTGGCTGGAAATTGAACGACACGCTGGGCGCGCAAATCGTCTCGGTGCCGATGGCCGTGCCCTTGAAGCGCGCGGACGATGCCTTTGGCGTGGTGATGGGCTCGCTGGCCGGTGTTTTCATCCTGATCGGCGTCGTGCTCAACCTGATGTTGTGGAAGCTGGTGATCCAGCCGGTGACCAGGCTCTCGGCGCTGGCGGATCGGGTCAGCCTGGGCGAACTCGACGCGCCCGAGTTTGCCGCCGGCTCGAAGGATGAAATCGGCACCTTGTCGGAGTCCTTCGCACGCATGCGCAAGAGTCTGGTGCACGCCATGAAATTGCTCGACGATTGATGCACTGATCAATGGAGCCGCTGGCCACATTGCTTCACACCGGGAAGACCTACACTCGATCCATGAAGCACCCCGACCACCTCGGCAAATACGCCATCACCGGCCTGCTCGGCGAAGGCGCCATGGGCGTTGTGTACAAGGGCTACGACCCCGGCATTGGCCGACAGGTGGCGATCAAGACGATACGAAAGTCGCTGTCGGAAGACCGCAGCACCGAAGACGCGCTGTCAGAGCGTTTTCGCAACGAGGCCCGCGCGGTCGGGCGCCTCAACCACCCCGGCATCGTGGCCATCTACGACCTGGGCGAACACGAGGACAACGCCTTCATCGCGATGGAGTTTGTGGAAGGCCGCGATCTGTCCCAAATCCTGGCGGCCACACCCAATTTGCCCGAGCCGGTGATTCTGCGGGTGATGCACCAATTGCTCGATGCCCTGGAGTACGCCCACAGCCAGGGCGTCTGGCACCGCGACATCAAACCGGCCAACCTGATCATCACCTCGGCCGGTCAACTGAAGGTAACCGACTTTGGCATCGCCCGCATCGAGTCGGCGGCGCTGACGCAGGTCACGTCCACCATCGGCACGCCTGGCTACATGGCGCCCGAGCAGTACATAGGCGAGTCGTTCGACCACCGGGTGGACATCTTCGCGGCGGGGGTTTTGTTGTACCGCATGCTGGCTGGCCAGCCGCCTTTTCGGGTTCAGCGGAGTCGGTGATGTACGCCATCTTGAACAAGGACCCCACGCCGCTGGGCCAATTGACGCAGGGCGACCTGGCCGCCTTCTACCAGCCGATCATCAACGGCGCTTTGGCGAGGGACGCCAAACAGCGCTACGCGCATGCTGCGGCGTTTCGCGAAGCGCTGCTCAACCGCAAGAACGTGGACGCCGCCTCGGCGGCCGAGACCACCATCATTGTTCACTCTGCGCGCGGCGCGGGTGAGCAATCGCCCACCAAAGTGGGCAACGCGCACTCTGGCGCGGGCCGCGCTACCCAGCAGACCGCCCTGACGGGTTGGGACGCCACGACGCTGGAGCCGGTGCAAACGGCGCTGGCGCGTTTCATGGGACCCATGGCCAAGGTGCTGGTGCGCCAGGCCGCCAAGAAGTGCACTGACCTGCCCAGCCTGATCACCCTGCTGACCCAGGACATTCCCAGCCCTGAAGAACGCTCCAAGTTTTTGGCGCTGCTGCAGCGCCATGCCAGCACCGGCACCTTGGGCTCGGGCGCGAGCGCGACGCGGGAAACCGCAGCGGGCAGCAGCGCAACGGATCGACAGAGCCTGAGCCCTGCCCTGATCGACCGGGCCAACCTGGTGATGGCCAAACACATGGGGCCGATTGCGAAGATCATCGTCAAAAAGGCCGCCGCCAAGGCCAACTCGCCCACCCAGTTTGTGGCCTTGCTGGCGCAGGAGATGCCAGACGGACCGCAGCGCGCGCAACTGATTACCGAGTTTCAAATCTGAGCCATGAACAAACCCCACACCTATCATCGCGAAGACCTTGTGCGCATCGCTGCCGCAGCCATGAGGGAGCGCGGGCTGGAGCCCGAATTTGCCGACCGCGTGCTGCAGCAACTGGCCACCATCAGCGGTCCGGGCCAGGACGCCGACGCGCACATCCGCGACCTCACGGCGCTGCCCTGGTGCTCCATCGACAACGACGATTCGCTGGACCTGGACCAGCTCACCGCGTGCGGCGCCCTGAGCGGCGGCGCGGTGAAGATCTTTGTCGCCGTGGCCGACGTGGATGCCCTGGTCAAAAAAGATACGGCGATCGACGCGCACGCGCACACCAACACCACCTCGGTCTATACCTCGGCGCGGGTGTTTCCCATGCTGCCCGAGCGCCTGAGCACCGATCTGACCTCGCTCAACCTGCAAGAGGACCGGCTCGCCATCGTGACCGAAATGATCGTGGATGCGAACGGCTCCGTGATTGATTCCACCGTGCACCGCGCCAGGGTGCGCAACCAGGCCAAGCTGGCCTATGACGCGGTGGCCGCATGGATCGACGGTGAAGGCGCCTTGCCCGAGGCGGCGCGCGCCGTGGCCGGCATGGATGAGCAGTTGCGCACGCAGGACGCCGTGGCCCAGCGCATGCGCGCCTTGCGCCGAGCCCAGGGCTCGCTGGATTTGGAGACCTTTCAGCCGCGCGCCGTGTTCGACGGGGACCGCGTGGTGGACATCCGCCAGCAAGTTCAAAACCGTGCGCGCCAGTTGATTGAAGAATTCATGATCGCCACCAACACCTGCACGGCGCAGTTTCTGGCGCAGCACGGCGGCAGCGCCCTGCGCCGGGTGGTGCGCTCGCCCGAGCGCTGGCTGCGCATTGTGGAGGTCGCCAAGAAATACGGCGAGGCCCTGCCCAAGGAGCCCGACTCGCGCGCGCTGGAGGGCTTTCTGGCGCGCCAGCGAAAGGCCGACCCGCTGCGCTTCCCGGACCTGTCGCTGGTGATCGTCAAGCTGATGGGCTCGGGGGAGTATGTGGTCGAGCACCCGCATGGTGAACCGATCGGCCACTTTGGCCTGGCGGTGCGCGACTACACGCACTCCACCGCGCCCAATCGGCGCTATCCCGACCTGATCACCCTGCGCATGGTCAAGGCCTTGCTGACCGGCACGCGTTCACCCTACGGCAAGGCCGAACTGGAAGCGCTGGCCGACCATTGCACCCGGCAGGAGAACGCGGCGCAAAAGGTGGAACGCAGCGTGCGCAAGTCCGAGGCGGCGCTGTACCTGCAGAGCTATGTAGGCCAGCAGTTCGACGCCATCGTCACCGGCCGCACCGAAAGCGCCACCTGGGTTCGCATCTTCATGCCCCCCGCAGAAGGCCTGCTGGTGGCCGGCGAGTTTGATCTAGAAGTAGGCCGAAAAATTCGCGTGAAACTGGTCAGCACGAACGTTGAGCATGGCTTTATCGACTTCGAGCAGGTACTGGTGACGCCGCAACGCTAATGCCGGTGTCGAAGTTCCAAAGAAAAAGGCCGCTAGGTGGTTATTCCTAGCGGCCTTTGTCGGTGCGTATGGTGGTGTGTGGCTGACCAAGCGTTTTGTGGACTCCCGAGATTAAAAGCAAAGGTGCGGGATTCTGAGGAACGGCGGGGGTTTCGCGTCAATTCGCACCCTTTTCATCTGCCATCCGGTAGCCCATCGCCCGATAACCGCGCTGGCGTTTTTCCCACATCCGCAGCAGTGCCGGGTGACCGGTGTCCACGAAATCGATGATGCGCACGTCGGTCTTGGTGGCGTGCTCGCGGTGCAGTCGGCCTGCGTATTGCTGCAACGTTCCCTTCCATGGAACCGGCATTGCCAGCAGTAGAGTGTCGAGCGGAGGATGGTCGAATCCTTCACCGACCAGCTTGCCGGTCGCCAGCAGAACACGTGCAGTATCGGGCGGCAGCGCGTTGAGTTCCGCAATCAGTATGGCGCGTTGCTTCTTGGATATTCGTCCGTGCAGGACAAACAACGACGAAACGTTGCTGCCCAGGGCGGTTTGAATGGCATCGAGATGTTCGGTGCGCTCGGTCAGCACCAGCACCTTGCGCCCCTGTCCATAAGCAGTGATGACTTCGGCAGCAATCGCGGCCGTTCGGGCTTGGTCAATGGCAAGGTGCCGGAAGACATCCTGAATCCCTGCCTCCTGCGGCAAATCAATCCGCGAGTGCAATGTGCACGGCGTGACAGCAAGATCGTGCGGCGCACCCGTGGGCTTGGCGGCGGTGTGGCGAGTTGGCCCGCATTGCATGAAAATAATCGGCTGCTGGCCATCGCGGCGAATCGGCGTGGCTGTCAGGCCGAGCACGTATTTGGCTTTGGCCTGCTTCAGAATCGCATCGAAGGACGCTGCGCCGACGTGATGGCATTCGTCCACGATCACGTGACCGTAGTTTTCGACCAGCGAATTCACTTCACCCTGCCGCGACAAGGATTGCATCACGGCGATGTCGATTTTGCCTGTCGGCTTGGCCTTCCCGCCACCGATGGTGCCGACCACACCCTTGCCAACGCCCAGGAATGATTGCAGGCGTTCTTGCCATTGCTTGAGCAGTTCGGTTCGATGCACCAGAACCAGCGTGTTCACCCCACGGCGCGCAATCATCGCAGCAGCCGTAACTGTTTTACCAAAGGCCGTCGGCGCGCACAGAACGCCTGCATCGTGATGCAGCATGGCGGCGACAGCGAATTCTTGATCCAGACGTAAGGTGCCGGCAAACGCCACATCCAGCGGCGAACCTGCGTATCGTTCGTCGATCAGTTCGCAGCCAATGGCGTTGTCACGAAGCAGTTCCAGCGCAGCATCCAGGCAGCCACGCGGCAATGCAATGTGATTGGGATAGTTCTCGGCACAGCCGATGACGCGAGGTTCATCCCACACCGAAAAGCGCATGGCCTGCTTCTTGTAAAACTCCGGATTCTGGAAGGCCGCCAAACGAATCAGCCGGTTGGACAGCGACTGCGGAAGTTGCGCCTTCTCGAAATAGACCAGGTTGGCCAGCGTCACCGTGAGTGACTTCGGCATTGCCCCGACCAGCTTTTTGCTGACGGATGCGGAGCGTTTCCACGGTTCCTTTTGATCTTCCTCGTCGATGAACGTGACATCGAGCGGGTGCGCGTTGCCTGTGGCTCGAAGGATGGTAGGCTCGATATCGTGCGCTGGCATCTGCAGGATGGCAGCCAGGAACGCCCACTGATCCCGGTAAGGTCGCAAGTCAGCATCGACGAACACACTAAACCGTTCTCACGCGGATGCTTCTGTAGTGGCAGCGCGATCAGGTTGCCAAAGCCACCTTTGGGCATCGAATCCTGATTGGGGAACAGCCGGTCATACGATTCGAGCTTAAGTTGGCGAGTACGGGCGCAAGTGTGGCTAATGATCGCTGTGCCGAGTCGGCGCGCATCCCGAGCCGATACACTGCCGGAGAAGAAAACCCAAGCGTGCGCACCGTTGCCGGAGCGTGATATTTCAAGGGCCACCGGCACGCCCAACTCGTGACACGACTGGTAAAACGCCTTGGCATCCTCCCGCCATTCCGCTTCATCGAAATCAGCGGCGAGAAAGTGGCAGCTGTCATCGGCCAGCAGTGGATAGACGCCGACCGTTCGTTTGTCGGCAAGGTGCTCGTAGATGACCGTATCCGACAACGGAATCAGAAGACGGTTATTGCATTCCCCGCATTTGATGCGCGGTTTCTCGCAAACCCCTGCCAGCCACTCATTGCTACAGGCCGGTGCATAGCCAGATTTGCCAGTGGCTTTGCTTTCCCAGCGGATTGGGTAGACGTCGGTGCGCCCACGAAATAGGCGACGGAACAGTGCCACCTTTTCGACGGTGGAAAAACGGGATGACTCTGGCTCCGAGACGGGGGGCGCTGGTTCATTTTGGGTTGGCTCCGGTGGCAAACGCCATTCGATGCCGTGATCGTCCAGCAGCGCGATCAGGCGGGCGTTTTCGGCTTGCAGCGTGGCCAACGGATCGCGTTCACTCATCGGCCCCGTACTCGGCAAGCAAGTCGTCCATATCGTCACCCACGCCATAGCCGAAGTTGTGACAGGCGCTGCGCACGGCATCCAGCCTGTCCCATAAGGGCTGGCGTTGCGCGTCGGCCAAACTGGCGATGGTTTTTAATGCCTGCTCGAACATTCGCACCAGCGCGTCGAAGTAGCCCTCATCCTGCAGCCCGACATCATTGCTGAAACCCGCTGCCCGTTCGCAATAAAACACCATCAGTTCGGCCAAACCATCTGGTTGGCCGATGGCTTTCTTGTAATCGGCGATCGGCTTTTTGGCTTTGGCGACCGAAGTGTCCTGATTCTTGAACACGTCGGGCCATAGCCAGCGGTCGATGGTGACCTTGTACGGTTTGAGCACGTCATCGCCCAGACTGAGGCGGGCGTGCAGAAAGACTTGGTTATCCTTGTTGGCCGCGTACAGGTCTTGCAGCAGCCCGAGCAAGCCAGCGCGGTCGAAGTCCACGAGCTTGGTTTTGACATCGCTCCAACTGGGCGTGTTCTTCTTCGTGGCCATCGTGCTATTTCTCGTCGATGGCAGGGTTGCCGCCAGACTCGATCTGCTTAACCAAGCGATCGAAATCGCTTTCAAATATGCGATCCTGCACGATGCGGTATTTCTCAAACTCGCTTTCGGCGTGCGCCTTGGCGATTTCTGCAGATACCTTGCCTGCATCCTGCAGAATGTCTCGATCCCAGAGTTTCAGGAAGCCACCCAAGCGATCTTCCCAATCCTGCATGGTCATGGGGATGCGGCGCATGGCTTGCAGTTCGGCCATGTCCAGATAGGCCGACACGATCCGCTGCATCTGCGCCATCTCGAACTCCGCGAGGTAGTTCTTGGCAATCGTTACGTCGTATTTGTGGACCTTTCCATGGGGCGCGCCCTCCCAACTGGTCAGGCCCATATTTTCCTTCTGTGATCCGCCCGGTCCACGATCACCTCGGCCGCTGTCTGCCCGTGAATGGCGTAGTGCAGCTTGTTCTGCACCGCGGCAAAAAAGCGCTTGGTCGCCGTGGCCGACGTGTCGTAATCCAGCGCCGTCGCGTAGATGTCGGTGATCTTCTGGTAGAACTTGCGCTCAGAGAGCCGGATTTCCCGGATCTTCTCCAACTGCCGCTCGAAGAAATCTTCGGTCAGCACGCTGCCGCCGCTCTTCAGGCGATCCACATCCATGACCCAGCCCTGAATCGTGTAGTCCTTGACGATCTGGTTGGCCCACTTGCGGAACTGCACCGCGCGCTCGTTTTCAATCTTGAAACCGACGGCAATGATGGCTTGCAGGCTGTAGTGATCGACCTTGCGCTGAACCTCGCGCTCGCCCTCGGTTTGAACCATTAAGTACTGCTTAACAGTTGCCTCGCGCTCCAGCTCGTTGTCGGCATAGATGCGCTTCAAATGCTGGCTGATGGCTGGCACCGACACATCGTAGAGCGTGGCCATCATCTTCTGCGTGAGCCAGAGGTTTTCATCCTCGTAGCGCATTTCCACGCTGCTTTGCGCGTTGCCAGTTGCGGCCACAAAGGTCAGGTATTCGGCCGCTGAGGAGCGGACGAGGGAGGCTTCGTTTTTCTTGGGAATTTGTGGTCGTTTGCTTTTGCTCATTCCAGCCTCCCCCTTTTTGTCGATGTCAGTCATGTCAGCCTTCTGGCAGGTTGGTACCCGCCGCCTCATGGCCTGCAACCCCGCGTGGATTGGGGATTTCAGGCAAAAGAAAAGGCCCGGAGATTTTCCGGGCCTTCTTATATGGTGGTGGGGTCGCACCCCCCGACAAACCCAGCGAACTGGGCTCGTTTTAGCTGCCAATGGCTGCTGCGAAAAGATGCGGAATCCAAAGCTGGGCAGTTTATCAGAGGGACTGTCCGACGGCCGTCAAATTCAAATCCGCATTTCACACTTGAACCGCGTCGCATTTTCCCATCCTGGCCTGAGCAGGCTGGATCTCGGAACCAGCCACTTGTCAACACTGCAAACATAAGTCTGGCTGTGCTCCCCTCATTGGGCAATCCCAAAAGACTCGCCGATGAGTTACGTTGGCGGGGTTGCTCTGCCGATGAACTCGCGGATCCTTGCTTGGGCGGGGGTGCTCGCCAATCGGTCCAGCCGTGGGGATAAACCCAGCCCGGAGCTTCGTCGTCAGAAAAGACCCGTGGGCAACAACACCTTGCGGGTCCAAGCTGTGAAGAAACAAGTAACAACCAAGAATTACAGACAACGCGGTGGTCTTCACTCCAATAAAGGTCGACAAATCTTCGGCGCTGCCTCAATTGCTCTTGAAAGTGTTCGCGCGATTGGCTGACCCTGCCGATTCAATTGCCGGGTGCGTTTGAACGTGGTAGTACTCAATGCTCTGCTTTTGACTTCCTTCCGGTTTGTTTGTCTGCGGGTGCGGAGGAGCGTGGCCCAGAACGGTTCGTCCGGCGGCGCGGCCTTGGCTTGCGGGGCTCGCGCTCTTGATGGTGACTTGGCCGCCGTGCTCTGGTTGTGCCGGTGGGGTTGTGCCGTCTCGGATGTGGCGTGGTGGGTCAGCCGGTCCGGAGCGCGGTGGTCATCTTGGCGTCGCCGAACAGTGTCCACTCGAGCTCAGGTTGGTGGTGTCGTGGTGTGCTCGTACGGCTTGCAGCAGATGGACCAACGCCCCCCGCCTGACAAATACCCGAGTCATCAAGGATGACCAGATCCATTCGCAAGAGCGACTGCGCGATCCGCCCCGCTTCACAGGCCTTCTCGGCCTCCAGCGCATTGACCGGTCGACCGTGGTGAAGCGCACCCGCAGCCGCGCTTGGTGATGCCAGCCACCCCGATTGTGGCCGGTGCGTCTTGCCGCTCCCCGGCCCGCCAATGAACACGACGTTCTGCGCCGTGTCCACGAACTCCAGTGTGGCGAGCTTGTCGATCTGGCCCTCGTCGATCTGCGAGGCCGATTCGCAGGCGAAGTCAAACCCGGCCAGATCACGGTGGATCGGGAACCGGGCCACCTTCATCTGGTGGCTGATCGAGCGCATCGCCCGGTCGGTGTTCTCGGCTTGCAGCAAATGCTCGATCAACCACCTGGAGGCCGCGATCTGCGACTCCCCCTGGGCCATCAGGTCCGTCCAGGCCCCCACCATTCCCAGCAGACGCAGCCCTTTGAGTTCGGTGGCGACATCACGACGCATGGTTGACCTCCACCTCGCCCGCAGGCTGTCGTAACGGCTGGTGTTGGCCAGCGGTGCCTGCGAGTTGCAGCGTGGTTGCCACCGAATCGGGCACCGGCCTGCGTTGAGCCGGGCCACGACGTTGAGGACGTGTTCGGCACTGAGGGCACCGGACTCCACCACCAGGTCCACCGCCACCAGCACCGCCTCCAGGCCCGCAGTGGGCACGGCGGCCAGCACCTGCGCCATCACCCTGTCGCCCCCGGCGTGGCGCATCAGGCCCTGTCTGAGCCGCTGCAATGGCGCTGGCAGGTCGGCAAAGGGGCGCCATTGCGCAAGGCCCCGGGCTTGCGCTGCGCCAGGCGATGTAGTGCTGCCAGTCGTAGCGGATGTGACCGCGGTCGGACAGTCGTTCGTGGCTGGCCACGATCGTGTCAGCGGCGGCGATATCCACCCGTTCGGGATACAGCCGGGTGCTGACCCGGTGGTTTGCCAGCTCGCACGGAGCGGAGTACCGGTTGCGCGCCACCGAGACCAGGCAGGTGCTGCTCACCCGTGCAGGCTTCTCTACATAGCCGTCAAACGGCGTGGGCATGGGCATCAGCTCCGGGCGTTCTTGCTCCAGCATCTCCAGCACGCTGAACCCCTTGAACGCTGGGTGGCGCAACTCGCCCCACAACGTGCGGCAGCGTTCACCCAGCCAGACGTTGAGATGGGCAAACGATCCCCACTGGATCTTCTGTGCATCGAGCCAGATGCGCCGGCGGCTGTCCTGAACATTCTTCTCCACGACGCCCTTCTCCCAGCCGGAGGCCACGTTGCAGAAGTCGGTATCGAACAGGTAGTGGGCGCACATCGCCGTGAATCGCGCATTGACCACGCGGCCCTTGCCTTTCTTGACCTTGTCCACCGCCGTCTTCATGTTGTCGTAGATGCCCCGGCGCGGTATGCCACCCAGCGCCGTGAAGGCCCGAGTATGGGCGTCAAAGAGCATTTCGTGGCCCTGGCTGGGGTAGGCCACCAACCAGAAGGCACGGCTGGCGCACAGTTTCATGTGCGAGACCTGCATCTTGTAGTAGATGCCGCCCACCACCAAGCCCTCTTCGCTCCAGTCGAACTGGAACGCCTCGCCCATCTCGAACGCCAATGGCACAAAGGCTTTGGGCGCCTTGCCCTCCTGGTCGCGCCAGGCCCGGATGAAATCGGTGACGCGGCTGTAGCCGCCGGTGTAGCCGGCCGCCTTGATCTGCACAAACAGCGCCTTGGCCGTGCGCCGGTTCTGCTTGGTGCGGTGGGAGTCGGCTTTGAGGGCCAGCTCCAGCGCCTGGGCAAACGCCGTGAGCTTGCTCGGCATCTCGCGTCGCCGGTACGTCGGCTTGTCCACATCCCCCGTGTCTCGCACCCACTTGCGGATCGTGTTGCGAGACAGCCCCGTGGTCTTCGCTATCTCGTGCAGCGACTTCTTGTCGCGTAAATGCAGCCGTCGAATCTTGCCCAACATTTCCATGGTGATCACCTTTTTGCTCCTGCCCAAAAAACGGGCAGAGCCAGTAAAACACCTGGGTCAATTTTGGGTCGGCACAACCTCTATAAGTGGGTCAGTTTTCGGTCGGCGTCAACAGTCAAGGGACAGTTGCGCAAGACCTATCTGGTCTCGCTCATCGACGACGCCTCGCGCCTGGTGGCGCACAGCGCGTTCTGCCTGGGCGAGACGGCGCTGGACATTGAAGGCGTGCTCAAGCAAGCCCTGCTACGCCGGGGGGTGCCCATCAAAATCATTGTCGACAATGGCGCCGCCTACCGCGCCACCACCTTGCAGGCTCTGTGCGCGCGCCGGGGCTCATCTCATCTTCTGTCGCCCTATGCTCCAGAGGGCAAGGTAAGTTGGGGCGCTGGCACCGCACACTGCGATCAGTTCCTGGGCGGACTCGACGAGCGACGCATCAACGACCTGGACGATCTGAACGCTCGGTTGTGGTCCTGGCTGGAGCAGGTCTACCACCAGACGCCACACGCGGGTCTGGCGGGCCTGACGCCGCTGGCGCGCTATCAGCGCGACCTGCCGCGCATTCGCAGTCTGGGGGCGAAGGCAGCACAGCTCGATGCGCTGTTCCTGCACCGGGTTGAACGCTTCGTGAGGAAGGACGGGACGGTGTCTTACCTGGGGCAGCGCTTTGAGGTGCCTTATGAGCTCTCGGGAAAAACCGTGCGCCTGGTGGTCGATCCGCACGCTCAGCGTGTCGTGGGTGTGGAGGATGCGGCCGGCGTGTGCTGGGGGCGGCCACGCCCCTGAATCAGCTGGCCAACATCGAGCGTGTGCGGCGCAAGCTGAGACGCCTACGTCGATAGTGCCGCGCTCTGGCCCGAACCTGGTGGAGTTGGCGCATGCGCAATACCACGGTGTCAACACCAGCTCGAAGAAGGTGGGGTGAACCATGTACCTGCAACACTTTGGCCTGCGTCACGCCCCGTTGGGCAAGGACGTCACCGAACCCTGGGATGACGGGGCCTTGGTCAAATTGGCCGAGCGCTTTAACTGGTTGCTTCAGTCGCCTGGCATCGGGCTGATCACCGGTGAGCCCGGCGTGGGCAAAACTGCCGCGCTGCGCAGCCTGACCCACGCCCTGAACCCGCATCGATACCAGGTGCTGTATCAGGCCGAGACCGACTTCGGTCGCATTGATCTGTACCGCGGCCTGGCGCGCGCTCTGGGGCTGGAGCCCGCCTACCGGCGCGCTCAACTCTGGCGCGACATCAAGCAGCGCGTGCATGAGATGGTCGACGCCAAGCAGGTCACACCTCTGTGGATCATCGACGAGGCGCAGAACCTGCCGAGCGAGTTCTTCCGCGACTTCCCCTCGTTCCTGAATTTTGCGTTCGATTCGCGCGACCTCATGAGCGTTTGGCTGGTGGGCCACCCGAGCTTGGCGCAGACGCTGGAGCGGGCCCCGTACGCGGCGCTCTGCAGCCGCATCCAGGTGCGCGTGCAGCTCAAACCCGTGGTGGAGCGAGAACGCTTCTGCCTGCTCATTGCGCATGCCTTGAAGAGTGCCGGGTGCCAGCATACCGTGCTGTCGGAGTCGGGAATGGAGATATTGCGTCAGGCCTCCAAGGGTCTGCCCCGCCAGGCCGGACGCGTCCTGTGCACTGCCATGCGACTGGCCGTGCCCAAGGGATTGAATCATCTACCCGACGAACTCCTGCAACAAGCCATCGCGGAGCTGCAATGAAACCACCCTTTACATCGCCCCTGCGTCGCAGCCAGGTGGTCTTGACGATGCCCACACTGAGCGACGAGGCGGTCATTCAAATCCAGGACTTCCTGCACTTCGCACTCGATACCTTCGAGGACTACTACGGCGAACAGATCGAAAACTTCTACCAGGCCTTGCACGAGCAGTCCTATGACCCAGCACTGGACCTGGGGGACGCCCCCTTCTGAGGCGTGTCTCAGCACCAACCCTCAACGCCGCCAGCATCAACCCTGGCGGCGTTGCTCTTGGCGCGGTGTCCCCGCCCCCGTCCCGCTCACGGTGAGGCGCGGGTACCTTCAAAAATGGCGTGGGACGAAGGGCCGATTCAACCTTGGATAGCGCGGTGGCCGATCGAATCTATCGTGGGACAACAGCAACTTGTTGCACTGGCCAGGCCATAAAGCTGGCGATGCTGGGTCTGGAGAGGTCAGCCCTTGACCGAAATAGCCAAGAGGGGAATCGACAACAGCTACGTCAGCCGGATGGTCAACACAACCCGGCGGACATCATTGACGCCATTCTGCTCAATGAATTGCCGGACCATCTGACACTGTTCGATCTAGCTGTGGACCCACCCGCGCTGTGGGAGGAGCAGAGGGCGCGGATTTTGGGGAGTAGAGTAGGATCACCGTAAAGATTGAGAGTACTGGCGACTGGTTCCAATGCCGCCGATTGCTGACGCTCACCGGTTCAAACTGAGAACTCGGTTCGGGCCATCTACCGACGTTCGCGAATGGCAGCTTTGAGGACATGAATTTGGTGCTTTCGTGTTGACACGTACAGCCAAGCGCCCAACATAAGCCCCCTTTTTTTGCCCAAGTTTCAGACGTCACGACCCTACGCAATTCTCGCTTTCACATATTTCTACACGAGCAACAGTACCTGTATAGACTGAGTGATCGACAAAGCGCCTTCACAAGGTACCAATCAACGCGTTGGTCGAAGCAGCGAACCGATATGATGAGCTCATGCATGCTAATCTGCTGACATTGTTGATACTTCTTACAACAGCGGTCGTAATGGTTTCATTGGCCAAGAGGCTCAACTTCCCGACTATTCTGGCTTATTTGCTCATCGGTATTGCTTGGGGCCTCACGGGCTGGCATGGATGTCGAATCCGAGTCTATCTCTGAAGTCGCAGAGTTCGGCATCGTGTTCCTCATGTTCACAATAGGGCTGGAGTTCAGTGTTAAAAGTTGATGGCTATGCGCAAGTGGTGTTCGGGCTTGGCGCGAGTCAGATGCTGCTCACAGCCCTGGGTACCGGGTTTGTTGTCTGGTTGGGTTACGGCGGGGCTGGCGAAGCGGAGTAGCTGTAGGGATTGCGATTGCAATGTCTTCTACTGCAATCGTGGCGCGCATGCTCTCTGAACGCTTTGAATTGCACTCTCGCAGTGGACGGCAGACCATGGGCGTCTTGCTTTTTCAGGACATTGCGGTAGTTCCATGCCTCATTCTTCTACCCGCTCTCGCGACCCCCGGTGAGAGTTTGTGGTCAGCGCTGTCGATTGCAGCGGTTCAAGCTGTGCTGGTTCTGGGAGTTTTGATCTGGTTGGGTCAGCGATATCTGGGGCATTTCTTTGCCCGGTTTGCGGGCACGTTCGGACGAATTGCTGGTGCTGGTAACCCTTTGGTTCGTTGGCCTTGTCTTATCTGACTGCGCACAGTGGTTTGTCGATGGCGCTTGGCGCGTTTGTCGGCGGAATGCTGATATCTGAGACCATCTATCGCCATCAGGTGGAGGCTGACATACGCCCCTTTAGAGATATTTTGCTAGGGCTGTTCTTTGTCACCGTCGGCATGATGCTGGATTTGCGCTTTGTGTTCGAAAACCTGGATCTGTTAGCTCTGGCGGTCCTGCTTCTCATCGGCGGTAAAGCGCTGGTCATTCTAGTGCTCACTTGGTTCCTTAAAACCCCCTTGTTCACATCCCTCAGAACTGCGGCGCAGCTGGCACAGGCGGGGGAGTTCGGGCTGGTACTGATAAATCTCGCATTCGCTCTTCACCTGATCCCGCTAGATGTCTTCCAGATCACGCTTTCAGCGATGCTGCTCTCTATGTTCATTGCTCCCTTTTTGATCAAGAAGGCTGCCTCACTGGCTGTTGATCTCGGCCGTGGTGACAAAGCCCACAGTGCAGGAATAATTCAGGCTGTAGTCGAGCGCAGTGCTGATCTTCATGACCATGTGTTATTGCGGCATGGCCGAACGGCTATCGCCGATATGTTAAGAATTGAAGCCGTCCCCTTTGTAGCCCTTGATGCCGATCCCCAGTGCATTCGAGTAGCGCAAGCGAGGGGGCTCAATGTGGCCTTGGGTAATGCGGACCGAGCGGAGGTTCTGGACGCCGCCGGATTAGGGCGAGCGAAGGTGCTTGTTGTTAGCTCTCCTGACAGTCATTCGGCAGAGCGGGTTATTCGCATGGCGCGCTAAGCGGCCAGTTCTCCCGATCATCGTGCGCACAAGTGACGAAGGACACCGCCGCTGAAAGATGCAGGCGCCACCGAGGTGATCTGAGGTGCTGGAAAGTGGGCTCATGGTGGCAGCTGAAACCCTGGTCGCAGCGGGTGTCCCTGTCAAATCAGCGATGGAGCATGTGCGCACCATTCGCGCGGACCGCTATGCTACGTTGCGCGACTTCTACGGAGCAACCAATTAGCCAATCTTTCGGGCAATTATTCATTCGGAAGTTCAAGCGCACTGGATTAAAAAGGAAGACGATCGACGATGCTGCATAGCCTCCACTTATCACGACTATTGCGACGGCACTCGGGCTGGCACTAGTGTTGGGCTTTGGGCGCGGCTCGTTACCCGCGCTTGTCGGCTATCTGTTGGCCGGCATTCTCATTGGACCGTTCACCCCGGTTTCGTCGCTGACATCGCATGCCGGCGAGCTTGCCGAGATTGGCGTGATGTTGCTGATGTTTGAGTCGGCTTGCATTTCTCGCTGGATGATTTGCTGGAGGTTCGTAAGATTGCATTACCCGGCGCCATCCTGCAAATGGTCGTTGCCACCGCACTCGGGGCGGGCATCGCTACTTTCTGGGGTTGGGGCTTAGGAGCCGCAGTGCTATTCGGGTTGGCCCTTTCGGTTGCAAGTACGGTCGTACTGCTCCGGCATTGGAGGCCAGCGGGGAACTGGAAACTGTGAATGGCCGGATCGCAGTGGGCTGGCTGATCGTCGAAGACCTCGCCATGGTGCTCGTGCTCGTGCTGCTGCCACCCCTGGCTGGAACGCTTGGCGGCACTATGCAGGACGGTGAAGGCGGGGGTCTTTGGCAAACCCGGGGCTAACGCTACAGGTAACAGCGTTCATCGCCTTAATGCTGGTGGTCGGTCGCCGCGCTTTTCCTGCTTTGCTTTGGCAGGTAGCTCGAACAGTTCCCGCGAGCTCTTCACGCTGTGCGTGGTTGCCGCCGCAGTCAAGCATCGCTTACGCCTCGACCGCCTTGTTCGGCGTTTCCTTCGCCTTGGGTGCGTTTTCGCAGGCATTGCCGTGCGCGAGTCCGATTCAGTCACCGCGCGGCAGAGGATCCTGCCGCTGCGGGATGCGTTCGCGGTGCTTTTCTTCGTCTCGGTGGGGATGCTTTTCGACCCGATGGTGTTGATAGAACGGCCGCTCAGGTTCTGGCCGTGGTCGGCATCATTGTCATCGGCAAGTCGCTGGCCGCCGCTGCATTAGTGCTAGCCTTCCGCTACCCGCTGAATACTGCTCTCACCGTCTGGCTGGCTGGCGCAGATCGGCGAGTTCTCGTTTATTCTGGCCGCACTCGGAGTGAGCTTGATCTGCTGCCAGTCGAAGGGCAGAGTTTGATTCTCGCCGGGGTTTGGTATCCATCGCCCTCAATCCGCTGCTATTTGCATGTGTCAAAGCCGCTCCGAAGCTGGATAGGGTCGCCTCGAAACTGAACCATTTGGGCAGCGTACCGACTCCCCGGCAGAGTTGCCCCACCTACCCACGAGAGATACCTTTCTGGCTAAGTCGTCTTATTGGGATCGGGCGCGTGGGTAGACGCATAGGCGAAACACTCACCGAACGCGACATTCCCTACGTCGTAGCTGAACGGAATCGGGAAGTTGTAGAACGGTTGCGAGCAAAAGGCATCGCTGCTGTATCGAGCGATGCCTCCAGACCAACAGTACTGATTCAGGCTCACATCGCCCGCGCCAGCGTGCTGGGTGATCGCCTCCCCTGACACCTTTGACGTGCGGCGATGGGTCAAACTGCCCGCACGTTAAATCCGAGGGCATAGAGACTGTTGTGCGCACAATGAGGAAGAGGCCGATATGCGCAGGACGCAGCTGAAAAGTTTTCCTCGGCGAGGACAGGTTGGTAGGGCCGGTCGTCATGTCCCCGACGTTTGGGAAGTTGTTGTGAGCAGCCAAGCCACGCATCTCGCCCCACCTGTTGTTTGGCGCAGCTGTGCTGCTACTTACCATTGCGGTCAGCCTGGCCGCCGATTCACCGTGCGCAGCCTCATCCCACGGCGGTGGCACCGGTGGCTTGGCGTCACGGCATGGATTCGATTCTTGTTCGCAGGACTGGCGACTGGCAGCGCTTGCGGCTGGTGCCTTCCAACTACGGCCCGAATGGAGTGGTGAGGAGGTCGGCGAAGGACTGTTTACCTGTGCGAAGTTTCGGCCATTGTTGTTGGCGTCTCCCTCGGCAGAGCGGTAGTGATTCGTCGCCGATAGGGCCGCAATACCGAATGAGTGTGATTTTTTTGCGTTCTCTGTAACGATCCGCACTGGGTTCGTAAAACGCACGATCTTTGGAACTGAAATCTTAATCCAATGCTTATGAACGTCGCCTTTAGGGTGCCGTTATCGACCTATTGGAAGACTGCTTTTCGTTGGGGACGGCCAGCCTGTGCGGCGACCCGGAAGTCGGGTTCCAGCCCATTGGAGCCAGACACTTGGCTCCGAAGCCAACTGCCAAAATTGGCGAATTGTTTCCCTGCGCCTACCAATTCTGTTTGGCGACAATTACCTTGGCCGGTTGACGACAACTATCTTGGCCGGTTAGAGACCTAAACCGGGCAGGTCCGGGAGGCGGGGCTACCGTTGCACCATCGAACACCCATCGAAGGTAGGCGGCATGCCCGGCAAGAGAATCACGGACCACCAAGTGCACAAGTACAAACAACACCGCAACAAGTTCAGTCAGCAGCGGCCGCGGCCAAAGCGGGCATCAGCGAACGAAGCGCCCGGCGCATTGACGATGCGCCAAACCTGCCATCACAAAGACCCCAGCGCAACTGGCGCACGCGAGAAGACCCATTGAGCGCGTCTGGGAGTGAAGGCGTCCCCTGCGCAAAGCGATGCCAGACTCAACGCCGTTACCCTACTGGAAGAACTGCAGCGTCGCTACCCCGGTCAGTGGGACAGCAGCGTGCCGCGAATATTGGAAGACGCATCCGCCTGTGGCGTCAAGTTTGGAGCTGAGCGGGAGGTCTACTTTGCTCAGGAACACCCACCGTGACGACAGGGCCTGCCGGACTTCACCGTCGCCGATGACCTGAACGTCGAGATTGGCGGTGCCGCGTTCGCACACCGGCTGTACCAATTCGCATTGGCCTACTCGGGATGGCGCCACGTCACAGCTGTCATCGATGGCGGCGAAAGCTTCTTGGCGCTGTCGACAGGATTGCAGGCGGCTCTGTGGGCATTGGGCGGTGTCCCCGAAGAACACCGCACCGACAGCCTGTCGGCGCCTTCAAATAACTTGGCCGAGCAGGAAGAATTGACCAAGCGGTATGCCGACCTGTGCAGCCACTTACGGCCTGCGAGCAACACGCCGCAATCCGGGCCAATCCAACGAGAACGGCTCCATCGAATCGCGCCATGATTCATTGAAGACCGCACTGGACCAGTGCGTTGGTCTGCGCGGCAGTCGCAGCTTTGATACGCGAGCTGACTACGAAACGTTTGTGGGCACCATCGTGCAGCGCATGAACACCCGCAGCCAAGCTCCCGTCACCGAGCGCACCATGCTCAAACCCTTGCCGGTGCGCCGTACAGCGGAATTTGAAGAGATTCCCGCGCGGGTCAGCAAACACGCCGTCTTCAACCCTCAAAGGCGCTCTGTACAGCGCCCTGCCAGCTCATTGGCCACCGGCTGATGGTGCGCCAGTATGCCCAGCATGTGGAATGCTGGCTGGTGGTCAATGCGTACCACGTTACCCAGAGCACGACCAGAAGACGGCCAGCGCAATGGACGCGGCATCGACTACCGCCATTTGGTGGCTGCTTTGAAACGCAAGCCCGGCGCATTTGCCCGCTGGTGTTGCGTGACGCATCCTTCCCCGTCCCGTGTACCGCCAAACGTGGAGCGGCTGTCTGCCCAGCGACCTGAACGCGAAGCCTGTAAAACGATGGTGGGTTTGCTGGTCTTGGCTGCCGAGGGGCACGAGGCCCAACTCGCCCACGAATTGGAGCAGTTGATTGAGCTGGACCAATTGCCTGACCTGCACGCGCTGACCCAACTACTGGCGCCGCCCAGCGAGATGTACCGCAGGTGGCGGTGACGCTGCCCTGCTTGCCTCCTACGACGAACTGTTTGAGGTGGCCCCAGAGCGCGGCGTCAATTACAACGGTGACAACGACAACTACTATCACCAGTACGTCGGTCTGCCCGGGATGATGTTTACCGATTTGCGCCTGCCCACCATCAAGCGCCCGGCTGGCGACCTGTGCGCACAGTCTGACAAGGAGGGCTGCCAGCACACCGGTTATTGGAGGCCTTGCTGGAGCATGAAATCAAGAGCGCGAAACCCGCCGCATTGACCGCCACCGCATGGAGTCGGGCCTGAGCCCGGATAAGCGCCTGTCCAGCTTTTGACTTCGCCGCTGTTCCTGTGGTGTCCAAGGCGCAGGTGATGGCGCTCACAGAAGGCACCGAGTGGATTGACCGGGGTGCCAATGTGCTGCTGTTCGGGCCACCGGGTGTTGGCAAGAGCCATCTGGTGCGCCTTGGGGCACGCCTTGATTGATAGTGGTCGGCGGGCACTGTTTACCCGCTGTTCGACTTGGTGCAACGGCTGCAGGTTGCCCGGCGTGACCTGCGTTTGCCGCAGGAACTGAGCCAAGTTAGACCGGTTTGACTTGCTGATTCTGGATGACCTCAGCTATGTACGACGCGACCGTGCGGAGACCTCCGTCTTGTTTGAGCTGATATCCGAACGCTATGAGCGCAAGAGTCTGGCCATTACAGCCAATACACCGTTCTCACAGTGGGGGAGAGGTGTTTGTGAGCCAGCCATGACACTGGCGGCGGTTGACCGCCTTGTGCACCACTCAACCATTTTTGAGATGAACGTCGATAGTTACTGCCGCCGGGCGGCGCAGACATCCGGTAAGGCAAAACCAAACCAACGCAGGCTCTGGTCATGACGCGCCCGCCGTGGACAGCTTACTCCGCCCACAGGTCAAGCCTGTGGACAGCCCCCGCGGGTTCATGCCTTTGACCACAGCTCCCGGAAGGAGCCTCTGCCTGACGCGGCTGCGCTTGCCAAACAGCCATTGATTGAAAGGAATTGAGAAAACCGACAGCCAAATACCGAATCTTTACACGTTCCCCGCCTCCGACCGGCCAAGATAGTTGTCGTCGGGCGGCCAGGATAGTTGACGCCGACCACCAATTCCGAAATTCACCTGCTTGATTCGTCCGCACCTAACCCATTGATTTTTATGGGCATGAACCGAACCTCTTGCGGACTACGAGTCGTTTGGGGTGCTCTCCGTTGCGGAGACTATCGGCCCGGAGAGAGAGCAAAAGTGGCGATTTCTGGGAGTCTGGAAACCACGAAGTCCGCAAGAACCCTCTGGAACCCCAATGAACACGTGGGATAGGGCAAAAATCCAACCGGAGACCCGGTTGGATTTTTAATCTGGTGGAGCTGGCGGGATTTGAACCCGCGTCCGCAAACCTTCTTCGAGCAGTTCTACATGTGTAGCCGTCTGATTTGGATCTCGCTTTTTACATCGCGCAGTGGCACGCTATGCAAAACGCCAGCAACCTATTTTCTCGACCCGCCCTAAGTTACCCAAGGCAGACCCAGCCGAATGAAATTACCCCACAGCCTGGACAGCCCAATCTTGCGATCTGACCACCCTTGCCCAGCCTATCGGCTTGCTGTTGTGAGGCTCACGTGCAATTAAGCAGCGAGTGCGAAACGTTCGTCGTTTGCAGTTAGTTTGTTTGAATCTGTTTTACGAGCGCATTCAGCTCGACATGCCCTGCTGCGCGTCCGAATCCACGTCGAAACCAGTGCAGCCCCTCAAGCCCTATTTTAGGCGTTTGCAAGCAATTGCAAGAGGGCCAAGGGAGAATTAATCGTGGCATCGGCGCCCCATTGGGCCACGTCGCCGTGGCTGCCGAGGTAGCCGTAGGTGGCCGCCACGGTCAGCATGCCCGCGGCCCGACCGGCGATGATGTCGCGCTCGTCGTCGCCAACGTAGATGCACTCGGTCGGCGGCACGGACAACCGGCGTGCCGCCTCCAGCAGAGGCTCGGGGTGCGGCTTGGCATAGGGCGTGGTGTCGCCGCTAACGACCGCCCCCGCCGTGGCAAAGAGAGGCATGGCGCGGGTCAAAGGCTCGGTGAAGCGCGCTGCTTTGTTGGTGACCACGCCCCAGGCCAATTGGCGCGCCGCCAGTTCCGCCAGCAAGGCCCCAATGCCGTCAAACGCGGTGGTGCGCTGCGTCAGACACCGCTCATAGTTGCCAAAGAATTCATCGCGCAGCGCGGCGAAATCAGGGTGGTCCGGCGTCACACCAAAGGCCACACCCAACAAGCCGCGTGCGCCCGCCCCCGCCGCCGGCCGGTAGTCGGCTAGTGCCAGCGAAGTCAAACCCCGCTTGACCCGCATTTGATCCGCCGCTGCGCCCAGGTCCGGTGCACTATCGAGCAGGGTCCCATCCAGGTCAAACAGCACGGCCCGCATCCGGGCAAACCGGCCTGCCACCCGCGTCACGGGCGCGGCCCGCCATCGCGCTGGGTGGCAAACAAGTAGTTCACGCTGGTATCTTCACTGAGCGAGTAGCGCTTGATGATCGGGTTGTAGGCCAGGCCACGGGTGTGGCGTAAGGTGAGCCCGGCGGCGCGACAATAGCCCGCCAACTCACTGGGCCGGATCATCTTGTCGTACTCGTGGGTGCCGCGCGGCAACAGCTTGAGCAGGTACTCGGCGCCCACGATGGAAAACAGAAACGACTTCGGGTTGCGGTTCAAGGTGGAAAAGAACACCCAGCCGCCCGGCTTGACCAAGCTTGCACAAGCCTGGACGATCGACGCGGGGTCCGGCACGTGTTCGAGCATTTCCATGCAGGTGACCACCTCAAAACTGGCGGGAGCCTCCAGTGCCAAGGCCTCGGCACTGATTTCGCGGTACCGAACGTTGGGTGTCTGAGCCTCCAGCGCATGCAACTGCGCTACACGAAGGGCCTTGCTAGCCAGGTCGATTCCCAACACCTGTGCACCCTGACGTGCCATCGAGTCCGCCAGAATGCCGCCACCACAACCGACATCCAGAACCTGCTGGCCCTTGAGGCTGCACAGGCCAGTGATCCAGTCCAGTCGCAGCGGGTTGATCTCGTGTAGCGGTCGAAACTCGCTCTCCTTGTCCCACCAGCGGTGCGCGAGGTCAGAGAACTTGGCCAGCTCGGCCGGGTCGGCATTCAAACTTGTAGTCATGGCGAGATTATGAAAGAAACAACGCTGGCTGCCGAAAGGCAAAAACCCCGCCAGGGCGGGGTTTTTGCTGGGTCAGCCTGCAACAGGCTGCCCGGGGGTATCAGGCCCGATTACTTGTTGGCGCGGGTACCGACCACTTCGATCTCGACGCGGCGGTTCTTGGCCTTGCCTTCCTTGGTCTTGTTGTCGGCAACGGGCTGCTTCTCGCCCTTGCCTTCAGTGTAGACGCGGTTCTTTTCGATGCCCTTGGACACCAGATAAGCCTTGACCGCTTCAGCACGGTTGACCGACAGCTTCTGGTTGTAAGCATCGCCACCCACGGAGTCGGTGTGACCCACGGCAATGATGACTTCCAGATTGATGCCCTTGACCTTACCGGCCAAATCATCGAGCTTGGCCTTGCCTTCAGGCTTGAGTACGAACTTGCCGGTGTCAAAGAAAGCGTCGGCAGCGTAGGTTACTTTGGTCGCGGCGGGTGGCGGAGGAGTGGGCTTTGCAGGTGCCGGTGCAGGCGCTGGCGTGGCGCCAGGCGCAGGCGCCATGGCGGGTGCTGCAGCCGGGGCTGGTGCTGCCTTCGGTGCCGCAATGGCGCCGTCGCAACCAGGGGCCGCCGTGGCAGGGGTCCAGAAGTTATTGCGCCAGCACAGTTCGTTGGTTCCGTTTTTCCAGACTGTGCCATCGGCCGCGCGCCAGTTATCAATAGACTGGGCACCCGCTGCGGTAGCCAGCGCTGCGGTAGCAATCACCAATGCCACTTTGTTCAGTTTCTTCATGGTTCTCCTCGTTGGGGAAAAAGCCGCAGCAGCGCGGCGAATGTTGGGACGCTCTAAATGCCTATCACCTAAAACGTTCGGGTCATTGTGCCACAGCATGTAACTGCCCCTGCCACTGTCCCGACACGCTTGGGACGCTGAAATCAGCATTTGCAAGCAAGTGTTGCGAACCCGCGACAACCCCTTGCCCGTAAAATCGGACTCCACCCGCCGCTCAAAGCCTCCTTCATGACTCAGTTCGCCAAAGAAACCCTGCCCATCAGTCTTGAAGAGGAAATGCGCCGGAGTTACCTCGACTACGCCATGAGTGTGATTGTCGGGCGCGCCCTGCCCGATGCGCGTGATGGCTTGAAGCCGGTGCACCGCCGCGTGCTGTTCGCGATGCACGAACTCAGCAACGACTGGAATAAAGCCTACAAGAAATCGGCCCGTATCGTCGGTGACGTCATTGGTAAATACCACCCGCACGGCGACCAGTCGGTCTACGACACCATCGTGCGCATGGCGCAGGATTTCTCCATGCGCCACATGCTGGTCGATGGCCAGGGCAACTTCGGTTCGGTCGATGGCGACAACGCCGCCGCCATGCGTTACACCGAAATCCGTCTGGCCAAGATCGCCCACGAATTGCTGGCCGATCTGGACAAGGAAACGGTTGATTTCGGCCCCAACTACGATGGCTCCGAAAAAGAACCATTGGTCATGCCAACCCGGCTGCCCAATCTGCTGGTCAACGGTTCCGGCGGTATTGCCGTGGGTATGGCCACCAACATTCCGCCGCACAACCTCAACGAAGTGGTGGACGCCTGCCTGCACCTGCTGCGCAACCCGGCGGCCACGATTGACGAACTGATGGAGATCGTGCCGGCGCCAGACTTCCCCACTGCCGGCATCATTTACGGCATCAACGGCGTCAAGGATGGTTACCGCACCGGGCGCGGCAAGGTGGTGATGCGCGCGAAGTGCCACTTCGAGGACATCGACAAGGGTCAACGCCAGGCCATCATCGTTGACGAATTGCCCTACCAGGTCAACAAGAAGACGCTGCAGGAACGCATGGCCGAGTTGGTGCACGAGAAAAAGATAGAAGGCATCAGCCACATCCAGGACGAGTCGGACAAGTCCGGCATGCGCCTGGTGATCGAGCTCAAGCGCGGCGAAGTACCCGAAGTGGTGCTTAACAATCTGTACAAGCAGACCCAGTTGCAGGACACCTTTGGCATGAACATGGTGGCCCTGGTGGACGGCCAACCCAAGTTGTGCAACTTAAAGGACCTGATAGAGGTCTTCCTGCAGCACCGCCGCGAAGTGGTGACGCGGCGCACCGTGTTCAACTTGCGCAAAGCGCGGGAACGCGGTCATGTGCTCGAAGGCCTGGCTGTGGCCCTGGCCAATATCGATGACTTCATTGCCATCATCCGCAACGCCCCGACGCCGCCGGTGGCCAAGGTCGAGCTGATGGCCAAACCTTGGGACAGCAGGCTGGTGCGCGAGATGTTGACCCGTACACGGGCCGATGGCGGCGTCATCAACGCCGACGACTACCGCCCGGATGGCCTGGAGAAGTCCTTGGGTATGGGTAGCGATGGCCTGTACCGCCTGTCGGAGACCCAAGCGCAGGAAATCCTGCAAATGCGCCTGCAACGTCTGACCGGGCTGGAGCAGGACAAGATCGTCGCCGAATACAAAGAGGTAATGGCCGAGATTGAAGACCTGCTGGACATCCTGGCCAAAGCCGAGCGGGTGTCCACCATCATCAGCGACGAGCTCTCGGTGATCAAGACCGAATTTGGTCAGACCAAAAAGGGTGCGCGGCGCAGCCTGGTGGAGCACAGCTCGTTCGACCTCTCCACCGAAGACTTGATCACGCCCACCGACATGGTGGTCACGCTGTCACACAGTGGCTACATCAAGAGCCAGCCCTTGAGCGAGTACCGGGCGCAGAAGCGCGGCGGCCGGGGCAAGCAGGCCACGGCCACCAAGGAAGACGATTGGGTCGATCAGCTCTTCATCGCCAACACGCACGACTACATCTTGTGCTTCAGCAACCGCGGTCGTCTGTACTGGCTGAAAGTCTGGGAAGTGCCACAGGGCTCGCGCGGCTCGCGTGGGCGCCCGATTGTCAACATGTTTCCGCTGCAGGATGGTGAAAAGATCAACGTCGTGTTGCCACTGACCGGTGACAAACGCAGCTTTCCGGCCGACCAATATGTGTTCATGGCAACCAGCATGGGAACGGTCAAGAAGACTGCGCTGGACGAATTCAACAACCCCCGCAAGGGCGGCATCATTGCCGTCAACCTGGACGATGGCGACTACCTCATCGGCGCGGCTCTGACCGACGGCCAACACGACGTCATGCTGTTCAGTGACGGTGGCAAGGCGGTGCGATTCGACGAAAACGACGTGCGTCCCCTGGGTCGGCAGGCGCGCGGCGTACGCGGCATGACGCTCGAAGACGGTCAAAGCGTGATCGCCATGCTGGTAGCCCCGGACGACCAACAAATCGCCCAAGAAACGGAAACAACACGCACGAGCGTGTTGTGCGCCACCGAAAACGGCTACGGCAAACGCACCAGCATCACCGAGTACACGCGCCATGGGCGCGGCACCAAGGGCATGATCGCCATCACCCAGTCCGAGCGCAACGGCAAGGTCGTGGCCGCCACCCTGGTTCATGCCGATGACGAAATCATGCTGATCACCGACAAGGGCGTGTTGGTGCGAACCAGAGTGAGCGAAATTCGCGAGCTCGGACGCGCCACGCAGGGCGTGACCTTGATCGGGTTGGACGAGGGCTCCAAACTCAGCGGGCTGCAGCGCATCGTGGAAAATGATGCCAACCCGGCCGACGGCGAGGCCACCGCGGAGGAAGAAGACGGTGACAATACCTGACGCTATGCAATAGCTAGCAGGTCGGTCCGACCGCTCAGGGTCGGAGGTCGTTTCAGCGTCGATAATGAGCGCTGGTGGGCAGTCGGCGACGGCCGTGCCCCATCATGATCGAGCAGACAGTAGCAACACAATTCAAACATGAGCAAGACCCTGGCCGACCTGCGCGTAGCAATCGACTCCCTCGATCAGGAGCTCCTGGCCCTGCTCAACGCGCGAGCCAGTCTGGCGCAGGACGTGGGCGAGATTAAACGGCTTGAGGGTTCGCCAGCGTTTCGACCAGAACGCGAAGCCCAGGTCATCCAGAATCTGCAAGAGGGCAACCCCGGCCCGCTGAAGGACAACAGCGTTGCCACCATTTGGCGTGAAATCATGTCGGCCTGTCGCGCCCTGGAGGCACCGCAGCGGGTCGCCTTCCTCGGTCCAACCGGCACTTTCACCGAGCAGGCCGCGCTGCAGTTCTTCGGCTCCAGCATTGATCGCCTGCCCTGCGCCACGATCGACGAGGTGTTTCGCACCACCGCCGCGGGCAGCGCTGAATTCGGGGTGGTGCCGATCGAGAATTCAACCGAAGGGGTGATCTCGCGATCGCTCGATTTGCTGCTGAACTCACCCTTGCACATCGTGGGAGAGACCAGCCTGCTGGTGCGCCACAACCTGCTGCGCAAGCTTGACTCGCTCGAAGGCATCGAGGCGGTCTTCGCGCACCCGCAGGCCTTGGCCCAGTGTCAGGGCTGGCTCAATACACACCTGCCCGACGCCGACCGGCGCGCCGCGTCGAGCAATGCCGAAGGTGCCCGTCTGGCGGCCAGCAACCCGGCCTGGGCGGCCATTGCCAGCGAACGCGCCGCCAGCGAGTTCGGCCTGCACATCGTCACGCACGCGATTCAAGACGACGTCTTCAACCGCACCCGGTTTGCCGTCGTGTGCCTGCCGCAGACCATGCCCATGCCACCTGCCTCCGGCAATGACTGCACCAGCCTGATTGTGTCGGTACCGAATCGCCCCGGCGCGGTGCACGACTTGTTGGTACCGCTCAAGACGCATGGCGTGTCCATGAGCCGGTTCGAGTCTCGACCAGCCCGCTCGGGGCAATGGGAGTACTATTTTTACATTGACGTTCAGGGCCACCCGTCCCAGCCGCATGTTGCCTCAGCCCTGAAGGACTTGCAGGGGCTTTGCGCGTTCTACAAAATGCTGGGCACCTATCCGGTCACCGCATGATCACTATGCCTACAAGGAAGCAGGATGTTTGAGCAACTTGGACTGATTGGCTGCGGCCTGATGGGCGGATCGTTTGCGCTCGCCATGAAGAAGGCGGGCTTGGTCAAGCGTGTCGTGGGCTACAGCAAGTCGCCCTCCACAACCGAGAAGGCGCGCCAAATGGGGGTGATCGATGTCGAGGCCCCCTCAGCCCTGCTGGCCGTCTCTGGCGCTGACATCGTGCTGATCGCGGTGCCCGTGGCGGCAACCGAAGCCACGTTCAAGGCTATCAAACACCTGGTGACGCCGCAGATGTTGGTCATGGACGTTGGCTCGACCAAGCGTGATGTGATTGACTCCGGTCGACGCGCCTTGCGCGAACAGATCGGCTCGTTCGTGCCCGCCCACCCGATCGCGGGGCGCGAGGTGTCCGGCGTGGAACATGCGGACGCCGACCTGTACGCGGGTAAGCAAGTGATCCTGACGCCAATCGAACGGACCTTGACCATTCAACTGCAAAAGGCGGTTGACTTGTGGACCGGTCTGGGCTGCCGCGTGGTCAAGATGTCGCCCGAATCCCATGATGCAGCCTTCGCCGCGGTCAGCCACCTGCCTCATCTGATTTCGTTTGCCTTGATGAATGCCATTTCCGGGCAAAAGCACGGACAGGATTTCCTGTCGCTGGCCGGACCGGGCTTTCGGGATTGCACCCGCATTGCGGCCAGCGACCCCAAGGTTTGGCGTGACATCCTGATTTCCAATCGCGAAGAGTTGCTCGCGCAGTCCAAGATATTCCAGCGCAACCTGCACGCGCTCGAAGTGATGATCTCCAGCGGCAATGGCGAGGCACTGGAGGGTTTGATCGAGCAGGCCAGCGTCACCCGGGCGCATTGGAGCATGTCGAAGATCAACAAGTAATGTTTGACACCAAGTACATTGACCTCCCGCCGCTGACGGCTGCGGGCGGCACGGTCGTCCTGCCAGGTTCAAAAAGCATTTCCAATCGCGCGCTGCTGCTCTCGGCACTGTGTCAGGGCACCACCGCGCTGCACGATGTGCTGGACTCTGACGACACGCGCGTCATGCTGGCGGCCTTGCGTCAGTTGGGCTGTGGCGTGCGTGAAAAGGGCTCCACCGTCCTGATCGATGGTCTGGACGGCACTTTGAGCGTCCAGGCCGCCAGTTTGTTCATGGGCAACGCCGGCACCGCCATCCGCCCCTTGACCGCCGCACTGGCCGTGCTGGGCGGCAACTATGAACTGCGCGGCGTACCCCGAATGCACGAGCGGCCAATTGGCGACCTGGTCGATGCGCTGCGGCAACTGGGCTGCGACATCGAGTACCTCGACAAACAAGGCTACCCGCCGCTACGCATCAAGACACCGCACCTGCGCCTGGACGAGCCAATTCAGGTGCGCGGAGATGTCTCCAGCCAATTCCTCACGGCTTTGCTGATGGCGCTGCCACTGGTGGCCAAGAAAGACATCATCATCGAGGTTGTGGGCGAGCTCATCTCCAGGCCCTACATCGAGATCACGCTGAACCTTCTGTCTCGCTTCGGCGTCGAGGTGGTGCGTGACGGTTGGCGGCGGTTCACCATTCCTGGAGGCAGCCGCTTACGGTCGCCTGGCACCTTGGCAGTGGAGGCAGACGCGTCGTCAGCGAGCTACTTCATCGCCTTGGGCGCCATCGCGGGCGGCTCGGGCGAGCACGGTGGGGTCCGCATCGAGGGCGTCGGCGCCAACTCGATCCAGGGGGATATCCGTTTCATCGACGCTGCGCGCCAAATGGGCGCGCGGGTTGAAAGCGGTCCGAACTGGCTGAAGGTCAAACGCGAGTCTTGGCCACTCAAAGCCATTGACCTGGACTGCAACCACATCCCTGACGCGGCCATGACTTTGGCGGTGATGGCCCTCTTTGCCCAGGGGACCACCACCTTGCGCAACATCGCGAGCTGGCGCGTCAAGGAAACCGACCGCATTGCCGCCATGGCCACCGAGTTGCGCAAGTTTGGGGCGATCGTGCAAGAGGGAGCGGATTTTCTCAGCGTGACACCGCCCGCCAGCACGGCTTCCTGGCGCACCGGCAGTATTCACACCTACGACGACCACCGCGTCGCCATGTGTTTTGCCCTGGCCGCCTTCAACCCGGCGCGTCTGGCGGTGCGGATTGAAGACCCGAAGTGTGTGGGCAAGACTTTTCCTGACTATTTCGAAACCCTGTTCTCGGTCAGCACCACCGCCGAGTCCGACATCCCGGTGCTGTGCGTCGATGGTCCCACTGCATCCGGCAAAGGTACCTTGGCAGTCATGCTGGCCCGACGGTTGGGCTACCATTTTCTGGACTCCGGCTCGCTGTACCGGATCACGGCTTTATCGGCCACGCGCGCCGGCCTGAGCCTCGATGCCGCCGGCGAGCAAGCCATCGCAGAGCGCGTCAGCCGGCTGCACATTCGCTTTGAGCAAGGACGCGTGTGGTTGGACGACGAGGATGTGAGCGAGGCCATCCGCACCGAAGAGGCAGGGATGAATGCGTCGCGCGTCTCGGCGCTGCCCCTGGTGCGCCAGGCCTTGATCGACCTGCAACACGGCTTTCGGCAACTGCCAGGACTGGTCGCCGACGGACGAGACATGGGCACGGTGATCTTCCCAGACGCCAGGCTCAAGGTGTATTTGACGGCCAGCGCCGAACGGCGCGCGCAGCGGCGTCATAAGCAGTTGATTTCAAAGGGAATTTCAGCTACACTCCCATCTCTTCGTGCTGATCTGGAGGCGCGTGATGCACGGGATTCGTCCCGCATCGCGTCACCTCTCAAACCAGCACAGGATGCCCGGTTGCTGGACAACTCGGATCTGTCGATTGAGGAATCGGCCGATTTGGTGTTGCGCTGGTGGCAGGACAAACAGCCGTTCGGTGCCCACTGAGCGACTGGTGACAGCACGGGCTGCTAGCCCGTACAAGGCCCACGCGACTCCTCTCGCGCCGACAGGTGCACTGGTTGTGTGGTTCAAAACTTACACCGCGGCAAGCACCGCGAGTTAACCCGCGGTTCATGCCGCATCTAGAAAATGTCTGAATCTTTTGCCGCCCTGTTTGAAGAATCCCTGACGCGCACCGAAATGCGTCCAGGTGAAGTGATCACCGCTGAAGTCGTTCGTATCGAACACAGCTTTGTCGTGGTCAATGCCGGCCTCAAGTCCGAGGCCTATGTCCCGCTTGAAGAGTTCAAGAGCGACAAGGGCGAAATCGAAGTCCAGGTTGGTGACTTCGTCTCGGTGGCCATTGGCTCCATCGAAAACGGCTACGGCGACACCATCCTGTCGCGCGACACCGCCAAGCGACTGGCCTCTTGGATGAGCCTGGAAAAGGCGCTGGAAACCGGCGAATTCGTCACCGGCACCACCAGCGGCAAAGTCAAGGGTGGTCTGACCGTGCTGGTCAATGGCATCCGCGCCTTCCTGCCCGGCTCGCTGGTTGACACCCGTCCGACCAAAGACCTCTCTCCGTACGAAAACAAGACCCTGGAGTTCAAGGTCATCAAGCTTGATCGCAAGCGCAATAACGTCGTGCTGTCACGCCGTGCCGTGGTCGAGGCCAGCATGGGCGAAGAACGCGCCAAGCTGATGAACACGCTCAAGGAAGGCTCCATCGTGCAAGGCGTGGTCAAGAACATCACCGAATACGGTGCGTTCGTGGACCTGGGCGGCATCGACGGCCTGCTGCACATCACCGACATGGCCTGGCGTCGCGTGCGTCACCCATCCGAAGTGGTGACCGCTGGTCAAGAAATCACCGCCAAGATTCTCAAGTTCGACACCGAAAAGAACCGTGTCTCGCTGGGTCTGAAGCAAATGGGCGACGATCCCTGGATGGGCGTGAACCGCCGCTACCCGCAAGGTACCCGCATGTTCGGCAAGATCACCAACATCGCCGACTACGGCGCGTTTGTGGAACTCGAACCCGGCATCGAAGGCTTGGTGCACGTGTCCGAAATGGACTGGACCAACAAGAACGTTGCTCCTTCCAAGATCGTTGCCCTGGGTGACGAAGTCGAAGTCATGGTTCTGGAAATCGACGAAGACAAGCGCCGCATCTCCCTGGGCATGAAGCAGTGCAAGGCCAACCCATGGCAAGAGTTCGCACAAAACACCAAGCGCGGCGACCGCGTCAAGGGCCCGATCAAATCCATCACCGACTTCGGCGTGTTCGTCGGTCTGGCGGCCGGTATCGACGGCCTGGTGCACCTGTCAGACCTGTCCTGGAACGAACCCGGCGAAGCTGCCGTTCGCAACTACAAGAAGGGCCAGGATGTTGAAGCCATCGTGCTGGCCGTGGACGTGGACCGCGAGCGCATCTCGCTGGGCATCAAGCAACTGGACTCCGATCCCTTCACCACCTTTGTGTCGGTCAACGACAAGGGCCAGACTGTGACCGGCAAGGTCAAGACGGTTGACGCCAAGGGCGCTGAAATTGACCTGGGTGAAGACATCATCGGCTACCTGCGCGCCAGCGAAATCTCGCGTGACCGCGTCGAAGATGCCCGCAACGTGCTCAAGGAAGGCGACGAAGTCACGGCGGTGGTGGTCAACATTGACCGCAAGACCCGCAACATCCAGTTGTCGATCAAGGCCAAGGACATGGCTGACCAGAATGAAGCCATGCAAACCCTGAGCCAGCAGTCCGCGCGCGAAAACGCCGGTACCACCAGCCTCGGCGCTTTGTTGCGCGCCAAGCTGGACAACAACTCCTGATAGCTGCCACGCCCTGAAACCCATGCCGCCATTGGTACGCCAACGTCCAGAATTTTGGTTCTGGATGATGGCCGCGCCGATGGCAGCGTGAGGCCAGGGGTACCCTGCCACGGTGATTGAGTCTGACTGCACACATTCCCATGACACGCTCCGATCTGGTTGAAGAACTGGCCGCAAGGTTTGGTCAACTGACCCACCGCGATGCTGAATTCGCCGTCAAGGCGATCCTTGACGCGATGAACGACGCGCTGGTTCGCGGGCACCGGATCGAGATTCGTGGTTTTGGCAGTTTTTCGATCAACCACCGCCCACCACGCATTGGACGCAACCCACGCAGTGGCGAAAGCGTCGCCATTCCCGAAAAGCGCGTGCCGCACTTCAAGCCCGGCAAAGCCTTGCGTGAAGCCGTGGATCAGCGCACCGCGCAGATGCAAGCCAAGGCTGGATCCTCGTGATCACGAGTATCTGCAACGCGTGATCCCTTCGGTAGAATCAACCCGTCACTGGGAAGATTGATGAAACACCTACTGTGGCTGTTTAAGTGGATACTTAAAGCAGCCATTTTTTTTACGCTGCTCGCGTTCGCATTGAACAACCAGCATGAGGCCAGCGTGCACTTCTTCTTTGGAACGCAGTGGCGCGCACCGCAAGTGTTGATCGTGCTGGCGGCCTTGACTCTGGGCGTTACCCTGGGTGTGCTGGTCATGGTGCCGCGCTGGTGGAAACACAGAAACCGCTCACGCGCCGAGCTTGCCAACGCCGGTAGTCCAACCCCGCTCCCAACCAAACCTTCGGCGAGCCCGCATGGATTTTGACCTCAGCTGGCTGCTGATGGGGCTGCCCCTGGCCTTCGTCCTGGGTTGGCTGGCCTCGCGGCTGGACCTGCGCCAGTTGCGCATCGAGAACCGGCAGGCTCCGAAGGCGTACTTCAAGGGCTTGAACTTTCTGCTCAACGAGCAACAGGACCAGGCCATCGACGCCTTCATCGAGGCCGTACAGAACGACCCTGACACCTCGGAGCTGCACTTTGCCTTGGGGAACCTGTTCCGACGCCGGGGCGAATACGAACGGGCAGTCCGCGTTCATCAGCACTTGCTTTCCCGCGGTGACTTGCCAACAACCGATCGTCATCGTGCCCAGCACGCTCTGGCTCTGGACTACCTTAAGGCCGGTTTGCTCGACCGGGCCGAAGAAGCACTGCTCAAGCTCGAGGGCACCAGCTTTGAGGTCGAGGCCCGCCTGGCCTTGCTGGCCAACTACGAACGCAGCCGCGACTGGGCCAGCGCAGCCCAGATTGCGCACAAGCTTGAGCAGTCCAAGCAGGGCAACTTCTCAACCCGCCTGGCCCACTACCTGTGCGAACAGGCCAGCACCTGTGTCGCCGCCCATAAGCCGCAGCAGGCCCAGGACTTGCTGCGCGAAGCCATCGCGATCGCCCCCGGCGCGCCACGCGCTGGTCTGGAACTGGCCACGCTGCTGCTGGCTTCACAGCAGGCGGCACCAGCCTATTCGATCCTGTCACAAACACTTGAGTCCGCACCGGCTGCGGCCCCGCTGCTTGCCGCCAGCCTGGCCAAGGCGGCACTGGCGTGCGGCGCGACCACGCAGGCCATGGCCCGACTCCAGGTCAGTTACGACCAGTCACCATCGCTGGACGTGCTGGACGCCGTCGTTGCGCTTGAAGCCGCCAACGCCAGCACGACGCCATCTGGTCGGGACTGGTACGTGCGCCACCTGGAGCGTGAGCCTTCACTGATCGCTGCGGCCAAGTGGATCGAAGGGGAAAAGCTTGAACACGAACAGTTCCATCCGCTGGTGCAGAAGGCCCTCGATCACGCTGTCAAACCGCTGTCGCGCTACCGCTGCGCCGCCTGTGGATTTGAAGCCAAGCAGCACTTCTGGCAGTGCCCCGGATGCCAAACCTGGGACAGCTATCCCGCCAAACGGGTCGAAGAGCTATAGGATGACGCTCACCCCCCGGCTGCGCGCCATGCGTGCGGAGCAACTGAAGTAGAAGCTGATGATGAACCCCTCCAAAGAACAAATGGCCCGCGCCCAGGTGCTGGTCGTCGGCGATGTGATGCTGGACCGATACTGGTACGGCGCAGTCGACCGCATCTCGCCTGAAGCACCGGTGCCGGTGGTGCGTATCACACGCGAGGAAGAACGCGGCGGTGGCGCCGCCAATGTGGCCTACAACGTGGTCACGCTCGGCGCGCAGGCCTCGCTGCTGACGGTGGTTGGCGACGATGAGGCGAGCCACAAGCTGGAGGCTCTGCTGGCCAGCACGGGTATCCACACGCACTTTGGGCGTGACGCCGCCTTGAAGACCACGGTCAAGCTTCGTGTCATCGGCCGCCAACAGCAATTGCTGCGCCTGGACTTCGAGAACACGCCCAAGACCGAAGTGCTGGCCTCGCAGACCGCAAGCTTCGTCAGCTTGTTGCCAACCCACCGGGCGGTGCTGTTCTCCGACTATGGCAAGGGCGGACTGGCGCATGTGGGCGACATGATTGCCCGAGCCCGCGCGGCCGGCAAACTGGTTCTGGTCGACCCAAAGGGCAGCGACTATTCTCGCTACCAGAACGCCAGCATCATCACCCCTAACCGCGCCGAGCTTCAGCAAGTGGTCGGCGCCTGGGATGACGAAGCCGATCTGTGCACCCGGGCTCACAACCTGAGAACCAAGCTGGGACTCGACGCCGTGCTGTTGACGCGCAGCGAAGAAGGAATGACCCTGTTTGACGGCGACGGGCAGCTCCACGTAGAAGCCCATGCCCGAGAAGTTTTCGATGTCACCGGTGCTGGCGACACCGTGATTGCCACCATGGCGGCGCTGGTGGCCGCCGGCCTGAGCTTTCGCGACGCCCTGCCCTGGGCCAACCGGGCCGGTGGCGTGGTGGTCGGCAAATTTGGCACCGCCACGGTGTCCTACGAGGAGTTGATGGCATGACGCGAGTGGTGGTTACCGGTGCGGCCGGCTTCATTGGCAGCAACCTGATCAAGGGGCTCAACGCCCGCGGGATCCACGACATCATTGCAGTGGACGATCTGACGCAGGGCGACAAGTTTCGCAATCTGGCGGATCTGCAGATTGCTGATTATGTGGATGCCGAAGTCTTCTATGACCTGTTTACCAGTGGCTCCTATGGTCAAGTGGAGGCGGTATTTCATGAAGGCGCCTGCAGCGACACCATGGAAACCGATGGCAAGTACATGATGGACAACAACTACACGACCTCGTGCCAGTTGTTCTTTGCCTGCCAGAAGCGAGGTGCCCGACTGCTGTATGCGTCCAGCGCCGCTACCTATGGTGGCTCGCAGAGCTTTCGGGAGGAGCCGGCGTTCGAGCATCCGCTCAACGTCTACGGCTACTCCAAGCTGTTGTTCGATCAGCGCATGCGCCGGGAATGTGGCGTGCGCTTTCAGCGTGCGATGGACGGCAAGACTCAGCAGGTGGTGGGTTTTAGGTACTTTAATGTCTATGGACCGCGTGAGCAGCACAAGGGTCGCATGGCCAGCGTCGCCTACCACCAGTTCAACCAGTTTCGCGCCGAGGGGCGCGTCAAACTCTTTGGTGAGTATGGCAACTATGCGGCTGGCGGCCAAATGCGCGACTTCGTGTTCGTCGACGACGTCGTTGCGGTCAACCTGTGGTTCTTCGATCACCCGGACAGATCGGGCATCGTCAACCTGGGTAGCGGGCGCGCACAACCGTTCAATGACGTTGCCATGTCCGTAGTCAACTCACTGCGCAGCCTGCAAGGCGATCCGGCGCTGACCCTTGCCGACATGCACGAGCAGGGCCTGCTCGAATACATCCCGTTCCCCGATGCCTTGCGCGGCAAGTACCAGTGCTACACCCAAGCCGATTTGACCGCCTTGCGTGCCACCGGCTGTGACCATGTCTTTGCCGATGTGCAAAGCGGCGTCAGCCAGTATGTTCACGCTCTGGCACACAAAGCGTAGGCGCGGGCGGCACCGCGCGCTTGGCGTTTTCCCCTACGCCGTCAACGCGAGTGATTGGTCGATCGTTGAAGGTCTGCACAGTTTCCCCAACCACCAGGAGTAGTTCCATGCTGAAGAAAATTCTCGCCTTGCTGGCCATGCTGTACGCAGCAGCCGCCTTTGCCGCCGTTGACGTGAACAAGGCCAGCGCCGCTGACCTCGACGGCGTCAAGGGAATTGGTCCGTCCATATCCAGCAAGATTCTGGACGAGCGCAAGAAGGGCAATTTCAAGGACTGGAACGACTTCATTGAACGCGTCAAAGGTGTCGGCGAAGGCAATGCCGCCAAGTTTTCCGCCGAAGGCCTGACCGTCAACGGTGCCGGTTTCAAGGGCGGCACAGCGGCACCCGCAGCGAAGAAGGATGAGAAGCCCGCCGCCAAGACCGAAGAAAAGAAGGCCGATGCGAAGCCCGCCGCCGCTGCGCCAGCGGCCCCCACACCTGCAGCAGCTACTGCACCGGCGGTAAAGGAAGAGAAGAAAGACCCCAAGGCCGAAGCCAAGGCGAAAAAAGAGGCCGACAAGAAAGCCAAAGCCGAAGAAAAGCAGAAGAAGGCCGACGAAGCCAAAGCGAAAAAGGAAGCGGCCGCAAAGGCCAAGGATGACAAGAAGGGCGCCAAGGCCGAAGCAGCCAAGCCTGCGGCCAGCGCCGCCAGCGCTGCCAAGAAATAGTACGCTACTGATCACGACACACCCGCTTCGGCGGGTGTGTTCGTTTGCGGATGATGGCGGTCCGACTCAGGGAAGCAGGCTCAGAGCATGCATGTACGCGGCCTGCACCATCAACGCGTCCCAATCAAGTGCCCTGGCCGTCGGCAACAAGGCCAGGCGGCGCTCTTCACTGGCATCAGACGGCCGCCAGTGGCCTTTGAGCTGTGCTTCACTCAGGCCATCAATCAAATCATCCAGAACCTCACTCTGATCGAGACTCTGGTTGCACAGCAACACCATGTCGCAGCCCGCAGTGAGTGCCATCACGGCAGCGTCCGGGTAGCTGATCTCGTGGCCGTTGAGCTGGCGGGCACCCGCCATTGACAGGTCATCGCTGAAGACGAGACCCCCGAAATCCAACTTTCCACGCAGAATATCCTGCAGCCATCTGGCGGAGAAGCCGGCTGGCAGGTGATCCACCTTGGGGTAGATCACGTGCGCGGGCATGACACTGGTCAGTGTGGTGCTGAGCCAGCGATACGGCGCGGCATCGTCAGCCAGGATCGCCTTCAGGCTGCGCCGGTCGACTGGAATGTCCGTGTGCGAATCAGCCCTGACAAAGCCGTGCCCCGGGAAGTGCTTGCCACAATTTGCCATGCCACTCTGCAGCAGCCCGTGCATGAGGCTCTTGGCCAGCAGGCTGACAACGCGCGGATCCCGCCCAAACGCGCGGTCTCCGATCACCGAACTCTGTCCAAAATCCAGGTCCAACACCGGTGTGAAGCTCAAATCCACACCACAAGCACGCAATTCGGCGCCCAGGACGTAGCCGCACGCGGTGGCCGAGTTTGTGGCGCGCAGTGCGCCACTACCCTGTCCGGTGGCATCGTCGCGCAACCACATCTCACCGAGCGCGCGCATCGGCGGCAAATGGGTGAAACCGCCGGTCTTGAAGCGCTGGACACGGCCGCCCTCGTGATCCACACAGATCAACAGATCATTCCTCACCGCCTTGATGTCTCGGCACAAGGCCGTCAATTGCGCGCGGTTGTGCCAATTGCGGGCAAACAAGATCAATCCACCGACCAGCGGATGCGCCAGGCGTTGACGGTCGGCATCGCTCAGAAGGGTGCCTGCGATGTCGATGATAAGGGGAGCATGTTGACTCATGTGGGCTTTCTTCAGACGTTGGAGTGATGCCGATAGCTACAATATCTATAGCATTGAACTGTTGCTGGACAATGATTGTGGCGTGATTTGCTCCACCACGCAGAAGCTGGTGGCATAGTCCGTCTCATCGCTGACGGTGATGTGCGCACGCAGGGCGCGGGTATCAAACCACTCTTTGAGCACGCCATGCAACACCACGGTCGGCTGGCCACTGGCAAGCTTGTCGATTTCGCACAAGCGCCAGCTCATGGGCATGCGCATGCCCAGGCCGATCGCTTTGCTGAATGCTTCCTTGGCACTGAAGCGCGTGGCCAGGTAACGAACACCGCGCTCGGGCCAGCGCTGGCTGCGCGCGCGCCAGGTGGCCATTTCCGTGTCGCCCAGAATTCGCAGCGCGAAGCGGTCGCCATGACGCTCCAGACTGGCGCGAATACGGCGCACATCGCAGATGTCGGTGCCAATTCCGTAGATCATGGTCGGCTCAGGCGCTGGCCTCACGAATGCAGCGCAAATAGTCCTTGACTGTGGCGGCATAGCCCATTTCCAGCGCATCGCCGATCAGCGCGTGCCCAATCGATACCTCCTGGACGCCAGGCACCTGCTTCAGAAACTCTGTCAGGTTGTCTCGATTGAGGTCATGTCCCGCGTTGACCCCCAGGCCCGCTGCCTGCGCTGCGCGAGCCGCGTGGGCAAAGCGTGCCAGTTGGTCAGCCTGGCGCGGCGTACCCCACGCGGCGGCATAGGGTTCGGTATAGAGCTCGACCCGGTCGGCGCCCACCTCGCGCGCGCCAGCGACGCTACCGGCATCGGCATCCATGAACAGGCTGACCCGCACGCCCAGTGCCTGCGCCTGGGCGATCAGGCCGCGCAGGCGCGGCCCGTCATGCGCCAAGTTCCAGCCATGGTCGCTGGTGAACTGCCCCTCGGAATCCGGCACAAAGGTGCATTGATGAAGCGGCAGGCCCTGCCCGCGCAGCGCCTGCACAAAATCCATCAAGTTCTGAAACGGATTGCCCTCGATATTGAACTCGCGATCTGGCCATGCCTGCATCAAGGCAGCCAAGTCATGCACATCACCGGCGCGAATATGGCGCTCATCCGGCCGCGGATGCACCGTGATGCCGTTGGCGCCAGCCTGCAGACACAAGGTGGCAGCCCGCGTGACGCTGGGGATGCCGAGATGCCGGGTATTGCGCACCAGCGCCACTTTATTGAGGTTGACCGACAGTGCAGTAGGGGGGTAAGTCATGGGCCTGAATCTCGATCAAAGGGTTTGCAGGTCAATCATCATCTGCCGCGTGCGCAGCGTGCCAACCCCGCAATGGTAATTGAGCAGGCCACGCAATTGAGCCTTGAGTTCTGGCAGAACCTCAGCACACGCGCGCAAGGTGGCTACGAAGGGTGCCGCCGGGGCAATCGCCTGCTGCAACCGCAGCCACTGTGCGCCGGTGAGGCTGGTGCGATCATCGCCTTGGATCTGCTGCAGTCCTCCCTCGGGGACCAAACCGTAGCGTTTGGATGCATCGAGCTCCATCAGGGTCATGGTCTGGGCGTCGAGCATGGGCAGCAGGCCGATCTCGCGCAACAGCAGTAGTTCAAACGCCCGCAATGTGGGTTGCAGAGCCTCCCCATGCGCCGACGCGAGCACCTCAACCGCACCGGCATAGATGTCAAACAGCCGAGGGTGCGGGTCATCTCGGGCCAGCAAGGTCATGAGCAGTTCGTTGAGGTAGTAGCCCGACAGCAAGGCGTCGCCAGAGGGCATGACATGGCCGCCCATCCACTCCGCGCCCTTCAGGGTGCGAATTTCGGCGTCTGCGCCAAAGGCGATGTTCAGCAGTTGCAGGGGCAGCAATATCGGGCGAAAGCTGGAACTGGGTCGCTTGACACCCTTGGCCACCACCGCCATGCGCCCGTGGTGGCGGGTAAACACCTCCAGAATCAGGCTCGACTCGCTCCAGTCGTAGCGGTGCAGGACGAAGGCCGGTTCATCAGTAGTTCTTTTTGTTGCCATGATTGCGTGCATTCAAACCAGCGAACACTGTGGAACCGGCTTTGCCGGGCCACTGGCGTTGCCCCCTGCAAGGAGGAAAGCGGCTACGCGCAGCGAGCAAGCCGGGGGGTGTGCTCATTCATATCCAAAGCTGCGCACCCGTGCCTCGTCGTCGGCCCAGCCTGAGCGGACCTTGACCCACAACTCGATGAACACTTTGGCATCCAATGCCTTTTCCAGCTCAACCCGCGTTTCAGTCCCAATACGCTTGATGCGCTCGCCCTTGTCACCGATCACCATCGCTTTGTGCGTGTCGCGCTCCACCACGATGGTGGCGGCGATCTTGAGCAAACGCTTTTGCTTGCCGCGCCCGGCTTCCTCTTCAAACTTGTCAATCACCACCGTCGAGGTGTACGGCAACTCGTCACCAGTTAACCGAAACAGCTTCTCGCGCACCGTTTCGCTGGCCAGGAATTTTTCACTGCGGTCGGTCAACTCGTCCTCGGCGTACCACCACGCCTGCTCAGGCAGGAATCGCTCGCAGATTCCCAGCAGTCGCTCAATGTCCTTGGCGTTCTTGGCCGACATCGGCACGAATTCGGCAAACGCATGGCGCTGCTGCATCTCCTGCAGCCAGGGTGCAATGTCGGCACGACGGTGCACTTGGTCAAGCTTGTTGGCGACCAGCAGGGTCGGAATGTCTTTGCCCAGCAAAGCCAGGACCTTGGCATCGGCCTGGTTAAACATACCCGCTTCCACCACGAACAGGATCAGGTCCACTTCGCCCACGGCGCCCTTGACGGTCTTGTTGAGCGATCGGTTCAGTGCATTGTTGTGCCGTGTCTGAAAACCCGGCGTATCGACAAACACAAACTGGGTGGCGCCCTGGGTGCGCATTCCCGTGATGCGGTGACGGGTGGTTTGCGGTTTGCGCGAGGTGATGCTGATCTTCTGTCCAACCAGTGCGTTGAGCAGCGTGGACTTCCCCACATTGGGCTTGCCCACGATGGCCACCAGCCCGCAGTGCTGTCCCTCGTGGCTGGCCGCGTCCCCGGCAGCGGGCCGCAGCCCTTTGAGCATGCTCTCAACATTGGCCTGCCCCTCGGCGTCGCCGGAATCTGGCTGGGTGACTGCGGATATGGTGTTCATGGCTTGGCCCTCGCTTTGAGTGTTTGCAGCATGGCCGCGGCTGCGGCCTGTTCACCAGCGCGACGGGAGCCGCCGATGCCGCGTTCAGTCAAATTGAACTCGGAAATTTCACACTCCACATCGAAAGTCTGCTTGTGGGCCACGCCCAGTGTCGAAACGACGCGGTAAGACGGCAAATTCATGCGGCGGCCTTGCAGCCACTCCTGCAGTTCGGTCTTGGGGTCCTTGCCAATGGCATCCATGGTCGGGTTGACTTCGACCGCATGGAACAGCCTTTGAACCAATCCTTGCGCCGCGACGAAGCCTCCATCGAGGTACACCGCACCGATCACCGCCTCCAGCGCGTCGGCAAGAATGGACGGCCGCCTCTCACCGCCGGAACGAAGCTCACCCTCACCCAGACGGATGACCGCTGGCAAGCCCAGGTCGGCCGACAAGCGATGCAAGGTATCTTGTTTGACCAGATTGGCGCGAATGCGGGACAAGTCGCCTTCTGGCAAATCGCTCAAGCGCTGGTAAAGCAGATCGGCAACTGCCAGATTGAGGACGGAATCCCCCAAGAACTCCAGTCGCTCATTGTGATCTGCGGAAAAGCTTCGGTGCGTGAGGGCCCGCTCCAGCAAAGACGGGTTCGAGAACTCATGTTGCAACCGCCGTTGCAACGCAATCAGCCCATCGTTCACTCTACTTGGTTCGACCGGAGTACTTCAACGTCAAATAACCCGGGCCAGCCAGGTGAATTTCACGTTGGTAGGCAAAGCTGACCACAATCTTGTCACCGTTCTTGGTCACTTCAAGGTCTTTCCCCTGACGGACTCGATATTGTCGATCGCCGCGGCCCGGTCAAAAATGGCGCGCACCTCAGCCACGGTATTGCCCTCACGCGCCTTGTTGGCGGCCTTGTTAATGGCCTGGTACTCAATTGCAGTCGGCACGATCTGGGCACCAATCACACCGGTGACCGCCAGCAATCCGCCCACAAACAGAAGCCCCAGGAAGGACATGCCTCGCTGCTTGCTCTTGACTTGAATCGACATACTGATCTCCTTACCCGGCATACTATTTCAATTGAACGAACCGATGCGCTTGAGGCTGGAAAAATTCATCCAGACAAAGAATGCCTTGCCCACAATATTCCCCTCCGGCACAAACCCCCAATAGCGCGAGTCCAGCGAATTATCGCGGTTGTCGCCCATCATGAAGTAGTGACCCGCCGGGACTTTGCAGACAGCGCCCTCGACACTGTAACGGCAATTTTGACGATTCGGGAAATTCATGATCTCCGCTTCCGAGTAACCCGCACGCCGATCCTCGTCGTTGAGCAGGCGGTGCTTGCGGTCACCCAGAGTCTCTTCAAACTGCTTGAAATAGCGCACCATGTCTTCGTCAAAAAAATCGCTTACCGCAGTCGTCGCCACTGGCTGGCCATTGATGGTCAGGCGCTTGTTGGTATAGGCCACTTCATCACCCGGCACCCCCACCACCCGCTTGATGTAGTCCTGGCTCGGTTTGGGTGGGTAACGAAACACCATCACGTCACCACGCTGCGGCGAACTGCCGTCGGTGATCTTGGTGTGGACCACGGGTAAGCGCAATCCATAGTGAAATTTGTTCACCAGAATCAGGTCTCCGATCAACAAGGTAGGAATCATCGATCCCGACGGAATCTTGAACGGCTCAAACAGGAACGATCTGAGGAAGAAAACAGCAATGATGACCGGGAACAACCCTGCGGTCCAGTCCAGCCACCAAGGCTGACGCAGCACCTGCTGGCGGGCCTCCGACAGGTCCACGTCAGTCTGGGCAATGCCCATTTTGTTCAGTTCAGCCTGGCGTTGCGTCGCCGCGGCCTCGATAGCCACTGCGGCAGCCTGCCGCTGGGGCAGAAAATAGAAGCGCTCGGCCAGCCAGTAGAGCCCCGTGACCACGGTTGCCAGGAACAGCAGCAAGGCAAAATTGCCTTCAATCATCCCAAGGTACCAGCCCCCCGCATAGGCCACAAATGCTGCGAGCACCAACGACGTCAAGACCTGCATCAATCCTCCACCTGCAAAATGGCCAGGAAGGCCTCTTGCGGAACTTCCACCGAACCAATTTGCTTCATGCGCTTTTTGCCCGCTTTCTGCTTCTCCAGCAGCTTGCGTTTGCGCGAAATATCGCCGCCGTAGCACTTCGCGATCACGTTCTTGCGCAGCGCCTTGATTGTCTCACGCGCAATGATGTTGGCACCAATGGCAGCCTGGATTGCGACGTCGTACATCTGCCGTGAAATGATTTCGCGCATCTTGGAGACAACCGCCCGGCCACGGTACTGCGATTGCGAGCGGTGCACGATGATCGACAAGGCATCCACACGCTCGCCATTGAGCAAGATATCGACCTTGACCACATCGGCGGGACGGTACTCCTTAAAGTCATAGTCCATCGAGGCGTAGCCCCTGGATACCGACTTGAGCTTGTCGAAGAAATCGAGCACGATCTCGGCCAGGGGCATTTCATAGGTCAGCATCACCTGTCGGCCGTGGTAGGCCATGTTCATCTGCACACCACGCTTCTGGTTGGCCAGCGTCATCACAGAACCAACATAGTCCTGCGGCATATACAGATGCACGGTGACGATGGGCTCACGGATTTCGTCCATGCGTCCTTGCTCAGGCATCTTGGAGGGGTTCTCGACCATGACCACCTCCCCGTCCGACTTGACCACCTGGTACACCACGCTCGGGGCGGTGGTAATCAGATCCTGGTCGAACTCACGCTCCAGACGCTCCTGCACGATTTCCATGTGCAGCAAACCGAGGAAGCCGCAGCGAAAACCAAAGCCCAGCGCCTGTGACACTTCCGGCTCGTAGTGCAGCGATGAATCGTTGAGCTTGAGTTTCTCCAGACTGTCGCGCAAACCTTCGTACTGATTGGCTTCGGTCGGGTACAGGCCCGCAAATACCTGCGGCTGAATTTCCTTGAAACCGGGCAAGGGCTCGGTTGCGGTAAAGGCCGCACCGCCCGTACCCGGCTTGATCAGGGTGATGGTGTCGCCCACCTTGGCGGCCTGCAACTCGCGAATGCCAGCAATGACATAGCCAACTTCACCAGCCTCCAAGGACGCACGCGACTCGTTGGCGGGGGTAAAGACACCGAGGTTGTCGGCGTTGTACATGGCGCCGCTGGCCATCATCTTGATCCGCTCGCCCTTGGCCAGGCGACCATCGACCACCCGCACCAGCATGACCACGCCGACGTAGCTGTCAAACCAACTATCGACGATCATGGCGCGCAGGGGACCATCGGGGTTGCCCTTGGGTGCTGGGATGCGGGCGACCACGGCCTCAAGAATTTCCTCGATCCCCATTCCGGTCTTGGCCGAACACGCGATCGCACGGCTCGCATCGATGCCAATGACATCCTCAATCTCGGAGCGCGCGTTGTCTGGATCGGCATTGGGCAGGTCCATCTTGTTGAGCACGGGCACCACCTCGACTCCGAGATCGAGAGCGGTGTAGCAATTGGCAACCGTCTGCGCCTCCACGCCCTGACTGGCATCAACCACCAGCAGTGCACCTTCGCAAGCGGACAAGGAGCGACTCACCTCATACGAGAAATCCACATGGCCGGGTGTGTCGATCAAATTGAGGTTGTAGACCACGCCATCAAGCGCTTTGTATTGGAGTGCGGCGGTCTGCGCCTTGATGGTTATCCCACGCTCTTTCTCGATATCCATCGAGTCCAGCACCTGCGCTTCCATCTCACGTTCAGCCAAGCCACCACAACGCTGAATCAGACGATCCGCCAAGGTGGATTTGCCGTGATCAATGTGCGCAATGATCGAAAAATTTCTGATGTGATTCATCAACGAGAAGCGTCAAGTGATTGAATTAAAAAGGGGGAGCCAAGAAAAAAGGGCGCGTCGAATATTGACGCGCCCCGAACCAACAATCTTTGGCAACTGCGATAGCTGGAACTTCATTGTAGGCAAAAAGGGCACGGCGTACAGCCCAAAAACCAACAACAAAGCGAAGTTGCGAGGCAACAACATGAAATTTATACACAGCTTATTAACAATTAAAGCGAAGGAGGCTTGGACAACATGTGGGCGAACTGTGGAGCGCCTGTGAGTTCTGTTCATTCATCCCGAATGGTGAACTAACTCGCTTCTGATATGCCCGTAATCCCTGATCGCCCACCTCTATTCTAACCAAAACCGTGCTTGCCGATGTTTTAAGTGAGCGAGCGCACACATTCAAAAGGAATCTATTCCAAGAAATGAATCAAGAAATTTTTTCGGTCTGGTGACCGATGAGACTGAAAAAACCCCAATCCCGAGTACAGGATGGGGTTTTCCTGGCTTGGCAACAGCCGCGACTCTAGCGTGCAGGGCGTATCACCGCGTATTGCGCCATCTCGCCGCGACGCACCAATACAACGACCGGCTTGGCCTTGTCCAGCTTGCTGACAACCGACTCGAAAGTCTTGACGCTATCAACCTCGGAGTTGGCCACCGCCACAATCACGTCGCCCTCGCGCAGACCCGCACGGGCCGCTGCTTCAACAGCGGCTTCGATTCGCACGCCGCCCTTGATCTTGAGCTCCTTTCGTTGCGCGTCCGACAACTCACTGACAGTCAGTCCCATGGCTTGAGCGCTACCCGCAGCTTTGGGCTTGCTATCCTTGTCCGCGCTCTTCTTGGCGGGCTTGTCGGCTTCGATCTCGGCAATCGTGACCGTCAACTCTTTGCTCTGGCCACGACGAAACACCGTCAGGACTGCCTTGCTGCCTGGCTTGGTTCCCCCCACAAGGCGAGGCAGGTCGGTTGACTTTTCGATCGGTTTGCCATCGAATTTGGTGATGATGTCACCTGCCTCGACACCGGCTTTTTCCGCTGGTGTTCCCGGCTCGACGCCGATCACCTGCGCCCCATGAGGCTTGCCCAGGCCGATGGACTCGGCCACCTCCTTGTTCACCGGGCCAATCTGCACACCTATACGTCCGCGCGAGACGCGTCCGGACGCACGCAATTGATCACTCACCCGCATCGCTTCATCCATCGGAATGGCGAAAGAAATACCCATGAAACCACCTGAACGGGAGTAGATCTGGCTATTGATGCCAACCACCTCACCCCGCATGTTGATCAGCGGTCCGCCGGAATTGCCGGGATTGATGGCGACATCGGTCTGGATGAAGGGTAGGTACTCACCGGTATCGCGTTGCTTCGCGCTAACGATGCCCGCTGTGACGGTGTTTTCCAAGTTGAACGGCGAACCAATCGCCATCACCCATTCTCCAACCTTGAGCCGACCGACATCACCGACCCGCACGGCAGGAAGGCCGCTGGCCTCAATCTTGACCACAGCCACATCCGAGCGCTTGTCGGCGCCAATGATTTTGGCCTTGAACTCCCGCTTATCGGTTAGCGTCACCAGCACCTCGTCCGCGCCGTCCACCACATGTGCGTTGGTCATGATGAAGCCATCGGCAGTCAGAATGAAACCGGAACCGACACCGCGGGGTTGCTCCTCGTCCTGCGGGGACGGTCGATTCGGCCGCGGCGCCTGACGCGGAATGTTCGGCATCGGTATCCCGTATCGGCGAAAGAACTCAAGCATGTCTTCATCCATGCCGGGCGCCATGCCCTGACGGGGCGAGACCTTCTCCAGCGTTCGAATATTCACCACCGAGGGTCCGACCTGTTCAACCAGGTCCGTGAAGTCAGGCAATGCCCTGCTTTGCGCTGCGGCCGGCGCAACAGGCACCAAGGTCAGTGCCGTGGTCGCAGCGAGCGCGCCCACCAGCATCAACGAGCGAAGTTTCTTCCATTCAAGTTTGATCATCATTCACCTTTCATCAACACAGCGCCGTTAGCGACGCCCTACACACCAGTTGCGCGATGGCCCGAAGTGGCCCTCTGCCACGAAACTCCCCATATCGGGGCTCATCGCGTGCGCTCAAGACCCCTTGCAAACCCAGCCAGTGTCTGCAGCGGTGCCTCACCAACCGCCGTCACCCACCAAGCGCCGTGGCGCCGCGTCAGCGTATGGGTAGCACCCACCGCCGTGGCGCTCTCCAGCAGTTGTCGCCGCGCGTCATACGGCTGGACAAACAGCGATACGGTGGCCAGCCCGTCAGAAAACACCCATTGCATCGCCGATTCGTTTGCTCGCCCATCCACCGACGCCACGGAGCGTTTCTGGCAACTCACAGACCGAAATCCTGGCACCGGGTTGACGATGGACCAGCCCTCGGTCAAGGCGGTGGTCGGGGCGGCCTCGTTGCGTTCTATCCGGTAACCCGCAGTACTGTCCATCATGCGGGCGAGCTTCTGCATGCTGACTGGCGCATCCAGTTGGAGCTCGGAAAATACCACCTGCTCCAGCACCTGTCCTTCCAGACTCAGGGTCTGCAGTTTGAGCACTAACCCTGAGACCCGCTCGCTCCAGACTCGGTAGCCAAAACGCAACCGGTCACGCGGCTCAATCAGGACGACATCGGCTTCCAGTCCGGCCACCCGGTCGTGCCCGGTCGAACGCGCCTGATAGAACTGCCCTACCGCCTCGTCACCGTTGCGCAACAGCTTCGGGAACAGCCCTAACGATTCGCGCCGCTCGGTCACCGCCACCATACTCTGAGGTAGAAAGGTCACGACCTCGTCATTGCGCCGGAAGGTGGTGCGCGGCACGCCCGTCAGAGTAACCACGCGTTCAATCTGCTGCGTGCCATCACAAACATGCCAGATGCGGGCGCTGGCCATGCTGGCACCCGTAGAGACCACCACGGTGCCCACGTAGGCACGCCGTCGCGACGCCTCGTTCATCCGAACCAGCCAGGCGCCAACGCTTCGCGGCTCGCCAGCTGTCTCGATGCCCGGCACGGGTGCGGCACTACGATCGCCGCCGGATTGTGCCGAGGCTGTCGCCATGAGCAGTCCGACCAGGAAGCCCGTCAGACCCCTGCACCAGGCAACTTGCGCCCACGATTCTTGACAAGCGCGCGGGGTCAACGTGCCGCCCCTTCAAACGTCGCATTGCGCACAAACCCGGCGGGCGCCTGCAGCGCAGACGCGCCACCAAACTGCCGGTGAGCCGCCAGCCATTGGTCCAGTTTGGGGTCGCGCAATATCGCGGGCTGACCAACCACCGCCTGCACCGTTGCGCTGCCAGATGCTGCACCAGCCAGTGGCGCCACCGCCGGCGTCGGCACTTGCGCCAACATGGGCACCGACCCGCCCTGTTGTGGTGCTGACACTGTCAGCCAGCCCACCGAGACCGCAACGGCCATCACCGCAGCACCCGCCACCCAGCGCCAATGGAACCGGGCTTCGTTGGCACTTGGCCGACCCGCCCGCGCAGACAGCGGCTCTGCGGTCGGCCCGAGCGGATGAACCTTGGCGATTGCCAACTCAAGCGCGGGCACGGTGAGCGCCTCGTGCGCCAGCGCACTCTGCAAACGCCGAAGAAACGCCGCATCACGCCGAACATCACTTGCCACCCCGCCGCGCATCACGTCGCCCACCAGGTGATAGCAGTGCCAAGCGGCCCTGCCACCGTCGACAGACTCCAGCACCTCAATCGCCCGATCAAGGTCCGCACTCGACAGTTCGCCATCAACCATGGCCGATATCATTTCACGCTGCGTCATGTCCTGCTCACCCATTGTCTTCATCCCCTTCAGCGACCGCTACCATCGTTTGCCGGACTGGTTGTCCAACATCGGCTTGATGCGGGCCGACACCGCCTCACGAGCCCGAAAAATCCTGGATCGAACCGTTCCAATAGGGCAATTCATCATCTCTGCGATCTCTTCATAGCTCAGACCCTCCACTTCCCTAAGGGTTATGGCCTGCCGCAACTCATTGGGCAGTTGCTCCAGCGCCGCATTCACGGCGGCGGCGATTTCCCGCGCCGCCAGCACCGACTCGGGCGTCTCGGTGGTGATTGGTTCACTTTTTTGTCGAGAAGTTTCATCGCCTTCTTCATCTGACTGAAATGGCGCCTCGAAAACCACGTTGTCACGCTTGAGCTGAAGCAGGAACTTCTTGGCAGTATTGGCCGCAATCCGGTACAGCCAGGTGTAAAACTGCGACTCCCCACGGAATTGATGAAGCGCCCGGTAGGCCCTGATGAAGGTCTCCTGGGCGATGTCTTCGACCAGATCGGTGTCTCGCACCATACGGCCAATCAGCCGCTGGATGCGCCGCTGGTACTTGATCACCAGCAACTCAAAGGCGCGCTGATCCCCGGCAACGGCTCTTTCGACCAACACCTGATCGCCGTCAACCGTCGGCACGCGCGCGGGTTCAGGTACGGAATCTGGACCGGGATCGCTCATATGGGTGTGTCACGGCCAACGTCACTGGCGCTGCGCTCACAACGCCCAGAGGTCGATACCACCGCTCGCCGCAACGCGGCCCACGCAGCAGGTTCGCTACGCTGGTGCAGGCAGTACCAGAACTTGCGGCCATCATGGGCCGTGAAAGTGACTATGAGAAGCTGCTGCAGATCAATCAGCACGGTCACGCCGCCACTGATGGCAAGGCCCCGGGAATCCAAAGTCCAAACGCCAGCAACGCACTTCAACGTCCCAGCCTGGTCCTGACGCGCCGCCCACAAGGTAGCACCCAAGGACGCGAACCACGCCACAAGGGCTACCCCCGACTGAACGCCCAAAGGGCTGGATTGAGCCAGCCAGTATGCCGTCACCGTAACAGCCCCCGCTGTCAACGCGCAGAGGTAGAGTAGGCGCATGGACCAAGGTCCCACCGGATAACTAACCGCTGGGGCGCAGTGCATGGTGGCGTGAAACCGGGAAGGCGATGCGCCAAGGACAAGAGATCGTCAGGGCGCGCGCTTGAACACCAATGAACCGTTGGTGCCCCCAAAGCCGAAGTTGTTCTTCAGGGCCACGTCAATGCGCATGTCACGGGCCGTATTGGCGCAGTAGTCCAAGTCACACTCCGGATCTTGATTGACAAGGTTGATGGTGGGAGGGCTCTTTTGGTGGTACAGCGCCAAGACGGTGAAGACCGACTCGACACCACCCGCCCCACCGAGCAAGTGGCCGGTCATGGATTTCGTGGAACTGACCACCGTCTTTTTGGCGGCATCACCGAGTGCGGCCTTGATCGCGTTGGTCTCGTTGATGTCACCCAGTGGTGTCGAAGTGCCGTGGGCATTGAGATAGTCCACCTCATCGGCATTGACGCCAGCATTGCGCATCGCATTGACCATGGAGCGACGCGGGCCATCCATATTGGGCGCGGTCATGTGGCCGGCGTCGGCGCTCATGCCAAAGCCTGCCAATTCCGCATAAATCCTGGCGCCACGGGCCTTCGCGTGCTCGTATTCTTCGAGCACCATCACGCCCGCGCCTTCACCCAGCACAAATCCGTCGCGATCCTTGTCAAAGGGACGCGAAGCATTAGTGGGGTCATCGTTGCGGGTGGAAAGTGCCCGCATGGCCGCAAATCCGCCGATACCCAATGGCGACACCGTGGCCTCGGCACCACCAGCGATCATCACATCGGCATCGCCGTACTCGATCATCCGTCCAGCATCCCCGATGCAATGCAGACCAGTGGTGCAAGCGGTGACGATGGCGAGATTGGGGCCTTTGAACCCAAAATGAATGGAAACGTGACCAGCGATCATGTTGACAATCGTCGAGGGCACGAAGAATGGCGAGATCCGCCGCGCACCGCGATTGAGAAACTCGGAGTGCATGGACTCGATCATCGGCAAACCGCCAATGCCAGAACCAATCACGCAACCGATTCGGGTCGCGAATTCTTCATCCAATGCTTCGCCTTTGGGCAAGCCGGCGTCCGCCACGGCTTGGGCCGCCGCGGCAATGCCATAGTGGATGAAAGTGTCCATCGTGCGCGCTTCCTTGGCGCTGATGTAGGACTCCAGGTCAAAACCCTTGACCTCCCCCGCGATCTTGCAGGAAAAGGTCGAAGCATCAAACTTGGTGATCAAGTCGATGCCAGACTTGCCAGCCAACAAATTGGTCCACGCCTGCTCCACCGTGTTGCCCACGGGGCTGACGCAACCCAAACCAGTAATGACTACGCGACGACGGGACATAAATTAGCGATTCTGTGTTTCGTCTGTAAGGAACCGTTGCAGGCGTCGCTCCGTGCCAGCACGCAGGCGACCATTGCGCAGTCAGCGGCGAGGGTCGTCGACACGCGTGCGACGACACCTCAAGCGTCGAGCACTATGCCTTTTGATGGGTGTTGGCGTAGTCGATGGCGTTTTGGACAGTCGTGATCTTCTCGGCATCTTCATCCGGGATCTCAATGCCGAACTCATCTTCCAGTGCCATCACCAGCTCCACTGTATCCAGGGAGTCGGCGCCAAGATCGGCCACAAAGGCCTTTTCATTGGTGACCTGAGACTCTTCGACACCGAGTTGCTCGGCAATGATCTTCTTAACGCGTGCTTCGATATCACTCATGGGTTCCCTCAAAGGGTTGTAAAAGAATCCGTGATTTTAGCCGGGCTCGATGACTTCTCAACGACCTGACAGCCGAACGGACAAATCGGCATGACTTTGTCTGGGCTACTAAAGGTACATCCCGCCGTTGACATGCAGTTCCTGACCCGTCACGTAAGCAGCCTGCGGAGATGCCAGATAGGCGACCGCATGCGCAATGTCCGCAGGCTTGCCCAAATGCCCAAGCGGAATCTGCCCCAGCAGCGCCTTTTGCTGCTCTTCCTGCAGGCCCGCCGTCATATCCGGTTTCGATGAAGCCCGGCGCCACGCAGTTGACCGTGATGCCGCGCGAGCCCAACTCCCTGGCCAGCGCCCGCGTCATGCCGGCCACCCCAGCCTTTGCGGCGGCATAGTTGGCTTGCCCCGGGTTGCCTGATGCCCCGACGACCGATGTGATGTTGATGATGCGCCCATAGCGTTGCTTCATCATCGTGCGCATCACCGCCCGGCTCATCCGAAACACCGCCTTCAGATTGGTATCGATGACGGCATCCCACTCATCGTCTTTCATGCGCATGGCCAGGTTGTCACGGGTAATCCCCGCATTGTTGACCAGCACCTGCAGGCTTCCATGCGCTTTGACAATCCGATCAATCAGCGCCTCACCGCCTTTGGCGTCGTTGACGTCGAGCACTTCGCCGCGGCAGCCCGAGAAGGCAGACAGGGTCTGAGTGATTTTCTCGGCACCATCCTCGGTGGTGGCGGTGCCAGTCACGCGCAGACCGCGCTTGGCCAACTCCAGGGCAATGGCAGCGCCGATGCCGCGCGACGCACCGGTCACCAACGCGACTTGCCCCTCGAATTTCATGTCATTCATGCTCGTCACCCAGTAGTTCACGTTTCACCTCGGCCAGACTGCCCGGGTCGAGCAGGGCCATGCCAGTCAACTCGGGATCGATCCGCCTGACCAACCCGGCCAGCACCTTGCCCGGACCACATTCAACGACCGAGACGATACCGTGCGCCTTGAGCGCGCGCACACACTCGACCCAACGCACGGGGCCAAACGCCTGGCGGTACAAAGCGTCGCGAATGCGATCTGCGTCCACCTCGATGGTCACGTCGACATTGTTGATCAAGGCGATGCTGGGGGCAGAGAACTCGACCGTCTCCAGCTCCTCCCGCAGCCGCTCGGCGGCTGGTCTCATCAAGCTCGAGTGAAAGGGCGCGGATACCGGCAGCGGCAGCGCCCGCTTGGCGCCCTGGGCTTTGACTGCCTCGCAGGCCCGATCCACCGCCGCCTTGCTACCAGCAATCACGGTCTGTGCCGGATCATTGAAGTTGACCGCCTCGACAATGTCCGCGCAATCCGGGCCAAAGCCTCGTGTCACCTCCAGGCAGATCGCGACGACCTTGGTCGCATCCATGCCCAGAACCGCCGCCATCGCACCCACACCAACTGGCACCGCTTCCTGCATGGCCTGCGCCCGAAAGCGCACCAGCGGCGCGGCCTGCCGCAGCGTGATCACACCGGCCGCCACCAGGGCGGCGTACTCGCCCAAAGAGTGCCCTGCCACGGCGGCGGGCATGACTCCGGTCTCGGCCATCCAGGCGCGAAACGCAGCCACCCCGGCAACCAGCATCACAGGCTGCGTGTTGGTGGTCAAGGCCAACGATTCTTTCGGCCCATCATGAATGAGCCTGCCAACATCCTCGCTTAAGGCATCGGAGGCCTCCTTGAGGACTTCCACGACCACGGGGTGATCCCCCCAGCCGTCGAGCATACCCACCGATTGGGAACCCTGTCCCGGAAAGACAAACGCAAATGGCTTCATGATGCTCCGGCCCACTCCATTGTTAGAGATCTCGCACCCGCAGGCGCCGCTTCGGTCGTGGTTTAAAAGTTGACCAGGATCGCGCCCCAGGTGAAGCCCCCGCCAACGCCCTCGAGCATCAACAAATCTCCACGCTTGACCCGACCACTGCGCACCGCCGAATCGAGTGCCAACGGGATCGATGCCGCCGACGTGTTGCCATGTTGATCCACGGTAACGACTACTTTGCTCATTGGCAAGCGCAGCTTCCTGGCTGTGCTTTGCATGATTCGGATGTTGGCTTGGTGAGGAATCAACCAGTCGATATCGGACTCGTGCTTCCCGGACTTCGCCAGCACAGACCGGGCGGCACTTTCGAGCACACCGACCGCCAACTTGAAAACCGCTTGCCCGTCCATCTTGAGCAAGGGATCGCCCAGTATGGCGCCGCCACTAACATGCCCCGGCACACACAGTATGCCGACGTGCTTGCCATCCGCATGCAGGTCACTGGCCAGAATGCCAGGCTTATCGGAGGCTTCCAGCACGACGGCGCCGGCACCGTCCCCAAACAGTACGCAGGTAGTGCGATCCTTGAAATCGAGGATTCGCGAGAACACCTCGGCTCCCACCACCAGAGCCTTATTGGCCGCACCAGTTTGAATCATCGAGTCGGCCACCGCCAGAGCGTAAACAAAGCCGCTGCATACGGCCTGCACATCAAAAGCAGCGCCACCATTGGCTCCCAACTTGTGTTGCAGGATGCAGGCCGTGGACGGGAACACCATGTCAGGCGTTGACGTTGCCACGATGATGAGGTCGATGTCATGGGCCGCCACGTCGGCCGCCTGCAAGGCGCTGCGCGCCGCATGCAGGGCCAAATCGCTGCTACAAACGTCGGGTGCGGCGAAGTGCCGATACCGGATGCCGGTGCGTTCAACGATCCACTCGTCCGAGGTTTCAACGCCGTTCTCAGCCAGTTCGGCTGCGAGTTCTGCATTACTTAGCCGACGCGGTGGCAGGTAACTGCCAGTGCCCGTGATGCGCGAATATCGTCTCATTTAGGGAATTACTGCAACTGCTTCGAATTGCTCAGTACACAGGTCAGGCGCCAGAAGCGGCGCTGCGTGCGCGATGCGAACTCGAACCCGGTCGATCAAGTTGTTTTGGGCTGCATCATACGCCCGGTCCAGCGCGTAGCCAAAACCGAGTTCATCCGCCGATCCATGGCTCTTGAACACCAGACCGCGCAACCCCAGCAGCGCCGCGCCGTTGTAACGACGGTGGTCGAATTTGCTTTTCATCGCAGATAAGACCGGATAAGCAACAATAGCGGCCACTTTCGCGAAGATACTGCGAGTGAATTCGGCCTTCAGGAAATTGATGATCATCGCAGCGACCCCTTCGGCCGTCTTCAGCGCGACATTTCCAACGAAGCCGTCACAAACGACGATGTCAACGGTCCCTTTCAGGATGTCGTCACCCTCGACATTACCGTAGAAGTTCAAATCGCCGGAGTTGGAAGCAGATCGCAGCAGTTCACCCGCTTTTTTGATAGTTTCACTACCTTTGATGATCTCTTCCCCAATGTTCAACAGGCCGACCGTCGGGTTGTCACCACCTTCGAGGACCGAGACCAGTACCGAGCCCATCAGCGCGAACTGCAACAAGTGCTCGGCCGTGCAATCAACATTGGCGCCCAGATCGAGCATGGTGGTGGCGCAACCTTTGGCGTTGGGAATCTGTGCAGCAATGGCGGGTCGATCGATGCCATCCAGGGTCTTGAGCACATACCGGGAGATCGCCATCAGTGCGCCGGTGTTGCCGGCCGACACCGCCGCTTGGGCGGCACCATCCTTGACCTGAGTGACAGCCACCCGCATGGATGAATTCTTCTTGCGGCGCAGCGCCACTTCGATTGGATCATCCATGCCGACCACCTCACTGGCAGTGACAATGCTGGCACGGGGGTGGGAAAAATCGCGCAGGCTGTCAGGCAACCCAACCATCACCAACCTGGCCTCGGGATGGCGATCCAGAAAGCGCTTGCAGGCGGGCAGCGTGACACGGGGGCCGTGGTCGCCTCCCATGCAGTCGACAGCAATGGTGATCATGGGAAATGGGTGATGCCAACGACAGGCAAGAAGATGCCCATGGCATCAAAACAAAGGCCCGTCGCTACAAACACGGTAGCTTCGGGCCTTGGCTGGATTCAAAGAATCAGGCTTCGGATTTGGTCTTGAGCACCTTGCGGCCACGGTAAAAGCCGGTCGGGCTAATGTGGTGACGCAAATGTGTCTCGCCGGTGGTTGGTTCCACGGCGATTCCTGGCACGACCAAGGCATTGTGCGAACGATGCATGCCACGCTTGGAAGGCGACTTCTTGTTTTGCTGGACGGCCATAATCCGCTCCTTGTGTCTAGGTGCGCGCCACAGGCACAGCACTTTGGGTTTGTGAAGGTTGCACGTGTCGTCCACGCGCGAAGCCTTAAATTATAGCCCACAAAGCCAGCTCAGCCCTTGTTTGGTTTTTTCAGGGCAGCCAGAGCCTCGAACGGCTTGGGTCTGACCGCCTGCGCCGCCTCAAAATCCGGGTCAACCACACTGAGCTTCACGTTGCCAGGGCACACTTCGTGGCGTGGCACCAACGGCATCGCCATCAGGACTTCATCCTCGATGAGGTCATGAAGCTTGAACTGCTTCTCCAGCACCAGGAGGTCCTCCTCCGCTGCCTCATCCTCCAGCTCGGCCACCTCCTCGCTGTTAACAAAGCGAAACCAGCGGTCTACCACCACTGGCACGTCCACCGCGCCCATGCAACGCTGACACGTCAGGCACAAGTTCAGCGTCACCATCAAGTGCATCCATGGCTGCATGGTGCCCGTCGCGTCGGCACGGGTCTCAAAACTCGCGCTCCAGACCAATTCGGCCTGCGCACCTTCTGGCAGGACCTCCGCGACGAGTCGCCGACAAGCCAGCAAGGGCTCGCAGCCGGCTATCTGACCGTTGGCCTGGGCCAAGGCTCGGATGTCCACATTGTTCGGGGCTGCGACAGCTTGCATGCCCGCAGTGTAAGAGAATCACGCGATGCAGCACGCCACACCGCCAAAACTGATCCTCGCCTCCACTTCGCCTTATCGTCGCGAGTTGTTGGGGCGGCTGCGCCTGCCGTTTGCCGTGGTCCCACCCGAGGTCGACGAAACTGCCAGACACCACGAGACGCCCGAGCAACTGGCCCGTCGCCTGGCGGCGAGCAAAGCCCAGGTGGTGGCCGACAAGTACCCCGATTCGGTCGTGATTGGGTCTGATCAGGTAGCCGACCTGGACGGTCAGCCGCTTGGAAAACCCGGCTGCCACGAACGCGCCGTTGAGCAGTTGCGCCTGATGCGAGGCCGCACCGTGATCTTTCAGACCGCGGTCTGTGTGGTTTGCAGACAGGCCGGCTATGCGCAGACCGATGTGGCGCAGGTCCGCGTTACCTTTCGCGATCTGAACGATGGCGAGATTGAGCGCTACCTGCGCGCCGAAACCCCCTATGACTGCGCCGGCAGCGCCAAGAGTGAGGGTCTTGGCATCAGTCTGCTCAACGCCATCCATAGCGACGACCCAACTGCCCTGATTGGCCTGCCCCTGATTCGCACCGCGCGATTGCTACGGGCAGCCGGAGTCGAGTTGCCATGAACGGCACCGCCACACCCGCTCTAGACCGTGAAGGGCCTTTGGGCAAGCTCTACCTGGTCCCTGCCCCGCTCGACTTTGGCTGCAGCCAACAGACATCCCTGCAGGACTCGATACCCAACGGGACACTCACGATCGCAGCCGGGCTGGAGCACTGGATATGCGAGAACGCCAAGAGCACCCGCGCCTACCTGAAGCGGATTGACGCCATCTACCCGCTTCGCCACGCCCTGCAGTCTCAGACAATTACCGAACTGCCGCGTGAGGTCCACAAGAAGGGGGACCACATAGCACCCTTCGATGCGCGGCCGATGCTGGCTGCCGCCACGGCAGGTCACGACATCGGATTGATCAGCGAAGCCGGCATGCCCGCCGTGGCCGACCCCGGCTCGTCGGTGGTTCGCGCGGCGCATGACCTGGGTCTGCAGGTCACGCCGTTGGTTGGGCCGATGTCGCTGTTGTTGAGCCTGGCGGCCAGTGGGCTCAACGGCCAGAACTTTGCCTTCGTCGGCTACCTGCCGCAAGAGGCGGTGGCACGCGCGCAGCGCCTGCGTGAGCTGGAGTCACTGGCGCTCAAAACGGGCCAGACTCAAATCTGGATCGAAACACCCTATCGCAACCAAGCCATGCTGCGCAGCCTGCTGCAAACCCTGGCGCACAACACGCGCCTGGCGGTATGCAGCGGTCTGACGCTGGCACAGGCGCGCTGCCAAAGCGCGAATATCAAAAGTTGGAAACAGCAGCCTCCAGCGTTGGACAATGACACGCCTGCGGTGTTTGCCATCGGTCGATAGCGCGCCCTGATGCCAGCGGCACCGGATCTTCGGCTCAGCGGATCAACGGACTAGAGCGAATCGCGCGCACCGAGCCTTCGCCCAACGCGGCACCAAATCGTTTGACCAGGCGCTCGGCCACATTGTCCCGGCGGGTGTAGTCAATCAGGTCTTCGGCCTTGACCACTTCGCGTGCCACGTAGTCCAGACTGCCAAACTGATCGGCCAGGCCCAGTTGCACCGCCTGCTGACCACTCCAGAAAAGTCCGCTGAAGGTCTCGGGAGTCTCCTTCAGCCGGTCACCGCGGCCCGCTTTGACCACGTCAATAAACTGCTTGTGGATCTGGTTCAGCATCGATTGAGCATAGACCCGCTGGCGCTCGGTCTGCGGGCTGAAGGGGTCCAGAAACCCCTTGTTCTCGCCCGCCGTCATGAGCCGGCGCTCGACACCCAGTTTGTCCATCAGGCCGGTAAATCCGAAACCGTCCATCAACACGCCAATACTGCCGACAATGCTGGCCTTGTCCACAAAGATCTTGTCGGCCGCGACGGCAATGTAATAGGCCGCCGATGCACAAGTCTCTTCAACCACTGCGTAGACCGGCTTGCCATGCTTGGCCTTGAGTCGCCTGATCTCGTCGTTGATGATGCCCGCCTGCACCGGGCTGCCGCCCGGCGAGTTGATCAGCATCACGACCGCCTGCGCACCCTCGTCCTCAAAGGCATTGCGCAGCGCCGCCACCAGCAGTTCGGCACTGGCCTCCGTGTCCGACGCAATCTCACCCTTGATTTCCACCACTGCGGTATGCGGTGCGGACACATCCTTGGACGGGCCGCTTCGGCTCAATGCCACCCACGCCACTGCGATCAGGAAACCAAGCCAGGCCAGCCGCACGAAGGTGCGCCAGCGTCGTGCCAGCCTTTGCTCTTGCAAGGAAGCAAAAGCCAGCTTCTCCAGGGCCGCTCGCTCCCACCCCGGCGCGTCACGGGGCGTCTCAGGGACGGTTTTGGTGGTCGCCGGTCTGGGCTCGGCTGGCTGGGGCGACACGGGTTCGCCGGACGGGTCGACTGGATCGGTCATTTCAACACTCAACGGGGTTTCAGATGAGGACCAGTATGCCAGTGCACCATGCCATCGCGCTCGGTCAAGACGATCTTGATCAATCCACCCCGGCAGGGGCCGCCCGCGCACTCGCCCGTCTGTGGTCGGTAAATGGCCCCGTGCGTGGCGCACATCAGGTACAGGCCACTGCTGTCAAAGAAGCGGTTGGCCTGGTAATCCATTTCCATGGGCACGTGGGCGCAACGGTTCAGGTACGCATGCACCTGATCGGTATAGCGGATCGCGAAGCCTCGACACGGCTGGCCATAGTAGCTCACGTCAAACGGTACCGCATCACCAAGGTTAACCAGTGCGGCGGACGGGCACAAGGCCACGACCTGTTCGGGCTCTGATGCCGCCTGAGGCTCACGCGCCACGAATCGAGCGGGTTTGGACCAATCAGGCATTGGCCAGCAACCACTGGTGCAGGGCTTCGACCGAGTGCGCCACATACCGGGGACGCAAGACCCCGAACGCAGTTGGCTCATGGGCGCCGTAACTGACCGCAACGCTGGCACAGCCAGCGTTCAGGGCCATCTGCAGATCATGCGTGGTGTCGCCGATCATCAGAATCCGGTCGACCGGAACATCGAATTCATGCATCAACTCGTGCAGCATGGTTGGGTCGGGCTTGCTCATCGTCTCGTCGGCGGTGCGCGACCCATCGAAGACGCCCCGCAACTGCGCCGCTTGCAAGGCTTCATCAAGGCCACGTCGACCTTTGCCGGTGGCAACCGCCAACAAGTGCTGGCGCGACTTCAAAGCGTCCAGCATCGCGACCACGCCCTCAAACAGGCTGATGTCGTTCTGATGGACCATGTAGTGATGGCGGTAGCGCGCGCCCAGCTCAGGGTATTTCTCCACCGGCACATCCGGCGCGGCATGCGCCAGCGCCTGCATCAAGCCCAGCCCAATCACATAGGCGGCTTGCTCATCACTTGGGCGCGCGCCACCCACATCCACCACCGCCGCCTGGATGCAGCGCGTGATGATGGCAGTGGAGTCGAACAAGGTGCCGTCCCAGTCGAAGGCAATCAGATCAAACTGGCGCGGCGAACCGGGCTCTTGCATTGAGTCAGGCGCTGGGTGTGATGACATGGTTGGTGAATTCCAGAAGCTCAAGCGGCAAGTCTGCCATGAGTTCCATGGCCTGTCCGCTACCAGGGTGACAGAACTGCAGGCGCCAGGCGTGCAAGAACATGCGTTTGAGCGCCGGACCCCGATCACTTCGCGCCAGTGTCTTGTTCAACTCAAAGTCCCCGTACTTGTCGTCGCCCACAATCGGATGGCCGGCACTGGCCAGGTGTACCCGAATCTGATGCGTGCGGCCGGTCTTGATGGTGACCTCCAGCAGGCTACAGGCGAGCGCGTCCGTCCCAGACCGCGTCAACAGGGGAACGGCGCCAAGTGCCCGAACTTTGACCAGCGTCACCGACCGCATCCCGTCCGGATCGTCCTTACCGGTAATGCGCACCCGCCGCTCGCCATCGGGCAACAGGTACTTCACCAGAGGCTGATCGAGGACGCGCCGACTCGTCGGCCAATGACCCCGCACCATCGCCAGGTAAGTCTTTCCGGTTTCACGCTCACGAAACTGGTCCTGCAGGTGTTTCAGGGCACTGCGCCGCTTGGCAACCAACAGGACGCCGCTGGTCTCGCGGTCGAGACGGTGCACCAGTTCGAGGAACTTGGCCTCGGGTCTGGCCATGCGCAACTGCTCGATCACGCCAAAGCTGACACCGGAGCCTCCATGCACGGCCACGCCGGCAGGCTTGTCAATCGCCAGCATCACCTCGTCCTCATGCAGCACCGCAAACTCCCGCGCAGGGGCCGCACGGGCTGATTCAGCCTGCATCGCCTGCGCCTTGTCAGCGGCCCGCGCTGACACCCGCACTGGCGGCAGGCGCACCACGTCGCCGGCGACCACCCGCGTGTCGGCGCTGGCGCGGCCTTTGTTGACCCTTACCTCGCCGCTTCGAATGATGCGGTAGACGTGGGTCTTGGGCACGCCCTTGAGATGGCGCAGCAGGTAATTGTCCAGGCGCTGGCCGTCCGAATCTTCGTCAACCACCACGGTTTTGACCTGAGGCGGCGCGGGTTTGGGTTTGCCCTCTATAATGTGTTTCACTAGCGATGCGCTGTAAGTGTTTGATTTGTCTGGAGTTTAGTCCACGCCCAAGCAACAGCCGCGCTGGAAGGTCGATGCCGGCGGCTCGCACTGTGCGCAAACCCCACGCCAAAGCGTGTGGAGGCCTGCAAAGTGAGCCGTCAAGCCGACGCCACGAAACACCGATACGGAATACCCAAAGTCTGCAGGCCCTTGGCGTGCGGACGGAACGAGAGCCAAGATGATTGTGCTGATGCGTCTGATCCAGCTGTGCCTGCGGTGCGTTCACGCGCCGTTTTTCGGCACTGGTCAGCCCTTGGCTCCGGTCATATGGGCGCTGACCCCTGTCGAATCGACAGTGGTCACACGCTCGCCCATGCTTGCTCCCCTCCACGTGCCCATACCTCGACGTCAAACCTGACTCGCGGTTCTCCGGCAATTCCCTTCGTTTCACAGCGTTCGTCCCGGCATTGTTGGCTCGTCTGAGCCGGTAATAGGTCGCAAGACCTGGTCGAGCACCGTCGCCTGATTGGGCAGCGGTGCGCGACCGATTGAAGAAGGAACGCAAGCCATGAAACGCATGCTGATCAATGCCACGCAGGCCGAAGAGCGCCGCCTGGCCATTGTCGACGGACAAAAACTGCTCGACTACGAGATCGAAATCGAAGGGCGCGAACAGCGCAAGGGCAACATCTACAAAGCCGTCGTCACCCGCGTCGAGCCATCCCTGGAAGCCTGCTTTGTCGACTACGGCGAAGACCGCCACGGCTTTTTGCCCTTCAAGGAAATCTCCAAACAATACTTCCAGCAAGGCGTGTCCGTCAGCCAGGCGCGCATCCAGGACGCCATCCGTGAAGGCCAGGAACTGCTGGTCCAGGTGGAAAAAGAAGAACGCGGCAACAAGGGCGCGGCTCTGACTACATTTGTTTCCTTGGCCGGCCGTTACGTGGTGCTGATGCCCAACAACCCGCGCGGTGGCGGCGTCTCGCGCCGCATCGAGGGCGAAGACCGTGCCGACCTGAAAGAAGCGCTCGACCAGTTGGAGTATCCCAACGGCATGTCGATCATCGCGCGCACGGCGGGCATTGGTCGCAGCGCGCCTGAGTTGCAGTGGGACCTGAACTACCTGCTCAAACTGTGGAACGCGATTGATGGCGCCGCCAAGGGTGGCAAGGGCGCCTACCTGATCTACCAGGAATCGAGCCTGGTGATCCGCGCCATCCGCGACTACTTCAACCACGACATCGGCGACATCCTGATCGACACCGACGACGTGTACGAACAGGCGCAACAGTTCATGGCGCACGTGATGCCTGAACATGCCGCACGGGTCAAACGCTACCGCGATGACGCGCCACTGTTTAGCCGCTTCCAGATCGAACACCAGATTGAATCGGCCTACGCGCGCACCGTGCAACTTCCTAGCGGTGGCGCGATCGTGATCGACCACACCGAAGCGCTGGTGAGCGTGGACGTGAACTCGGCACGCGCCATCAAGGGCGGCGACATTGAGGAAACCGCCACCCGCACCAACCTGGAGGCCGCCGACGAAGTGGCGCGCCAGATGCGCTTGCGCGACCTCGGCGGCCTGATCGTGATCGACTTCATCGACATGGAAGAAAGCCGCAACCGCCGCGACGTGGAAAGCCGCCTGCGCGATGCATTGCGCCAAGACCGCGCGCGAGTGCAGTTCGGCACCATCAGCAAGTTTGGCCTGATGGAAATGAGCCGGCAACGGCTGCGCCCGGCGCTGTCCGAGGGCGCATCCATCCCCTGCCCGCGCTGCGGTGGCTCCGGCCACATCCGCGACACCGAATCGAGCGCGCTGCAGATCCTGCGCATCATTCAGGAAGAATCGCTCAAAGACAACACGGCATCCGTGCTGTGCCAGGTTCCGGTTGATGTCGCGTCGTTCTTGCTCAATGAGAAGCGCGCCGAGATCGCCAAGATTGAGATCAAACAGCGCATCAACGTGCTGATGGTGCCCAACAAGACGCTGGAGACCCCCAACTACAAGTTGGAGCGACTCAAACACGACGACCCGCGCCTGGACGGCATGGAAGCCAGCTACAAGATGGCCGAAGAAGTCGAAGACCCAACGGCGGTCACGCGTCGCTCACAGGAGCCGACCAACAAGCAGACCCCCATCATCAAAGGCGTGTTGCCAGACGCCCCGGCGCCAGTGGTGGTACCCAAGCCTGAACCGGTAGCCAAACCAGTGGCTGCGGCGCCCGTCGCCCGGCCGCCAGCCGCAACCGCGACCCCGGTGCAGCCCGCCAGCAGGGGCTTTGTGGGTTGGCTCAAGGGCTTGTTCGGCGCCGAGCCGACGCCGCCCACAGCGGCGGCCCCAGCTCCGCAAGCACCCAAAGAGGCCAAGCGCGAAGAGCGTGGTGGCGAGCGTGGTGGTCGCGATGGTGCGCGCCGCAACGAGGGCCGCGGCCAAGGTCGCGACGAGCCGCGTGGCGACGGACGGGGTCCGCGTGGCGGTGGCCGAGGTGGTCGTGGTGGCCGAGGCGAGCGCTCCGGGTCGGGTCAACGCGAGCGCTTTGATGCCGAAGGCAAACCCTTGAGCTTCGACGCCACAGGCGGTGCAACCGCTGCCGTGACAGCGCCCGATGGCGCCCGGCAGGAGCCCCGCAGTGATCGGCCTCCCCGCAACGCAGAGCGAACTGACCGCCCCAACCGTGGCGAACGCGGTCGAGGTGGCGAACGAAGTGAGAGCAGCACCGAGCGCGGCAACGGCGGCGAACGCGAGGAACGCACCGACGCACGGCCAGAGGGCCGCGGACGTCGTCCCGAGCGCTCGCCTCGCCCTGCCGACGCCGGCCGTGGCGAGCCAGCAGCAGAGCAAACCGCACGCACCGAGGGCGCGCCAGTCGGCTCGCACGGCCTCGCCGACGGGCAGGACTTGAACGCCACGGTGCCCGCGTCAGCCAGCGACAACCCTCACCAGGGCGAGGAGGGACGCGACAAGCGCCCACGCGACCGCTATGGACGCGAGCGCGGGCCACGCAGTGAGCGCTCCGAGCGCCAGGATCGTCCCGACGGCGAGGAGGTGCCCAGCGTCTCTGCCGAGCAAGTTGAGTCGGCTCCACGCCCGTCCTACTTTGATCTGGCGGCTCAACGTCCCGCACCCGCTGCAACGCCGGTAGCCGCCGACACCGTGCCAGCCACTGCGGCGGTGGCCACACCGGCGCCAGCGCCGACACCCAGGCCCGCGACACCCACTGTCGCGGCGACGGCTGCCGTGCCGGTCATCGCAGCGCCGAGCCCGGTCTTGGTCCCGGTCGGGATGCCCAAGGTCCAGTCCTTCCTGTTACCCGCCGACGAGCTGACGCAAATCGCTCAGTCTGCGGGCCTGAACTGGGTCGGCTCGGATTCGGCGAGGATTTCCGCAGTGCAGGCCGCCATCGCGGCCGAACCCAAAGCCCCGCACATCCCCCGCGAACGCCCGGCACGCATCGTCATTGAGCCACAGCCCCTGGTGATGGTGGAAACCAAGCAAGATCTGCGTGATTTGAAACTGCCCTTCGAGGACACCACGCCGCAATAGGCAGGGCACCTCAGGGGTCGGACCCCACCATGCAAAGGGGCGCCTCAAGCGCCCCTTTTTTTGGTTGATCGACTTCAGCCGCTAAAACAGATCGACCGCACCCACCTTGGGCGCATCGCCAAAAAAACCGCGACGCACCAAGCCCAAATGACTGCAAACCTTGTTGCGTCCGCTACGCTGCGCAAAGTCAATGGCGCGTTCTGTCTTTTCGAGCGTCGTGCTGGGTGAATCGTCGGCCATGACGCTGGTAAAACCAGCGCTCACGGTGACCCGGCCCACCTGCGGAAAGTTGAACTTCTCCACGTTGGCGCGAAAGCGCTCAAAGGCCGCCAGCACCAGCGCCTCGTCCGGGCAATGCATTAGCACGCCAAAGTGCTCGCCACCAAAACGGTAGATGCGGTCGTAGGTACGAAAGGTATTGTTCATCACACGCGCCACCAGCAACAACACCTCCTCGGCAATCAGATGTCCGTGCTTCTCGTTGATGGCGGCAAAGTCATCAATCACCGCAGAGCCCAGCCAATAGTTGGCGGGCACCCGGTGACGCCGGTCCTTGTCCACACCCTTGGGCGGGTTGGCGCCGGTTGGCTCACCCGTGACGCCATCGAGCTCCTCCAGCACCGCGCTGTAAAACGCATCATCCAGCGACTTGCGGTTGAGCAAGCCTGTCAGTGCGTCGCGGTCGCTGTATTCAAGCAAGGTGTACATGTTGCGGTAGATGCGACGCAACTGTTCGATCGTGAGCAGCTCGTCAGCAGACAGGCGCGCCTCGGAGTGCACTTCAATCACCCCTTCATCGTCCTTGCGCGAATCTGAAAACAGCGGCAGCATGTTGATGCGCGGACCCTCTTCGCCGGCCCAGGCAATCTCGATGATCTCCCGACGTTGCAGGCACTTCAGGCGGTCGGAGGCATCATCGAGTCGCGGCAGGGTAGAGAAGTCCACCCGCATCGGATCAACCACTTTTCCGCCGCCTTTGGCGTCGAGCCGGGCCACTTCAAGCCAGCGTTTTTCGCCCTCTTCGCTCATGACGCGGGCGATCACAATGCGCTGGATCGGAAGCAGATCGATCAAGGCCTTGGACAGGGTCAGCTCAAGCAGATCCCGGTCGCGGTGGTCGGTCAGCTTGATGATGTGGTCAATCAAGGTACTCATGGCGGCATGATAGCCTTGAATCCCGCCACCGTCACCTTTTTGCAGCGTTGCGCCAGGCCTCGATGGCAGCCTGGGCATCGTCGCGCCGCTCGGCCAATTCGGCCAACCCACGCCAGGCGTTTCGTTGCAGTTCAGGGTCCTGCAACATCGACAGGGACTGGGTCAGCAACTGCTGCGCCTTGCCCCACAGTTGCAAGCGCATGCAACTGATGCCCGCCAGGTACTGCAGCGCCGCATCGCGTGGATTGGCGAGCTGCGCAGTCTCGATGCGGGTCAGCCACGCCGCCTCGGGCGCGCCACCGGCCAGCGCGAAGCCGTTTTCGAGCACCCGAACCAGTTCCAGTCGCTGGTCGTCGGTCAATCCCTCTCGCTGCTTCACCATCCGATCCCAGGTTGGCAACAACCACTCGCGGGACGCCTCGACCTCGCCGCTGAGGGACAACAGCCGCTGGGCAGCCCGAATCGCCACCTCGGGCATGTCACGCTCCTTGGGATCGAGTTGCCCCCAGGCGGTTCGAAGCTGGGCCGCATCGTGCGCCGAGGCGATCAGCTCCAGGGCCAGGCTGCGCAGTATCCCCAAAGATGCCTGTTCCGAAAACGCGCGGTGTTTGGCAAGCAGGCGAGCGGTCTCCAGGGCCGGCAAGGTCTTGCGCCCCAAACGCGCTGCCTCCAGGCGCAGGCGCAAGGCAATCGTGCGCCGCCCCGCTCCCTGTGGGAGCTGATCAATCCAATGCAGCGCTGCAGCGGCGTCACGGTCTTCCAGTGCCCAGCGCGCGCCGCGCATCTGCACGGCGTCGCGCGTTTCCTGCGCGTCGCGTCGACCGGCGTGTTCCAGCGCTGCCTGAAAGTGGGCCTCGCGCGCACCGTGGTCCTGAAGCGCTTGCGCGCTCTCGGCGGCCAGCAAATGCGACAGCACCCGCAATCGGGCACAGTGCGCCGGCGCATCTGGGACCTGGGACAAGGCTGTCTCGCGCGACAGCGCCAACTCCGCGGCCTTGCGGGCCCGAATGAAACGCCCACCCACCAAATGCGACAGCGAGTCGAGCATCGCCATGTGCATGGCTCGCTCCTGATGCTGCAAACGCCAGCGTTTGGCCTGCCCTGGTATGGCGAACAAGGCGGACAAGGCCCGCGATGCGGTGTGCAGCGTAAAGAACAGCAGCGCCAGCAACAGCAGCACCAGATTGAGCGACACATCCACCCGGTATGGCGGCCAGAACAAGGTCACGGTACCCTGGTTGTTGCCGGCAAACAGGGCAATTGCTGCGGCAATGCCAAACAGCGCCAGGAACCACAGCGCGGCGCGCATGACTAGCGACCTGCCGCCGCCGTGGACAGCGCCGTCAGGGTCTCATCAATGCGCGGCAGCTGCATGCTCTTCATCTGACCCTGAACCTGCTGCAGCAAGGCCGATGCAGCCTGTGTTCGGCGCGAAGAAGCGTCAAAGTACTTGGCCAGGGCCTGCCCGGCCGAGCCCAGGTCCGCGCGGGACGACTCGAACTGCCGCGCCAGCAAGCCCAGCCGGGCGTTGAGCAGCATGAGTTTGAGGTTCTCGCGCACAAAGAAAGACTGCTCGGGCGAGAGCAGCACGGCCTCGGGCTGCTCGATCCGGTTGACCCGCACCAACCCCCTGGCTTCGTCACGAATCACCTGCAGACTGCGCTCCCACCAAGTCAGCACCGGCTCGTTGGCCTGGCGCTTGAGCGAAGCCACCGGTCTTGGCTGTGCCAGCGCGTTGGCCAACGGCACCTCGTCGGCCAGGTGCACCAGTTCGTCGAGCTTGACCAGCAAACCGGCGGTGTCGCTCACGGTGGCGGACTTGACCCGGTCAATATCGCGGGTGATGGCGCGCTGCAGCGGGTTGAGGCGTGGTTGAGCCGCTCGCACCACGCGTTGGTCGGCCGACTTCAGCGCTGCCAGCAGGGGCTCGACGCTGCCGGTCAACTGCGCCTGCTGCTGCGCCAGACGCAAGGCCGACTCAATGTCGACCACCAGGTTCTCGTCACGCGAGCGCGACAGGCTCTGCATCAACTCTTCGAGCTGTGAGCGCTGCAAGGTCACCTCACTCAGGCGCGTCTCCAACACTGTCAGCCTGCCTGCTGACTCGCGCGACAGTTCCAGCGCCTGCCTGGCCAGCGTGCGCGCCTCCACTGCCTGCACGGTGGTGTCCGCACTTTGCCGCGCCAACTGCTCCTGAATGTTGGCAAGCTTTTGCCACAGCAGTCCGCTTGACAGCAATGCCAACCCACACAGCCCGGCCAAGGCCAACAGCCATGGGCGTGCGCCTTTTCCTTGGGCGACAGGGGCAGCAACAGCCGCCGTGGCAGCGGCGGGTTCCCGTTGGGTCACTGGCGCCAGGCTGGCGTCAGTGTCAAGCGGAGCATCGGCCGGGGTGTTCATCCGATTGATTCTATCGACGCCACCATTTCGGCCAGCACTGGGCGTGACTCACAAACAACACCGAATCCGGCATTTCGCAGCGCTGCGGCGATACGCGGGTGGGTCGCCACGGCGCGCGCGGCCGACCAGTCCTGCTCGGGCAGCAAACGCCGCAAATTGGCCAAGGCCTGGGCGCTGCTGAATAGCCAGACCGATCCGTCGGTGGCTGCGTGGCGCGCCTGGGCGAGCTGCTGTGGGCCCCAAGCGGGCGCGCGGCGCTGGTAAGCCACCACGAAGTCAACCTGTGCACCGGCCTGAGTCAGTTGTTCGGACAGCCAATCGCGGCCCGCACCGCGACCGTCGTGGGCTTGGACGCTGTCAGAATCATCGGCGCCGCGAACAATCAGCACCCGGTCGCCCGGCTGCACCCGGCTGCGCACGGCCTCCCACAAGGCCTCCGAATCGAAACGCCCGGCTGCGGGCAAGGGCGCATCCATCCAGGCCACCTCGGCGCCTTGCCGCAGCAAGGCCTTGACGGTGCCCGGTCCGGTCGCCCAGGCTCGCGCGCTCAAGCTCGACAGTGCATTGAATACGGGTATCCCGCCCGGTTGGCGGCTGAAGAAGTGCTCGACCGCATTGGCGCTGACGAACATGGCCGCCAGGTAGTGCGGCATCGACCGCCAGGCCTGGTCCAGTGGCTGCGGCGCATCGACGGCACCCACCTCGATCAAAGGCAACACCGTCGGCTGCAAGCCCGCTGCAGTCAGATCGTGCGCCAGCACTTCGGCGTCGGCCGCGGGACGGGTGACCACCACCCGTCGATCAGGCATGGCGTGCCGGGTCCGAACGGTCAGGCGCACTCCCGCCACCGGCCAGTACTGCGGCGCGCAGCGCGGCTGCCACGCGTTCACCCAGGGCGCTGGCCTGCGCAAGGCTCGACACCGAGGCGCTGGCCCGGGTCTGTACCACCGGTAGCGTGCCGTCGGCGTCACCCCATGCGGCACGCAAATCCAGCACGGACCCGCTCAAGGTGGCAAACGCCGCCAGCGGCATGGAGCAGCTCCCGCCCATGGCGCGGCTCACCGCACGCTCAGCGGCAACGGCCAGCCAGGTTGGGTGGTTCACCAGCGGCGCCAAGGCCGCCACCACATCGTCGCGGTCCGAACGAGTCTCAATGCCCAAAGCACCCTGCCCGGCCGAAGGCAACATGGTTTCGGGCTCGAACACCGCGCGAATCCGACCACTCAGGCCCAGGCGCTTGAGTCCGGCAGCAGCCAGCACGATGCCGTCATACAGGCCTTCGTCGAGCTTGCGCAAGCGTGTATCCAGATTGCCCCGCAAGGGCTCGATGCGAAGGTCGGGGCGTACATGGCGCAGCAAGGCCATGCGCCGCAGGCTCGACGTGCCCACCACGGCACCCAGCGGCAAATCGGCAAGGGTCGCATAGTGGCTTGAGACCCAGGCGTCGCGCGGGTCCTCGCGCTCCATCACGCAGGCCAGCATGAAGCCGTCCGGCAGATCCATCGGCACGTCCTTGAGCGAGTGCACCGCCAGGTCGGCCTGTCCCTCTTCGAGCGCGGTTTCCAGCTCTTTGACAAACAGGCCTTTGCCGCCGACCTTGCTCAGGGACCGATCCAGAATCTGGTCGCCCTTGGTGGTCATGCCCAGCAAGGTGATCTGGTGGCCGTCTTGCTCCAACAGGGACTTGACATGCTCGGCCTGCCACATCGCCAGGCGGCTTTCTCGGGTGGCGATGGTAAAACTGCTCATGGGGGGGGTTCAGGCCGTAACCTGTTTGTAAACTTTGGTGAACTGGCAATGCTAGCATGGCCACTGCCCCGCTCTGCCTGTACCACACCCCGGATTGACGCCATGAACAGCACCGCCGCCACCGCCCCCTCCGACCTGGACAAGTCTCGCGCCAAGACCTCGGCCAAGAACAACGAGCGCCCACTGGTAGAAGACATCCGGCTGCTCGGACGACTGCTGGGGGATGTGATCCGCGAGCAGGAAGGTGTGCCCGCGTTCGAGTTGATCGAACAGATCCGCAAGCTCTCGGTGGCGTTTCGGCGCGACGCCGACCACGAAGCCGACAAGACCCTCAAGAAGTTGCTCAAGAGCCTCAGCGGCGACCAGACCGTGAGTGTGATTCGCGCCTTTACGTACTTCAGCCACCTGGCCAACCTGGCGGAAGACCGCCACCACATCCGACGTCGCGCGGTGCATGAGCGCGCGGGCGACACGCAGGAGGGCAGCATCGAGGTGGCCCTGGCGCGCCTGCGCTGGGCCGGCATCGCGCCCAAGACCATCGCTCACACGCTGCAGGGCAGTTTCATCTCGCCCGTGTTGACCGCCCACCCGACCGAAGTGCAGCGCAAGAGCATTCTGGACGCCGAGCGCGAGATCGCCCACCTGCTGGAGACGCGCGACGACATCAAGCTGCATGCACAGGCCATCGACAGCCGCAAGGACGCCCTCACCCCGCGCGAGCTGGCCGCCAACGAGGCCCAGATGCGCGCCCGCGTGATGCAGCTCTGGCAGACCCGCTTGCTGCGCTTCACCAAGCTCACCGTGGCCGACGAAATCGAGAACGCCCTGAGCTATTACGAGACCACCTTCCTGCGCGAGATCCCTAAGCTGTACGCCGACCTGGAAGCCGAGCTGGGTCATCACCCGGTGGCGAGTTTCCTGCGCATGGGCCAGTGGATCGGCGGCGACCGCGACGGCAACCCCAACGTCAGCGCCGACACCTTGCGCTACGCCATGAGCCGCCAAGCCGAACTGGTGCTGCGCCACTACCTGACCGAGGTGCACTACCTCGGCGGCGAACTGTCGGTATCGGCCATGCTGGCCCACTGCAGCCCCGAGATGCAGGCGCTGGCCGACCGCTCCCCCGACACCAACGCCCACCGCCAGGACGAACCCTACCGACGTGCCTTGACCGGCATCTATGCCCGACTGGCCGCCACGCTCAAGGACTTGACGGGTGGCGAGGCGGCCCGCCACGCCGTGGCACCGCAGAACGCCTACGCACGCTGCGAGGAGTTCCTGGACGACCTGCGCGTCATCAAGGCATCGCTCTTGTCCAACCACGGCAGCGCACTGGTGACGCAGCGCCTGAACCCACTGCTGCGCGCGGTCGATGTGTTTGGTTTTCACCTCACCACCGTAGACCTGCGTCAAAGCTCCGACAAGCATGAAGAAGTCGTCGCCGAACTGCTGGCGGCAGCGCGTGTCGAGCCCAGCTACGCGGGGCTTGATGAACCCGCCAAGCGCGCGCTGCTGCTGTCCCTGTTGAACGACCCACGCGCGCTGCGTGTGCAGGGCACCGAGTACAGCGCCCTGGCACAAGGCGAACTGGCGATCTTCGAGGCCGCCCGGCAGATGCGCGACAGTTTTGGCGTGCAGGCGATTCGCCACTACATCATCAGCCACACCGAGACCGTCAGCGACCTGCTCGAAGTGTTGCTGCTGCAAAAGGAAGTCGGCCTGCTGGTCGGACCGCTCGACCCCCAGATCGAGCCCGAACCGGTACAGGGCCGCGCCACGGCCGACCTGATCGTGGTGCCGCTGTTCGAGACCATCGAGGACCTGCGCAACGCGCCGACCATCATGCGCGACTTCTACGCCCTGCCAGGCATCAAGGAACTGATCGCGCGGGCTCGACCGGATCAGTACCACGAGCAGGACATCATGCTGGGCTACTCCGACAGCAACAAGGACGGTGGCATCTTCACCAGCAACTGGGAGTTGTACCGGGCGGAGATTGCCCTGGTCGAGTTATTCGACGAGGTGGCCCGCACCAGCAAGACCGGACGCGGCATTGGCTTACGGATGTTCCATGGTCGCGGCGGCACGGTGGGGCGCGGCGGTGGCCCGAGCTACCAGGCCATTCTGGCGCAGCCCCCCGGCACCGTGCGCGGGCAAATCCGGTTGACCGAACAGGGCGAGGTGATTGGCTCCAAATACGCCAACCCCGAGATCGGCCGGCGCAACCTCGAAACGCTGGTGGCGGCCACGCTGGAGGCCACGCTGCTGCAGCCGACCAAGTCCGCTACCCCGGCCTACCTGGCCGCTGCGGCGGAGTTGTCGCACTTAAGCATGGCCAGCTACCGCGCGCTGGTCTACGAGACCCCGGGCTTTGCCGATTACTTCTTTGGCGCCACGCCGCTGCGCGAAATTGCCGAACTCAACATCGGCTCGCGACCTGCCTCGCGCAAGGCCAGCCACAAGATCGAGGACTTGCGCGCCATTCCCTGGGGCTTTAGCTGGGGCCAATGCCGCCTGACGCTACCCGGCTGGTATGGCTTTGGCAGCGCGGTGGAAGCCTTTCTCAAGCAGGGCGACAAGCCCCCTTCCGAAAAAGAGCGGCTGGCCTTGCTGCAAAAGATGTGCAAGCAATGGCCGTTCTTTCGCACCCTGCTGTCCAACATGGACATGGTGCTGGCCAAGAGCGACCTGGCGCTGGCTTCGCGCTACGCCGAACTGGTAGGCGACGCGCGTCTGCGCAAAAAAGTGTTCGGCATGATCGAGGCCGAGTGGCACCGCACCGTGAGCGCGCTGACGCTGATCACTGGCGACAAGCAGCGCCTGGCCAACAACGCCGCGCTGCAGCGTTCCATCCGGCACCGCTTCCCGTACATCGACCCGCTGCACCACCTGCAGGTGGAGCTGGTGCGGCGCTACCGCGCCGGCCAAGCCGACGAGCGCGTGCAGCGCGGCATTCACATCTCGATCAACGGGATTGCGGCCGGGTTGAGGAATACCGGTTAGGGTGCTCAGTGCTGCGCCTGTCGAGGGTACGGCCGTGTGCTCGGCCAATGCTCTCTTAACACACCCCCTATCCCCCCCGCCCCTTTCCACCCTCGCCAGGGCGGAAAGGGGAGCCACATTTGGTGGCTGGCCATCTGGGAAGGCTTCCACGGCGCGAATGTCGCGACTGCTACCGCTGTGCAAGATGGGTCGCAATCGGTCGTAGCTGGTTCCGATGTGGCGGCGCACACGCTGGCTGGCCGCTGCGCGCCAGCGACGAGAACGGACTTTCCGTTGCTGATCTTTCAGGCATTGATGGCACAAGCCAACGAGAACCCATCCCCGTCTTCACGAGGCCGACAAGCCGTGGCGATCCATGCTGGTGTGCGCAGGTGGATTGCCGCGTCGGCTGCGCCTCCTCGCAATGACGGCAATCTCTGTCGTGAATGGTGGAACACTCGACAATCGACCGCCTCAGCCTCAACCTCAACCTCAACCTCAACCTCAACCTCAACCTCAACCTCAACCTCAACCCCAGCCTCAGCCTCCGGCGCTCGGAACTCGCACCCTGAGTTCTTGCCGCGCCAACCCCGATTTCAACAGCTCCCGGTTGACCCGTTGCCGGACACCAGAAGCAAAATGAGGCTCCCCTTTCCGCCCTGGCGAGGGTGGAAAGGGGCTGGGGGATAGGGGGTGTGTTAAAAAAACAGCCGAGTGCAACGCAAAAAAACTACGAAGCAATCACCTCCCGCACCGCCGCCAGTTGCCGCCGCGACACCGCCAGCAACTCGTCAACGCCATTGAGCCGCACCGCCCAACCATCGCCCTCGTCGGCATCGAAGTGCTTTTCCAGGGCGCGCACCGCGCGCCGCGCAATCAGGGCATTGCGGTGGATGCGCATGAAGGCCGCGCGGTAGCGCTCCTCAAGTTCACTAAGCGAGCCGTCCAGAATGTAGCTCTTGGCAGCCGTGCGCACGGTGACGTACTTCAGCTCGGCCTTGAAGTACAGCACCTGTGACAGGGGCACGCGCTCGGTTCGGCCGCGGTCCTGAATGATCAGCACCTCCTCCGGCTCGTCAGCCTTGAACCCTCGCCTAGCCTGCGTCGCTCGCTCTACTTTTTGTAGCGCCGTCTGCAAGCGCTCCAAGCGCACCGGCTTGGTCAGATAGTCGGCGGCCTCCAGCTCGAAGGCCTGCACCGCATGTTCTGCGTGGGCGGTGACAAACACCACGGCGGGCGCATCGGGCAAGGTGCGCAGGGTCTGCGCCAGCGTCAGACCGTCGGCGCCAGGCATGTGGATGTCGAGCAGCGCCAGATCGAAATGCTGGCGGCGCAAGGCCTCGATGGCCTGGGTGGCGTTGGCGGCCTCGCCTTCCACCATGGCAGTCGGCGACTTGCAGTCACCCAGCAGCGTGCGCAGGCGCGCACGGGCCAGCGGCTCATCGTCAACGATCAGGACCTTCAAGCTCATGGGCCACCTCTCCTTGTGTCAGGCCGGCACCTCGATGCGCACCTGGTAGACGCCATTCTTCAGCGCACTCTGAAATTGCCCTTGCAAGTCGTGCAACAGGCTCAGTCGATCGCGCACGTTGGCCAGCGCCAGGCCATTGCCGGGTTCCCCTGCCCCGGCCGGCACGCTGTTGGTCACCTTGATCACCACCGTGGAGCCGCGCCGCTGGGTCGAGATGCGGATGTCGGCCCCGCTTTGGCAGGGCTCAACGCCGTGTTTGACGGCATTTTCCACCAGCGGCTGCAACAGCATCGGCGGCAACCGCGCCTGCTCGGCATTGGGGTCCAGGCTCCACTCGACGCGCAAACGCTCGCCAAAGCGCACTTTCTCGATGTCCAGGTAGCGGCGCACCAGCACCGTCTCTTCAGCCAGCGTGACCGACGGGCCATGGTCCACCAGTGCGTGGCGAAACAAGTCGCTCAGGTCTTCGAGCAGCGTCTCGGCCTTGGCGGGCTCCGCCCGCACCAGCGCGATGGCGCTGTTGAGCGTGTTGAACAGAAAGTGCGGCCGTATGCGCGACTGCAGTTCCGACAGGCGGGCCGCCGTGGCCGCCGGCATCTGCCCCCGCGCGCGCAGCACCAGCGCTGCCACCAGCGCCGAGGCCAGCAACATGCCGGAGAAGGCACTGGCGATCCAAGGCGCCGACTCCAGCAACCCAACCAGCCACAACACCGCCGCGCAAAACAAGCCGGCCATGGCGCCCAGGGCCGCACCCGCAAGGTATTGGGTCCGACTCGGCAGGCGCGCCAGCACGTTCTTGAGGCTGCATGCAGAAATCAACCACAGCAGCGTGGCAGGCAGGGCGCCACCAGTGAGCAGGGACAGGCGCACCAGCCACTCCACCGGGCTTGCGGCCACGAACATCGCCGCCACCGCCACCACGGCCTCCACCACACACACCGCGCGCAGCACCACACCCACGTGGCAGGCGTCAAACACCAGCGCGGTTTCAGCCGGCCGCGGCGTGGGCGCTACGGTCAGGTCAGCGAAGGCCGATAGAATTTGGGTGTCTTTCATCGCAAATCGGGTTGGGTGCGTTGCTGCCACCGAAGCTGATTATTGATGATCTCCCGTCCCAACTCAACGAGGGCGTGCGCACGCCACCGTGCGCAGCCAATCCCGCATGCCAAAGAACCAATTCGACAAGAAGTCCCAAGCGTGGTCGGCGCTGTTCTCCGAGCCCATGAGCGACCTGGTCAAGCGCTACACCGCCAGCGTGTTTTTTGACAAGCGGCTGTGGCACGCGGACATCACCGGTTCGCTGGCGCATGCCGAGATGCTGGCGGCGCAAAAGATCATCAACGCAGCCGACCTGGCGTCCATCCAGAACGGGATGGCCCAGATCACCGCCGAAATCGAGACCGGCAGCTTTGAATGGAAGCTGGACCTCGAAGACGTGCACCTCAACATCGAGGCGCGCCTGACGCAACTGGTGGGCGACGCCGGCAAGCGCCTGCACACCGGGCGCAGCCGCAACGACCAGGTGGCCACCGATGTGCGCCTGTGGCTGCGCGGCGAGATCGACATCCTCGGCACCCTGCTGAGCGACCTGCAAAAAGCGCTGCTGACGGTGGCCGAGCACAACGTCGACGTGATCCTGCCCGGTTTCACCCACCTGCAGGTGGCGCAGCCGGTGAGCTTTGGCCACCACATGCTGGCCTATGTGGAGATGTTCGCCCGTGATGCCGAGCGCATGCTCGATGTGCGCAAACGGGTCAACTACCTGCCGCTGGGGGCCGCCGCCCTGGCCGGCACCAGCTACCCGCTGGACCGCGAACGCGTGGCCCGCACCCTGGGCATGGTCGATGAGCAGGGGCGGCCCTGCGTCTGCCAGAACAGCCTGGACGCCGTGAGCGACCGCGACTTCGCCATCGAATTCACTGCGGCTGCCGCGCTGGTGATGGTGCACATCAGCCGCCTGAGCGAAGAACTGATCCTGTGGATGAGCCAGAACTTCGGCTTCATCAAAATCGCCGACCGCTTCACCACCGGCAGCTCCATCATGCCGCAGAAGAAGAACCCCGACGTGCCCGAACTGGCGCGCGGCAAGACCGGCCGCGTGGTCGGCCACCTGATGGGCCTGATCACCCTGATGAAGGGCCAGCCGCTGGCCTACAACAAGGACAACCAGGAAGACAAGGAGCCACTGTTCGACACGGTGGACACGCTCAAGGACACGCTGCGCATCTTTGCCGAGATGGTGGGCGGGCAGTTGAATCCCGACACCGGCAAACTGGAAGGCGGCATCACCGTGAATGCGGCCGCCATGGAGCAGGCGGCGCTCAAGGGCTATGCCACCGCCACCGACCTGGCCGACTACCTGGTGAAGAAGGGCCTGCCCTTCCGCGACGCGCACGAAACCGTGGCCCATGCGGTGAAGGCCGCGATCAGCCACAGCGTCGATCTATCCGAGCTGCCGCTGACGGTGCTGCAACAGTTCAACCCGAGCATCGAGAAAGACGTGTACGACGTGTTGTCGCTGCGCGGCTCACTGCACGCCCGCAACATCCTGGGCGGCACGGCACCGGAACAGGTGCGTGCGCAGATTGCGCGGCATCGGGCGCGACTGGCCTGACCCGCGCTCTGGCTGGCGCCGGGCTCGGTGGTCGGCCACCCCACAAGGATGCGCCGATTCCGTCGTTGCCATGACGTCCCTTTCTGTCATTCATCATCGAAGACGCGCTGTCCTCTCCCGTCATTGCGAGGAGGCGCAGCCGACGCGGCAATCCACCTCGGCGCGCCAACAAATGCAGCCTCGGCACGTCAGCATGGATCGCCACGCTTCGCTCGCGATGACGAGAAGAAGTGTCGGCCTTGCGATGACGGGAAAATGTGTCGAGCTTGCGAAGACGGCGAGGTTCGGGGTGTGCTGCGCAGGCTGCGGCTTACTCCCGGCTGCACTCCTCAAGCAGGTACGCAATCGAGCGGTACGAGCGCCCGGTCTCCGAGGTCAGGCCAATCTCGCAGGTGCGGTTGGTCGAGACGCCCTCGCAGCAGTCGGCGGGCAAGCCCTCGTGCACCTTGCGCAGCGCGTGGGCGTTGAGCTCGGGCACGGCAAAGCCACGGTCGCCACCAAAGCCGCAGCAGGTAACGCCAGCGGGCTCCACGATCTGCTCGACGCAGGCTTGCATCAGGGTGCGCAGCTTGGCGTCGGAGGCGGTGCGGCGCACGCTGCAGTTGATGTGCAGCGCAATCGGGCCAGCCTTCTTTAGCAGCCGCAGGCGCGGTAGCAGCGCGTCGTGCGCAAACTCGTGAAAGTCCAGCAGGGGCAAGCGCTCGGCCAGGTGCTTTTGCATGCGCACCGAGCAGGTGCTGGCGTCCATGATCACCGGGTAGTAGCCGCCCGCTCCGTCGTCGGCGGCGCGCAGCAAGGCGGTGGTGACGGCCTCGGCCATGTCGGCGGCGTCGCGCGCCAGGCCCTTGCTCTCCAGCATTTGGCCGCAGCACAGCTTGTCGAACCCCTCGGGCAGGCGCGGCGCGTAGCCCGCGCGCACCAGCAGCTCCATGATGACTTCGGGCAGCGTGGCCTCGTCGGGCGTGTTGGCACCAAAGATGCGCCCGCCACAGGCCGGGAAATACACCACCGGGTCGCCGGTGCCGCTGTAGGCGCCGGGCAACTTGCCAGCCTCGGGCATGCCGCGCTTCCAGGCGCCGCCCGAGAGCCGCGCCACCAGCCCTTCGCCCATGACCGTGGTGGCCATGTGGCCCATGCTTAGCCCTAAGCGCGACGCCGTGGCCACCTTGCCAAAGTTACCCGCCGTCCACTGCCCAACCTTTTGCGACACCGAGCCCAGTCCGCGCCCGCGCAGCAAGCGGGTCAGCTCGCCGGTGTCGATGCCAACCGGGCAGGCGGTCGAGCACAGGCCGCAGCCGGCACAGGTGTCCAGCCCGTAGTAGGCGAAGTCGGCCTCAACGTCACCACCGGGCTCACCGGCGGCAGCGCGGCGCGACAACTCGCGCCAACTCACGATGCGCTGACGTGGCGACAGCGTAAGGCGGTGCGACGGGCACAACGGCTCGCAAAAGCCGCACTCGATGCAGCGGTCCACCAGGCTCTCGGCGGCGGGCATCGGCTTGAGGTTTTTCAGGTGCGCCAGCGGGTCGTCGTCAAGCAGCACGCCCGGGTTGAGCAGCCGCTGCGGGTCAAACAACTGCTTGATGGCGCGCATCAGATCGGTGGCCTGCTTGCCCCACTCTTTCTCGACAAAGGGCGCCATGTTGCGCCCGGTGCCGTGCTCGGCCTTGAGCGAGCCGTCGTACTTGTCCACCACCAGCGCACAAACGTCGTCCATGAAGCGGGCATAACGCTGCACCTCGGCGTCGGTCGAAAAATCTTGGGTAAAGACAAAGTGCAAGTTGCCTTCGAGTGCGTGGCCAAAGATGATGCCCTCGCTGTAGCCATGCCGCTCCAGCAGCGCCTGCAGGTCCAGCGTGGCGCTGGCCAGTTGCGCCACCGGAAACGCCACGTCTTCAATGATGACGGTGGTGCCCGCCCGGCGCATGGCACCCACCGACGGAAACGTGCCTTTGCGCACCTTCCAGTACAGCTCGCAGGTGGCAGGGTCGGTGGCAAAGGTGGCTGGCTCTACCGTGGCAATGCCGGCCAGCGCGCCCAGCGCGGCCTGCATGCGCAACTGCAGCGCGGCGGGGGTTTGCGCGCGCACCTCAATCAGCAGTGCGGCGGCCTCGGGCCCGAGTGTGCGCATGGTCGCTGGCATGGCCGGTTTGTCTTGCACCGAGCGCAGCGCGGCGCGGTCAAGCAACTCGACCGCTGCCACTTGCTCTTGCTTCAAGCCGATGACGGCCTGGCAGGCGCCCTCGATGGTGGCAAAAAACACCAGGGCGCTGGCCTTGCAGGGGTCTTCCACCACGGTGCGGTAGGTGATGCGCGCAATGAAACCCAGCGTGCCCTCCGAGCCAATCATCAGGTGCGCCAGGATCTCAATGGGGTCTTCAAAATCAATCAGGGCATTGAGGCTGTAGCCGGTGGTGTTCTTGATTTTGTACTTGTGCGCGATGCGTGCCGCCAGCGCGGCGTCGGCGCGGGTGGCAGCACCCATGCGGGCCAGTTGGTCCAACAGCGGGGCGTGGCTTTGGCGAAAGCGGGCCACGCTGAAGGCGTCTTCGGTGTCGAGCACGGCGCCATCGGCCAGCACCACGCGCAGCCCCACCATGGTGCGGTAGCTGTTTTGCGCCGTGCCGCAGCACATGCCCGACGCATTGTTGGCGGCAATGCCCCCGATCTTGCAGGCATTGATGGAGGCCGGGTCGGGGCCGATCTTGCGGCCAAACGGCGCCAGGCGGAAATTGACCTCGCCGCCAATGATGCCCGGCCCAAGCCGCACGGTGGCGGCGTCGGGGCCGATCTCGCAGGTGGCAAAGCTCTCGCCAATCAGCGCCAGCACGCCGTCAGTCACAGCCTGCCCCGACAGGCTGGTGCCCGCCGCCCGAAACGTCACCGGCCGAGCGTGCGCGTGGGCCGCCTGCAGCAGCGCTTGCACCTCTTCCTCGGTCTCCACCACCGCCACCACCTCGGGCGTCAGGCGATAAAAACTGGCGTCGGTACCATAGGCCAGGCGGCGCAGGTTGTCGGTGATGACCTGGCGCGCGGGCAGGATGCGCGACAACGATTCGATCAGGGCGCTCACGGTTTTCTTTCTTGCAACAAGTCGCGCAGCCGTTTGGGGGCCGGGATCAGCGGCGTACGGCTACGGGTCCAGGCGCCTTGCTCGGTGGGCGAGAGCGCTCGTCCGCGGCTAAGGAACCAGGACGTCAGGCGGTACAAGCCCAGACGGCTGTAGATCAGCGCCCAAAACCGCCAGATGACGCTGATCAGCGCGGTGCGCGCAGCACCGCTGCCGCGCAGGGTGGCCTCGGCACTGCCAGGGCGGGCCTGGGCCTCGTTGCGCAGGCGCACCAGCAGGTCGGGAATCGGAATCTTGACCGGGCACACCTCGGCGCAGGCACCGCACAAGGTGGAGGCAAACGCCAGCGGGTAGGTCGACTCCAGCCCCAGCATGTGGGGCGAGATGATGGCGCCGATGGGGCCGGGGTAGGTGGTGCCGTAAGCGTGGCCGCCAATGCGCGCGTACACCGGGCAGTGGTTCATGCAGGCGCCGCAGCGGATGCACTGCAAGGTGGCGCGCAACTGCTCGTCGGCATAGGCCTGGGTGCGGCCGTTGTCGAGCAAGATCAGGTGCACTTCTTGCGGGCCGTCAAGCTCGCCAGGCTTGCGCGGGCCGCTGATCAGGTTGACATAGGTGGTGATCGACTGGCCGGTGGCCGAACGTGTGAGCAGGCTCAGCAGCGGGGGCACGTGTTCGAGCTTCTCCACCACCTTCTCAATGCCGGTCATAGCAATGTGCACGCGCGGCACGGTGGTGCACATGCGCCCGTTGCCCTCGTTTTCGATCAGGCACAGGGAGCCGGTTTCGGCCACCGCGAAATTGACACCCGACAGGCCAATGTCGGCATCGGCAAACTTGCGGCGAAGCTCGCGTCGGCCAATCTGGATCAGCGCGTCCACATCCTCGGTGTACTCCACGCCGGGAATCTTCTGCGCGAACAGCTCGGCAATCTGCTGCTTGGTCTTGTGGATGGCCGGCATGATGATGTGCGAGGGCTTCTCGTCAGCCAACTGCACGATGTACTCGCCCATGTCTGACTCCAGGGCCTCGATGCCCGCCTCCCGCATGGCGTGGTTGAACTCGATCTCTTCGCTCACCATCGACTTGCCCTTGATGACCCGGCGCGCCTGCACCCGCTTGGCAATGGCCAGCGCAATGGCGTTGGCCTCGTCGCCGTTTTGGGCCCAGTGCACCTGAATGCCGTTGGCGCTGAGATTGGCTTCGAGCTGCTCAAGCAGGCGCGGCAGGTGCGCCAGGCTGTAACGGCGAATCCGCGCGCCAAGCTCACGCAGGCTTTGCAGTTCTTCGTGGTCGGGGAACTGGGAACTGCGTTTGGCCTGCAAGAAGTCCATGGCGCCGCGAAAATTCTTGCGCTGGCCTGGGTCGTTGAGGGCGGTGCGACTGCGCTCGCGAAATGCTTCGACGGGGTGAAAGCTGATCACTTGGCTCATGCCGATGCTCCTTGCGCGTGGCGCAGCAACACCACCAGCTCGCGCGGGCCGTGCGCGCCGTAAGCCAGTGTCTGCTGAATGTCGGCGGTTTTGGACGGGCCACTGATCAGCAGCGCGTTGGTGGGCAGGCCCTTGGCCCACCCTTCGGCGCGCAGGGCGGTGTTGAGGTCGGCGTGCAGGGTATCGGTGTCGAGCAACACAAAATGCACCGGCGGCACCAGCGACATCAGGCGCGGCTCGCTCGGGCTGGGCCACAGGATCAGGCTGCCGGTTTCTGCCACGGCGCTGCGCGCCAGCGTCAAGGCGGCGGGCATGTCGTCAAACAAGGTATCGCGCCATTGCTCGATGGGCTGTGCATAGGGCACCAGTTGCAGGCCCGCTGGCTGCAATGCCTGCAGCTCGGCACCGTGGGCAGTGCCGGTGCCAACGAGCAGCTTGCGCAGGCCCTTGGCAGCCAGTATTTGCAACAGCAGCGCGGCCCAGCCGGCGTGGCTGGTTTCGTGCACCTCGGTATGGACGGATTCGAGCGCGCTGCGCAGGCGCAGCACCTGTTGGGCCCGGCTCTCACTGCGGGCATGGGCGCCAAACCAGTCTTGCACCGCGGGCAAGGCGGGCAAGGCGCCCACCGGGGTGGCCCGCAGACGGGCCAGAATCTGATCGCGCGCGGTCATTTGAGTGCCCCCGTGGCGGGCACTGTGGTGCGACGCCACAAGAACGAGGCCAGGTGTTCACCGGGCAGTGACGGCTGGCTGAGCCCGGCGACTTCATCAAGCCGGGCGGCGCGCCCGGTGATGTTGAGCAAACAACCGCAGTCGGCACTGACCACGCTGGCGGCGCCGCTGTCCTTGATGCTGGCCACCTTGTCGCTGACGATGGCTTGCGAAATGTCGGGGTAACGAATGGCAAAGGTGCCGCCAAAGCCGCAGCACTCTTCAATGCGCGCCTGCACCGCCACCTTGACATGCTCCAGGCTATCGAGCAGGGCGGCGCTGGTGTCGTGCGAGCCCATCTGGCGGCGCGCATGGCACGAGGTGTGCAAGGCCACGGTGCAGGGCGCGCCCAGGTCGGGTTGCTGAAAATTGACCACCTGCACCAGAAACTCGCTGAGCTCGTAGGTGCGTTCGGCCAGCTCGCAGGCCTTGGCGTGCAACGCCGCGTCGTCGGCAAACAGGGCTGGGTAGTGATGCCGGATCATGCCGCCGCACGAGCCCGAGGGCACCACCACCGGCCACGGCTGCGAAAACAGGTGCAGTTGCTGCAACGCGACGGCACGCGCTTCATCGGGGTAGCCGCTGCTGTAGGCGGGCTGGCCGCAGCAGGTCTGCGCCAAGGGGAAGTGCACCGTGATGCCTTCGCGCTCAAGCAGGCGCACCGTATCCAGGCCGGCCTCGGGTGCAAACTGGTCAATCAGACAGGTGGCAAACAGGTACACATCGGTGGGTTTGGGCGGATAGCGCCGCACGGTGGGGGTGTCTGGGGTCATGCCGGGATCCTGTAAGAGTGGCGCCCCCGGTGAGCGCCGGGCAACGCCTGGAAAACACGTTGTACTGCTACGATTTTGCTAGCCGATTGCGTCCATGCTACGTGCGCTGCAGGCTGAATCCTCCCTTGGGTTTGAAGACCCCACAGCCAACCAGGCGATCCTCGCCGAGCGGCAGGATGTAGGAGGTCTTTTCGTCCACCACGCCGGTCACCGGGTTGACCACTTCGTAGTCGATCCAGCCACCGCCCTGGTCGGCGGCGGCAAAGCCTTCGCGAATGACATGGTTGCCATCGAGCCCGCGCACATCGAACACGGTCTGTCCCACCTTGTCGGGGGTTGAGCCAAACACCGCGTAGACGCCGTCACGATCAAACACAAAAACGTACAGATCGCGGTCGCGAAACGCGCCGCGCTGGTCATGAAACTGGCTGGCGGCGGCGCTCAGGCCCACTTGCTCGATCAGCTCCAGCGCCCGGTTGACGTACGAAAAAGCCTCGTCGGCGGTGCCCCGGCGCAGTTTGATGGCGGCCACCGCCTCGCTCAGGTTGGAGGCGCGGTCTCGCAGGCCCACGGTGGCTTGCAGTGCATGGTCCACCATGGCGCCATTGCGCTGGGTGATGTTGTCCAGCCCCTTCACCGCTTGCGCAATTTCCGACAGCGTAAGACTCTGCTCTGTGCTGGCCTGGGTGATACCAGCCAGGCCCTCGGCCACCTCGTGGATGCCTTTGACCACCGTGCGCAGGCTGCCGGTCACCGCCTCGATGCGCGCCACGCCGGTGTCGACCTGCTCGCTCGACTGTGCAATCAGGCCCCGAATCTCGCGCGCCGAGGTGGCGCTGCGCTGCGCCAAAACCCGCACCTCGGCCGCTACCACGGCAAAGCCGCGCCCCGATTCCCCCGCGCGTGCCGCCTCCACCGCCGCGTTGAGCGCCAGGAGGTTGGTCTGGAAGGCGATGCCATCGATCACGCTGACAATTTCGCCCATGCGCTTGGAGCCACTTTGAATCTCGCCAATGGCACGCACCGCGCTGTCCATGGCCTGCGCACCCTGCTCGGCCTCGCCGCGCACGCGCCGGCTCAGGTCATCGACCTGTTTCGAGCGACGTACCGTCGACTCCACCGAGTCGCTCAAGGACAAGATGCTGGCACTGGCCTGCTGCAGGCTGGCGGCCTGCGCCTCGGTGCGCTGCGACAGCTCGCGCGTGCCATCGGCCAGCGACTCACCGGCCATGGCCACGTGTACGGCCTGGTTGCGAATGGTGCCCACCAGCCCCGAAAAGCTCTCGTTCATGGATTCAAGGTTCTTGCCCACTGCGGCCAGTTCGTCGTGGCCCGGTACCGCAATGGCCTGCGACAAATCGCCACTGGCACCGTTGCGGGCGATCTGCTCCAGCGCCGCCAGCGAGGCCGTCAGGCTGACGTAAAACGCGCTCGCGGCGTAGAGCATCAGCAGCAGGCCGCCCAGGTACAACGAGCCGGTCCAGGCCGAGCCGCCACTGCTGCTGAAGGCCTGCACCACCTGTGCGGCACCCAGCAGCAGCACTGGCAGGCCCAACAGCAGCGATACCCACAGCAGCCGGGCGCGCAGCCCCATACCCTGCATCAGGCGAACCCCTGGCTGCAACAGCGCACTGAGTGATGGCATCAGAAAACTCCTCGGGCGTTAAGCGGTGTCAAATCACGCTGACCTGGCATCATGGTAGCGGCGACAGGTATGCCGCTGCTTCGGGCTTTCCCTTGGTATCGACGCCGCAGTCAGATAACTGAAACACCGCGCCAGCACGCGCGGCACGGTCACTCTTTTCGGCTACGCTTGACACTTCAACTGAGACCTTGCGGGTCAGACCACTTTGCGCAGCAAATGTGCTCTGACCCCAACCGATTGAGGGAAGCGTGTGAACAGCAAGAACATCGCAGCAGTGTTGAAACTATCGGCCCTGGCCCTGGTGGCCACCAGCGCGCAGGCGTTTCAGATCATCAGCCTGTCGCCCCAGGGCGAAATCGCCCGGGTGCGCCAGGTGGTGGCCAAGTTTGACGAGAGTGCGGTCAATTTTGGCGACCCCAAGGCGGCCGCGCCGCTCTCTTTGAGCTGCAGCGACGCCCAAGCCAGCAAGGGCTCAGGCCGCTGGATCAGCGACCGCGAGTGGGCCTGGGAGTTCGAGGCCGACCTGCCACCCGGCGTGCGTTGCAGCCTGACTGTGCGCCCAGGGCTCAAATCGGCCAAAGGGGTAGACCTGACGGGGCCCACCAGCTATAAATTCAATAGCGGAGGGCCGTTTGTGCAGTCCACGCGCCCCTACGCCCGCGGTCGCATCGACGAAGAGCAGTTTTTTACCCTGCAACTCAATGGCGCGGCCACGCTGCAAAGTGTGCAGGCCAACACCTGGTGCACGGTGGACGGCCTGGGTGAACGGGTGGCGGTGCGGCTGCTCGACGGCAAGGAGCGCGCCGACTTACTCAAGGCGCAGGGCCTGGCCGAGGCCGCCAAGGCCAACCCCCTGAAGATCGTCACGCTGGCCTGCAACCGGCGCCTGACGCCCTCGGCCAAGGTGCAACTGGTGTGGGGCAAGGGTGTGGCCACGCCCAGCGGCGTGCCGAACTCGGTGGAGACCAAGTTTGACTTCCAGGTGCGCGAGCCCTTTGCTGCCAGCTTTAGCTGTGAACGCGAAAACGCGCAAGCGGCCTGCCTGCCCATTCGCCCGATGCGCCTGAGCTTCAACGCGCCGGTGTCGCGCAAGCTGGCGCAGGCGATCCGGCTCAAGTCGGACAAGGAAACCCTCAAGCCCAGCATCGGCACCGACCATGGCGCGGACGAAGCCACCGAAGAAGGTGCCGACGACAGCGTGATCAACGGCATATCGTTCAAGCCCGCGTTTGCCGAGCAAACCAAGTACACACTGGAGCTACCCAAGGGCTTCAAGGACGCCTCCGGGCGCGTGCTACGCAACGCCGACAGCTTCCCGCTCAAGGTGGCCACCGGGGTGATGCCGCCGCTGGCCAAGTTTGCCGCCGCGCCCTTTGGCATCGTGGAGCGCTTCGCCGAGCCCGAGTCCGGCCCGATGCTGCCGGTGACGCTGCGCAACGTGGAAGCGGCTTTGCCCATCAAGGTGCTGCAGGTAGACGCCAAGGTGAGCGAGCTGCAACCCAAGACCGACGCCGACATCATTGGCTGGTTTCACCGGGTGCGCCGGTACGAGGACTTTTACGTGTCGCGCAAGCAGGCGCTGCAGGACGCCACCACGCCGCTGCCGCCGGTGATCGACACAGTGGACAAGAGCCAGGTGCAAAGCCGCATGGTGTCGCTGTTGCAGGGCCGCCCCGGCGCACGCACCCTGGCGTTGCCGAAACCGGTCAGTAACGACCCGCGTCCGTTCGAGGTGGTGGGCATCCCGCTCACACCAGGTTTCCATGTGGTGGAGATCGCCTCGCCCAAGCTCGGTGGCTCGTTGTTGGATGAGCGTTTTGGCGCCGGCCGAACCATGTATGTGCGCACCTCGGCGCTGGTCACCAACCTGGGCGTGCACTTCAAGCTGGGCCGCGAGAACGCGCTGGCCTGGGTGACCACGCTGGACAAGGGCAAGCCGGTGGCCGGCGCCCTGGTGCGCGTATCGGACTGCCGAGGCCAGGAGGTGGCCACCGCCACCACCAATGCACAAGGGCTGGCCACGCTGTCTGCGGTGCCGCCCAACCCGCCTAGCTGCAACATGGAGGGCGTGTACAGCCACGCCTACTTTGTCAGCGCCCGCGTTAAGGACGCGGCAGGGCAGGAAGAGCTGGCCTTCACCTGGAGCGACTGGCACAAGGGCATTGAGCCCTGGCGCTTCAACGTGCCCACCAGCATGGAGCCCCGGCCCGATGAACTGGCCCACACCATCCTGGACCGTGCACTGTTCCGCGCCGGTGAGACGGTGTCGATGAAGCACATTTTGCGCAGCCAAACCAGCAAGGGGTTTGCCCTGGCCCCAGCGCAACCACAGACGCTGGTGGTCACCCACGTCGGCAGCGGCCAGCAGTACACCCAAGCCCTGGCCTGGCGCAGCACCGCCACTGGCGGACAAAGCGCCGAAAGCACTTTTGCCATCCCGCCGGCCGCCAAACTGGGCGTGTACCAGGTGGACCTGCGCGGCGACAACAAGAAGGCCCGCAGCTTCTCCACCAGCCAGTTCCGCGTGGAAGAGTTCCGCCTGCCGGTGTTGGAGGGCCGCATTGGCCCGGCCGACAAGAAGCCGCTGGTGATGGCCAAGGCGGTGCCGACCGATGTGCAGATCAACTACGTCTCCGGCGGCGGCGCGGCCAACCTGCCGGTGCGCGTGTCGGCCATGGTGCGCGGCAAGTACCTGGCCTACGGCGACTATGAGGACTTCAACTTCCAGCCCCGCGCGGCGCACGCGCCGCCACGCCGGAGGGCGAGGAAGAACCCAGCGCCACGGCCGAGGCCCGGGTGATTGCCGACAAGCTGCCGCTCACGCTGGACAAGAACGGGGCAGGCAAACTGACCATCGACAAGGTGCCCACCGCCAACAAGCCGCAAGAGCTGCTGCTGGAGGCCACTTACAGCGACCCCAATGGCGAGGTGCAAACCATCCGCAGCACACACAACCTGTGGCCGGCTGGTGTGATCGCCGGCATCAAGACCGAGGGCTGGGTGTCCGCCAACAAGAAGATCAAGTTCCAGGCGCTGGCGCTGGACCTGAGCGGCAAGGCCCAGGCCGAGGTGCCGCTGGAGGTGAAGGCGGTGGCGCGCATCGTCACCACCAGCCGCAAGCGCATGGTGGGCGGCTTCTACACCTACGACAACAAGACCGAGACCAAAGAGCTGGGCACGGTCTGCAGCGGCAAGAGCGACAGCCGTGGCCTGTTGTTGTGCGAGACCAAGCTGGGCGAGCCCGGCGAGGTGGAGCTGATCGTCTCCGCCAAGGACAACGCCGGCAACAGCGTGCAGGCTGCGTCGTCGGTGTACGTCACCAAACAAGGCGAGCTGTGGTTTGGCGGCGAGAACCACGACCGCATGGACCTGCTGCCCGAGAAGAAGAGCTACCAACCCGGCGACACCGCCAAGTTTCAGGTGCGCATGCCGTTTCGTTTTGCCACCGCGCTGGTGGCGGTGGAGCGCGAAGGCATCCTGCACACCGAGGTGGTGCAGCTCAACGGGCAAGACCCCACCATCAGCCTAAAGATCCAGGACGGCTGGGGCCCCAATGTGTACGTGAGTGTGTTGGCCCTGCGCGGGCGCCTGCGCGAGGTGCCGTGGTACAGCTTCTTCACCTGGGGCTACAAGGCGCCGCGCGAGTGGTGGACCTCGTTCTGGGTCGAGGGCCGCGAATACGTGGCACCCACCGCCTTGGTCGATTTGAGCAAACCGGCCTTCCGCCTGGGCCTGGCGGAGATTCGCGTCGGCACCAAGGCGCACCAGCTGGATGTGAGCGTGAAGGCCGACAAGGAAAGTTACGCCGTGCGCAGCCAGGCCAAGGTGACCATCACAGGTCAAACTGCCCAATGGCCAGCCGGCCGCCAACGCCGAAGTGGCGCTGGCTGCGGTGGACCAGGCGCTGCTGGAGCTGATGCCCAACAGCACCTGGAACCTGCTCGACGCCATGTTGCAACGCCGCTCCTGGGGCGTGCAAACCGCCACCGCACAAATGGAGATCATTGGCCGGCGCCACTATGGCCGCAAGGCCGTGCCGGCCGGCGGCGGCGGTGGGCGCAGCAACACCCGTGAGTTGCTCGACACCTTGCTGCTGTGGAACCCAAAAGTGCAACTGGACGCCAACGGCCAAGCGGTGGTGACCGTGCCGCTGAACGACGCACTGACCACCTTCAAAATTGTGGCCGTGGCGGATGCCTCCACCGGCCTGTTTGGCACCGGCAACACCAGCATCCGCGCCACACAAGACCTGCAGATCATCAGCGGCCTGCCGCCGCTGGTGCGTGAGGACGACCAGTTCCGCGCCCAGATCACCCTGCGCAACACCACCAAGCAGGCGATGAAGGTGGAGGTGACACCGCGCGCCACGCTGCTCGACTTGAAGCCCCAAACGGTGGACATCCCGCCCGGTGATGCGCGCGAAGTGGCGTGGATGGTGACCGCCCCGGCTCAGCTTGCGCAAACGCGCGCCGAGGCCATCCTGTGGGAGATTGAAGCCAAAGACACGGTCAGCGGCGCACGCGACGGGCTCAAGGCGCGCCAGCGCATCATCCCCGCCGTGCCGCTGACGGTGCAGCAGGCCACGCTGGTGCAGCTCGACGGCCCCTTTACCCTGGACGTGAACCCACCGGCCGACGCGCTACCCGGCCGGGGTGGCCTGAAGCTGGCTTTGCAGCCCAAACTGGCCGAGGGCATGCCGGGCGTGAAAGACTGGTTTGCCAACTACCCCTTTGCCTGCCTGGAGCAAAAGACCAGCAAGTCGGTGGGCCTGCGCGACGGCAAGTTGTGGCAAACCGTGGTCGGGCAAATCCCCAGCTACCTGGACAGTGATGGCCTGGCCAACTACTTTCCGCCGCGTGATGGCGAGACCAACCGCGGCAGCGACACGCTCACCGCCTACCTGCTGGCCGCCACCCACGAGGCCGCCAGCCTCGACCCGGCCTTTGCCCTGCCCGACGACATCCGCGCGCCGATGGAGCGTGGCCTGATCGCCTTTGTCGAAGGGCGCATCCAGCGCGACTTCTGGAGCCCCCGCAAAGACCTGGACATGCGCAAGCTGGCCGCGCTGGAAGCCCTGTCGCGTTACGGCAAGGCACAGGGCCGCATGACCGGCTCCATCACCATCGCGCCCAACCAGTGGCCCACCCACTCGGTGATCGACTGGCTCAACGTGCTCAAGCGCGTCAGCGACGTGCCCGAGCGCGACAAGCGCCTGGCCGAGGCCAACCAGGTGCTGCGCGCACGGCTGAGCTTTCAGGGCACCAAGCTGATCTTCAGCACCGAGCGCGACGACTACTGGTGGTGGCTGATGCAAAACGGCGACGTCAACACCGCGCGCCTGATGCTGGCCGTGATGGACGACCCGGCCTGGAAGGACGACATGGGCCGCCTGGCCAACGGCTTCATCGGCCGCCAGCAACACGGCGCCTGGCACACCACCACCGCCAACCTGTGGGGCGGGCTGGCGCTGGAGAAGTTCTCCAACAAGTTTGAGGCGGTGGCCGTCGCGGGCAACACCAAGGCGTCGATGAGCACGGGTAACGCGGCGGTGGACTGGAGCAAGGTGGAACGCATCAAGACCACCGACGCATCCGGCGCCGCGCACCAGACCAGTTGGTTTGGCGCCCCCGCCGCGCCAGGCAACCTGCGCAACAACAGCATGTTCCTGCCCTGGAGCACTACCGCAGCCAAGGACACACTGAACGTAAGCCACCAGGGGCCCGGCAAGCCGTGGCTGACGCTGCAAGTCGGTGGCCGCCATTGCAACTGAAGGAACCCTTCAACGCCGGCTACCAGATCAAGAAGACCGTGACCCCGGTGGAGCAAGCCAACAAGGCCCTGCCCGCCGGCAGCTACACACGCGGCGACGTGCTGCGCATCACGCTGGAGGTGAACGCCAGCGCCGACATGACCTGGGCCGTCATCACCGACCCGGTGCCCGGCGGCGCCACCATCCTGGGCAGCGGCCTGGGCCGCGACAGCGAGATCGCCACCAAGGGTGAAAAGCGCGACGGCGAGGGCTGGCCGGCGTTCGAAGAACGCAGCTTCGAGTCCTTCCGCAGCTACTACCAGTTCCTGCCCAAGGGCGTCGTGAAGATGGAATACACCATCCGCCTGAACAACGTCGGCGAGTTCTCGCTGCCACCCACGCGGGTGGAGGCGATGTATGCGCCGGAGATGTT
>JADKEH010000045.1 GCA_016718155.1 Candidatus Rhodoferax randersensis | reverse complement strand
GTTCATCGTCGGGCGCAGGCCAGCTCTGAAATATAACAAGAGTGCCCTCCGGGTCGTCCCAGGCAGGGGCCCTGCTCAGCTGTCCACCAAGGAACGGTTGGATCTTCGCCCTGGCCCTCGCTGTTCAGGTTACCTTCCTTCGGCTGGCTCCTCCCTCTTCTCCGGAGGCAGAACTGGCCTTGGTGGTGCAAACCCGCGACCCTACCCGACCAGTGACCTGCTGTTTGCGCTCCACCGCCGTGCGTTTCTGGATGCTGCGCGTACAGCCCCGAGCGCTTGGCGGGAGCAATGCGGTCTCGCGCTGATTCTTTGCCGCTTCACCGTACTGTTTCGGCAGGACACCATTGCATGCGGCCGAGCCCGCTCGGTGCTGGTCAGCAGGAAAACCAGCGCGCCTCAGCGGAACTGGTCAGACACCAGTGGTGGCATGATCTTGAGCGCGGGTGCGGCGCGCGACACGGTGCATGGCATGACGGTCGCCGAGTTTGAGGATGGCGAGCGCGTCAGCCTCGTGCTGTTCTGTGGCGCTGGGGTGCGCGGCCACGGCGCTGGCGCAGTCCGACGAGCGCACACCGGTGTCTGCACCTTTGCTGCCACGCACCAGCTTCGAGCGCATCGTGCAGGAGTCCGGCCGCAAGGCCTCCAGCCAGTTCTCCGCTACTCCACCCGGACCAACCCTGTCCCGTCAGCTCGAACTGGTGCGCTAAACTGCCGCCCCGTGCCAGCAGAGTAGGCGTCGTGCGGGCGACGCGTCGATCACGCAGCAAGGCGGCACTGGAAGCGGTCGCCAGCCAGCCGGGGCTGCGGGTGGTGGCGGGCGGGTCAGGAGGCGCTGTTTCCGGCATCAAAAAGTGCTGGACGACGCCGACGTAAGCCGCTGGCGCTGGCCGATCTGGCAGATCTACCACGGCGGCAGCATCCATCCTATTTTGTTGAGCCTGGTGAGGGCCGGGGGTGGCCGATGGTGGCGTTCTCGCTCTCGCCTACGTGAAGGCCGGCAGTGTTGGCGGCCATTCCAAGCATCAGCCCAACCTGTATCGGGCACCAAAGCCGCAAGACTTTGGCACGCGCGGTAAGCTGGGCGGGCGTGGCTTGCCGGGCGCGCCCGAGTATTCGAGGGAGTTTGAGATCAGCGTTTCGGTTCGCTGGTGGCATATTCCTTGGCCCTGTCGGTGGACGCGTCCGCAGTCCTGGCGCGTCTGGTGCATGCTGGAGCGTGCGCCATGAAGGTGGCCTTTGACATCCGTAGCCGCATGCTGGTGGCGGCGCTCTGCCGGTGACCTCGGTGGCCCCGCCGGGCCGCGGCTGGGCTGTGCTGTTGCGCGGGCGTGGCGGATACTGCCGAAGCACCGGATCAACGCGCCCGTGCCCCGATTCGGCAAATGGCCGCCGCCAGTGAATTTGGCCTGTTCAGCGCCAACAGCGCCAGCCTGCAGGCAATTGTGGGCGGGGCCATGCGCGTCAGCCCGATGTGCGCGCCGCCCTGATCGCCGAGGCGCGCGGAAATGCGCCGGCTCAAGGCGGCGGCTTCGAGTTGGCCGCCAGCGCCCGCCCCTGTAGCGGTGGATTGAGGGCGCCGGCGCAGCGCCAGTTGGAGCGCAATGCCGATCTGCTGGTGCAGCCGGTGCAGGCGACCCAGCTCAGGATCGACGACCTGTTCGAGCGCTCGCATCGCCGAGCCTACGCCGGAGGCCGCGCCGTTGGGGCATGTGGTGATGGCGTTCTCGCGCGACAACGTGTCCCAGCGCGAGCGCGACATGCTCTGCATTTAACCGCCGAAGACGCTGGGCGGCGTGTTAAAGGGCGGGCTGGCCGGCGATGCGCCCGGCGCGCAGCGTCGTTCAGCCGGTGCTGCGCATGGCCACCGCGATTTATCGCATCGGGCAGGGCGAACCGTTTGTTCGCGTCCGGTTCTGGCGGAGCGGACCTGATGGGCGAGGTGCAGCGCGGACTCAACGACAGGCGGCGCGGCTGAAACCATTGCAAGGACCTGAGCCAGCGCATTGCGCGCCACCTTCGAGTTGCGCGAAAAAGGAAGAGGCCGAAGCGGCCACGCAGGCCAAGCGTCGCGCTTTCATCGTTGCGGGCCAGCCACGACCTGCGCCAGCGCCGCACGCGCTGGGCATGTTCGTGGCAAGGTTGTCGCAGTTGCCATTGACGAGCAGACCGCGCCAACTGGTGGGCAATCTGAGGCCTCGGTGCTGGCGATGCAAACCCGTTCGACCGCCTTTGCTGGATGTGTCGCGACTGAGGCACAGGCGGTCCAGACCGGAGTCCGGCCGATCGCGGTCAGTGAGCTGTTTGACCAGTTGCGTGAGACGCTGTCGTACCGCCGCCGGCAAGGGCTGCGTGTGCGGGTTCGGCCCAGCGCGGGCATTAGATCATCAGCCACCGTCGCTGTTGCATCGGGTGCTGCTCAACCTGGTGGGCAAACGCCATCCGCTACGGCACCGATGCCAGCACCGTGCTGGTGGCTTGTCGGCCGTGGGGAGATGGGCGTCTGGCGCGCATCGAGGTGTCGGACAGCGGCATCGGCGCATTGCGCCGGAAAACCAGGCCGACGTGTTCAAGGAGTTTTTTCGAGTCGGTAACCCTGCCAACGCAACCGCGGTAGGGACTGGGCCGGGGCTCACCATCGTGCGGCGCACACCCGCCTGCTGGGCCACCGCCTGCATCTGCGCTCTCGGGCCTCGGCTTGCGGCACGCGGTTCACCATCGGGAAGTGCCCGTGGTGGCACCGCCCGACTGCGGTGTGCCCCGTGCTTACGGGCACAGGCCTTGCCGGGTGAACGGTTTGACGATCTGGCGGTGCTGGTGGTGGAGGACGATGCGCTGGCCAGTGAGGGATTGAGCAGCCTGCTGCAATCCTGGGTTGCCAGACGCGCCGGGTCGATGGGTTGGACGCCGCCTTGGAACTGCTGGCCAGCGGGTGGCGACCGGGCGTCATCGTGAGTGACTTCCGCCTGAGCGACGCCGAGCACGGCATCGAGACCGTGCGCCGCCTGCGCCTGGCCATTGGCCGCCCGGTGCCGGCCTGCCTGATGACGGCGATACGGGTCCCGGAGCTGATCCACCACCTGTCACGCCAGGCCGGACTGACGTGCTGTTCCAAGCCGGTGCGCCCGGCCAAGCTGCGCAGCTTGTTACGCAAGCTGGTGGCATGGGGCCCGAACAGTGCGGAGCTGGGGGAGATTGGCGGCGGGGAGTTGGGTTGATTCTTTGGTGGGCGCTGGTTGCCGGTTGCAGGTTTCATTTCAGCTTTGCTGGGTTTGTTTCTCCACTCACTCTACGTGGGAAGTCCCAGTAGAGTGAGTGGAGCAAAAACCAAACCACTACTTCACCAGCACCTCACCCACCGGGTGCACCGCGTCGGTCGAAGCAGGCACGGCCTCGCGCTCCGGCGCCGTAATCGCCCCCGGCACGGCCTTGCGGGCAAACAGGGTGTACATGGTCGGCACCACGAAGATGGTCAGCAGCGTTCCCAGCGACATGCCGCCCACGATCACCCAGCCGATCTGGATACGGCTCTCCGGCGCCCCGGCGCCGCTGGACAAGGTTAGCGGCACGGCGCCCAACACCATGGCGCCGGTGGTCATCAGGATCGGGCGCAGGCGTTGCGTGGCAGCCTGCACCACGGCATCCACAACAGGTCCCGCCTGCTCGCGCAACTGGTTGCTGAACTCCACGATCAGGATGCCGTGCTTGGTGATCAGGCCACCAGGGTGATCAGATAATCTGCGAATACACGTTGAGCGAGCCGCCGCTCCACTTGAGCGCCAGCAAGGCGCCAATCATGGACAAGGGCACCGACAGCATGATCACCAGGGGATCGACAAAACTCTCGAACTGCGCCGCCAGCACCAGAAAGATGAACACCAGCGCCAGAACAAAACACAATCGCCAGCGAGCCTTGCGAGTTTTTGAACTGCGCGAGCTGCCATTCAGGTCGGTGGTGTAGCCAGGCTTGAGCACCCTGGCGGCGGTGGCGTCGAGGTAGTCAGGCCCAGGCCCAGCGGCTGATCGGGGCCAGGTTGGCGGTGATGGTGACCGAGCGGCGTTGCCCGAAGTGATTGAGTTCGCGCGGCGCCACCGCCTCGCGCACCCGAACCAGCGAGGCCAGCGGAATCATGGTGTCGTTGCGGCCCCGCACGAAGATGCGCTCGATGTCATCGGGCGTGATGCGCCCCGAATCCTGAATCTGCACGATCACGTCAAACTGCTCGGCATCGCGCTTGTAGCGCGTGACCTGGCGCCCGCCCAGCATGGTCTCGACGACGCGCGCCACCACGTCCACGCCAACACCCAGGTCGGCCGCCTTCTCGCGGTCCACGTCGATCTTGAGTTCGGGCTTGTTCAGCCGCAGGTCCATATCGGGGGTCAGAATGCCGGTTCTTGGCGATCTCGTCCATGAACTGTCGCGCCACGGCATTGAGCGCCTGGTAACTCTCCGAGGTGATGATCACAAAGTTGACCGGCCGCTCGCGAAAGCCCTGACCCAGAGACGGCGGCGTGATGGGAAAGGCGGTAACCCCGGCGAGTCGGGCAAAACCGGGCTGCATCTCGCGTGCCAGCTCCAGCGTGGTGCGCTTGCGCTCGTTCCAGTCCTTGGTGCGGTAGAACACAGTGGCCTGCGATACGGTCGGGTTGCCCGCCGTCACGAAGATGCGGTCAAACTCCTTGTACTGCGCGCCCAGGCGCTCCATCTCGGTGACATAGCGGGAGGTGTACTCCAGCGTCGAGCCGTCGGGCGCATTCACCACCGCCAGAATCACGCCCCGGTCTTCCAGCGGAGCGAGTTCGCTTTTCATGCCGGGCAGGATCAGTGCAATCGAGGCGGCGCACAGCACCATGATGCCGACGATGATCAAGCGTCGATTCCAGACCAAGCGCCGCAGGGTCGCCCAAAGGCCGGCTTCAACGGCGACCGGCGCGGGGGCGATGATCCAGCGCAGCGCGCGGGAGTAGCCCCGCGTCATGGCACTGAGCATTCGTTCCATGAACCGGTCAAACCAGCCCGGATTCGGGTTGTGCCTGAGCAGCTTGGAAGACAGCATGGGCGACAGCGTGAGCGCCACCACACCCGAGACCAAGACGGCACCGGCCAGCGCCAGCGCAAACCCACGAACAGGCGCCCGGTGCGCCCCCGGCGTAAAGGCCAGCGGCGCGTAGACCGCCACCAGCGTCAGCGGTCATGCTGACCACCGCAAAGCCAACCTCGCGGGTACCCTTGATGGCGGCCGAAACGGCTCCATGCCTCTTCCGATGTGCCGGAAGATGTTCTCCAGCACCACAATGGCGTCGTCCACCACCAGGCCAATGGCCAGTACCAGCGCCAACAGCGTCAGCGTGTTGATGGTGAAGCCCGCCAGCGCCATCATGGCAAAGGTGCCGATCAGGCTGATCGGAATCGTGATGATGGGAATCACGGACGCGCGCAGCGTGCGCAGGAACACGAAAATCACCAAAGCCACCAGCAACCGCCTCAAAGATAGTTTGGTAAACGTTCTGCACCGAGCGTTCGATGAACACCGAGTTGTCGTTGGCAATGTCCACCGTCAGCCCAGGTGGCAGATCGGCCTTGAGCTTGGGCAACATGTCGCGCACGCCCTTGGACAACACCAGCGGGTTGGCCGTGGCCTGGCGGATGACCCCGATAGAGATCGCGCTGCGGCCGTTCAAACGCACACTGCTGCGCTCTTCGGCCGGTCCTTCCTGAATCCGCGCCACATCACGCAGGCGCACCGGTGAACCGTTGACCGTTTTGATCACGATATTGGCAAACTGATCGGGGCGCACCAGTTCGGTCTGCGACGTCACACTGAACTCTCGCGTGGCAGACTCGATGCGCCCGGCTGGCACCTCGACGTTGCTGCGCCGGATCGCGTCCTCGGCGTCCTGCGTGGTGAGCTTGTAGGCGGCCAGGCGATCTGGATCCAGCCAGACGCGCATGGCGTACTTGCGCTCGCCAAAGATGCGCACATCAGCCGCGCCGGTGACGGTCTGCAATTGCGGCTTGACCACGCGGTTGAGTACCTCGTTGATCTGCAACGGCCTCATCGTGTCGCTGGAAAACGCCAGCCAGATCACCGGAAAGGCATCGGGCCTCAACCTTGAAATCACCGGTTCGTCAATCGCCTGCGGCAGCCGGTTGCGCACGCGAGGTGCGGTCACGCACCCGGCGGCAGCGGCATCGGCATCTTTTCCAGGCGAAAACGCACGCTGATCTGGGCCTGCTCGGCGCGACTGATCGACGTGATGACGTCCACCGCGTCAATCCCGGCAATCGAGTCTTCCAGCGTCTTGGCAACCTGCGACTCCACCACCTCGGCAGAGGCGCCGGCGTGCGCACGCTCACCGTCACCACCGGTTCGTCGATCTTCGGTACTCACGCACCGCCAGCCGGTTGAAGCTGACCAAGCCAATCAGCAAAATCAGCAGCGAGGACCGTGGCCAGCACCGGCCGGCGCACTGAGATTTCCGCCAGGCGCATGACTCAGCTCGCCTGCAGACAGGGATTGGGCCCGGCAGCGGCGGCCGTCGGTGGCGTGGTCGCGCGCGCCGCGCTGGCAGGCGGGCCGGCGCGGCGGCAGGTCCCCTTGCCCGATGGCGCCTGGCCGAACTCGGCAAGCCGCACCGCCATGCCATCCTTCTGCACGCGTTGCTGGCTGGCAATCACCACCCGGTCGCCCGCTTCCAGCCCCTCCAGAATTTCCACGCGGCCAGGCTTGCGGATGCCCAGTTTGACATCGACACGCTGCGCTACCATGGTCTCCTTGTCGGCACCCGGCTTGAGCTTGATCACGAACTGCCGGTTGCCCTGCGGCACCAGCGACTCCTCCGGGATCACCCGCGCTTGGTCGCGCTCGCCAAAAACCACGTTGACCCGCGCGAACATGCCCGGGCGCAGTTGCAGGTGACGGTTGTCCACGCAGGCACGCACCGACACCGAGCGCCCGTTGGCATCGATCTGCGGGTCAATCGCCTGCACCACCGCGCTGTACCGGCGGCCCGGCACGGCATCCAGATCCAGCATGGCGATCTGACCCTTCTTCACTTTGCCCTGGAAGCGCTCGGGCAAGCGGAAATCGACAAACACCGCGTCCATGTCCTCGATATTGACCACGTCGGCGCCATCTTTCAAGTAGTCGCCGACGCTGACGTTGCGGATACCGGCAATGCCGTCAAATGGCGCCAACAGCTTCAGGCGCGCCGCCGTCACCTGCGACAAGGCCAGCTTGGCCTGCGCAACTTCCAGCGCCGCCGCGCTTTCTTCGACCGATCGCTGGCTGATGAACTTCTGCGCCACCAGTTCCTTATTGCGCTGGTGATTGGCCAAGGCAATCGACAGTTCGGCCTGACTTTGCTTAATCTGGGCTTGCGGCAGTTGATCATCAAGTTGCAGCAGCAGCTGGCCCTTGCGAACCCGTTCGCCATCCCGGAAATTGAGTTGCGCGATGCGCCCGCTCACCTCCGGGCGCAGCATCACGCCCTGGCGCGAGCGCAGCGTGCCTACAGCCTGGGTCTCATCGGTTAGCGTCATGACTTCAACCCTGGCCGCCTCCACCACCGGGGGGCGAGCAGCCGCACCCGGCCCGGCGGCTGCGGGTGCGCCCGACGTCGGAGCACCGCTCGCCAAGGAGCCTGGTTTCTGAAAAGTGCCTGGTTTCTGAACCCACCAGGCCAGTGCCAAGGCGGCCAAGACACCCGACACCATCACCACCGGAAACAGGATTTTTTTTAGTGCGCATGAACAGGAAGCAAGAGAGGGGGTCGGCGTTGGCGTCAAAAACCAGCCGCGACCATCACCGAACAATGTAACAGCACCTGATTGACCCTGCCGCTAACGGACATCGGCTGTTGCCTGCCCCGTATCATGAAAGGACACCGTCATTGCGAGATGCCCGAATCCGGGCCGATACCGCACACGGACCCTGAACCAGCGATCGTCATCGCGAGGCCGCAGGCCGCGGCGATCCATGTATTTTGGGGCCATGGATTGCCGCACTTCGTTCGCAATGACGACCGGTTCATGGAAAGCGCAGCGTGGCAATCCATGGTGGTGTCCCCGTCAAGGTGGATCGCCACGCTGCGCTCGCGATGACGAAGTTCTTTCACGTCAACGTGCGCGCAGCGCCTGCTCCACACCCCGGTTGGCCAGCATATCGGCATGTTCGTTGCCGGGGTCGCCATTGTGCCCCCGGACCCAGACCCATTCGATCTCGTGGCCCGCTCCGGTGACCAAAGCGTCCAGGCGCTGCCACAGGTCCACATTCTTGACCGGCTGTTTGGAGGCGGTCTTCCAGCCCTTGGCTTTCCAGCCCACAATCCACTCGGTCATGCCCTTGAGCACGTACTGGCTGTCCACATACAGGGTTACCTTGCAGGGGCGCTTCAGCGCCGACAGGCCTTCAATCACGGCGGTCAGCTCCATGCGATTGTTGGTTGTCCCCAGTTCGCCGCCATAAAGCTCCTTGTGGGTATCGGCCGACTTAAGCCAGGCACCCCAACCACCCGGACCGGGGTTGCCCTTGCAGGCCCCGTCGCTGTATATCTGCACTGCGTTCAATCGTCACTCCTCGTTGTCCAATTCTCCAACGTGCCGGCACGGCCAGCGGTGTGGCTGTTGGCCACCGACACCGGTGCACTGGCCAAGGCACGCGCCGGCTTCCAGGCCGGACCGAGCAAAGTCATGCCGCGCACGCGCTTGACCGCCACCAAAAAATAGGCAGCACCCAGAATCGGCCACCAGCGCCGCCCGATCCAGTCCATCCACTCAAAGCGGCGCAACCACTGCTCTTTGGAAAGCGCAGGTCGATAGCAGCCAAAGTGACCGACTTCAACTTCGAAGCCCAGCAAGCGCAGCCAGTCACGCATGCGCCAGTAACCGATGAAGTCGCCCGCTTCTGGCAGGAACAGCTCACCCCAGCCGGCCCGGTGCAGCAAGCGCGCGCGGCGCTGCCGAAAGCCCCACAGGCTCAACGGATTCAAGCCGCAGATCACCACCCGCCCCTCCGGCACCAGCACACGCTCCACTTCGCGTAAGGTGGCGTGGGGGTCGGCATTGAGTTCCAAGGTATGCGGCAGCACCACCAGATCCAGGCTCGCCGCCGGAAACGGCAGTGCCGCGAAGTCCGTCACCAGGCAGGTGGACGGCGATGCATCGGGATGCAGGCCAAGCCCGGGCAGCGGTGCCGAATCGGCCAGCCAGCGGTGCGGCATGCGGTTGGCCGCCAGGCAGTCGATCCCCGGCAGGCCCAGTTGCAAGGCATGAAAGCCAAACATGTCCGCCACCGCCCGGTCAAACTGCGTGCGTTCCCACGCCAGCAGGTACTGCCCGGGCGGAGTCTGGAACCAATCCTGCAAACCTATAATTTGATCGCTCATGAACTTAATTCCGCTGCCAGCCTTTGCCGACAACTACATTTGGCTGCTGCACGATGGGGACGCCGCCCTGGTGGTGGACCCTGGCGACGCCCAGCCGGTTCAGGATGCCCTGCAGCGTGAAGGCCTGCGCTTGCAAGCCATTCTAGTCACGCACCACCACCCCGATCACACCGCCGGCGTTGACGCCTTGCGCCAGGCCACCGGCGCAGCGGTGTGGGGCCCGGCGCGCGAGCGCATGCCCGAGCCGATCACCCGCCTGAGTGGCGGCGACCGCCTGAGCGCGCTGGGCCTGAACTTTGAAGTGATCGATGTGCCCGGCCATACCGCCGGACACATTGCCTATTACTGCCCGGCGCTGGATGGCGCACCCCTGCTGTTTTGCGGCGACACGCTGTTCAGCGGTGGCTGCGGTCGCCTGTTCGAGGGCACGCCGGCGCAGATGCTGGCCTCGCTAGACACCCTGGCGGCGCTGCCGGGTGCCACGCGCGTATGCTGCACCCATGAGTACACGCTGTCCAACCTTCGTTTCGCCCTGGCCGTGGAGCCCGACAACACCGCGCTGGCCAACTACTTCTCGGCCTGCCAGGCGCTGCGCCACCAGCACCTGCCCACACTGCCCTCCAACTTGACGCTGGAACGGCAGATCAACCCCTTCTTGCGCAGCCGCCTGCCCGCCCTGGTCCGGGCGGCGCACGCATTTGACGCGCAAGCAATCGACGAAGTGAGTGTGTTTGCCGCCCTTCGTCAATGGAAGAACCAATTTTGAAACGTCTTATCCCGCACGCCACCTGGCTGTGCTGCCTGCTGCTGGCAGGCTGCGCCAGCACCCTGACCGCTCCCAGCGCCCTGGTGAGCGCACCGGCGGCGCTGGCCGAAGCGCCACCACCGGTGCCGGTGCCCGCCCCGGCGGCGCCGGTCACGCCACCGGCACCGGTGTTCATCATGCCGGAGGGCCCGCTGCACCCGATCACCGCCACGCAGGCCGCGTCGCTGGCGGTGGCCCAACTGGCAACCCCCACCGACCTGTGGGAACGGATACGGCGTGGCTTTACCATGCCGGATCTCGATACCGCCCTGGTGCACGACCGCGAGAGCTGGTACAGCAGCCGGCCGGACTATATCTTTCGCATGACCGAGCGCTCGCGCAAATACCTGTTTCATATCGTTGAAGAGCTTGAGATGCGCAACATGCCAACCGAGCTGGCCCTGTTGCCATTCGTGGAGAGCGCCTTCAACCCCCAAGCCGTCTCTAGCGCCAAGGCCGCCGGTATGTGGCAATTCATGCCCGCCACAGGCAAGTCGTTCGAGCTCAAGCAAAACGCCTTCGCGACGACCGGCGCGATGTGCTGGCCTCGACCCGCGCCGCGCTGGATTACCTGCAGAAACTGCACGGCATGTTTGGCGACTGGCACCTGGCGCTGGCCGCTTACAACTGGGGCGAGGGCAGCGTTGGCCGCGCCATCGCCAAGAACCAGCGCAAGGGTCTGGGCACCGGCTACACCGAGCTCACCATGCCGATGGAGACACGCTTCTACGTGCCCAAGCTGCAAGCCATCAAGAACATCGTGGCGGCACCCGACAAGTTCGCCTCCACCCTGCCAGCCATCGGCAATCACCCCTACTTTCAGACCGTGGACATCAAGCGCGACATCGATGTGGTGCTGGCAGCCAAGCTCGCCGAGGTGCCGCTGGAAGATTTCAAGGCACTCAACCCGTCGGCCAATCGCCCGGTGATCCTGGCCGCTGGCACGCCACACATCCTGCTGCCCTGGGACAACGCCAAGGTGTTCGAGAACAACCTGAACAGCTACGGCGGCGGTCGTCTGGCCAGTTGGACCGTGTGGATCGCCCCTACCACCATGCGCAGCGCCGAAGCCGCCAAACGCGTGGGCATGAGCGAGGCCGACCTGCGCAACGTCAACAAGATCCCGGCGCGCGTCGTGATTCGCGCCGGCTCCACTCTGATGGTGCCGCGTGGCGAGCGCATGCAGCAGGATGTGGCCGAGCACGTGGCCGAGAACGGCCAACTCTCGCTGGTCGCCGATGCTGCGCCCAAACGCACCGTTGTCAAGGCCACCAAGAACGATTCAGTCGCCAGTGTCGCCAAGCGTTACCACCTGGCAGCCAGCGACGTGGCCGAGTGGAACAAGGTGGCGGCAGGCGCCAGTTTCAAAACCGGGCAAGCAGTGGTGGTGTTCCTGCCCACCAAAGCCAGGACAGTCGCCAAGGGACGCCCCGGCACGCGGGTGGCCAAGGCGGGTCGGGGCGCAAAGTCCAGCAAGAACACCAAGGCCACCAAGAACAAGCCGGTCCGGGTGGCGAAGCAGTGACTTGCTCGTTTGGGTGAGTCGCGCCAGCGTTGGACACTCAGGCGTTGAATTGCCGCTTGGCTCGCCTGGCAAATTGGTTGGTGAAGGTCCGCGCCAGGTCGATCTGGTCGGGCTTGATACTGGCATCAAAGCTGGCCAGTGCGCGCAGGGCGATGTTGCCACCATCGTCGGGGAACATGCCGTCCGGCGAGATCGCCTCGCGCACCTTGTTGAAGGCCGCCAGATAAAGCGCACGGTCACCCAGCAAGTAGGCCTCGGGCACGGTCTTGATGATGTCGCCCGGCCCAGCCGTCTGCAACCACTTCAGGCTGTGCACGATGGCGTTGGCGAGTGCCTGCGCCGTGTTCGGATGTTTCTGTACAAACTCGCGTGGCGCGTATAGGCAACCGGCCGGCATCGGACCGCCAAACACCTCGACCGTACCCTTGAGCGTGCGCGTGTCGGCAATGATGCGAATTTCGCCCTTTGCTCCAGCATGGTCATCACCGGATCGGTGTTGCTCATGGCATCGATCTGGCCGGAACGAAACGCCGTCAAGGCCCCTGTGGAAGTGCCCACGCCAATGAAGCTGACATCGCTGGCTGTCAAACCAGCGCGCAACAAGATCCGATTGGCCACCATGTTGGTCGACGATCCTGGCGCCGAGACGCCGATCTTCTTGCCCCTGAGATCGGCCACGCCCTTGTACCCCGGCATGGTCCTGGGTGAAATGCCCATCGAGATCTGGGGTGCGCGGCCCTGCAGCACGAAGGCCTGAAACTGCTGCCCCTTGGCTTGCAGATTGATGGTGTGTTCGTAAGCACCCGAGACCACATCGGCCGTGCCACCCACCACCGCCTGCAGCGCAAGCGACCCCCCCTTGAAGTCGCTGATTTCCACATCCAGGCCTTCGGCCTTGAAGTAGCCCAGTTGCTCCGCAATCGTCAGCGGCAGGTTGTAAAAAGCCGCCTTGCCACCGACCGCAATCGCAACTCTGGTCTTTTCCAGGCGCGGTTGCGCCCATAAGGATGGCGCAACGCTCGCTGCGGCAGCCAGGGCCGCCAGCGACCAAAAGCCGCGTCGATTGAGTTCGCGGTCATGCATTCGAGACATTTTTATTGGTATTCATCAACCGAGCCTACCCAACTGGCCAATACGCCGCATCGGGAACATCCCGTGCGGGTTTTTACCAGCACCACGGGCAGCAATCGGCCCGTGATTTCAGCGCCGGTCTTGCAGGGCGTGGGCAATGGTGCCCAGGTCAACGTATTCCAGTTCACTGCCAATCGGCACACCACGCGCCAGGCGGGTGATCTGCACGCCACTGTCCTTGAGCCCCTGCGCAATCACGTGCGCAGTGGCTTCGCCCTCAGCCGTGAAGTTGGTGGCCAGGATCAGCTCGGTGACCACCCCATCGTTGACGCGGTCAAACAGCTTCTTCAGTCCGATGTCCTTGGGGCCAATGCCGTCGAGCGGGCTGATCTTGCCCATCAGAACGAAATAGAGTCCTTTGTACGCCAGCGTGCGCTCCAGCGCAGACTGATCGGCCGGCGTTTCCAGCACGCACAGCTTGCTGGCATCGCGGCGGGCATCCTGACAGGTGGCGCACAGTTCGGACTCGGTGAAGGTGTGGCATCGCACGCAGTGCCGCACCGATTCGACCGCATGCTGCAAGGCCCGCGACAGCGTCAGCGCGCCCGCGCGGTCATGCTGCAGCAAGTGAAACGCCATGCGCGAGGCCGATTTCACCCCCACCCCCGGCAATCGCCGCAGGGCGTGGATCAGTGCTTCAACCGAATTCGAATCGGCCACGTGGGCTTAAAACGGGAACTTCATGCCGCCTGGGAGACCGGGCATGCCGGCCGTGAGCTTGCCCATCTTCTCCTGCGAGGTGTCCTCGGCCTTGCGCACTGCGGCATTGAAGGCGGCGGCCACCAGGTCCTCCAGCATGTCTTTGTCTTCAGACAGCAAGCTGGGGTCGATCGTGACGCGACGCACATCGTGCTTGCAGGTCATGGTGACCTTCACCAGACCAGCGCCGGATTCGCCGGTCACTTCGATGTTGCCCAGCCTGTCCTGGGCCTTCTTCATGTTGTCCTGCATGGCCTGCGCCTGCTTCATCAGTCCCGCGAGTTGTCCTTTGTTGAACATGTTTCTTTCCTTGGTTTAACAAACTATTGACGTTTTCCAAAATGCCTGCAAGCAGAACCTGTCATGGCGAGGCTCCAGTTCCGGGTCTGAACCGCACACGGACCTTGAACCTGATGGCGTCACTGCGAGCGCAGCGCGGCAGTCCATGGATTCAGGGGTCCTGGATTGCTTCACTTCGTTCGCAATGACGACCGTTTCATGGCAAGCGCTGCGCTCGCAATGACGACGTATTGTCATGAATCCCGGAAGTCTCCCTAAACAGCCTTGATCGTGCCGGGCACGACTTTGGCACCGAAGTCACGCATGATGGTCTGCACGAACGGGTCTTCAAAAATCGTTCGCTCGGCTTCCAGTTGCCGCTCGGCTGCAAGCTGGGCGTTACGTCGCGCCGGGCTGTCGGTGACCCGGCCGATCTCCACCGCCAGGCGCACACTGTAGCCTGCCGCCGCCAAGGCTGCGCTGAGCCGGTCGCGGCTGCCTGGCTGATTGAGCGATTCGCGCTCGACCCGCAGCAACCATTGGTCGGTATCACGCGCCACCAGTTGCGACTGCAAAGCGAGTTCCCGCACCAGCGCAGCAATCGCCTCATCCTGGATCAACTGCTGCACCGTGGCGTGCCAGAACGCGCCGTCTTCGGTCGGGACCAACCGCACCTCGGCCACCTGACCGGCGGCGGCCTCGGCGCGCGAATCCGCCTGCACCCGCACCGGGATCGCGAGCACCTGCATGGCCTCGGGCACCGCCTCGGCGCGGGCGGACACCATGCCCGTACCCCCAACCGGGTGGGACGCAGCGGGTGCCAGCGCCGGATTGACCACATGCAACACCTGTCCGGGTGGTGGGTGAGCGGCTGGCGGCACGGGCTTCGCGGCCGCTGCAGCGATCGTGCGTGTAGCAGTGACGGCCAATACGGGCATTTTCGGCGCCTCGACCACCGAAGCCGAACCGGCCGTCACTGGGGCGGCGTCAATCAGGAGTTTTTCAGCCGATTGGCTCTTAGCCGCTGGCGCACCGGCAATCGGCTTGAACGCCAACAGTCGCAGCAGCACCATGGTCAGCGCCGCATACTCATCGGGTGCCAGCCCCAGCTCGGCGCGCCCGTGCAGGCACATGCTGTACAGCAGTTGCGTCTCGTCGGCCGGCATCAACTGCGCCAGGCGCGCGGTGCCCGCCGCCTCGGGGTCACCATCCTCGGGCGCATCGGGCACCGCCTGCAGTACCGCCATGCGTTGCAGCACCGAGCTCATCTCATCGAGCGTCGAGGCCGCGCTGAGCCCGTTCAGGCGCAAGGTCTCCGAGGTCTCCACCACGGCCTTGCCGTCGCCCTGCGCCAGCGCCTCGATCAGCCGAAACACGTAGGACCGGTCGACGCTGCCCAGCATCTGGCGCACCGTGGCTTCCTGCAGCACGCCGGCGCCAAAAGCGATGGCCTGGTCGGTGAGCGACAAGGCGTCACGCATGGAGCCGCGCGCAGCACGCGCCAGCAGACGCAGAGACGGTGTATCGGTACTCACCTGTTCGGCCCGCAGCACATGCTGCAGGTGTTCCAGAATGGTCTCTGGCGCCATCGGGCGCAGGTTGAACTGCAGGCAGCGCGACAGCACCGTGACGGGTACCTTCTGCGGGTCGGTGGTGGCCAGCACAAACTTGAGGTACTCGGGCGGCTCTTCCAGCGTCTTCAACATGGCGTTGAAGGCCGTGTTGGTGAGCATGTGCACCTCGTCGATCATGAAGACCTTGAAGCGCCCCTGCACCGGCTTGTACACCGCCTGCTCCAGCAGCGACTGAACCTCTTCCACGCCCCGGTTAGAGGCGGCATCGAGCTCCGTGTAGTCCACAAAGCGGCCCGAATCGATGTCGCGGCAGGCCTGCAGACACCACAGGGCGTGGCGGTGATGCCGCCCTGCCCGTCCGGGCCCTGGCAGTTGAGCGACTTGGCCAGAATGCGCGACACCGTGGTCTTGCCCACGCCACGCGTGCCAGTGAACAGGTAGGCATGGTGCAGTCGCTGCGATTGCAGCGCATTGCTCAGGGCACGCACCACATGCTCCTGCCCCACCATTTCCGAGAAATTGCGGGGTCGGTACTTGCGGGCCAGTACGAGATAGGACATTGGTAGACGTTGGTTCTTTTCTAGAGCCCGAAGGCCGTTAACAAAGAGCCAACGCCCCCTTTCAAACCGTGCGTGCGGATTTCCCGCACACGGCTTACCGGTGGCCTGTCGGCTCGCAGCATTACGCGTGCCTCCTGTTACCAGGGGGCTTGTCAGGATAGCGGATCGTGCCTCGCAGTCGATACAGCCCAAGACTTTCAAAATACTCACGCCTCCAGCGACGGGCTTGGCCTGCTTTGAGGCGGCTGCCGGCTCGCTTGAGCCTCAGACTCTTGAGTCGCCTTACAACGTAGTCGTCCACCGAGATGAACTGCCGCGCTGCGTTGCCACTTCCGAAGTACTGCCCCCAGCCTCTAAGCAGCGGGTTGAGTTGGGCTATGACGCTGCGTATGTCCTGGTGGCATCGCCCCCTGGGTGTCAGCTCCTTCACCTTGGCCCGCACGCGCTTCATCGCGCGTGGGCTGGGCCAGCGGTGTAGGTAGTAGCGTCTTAGTCCTCTTTGCGCCCACAATCGCCCGCTCATGCGCTTGTGCAGGTGGCAGCCCAGGAAATCGAATCCTTCGCGGCCATCTGCCAAGTTCACGCGTCGCGTCTTTTGTGGGTGCAGCTTCAATCCCAATCGCCCTAGCACGTGTTCGATGCGTCTTTGGGCTTCTTCGCAGTCTTCTTGGCTTTCGCTCATGACCACGAAGTCGTCCGCGTATCGCACCAGCGTGCCCAGGTGTGCGCAGTGCTTTGCCCACACCTTGTCCAGTACGTGCAGATAAATGTTGGATAGCAGCGGGGATATCACGCCGCCTTGGGGCGTTCCCGCCTTGGGCTGGTTTATCTTGCCGTCCTCCAACACGCCTGCTTGCAGCCATTGGCGTAGCAGCTTGAGCATGCGTGGATCACTTACGCGCTGCCCAACCAGGGTCAGCAGCTTGTCGTGCTCTATGCTGCCAAAGTAGTCGCGGATGTCTGCGTCAAGTACGTGCTGGCCCCCGCGCGCACCCAGTTGCCTGAGGTGCTCCAGGGCCATGACTGCGCCGCGCCGGGGCCTAAAACCATACGAGGTGGGCATGAAGTCCGCCTCGAAGATCGGCTCAAGTACCAGTTTGGCCGCCATTTGCACGACTCGATCACGTACCGTAGGGATGCCCAAGGGGCGTTTGTCTCCATTGGCCTTGGGTATGTAGGTGCGCCGTACGACTTGCGCCTTGTATCGACCTGCTCGCAGTTCGACGCCCAGCTCTTGTAACAGGCGCTGTACGCCATACCGCTCTACTTCTTCGATGCTTTGCCGGTCTACTCCGGCGGCGCCTCGATTGCTGCGCACTCGCTTCCACGCTTCATACAGGATGTCGGCCCTGTATGTTTTGTCGTACACGGCGTGAAAGCGTCTGTCCCGCGCTTGCTTGGCTGCGGCCCAAAGTTGCCTTTGCAGTTGTCGCACTTTGTCGCTCGGTTGTTCACCGTCGGGGTGCTTAGGTCCGGTCTGGCCGGCCATTCCCTCGTGCTTACCTGCTCTGTCAACATGACCACCGCAGGGAGCCTTCCCTCCAACCGCGTTATGCCGCGCGGCCTTCGTAGGCTTGGCTTGCGCCAAGCCTGTCGGTACTATGTTCCCCTCGGACTCCCGCTGTGCAGCGCTCGATTTCGCCTTGGGCTTATACGAGTCGCCTTGCCCTGACCGGGGCCGCACAGACGGGTCTCTCCTGTTCCGTATTGAGCCGTGTTCGCGTGCCACTCCCCATACCCCGGTGCAACCCCCAGTCCCATTCGCTTGCAGGTCTGAGGACGTGGCCTTCGCCGTGACATGAGCGGCTCGGCTTGCACTTTGTAAATCTGACGAGGCTGCAGGCTTCACTTTATGTTGTGGCCCGCGAACTTGCTCCCCTCGTTTCCAAGGGCTTTTGACACCCCGCTCAGACGCCGCAATCTCTTGCCGTGTCCGGGGTCTGCTAGCGGGCTCTGCGACGATTACCCGCGCGGGACTTGCACCCGCTGGTTCAATACAGCGCGAATCCGCCACCTCTTGCAGCAGGCTGCTTTCAATTGCGGATTCTTCAGGACGCACCATGCGCAGATTCTAAGTGGTGGACTCAGGCCGTCGCTTTGCGACGCGCCATCGAGAACCGTTGCGCCAACACCAGCGCGCCCACCCCCATGACGCTGGTGGCCAGCAGCATCCACAAGCCCTGCGCATAGCCCGACTGCGTGGTCCACATCACGCCCAGCAGCCAAGGTGATGCCGCGCGCACCAGCGCCAGGGGCAGCCCCAGCGCGCCATTGAGGGTGGCCACATGCTCACGGTTGACGTACTGGGCCATCGCGGTTCCCTTGACAATCGTCAGCATGCCGTTACCCATGCCGTACAGCACTACGAACAGCAGCACGGCCCAGGCATGCGCGGCCCCCAGCAGCGGCGCAACCAGCAGAGCCACCAGCCCGACTGGAATCAACCCGGAATGAAGCGATTGGCCTGGTGCAGATCAAAGCGATGTTCAAAAAAATACAGCAGCAGACGGCCCAGCACCTGGATGACGCCAATGCTGGCCGGGACGGCGATCACCCAGACCTCGCTCAGGCCGTTTTCGCGCAGCAGGTTGACCAGGTGCGCGGGCACCGCCGCGGTGGCCGGCGTCATCAGCATGACAAACGCCCCAACCAGCAAGAACGGTGCACTGAAAAAGTGACGCGCCGCGCTGTCGGGCTCGGTCTGGTCGACGGCCGGGTCATGGGTCCGCGCCACTGGGGAACGCGGGACCTGGCCGCGCAGCGCGATCGCATGCAGGGGCGCGCACACCAACCAATGCAAGGCAGCCAGGCTGATGAGCGCGTCGCGCCAACCCACCGCCGCAATCAGCCAGATGTGACCGGAATGAACACGGTGCTGGCCAACCCGCCCAGAAAGGTCATGGTGATGATGGCCCGGCGAAAATCCTGCGGGTAGCGGCGCGTGACCACGGCAAACACCGGCGAATACAGGACCGCCGACATCGCCACGCCAAGCCCGGCCCAGACCGCATAGAAACCTGCGGCGCTGGTGACCCAGCCATGCAGGATCAGACAGGCCCCGGCCAGCACCGAGCCCGCCGTCATGACCCAGCGCTCTGGCCCCGGTCAATCAGTCGCCCCACCGGGTAGGCCATCAGCCCTTCCACCAGCAGCGCGAGGCTGAACGCCACCGAGGACTGGGCGCGGCTCAAGCCCAGCTCGCGTTCGACCGGGGCCATGATCAGGGCAAAGGTGTAGAACAAGGTGCCCCAACTGATCAGTTGCGCCAGCGACAGCCAGCCCACCAGTCGTCGATCGTGCGTTGCCAAATTGTGCATGCGGCTATTGTCGCCAAAGCGCCGCTGCGGCCTGCCCCACAAGGTCAGGATTGAACGTCTGAGCGGCTGTCCTCGCGGCTGTCCTTGCCGCGAGACAGCGCGGAACTTTGCGTGTAGCATGGCTTTGCGTCCATGTATCTCATCCCCACAGGAGACTTACATCATGAGCCTCAGCAGTCTTCACGCCATGAGCATCGCCAAACGGCTGACCGTGCTCAGCGCCAGCGCCGTTATCGGCATCGCCGTGATGGCGGTCATCACCCTGATGTCCGAATACAGCCTGATCATGGACGAGCGCAAAGGACAGCGTGCGCCAAAACGTGGAGACCGCACACAGCCTGGTTGCGTACTACCACGACCTGGTCGCCAAGGGCAAGCTACCCGAAGAAGAGGGCAAGAAACAGGCCATCGAGAGCCTGCGCACGCTGCGTTACAACAAGACCGAGTACTTCTGGATCAATGACATGCAGACCAAGATCATCATGCATCGATCCGGGCCGACATGGTGGGCAAGGAACAGACCGACACCAAGGATCCGAACGGCAAGCGCCTGTTCGTCGAGTTTGTCGAAACGGTCCAGGCCAAGGGCGCGGGCTTTGTCAACTACATGTGGCCCAAGCCCGGCAGCACCGATCCGCAGCCCAAGGTCTCCTATGTGGCGGGTTTCGCGCCGTGGGGCTGGGTGGTGGGCTCGGGGGTATACGTGGACACGGTGCAAGCCAGCATTCGAGACCGCATCGTCAGCTTCGGGCTGGGCGCGCTGCTGTTGGCTGGCGTGCTGCTGGGCATCGGTGTGAGTGATCTCGCGCGGCTTATTGCGTCAACTCGGTGGCGAGCCGGACTACGCGATGGACATCACCGACCACACATGGCCAAGGGGGCGATCTGTCGTCAAACATCACGCTCAGAGCAGGCGACCGCAGCGGCCTGCTGCACGCCATTCGAACCATGCGCGACAGCATTGCCAACATCGTCGATGAGGTGCGCCACGGCACCGATTCCATTGCCATCGCCTCCAATCAAATCGCGGCCGGCAACAACGACCTGTCGGCCCGTACCGAACAACGAGGCCAGCTCGCTGGAGAACCGCCGCCTCGATGGAACAGCTCACCAGCACCGTCAAGCAAAACGCCGATAACGCGCGCCATGCCAGCAGTTGGCAGCGTCGGCCTCGCAGATCGCCGTCAAGAAGGGCGGCGCCGTGGTCGAGCTTGGGTACAAAACCTTGGGCACCGGTCAACGCCTCGTCGCGCAAGATAGTCGACATCATCCGGTGTGATCGACGGCATCGCGTTCCAGACCAATCACCGGCGCTCAATGCGGCGGTGGAGGCCGCTCGTTGCCGGCGAAAACGGGGCCGTGGCTTTGCGTTGGTGGCCGCCGGGGTGCGCAGCTGGCGCAGCGCTCGGCCGGTGCCGGGAATGAAATCAAGACCCTGATCGACAGATCCGTCAGCAATGTCGAGCACGGCACGCGTCTGAGTCGACCCGAGGCCAGCAACACCATGACCGAGGTCCAGAGCGGCGTGAAAACGGGTGACCGAGATCGTTGAAAGCGAAATCGCCACCGGCCAGCGCCGAGCAGTCCTCCGGCATCGACCAGATCAATAGAGGCCATCACCGCAGTGGACAGCGTCGCAGCAGAATGCGGCGCTGGTCGAGCAAGGCGGCGTCGGCCGCAGAGTCCATGAAACCCGGCCGCCAAGCTGTCTGATCTGGTCAGCGTGTTCAGGCTCTCCGCAGTCAATCCACCTGAGCCATTACAATCCAAGGCTGACGGGCCTTCCCGCATGGTAAAGCGGCCAAACGGGTCGGGTGGGAACCAAGCAGCCCTAACTGTGGAGCGAGTGCCGGGGTCAAGGCTCGTCAACCTCATTCTCGATGTCACCTCAGTTTTGGGTGGCAGTGGCGCCCGGTGGCACAATCGGGTACGGCGAAACTCCCTCTTTCCACTTCAAAAGTTGGTCGCGACCGACTTTGTACGGCCGCCGTGGTCGCCTGCCCGAACCTCCCACCCGCCCTAGCGCAGACCCTGCCCCAGATCGAGCAACTGGAGGCCAGCCAAAGAGCGGCTGCACCAAGACCCTGGCCGAACGGATGTCGGTGCCCCGTAAATTGCACTGCGTGAAGGTCTATGGTGACCAGTCCTTTTGCGATTGCGTCCGAAAGGGTCTGCCCGCACCGCTGACCTTTGCGGAGTACGGGTGATCCCTGACCGAATCCAAGTCAGAAAACCAGTACGGCAAGATGTCAAGGAACTGCAAGCCGCTTACGACCGGGTTAGCGCCCCTGCGCGAGCAGTGCGTCGCGCAGGCGCACAAGTAACCGGCGG
>JADKEH010000044.1 GCA_016718155.1 Candidatus Rhodoferax randersensis | reverse complement strand
TGCAACGCCTGCAACGCTTCTCCAAGCTCGGCACCATTGATTTGCGGGTGGACTACCTGCGCCCCGGCATTGGCGAGTACTTTGAACTTAGCGCCGAGGTGATGCGCCTAGGCTCACGCGTGGCCTCCACGCGCATGGAGTTTCGCGGTGCTGACGGCAAACTGCTGTCCACTGGTTCGGGGGCTTACATCGTCTCCTGAAACAAAAGGCCACCCTCGGGTGGCCTTTTTCAGGGCAGCGTTGAGTTACTTCTTGGCCGCCGGGTCGGGGCTGGAGACGTAGTCCGAGACCACCTTCCACTTGCTGTCCTGAATCTGCGACAGGCGCGAGGCGTCGCTGCCCAGGCGTTTGGTGGGGGAGAAGGTAGCCGGAGCGCTGCCAAAGATGTCGGGCGGGACGCTCATAGTGTCCATCACCTTGATGAAACTGTTGGTGTTCAGGTTCTTGCCGGCCTTGGTGGCGGCGTTGGCAAAGGTGTTGATGATGGTGTAGCCATAGACCGAGAACACGGTGGGGTCTTCGTTGAATTTGGTCTTGTACTTGTTGGCCCAGAAGCCAATAGCCTGGGTCTGCCCTTCGGTGTAGGGGTTTTGTACCGTCATGGTGGCGTACAGGCCGTCCATGGCTTTGCCGCCAAGTTTGTGGATCAAGTCGGTGTAGGCCGCGCTGGAGCCCAGAAACACCGGGTTGTAGCCCAGCTTGCGCGCGGTGCCGATGGCGCCAATGGTCTCGCGGATGATGGTGCCCAGCACGATCATGTCGCAGCCGCTGGCCTGCATCTTGGAGACTTGCGACGAGAAGTCGGTGGCCCCGCGCTTGTAGGAAGTCTTCTCCGCAAACTCCATGTTCAAGGTCTTCAGCCCGGCTTCGCCGCCGCGCAACACCTCCAGGCCGAAGTCGTCGTCCTGGTACATGGTGCAGACTTTTTTGGCGCCCTTTTCCTTGACCACCTTGGGCACGGCGTTGCGCATCTGGTCATAGTAGGTGGCGGCAAACGAGTACTTGAGCTTGTGGAAGGGCTCGTACATTTCGCGCGCGGCCGTGACCGGGAAGAAGTTGATCACGTTCTTCTCGAACTGCACTGGCATGGCGGCCATGTTTTGCGCCGTGCCGATGTGGCCCAGCATCATGAAGATCTTGTCCTGGTTGACCAGCTTTTGCGCTGCCAGTACGGCTTTCTTCGGGTCGTAGGCGGAGTCTTCGACGATCAGTTTGATCTTGCGGCCGTTAATGCCCCCGGTTTCGTTCAGCTCGTCCACCGCCAGCATCATGCCCAGGCGAACCTGCTTGCCAAAACCGGCGATGGGGCCGGACAAGTCCTGGATCGAACCCAGCGTGATTTCGGTGTTGCTGACGCCTTGCTGTGCCAGCGTCAGTGTGCTGGCGGTGGCGAGTGCCGCCAACAGTGCTGTCTTTTTACCCATGGTGTGCTGTCTCCGGTTGTGAAAGATGTGATCGCGCGCAGGCCATTTTTTTGCCCGCCCGGCGCGTATGGTGCCTCATATTGGGCGTCTTGTCATGGCCTCAATGGAGCCGGGGGATTGGCTACAGTTTCGGGTAGTCCGATACGACTTTCCATTTGCCATCCTGAATTTGCGACAGGCGCGACGCGTCGCTACCGAGGCGGCGCGTCGGCGTGAAGCGCATCGGAGGGCTGCCAAACATGTCGGTCGGAATCTGAATCGTCTCCATGCCGCGAATCAGCTTGGAGGTGGTGGGGCGCTCACCCGCGTTTTGCATGGCGCGCGCAAACACGTCGATGGCGTTGTAGCCAAACACCGAGATCGAAGACGGGTCTTCGTTGAACTTGGTCTTGTACTTGGTGGCCCAAAAGCGCACCGGCCTGGAGCTGTCGTCCAGGTAGGGAATCTGGGCTGTCATGGTGGCGTACATGCCTTCGGCCACTTTGCCGCCAAGCTTGTGGATCAACTCTGAATAGGCGGCGCTGGAGCCCAGAAAAATCGGGTTGAAACCGGTCTTGCGCGCCTCGCCGATGGTGCCCACGGTCTCCCGGATGATGGTACCCAGCACCACCAGTTCGCAGCCGGTCGCCTTCAGCCGCGCCACCTGGGACGAGAAGTCCGTGGCGCCGCGCTTAAAGGAGGCTTTTTCAAGCAAGGCCATCTTCTCGGACTTCAGGCCGTCTTCGGCGCCGCGTAACACCTCCAGGCCGAACTCGTCATCCTGATACAGGGCGCAGACCTTGGTCACGTTCTTCTGCTTGGCCAGTACGGGCAATGCGCTCCTGAGTTGTTCGTAGTAGGTCGGCAGTATGGAGAACTTGAGCCGGTGAAACGGCTCGTACATCTCGCGGGCGGCGGTCAACGGCAGAAAGTTGACCACTTCCTTCTCGAACTGGATCGGCATGGCCGCGTTGTTCTGCGCCGTGCCGATGTGGCCCACCATGGCGAAAATCTTGTCCTGCGTCACCAGCTTTTGCGCCGACAGCACGGCTTTTTTGGGGTCGTAGGCGGCGTCTTCTACCAGCAGCTTGATCTTGCGACCGTGGATGCCGCCCTGCTCGTTGATTTCCTCGATGCGCAGCAGCATGCCGTTGCGGGCCTGCTTGCCGTAGCCCGCCAGGGGGCCGGACAAGTCCTGAATCGTGCCGATCAGGATTTCATTCTTGCTGATGCCTTGTTGCTGGGTTTGTGCCAACGACACCTGGCTGGTGCTCGCGAGCAGCGCCAGGCTAATAAGAATTTTGAGTTTCATAGGGTCTTTGAAGAGTGAGGGGTTACCGGTACATCGCGTCAATCTGGGCGGCGTACTTCTTTTCGACCAGCTTGCGTTTGAGCTTCATCGTGGGGGTGAGCTCCTCATCTTCCGCTGTCAGCTGGTTTTCCAGCAGGAAGAATTTCTTGATCTGCTCGACGCGGGCAAACTTCTGGTTCACTCGTTCGAGTTCCTTCTGGATCAGAGCCTGTACTTCGGGTGAGCGTGTCAGGGACGCATAGTTGCTGAAGGCCACGTCTTGGTCCTGCGCGAACTTCTCCACGTTTTCCTGGTCGATCATGATGATCACGGTGAGGAATGCGCGTTTGTCGCCAATCACCACCGCATCGGTGATGTAGGGTGAGAACTTCAAATCATTCTCCAGCTCGCTGGGGGTGATGTTCTTGCCGCCCGCCGTGATGATGATGTCCTTCATGCGGTCGGTGATGCGGTAGTAGCCGTCGGCGTCCACCACACCCACGTCGCCGGTGTACAGCCAGCCATCAGGGTCAATCGTCTCGGCAGTCTTCTCGGGCTGGTTCAGGTAGCCGGCAAACACGTTCTTGCCGCGCACCAGAATTTCGCCGGTAGCGGGGTCCAGTCGCACTTCGTTGAAACCGGCCGCCGGGCCTATGGAGCCGGGTTTCATCAGCGTGGCGGGCACACCGGTGGAGGCGCCGCAGGTCTCGGTCATGCCCCAGACTTCGAGCATGGGCACGCCCAGCGCCAGGTACCAGCGCACCAAGTCCGGCGATATCGGCGCGGCGCCGGTCACCAGGAAGCGCGCGCGGTGAATCCCGATGAGTTTGCGCACGTTATTGAGCACCAGCCACTGTGCAATCTGGAACTGAATCCTGAGCCAGCCACCGACCGCCTGCTGGGCCAGCACCTTGTCGGCGATGGTGGTGCCGACTCCGATGCCCCAGGCATAGGCGGCTTGTTGCAGTTTGCTGGACTCCTTCAGGGAAATCATCACGCCGGAGTAGAACTTCTCCCACACGCGCGGCACGGCGGTGAACACGGTGGGCGCGATCTCGCGCACGTTTTCGGGAATGGTTTCGGGGTTCTCCACGAAGTTCAGTTTGGCGCCGGTGTACAGGGCGAAGTACTCACCTCCCATGCGCTCGGCGATGTGGCACAGCGGCAGAAAACACATGCGCTCGTCGTGTTCGTCCTGGGCCACCAGTGTGTTGTAGCCCCGCACCGTGTAGACCAGGCCAGCGTGCAGGTGCATCGCGCCCTTCGGTCTACCGGTGGTGCCGGAGGTGTAGACCAGTATCGCCAGGTCCTCGGGTCGGCAGGCATCAATGCGTGACTGCAAGGCATCCGGGTGTTGATTGAGGTAATGCACGCCCAGCGCGCGCAGGTCCGCCAGGCTGATCACGTCCGGGTCGTCCAGACTGGCCAGGCCCTCCATGTCGAACACCACGATCTTGCGCAGCGTGGGCAGGGCAGAACGCACTTCCAGCGCCTTGTCCAGTTGCTCGTCGTCCTCCACGAACAGGATGCTGGTGCCGGAATCCTGGCACAGGTACTGCACTTGCGACGCGGCATCGGTCGGGTAGATGCCGTTGGAAACGCCGGCGCAGGACAGCACGGCCAAATCGGCCAGGACCCATTCCACCACCGTGTTGGACAGGATCGAGGCGGTTTGACCATTGGCAAAACCAAGGCTCATCAGGCCGCCAGCGATTTCGCGCACGGCCTGTCCGGTCTGGTCCCAGGTCCAGCTTTGCCAGATGCCCAGGTGCTTTTGGCGCATCCAGACCAGCGGGCCACGCTCTTGGACCGCGTTCCAGAACATGGCTGGAACGGTCTCGCCTGGCAGCACCACGGCGGTGTTGGGTTGGATGTGGCTCAAGTCCCAGAGTTGTGTCATTGCTTCATCGCCCAGTGAAGGGCTACTTTGGTTCCAGTTTCAACAGACACCCTTGCGCGCCCGTCATCGCAAGGCCGCAGGCCGTGGCGATCCATCGGGCCGTAGCGCAAACATGGATTGCCGCGCTTCGCTCGCAATGACGGAATCGGGGATTGCTGCGCTTCGCCTTTCATCGTCATTGCGAACGCAGTGAAGCAATCCATGGTTCCAAAATACATGGATCGCCACGGCCTGCGGCCTCGCGATGACGATACTGGTTGAAGGTCCGGGCGCGGTATCAGCCCGGATTCGGGAGGCTCGCAATGGCGGGCTTGGGGTGTGGTTTGCGCAGTTCGCATGTTTCAACGCCAGGTCTTCTTCTTCTTCCAGCGCCGCTCGCCGCGTACGCCGTCGTCCTTGAGTCCCAGGTAGAACTCCTTGATGTCGTCTTTTTCGCGCAGATTGGCGCAGGTGTCTTCCATCACGATGCGGCCGTTTTCCAGCACGTAGCCGTAGTCGGAGGCGTTCAGCGCCATGTTGGCGTTTTGCTCGACCAGCAGGATGGTGGTGCCGCGCTCGCGGTTGATGCGCACCACGATCTCGAAGATCTCCTTGGTCAGCTTGGGGCTCAGGCCCAGGCTGGGTTCGTCCAGCAGGATCAGGTCGGGCCGTGCCATCAGCGCGCGCGAGATCGACAGCATCTGCTGCTGGCCGCCCGACAGCAGGCCCGCGTCCTGGCTGGCGCGCTCGCGCAGGATCGGGAAGTAGCCGTACACCGCTTCCATGTCGCGCGCCACGCCATCGCGGTCGCTGCGGGTGTAGGCGCCCATCAGCAGGTTGTCGTGCACGCTCAGCAAGGGGAATACCTCGCGCCCCTCGGGCACGTGCGACAGGCCCTGGCGCACGATCAGGGCCGGGTCCCGTGCCGTGATGTCGGTGCCCTTGAACTCGATCGTTCCCTTGCGCGGGTCGATGATGCCGGAGATGGTTTTCAGAATGGTGGTCTTGCCCGCGCCGTTGGAGCCCAGCACGGTGGCAATCTCGCCCCGGCGCACCTGCAAGCTCACGCCCCGGATCGCCTTGATCGGACCGTAGGCGCTCTCGACGTTTTGCAGCTTGAGCACCGGCTGGTCGGTGACGACCGTCGTGTTCATGCTGCTTTCCTCCGCAGGGACGACACGTCGTCCACGCTGCCCAGGTAGGCTTCGATCACCGCCGGGTGGCTTTGCACCTCGCGTGGCGTGCCCAGTGCCAACACCTGGCCCTGGTTCATGGCCAACACGCGGTCTGACACCTTGGAGACCAGGCTCATGTCGTGCTCGACCATCAGCACGGTGATGCCCAGGTCGTTCTTGATGTCCTGTATCCAGTAGGCCATGTCGTTGGTCTCTTCCATATTCAGGCCGCTGGAGGGCTCGTCGAGCAGCAGCAGCTTGGGCTCGGCGCACAGCGCGCGCGCCAGCTCCACCACCTTGCGCACGCCGTAGGGCAGGCCGGCGACAAAGGAGTCGCGGTGGTGCTGCAGCCCGAGGAAATCAATCACCTCCTCGGCTTTGCGGCGTGCGGTCAGCTCGGCCTGGCGCGTCTTGGCGGTAAAGAACAAGTCTTGCCACAGATTGGTCTGGCGATGCGTGTGCCGGCCAATCAGCAGGTTCTGCAGCACCGAGGCGTGTTCAAACAGCTCGATGTTCTGGAAGGTGCGGGCAATGCCCAGCGCCGCGATGGCCTGCGGCGGCTGCGCTGTCAGGCTCTTGCCCAGGTAGGTAATCTCGCCCGTGGTGGGCGTGTAGATGCGGCTGATCAGGTTGAATACCGTGGTCTTGCCCGCGCCGTTGGGGCCGATCAGGGTGAACACCTCGCCCTGGCGCACATCGAATGACACGTTGTTGACCGCCAGCACGCCGCCGAAGCGCACGCTCAGGTCTTTTGCGGAGAGAAGAACTTCAGTCATAGGGGAAGCAGGCCGTGGGTGGAGTCGTCGGAAGCAGGCCGTGGGTGGAGTCGTCATTGCGAGGAGCGTCAGCGACGCGGCAATCGCAATGACGGGATCGGATGACCGGCAACATGGCGTGAGGTGGCTCATTTCAGTCGGTCCGACTTCTGGAACGATTTCTGCCGCTTGAACATGCCTTTGCGGTAGAACGGGAACATCTGCAAATAGGTGCGCACCTTCAGCCAGCGCCCATACAGGCCCATGGGCTCGAACAGCACGAAGGACACCAGCACCACGCCGTAGACCACGCTCTTGAGGCCGGGCGCCTGGCCCACGACGGCGGGCAGGTAGTCCTTCACGATGGTGATCAGCTCGGGCAGGGTGATCAAGAAGATGGCACCCAGGAAAGCGCCGTGGACCGAGCCGACGCCGCCAATCACCACCATCAGCAGCAGGTCGATCGACTGCAGGATGTTGAACTGGTCAGGCGAGATGAATTGCATCTTGTGCGCATACAAGGCGCCCGCCACACCAGCCAGCGCCGCCGACAGGGCGAAGGACAAGGTCTTGTAGTGCGCCAGGTGAATGCCCATGCTTTGGGCCGAAATCTCCGAGTCCCGGATCGCCACAAAGGCCCGGCCGGTGGGTGAACGCAGCAAGTTGAGAATGCCCAGCGTGGCCAGCACGGTGACCACCAGGCACAAAAAGTAGAAGCTCTCGCCAGAGTCCAGCGTCCAGCCAAACAGATCGGGCTTCTTGATGTGAATGCCCGCATTGCCACCGGTGACCGACTCCCAGCGCGCCAGCACCTCTTCCACGATGAAGCCAAACGACAAGGTGGCCATGCCCAGGTAAATGCCCTTGACCCGCAGCGCCGGCAAACCCACCACAAACCCCACCGCCGCCGACAACGCCGCAGCAAAGACCATGGCCAGAGGGAAGGGCAATCCGGCATTGGTCAACACCGCTTGCGTGTAGGCGCCCACCCCCAGAAAGGCCGCGTGACCCAGCGAGAACAAGCCGGTGAAGCCTGCCAGCAGCATCAGCCCCAGGCCCGCCACCGAATAGATCAGGATAAAAGTGAGCTGCGCCAGCCAATACTCGGTGGCAATCCAGGGCGCCGCCAGCAGCAGCAGCATCAAGGCGCCATACCAGAACACATGGCCGCCATGCTTGGCCAGCTTGAGGTCTTGCGCGTAGTCGGTTTTGAAGATGAATCGCATTTCAGACCTTCTTGCGCAACTGTTCGCCAAACAAACCGTTCGGTTTGACCACCAGCATGATCAGCACCACGATGTAGGCGGCGGTGTCCTTGAAGCCATCGGGCAGGTAGAAACCCGACAAAGACTCGACGATGCCAATCACCAGCCCGCCGACAATCGCGCCCGGCAGGCTGCCAAATCCACCAACCACCGCCGCCGGAAACGCCTTCAGGCCAATGAAGCCCATGTTGGCGTGTACAAAGGTGATCGGCGCCAGCAGCAGGCCCGCCACTGCCGCCACGGCGGCCGCCAAACCCCAGGCAATGCCGTTCAGGCGCTGCACCGGTATGCCCATGTAATAGGCGGCAAGTTGATTCTGCGAGGCTGCTTGCATCGCGATGCCCAGCTTGCTGTAGCGAAACAGTGCGAACAGCAGCACGCATAAAACAGCGGTGACGGCGATCACCGCCATCTGCTCGACGTTAAGCACTAGTCCGCCGAGTTTCCAGATCTCGTCTTTGTAGGGCACCGGCAGCGTGTGGGTCTCGGTGCCGATGTTCGGGATCATGGTGATCAAACCGCGCGCCACATAACCAATGCCAATGGTCAGCATCACGATCGAAAACGCCGGTTGCCCCAGGATCGGGCGTATCACTAGCCGCTCCAGCGCTACGCCAAACAGCGCCATACCGGCGATGGCGCTGAGCACCGACAGCCAGTACGGAAAGCCGAGCATGGTCATGCCCGCCAGGCCGCCAAAGGCGCCCAGCATCATCAGCTCGCCCTGCGCGAAGCTCACCGTCTCGGTGGCTTTGTAAATGAGCACGAAGCCCAGCGCGATCAGGCCGTAGATGCACCCCTGTGCGATACCGCTGATCAGCAGTTGAAGAACCTGCACGTTGACTCCTGAAGCTTGCCGCCAGACGGCGACGCCCGTTTATAGCGGCAATGCGCGCCACGGGCCGCAGGGTTTGTACCGACATGCTGTCGGGCGCGCGACACGTCGCCAGCTTTGTTGGGCGCGGGCGTCCCCTTGGTGACAGCGCATTGCTTTTGGGGTGTCAGGACATCATGGACTGTCACTCATGGACTGTTACTTGAATGGGCGCCTCAAGGCGCGTAGGATTAGTGTCGGTGGTACGGCTCGTTTTGCGCAGGAGGCAGGCATGCTCAAGCGATTGATGATGGCGGGGTTGATGTGCGTGGTGACCCTGGGCTTGTCAGCCCAGACCCCCGGTGAACTGGTGGGTAGCTATCAGATGGAGGTCGACGGCGGTGACCGGTTGGACTTGCGTGCCGATGGCAGCGCCCGGTTGGGCGACGAGGAGACCAGTTGGGCCGCGCGCGCCGGCCAATTGACGCTGGGCCAGGAAACCGTGCCCTATCGGGTCAGCCAAGGGCGCCTGTTCCTCAAGATGGGCCCGATGGAGCTGTCGTGGCGGCGTCTGGGTAGCGCTGCTGCCGCAAGTACGCCACTGCAGCGGGCCGCCACCAAAGCAGCGCAGGCGCCCGGCCAGAGCCCGATGCAGTCGATGGGCGGCGTGGCCGCACCAGCGGGCGCTCGGGTTGGTGCGACGGCGCAGCACGACTCGCCGCAAGACGCGCAGTCGCGCCAGGTGCTGATGTCATCGGCCTGGTGTTCGTTTACCTACAACAAGACCAGTGGCACCTCCACTACGCGCCGCGCGGTGTTTCGGGCCGACGGCATCCTGAGCATTGGCGGCGGCGCCGAAAGCTACAGCTCGGGCCGCAGTGGCAGTTACGCTGGGCAATCGGCCAGCAATACCAACATGCGGTGGCTGTTGCAAAGCCAACGCCTTTATGTCGACGCAGGGGACGGCTCGGGTATGCAGGATGTTGGACTCACCGCCACCCAAAACTCGAACGGCTCCATCATTTTGCGCGCCGATGGCCGCGAATACGCCATGTGCCAGTAGCCGACCTGTGGCGCATCGACTCAAGGCCGGCTGCTGGCAGGTATCTCGCGTGGCCGGCCTTCGTCGTCGATCGCCACGTAGGTCAGCGAGGCCTCGGTCACCTTGATGTAGTGGCCCTGGTTGATGAATCGTTCTGCATACACCTCCACCTTTACCGTGACTGAGGTGCGCCCGATGCGAACCAGCTTCGAGAAAAACGTCAAGATGTCGCCCACCCGCACCGGTTGCTTGAAGATGAACTCGTTTACGGCCACGGTGGCCATGCGGCCCTGGGTGTAACGAGCAGGGATCACGGACGCCGCCAGATCCACCTGCGCCATCACCCAGCCGCCGAAGATATCGCCGTTGGCGTTGCAGTCGGCCGGCATCGGGATGACCTTGAGCACCAGCTCTTCATCGGTAGGCAGCTGAACGCCGACAGGACTTGTGTTTGCGGACATGGGCACAATCTCGGGTTGGTAAACCTCTCGATTGTCACCCATGCGCCGCTCTGGCGAAATCAGCAGTTCATCTTTTCAGGCCCCCGCTGCGGCGGGGGTGCCCATTGCCAAGCGCACCGACTGGGCCACGCTTAAACGCCTGTTCCCCTACCTGTGGCAATACAAATGGCGCGTGGTCATCGCGCTGGCCCTGATGGTCGGGGCTAAGCTGGCCAACGTCAGTGTTCCCTTGTTGCTCAAGGAACTGATCGACACCATGAACCCCAAGGGCGGCCTCGACGCCACGGCCCTGCTGGTGGTGCCGGTGGCTTTGCTGTTCGCCTATGGGCTGCTGCGCCTGTCCACCACCGTGTTTGCCGAGCTGCGCGAGCTGGTGTTTGCCAAAGCCACGGAGGGCGCGTCGCGCACCATCTCCTTGCAGGTGTTCCGGCACATGCACGCCCTGAGTCTGCGTTTTCACCTGGAGCGCCAGACCGGTGGGCTGACCCGCGACATCGAGCGTGGCACCCGGGCGGTCAATTCACTGATCTCGTATTCGCTGTACAGCATCGTGCCGACGCTGATCGAGGTGGCCATGGTGCTGACGCTGCTGGCGGTCAAGTTCGATGTCTGGTTTGCCTGGATCACCATCATTGCGCTGGTGTTCTACATCAGCTTCACCGTGACCGTGACCGAGTGGCGCACCAAGTTTCGCAAGGAGATGAACGAGCTGGACTCCAAGGCCCACAGCCGGGCCATCGACTCGCTGCTGAACTACGAGACCGTCAAGTACTTCAACAACGAAGAGTTCGAGGCCAAGCGCTACGACGAGAACCTGGAGCGTTACCGCCGCGCCGCCGTCAAGAGCCAGTCCACCCTGAGCCTGCTCAACACCGGCCAGCAACTGGTGATTGCCACCGGTCTGATCGCCATGTTGTGGCGCGCCACGCAAGGGGTGGTGGAGGGCCGCATGACCCTGGGCGACCTGGTGATGGTCAACGCCTTCATGATCCAGCTCTACATCCCGCTGGGTTTTCTGGGGGTGTTGTACCGCGAGATCAAGCAAAGCCTGACCGATCTGGACAAGATGTTCACCCTGATGGAGCGCGAACGCGAGATCGCCGACGTGCCCGGTGCCCAGCCGCTGCGGCTGGTCGACGCCGGCGTGCGCTTCAGCCACGTCAACTTTGCTTATGAGGCGTCGCGGCCGATTCTGCATGACATCAGCTTCGAGATTCCGGCGGGCAAGACCGTGGCCGTGGTGGGCCCCTCGGGATCGGGCAAGTCCACGCTGGCGCGCTTGATGTTTCGCTTCTACGACGTGCAACAGGGGCAGATTCAGATTGGTGGTGAGGATATCAAACAGGTGACGCAGGCCAGCGTGCGCCAGGCGATTGGCATCGTGCCGCAAGACACGGTGCTGTTCAACGACACCGTGGAATACAACATCGCCTACGGCCAGCCCGGTGCCACGCATGAACAGGTGATCGATGCGGCCAGCGCGGCGCACATCCACAGCTTCATCAGCGCCACGCCCAAGGGCTACGAGACCATGGTGGGTGAGCGCGGCCTCAAACTCTCGGGCGGCGAAAAGCAGCGCGTGGCGATTGCCCGCACCCTGCTCAAGAACCCGCCGATCCTGATCTTCGACGAAGCCACCTCGGCGCTGGACAGCGCCAACGAGCGTGCCATCCAGGCCGAACTGCAAAGCGTGGCGCAAAACAAAACCACCTTGGTCATCGCGCACCGCCTGTCCACCGTGGTGGACGCGCACGAGATTCTGGTGATGGAGGCCGGGCGCATCATCGAGCGCGGCAACCACGCCGCCCTGCTGGCCGCCAACGGGCGTTATGCGCAGATGTGGGCGCTGCAGCAGTCGTCGGAGTGAGGTCGCGGGATAACAAACGCCGTCATCGCGAGCGTAGTCCCTCGTCATTGCGAGCGCAGCGCGGCAATCCACCGTGGTGTGCCGCCGAGATGGATTGCCGCGCTGCGCTCGCAATGACGAATCTATCTTACCTGGGCGAGCCCTGCCGCCGACCTGCGCCGACTTCAGTTCTGGAGGATCTTGGAGCCCTTCATCACGATGTCGCCGTTGGACTTGACGCGAACGGCGCCAGAGCCTTCGATCCGGATGTCGCGGCCACTGATCAAAATGGTTCCGTCCTTGCGCATCACCAGACTGGAGGCGCCGACGCGCAGTTCGATCTCGTCACCGGCGACCAGCCGCATCTTCTTGCCCACGGTGACCTGTTGCTGTTCGCCGATGGTGATCGACTCGTTGGCGCCGACGGTGACGGTGCGGTTGCCAGGAAACATGTTGGGGTCGGTCATGCGAATCTCCGGTGGTGAGGTGGGGGTGCAGCGGCATCTCAGGCCGCCCGGCCCCACGCCAGCGTCCCTTGAAACGGATAGGTATTCCAAGCACTCGACCTCAAGTATGCCCACTGGAACAACGATCAGCTCGCGTAAAAACCCTCGCCTTTTCCGCAGCAATCGGTGCAAGTGTCGCTGCATCGCGTGGACGTTGGAGGTCCGCATGGGTGTATAACCGAGGCCGCCTTGGACGATGCGCCACAGCTAGTCGATTGACTGGCGAACATCTCCCAAGCACACCACACAAAACCAGGCGCGTTGCAGCGCCGCAATCTCAAGGAAACGCAGACATGGGCGCGCAGTGGAAAGCAAAAGGCAAGGAACTGGCGGCAAACGCCAAGGGCCGGGCCTTCGGAAAATTGGCCAAGGACATCATGATCGCGGCGCGCGCCGGGGCCGACCCGGCTTCGAACTCGCGTTTGCGGATGGTGGTGGAGCAGGCACGCAAGATATCGATGCCCAAGGACACGCTGGATCGGGCCATCAAGAAAGGCGCTGGTCTGACTGGCGAGGCGGTCAGCTTCGAGCGCGTGATCTACGAAGGCTTTGCGCCGCACCAGGTGCCAGTGATGGTCGAGTGTCTGACCGACAACGTGAACCGCACCGCCCCCGAGATGCGCGTGCTGTTTCGCAAGGGGCAACTGGGTACCTCTGGCTCGGTGGCCTGGGACTTTGACCACGTGGGCATGATCGAGGCTGAGCCCGCCGCAGCGGGTGCCGATGCCGAGCTGGCCGCCATCGAAGCGGGCGCGCAAGACTTTGAGCCCGGTGACGAGGAAGGTAGCACCCTGTTCCTGACCGATCCGGCCGACCTCGACTTGGTGAGCCGTGCGCTGCCGACGCACGGCTTCACGGTGCTGTCCGCCAAGCTGGGCTATAGACCGAAGAACCCAGTCAACCCGACCAGCCTGAGCACGGAGCAACTGGAAGAAGTAGAGAGCTTCCTGGGCGCCATTGACGCCAACGACGACGTGCAAAACGTGTTTGTCGGCCTGGCCTGACCTCGCGTGGACGAAACCGTTGCGCTGCCCGCGTGATGCTTGGCGCTGGTTGGAAGACGCAGTCCAAAGGCTGCTCGTAGTCGTGAACCAGCAGACGCCGGGTCTTGCGGGTGTAGACTTTCTGCGCCATGACCCATAGCAAGAGCATCGCCTTCTTCGACCAGCAGTATCGGCATCAGTTGAAGGAAGCCCCGGTCACGTTGAATCCGTTTGAGCAACTGGCTATTCCCCACCTGCGCGGCGACGTGCTTGATTTTGGTTGCGGCTTGGGCAACCTGGCATTTGCCGCGGCGGATATCGGATGCCAGGTCACAGCCCTGGATGCCAGCCCAGCGGCTATCGAGCACATCCGACATCGCGCCGCGGCCACCGGTGCCATGGTGTCGGCATCGGTTGCCGATCTGCGCGACTATTCGATCAGCGCGGACTACGACTGCATCGTTTGCATCGGGCTGCTGATGTTCTTTGACTGCCCGACCGCGTTCAAGGTCTTGTCGCGCTTGCAGTCGCATGTGCGTCCAGGCGGCATCGCCGTTATCAATGTACTGGTCGAAGGCACGACCTACATCGACATGTTCGAGCCTGCCGGCCACTGCCTCTTCGCGCGATCCGAGATGCTTGACCGCTTCAAGGGGTGGCGCATCGAACATTCGGATTTTCGTGATTTTGAAGCACCCGAAGCCACGCTCAAGCGGTTTTCAACGATCATTGCGCGCAAACCTGACCATTGCGTGTAGGCAGTCCATGAAGGGTTGGCTGCAACAGAGATGTCTCTGGCTGACGGGTACCTTAGCGGCCATTCCAATCGGTCTACGGGGCCGTCGGCTGCGCAGTGGCAGCATCGCAAATGCCGCTGGCCTGACTTGGGGGCAGCTTGGGCGCCCGGACCAACGCCCTGAGAGTTGCCTGACGCTTGTCACCACCCCATCAGTACAGTCGTATCGCCATGTCGAAGTGCCAGGTCCGGCGGATTTCGACCACGTCAAACTCGCGGACCAGGCCCGGCGGGAACGCCTGGTAATTCGCTTGACTTTGCACGATGTGTCGGATCGCTTCGTCGATGGCCGGCACGCCGCTGGAGCGGACGAAGGTCACCGATTCCACCGATCCATCGCTTCGAATGGCCACGGTCACCATGGGATCGGTGTGAGGCTGCTTTGCCGCTTCGCGCACCATGTCGAACGTCATGTTTAGCTGGATCTTGCGGCCCCAGGCTTGCGCGTACGCGATGAGCTCGGCGTTGGCGTCGGTATGGCCGAACAGCCTGGCGCGACGACCGCCGCTCCACGCGGGTGACAGGCGGGCTGCGGCCGCTGCTGCGTCACGTCGGTCGGCTTCTTCGTTCAGTTGCCGTCCGATTGCCCGAAGCCTCTCTTCGCGCTTTTCCGCCTCCGCTTGCAGGGCTGCCAGCCGAGCGGCTTCGATCAGCGCCGACGCCTGCCGGGCGGCTTCACCGCGAGCGGCCTCGGCGGTTGCGGCTTCCTGACGTGCCGCCTCCTGGCGCGCCGCTCCCTGGCGTGCCGCCTCACGGCGTTCTGCTTCGCCCCGGGCAGCCTCAGCCAGCGTTGCTGCCTGGCGAGCGGCCTCCTGTCGCGCCGCATCTTGCCGTGCAGCCGCTGCTTTGCGACTTCCTGGCGAGCGGCCTCCACGCGCGCGGCCTCTGCCCGTGCTGCTACTTGACGGGCTGCCTCCTGGCGTTCAGCCTCCGCCCGAGTGGCTTCCTGTCCTGCCGCGTCTTGCCGAGCAGCTTCTTGGCGCGTCGCCTCGGCCCTTGCTGCCTCCTTGCGCGCGGCCTCCTGGCGCTCAGCCTCCATCTGCTCCGCTTTGCGCTGCGCATCCTGCTTGGCCTGATCGAGCTTGGCCAATTCAAGGGCTCGCTCCTGTTCTGCCTTGCCGGTGTCGCGAGGGGGCGTCATCGCGGTCTGCGGGCTCGGGATGCTTGGCGCGGCTGCTGTGACCGGTGTCGGCACTAATGGCGTGGCGGGCACGCTCCATGTGGCTTCGTCGGACTGCGCCAACGCGATCACGTCTTCTTTGGCCGTCGGCGGGGACACGCTTTCGGTGGGCTGCTCAGCGGGTACGGTCACTGGCACTGGCACTGGTGCGGGTGTGGGTGTGGGTGTGGGTGTGGGTGTGGGTGCGTCTATCTCTGACCTGGCCAACTTCTTCGGACTGGCCTGCGGCACGGGCGGTGCCGTCGTCAACTCGGCAAGCGGCGAAGGCGGCGCGGGGTACACCACGGTCATCATCGCCGGCTCAGCGGAAACGGGCCGCGCAATCTCCGCCGTCGGCACGGGCTCCACGGCTGGGGCCGGCGTCGGAAGTAGCATCACACGCAGTTCGAGCGCTTCGATACGTTGATCCTGCCAGGGTAGGCCCAGGCCCGGAAGCCCGCGACCCTGGCCGCCGAAGGTCAGACTCAACAGCAGCGCGTGGAACATCAGGGAGAGCAGTAACCCCAGCGTCAGACGCCTGCGTTCCGGGATCATGCCCTGGCTCGGCCACCGGTCATGACCTTGCCAATGCACCTCGGAGACATTTGTGAACCGCATTCGGCCTATTGTCCTATCCAAACCGGCAGCCTTGGGGGTTAGCCCGATCCACCATCGGTGGCATGAAGTTGAATATAGTCTTCTGGCGCGTGTCTGCGTGCCGTAAAGTCAACTGCGCCGATGCCGACTGACGGCTCGCCACCGCCAACCACGTAGTCCACCAGCATGTCCGAAGACAACCAAATCGAGATTGCGCAGTCCTTCATGGCCTTGTACATCGACCCCGGGCGGCACAAACCCAATGCGTCACGTGAAGTCATCGCGGGCCGCTATGAGCTGTGCGAAGACCTGGCCAACATGCTGACGGAGACCGCGCGAAACATGCTCTTCAGCTTGGGCCTGAGCGAGGACGCGGTGCTGCAGCGATGCTACCTGGGGCTGTGTGGGGACGGCGCAGTGGTGAGTGCGCCCGAGTCGGTCTGGGTGATTCGCCGACTGGCCGAACTGTTGGAGTGGGACCAGCCCACGCTGGGCGCTTCAGAGTAGCTCGTATAGATCGGGGGCCAGTGATCTAAACTGAACTGAATCCCAACCCCATCGAAAGCCGCCCATGCAATACCGCAACCTCGGCCAAAGCAACCTCAAAGTGTCCGCCCTGTGCCTGGGCACCATGATGTTTGGTGACCAGACTCCGACCGACGAGGCTGGCGCCATCGTGGCCGACGCCCGCGCCCAGGGCGTGAACTACATCGACACCGCCGACGTGTACAGCAAGGGTGGCTCCGAGACCATGGTGGGGGAGTTGCTAAAAGGCCAGCGGCACGATTGGGTGCTGGCCACCAAGCTGGGCAACGTGATGTCCGAGCGGGTCAACGAAGGCCACTTCTCGCGCACCTGGATGCTTCGCGAGGTGCAGGCCAGCCTGGCGCGCCTGCAAACCGACTACGTGGACATTTTGTACCTGCACCGCGACAACAACGGCATGGACCTGGAAGAGCCGCTGCGCGCGCTGGACGCCATGTTGCGCGCGGGGCAAATCCGCTACTGGGGCCTGTCCAACTTTCGGGGCTGGCGCATTGCCGAGGTGGTGCGCCTGGCGGGGCAGCTTGGCATGCCCCGCCCGGTGGTGTGCCAGCCCTACTACAACCTGCTCAACCGCATGCCCGAAGTCGAAGTGCTGCCCGCCTGCGCGCACTACGGAATTGGCGTGACGCCTTACAGCCCGATTGCCCGTGGCGTGCTGACCGGCAAGTACCCGCCGGGCCAGACGCCGGACCCGACCAGCCGCGCCGGGCGGGGTGACAAGCGCATCAGCGAGACCGAGTTTCGCGAGGAGTCCCTGCTCATTGCCCAACAACTCAAGCACCACGCCGAGGCGCGCGGCATCAGTTTGGCGCAGTTCGCCACCGCCTGGGTGCTGGCCCATGGGGCCGTCAGCTCGGTGATTGCCGGGCCGCGCACCCTCCAGCAGTGGCAGGACTATCTGCCTGCGCTGGACTACGTGGTCAGCGCCGAGGACGAGGCGCTGGTCGACAGTTTGGTGCGGCCCGGTCACCCTTCCACCCCAGGGTATACCGACCCGGCCTATCCCCTGCCTGGTCGCATGCGCAGGTCCAGGCTTGCAGCCTGACGCGGGCCGCGCATAATTTGAGGCATGGAAACAAAATGGTTGGAAGACTTCGTTTCGCTTGCTGAAACCCGCAGCTTCAGCCGTTCGGCGCAGTTGCGCCATGTGACGCAGCCGGCCTTTTCGCGGCGCATCCAGTCGCTGGAGGCCTGGGCCGGCACCGATCTGGTGGACCGCAGCTCTTACCCCACGCGGCTCACGCCGGCGGGCGAGACGCTGTATGACCAGGCGCTGGAGGTGTTGCAGGCGCTGCAGAGCACGCGCGCGATGATGCGCGGCCACACCTCTGCCGGGCAGGACGTGATCGAGTTCGCCGTGCCGCATACCCTGGCCTTTACTTTTTTCCCGGCATGGGTGTCGGGCCTGCGCGAGAAGTTTGGCCCGATCAAGAGTCGCCTGATTGCGCTCAATGTGCATGACGCCGTGATGCGCCTGGTGGAGGGCAGTTGCGACCTGCTGATTGCTTACCACCACCCCTCGCAGCCCAACCAGCTTGACACCGACCGTTATGAGATGGTGAGCCTGGGCGAAGAGACGCTGGCGCCCTATGTGAAGCCCGATGCCGATGGGGCCCCGATGTACCAGTTGCCGGGCCGTGCCGGCCAACTGTTGCCCTATCTGGGCTATGCGCCGGGGGCCTATCTGGGGCAAATGGTGGAGTTGATCCTGAAGCAGTCGGCCGCGCCGATTCATTTCGACCGCGTCTATGAGACCGACATGGCCGAGGGCCTCAAGGCCATGGCGCTGGAGGGGCACGGTGTTGCTTTTCTGCCCTACAGTGCGGTGAAGAAGGATTTGCGCGCCCGAAAGCTGGTTAGCGCCGCGCCGCCCGAGCTCAAGGGCATGCAGATCACCATGGACATTCGCGCCTACCGTGACCGGCCCCCTACCAAAGAGGCAGGCCGGGGTCTGAGCCCGGCGCACCGTGCCCAGACGCGCGCGCCCAAGGGCACGGCGCAAGCCTTGTGGGATTACCTGGTGGGGCAGACGCCTGCGTCCAGGGGTGCTTGATCCGAATGGATCGGTTCATGGCCCCCGCCGATCTCGCGCGGCGGGCCTGAAGTCGCGAAGCGGAGCTGTCGGGGCTTGCGGTGTGTCATGAAAGTTCCGCATAATCATCCGAAGAATCGGCATTGGCGGCATTGTTGGGTGCCCGTTACATTGACGGCTCAATTGCGAACAAAGGAACGGCTATGAACGCTTCAAGACTGAGTTGGGCCGCAGGTGTGGGCTTGCTGCTGTGCGCAAACATCGCCATGGCCGAGACCGTGCTGGAGCGCGTGGCCGCACGTAACAAGTTTGTCATCGCGCACCGCGAATCGTCCATACCCTTTTCTTACCTGGATGCCGACAAGAAGCCGGTTGGCTACGCGGTGGAGCTGTGCCTGCGGATTGCCGAAGTGGTGCGCAAGAAGACTGGCAAGAGTGGCATGCAGGTGGAGTACCTGATGGTCACCCCGGCCACCCGCATGGGCATGATCGAGCAAGGCAAGGCCGATGTGGAGTGTGGCCCCACCACCAACAACGCCGAACGCCGCCAGAAGGTGGCCTTTACCATTCCGCACTTCATCACCGGGGCGCGCTTGCTGGTCAAGGCGACCAGTAAAGTGGAGCGCATCGAGGACCTCGAAGGCAAGAAACTGGTCTCCACCAAAGGCACCACCCCGCTCAAGGCCGCCGAGCAAGCCAACCGCGAGCGTCTCTTGCGCATCAACATTGTGGAAGCGCCGGACCATGCCAAGGCGGTGGAAATGGTCGAAAACGGCGAGGCCGATGCCTTTGTGATGGACGACGTGCTGCTGTTCGGCCTGGCCTCCAGTCGGCCCAACCCGGCGGCGCTCAAGGTGGTCGGCAAGTTTTTGACCACCGAGCCGCTGGCCGTCATGCTGCCCAAGAACGACCCTGAGTTCAAGAAGCTGGTGGACGATGAGATGCGCCGCCTCATCGTCAGCAAGGAAATCTACCCCATCTACGACAAGTGGTTCCTCAAACCCATTCCGCCCAAGAACACCGCGTTGAACATGCAGGTGAGTTACCTGCTCAAGGACTTCTGGAAGTACCCCACTGACCAGGTCCCTGATTCCTGATCCCTTAAGCGTGGATCGCCGGCCTGCGGCCTCAGCGACGACGCTGTCGTGAATTCGGAATTTCCATAGCCTCACATCAATGGGCCTCTAGGGGATTTGGGACAATACCGGGTATGACCGACACGCTTAACCTGACCCGGCCCGACGACTGGCACCTGCACGTGCGCGATGGCGAGGCACTGCACACTGTGGTGCCGCACACGGCAGCCCAGTTTGGCCGCGCCATCATCATGCCCAACCTCAGGCCGCCGGTCACCACCGCGGCGCAGGCGCTGGCCTACCGCGACCGCATCCTGGCAGCAGTGCCGCCGGGGCTGCAGTTCGAGCCTTTGATGACGCTGTACCTCACCGACAAGCTGCCCGCCGACGAGATTGCGCGCGCCAAGGACGCTGGGGTGGTGGCCGTCAAGCTCTACCCCGCAGGTGCCACCACCAACAGCGACGCCGGCGTCACCGAACTGCGCAAGACCTACGCCACCCTGGAGGCCATGCAGCGAGCGGGCATGCCACTGCTGGTGCACGGCGAAGTGACCGCGCCCGAGATCGACCTGTTTGACCGCGAGGCGGTGTTTATCGACACCCAGCTCATCCCGCTGCGCCGGGACTTTCCTGAGCTCAAGATCGTGTTTGAGCACATCACCACGCGCGAGGCCGCGCATTATGTGCAAGCGGTCGACCGTTTCACGGCGGCTACCGTCACGGCGCACCACCTGCTGTTCAACCGCAACGCCATCTTCACCGGCGGCATTCGCCCGCACTACTACTGCCTGCCGGTGCTCAAGCGTGAAAGCCACCGCCTGGCGCTGGTGCAGGCGGCCACCTCGGGCAGCCCGAAGTTCTTTCTGGGCACCGACAGCGCGCCGCATCCGGTTCACCTCAAGGAGCATGCCAGCGGTTGCGCCGGCTGTTACACGGCGCACGCGGCGATCGAGATGTACGCCGAGGCCTTTGATGCGGCGGGCGCGCTGGACAAACTTGAAGGCTTCGCCAGTTTTCACGGCGCCAACTTTTATGGCCTACCCCGCAATACCGGCCAAATCACACTGAAGCGCGAACCCTGGACGCCGCCCGAGAGCTTTGCCTTCGGCGAGGCACAGCTCAAGCCCTTGCGCTCGGGCGAATCCTTGCCGTGGCGCTTGGTCTCTTCATCAGCCCGGAATTGATGACACCAGCCGTGCTGGCTTTTGCCTCGTCATCGCGAGGCCGACAGGCCGTGGCGATCCATGCTGGCGTGCCAGGGTGGATTGCCGCGTCGGCAGCGCCTCCTTTCCATGAACCGGTCGTCATTGCGAACGAAGTGAAGCAATCCATAGCTCCAAAAGACGTGGATCGCCACGGCCTACGGCCTCGCGATGACGATACTGGTTCAAGGTCTGTGTGCGCTTCAGACCCGGAACTGGAGGCGCGCAATGACGGCAACGGCGGTCGTGAATGGTGGAAAACCCAATAGAAACCATCGACTGGTCTGCTGCGTGGCTGGCCGACTGGCGTCAGACCGGCCAGCCGCTGGCCGAGTTGGTCGTCGCAGGTGGCTTGAGTTGTGCGGGCGCGCTCAATCGGTCCTACGACGCGCCGCTGCGTTTCGTTTCCCAATCCGAATTGCCCGCAGGCGTTGCCTACGAGGCCTACATTCATCGCACCGGCCAATGCCCCACGCGCGATGGCTTGCATGATTTCTTCAACGGCTTGTGCTGGCTGCAGTTCCCCCAGACCAAACGAAGGCTGAACCAGTTGCACGTGGCGCAGATTGCGCATACGGGCATCCAGCCGGTGCGCGGGCCGGCGCGCGATGCCTTGACGGTGTTTGACGAGAACGCTGCCTTTTTGCAGGCGCCCGATGCGCTGTGGGACGCGCTGGCGGCGAAGGATTGGGCGGCCGTCTTCGGCACCTTGCGCCCGCTGTGGCGGCAGGCGCAACTGGTGCTGTTTGGGCACGCGCTGCTGGAGAAGCTGGTTCAACCGAGAAAATCGATCACAGCCCATGTCTACCGGACCCATCCAGCTAGCGATTCGATAGCGGATTTGGATGCCTGGATGGCCGACGACCTGAGCGCCGAGAAACTCGCCGCCAAGCCCTTTGCGCATCTGCCGGTGCTGGGCGTGCCCGGCTGGTGGCCCGGCAATGTGGAGCCAGCGTTCTACGCGGATGCGTCGGTGTTTCGCCCGCCCAAATAACCCAAAACTTTGTGGGATTGCGGGGCAGAAGGCTTGAAATCCTCCGGATCGCCCCTACCATTGCGGGCATCGGCTCGCTATCGTCGGGCTGTTTATTGAAAGTAGCATGAAACGCATTATTCTGTTCGTATTGACCAATGTTTTGGTGGTCGCGGTACTGGGTGTGGTGGCCAGCCTGCTCGGTGTCAACCGCTACCTCACGGCCAATGGCCTGAACCTGGGCGCCTTGCTCGGCTTTGCGTTGATCATGGGTTTTGGCGGTGCCATCATCTCCTTGCTGATCAGCAAGCCCATGGCCAAGTGGACCTCGGGCGTGCGCATCATCAACCAGCCGCAAAATTCCGACGAGGCCTGGATCGTCGAGACCGTGCGCAAGCTCTCGAAAAAGCTGGCATCAGCATGCCCGAAGTCGGTATCTTCGAGGGCGACCCCAACGCCTTCGCCACCGGTGCGTTCAAGAACTCGGCCCTGGTCGCGGTGTCCACCGGTTTGCTGCAAGGCATGACGCATGAAGAAATCGAGGCCGTGATTGGCCACGAAGTGGCCCACGTCGCCAACGGCGACATGGTCACCATGACGCTGATTCAGGGTGTGATGAACACCTTTGTGGTGTTTCTGAGCCGCGTGATTGGTTACGCGGTGGACAGCTTCCTGCGCAAGGGCGACAGCCAAAGCAGCGGCCCTGGCATTGGCTACATGATCACCACCATCGTGCTCGACATCGTGCTGGGTTTTGCCGCCGCCATAGTGGTGGCCTGGTTCTCGCGTCACCGTGAGTTCCGTGCCGATGCCGGTGCGGCCCAACTGATGAACCGCAAGCAACCGATGATCAACGCCCTGGCCCGTCTGGGTGGCATGCACCCGGGCGAGTTGCCCAAGAGCGTGGCGGCGTTTGGCATTGCCGGTGGCATTGGCAAACTGTTCTCGACCCATCCGCCCATTGAAGAACGCATCGCCGCGCTGCAAGCTCAATCTTGATCAGTTGGGGTCAGAGCACGTTTGCTGCGCAAAGTGGTCTGACCCGCAAGGTTTCAGGTTTAGTTGGGGTCAGAGCACGTTTGCTGCGCATAGTGGTCTGACCCACACGGTTTCAGGTAGCCCGCTCAAGCGAGCAGGCTTTTTGCCACCGCCTCGGCCACCCGAATGCCATCGACCCCGGCGGACAAGATGCCACCGGCGTAACTGGCCCCTTCGCCGGCCGGGTACAGGCCGCGCGTGTTGGTGCTTTGCAGGTCGTCGCCGCGCGGCATCTTGAGCGGCGATGAGGTGCGCGTCTCGACCCCGGTCAACACCGCGTCGGGCATGTCAAAACCCTTGATCTTTCGCCCAAACGCGGGCAGCGCCTCGCGCATCGCGGCGATGGCATAGCCGGGCAGGGCGCTGCTCAAATCGCACAGCTTCACGCCCGGTTTGTAGGACGGCTCCACGCCGCCGAGTTGGGTGGAGGGTGTTTGCGCGAGGAAGTCTCCCACCAACTGCCCCGGCGCCTGGTAGTTGGCGCCACCCAGCACATAGGCATGGGATTCGAGCTGGCGCTGCAACACGATGCCCGCCAGCGGATGGTGTGCCGTGTCGGCGGCGGGCGTGGCGCTCACGCCAGCGCCGATGGTGGCAGCGAAGGCCTGGGCGTCGTCCGGAAAATCGGATGGCTCAATGCCGACCACAATGCCGGCATTGGCGTTGCGTTCGTTGCGCGAATACTGGCTCATGCCGTTGGTGACCACCCGGCCCGGCTCGGACGTGGCGGCCACCACCGTGCCACCAGGGCACATGCAAAAGCTGTACACCGAGCGCCCATTGTCGGCATGGTGCACCAGCTTGTAATCGGCTGCGCCCAGGCTGGGGTGCCCGGCGTGGCGGCCCCAGCGGGCCCGGTCGATCACACTCTGCGGGTGCTCGACGCGAAAGCCGATCGAGAACGGCTTGGCCTGCATTGCCACGCCGCGCTGGTACAACATCGTGCAGGTGTCGCGCGAGCTGTGGCCGAGTGCCAGCACCACATGGTCGGAACGCAATTCGTGCGACGTGCCGGTGGACTGGTTCAACACCGTGAGGCCACGGATTCGTCGCCCGCCGGGGCTGTCTTCGATCAGCACATCGGTCACCCGCTGCTCGAAGCGGATCTCGCCGCCCAGCGCAATGATCTGCTCGCGCAGGTTCTCCACCACCTTGACCAGCTTGAAGGTGCCGATGTGCGGGTGCGCCTCGAACAGAATTTCAGGCGGCGCGCCGGCTTGCACAAATTCGTTCATTACCTTGCGCCCGAGGTGGCGCGGGTCTTTGATCTGGCTGTAGAGCTTGCCGTCCGAAAACGTGCCGGCGCCACCCTCGCCAAACTGCACATTCGATTCGGGGTTGAGCACGCCCTTGCGCCACAGGCCCCAGGTGTCTTGGGTGCGCTGGCGCACGGTCTTGCCGCGCTCCAGCACGATCGGCTTGAAGCCCATCTGCGCCAGCACCAGCGCCGCAAAAATCCCGCACGGCCCAAAGCCCACCACCACCGGACGCACTGGCAGATCGGTGGGTGCCTGGCCAACAGGGTGGTAGGCCATGTTGGGGGTCGGCAGGATGTGCGGGTTGCCGGCGAACTTGGCTAGCAGCGCAGCTTTGAGGGGCGACGGGGCCACCTGCACATCAACGATGTAGACCTTGATCAGCTCAGCCTTGCGGGCATCGAAGCTGCGCTTGAATACGGTGAAGTCAAGCAGCTCGTCGCGGGCAATGCCCAGCGTTTTGATGATCAGCGCGGGCAGGGCGTCGTCCGCGTGCTCCAGTGGCAGTTTGAGTTCGGTGAGACGGATCATAGTGGCGGGCAATGGCTTGTGTTGATCAAGCAGATTGGCGGGGAGAGAATATGCCTCAGGCCGGCAGAAAGCCTTCAATCGACAGGTAACGCTCGCCGGTGTCGTAGTTGAAGCCCAGCACGGTGGCGCCTGCCGGCAGGTCGGGCAGTTTCTGGGCGATGGCGGCCAGGGTGGCGCCGCTGGAAATGCCGACCAGCATGCCTTCTTCGCGGCGCAACGGCGCGCCATTTCGCGGGCCGGTTCGGCGTCGACCTGGATCACGCCGTCGAGCAGCGCGGTATGCAGGTTGGAGGGAATGAAGCCGGCGCCAATGCCCTGGATCGGATGCGGCGCGGGCGCCCCGCCCGAGATCACCGGCGAGGCGCTGGGCTCCACCGCAAAAACCTTGAGCTGTGGCCACTTGGCCTTGAGCACCTTGGCGCAGCCGGTAATGTGGCCGCCGGTACCGACACCGGTAATCAGCACATCCAAGCCCTGGGGGAAGTCGGCCAGGATTTCCTGCGCCGTGGTCTGCATATGGACGTCGATGTTGGCCGGGTTGTCGAACTGCTGGGGCATCCAGGAATTGGGCGTGGCCTCGATCAGCTCCTGGGCGCGGGCGATGGCGCCTTTCATGCCCTTTTCGCGCGGCGTCAAGTCAAAGCTGGCGCCATAGGCCAGCATCAGGCGCCGGCGCTCCACCGACATGCTGTCGGGCATGACCAGCACCAGCTTGTAGCCCTTGACGGCAGCCACCATGGCCAGCCCGACGCCGGTGTTGCCGGAGGTGGGCTCGATGATGGTGGCGCCGGGTTTGAGGACGCCGGATTTCTCGGCTGCCTCCACCATCGAAAAGGCAATGCGGTCCTTGATCGAGCCGCCCGGGTTGCTGCGTTCGGATTTGATCCACACGGTGTGCCCACTGCCAAACAGGCGGTTGATCCGCACGTGGGGCGTGTTGCCAATGGTTTGCAGAATGTTTTCAGCTTTCATCGTGGACTCCGGTAGTTGGTCGTAATGGGCGCAGTGCAGGGAGATTGTGGACGAGTTGTTCTACCGGTTTGCGCATATCCATATCGCCAGCGGCGATAATCGCCCGGTGAAGCCCACCAGACTGTCGCTGGTGCAAGCCGCAAGGCCGACGCGCAAGCGCCGGGTGGAAACACCGCACTGGAGGAACGTCCGGACTGCATAGGGCAGCGTAGCAGCTAACGGCTGTCCACTGAAACCTGCGCACGCAAGTGCGCGGCATAAGGTGAGGATCAGAGCAACAGAGACGAGTCGATGTGGGTACCCCGTTTTGGGTGTTCTAGGCGTGTAGGCCGGCGCAAGCCGGCCCCCGGGCAACCGGGAACGCGTAGCCACCCGCTGCGGGCTCTGCCCGCAGCGGGTGAAACGGGCAATCTCTACGCGCAGCAATACCAAGTAGGCCAGCGTTGATGGGGCCCCCAGAGCTGGCGGGTAGGTAGCACCGAGCCGCTGGGTGACCAGCGGCCCAGATTAATGACAGTCACTTCGGCGTGTCCGCAAGGACCTGCCGTTGCACAGAATCCGGCTTATCGGTGGGCTTCACACTTTCATGACAGGCCGAGCGCCTGCGCCGGCAGGTAATGCATTTGCATTGCTGCGGCAATGGAATTGCATTACCATTGCGGGTAAACTCCCTTTTGTCTGGAGCCAACCATGGCAAGCACCCTCGAAGTCGAATCCACCCTTACCGATCGCTATCAGACCACCGTTCCGGAAACTGTTCGCCGCGCGTTGAAGCTCGGCAAGCGTGACAAAATTCAATACACCATTCGGCGCAGTGGTGAAGTCGTGCTGTCCCGAGCGCAAACCACTGTTGGAGACGACCCGTTGCTCGGACAGTTTCTGGACTTTCTGGTTCGCGACATGGCTAGCCATCCGGAACGACTTCAGTTGCTTGACTCTGGCCTGGCGCGGCGCATTCATTCCATGGTGGGCAGGATGGAGATTGACCTTGATGCCCCGCTGTCGGCGGACGATGAATGAGTGGGGCCAAGCCTGCGCACCTGGTCGTCAACGGTTGGACGACCTTCGGTCATCCCCTTTTCTTGACGCAACTTGAGGCGCTGGCTGGGCAAGTCCAGGCGCTCAAGCGAAAAGACCCGGCCGACTTTGTCAAGAAAAATGCCAGCAAGCGCCTGGCAGCCATCAACAAGCTCGCCTTCGAGTTGATCCCGCAGGACCCGACGCGACCGGAGTACCGGCAGGGCCACACACTGGGTGAGGGCCACAGCCACTGGTTCCGTGCCAAATTCTTCCAACAGTACCGCCTGTTCTTTCGCTACCACGCCTCAAGCAAGGTGATCATTTACGCCTGGGTGAATGACGACAGCACCAAGCGGGCCTATGAGAGCAATGACGATGCCTATCGAATCTTTCGGAAGATGCTGGCCAGCGGTCAGCCGCCTGACGATTGGGATCAACTCCTGTCAGAGGCGCGGGTCGAATCAAGTCGGATGCGGCAGACGACCGCGAAGGGCGCTGCGCGCGGGGTTTGATGATTTGCCGTGAGCTCAAAACCGCTCATGCGGCTGCAAATACCGCCACTGCCCGATCGGCAGCGTCGTCAGCAGCACGCGACCAATGCGGATGCGCTTCATGCTGAGAATTTTCAGACCAACGCGTTCACACAGGTAGGCAATCAGGCCGGGGTGCGTGCCCTTGACGGCGAAGCGCAGCTTGCTCTTGCCGTCGCCGCTGCTGTTGACGCTGACCTTGACGCGCGGCAGCGGGTGACCGTCCGAGCTGAGGCCCTGGTTGAGACGCAGCAGGACATCAGGTGACGCTTCGCCCTCAATCTCGACGATGACCTCATGCTCGATCACGCCCGCGTCTTCGACCAGTTTGCGCTCCACGCGCCAATCCTGCGTGAACACCAGCAGGCCGCCGGCGCCCTTTTCAAGTGGCACCGGCGCGCTCAGATTGGCAAAGTGCCGTTTGAGCACTTGCACGCCCGCAGGGTCATCGCTGGCGTGCGTGGTGGGGCTGAGCAGTTGGCGCGCCGAGCGCTTGGGCGCACGGGGTGGGTGTGACTTACCGCTCGGAGCGGGGTCTTCGTCGTCATCTTCCCCATCGCTGTAGCCCGGCGGTTTGTGCAGCAGTAGCGTGACCTCCGGGAGGGTCATCAGGCTGGCGTTCTTGTCCAGTTCAATTCTTTGCTTGAGTACCCGGAACTGCGGCTCTTCCACCACTTTGCCATCGACCCGTACCCAGCCGCCTTCGATGTACTGCTCGGCCTCGCGGCGCGAGCAGGGCACGAGTTCAGCCACGCGCTTGGCCAGACGCACATCGGGCCGCGCGCTGGGTGCAAGCGGTTTGTTGGGATCCATCATGGGCGGATGTTAACCGCGAGCATCCAACATCCGACGATCAGTTGAGGACAGAGCGTCGCTGCGCTGCGGTCTGTCCCGCAATGTCTCAGGTTACCAACTCAGTGGATTGAGGCGGTAGAACTGCGAGAGTTCGCGAAAAAGCGCTGGGTGTTGGGTCGCCAGTTGCTGCGGCTGCTCGAAGAACACCTCGCTTGCGACGGCAAAAAACTCCGCCGGGTCGGTGGCGCCGTAATCGTTGAGCAGGGACGCCTTGCCCTGCGCGGCACGCGCTTGCAGTTGGGCAAACTCGGCGCCCAGCACCTGCGCCCAGCGGGCGTAGTAGTCGCGCCGCGCCAGCACGGGAGCACCATTGGCATTGCCGGTTTCCTGGTCGAGCTGGTGCGCGAATTCATGGATCACCACGTTCTGCCCATTGTTGGGCGCCGCCGCGCCCTGTAGCGTGTCCTGCCAGGACAGGATCACTTGCCCCTGTGACCACGATTCGCCCGAGAGTACCTGATGACCGTTGTGCGCCACGCCACTGCCGTCGGTGTGGCCGCGATTGACCACGAAGCTGCCGGGATAGACCAGGATCTGGCGCAGATTGGGGTAGTAGCCGCGTGGGCGATTGAGCAGCAACAGGCAGGCTTGAGCGGCAATGGTGACGCGCATCTCGTCGGTGACTTCCAGTCCCTTGCAGCCAATGAATGGCTTCTCGGCCAGGAACACCTGAATGTGCTGTTTGAGCTGGAGCTGCAAGTCGGCCGGCAGCGAGCGCACATAGGGCACGCGGCGCTTCAGAATCTCGCGCCAGGCAGCGGGGAAGGGACGCGCGCGCATGCGTTGGCGTCGGCGCTCGGTCAGCCAGGGCTGGCCCACCAACCAGAGCAGAAACAGCAAGGACAGGCCGAAGAAGAGGAGTGCGGGCAAGGATGTGTTCCGGGCTGGAGATTCGAAGAACCTCCTAGCTGGGCACGATGGCGGACCTTTTCAAGCCCCACCCGTTCGCCGACCGCAGACCCTCAGGGCGGCATCGCCTCAAGCCGCGCCACGTGCGCCAGCAGCGAGCGCTTGGCCACCGGCCACATGCGGGGCGGTACCTCCGCATAGGCCAGCGCCACCCAGTCGTCGGGCGTGCCCTCTGGCAGCGTCTGCATGGCGTGCAGGACCCGGGCTTCGCGCAGGAGGCGGTGCGCCTTCAGGTGGGCAATGGCGCCGGCTGCCTCGCCGTCATAGCCACCGATCACGTAGCCATGTGCCGGCAGGATGAACTCGATGTGGTGCTGCACGCAGGCCGCGCTCAGGGTGTCCAGCGAATCCAGGTAGGCCGTCATGTCGCCGTCCGGCGGGTCAATCACGGTGGTGCTGCCGTTGAGGATGTGGTCGCCACTGAACAGCAGACCATCTTCGAGCAGTATGAGGCAGAGGTGATTGGCGGCGTGGCCGGGCGTGTGGATCACTTTCAGCGTGTGCGTCAAATCGGGCTCCAGCCCTTTGGATGTGAGCACCAGCAGCTCCTGATTGTGTAGCGCGCGATCGGGTGTGAAGGCGCAGGCCGCACGCGCGGTGGGCGCGGACGGCAGGCCCAGAATCGGCGGGTGGTCGGTGCACAGGGCTTGCAGCGGTTGCGCGCCGGGCGAGTGGTCGGGGTGCGAGTGCGTGCAGACGATCATGCGGATGTCACCATTGGCTGCGCGCCAGAGCTTGTGCAAATGCTCCGGGTCGGCCGGACCGGGATCGATCACCAGGTAGCCGGTGCGCGGGTCGCCCACCAGGTAGCTGTTGGTGCCGGGCCCGGTCATGTAGCCGGGGTTGGGCGCGGTCAGGCGCATCACGTTTTGCAGCAGCGGCACCGGATGCTGGCTTTGCCAGTCCAGCGTGTGCACGATCTGGCCGTCGGGGCTGACCAGCGCCAGCTCGCCGTAGGGCAGATCGCCATCCATGTAACGTGCCTCCTTGCCGGCCAGCCAGCCCGCGCGCGGGCAACTGGTCCACAGCGGCTGTTCGGTGGCGGCACAGGCCTGCAACACGGCGTCTACGTTGGCGTAGTGCTGCAGCCGCTCCAGCGTGCGGATGGTGGGAAAGATCATAAAGAAGTTCCCGGCCTTGTGCCGTGCCAGCGCATCGGCCGCTCCTACCCACACCGGTTCGAACTGTTCCGTCTCGTCGGCGACAGGGGTCTGATTCGCCGGCATGCGCGCGACCAGGAAAGGCACTTCAAAGCGGCGTGGCAGATCACGGTCGGTGGTCCAGTGCGCCAGCACAAACACTTCGTCGGCCATCAGCGTCAGGCCGCGCGCCTGGCACTGTGCCGCGAAGGGTCGCGGGCGATCGAGGGCGGCGATGTCGGCCTGCGCCGCCACGGTGCCATCGGCACGGCGCGCCAGCAGAATGCCCAGCTCCTCAAAGCTTTCGCGGATGGCGGCGATGGCCTGGGTCAGGTGCAAGTCGCTTTGCGTCGCACGTCGGCGCGCCAGGCGGTGCGACTGGGCGTCGGCCGGGTCGATGCCGCCACCCGGAAACACGTACGCGCCGGGCGCAAAGCTGGCGCTGGCTGAGCGCCGCGTCATCAGTACCTCCAGGCCCTGCGCGGTGTCGCGCATCAGCAGCACCGTGGCGGCGGCTCGAGTGGGGGCGGGCTCCCTTTGGGCGTGCAGGAGTTGTTGCGCTCGGACCATGCGGGCCATTTTGCCGCGAAATGCGCTCGCCTATCCACGGCAGACGGCAAATCGGGCGAAGGGATGGGGCGATAATTCCCCGATGCGAATCCGTTTCACCAAAATGCAGGGCGCTGGCAACGACTTTGTCGTGCTGGATGAGACGCGCGAGCGGCTTGGCTTGTCTGCCGCGCAGTACCGCTTCCTGGGGGATCGCCACTATGGCGTCGGCGCGGACCAGATCCTGAGCGTACGCCCGTCGCCGGCACCGGGGATTGATTTTGAATACATCATCCACAACGCCGACGGTGCCGAGGTCGAGCAGTGCGGCAATGGTTCGCGTTGCTTTGCGCGCTTCGTGCGCGATCAGGGCCTGACGAACAAGGATGTGATCCGGGTGCAGACTCGGGGAGGAGTGATCGAGCCCGCGCTGCGCCCTGATGGCCGCGTCAGCGTCAACATGGGGCTGCCGGTGTTTGACTTGATGGACATCCCTTTTGATGCCGCGGGACTGCTGGCCACGCGCCAGGGCGACTGGAAGATGTGGCCGCTGACGCTTGCTGGAGGCAATGTGCATGCTCCTGTTTTGGTAGCGGTGGTGTCCATGGGCAACCCGCACGCGGTGCAGTTGGTGCCCGATGTGGACAGCGCGCCGGTACCGACGCAAGGGCCCTTGATCGAACGCCACGAGCGTTTCCCGCGCCGCGTGAATGCCGGCTTTTTGCAGGTGCTGGACCGCAGCCATGTTCGCTTGCGCGTGTACGAGCGCGGCGTGGGCGAGACCCTGGCCTGTGGCACGGGCGCGTGCGCGGCGGTGGTCTGCGGCATCCGGCTGGGCTTGCTGGATACGCGGGCCGATGTGCAGATGCGCGGCGGCACCCTCACCATCGAGTGGGCCGGAGAAGGTAGGCCGGTGCTGATGACCGGCCCGGCCACCACTGTTTTTACTGGCGAGATAGAGCTACCGGACAACCCATGACCACTCCACTGACCCACCCCATTACCGAAGACGACATTGCCAATTACCTTGGCAACACGCCCGATTTCTTCGAGCGCCATGCCGAACTGCTGGCGGCCGTTCACCTGACCAGTCCGCACAACGGCCGCTCGGTCAGCTTGCAGGAGCGCCAGGCGGACATGCTGCGCGACAAGATCAAGGCGCTGGAGCACCGGATCATGGACATGATCCGAAACGGCAACGAGAACGTGATCCTGGCCGACAAACTGTTGCGCTGGGCGCGCACGCTGTTCCTGACTCACGACGCGAGTGTGTTGCCGGAGCAGATAGCCGGTGAGATCAAGCTGCAGTTTTCCGTGCCGCAGGTCGGCATCCGGGTTTGGGGTGTCGCCGAGGTCTTTGCGCAGGCCAGTTTCGCGCAAGGTGTCAGCGAAGACGCCAAGCTGTTTGCGTCGTCGCTTACCGAACCTTTCTGTGGCGTCAACACCGGTTTTGAGGCCATCAGTTGGCTGGAAGACCCGCTGTCGGTGACCTCACTGGCCTTGCTGCCCCTTCGTCCGGGGGCGGCCGGCAGCGCGGCGCCCGCCTTCGGGATGCTGGTGCTGGCGTCGCCCGATGCGCAGCGTTTTCGCAGCGGCATTGGCACCGATTTTCTGGAGCGCATTGCGGAACTTGCCAGCGCGGCGCTGTCGCGCCTGCGCTAGGCGCTGGAGCCGACCGCCAGATTCGGATGACCATGTCAGCGCAGCACGACGGTCCGCAAACCACTGTGGTGATGGGTGGAGAGGTAGCGCCTGCGCCAGATGATGCGGCGTTGGTTGAGCGCTACCTGGAGCACGTGCGCGTCGAAAAGCGACTGGCTTTGCGCACGGTGGAGTTGTATGCCCTCGATCTGATCAAACTCGGGGAGCAGGCCGCGCAGGCGGGCGTGGCATTGCGGGAGGTGCAGAACACGCACATTCGTCGCTGGGTGGCGCAGATGCATGCTGGCGGGCGCAGCGCTCGTGGCATTGCTCTGATTTTGTCAGGGTGGCGCGGCTTCTACACCTGGCTTGGGCGCCAGGGTTGGGTGCTTGCCAACCCGGTGACGGATGTGCGCACGCCCAAGGCCGGCAAGCCCTTGCCCAAGGCCTTGAGTGTGGATGAGTCGGTGCAACTGGTGCGCTTCCAGTGCGAGGACAACGCACCCTGGCTGGAGCTGCGCGATGTCGCCATGGTGGCCCTGCTGTACGGAGGGGGCTTGCGGGTAGGTGAATTGGTGGGCCTGGACGCGGTGGCCAGCGCGCAAGCACGGGGCTGGGTGGACATGGACGCAGGGGAAGCGCATGTACTGGGCAAAGGTGGTAAGCGGCGCACCGTGCCGATTGGCGCCGGGGCGCTCGACGCGCTGCGTGCCTGGCTGGCCGTGCGCGAGGGCGACAGCCAGCGCTTTGCGGCGGCCTTGTTTGTGGGGCGCAACGGCACCCGGCTGACGGCGCAGTCGATCTGGCAGCGCCTGAAGCGACGCAGTTCGCAAGCCGGTTTGAGCACGCCGGTGCACCCACACATGCTGCGGCACTCCTTTGCTAGCCACATTCTGCAATCCAGCGGCGACCTGCGGGCGGTGCAGGAGCTGCTGGGTCATGCCAACATCAGCACCACGCAGGTCTACACGCGGCTGGACTTCCAGCATCTGGCCAAAGTCTACGATGCGGCGCATCCACGGGCGAAAATCAAGTCATCAACCAAGCAATAGGCCACACAGCTGGCCATCGATAGAAAGCTTAATCATGCGCAATCAAATTCTGGTCCTGTTGGACAAAGGCATTGAGTTCCAATTTACGGTAGCCGAGGCGCCCGCGATGTCGCCCCAAGCAGCGCGCGCCTGGTTGGACGAGCAGTTCACCACGCTCGACTGTGAGCCCCTGCGCGCCAGCGGCAAGGTCCTGACGGCTGACAAGGTGCTGGTGGTCACGCAGGCTGCCGGGCAGTCCTTGCTGGGCGACGAAAAGTGGTCGCAGCAGTATGTCGGCGCGGTGCATGCCGCGCTGGGCAAACCCATGATCCGGGTGGATGTGCCGGCGATGGCCATCACTTACTGACGATCAGCCGGCTCACCGGCTAGTGTGGGCACCCCAGTTCGGACTATTTGCACCCATGAAAACCATCCGTTTGCGAGAAGGCAAGGAGCGTTCGCTGCTGCGCCGCCATCCCTGGATTTTCGAGTCGGCCATCGCGCGCGGTGGCGCCGATGCCGGTGAAACCGTGCGGGTGGAGTCCTCCGATGGCAAGTTTCTGGCCTGGGCGGCGTTCAGCCCGGCCTCCAAGATCCGTGCACGGGCGTGGAGCTTTGACGAAGTGCAACGCATCGATGCTGCGTTTTTTGTAGCTGCCTGCCGTTATGCAATAAGGGCCAGGACCAGATTTGACATTCAGAGTGATGGGCAACGGCTGATTCACGGCGAGTCCGACGGCTTGCCCGGTTTGATTGTCGATCGTTATGGCGACACGCTGGTGGCGCAGTTCCTGTCGGCCGGGGCAGAGCGCTGGAAGTCGGTGCTGTGCGACGCCTTGCTGGCCGAGACCGGCTTGAGCAAGCTCTACGAGCGCTCCGACGCCAGCAGCCGCGCGCTCGAAGGCCTGCCCGAGGTGGCCGGGTGGCTGCGTGGCGAGGGACCGACCGACCTGGTGTTGGGCGAGCACGGCTGGAAGCTCGCCATCAACATCGCCACCGGCCACAAGACCGGTTTCTACCTGGACCAGCGTGACAGCCGCAAGAAGTTTGCCGATTACACCCGGCGGCTGGGATTCCAACGGGTGTTGAACTGCTTTTGTTACACCGGCGGCTTCACGGTGGCGGCCCTGCAGGCGGGTGCCGGTCATGTCACGTCAATCGATTCGTCCGCGCCCGCGCTGCAGCAGGCTGCGGCCAATCTGGCCCTTAACGCCCTGGACGGCGCACGCGCGACCTGGCTCGACGCCGATGTCAACGCCAGCCTGCGCCGCTTTGGCGACGAGGGACAACGCTTTGATGCCATCATCCTCGACCCGCCGAAGTTTGCGCCCACGGTGGCCCATGCCGAGCGGGCGGCGCGGGCCTACAAGGACATCAACCGCCTGGCATTCAAGATTCTGGAGCCGGGCGGCGTTTTGTTCACCTATTCCTGCTCAGGGGGCATCAGCGCCGACCTGTTTCACAAGATCGTCGCCTCGGCCGGAACCGATGCCGGTGTGGACGGTTTCATCAGCGAGCGCCTGGGCGGCGCGCCAGACCATCCGATGACGATTTGCTTCCCGGAAGGGGAGTACCTGAAGGGGCTGGTGGTGATGCGTAAGTAAGTGTTTTGAATAGGTCGTTACACTCCCCACCTGCTTGATGCTGCATTGCGTCGCTTCGCCGTGTTGCAGACCTGCCGTTTTTCCTCTGATTGATCGACCATGGCCCTGATTCCCGCAACCATCCTGACTGGCTTCCTAGGCTCAGGCAAGACCACGCTGCTCAAGCGCGTGCTGGCGGAGGCGCATGGCCAGAAGATCGCCGTGATCGAGAACGAATTCGGCGAGGAAAACATAGACAGCGACATTCTGGTCTCGGACACCACCGAGCAAATCATCCAGATGAGCAACGGCTGCATTTGCTGCACCATTCGCGAGGACCTGCGCAGCACGCTGCAGGACCTGGCCGAGAAAAAGCGCACAGGGCGAGCTCGATTTCGACCGCGTGGTGATCGAGACCACTGGCCTGGCCGACCCTGGGCCGGTGGCGCAAACCTTCTTCATGGACGACGAGGTGGCCGAGAGCTACCTGCTGGATTCGATCCTGACCCTGGTCGATGCCAAACACGCCGCGGCGCAGCTCAACGACCGTCAGGAGGCGCGCCGTCAGGTTGGCTTTGCCGATCAGATCTTCATCAGCAAGACCGATCTGGTGGACAAGGACGAGGTGGATGCCCTGATGCACCGCCTCAAACACATGAACCCGCGCGCGCCACAACGGGCGGTGCACTTTGGTGAAGTGGCCTTGTCCGAGGTGTTTGACCTGCGCGGCTTCAACCTCAATGCCAAGCTGGATATCGACCCGGACTTCCTCAAGGAGGAGGAACACGGTCACGATCATCATGACCATGACCATGACCATGACCATGACCATGACCATGCGCCAGGCGAGTCTTGCGACCACCCGTCGCACCAGCATGCCGGTGGTCACCACCACCACCATGACGACGATGTCAAGAGCTTCGTGTTCAGGTCCGAGCGGGCCTTCGACCCCGCCAAGCTGGAAGACTTTCTTGGCGCCATAGTCAACATCTACGGCCCCAGAATGTTGCGTTATAAAGGCGTGCTGAACATGACCGGGACGGACCGAAAAGTTATTTTCCAGGGCGTTCATCAACTGATGGGCAGCGACCTCGGCCCGACCTGGGCTCCAGCAGAGCAGCGTTCAAGCAAGATGGTTTTCATTGGCATTGATCTGCCGAAAGACATCTTGTTGCAGGGCCTGGACCAATGCCTCGTTTGACCTTGTAGCCACCACTAGAGCGGGAGCCAGATGATTGTCTCGATTTTGCAACTGATGGGTTTCCCAATGGGTAAGCCTGTACACTCCCGCGCCAGCGACCACCCCGATAGCGCGTCCGCAAAGGGCGACAAAGAGGGTATAACTGCAAGCGATGCAGACAGTAAGCGTATGCCCGGCCAATTGCCCGGATCCGAATTGCACGCGCAGGCCCACTCTGCCAGGAGACTAGAAGTGAAAACGCAACCCGTCAAAGCCAAGCCCGCCGAGAAAGCCACCAAGGCCGCAGCCAAAGGCAAGCCCGCTCCCAAGGCCAAGGCTGCCCCCGTGACCAAAGCCAAACCCAAGGCGGCTCCAGTCAAGCCCGCCAAGTCGTCCAAAGCCGTGGTCGCAAAGGCCAAGCCCAGCGCCAAGGCCACACCGGCCAAGGTGACCAAGGCGACTTCGGCCAAGGCTGTCAAGGCCGCACCGGCAAAGCCCGGCAAGCCGGCGTCCGCCAAGCCGGCCAAGCCGGTCGCCAAAGCCGTGCCGTCCAAAGTCAAGGCCAAAGAGACCGGGCGGGTGCTTGCCACGGCCAGCCCAAGCAAGGCGCCCAGCAAAGCCAAGGCGCCCGCGGCGCCGGTCAAGTCCAAAACTGTTGTCGCTGCCCCGGTGCTGGCCAAGCCGGCCAGGGTCGAGATGGCGCCCCCGGCACCGGTCAGGCCGGTTTTGGTCGCGACCCCCGCACCGGCTGCGAAGGCTGGGCGCCCGTCATCGCGCCTGGCCCAGTTAACCGTTCCCTCCATGGCCCAGTCGGTCGCCTCGACGGCCGCCAAAGCCAGTTATATTCAAACTATGTCAGATCCCCTTATTGCTCCCCCGGTAGCCTCGGCTGCCAAGAAAGACCCAAAGCTCGCCAACAATTGGAAGACCAAACCGCTTGAGCAACTCACCGATGCCGACCTGATGGCAATGCCCGACGTTGAGTACATGAACGCCACCCAGATGGCCGTGTTTCGCCTGAAGTTGTCGGTCCTCAAGCAGGATATTCTCAGCATGGCCGGTGAAACCACCGAGCACCTGCGCGAGGACACCGTGGTCGTGCCCGATCCGGCTGACCGAGCCACGATTGAAGAGGAGCATGCGCTGGAGTTGCGCACCCGTGACCGCGAGCGCAAGCTGCTCAAGAAAATAGAGCAGTCGATTTCCCGCATCGATGCCGGCGACTACGGCTACTGCGACGAGACTGGTGAACCGATTGGCGTGGGGCGTTTGCTGGCACGGCCGACCGCGACCCTGTCGCTGGAGGCCCAGCAGCGCCGTGAGCTCAAGCAAAAGATGTTTGGAGACTGAAGTCGTTTGAGCCGACTTTGCCACCAACTCTAGCGACCTATGGCGACCAAAGACAATAACTCTGGTTTACTGTCCAAGGTCGCCCGCTTCGTCCGCAATCCGACCAAAGACTGGGGCGAGCTGGACAACCAGGAGCCCGAGGCCGACAGCGGCTACAGCAAGCAGGCGCTCAAGGAGATGATCGAGCGCAAGCGGCAAAATGACTTTGTGCGCCGACGCGAGTTTGACCAGTTGCGCAAGCTGCGTCGCAATGAGCCCACGGTGAGTTCCGACCAGGGCGGACGCCCGTCGTTCTTCCAGAGCAGTCTGGCATCCAACCCGGATGACCGGGCCATGACGCTCAAGAAGATTGACGAGATTGAAGCCCAGATGTCCAAGCAGTGGTGGAAGGGCAAGCAAGAAGACGCGGTGGCGGCGGCCAACAATTTTCCGATGTCCTCCAATGTGCCCTTGACGCAGCAGGACGGCTTTGTCTCCAGCAGTCAGAATCCCGAGCGGGGCAGCAGTTTTGCGCCGACCCAGGCCTCCGAGATTGATCCCGGTTCGGGCTCCTCCTGGCAGCGTTCCGAGGAGGCACCCACGCAGATGGGCGCCACCGCGGGGGCGGCTGACCAGTCCGGTCCCGATTTTCAGAGGGCGGCACCCAGAGCGGCCGCGCGCAGCGGCCGCAGCGGATTTGGGACCAGCGGTTTTTCGGCCTCTAGCGTCTCCGCTGTCGAGATGGGGGACAACCTGGCTGATCCAGACCTGGAGGAGGCAGCGATTCGCTTTGCCAATGGCGACGACGCTGGCGCAGAGTCCGGCTTGCTCGATGCCTTGCATGGCGACCAGGTCAGCCCGGAGTCGGCCGACGTTTGGGCGGGCGCACTGTTTGACCTCTATCGTGCCACCGGTCAGCAGGCCAAATTCGACCGCGTGGCGATCGAATACGCCGAGCGTTTCGGACGTTCGGCGCCAGCATGGTTTTCAATGCCTGACCAGTTGGGCCGCAAGGAGTCCGCTCCAGCGCCCAGGCCGGTGTTGTCACCGAGCATGTTGCCCAACGTCAGCTCCAGCGCCTGGGAGTGCCCGACCGAGCTTGATCTGCAGTCGGTGCTGAACCTGCGCGGACGGTTGTTGCAGGCGCGCTCACCGTGGCAGTTGGACTGGACACGACTGAGCACCATTGCACCCGATGCGCTGGAGCTGTTGGCCAACATGTTTGCCGACTGGTGCGCGACGCCAGTGACGCTGAACTTTGGTGGCGCCGACGCGTTGGAGCTCACCCTCAAGGCCTGCACGCCCTCGGGTGACAAGACGGTTGACTTGCTGTGGTGGAGCTTGCGTCTGGATGCGCTGCGCATCATGCGTATGCAAGATGAGTTTGAGCTGGCGGCGCTGGAGTATTGCATCACGTTCGAGGTGTCACCCCCGTCCTGGCAAGATCCCTTATGTGGTTTTGTGCGGGAGGAAGTTGCCGCGGCCGCCGATCGAAGTGATGTGGCCGATCTCGAAGGCCTTGACGCCCAGCAATGGGACACCGGCATGGGCCAGGCCCTGACCGCTCCGATGGGGCTCGACGCCATGCCCGCCACGGTGGTCGAGTTGACCGGTGAGGTAGTGGGAGACGCCGCCGACGCGCTTGACAAGCTGCAGGCGGGCCTGCTTGGGGCGGACCGGCTGGTGATTTCGTGCGCCCGCCTGGTGCGGGTTGACTTCTCGGCTGCAGGCAGCATCCTCAACTGGGTTGCGGTGCGCCAGGCCGAAGGGTGCCAGGTGCAGTTTCGCGAGGTGCATCGACTGATTGCCGCCTTCTTCAGCGTCATCGGCATCAATGAGCATGCCCGCGTGGTATTGCGGACAAGCTGACGCAATTTCAGCGCGATTGCCGCCTGCCGCCATCTTGCAAGCGCGAGTCTTGGCCCGATCTGGAAGACACATGGAACAATTTCACGGAACCACCATCATCAGCGTGCGTCGGCAGACGCCCCAAGGCATGCAAGTTGCCATCGGCGGCGATGGGCAGGTCACGCTGGGCAACATCGTGGTCAAGGGTACGGCGCGCAAGGTGCGCAAGCTCTACCACGGCAAGGTGCTGGCCGGCTTTGCCGGGGCCACCGCCGACGCCTTCACTTTGTTCGAACGATTTGAGGCCAAGCTGGAGAAGCATCAGGGTCACTTGGTGCGCTCGGCGATCGAGTTGACCAAGGACTGGCGCACCGACCGCGTGCTGCGCCGTCTGGAGGCGATGCTCGCCGTGGCCGACCTCGAGAGTTCGCTCATCATTACCGGCAATGGTGATGTGCTGGAGCCCGAGAACGGCATCGTGACCATCGGCTCCGGTGGCGCCTATGCCCAAGCCGCCGCAGTGGCGCTGCTCAACCATACCGAACTGTCGGCGCGGGACATCGTCAAGAAGTCGTTGGAGATCGCGGGTGAGCTCTGCATCTACACCAACATGAACCACACCATTGAGACTCTATGAAACCTTGTGGGACAGACCGCAGCGACGTTCAGCGCTTTGCATCAACCGCTCGTCATTGCGAACGAAGTGAAGCAATCCAGGACCCCTGAAGTCATGGATTGCCACGCTGCGCTCGCAATGACGGAACCTTGCCGTGCTGCGCTTTCCATGAGCCGGCCGTCATTGCGAACGAAGTGAAGCAATCCATGGCCCCCAAATACATGGATCGCCGCGGCCTGCGGCCTCGCGATGACGATACGGGTTCAAGATCCATGTGCAGTACCGAACCGGAATCCGGAGGCTTGCAACGACGGGGCCAGCCGTCATGCATTTTGGAAACACCAATAAACTGATCAGAAGAGCAAAAGACCCATGTCATCGATGACCCCCCAGGAGATCGTCTCTGAACTCGACAAACACATCGTTGGCCAGCAGCAGGCCAAGCGCGCGGTGGCCATTGCGCTGCGCAACCGGTGGCGCCGACAACAGGTCGAGCCCGGCCTGCGCGTTGAGATCACACCCAAAAATATTCTGATGATCGGGCCGACCGGCGTTGGCAAGACCGAGATTGCCCGGCGTCTGGCGCGGCTGGCCGATGCACCTTTCATCAAGGTCGAGGCGACCAAGTTCACCGAGGTTGGCTACGTTGGCAAGGATGTCGACGCCATCATTCGCGACCTGGCCGATATCGCGGTCAAGCAAACCCGCGGCAGCGAGATGAAGAAGGTGCGCGCACGCGCCGAAGACTCGGCCGAGGATCGCATTCTTGACATTCTGGTGCCGCTGGCTCGCGCGGAGGCCGTGGCCGATGCCGCAGCGCCGCCCAACACCGCACGGCAGGTGTTTCGCAAGAAGCTGCGTGAAGGCCAATTGGCCGATCGCGAGATTGAGATCGACGTGGCGCAACCCGCACGGCAACTCGAGATCATGGGGCCCGCCGGGATGGAGGAGATGACCGAGCAATTGCGCGGCATGTTTGGCCAGATGGGGCAATCCAAGCGGGCGCAGCGCAAGCTCAAGATCAGCGAGGCCATGAAGTTGCTCACCGATGAAGAAGCGGCCAAGCTGGTCAACGAGGACGACATCAAGACGCAGGCGCTACACATGCTGGAGCAAAACGGCATTGTTTTCATTGACGAAATCGACAAGGTGACTTCGCGCAGCGAGGGCAGCGGTGCCGAGGTGTCACGCCAGGGCGTGCAGCGCGACCTGCTGCCCTTGGTCGAGGGCACCTCGGTCTCCACCAAGTACGGCATGGTCAAGACCGATCACATTTTGTTCATCGCCTCGGGTGCCTTTCACCTGAGCAAACCGAGTGACCTGATCCCCGAGTTGCAGGGCCGTTTTCCAATTCGGGTTGAATTGCAGTCGCTGTCGGTGCAGGATTTCGTGGCCATTCTGACGCAGACCCACGCCTCGCTGGTCAAGCAATACCAGGCCCTGCTGGCCACGGAAGAGGTCACCATCGAATTTACCCCCGAAGGCATCACGCGGCTGGCCGCTATCGCTTTTGAAGTCAACGAGCGTACCGAGAACATCGGAGCGCGACGGCTGTCGACGGTGATGGAGCGCCTGCTAGAGGAAGTCAGTTTCAACGCCGCCAACCTGAGCTGGTGAACTGATCAAGGTGGATGCCGACTACGTCGATGCCCGATTGAAGGAACTCAGCCAGGACGAAGACCTGTCTCGTTACATCCTGTAGGCCCAACTTGTAGGCCTAACTGGAGTCCCTCGATTGGGGGCAGATTCCAGATTCGCTTTTTCGGTAGGATGCCCCGGATGTGGCGCGCGTGTCGCAGCCAGGTCGGAGTCTGAGCCCGGTTAACGAATTGAAACGACCTTCAAGCATCACTTTCATAACAACTGCTAAGTGCTTAATTTAGAACGAGTTTTGAACGCATCGACGTTCAAAATCACGTCTAAGTCCTTGATTTCATTGAAAAAATAATCGCAAGCCCTCTTGCCGTCTTGACATTTGCTGATACAGTGCAAAAAAGTGCAATTAAGTGGTGAAAAGTGTCTTCCGACACGCACCTCGGAATTGCGTGGTCAGAGCAAGGTTTCCGTCAAGACCAATTTGAACTCAAGTTGGCTTGCAACGAGCAAAAGAGGGTGTGCGGTCGTGTTTCAAGGGGCGTCTTCATTGAGTCTGGATGGCAAGGGGCGGCTGTCGGTGCCGACTCGGCATCGTGACGTCCTGAACGCCACCGCCAATGGCCAGCTCACCATCACCAAGCACCCGCACGGCTGTCTGATGGTGTTCCCTCGACCGGAGTGGGAGAAGTTTCGCGAGCGCATCGCGGCGCTGCCGATGTCGGCGCAATGGTGGAAACGCATTTTTCTGGGCAACGCCATGGATGTGGACATGGACGCCACCGGCCGGGTGTTGGTGTCGCCCGAACTGCGCGAGGCCGCAGGCATCGCCAAGGACACCATGCTGTTGGGCATGGGCAACCACTTTGAGCTGTGGGACAAGGCAACTTACGACGCCCAGGAGGCGAAGGCGATGCAGGGTGAAATGCCCGATGTCTTCAAGGATTTTTCCTTTTAGAGGCTGGCGGTGGAAACTTCATGGAATCACACCACCGTCTTGTTGAACGAAGCAGTCAAAGCTCTTCTCAGCAATCCGGATGCGGACCCAGGCGACCCTGCCGCTGCCGAGTCGACCTACGTCGATGCCACCTTCGGTCGAGGTGGGCACTCACGGCTGATTCTGTCGCGCCTGGGGTCACAGGGTCGGCTGATTGCGTTCGACAAGGACCCCGAGGCGGTGGCCGAGGCGGACACCATTGCCGACCCACGATTCTCCATTCGTCATCAGGGTTTCCGTCACCTTGTCGAGCTGCCTGCTGCCAGCGCCGCCGGGGTACTGCTGGACTTGGGCATCAGTTCGCCGCAGGTCGACAACCCGGCACGTGGTTTCAGCTTTCGGTCCGATGGTCCGTTGGACATGCGCATGGACACCACGCGTGGTCAAAGCGTCGCGCAATGGCTGGCAACGGCCGAACTCAACTCAATAGCGGAGGTGATACGTGACTACGGTGAAGAACGGTTTGCTGGGGCAATTGCAAAGGCGATTGTTGCTCGCCGACAGGAACGGGGCCCAATTTCAACCACCGCCGAGCTGGCCCAGCTCGTGGCTGGCGCGGTCAAAACCCGCGAGCCGGGCCAGAACCCTGCAACGCGCACATTTCAGGCTCTTCGGATTTTCATCAATGCCGAGCTTGAAGAGTTGCAACAGGCGCTAGCGGCCAGCCTGGACGTGCTGCAACCTGGAGGACGACTGGTGGTGATCAGCTTCCATTCGCTGGAGGATCGTATCGTCAAGCAGTTCATCGCGGCGCATTCCCGCGATGGCTATGACCGTCGTGCGCCGTTCGCGCCACCGAAGGCGATGCGGCTCAAGGCCTTGGATCGGATCAAGCCCAGCGCACAGGAGGTGGCCGCCAATCCCCGTTCTCGTAGCGCCGTGATGCGGGTAGCACAGCGGACCCTCACACCATGATGCGCCTCAACCTGGTCTTGTTGCTGGCGGTGCTGGCCAGCGCGCTGTATCTGGTCAATGTCCAGTACGAGTCGCGTCGCCTGTTTGCCGAGCTGGATCGGGCTCGGTCCGAGGCGCGCCGACTGGAACTTGATAACGAGCGCCTGCAGGTCGAAAAACGGGCGCAAGCAACGCCCCTGCGGGTTGAAAAGCTGGCCAAGGAAGCACTGCACATGCGCGCGGCCTCACCCGCCATCACCCTGTATGTGGCCCGTGAGGGCCAAGGCGCAATGGCCGCACCGGCGCAAGCCTCTGGCGGTGGAGTTACGCCATGAGCCGTAGTGTGGTCTACACCTCCAGCCCGCTGCTGGCCAGTCGCACGCCGGTATGGCGCAGCAAGCTGGTGGTGGCGGCCGTGGCGCTGGCCTTCATGGGCCTGGCCGCGCGCGCTGCCTACATACAGGTGGTGGCGAATGACTTCTTTCAGCGGCAGGGCGAGGTGCGATTTGCCCGCACCCTGGATTTGCCGGCCAATCGGGGCCGGATTCTGGATCGCAACGGCTTGATTCTGGCCTCCAGCGTGCCCGCGCCCAGCATCTGGGCGATCCCCGAGGACGTTAGCCTCAAACCCGATGAGCTCAAGCAGCTCAGCAAGCTGCTGGAGATGCCCGCCGCTGAGCTGAGCAAACGACTGGCCAACGACGACAAGACTTTCGTCTGGCTCAAACGCCAGGTTGACGAATCGGTCGCGGCCCAAGTGGCGGCGATGGGCATCAAGGGCATCTACCAACGCAAGGAGTACAAACGTCAGTACCCCGAAGGTGAAGCGGCGGCGCACGTGGTCGGCTTTACCAACGTCGAGGATGCGGGCCAAGAGGGCATCGAGCTGGCCTTCAACCAGAACCTGGTCGGGCGCGCCGGTTCGCGCCGCGTCATCAAGGACCGGCTCGGTCAGGTGGTCGAAGCAGTGGGTGAGCAGGTCTCGCCGGTGGACGGTCCGGACATCCAGTTGAGCATTGACAGTAAGGTCCAGTTCTTTGCCTACCAAAAGCTGCGCGACGCGGTGCTGGAGCACAAGGCCAAGGCCGGCAGTGTGGTGGTGCTCAATGTGCTCACGGGTGAAGTGTTGGCGCTGGCGAACTACCCCAGTTACTCGCCAGCCAAGCGCCAGAACCTGAGTGGCGCGCAACTTCGCAACCGCGCCCTCACGGATACCTTCGAGCCGGGCTCGACCATGAAGCCCTTTGTTGTTGCACTGGCGCTGGAGAAAGGCCTGGTTACTCCCGACACGGCGATTCAGACTGCGCCGGGGCGACTCCACATTGGCAGCGCCACGATCAGCGATGCACACCCCCACGGCGTGTTGACCGTCAACGAGGTGATTCAGAAGTCCAGTAACGTGGGCACCGTCAAGATGGCCATGCAGATGCAGCCACGCGAGATGTGGGAGATGTTCAACCACGTCGGCCTTGGACAGAAGCCCCGGGTGCCGTTCCCTGGCGCGGTCAGCGGGCGTCTGCGCGCCTACAAGACCTGGCGACCGATCGAGCAGGCCACCATGAGCTACGGCTACGGCCTGTCGACCAGTCTGTTTCAGTTGGCCAGTGCCTACAGTGTGTTTGCGCGTGATGGTGAATTGGTGCCGGTCACGATGCTCAAGTCGCTCGACCAGGTGGCGGGGGTGCGGGTCATGGGCGCGCCGACCGCGGCGGCATTGCGCAACATGCTGCACATGGCCACCGTGTCCGGGGGTACGGCACCCAAGGCCCAGACCATGGGCTACTCGGTGGGCGGCAAGACCGGCACCGCTCATAAGCAGGAGGGCCGAGGCTATGCGGACAAGAAATACCGCAGCTTCTTCGTTGGCATGGCCCCGATCGACAAGCCGCGCATTGTCGTGGCGGTGATGATTGACGAGCCCAATAACGGCAAGCACTTTGGTGGCGACGTCGCCGCGCCCGTGTTCAGCGAGACGGTGCAGCAGTCGCTGCGCATGCTCGGCGTGCAGCCGGACATGAACGTGCGGCCGCAAATTGTGGCCCAGGCCGAGGAGGAGAGCTTCTGATGCTCACCCTGCACAGTCCTCAGGAGGCGGTGGCGTGGCTCGGTGCGCGCGTGCACGGCACCCTGCGTACCGACAGCCGCCAGGTGCAGGCCGGCGATGCCTTCATCGCCTGGCCTGGCGCCGCGACGGATGGCAGGGCGCACGTCGCCGACGCCCTGCGCCGTGGTGCGGTGGCTTGTCTGGTCGAGCGCGACGGTGTCGAAGACTTTGGCCTCGACGATGCGGCCATCGCCAGCTATGCCGCGCTCAAGGCCGCGTCCGGGCCGATTGCGGCGGCCTACTATGGAGATCCCTCGCAGGCCTTGCGCGTGCTGGCGGTGACCGGCACCAACGGCAAGACCTCCACCAGTTGGTGGCTGGCGCAGGCCCTGAGCACCTTGCCCGCGCCGCTGACACAGCGTTGCGCGGTGGTCGGCACCCTGGGTGTGGGCGTTCCGCCCTTGCCGGGCTGCGGCGCCGACGACGCGCTGGCGGTGGTGTCGACCGGTCTGACCACGCCCGACCCGGTTTTGCTGCAGCAGAGTTTTCGCCGCTTTGCCGATGCCGGCTTTTCCGCCTGCGCCATCGAGGCCTCCTCGATCGGCATCGTCGAGCACCGGCTGGACGGCACGCGGATTCACACCGCGCTGTTGACCAACCTGACCCAGGACCACCTGGACTACCACGGTGACATGCAGGCCTATTGGCAGGCCAAACTCAGACTGTTTGCCTGGCCGGGTCTGCGCGCGGCAGTTGTCAACGTTGACGATGGTCACGGTGAGACACTGGCCGCCTCCTTGCAGGGTGGCGCCCTCGACTTGTGGACGGTTGCCTGCCGTGGTCCGGCGCGCCTGCGCGCCGACAACATCCGCTATACCGGTCGTGGCCTGGCGTTTGAGGTACACGAGGGCGCGGACAATCATCTTCTGGAGACCGGCCTGATTGGGCACTACAACGTGTCCAATGTGCTCGGTGTGCTGGGTGGCATGCGCGCGCTGGGGGTGCCGCTGGCAGCGGCGGTGCAGGCCTGCCATTTGTTGACCCCGGTACCCGGCCGCATGGAGTGTCTTGGCGCGCCAGACCAGCCATTGGGTGTGGTGGACTACGCCCACACGCCCGATGCGCTGGACAAGGCGCTGACGACGCTGCACAGCCTGGCCCAGCAACGCGGTGGCCGGCTCTGGTGCGTGTTTGGTTGCGGCGGTGACCGCGACCCGATCAAGCGGCCACTGATGGGTGCGGTCGCGGCCCGCCATGCCGACCGCATCGTGGTGACCAGCGACAACCCGCGCCGTGAGCGGCCGGAGGCCATCATCAGCCAGATTTTGCTGGGTGTCACGCATGACGGCTCAGCCACGGTGCAATCCGACCGCGCCTTGGCCATTGCTCAAACCGTCGCGCAGGCCGAGTCCCGGGACGTGGTGCTGGTGGCAGGTAAGGGCCACGAGGACTACCAGGAAGTTGCTGGCCAGAGGCAGCCCTTTTCCGATGTGCAACAGGTGCGCCAGGCGTTGATGGTCTGGCAGCCGCCTGCGGCCCGCAGGGAGTCTTGTCATGAGTGACTCGATGACGCTGTCGGGCATGTTGCCGTGGCTGACCGAGGCGAGGCTGGTGGGGGACGGCGCGGTGGCGTTTGCCCGCGTGCATACTGATACGCGCACCCTGCAAGCTGGCGATCTGTTTGTGGCGCTGCGTGGCGAGCGCTTTGACGGCAACGATTTTCTGGCCGAGGCCCGATCCAAGGGTGCCGTGGCGGCGCTGTGCCAGGGCGATGCACAAGCCAGGCTGGAGGCGGCCGATCTGCCCGGTGTGCTGGTGCCCGACGCCAAGCGGGCGTTGGCGCAACTGGCCACGGCTTGGCGCGCCCAGTTCAAGTTGCCGCTGATCGCGGTGACCGGCAGCAACGGCAAGACCACCGTGACGCAGATGATTGCGGCGATCCTGCAAGCGTTCAAGCCCGAGGCCAATCTGGCGACGCAGGGCAATTTCAACAACGACATTGGTGTGCCGCTGACGCTGCTGCGCCTGCGCGCGGCGCATCAGGTGGCAGTGGTTGAACTGGGCATGAACCATGTCGGCGAGATCGCCACGCTGGCGGCCATCGCCCAGCCGACGGTGGCGCTGGTCAACAACGCGCAGCGCGAGCATCTGGAGTTCATGGCCACGGTTGAGGCCGTGGCGCTGGAAAACGGCAGCGTCATTGATGCCCTGCCGGGCAACGGTGTGGCCGTGTTTCCGCAGGACGACGCGTTCACGCCGCTGTGGCAGGCCTTGGCGGCGCAGCGTGCCACGCTGTGCTTCGCGCTGGATCAGGCGCAAGGTTCGCCCGATGTCTATTGCAATAGCGCCGTGTGGTTGGGCGACCAGTGGCAGGTAGCGGCGCAGACGCCTGTTGGTGCCCTGACGTACCCACTGCACATTGCCGGCCTGCACAACGTCAAGAATTCGCTGGCTGCTGCCTGCTGCGCCCTGGCCGCAGGTGTGCCACTGAGCGCGATTGCCGCTGGTCTGGCTGCGTTCGAGCCGGTCAAGGGGCGTTCGCGCGCCATCGCGCTGAGGCGCGACGGGCAGGCGCTGACGGTGGTGGACGACACCTACAACGCCAACCCGGATTCGGTGCGCGCCGCCGTGGCAGTGCTGGCCAGCCTGCCCGGCCCGCGCCTGCTGGTGCTCGGTGACATGGGTGAGGTGGGCGACCAGGGCCCGGCCTTCCATGCGCAGGCCGGGCGCGAGGCGCACGCGCTGGGCATCGACCGGTTGATGACGCTGGGCGAGGCTTCGGCCGCGGCCAGTGATCAGTTTCCCGGTGGGCGCCACTTTGCCGATGTGCAGGCGCTCAACGCGGCCGTGCTGGCGACCCTGCCGCAACTGGGCAGCGTGCTGGTCAAGGGGTCGAGGTTCATGAAGATGGAGCGGGTGGTGCAGGCCATCACCACGGCTCTGCCACGCGAGAAGGAAGAAATCCATGCGGCTTGAGACGTCTCCAGAGGCCGCCATGCTCTTGAGTCTGGCTCAATGGCTACAGTCCTTGTCGCCAGAATTTGGCTTCTTTCGGGTGTTCCAGTACCTGACCTTTCGCGCCGTGATGGCGGCGTTGACGGCCCTGCTGATGGGCTTGGCGGCCGGTCCGTTCGTGATCCGCAGACTCACTGCGCTGAAGATTGGTCAGCCGATCCGGGGCTACGCCATGCAGAGTCACCTCAGCAAGAGCGGCACGCCCACCATGGGCGGTGTGCTGATTCTGCTGTGCATCGCGGTGTCGACCCTGCTGTGGTTCGATCTGACCAATCGCTTTGTCTGGATCGTGCTGCTGGTCACGCTCGGCTTTGGCGCCATCGGCTGGGTGGACGACTGGCGCAAGGTGGTCAACAAGGACCCGGAAGGCATGCGTTCGCGCGAGAAGTACTTCTGGCAGTCGGTGATCGGCCTGGTGGCCGCGTTGTACCTGGTGTTCAGCATCTCGGAGAGCTCCAATCTGCGCGTGCTGGAGCTGTTCTTCAAGTGGGTTCAGTCCGGTTTCGATGTCAACTTGCCGCCCAAGGCCGGCTTGTTGCTGCCCTTCTTCAAGGAGGTTAGCTATCCACTGGGCGTGTTCGGCTTTGTGATCCTGACCTACCTGGTCATCGTGGGCTCCAGCAATGCGGTCAACTTGACCGATGGGCTCGACGGCCTGGCGATCATGCCGGTGGTGATGGTGGGCTCCTCGCTCGGCGTGTTCGCTTACGTCACCGGCAGCGCGGTGTTTTCCAAGTACCTGTTCTTCCCGCACATTCCGGGTTCGGGCGAACTGCTGATTTTCTGTTCGGCGATGGCCGGCGCGGGACTTGCATTTCTGTGGTTCAACACCCATCCGGCACAGGTCTTCATGGGCGATGTGGGCGCCCTGGCCCTGGGCGGCGCCCTGGGCACCATTGCCGTGATCGTGCGCCAGGAGATCGTGCTGGCCATCATGGGTGGCATCTTCGTGGTCGAGGCCTTGTCGGTGATGCTGCAGGTGACTTACTTCAAGTACACCAAGCGCAAGTATGGGCAGGGCCAGCGGCTGTTCAAGATGGCGCCGCTGCACCACCATTTCGAGAAAGAGCGGCTGGCAGGAGACGCAGGTGGTGGTTCGCTTCTGGATCATCACCATGCTGCTGTGCCTGGTTGGCCTGTCCACGCTCAAGTTGAGGTAGCCGTGCAGCCACTGTTCGAAAACCAACACGTGTTGATTCTGGGCCTGGGCGCATCGGGCCTGGCGATGGCGCGTTGGTGCGCTCGCAACGGCGCGCTGGTGACGGTGGCCGACACGCGCAGCACGCCGCCGCAATTGCCGGCACTGCAAAGCGAAGTGCCCACCGCGCGCTTTGTCAGTGGGGCGCTTGACGCCGCGCTGCTGGAGGGATTGGACTATCAGGCGCTGTTCAAGAGTCCCGGTCTGTCACCCGACTCCGTGGCGCCGCTGCAGGCCGCGGCAGCCCAGCGGGGCCTGCGCATGGCCGGCGAGTTGGATCTTTTCGCCCAGGCGCTTGCGGCGCTCAAGGCCCAGCGCGCCTACGCGCCCGCTGTGTTGGCGGTGACCGGCACCAATGGCAAGACCACTGTCACCTCGCTGACCGGGCAACTGGTCGAGCGCAGTGGCAAGTCGGTGGCGGTCGCGGGCAACATCGGCCCGACGCTGCTCGACACGTTGACGCAGCGTCTTGACCAGGACAGCCTGCCCGAGGTGTGGGTGATTGAGCTGTCGAGCTTTCAATTGGACGGGGTCGAAGGTTTCGAGCCACTCGCCGCCACCGTGTTGAACGTGACGCAGGACCACCTGGACTGGCATGGCGACATGGCCTCGTATGCCAGCGCCAAGGCCCGCATCTTCGGCAAGCAGACCCTGATGGTGCTCAACCGCGAGGACCCGGTGGTGATGGGCATGTTGCCAGAGCCCGTGCGCGTCAAGCTGCAGCGTCCGATGGTGCGCCAGCATGTCACCTTTGGCGCCGACATGCCGCAGCGCCCAGGTGATTTTGGCATCGAGCAGGTCAATGGCATGGCCTGGCTGGTGCGCGCGTTGGAGGCCGACGAGACGTTGAAGAAGAAGCGCGATCAGGAAGAGGAACTGCACTTCCAGCGCCTGATGCCGGCCGATGCCTTGCGCATCCGTGGCCGCCACAACGCCGTCAACGCGCTGGCGGCGCTGGCGCTGTGCGGCGCGGCGGGCTGCGCCTTGGGCCCGGTGCTGTATGGCTTGCGCGAGTACCGGGGCGAGCCGCATCGGGTTGAGTCGATTGGTTCGCTCAATGAGGTTGAGTTTTTTGACGACAGCAAGGGCACCAACGTGGGCGCCACCGTGGCGGCGCTGAACGGATTGGGCGCCGAGCGCAAGGTGGTGGCTATCCTCGGGGGTGACGGCAAGGGGCAGGACTTCTCGCCGCTTGCCGCGCCAGTGTCGCGGCACGCCCGCGCGGTGGTGTTGATCGGCCGTGACGCGCCGCAAATCCGGGCCGTGTTGGCTGCGTGTGGCGTGCCGTTGTTGGACGCGGCCAGCATGGCCGATGCGGTGGCCCAGGCCAACCGTGTGGCGCACGCCGGTGACGCCGTGTTGATGTCACCGGCGTGCGCCAGCTTCGACATGTTTGACAACTATGAACACCGCGCGCACGCCTTTCGTGACGCCGTGGCCGAGCTGGCCAACGCGGCCGGTGTGCAATGGGAGGGCGCCGCGTGAGCAGCCTGACCCAGCGCATGATGGCCTGGTTCTCGGGCCTGATGCAGCCGGCGGCCGACGGCCTGCCGATACGCCTGGGCGCCACCCGCAGTCTGGGCGCCAAGGTGGCGACGTCTCGCGTGACGGGCTTCGATCAGCCGCTGGTCTGGGTCACCGTGGCCCTGTTGGCCTGGGGGCTGGTGATGGTGTATTCGGCGTCGATTGCGATGCCGGACAATCCGCGCTTTGCCAAGTACACCCCCACCTACTTCCTGATTCGCCATGTGATGTGGGTGGCGATTGCCTTTGTCGCCGCCCTGCTGGCCTTTCAGGTTCCACTGGCGACCTGGGAGACGGCAGCACCGTGGCTGTTCGTGGTGTCGCTGGTGCTGCTGATAGCGGTGCTGATTCCGCACGTGGGCAAGGTGGTCAACGGCGCGCGGCGCTGGATTTCGCTGGGTCCCATGAGCTTTCAGCCTTCCGAGCTGGCCAAGTTCGCCGTGCTGCTCTACGCGGCCGACTACATGGTGCGCAAGATGGACGTCAAGGAGCGGTTCTTTCGCGCCGTGTGGCCGATGGGCGTGGCGGTGGCGGTGGTCGGGCTGCTGCTGCTGGCCGAACCGGACATGGGCGCCTTCATGGTGATTGCCGTGATCGCCATGGGCATCCTGTTCCTGGGTGGCGTCAACGTTCGCATGTTCCTGCTGATTGCCACCGTGCTGGTGGTGGCTTTTGGCGTGATGATTGCCTTGAGCGACTGGCGGCGCGAACGAATCTTCGCCTACCTCGACCCGTGGAGCGAGAAGAATGCGCTGGCCAAGGGCTACCAGCTCACCCACTCGCTGATTGCCATCGGGCGCGGAGAGATTTTTGGTGTCGGACTGGGTGGCAGTGTGGAGAAATTGCACTGGTTGCCCGAGGCGCACACCGACTTCCTGCTGGCGGTGATTGGTGAAGAGTTTGGCCTGGTGGGCGTGCTGTGCGTGATCGGCCTGTTCCTGTGGCTGACGCGGCGCATGATGCACATCGGGCGCCAGGCGATTGCGCTGGACCGTGTGTTTGCTGGCCTGGTGGCGCAGGGTGTGGCGATCTGGATGGGCTTTCAGGCCTTCATCAACATGGGTGTGAACCTGGGCGCCTTGCCGACCAAGGGCCTGACCCTGCCCTTGATGAGTTACGGCGGCTCGGCCATCCTGGTCAACTTGATCGCGATTGCAGTGGTGTTGCGGGTGGATTTTGAGAACCGCCAGATGATGCACGGGGGGCGGCGATGACGACGAGTTCATCAACCGCTGCGCAAAGCGTGACCTTGGGTAAGACGGCGTTGATCATGGCCGGCGGTACCGGTGGCCATATCTTCCCTGGCCTCGCTGTGGCACAGGCGCTGCGCGAACGCGGCTGGCGGGTGCACTGGCTGGGTGGCACCGGCACGCCGACCAACCCGAGCATGGAAATCCAACTGGTGCCCAAGCAGGGCTTTGCATTTGAGGCCTTGAACTTTTCGGGTGTGCGCGGCAAGGGCTTCGTCACGCTGGCCATGTTGCCGTGGCGCCTGCTGCGCGCCTGCTGGCAGAGCCTGCAGGTGCTGCGCCGGGTCAAGCCCGATGTGGTGCTGGGGCTGGGCGGCTACATCACCTTTCCGGCCGGGCTGATGAGTATCTGGCTGGGCAAGCCACTGGTGTTGCACGAGCAGAACTCGGTGGCCGGAATGGCCAACAAGGTGCTGGCCAGCATGGCAGACCGGGTCTTCACTGCTTTCCCCGATGTGCTCAAGCGTTCGCAGTGGGTGGGCAATCCACTGCGCCGCGCCTTCCTGGACCGTCCTGGCCCGGCCGAGCGTTTTGCCGGGCGAAGCGGGCCGCTGCGTCTGCTGGTGGTGGGGGGTAGCCTGGGTGCGCGCGCCCTCAACGACATCGTGCCGCGTGCGTTGGCGCTGATTCCAAAAGACCAGCGCCCGCAAGTGTTGCACCAGAGCGGCGTCAAGCAGATCGACGAGCTACGCGGCAACTACGCCGCCGCCGGCGTGCTGGCCGACTTGACGCCTTTTATTGATCACTCGGCACAGGCGTTTGCCGATGCCGACCTGGTGATCTGTCGTGCCGGGGCGGGTACCGTGACCGAGTTGGCAGCGGTGGGCGCTGCGGCCGTGCTGGTGCCGCTGCCCTCGGCCGTGGACGACCACCAGACCCACAACGCACGCTTTCTGGTCGATCAGGGCGCGGGTTGGCTGCTGCCGCAGTCGGAGCTGAGTCCGATGAGTCTTGCCAAATTGCTACAAAAAACAGAGCGGTCCGCGCTTCTGGATTGCGCCTTACGGGCCAAATCGCTTCAAAAAGTCACGGCCACCGAACGGATTGTTGCCGCGTGTGAGGAGTTGACCGCATGAAACACGCCATTCGCCACATTCACTTCGTCGGGGTTGGCGGCTCCGGCATGTCCGGCATTGCCGAGGTGTTGCTCAATCTGGGCTACACCATCTCGGGCTCGGACCTGTCGGACAGTGCCACCCTCAAGCGGCTCGCTGCACTGGGAATCGAGACCTTTGTTGGCCATGCCGCCAGCCACGTGGCCGGAGCGGATGCCGTGGTGACTTCGACCGCCGTGCAGGCCGACAACCCGGAAGTGCTGGCGGCGCGCGAGCGGCGCATTCCGGTGGTGCCGCGCGCCCTGATGCTGGCCGAGCTGATGCGCCTGAAGCAGGGCATCGCCATCGCCGGCACCCACGGCAAGACCACCACCACCAGCCTGGTCGCCAGCGTGCTGGCCGAGGCCGGCTTGGACCCCACTTTTTGTCATCGGCGGGCGGCTGAACCGTGTCGGCGCCAACGCCCGCCTGGGGCAAGGCGACTACATCGTGGTCGAGGCCGACGAGTCGGACGCCTCCTTCTTGAATCTGTCGCCCGTGATGGCGGTGGTGACCAATATCGATGCCGACCACATGGAAACCTATGGTCACGACTTCGGCCGCCTCAAGGGCGCGTTTGTCGACTTTCTGCATCGCATGCCCTTCTACGGCACGGCCATCCTGTGCACCGATGATGCCGCCGTGTGCGACATCGTCCCCAGGTCACCTGCCCAGTGACCAGCTATGGGTTCAATGAAGAGGCACAGGTGCGCGCCATCAACGTGCGTGCCGTGGGTGCGCAGATGCACTTCACGGTGCAGCGCCGCAATGGCGTGGTGCTGCCGGATCTGGAGGTGGTGTTGAACCTGGCGGGGCGGCACAACGTGCTCAACGCGCTGTCCGCCATTGCCGTGGCGACCGAACTCAACCTGGCCGATACCGCCGTGCTCAAGGCGCTGGCTGAATTTCATGGCGTCGGGCGACGCTTCCAGAGTTACGGCGAGCTGCCAGCCAAAGATGGGGGCATGTTCACGGTGATTGACGACTATGGCCACCACCCGGTCGAAATGGCCGCCACGCTGGCAGCGGCGCGTGGCGCGTTCCCGGACCGGCGCCTGGTGCTGGCGTTTCCAGCCGCACCGCTTCACCCGCACGCGTGACTGCTTCGAGGATTTCGTCAAGATCATCGGCCAGGCTGACGCGGTGTTGCTGGCCGAGGTCTATGCGGCCGGCGAGGCGCCGATCGTCGCCGCCGATGGCCGGACGCTGGCACGCGCCGTGCGGGTTGCCGGCAAGGTCGAGCCGGTGTTTGTCGACGACATCGCCGACCTGCCGCAAGCGATTGTCGACAACGTTCGCGCCAACGATGTGCTGCTGTGCATGGGCGCCGGATCGATCGGCGCGGTGCCGGGAAAACTGGTTGAAATGCTACGAAATTCAGAGCTTGCTACGCAAGCAGGACAAGCGACATGAGTCAAATGAAGGCCAAATTCGGGAGGGTTGCCGTGCTGATGGGCGGGGCCTCGGCGGAACGCGAAATTTCGCTGATGTCGGGGCAGGGGGTGCTGCAGGCCTTGTTGTCCAAGGGGGTTGACGCCCATGCGTTTGACCCCGCCGAGCGCGATCTGAGTGAGCTCAAGCGTGAGGGCTTTCAGCGCTGCTTCATCGCCCTGCACGGGCGCTTTGGCGAAGACGGCACGGTGCAGGGCGCGCTGGAGCTGCTGGGCATTCCCTACACCGGCTCCGGCGTGATGGCGTCCAGTATTGCGATCGACAAGGTCATGACCAAACGTGTGTGGATGGCCGAGGGTTTGCCGACACCCCGCTACCACCTGTTGCGGCGCGGCAGCTACACCCGACAGCAGGTGATTGCCATCCCGGATGAGCTGGGCTTGCCGGTCATCGTCAAGCCAGCGCGCGAAGGCTCCTCCATCGGCGTGGCCAAGGTCGCGGGCTACTCGGAAATGAAGGACGCCGTGGAGCAGGCGGCCGCGCTGGACGCGGACGTGCTGTGCGAGCAGTTCATCAGCGGTGACGAAGTGACCTGCCCAGTATTGGGCAGCGGCGACGGTGCACGAGCCCTGCCGGTGATCCGCATCGTGGCGCCCGAGGGCAACTACGACTACCAGAACAAGTACTTCACCGACGACACCCAGTACCTGGTGCCCTGCGGCTTGCCCGCGGGCGAGGAGCAGGCGATCCAGGCGATGGTGCTCAAGGCCTACCAAGTGCTTGGTTGCAGGGGTTGGGCGCGCGCCGATGTGATGATCGATGCGCGCACCCGCAAGCCCTATCTGCTGGAGATCAATACCTCGCCTGGCATGACCGGCCACTCGCTGGTGCCGATGTCGGCCAAGGCGGCCGGCATCAGCTATCCCGATCTGTGCGTGGAACTGCTGCAACTGGCGGCGCTGGACTATCCGGCCCCGAACCAATCGACGGTATGAACGAAGCTCAAGCCATCCCGCTCGACATTCGACTGATGAACATGACCGCATCGGCCTTGTTTGTCGTGTTTGTCCTGGCGCTGCTCGGGATGGCGTTGGCGTTGGCCTTGCGCCACCCGTTCTTTGCCATTCGTGGCATCACGGTGCTGGGGGACGTGGAACACAACAATGTGGTGACCCTGCGGGCCAATGTGGCGCCACGCCTGGCAGGCACTTTTTTCACGCTTGACCTTGCGCGCGCGCGCGCCGCCTTCGAGGCGGTGCCCTGGGTGCGCCGCGCGTTGGTGCGCCGCGAGTTCCCCAATCGCTTGCGGGTGGAGTTGCAGGAACACCAGGCGGTGGCTTACTGGGGCGCCGAGGGCGACTCCACCTTGCTCAACAGCTTTGGAGAAGTGTTCGAGGCCAACGTGGGTGATGTGGAGCAAGACGCCTTGCCCCGGCTGAGCGGCCCCGAGGGGCAGGGCGCTGCGGTGCTGGCGATGTACCGGGTTCTGCAGCCTTTGTTTGAGGCCACCGACTTGCCAATGGAGCAGCTCGATCTGACCGGGCAGGGCAGTTGGCGCGTGCGCCTGGACACCGGGGCCACGCTGGAGCTGGGGCGTGGCGGTGCGCCCGAGGTGCAGGCGCGCGTGCAACGGCTGCTCAAGACCATGACCCAGGTGGCAGCGCGCTACGGGCGTACGCCGCAGGCCATCGAGACGGCGGATCTGCGTCACCCCGACGGGTATGCCATTCGCTTGCGGGGGGTTACCACCCACGCCCTCGATGCGAAGAAGAAATAGCGGAACTGAACACTTAGGCAAACATATGGCAAAAGAATACAAAGACCTGGTCGTCGGACTGGACATCGGCACCGCCAAGGTGATGGTGGTGGTGGCCGAGGTGCTGCCCGGCGGCGAACTCAAGCTCGCCGGGCTGGGCGTGGCGCCCAGCAACGGACTCAAGCGCGGTGTGGTGGTCAACATCGAAGCGACGGTGCACAGCATCCAGCAGGCGCTGAAGGAGGCTGAACTGATGGCCGACTGCAAGATTCAGCGCGTCTTCACCGGCATCACTGGCAGCCATATTCGCGGCATCAATTCCAGCGGCATGGTGGCGGTGAAGGACCGCGAGGTAACCCAGGCCGACGTGGCACGCGTGGTCGAGACCGCCAAGGCCATCAACATCTCGACCGACCAGCGCCTGCTGCTGGTGGAGCCGCAGGAGTTCATCATCGACGGCCAGGACGTGAAAGAGCCCATCGGCATGAGCGGCCTGCGTCTGGAGGCCAAGGTGCACATCGTGACCGGCGCCCAGAGCGCGGCCGAGAACATCATCAAGTGCGTGCGCCGCTGTGGCCTGGAGGTGGAGCAGCTCATGCTCAACCCGCTGGCGTCCAGCCTGTCGGTGTTGACCCAGGACGAGCGCGAGCTGGGCGTGGCGCTGATCGACATTGGCGCGGGCACCACCGATGTGGCGATCTTCACCAATGGCGCGATACGGCACACGGCGGTGATCCCGATTGCTGGCGACCTGATCACCAGCGACATCGCCATGGCGCTGCGCACGCCGACCAAGGACGCGGAGGACATCAAGGTGGAGAGTGGTTGTGCCAAGCAATTGCTGGCCGATCCGGAGACGCAGGTCGAAGTGCCAGGCTTGGGTGACCGCGGCCCCCGACTGCTCAGCCGCCAGGCCCTGGCCGGTGTGATCGAGCCACGCATCGAGGAGATCTTCTCCTTGGTGCACCAGGTCATGCGCGACTCGGGCTATGAAGAAGTGATGTCATCCGGTGTGGTGCTGACTGGTGGCAGTTGCGTGATGCCGGGCATGGTCGAGCTGGGCGAGGACATCTTCCTCAAGCCGGTGCGTCGCGGCTTGCCCAAGTACGCCGGCGGTCTGTCCGACATGGTGGCGCAGCCACGCGCCGCCACCGTCATGGGTTTGCTGGAAGAGGCCCGCTATGCACGTATGCGCGGCCTCAAGGTGGCGCAGAAGAACGGCTCGATGAAGACCGCCTTTGGCCAAATCAAGGACTGGTTTGTGGGGGCCTTTTGATGAATCTTGCCTGGCCTCCACGCTTCCCCAACGCGGCTGACTGCAGTCGCTTGGCGCCGCGCGCCCGGCCAGGTGGGGTTCGGCGGCAATGGCATCGCCTGTGGTTGGCCAGGGGCAGCCCGCACTGGCGATGGCGGTGCACCGATCCGCCTTCGTGACCGGACACCGCGCAAACGACTAGAACTACTTTCGGCAACTGCAAAAATTTGTACTTCAGGAGAAAAAAATGCCTATCGAAATGATTGAAGAAGAAGCGTTCAACCAGGGCACGCAGATCAAGGTGATCGGCGTGGGAGGTGGCGGCGGCAACGCGGTCGGGCACATGATTGGGTGTTCGGTCCAGGGCGTGGAATTCATCTGCGCCAACACCGATGCGCAGGCCCTCAGCCGCAGCGTCGCACACCGCACCATCCAGCTCGGCACCAGCGGGCTGGGCGCGGGCAGCAAACCCGACAAGGGCCGCGAATCGGCCGAGATCGCCGCCGAGGACATCCGCGCCGCCATCGACGGCGCGCACATGTTGTTCATCACCGCCGGCATGGGCGGTGGCACCGGCACCGGCGCCGCACCCGTGATCGCGCGCATCGCCAAGGAGATGGGCATTCTGACCGTGGGCGTGGTCACCAAGCCGTTTGACTGGGAGGGCGGCCGTCGCATGACCAATGCAGACAACGGCCTGGCCGAGCTCGAAGCCAATGTGGACTCGCTGATCGTGGTGCTCAACGAGAAGTTGCTCGAAGTGTTGGGCGACGACATCACCCAGGACGAGGCCTTTGCCCACGCCAACGATGTGCTGAAGAATGCGGTGGGCGGTATCGCGGAAATCATCAATGTACCGGGGCACGTCAACGTCGACTTCGAGGACGTGCGTACCGTGATGGGCGAGCCCGGCAAAGCCATGATGGGCACGGCCGTGGCCAGCGGTCCGGATCGCGCCCGCATCGCCGCTGAGCAGGCGGTGGCCTGCCCGCTGCTCGAAGGCATCGATCTGTCTGGCGCCAAAGGCGTGCTGGTGTTGATCACCGCTGCCAAGGGCTCGCTGAAACTGAGCGAATCCAAGCTGGCGATGAACACCATTCGGGCCTATGCGTCGCCCGATGCGCATGTGATCTACGGCACCGCCTACGACGACGGCCTGGGCGACGACATTCGGGTCACCGTGGTGGCGACGGGTTTGAGCCGCCAGGGCATGCGCCGCACCGCGCCGCCGCTGCAAGTGCTGCGCACCGGTACCGACAACGTGCCCTTCCATGTGCCGACCTTGACCAACTCGGTGTCCGGACCGTTGACCGGCGTAGGTGCGGCGCCCAGCCAGCCCCAACCCGACTACGGCAACATGGCCACGCCCAGCGTCTGGCGCACCCGCGACCGCACCCAGGCGGCGGCCAAGGTGGACGCGCTGGCCTCGGGCGGCATGGACGATTACGAGATTCCGGCTTTCCTGCGCAAGCAAGCCGACTAGGCTGTAGGGGGGGAGGTGCTGGCTGCGGTCAGTACCTCCCCGATCACTAAGCAGGTCTTGTCAATCTCTGCTGGCGTGAGGGTGGGGTGCACCAGAAACATCAGGGATGTTTCTCCTAACTGTCGGGCTACCGGCAACGGTTGTGCTGGTCGCCAGCCGGTGCCGTCGAACGCTTTTTCGAGATAGACCTCCGAGCATGAGCCCTGGTAGCAGGGTACGCCCCGTTGATTGACTGCCGCAATGATGCGGTCACGCGTCCAGCCCTCGGCGAGTCGCTCAGGTCGGACATAGGCATAGAACTTGTAGTAGGCGTGGACGCATCCGCTGCGCGTCGGGCAACTCGCGTCACAGGCAGATCGGTCGCAAGCAAAGTTCGGCACCCGAACCACGGCTTGTTGACGGCACGCCGCCCCGATGGCTTGCGCATGCGCGCCACGTTGGGCTGACCAGTCGGCCATGCGGTGCAACTGAATGCGACCAATTGCCGCTTGCATCTCCAGCATGCGCCAATTGGTGCCAAAACTGTCGTGCACCCATCGAAATCCGGGCTCATGGGGACGCTCGTGCACCGCCTCCCAGTTCTTGCCATGGTCCTTGTAAGACCACATCTTTGACCAAAGTGAGCGGTCATTGGTGGTGACCATGCCGCCTTCGCCACCGGTGGTCATGATCTTGTCCTGACAAAAACTCCACGCACCGATGTGGCCGATGGTGCCGACGTCGCGGCCCTTGTAGCGGGCGCCGTGGGCTTGTGCGCAGTCTTCGATGACCTTGAACCCGTGTTCCCGCGCCAGGCTCATGATCGGGTCCATGTCACATGGCCAGCCAGCCAAGTGCACGCAGATGACCGCCCTGGTACGCGGCGTCAGCACGGCTGCAATAGTGGCACCGGAGATGTTGCCACTGTCTTCATCCACATCGGCAAATACAGGAATGGCGCCTGCATTGACGACACAGGAAACGCTGGCCATGAAGGTGCGCGGGGTGACGATAACCTCGTCACCCGCCGTCACCCCCAGCGCCTTGAGCGCGACATCCAATGCAAGCGTACCGTTGGCCAGGGACACCGCGTAACGCGCACCGCACCAGAGGCCAAACTCCTTTTCAAATTCACGACACTCGGTGCCAGTCCAGTAGTTGACCCGATTCGACAGGACAACCTGCCCCACGGCATGGGCCTCCTCTTGGGTAAAGCTGGGCCACGGCGAGAACGGGGTGTTGAGCATGGGTACTCCAGAACAATAGCCGTCAACGACGAGGCACCATCGGGCTGGCCGGATTGCCGACCACGGTGCTGCCGGGTGCAACGCTCTTGGTGACCACGGCGCCCATGCCGACGGTCGCGCCGCGCCCGACCACCAGGGGTTGCCCAGGTTTGCCCTGGCGCAGGATGGCGCCGGATCCGATGTAGGCGTGATCTTCTATCACGACGTTGCCATTGCAGTGGACGCCAGGGGCGAAAGTGACGAAGTCGCCGATCACGCAATCATGCTCGACGTAGCTATAAAGGTTGGCGTGAAAGTGTTGCCCAATACGGATATTGCTGGTCAGCGTCACGAACGGACACAACACTGCACCGGGTCCGATCTGCACATCGTCCATGACGACAACGTTGTCGGCTTTGACCTGAAAGAAAGCTACCTGGTCTTGCCTGCATCGCGCAACCACACTCTCTCGCACGTCGCCATGGCTGATGGCCACGGACACGTGCCGCGACGTGGCCGGCTGTGCCATCCATTGCGCGTAGGTCAGAACGCGCTGTCCGTTGATCTCTGGAGCTGGGGGATGGTCATCCACAAACACCAGGTCCCACGGCAGGGGCTCTGATTGGCGCAGTTGCTGGCGCGCCAAGGGCATGACGCCACGGCCGCAGCCGCTGGCACCGAAGATGGCGAATCGTTTCATGCGAGCCTGCCTGGAAGTGATGCGTTCATGGTTTGCCGCCGGTGAACTTCTGCATTGTCGCCTCGCCCGTGGCGTTGACGCCTTCGCGAGACAACACTTTGCGCACGGTGAGCCATAGAATTTTGAGGTCCAGCCAGATTGATCGATGGTCAACGTACCATACGTCCAGCCTGAATTTTTCCTCCCAAGTGAGCGCGTTGCGGCCGTTCACCTGTGCCCAACCGGTGATGCCAGGCTGCACCTCATGGCGACGGGCCTGTTCAGGCGAGTAGAGGGGTAGGTATTCCATCAGCAGCGGTCGAGGGCCGACCAGACTCATGTCACCCGTGAGTACATTCCACAGCTCAGGCAGTTCATCCAGGCTGGTGGCACGCAAAGAATAGCCAAACGAGGTCAACCGGTCGCGATCCGGTAGCGGCTCGCCGTCGGCTCCTCGTGCGTCGGTCATGGTCCGGAACTTGATCATGTCGAACGGTCGGCCATGCAGACCCGGCCGTGTCTGATGGAACAAGATCGGTCTGCCGAGCTTGTAGCGGATCAGACACGCCAGCAACAAGAGGGGCAGTGCAAGCATGGCCAGCACCAGCGACGCCACAGCCAAGTCAATAGTCCTTTTCATCTGGCTATGTTAGCGACGGGTCGCCGTGTTGCTTGCGTTGGGAGCCGGGTCGCTGCCTGCAAGGGTGCCTTCCAAGCAGTCGACCCATTGATCGGCTAGCAAGCGGCGGTCAAACTCGTTCTTCGCGAGCGCGTGACCGCGCTGGCCCATGGCTTTGAGCGTTGTGCGATGGTCGGCCGCCTGTTCCAGAGCGTCCGCGAAGGCGCTGGCGTTGTTGGGGGGGACCGCGAAACCGCATTGGTGCTTCTGAATCAGATCGGCCAGCCATCCTGGGTAGTTGTTGAGCACGGGCAGGCTGGCCGCAATGTAGTCGAAGAACTTGTTCGGAGAAGTGCCGTAGTAAAAGGCCGGTACGTTGGCGAGGATTTGCATGCCGAGGTCGGTCGCTGCCATCAGGCCGGCCAAGGCGGTCTTGTTGACGGGGTCGTGAAACACCACGTTGTCGAGGCGCTCCTTTTGGGCGCGCGCCTGCAATGGAGCCTTGAGCTTGCCTTGGCCAATAAGGAGCAGTTTGATGTCGGTGCGCCCTCGGCGCTGGAGTTCGGCGGCCGCGTCCAGCACGGCGTCCAGACCATTGGCCATGCCGTGGGTGCCGGCGAACACGGCCAACAAGTCACTGGCAGGTATGGATGACGGCCGCCAAGGGTCGGCCTTGGCGGAGAAGATATCCAGATCACAGCCGTTGGGAATCAGGGCGATTCGGGATCGCGGCACGCCGCGACGTGAAATCCCTTCCACGATACCAGGGGACAGACCAATGAGTCGATGCGCGGACCGGTAACTGGTCCACTCCAGAACAGACAGGGCACCAAGCACCAAGGGGTTGCGGATGGCGCCCATGGCGCGGGGCAGTTCTGGCCACAAATCGCGCACTTCGAATACAAACGGCTTGCCTCGAAGCCAGCGGGCGACGATGCCGGGAATGCCCGCCGTGAGTGGGGTGGTGGTGGCGAACAGCACATCGAAATGCTCTGTTAGCGCCAGGCGAACACTGCGCCAGGCAAAACGGACAAATGTTCGTGCGCGCTTGACGATACCGTCATGGTTGGAATAGGCGAGATCAAATTCGATCACCTCAATACCGTCGACCCAGCCGCGCCGGCTCCCCTGCACAAATGGCAAGGTCAAGCCGGTCTCGCCTCCTCCATAGCTGCCGCATACCATGGTGACCTGGTGGCCCCGCGTCAGCAGGTGACGCGCCATCTCGTAGGAACGGGTGCCGACGGAGCCTTTCGGGGTGGAGAAGTGTTGATGGAAGTAAAGAACCTTCATGCGGCCCACCGGTATTGCGTCGTCAAGGTGCCAGGCTGGTGGATCTCGACTTCCAGCACCGACACCGGGGTTTTCTCCAGATAGTGTCGTGACTCCCAAGCTTCGACCACTTCGCAGCGGGCAATCGGCACGCTGGCCTGCACGGTCAGTGTGTGCGCACCATTTGTCCAGCGCTGCCCCTCCAAGCGCCAATGCGTGTGCGGCACACGCCAACGCAGAATGGCCTTGTGCGTGAAACCCTCGACCTCGTCGACGACGCTTAGGCCCAAGTTGCTTAGCGTTACCTGGCGTCGGTGGCTCGCTGCGGCGCGGTCGCGATAGCCTGCGGCGAACTCGACAGCCTGATCATTCTTTCCCAGCGGCTGAAGAAACGATGTGCGCAGCCAGTCGCCGAACAGAAAACGGCCCAGACGTGGCATCTGGTCGCGGTCATCAAACTGCACCGTGTTGTGGCTGGCTGTGCCGCCAAAATACTCCAACCACTTCGGCTCAGCGTGGTAGCTGTAAGAACCATCGTCGCAAAGCAGGTTCTCGCCGTTCAACCAAAGGTCGAGATGCAGGGCATCGGCATGGCTGGGGCGAAAACGAAATCGAGGGTAGCGCAGAAAGGCCATGGCCGCACCACGCCGCAGCACTGCAAAACCGCAGTCCTTGGCGACGGAGCTGGCGGGCGACAGGGCGCGCGCTTGGCAGCGGGACGCCAAGCCACCGCAGGGTGTCGTTCCAAGGGCCTTCCTTTGGGTACGCCTGCTGCTTGGTGAACAGTGCCATGGCCAGTTGAACAGTGGGGCGATAGTCGCGGTAAGCGGTGTTGGACAACTGCAGCAGGCGGGCTCCGTCGTTGGCGCCCACATTGGGCCCGTCACCGCTGTCGGGGCTGATCATTTCGTAGAGCCAATGTGTCGCCGCGGTGGCCCTTCCATAAAACTGCTGGGAGAACTCAGGCACTACCAAGTGTCGGCGCCACAGCTCTGTCATGCTCAGAGTGTCGAGCAGTAGTCGATGGTAGTTCAGTGAATACTGGCTGAACCCCCCATCCTCCCCAATGAGTCGCGCGCACCTGTTTTCTAGCCATTTTCGGCCTGTTTGCTGCCACGCTTTTCCCTGCGCCGACCCATGGACGGCAAGCCAACTTCCCCCCATGAACAAAGCCGCCGCCTCCGAGGTGCCGTGGTTGTTGTCCTGTCCCACCGCGTACTGGATGGTTGGCGCAATGCGCTGCATATGCAGGTGGACCAGTTCGATCAGGCCGCTGGTGGAGTCACTGACTTGATCAAGCAGCAGTGCCGCCATCGCCAAGTGCATGACGCGAAAGGACGCTTCCTGTCCACACTTCCAGTTGGGGCCGCGATACGGTGGGTTGTTCTCGCACCAATCCGCCAGCCAAGCGTTCAATCTGGTCAGGGCTTGGGCATCTCCGTTGTGGGCACGCTGCGCAAACGCCAGCACCCAGTCCATGCGCGACAACTCCCAAATGACCTTGATGTCGCCCGTTACCGGATCAAAATCCGGTATGGCCCACCAAACGCGCCCCGGCTCGCCACCTTCTGGCCTGTGAATGGGTTGGCTAACCAATCCGGCGCCTGTATGCTCACTTTAAAGGGCCAGCGGCCAAACAGCTGAGCTGATGCCTGCCAGTCTGCGAGGGGCGTCGCTGTTGACTGTTTCTGCGCTTTTGTACGAAAAAAAGGTCCTGGCGGCGCTGCTGCGCGAAGACGGCACGCGGGATTGAGGCGCAGCTTGACGCCGACGCGGTATGCGGCGACTCTGGCAATGTTGGGTAAGCCGAGTGCGAGCGCAGTCCTAATCTTGATCAGGAGCTTCATTGTTGCCGACGCAATTGCTCGGACACGTCCAGTGTGACGCGCGCAACTTCGAAAATCTCGTCTGGCGCAATGGCAGGAGTGCCTTGCTCAATGGCTTGAAGGAACGCTTTGGCGCAGGCGTTCTGCCCTTTGTCCTGTCGCCACAGGTTGAGCTTGCTGAAGCCTGGCCAGCCGTACCCTTTGAGCTTGCGAAAGTTGTCGAGTTGGAGAATCCGGCCCGCCGTGAACACCTCGATGCGCTCCTTCGGAAAACTGGCCGACCCGTTGGCCAGGTACTGGATGGTGCCGAATGAGCCGTCTTCAAACCCGAGGGTGATGCTTGCCTTGTCTTCGGCGATGGCCAGGCCGGGCACGTTGCCCATGCGGCGTGCCTGGATCGAGACGATGGGGCTACCTGCCAGAAAGCGCATCAGGTCGATGAAGTGGCAGGCCTCGCCAATGATGCGCCCGCCGCCAACGGTTTGATCCTGCGTCCAGTGACTGGCGGCAATCGCGCCTGCATTCATGGTCATGATGAACGATTTGGGTTCCTTCACGGTTTGCAGCAATGCCTTGATTTTCTGCACCTGGGGCGAGAAACGGCGGTTGAAGCCAACCATCAATTGGGGGCCGGCTCCGTTTCGGTGGGCGGCCGCGTAAGCCGCCTGCAGTTCAGACAATCCTGCCAAATCGATGGCGGCGGGTTTTTCCACGAAGACGTGTTTGCCTGCTGCCAAGGATCGGCTGGCGAAACGGGCGTGGGTGTCGTGGCGCGTCACGATCACCACTGCGTTGATTGCGCTCACTCCCAGCATCGCGTCGATGTCGGTGGACGCTTCACAAAAGCCAGCCTTGTTGCCGTGGATGACCGCACTGATACCGCCCGAGGCGACGATGGTGTGAAATTGGGCACCCGCGGCTTTGAACGCCGGAATCAGAATGCGTGAGGCATAGTTGCCCGCACCGATGAAGCCCAGCACGGGCCGGTGGCCATCAAACTGTGTTGACTTTGCCAAACTGATGCTTCGGGTGGTTCGTTCGGCCAGCGCTGTACTGTAGTTCAACAAGATGCCTAACGCACCCTTGTTCTCAACGAGAACTTGGTAGGCTTGGGCAGCGTCTTCGAACGCAAACCGGTGGCTGATGAGTGGTTTTACATCTAACTGGCCACTGGCCATCAAATCCAGCACTGCTTCAAAATTTCGCTGCTCGGTCCAGCGGACATAGGCGAGCGGATAGTCGTGTCCACTCTCCTCGTAGTTCGGGTCATACCGACCTGGTCCATAGGCGCAAGAGACTTGAAAACTAAGCTCCTTTTCATAGAAGTCGGCCCGGTTCAGGTCTAACCCCACGACTCCGACCAACACAATGCGGCCGCGTTTGCGACACATTCGTGCGGCTTGTGCCACGGGGTCGTTGGACTTCGTGGACGCCGTAAGGATGACGCCATCGACACCGCGCCCATGGCTGAAGGTGCTACTCGCTAAAACGGGATCTTCGCCACGGCTGGGATTGCACGTGGTGGCGCCAAACTTGCGCGCCAACTCTAGTTTGTTGTCGTCAAAGTCAACGGCGAGCACAGTGCAGCCGTTTGCGCGTAGCAACTGTACCGTCAACAGCCCTATGAGGCCGACCCCAGTGACCACAAATGCTTCACCAAGCGTTGGTTGCGCCAGTCTCAGACCTTGAAGGCCGATACTCGCGACAACCACAAACGAGGCCGATTCGTTGTCCACGTTGTCCGGAATGCGCGCACAGAGGTTCTTAAATACTCTGACGAGGTCAGCATGCGGTCCGTTAGATACCACACGATCACCAACTTTGAATCCGTCGGTTCCAGAGCCGCCCTCGACGATGACACCGACATTGCAGTAGCCTAGAGGCAGTGGCTGCGACAGCTTTGAGCGTACCGCCGTGACGGTCGCTAGTAAGCCATCAGTGTGCACCTTGTCAAGTGCGGCCTTGACCCTGTCGGGGTTCTGCAGAGCCTTCTCCAGTAATGACGCTCGGCCGAATTCGACCAGTGTCCGTTCTGTTCCGGCAGAGATCAAACTGACCGAGCTGGAAACCAGCAACGAACCAACGAGTAGGGCGGGCGACGGTGACTCAATGGCGATCGTCATCCCCTTGTTCAAGTCCTGCACAAGTTGCTTCATACTTTTGAGTCACCCGCGGTTGTAAGGTAAATTGAGTGTCTGCGCCGCTTGAATATTGAGCCGCCCTGACGATCCAAAAATGAGTCAGGGCCGGTTGCCGATTTTTGAATCAGCATCTGCGCAGAAGTGTACTCAATAGCCGGTTTTTGCTTCGAGGTAGCGGTGCCGGGGCAGAAGTCAAGAAGATTGCGAGGCTATGTTGACCTCAAAGACCTGATCAACATTCTTCGTCCCGACCTTCAATCGATCAAGAAGGCAGCATAATCTTCAACCGGGCGCAAATACAGATTCTGCCGGTGTACCACAGGCGGTTCAAAGGCATTCAAGGGGCAACAGCTGAGATGGAGTATCTGATTGATGCGCGAGGTATCTGGGGTGGATAAGACGCCCTCACGCTCGTGTATCGAGCAGCTGAGGGGAATTCAGCAAGACATGGGCGGCAAGCCCATATTGCATTTTGGCAGCCTGGCGGGTTGGCCGCATACCATGGCCAGGGTTAGTCGGCATGTTGGCGTTGCGGCCGAGAACGTAGTACACGTGTACAAGGATGTCCTGGATCTGGATCGCAAGTTGCCGTACGACAAGTCGGTGTTTGAGAAGACGGATCGGTTCTCCCGGAAAGTGCTGACAACCCTGCACTTCCTTCGAGATATTCCTCAGAATTATTGCCTGGCGCACTATCACAGCACTAACCTGCTGCACCGCGAATACCACTTCCTCTTCGAAGGGCCTTATCTCAAGCGGAACAAGATCCCGATGGTCCTTTCTCTCGGGGGGGGGGATGCACGCATTGATAGGCAAGCATCCCGGACGAATCCTTATTACTACAAGGAGCCCAGCTTCTGGCATGACCTTCGGATCAAGTTGCGGTGGTGGTCCTGGAGCAGAAATGTGTCGGTGTGCGCGACTGACCCTGAAATGGCGATGATTGCATCGCACTATTTCGAGCATGTGGAGATGTTTCGCCAGCCTGTCGAAATGCATCGCTTTGCCTTCAATCCGCCGTCGCCGACGAACGAAAGGCCCCTGTTGTTGCATGTGCCAACCAATCCGCACGTCAAAGGGACCGAAAACATCGTGCGAGCGGTAGAGAACCTCAAAAACAAGGGTCTAAATTTTGAGTTCAAGATGGTCCGTCAATTGACCCAGGAGCAGTTTTATGAGGTGCTGGGCCGTTGCGATGTCTATATCGATGAATTGCGCTGCGGCAGTTACGGCATGACAGCGGTTGAGGCCATGGCTATGGGAAAGCCTACTACTTCGTACATCCGTGACAACCTGGTTGACAAATACCCTCGGGATTTGCCCCTGGTCAACGTCAACCCCGACACGATCGAGTCGGTGCTGGAGCAATTGATACTGGATGCCCAATCGCGGCATCGCATAGGTGTGGCCAGCAGAGCCTATGTGGAGCGCTACCATGATGCCGAAGTGGTGATGGAGGATTTGGCGCGAATTTACGTGGACCAGCTTCAGCGGACCATGTGATCTTGGGGCCGACGTTCTGCAAACGATATGGGTGCACCTTCCGCAAGTCCTGCGGCATCTGTTGCACAGCGATCAGCTCCTGGCTGTGTATTTCATGTAGAAACTCTTCGGGATGAGATCCATCTTGTACATCAACCAGAAAAACGGCCGCATTCTTTCGAATGTCTTCTTGTACGTGACGTAGTCTTTGTACGTCTTCTTTGGCATCGTCATCAGACGCTCGAATTCCTCCTCCGACAACCCCAGCCGTTTCTTAAGGAAATCGACCAAGCCTGGCTCGATGTAAGGCGGCTCGCTCATGAGCCGCAACGCCTCCTCGCGGGTCATCCAGCCATTGCGGCAATAAGCGGAGTAGCCCGCGATCCGGAAATCCATGTTCCAGCGGCGCGGGAAGAAGTAGCTGTGTACAAAGGCGGTGTAGCGGTTCTCCAAATGATGCCCTCCGTACCATTGCCAGCCGTATTTCTCGCTAAGCAGTTTTTTGGCCGCTTCCTTGTCATAGTCCATGTAATACAGCGGTCGGATTTTCTTGATGCCGCCGAACAGCATCCACTTGAGTTGCAGGTGTAGCCACAGATTGGGAAATGTTCTCATTGGCAGTCTTCCAAACTGCCGGTGCACCGAGTCAATGTACTTGCCATCCATGTACACCCAGCCCAGTGGGGCGACGCCCTCCGTGCGAAAGGAGTGCCCTTCGATCATGTACTTGATGCCGAATTTTTCCGCGGCGCGATAAAGCGTAGTTGCCAGACCGATATCCGTGGGACAGTCGATGTCCTTCACGCCTGCCCGGAAAAATGAACGATAGATATCGTCGTATTCCTTGTTATCAACCACGATGGTGAAAAGGTCCACGCCGAGTCTTTCGAGCACATTGTGGATATTCTCGGTTGCGATCGTCGAATTCCATGTGTTGTCGAAATGCGCGGCCAGCAGGCGCAGGCCATAGACCTCCTTCATCTGGTGCACCAGGTACGAGGAATCGCAGCCGCCGCTGACGCCGATGACCGCGTCGTACTTCTTGCCCCGACCGGCCGCCTTCATCTCGTCGACCAGCTTCTGCATCCTGGCCTCCCCCTCGCGGCCCGTGGGGTATTCGGCCTCTAACGTATCGATCTGGCGGCAATAGCTGCAAACTCCCTCACCATCGAAGCTGATGTTGGGGACCGAGTCGTCGTAGATGCACCGCGTGCAGATGAGCTTGTCCATTTAGTCTTGTCCGAAGAGTGCGTCCTGGTCTTTTCTTGAGGGAAATTTGATCAGCACCCCAAGGTCCTTGCCCTGGAAGACGGCCATGCTGCCAATCGCTACTGCCGATGCGCCGGCCTGCTTGACGGCAGCCTTGATGTCCTCTAGCGAGCCGGCGCCGCCTGTGGCCACTACCGGAACACTGGCTATCTTGCTCACCGCCTCCACCAGTTTGAGGTCGAAGCCGGACCAGGTTCCGTCCCGGTCGATGGAATACAGCAGCAATTCGCCTGCCCCCTGCTCCTCGAAGGCGCGAGCGGCCTCAGGTGGCGCGATCTTCGTGTCCTGGCCCCCGTTGCGCGTGCGCACCGTGGAGCGCCCGAGCAGGCCCTTCTTGACATCGAGCGTCACCACCACGGCCTGCGCACCGAATTCACTGGAAGCCTGGCGCACCAGATCAGGCACCTCGAACGCCGCTGCGCCGAGCGAGACCTTCTCGATGCCCAGGGCGTACAGCCGCCGCATGTCTTCCAGGGTGCGCACGCCGCCGCCGTAGCAGATCGGCATGAAGCACTCGCTGACAATCTTTTCGAGGGTCTCGAAGTCGATACCCCGGTTCTGCGTCGTCGCGTGGATGTCGAGGAGAATCAGCTCGTCGACCTCCTTCTGGTTGAAAATCCGCACGGCGTTGATCGGGTCACCGACATAAGAGCCTTCCTTGAATCGGATGGTTTTGACCAGGGCGCCATTGCTCATGAGCAGGCAGGGCATCAGTCGTGTGGCAAGCATGTCAAAGTTCGACGAAATTCTTGATCAGTTGTAGACCAAAGCGATGGCTCTTTTCGGGATGGAATTGCACGCCCATGACTGTGTCTCGCTGTACGCCCGAGGCAAAGTCGAGTCCGTAGCTCGTTCTGAAAAGCACATCGCCCTCGGACTCACAGTCAAAATAGTAAGAATGGACAAAGTAGAAGCGCGCGTCGGCCTCTAACCCCCGGCCCAAGGGATGTTGGTGGACCAGCTTCACCTGGTTCCAGCCCATATGCGGCACTTTTAGGTGGGCCAAGTCTCCCTTAAAACTAAATCGGCGCACACGCCCCGGGATCAACCCCAGCCCAGCGAGTTTGCCTTCTTCGCTGCCCGCTGACAATAGCTGCATGCCCAGGCAGATGCCTAGCAGATGCTTGCCTTGCCGGCCATGCTCCAGGATAGGCTGACGGAAACCCGCCGCGTCCAGCTTTCGCACCATCGCATCAAAGCTTCCAACGCCTGGGAGGATGACCTTGCTCGCGTCTGCGAGGGCTGCTGGCTCGGAAACGCGTTGAACCTGCGCTCCGGCGCGGGTCAACATATTGGTGACCGACCCCAAATTGCCTAGACCAAGATCAACGAGATAGATCGGCTCGCTCATGTCAGTTGGCTACCAAGATTTCCTTCAGCCCCCGAAGTACGGTCCCGTAGCGATACGACGGACGGCTTTGGAGATCCTCTCCCAGAACGTGCTTTCTGATCAGCAAATCAGGCTCGTTGAATCCCAGCATAGCGCGGATGGACGAGGTCCCTGAAAAGCGTGGATTGATTTCGAAGATCATCGGCTGTCCATCGACGAGCCGGCACTGGACGTTGATGGCGTACTTGGCCCCCAGGGCAAGGCCCACGCGTTCGCAATACGCTCGCACTTCTGGGAAGTCATCAACGCGGCCTTGCGACACGCCGCTGCTGACGCCAAGCACTGGCCCCAGATCGGTGCGGCTGGTCCGGTTGGGCACGCGAAGCCGGTTGCTCAGGCTGGTGAGGATGAAACGGTTGAGCGCGATGGAATTGATCAGCCGTCCGCCCCCGTCGAATAGCACACCGACGGTGAACTCCTGGTCAACCCGTCCGACGTACTCCTGGACCAGGACGCTCTGGTGGTACCCCAGCAGAAAGCCACAGATCATTCTCAGTTCGTCCTGGCTCTGGATCAGGTACACGTTCTGCGATCCGCCTCCCACGGTGGGTTTGACGATGAGGGGGAAACTGTTGATCGACTCCAGCTCCTCCGTGGCTCTAACCAGCCAACTCCGGGGCGATACAAAGCCGTTGCCAGACAGAAACTCGGCCGTCTTGAATTTATCGGAACAGATCTCGATCAAGGTCTGATCGTTGACGGCCAACAGCTTGATGTGCTCGCGGATGCGTGCCGCGTGCTGCGCAATCAGCCTCAGTTCGGGCTCGGAACCGGGCAACAGCACGTCGACCTTTTCCTTTTCGCAGGTCTCAAGCAGAACGTCAATGTAGTTAGGGTCGTTGGCACGGGGAAGTGCCAGGCACACATTCGCCCCGCTTTGCTGTGCGGCCTCCACTGTCAGGTCCGTCCCGACGATCCGGTAAGGGGTTCCGGCCATGTGCAAGGCTTTCACCAGTTGTTCGCCATTGCCACCCCCTCCCACGCCTGTCACCAACACGGTCGTCATCAAGTTCTCCAGAATCAAAAAAGCAAATCCGCAACCGTCAACACTTTGGTCGAAGCCGGCAAGAGCTTCCTGAGCTCGATGGCGAGATTCGGGCCAAAGGTGCGGGACATGATGAGGACAGAATCGGTGGGCGATCTCAGCAGATCCTCCCGGGACTCGATTCTGATGGGGATGCCCGGGTAGTAGGTCCCGAGCAGACCAGGATCATCGTCAAAGAAACGAATCTTTTGCGCAGGTATCTGCGAGATGCCGATGGCATTGACGAATCGGGCGGGCACATACACCCCGAGTGATAGGCCAGCAGCGGTCATGCGCTCGCAAGCCTCTCGCAAGGTGTCGCAGTTGGAGCGCGCTTGCGACAGGTATCTGACGGCGACCCGGACGTTGTCTTCTCGCTGAGCATCGCTTACACGCATGCCGTTGGTGCCGACGCTTAGGCTGGCATAGAGCGAGCCGCCGAAGGATGACTCGCAATCGCTGGAGATGGTCAACGCCGCCAGAGTCATGGTCGCGCGCAATGTCTGCCGGTCGAAGTAGCTCCAATGCTCATGAAACAGTGTCGACACGTCACCGTTCTGGATATAGGCGCTCTCGTTGGGCACCGAGATGAAGATGCGCCCGCCAGGGGCAAGATAGCTCGCCAAGGAAGCCACGAAAGCCGCCGGATCCTGGACATGCTCCAGCACGGACATGAGCACGATGGCGGAGTACTCTCCTGTCACATGCGGCGTGGGAAAGAAGCCTTGAACGATAGGGACACCGTAGCGACGAGCGCCGTCCTGACCTTGCGGTCCAGGCTCCACGCCGATTGCCGAACCGAACATCCCGCTCATACGGCTCAGCAGATAGCCGTTGCCGCATCCGATCTCCAGCACGCTCCGCCGACCAGTGTCGGTGTCATTGAGCGTGCGGGAAATGAAGTCAAGGAAATCTTCGGCGTACCTGCGTCCGATGCCGTCTTCGGCAACATTGCTACCTAGCACTGAACCGACTTCGTAGGCTCTGGTCAGGGCCTCCTCCACGCGCGCGTCCGGGTGCTGGATCAATAGCCCAGTTTGGGTGTCAAACGACAGCACAAAGGGAAGGGCATCGGGCAGCCCCCCGGGGTTGCTGGGTGTCTCCTGAGCACCCCAGACAAAGGGGAGAAGCTCGATTTGCCAGGTAAGCGCGTCCATTGTGTTCATAGCTCATGCTCCCCGTAGGGCGAGCCCCGGTGGGAGATCAACGAGTTGCCCTTCGTACTGCACGGGTAAGCGCCCCAAGCAATCGCGCACTTCAGGGTGGATGAATCGCGAGTCGGCCAGCACGCGCTCTACACTGAAAGGAACGCGGCATATCGTGACGCTTCTGTCACGAGTGTCCAGAAGCCCGCAACTCGCCAGATGGCCGACGTCGCGCGGCAGGCCGCAGGAACCGGGGTTGAAAAGCAGTTGGCCTTCATGGTGGCGAGCGAAGGGGCGGTGGGTGTGGCCCATGCCGATGGCGTCGGCCTTGGGCCAGTCAATGCCGGACACATCGGTCCATGGATAGACGTAACCGGCCAACCGGTCTTCCGGGCTGGCGTGCACGAGCATCAGAGAGAAGCCGTCCAGCTCCACGGAAACGGAATCTGGCCAGCTTGCCATCCACGCAACATAGGGTTGAATGGATTCAAGATAGCTCGGAAGCAATTGGTAGGCATCCGTCGCACTTTCGTTTAAGGCGAGACGCAGCACATGATCGTCGTGATTGCCGCGCAGGCAGGTCACTTCGTGGCTCCGAAGAAGCTCCAAAACCTCCGCCCATCGTGGCAGATAACCCACTGCATCGCCCAGAAAGTACAGCCGATCCACGCCCTTGTAAGCGAGCACCGCCAAACAGTTGGCGAGGCCTTCGGGGTTTCCATGCGCATCAGATAGCAAGCCAATCTTCATGAGACCCTCGCATATGACGAATCAGTTGTTCTAGCCCGGCGCGTAACTCTACCTGCGGTTGCCACCGCAGAATCTCTTTCGCCCGCGCAACGGACAATTCGGCTCGGTAGGGCGGTCCGTCTTCCACGCCGTCATGCACCAGATCGCCTGACCCGCAGCAGCTCACCACCAATTCAGCCAATTCGGTCATGGATATCGGGTGGCCCGCTGCGATGTTGAAGGTCTCCGCCCGAGCCCCTGCGGCATGTTCCCGCCAATGCTGGAGGACGGCCACCACGGCACGCCCAATGTCCGCACCATGCACAAAATCTTGTGCGCGCTCGCCTTTGCCTGTCACGATGAGGGGGCGACCGGCGACCGCTTCTCTGGCAAAGTGATACAGAACCCCGGGCCGGGTGATGTCAGAGGCGCTGTACGGCGATGAGATGCGCAACGTGGCCGCCGGCAAACCGAGTGCCTGTATTGCTCGCTCTGATTGATGTTTGCTGGCCGCGTAGGCGGCCACGGGATGAACCGCTAGCGATTCATCCCATGGCGTGTCGCAGTCTTCGTAGACGCTCAGACTCGACATATAGATGAGCGATGCCCCGCTCTGGCGAGCAAGCAAGAGCATGTGATCATCCATCGCATGGTTGGCCTCCGCGGCCGCGGCATCGTCCAGGGTTCTGGGGAGCATAGCCGCCGCATGGATAATCACGTCGGCCTTCAGGCTCGCCATTTCTTGGACCTCCGACGCCTGCCGGAGATCTGCGTTCACCCACGTCAGACACTTCGTCGCTGGCCAGACGGCCATCCGACTGACGGCCGTGACCTGACAGGTATCGGTGTCGACCAGTGCGCGAACAATATGACGGCCCAGCAGGCCTTCGGCCCCTGTCACCAAGACCGTCGGTGTTTGATTCATCGCAAGATCTGAGTCAAGGCTCGTCGAATCGCATCGACTACATGTTCGGTCTGCATGTCGTCATGACAAGGCAGGGTGATAGTCGTGTCCTGAAGCCAAGTCGCGTTGGGGTTCAGCACCCCATATCGGCGTGCAAAATAACTGCCCTGGCTCAGGGCATAGGTACCCAACGTTGTTTCCACGCCATCAGCTTTCAAAATCCCGACCAGGGCGTCCCGATTGCAGCCCGGGGGCACCTGAAACACCATGGACTGGACGTTGTAACGCACTCCTGCGCCGACGGCCTGGGCGATGAATCCCATGGGCGTGAGCGCCGAGATGTACGCCTCACGCATGGAATTGCGCCGATCGATAACAGCGTCGAGCTGCGCCAGTTGTCTGCGGCCCATGATGGCCTGCAACTCGGGGAGGCGGAAGTTGTAGCCATAGTCTACAAAATTCAAACCCACACCCTTCATGCCCTGGGCGCCGTGCGCGAGTTTGACATCGAGCCAATGCGACCACACATCGTTGTCGGTCGTGATTGCGCCACCCTCTCCGGTGTTGATCAGCTTGCGCGGATGAAAGCTCAAGCAGGTGAGGTCGGCAATGGAGCCGCAGCGCCGGCCCGCCTCGGAGCTGCCGATCGCACATGCGGCGTCTTCGATCAGGGGAATGCCTCGGCTGCGACACAACTTGCTGATCTCATTCAGTCCCGAGGGTTGCCCAAGGCATCCACGAAAACAACGGCCTTGGTGCGCTGACTCAGCAGTACTTCCAAGGTCTCCGGCAAGACGTTGTAGGTTTCACGGGAGACGTCGGCAAAGACTAGTGTTGCACCCACGTCCTCCACTACGTTGGCCGTGGCGGGAAAAGAAAAGTCCGAGACGACAACCTCGTCTCCGGGGCCAATACCCAGCAACTTGAGACAGATCCACAGTGCCGTGGTAGCCGAGGTGGCCATGTGCACGTGTCGGGCGCCGGTGAACGCCGCGAGCTCCTTGCGGAAGGCCTCCACGTGCTCGCCGCGCGTGAACATGCCGCTCTCGAATACTCCTCGGAAATCAGCCTCGATATCGTCGAAACTGATATAGGGCTTCATCAAACGGATGTTGTTCATTTTGCTGCCCCGACGCGATTCACATACCAGTCCAGTGTCTCGCGCAAGCCAGTGTCGAAATCGGTGAGTGAATAGTCGATGAGCGCACGCGCCTTCTGATTGCTGGCGTTGTGGCACAGCACGTCCGCCTGCCGAGCCGGCTTGCGCACGATCTCTTCGCGGTAGCCCAGCATCGCCGCGATGCGCGTCACCAGGTCGCCAATAGCAATTTGGTTGTCCGTGGAAATATTGACCGAGTCACCGGCCGGCAACACCCGGAACAGTTTCACCACTGCGTCGACCGTGTCACGCACGTGGATGAAGTCCCGGCTCTGCTTGCCGTCGCCATGGATTTCCGGGGCGCCGCCGGTCAGGATGCGCCATGCGGTCAAGGGGGATCACGCCGGCCAGCAGCCCGCGGTGATTCTGGCGCGGGCCATAGTTGTTGAAGGGGCGCACGATGAAGCCGTCCAGGCCGAACATGTGCACATAGCTCTCCACGGCCAGGTCGGCCGCCGCCTTGCCAGCGGCATAGGTCGTGGTCGGGTTGCGGGGATGTTTTTCGTCCATGGGCTCGTAAACGGCCGAGCCATAGACTTCTGAGGTCGAAAAATGGCAGAGCGACTTGAAAGCGCCCCGGCGCTGCAGTTCCAGCAGGTTCAAGGCCACCGTCACGTTGGTTCCGAAGGCATTGGCCGGGTTCAGGAAGGAATAGTTGAGAGCCTTCGTGGCGCAGTTGAAAACGATATCGATCGGATGCCGGTTGAAAATGTAATCCAGGCTGGTGACGAATTCGGCATCGTCCTTGTAGAAGCTCAGCTTGTCAGTGGCCCGCGCGTCCGACAGGTTCCCTTCCGAACCCAAGAACATGTTGTCGATGACCGCGACGTGGGCGGCGCCCTCGGTGAGCAGGCGGTCTACCAGATGGCTGCCGATGAAGCCGGCCCCGCCCGTGACGAGCACGGTCTTACCGGAGAGCTCGCGCTGCTTCATCATGCCGCCACTGCCTTGTGGATCTCGTCGCTGATCTGCATGGCGGCCAGGCCGTCCTGCACGCCAGGGAGATCTGCCGAGCGGTGGCTCCGGCAGCTCGCCACGAAAGCCTGCAGCTCGGACAGTAGCGCTTCCTGCGGACGAACCTCGATGGCCTCCTGGACTGCGGAGATCGTGTAGGGCTGCCCCTCGGCCTGACGGATCTCGGACTGCCGACTTATGATGATTTCTTTTCTCAGCAACTCGCAGTCGACGAACATGTCCACGCAGGTCGCCTCGATCAGTCGCATCTTCTTCTCAGTGATGCGGCTGGCCTGAATGCGGGAAAAGCGGCCGTTCTCGTGGGTAATCAGAGCGGAAGCAAAGTCGATCATCTTGCCTTGCGCGAAACCGTGTGCCGCCACCGAACGTGCTGGGCCGTTGAGGTAGAGCGCCAAGTCGATGTCATGGATCATCAGGTCGGTCACGACATCGACATCGGTGATCCGGGCGCTGAGCTTGTTGGTGCGGGTGAAATCGATGCTGATGACGCGCGCGGACTTGTCGAGCACCTGCTTGAGGCTCTGGACGGCGGGGTTGAAGCGTTCGATGAAACCGACCTGAACGTTCAAGCCGTTCTCGGCGACCAAGCAGGCCACGCGATTCGCTTCCTCCAGGGTGTCCGCCAGCGGCTTCTCGACGAAGATATTGCGCACCTTGCCGGCCACCATGCAGATGTAATCAGCGTGCGTCACGGTCGGCGTGCAGATCACCACGGCGTCCGTAGTGTCGAGCATAGCGTCGAGCTTGCTCACGCCGGGCACGCCGTACGAAACACCGAGACGGGTGGCATGCGCCGCGTCGGTATCCGCCACGAAGGCCAGTTCGACACCCTTGAGCATGGACAGGATGCGCAGATGGTTCTGCCCCATGCGCCCCAGGCCGATCAGGCCTACACGTATCGGCTTGTGATTCATTCCTTTTTACTCCGCAATACGGTTCCCCATTTTGTCGATCTTGCCGACCGGTCGCGCCGGGTTGCCCATTACGAGGGTATAGGGCGGCACGTCCCGGGTCACCACGCAGCCAGCTGCGACCATCGCATACTCGCCGATGGTGACGCCACAGACGATCGTGGAATTCGCGCCGATGCTGGCCCCGGTTTCTATCCTGGTCGGGGTGATCTTCCAGTCGGGATTGAACGCACGGGGCACCCGGTCGTTGGTGAAGGTGACGTTTGGCCCGACGAAGACATCGTCGCCGAGGGTAACGCCGTTGTAGACCGAGACGCTATTCTGGATCTTGCAGCGATGCCCGATGGACACGCCGTGATCGACATAGACGTCCTTGGACAAGATACAGTTATCGCCGATAGAAGCGTTCTCCCGGATTTGAACATTGATCCAGATCTTGGTACCTTTGCCAATGGACGTAACATTCGCGACATTGGCTGTGGGGTGGATGTAAACCGTGGACTTGTCGGTCATGACGGCGCTCCACCCGACATCGCATCGCGCACAACCGTGATCACATAGTCCAGTTCGTCGTCTTTCATGTACGCAAACAAGGGCAGATTCAATACCGACTTCGACAACAGCTCAGCGTTAGTCCCGCCGTAGTGCTTCTTCAAGTACTTAGCTGCCCCGCTCTGGACCGACATCGCACCAGGGTAAATGTTGCCAAAACCGACGGAGCGCGCCTTGAGCGAAGTTTCCAGACGCTCTTTCTGGGACACATTTGGAATCAAGCAGACATTGCAATAGCCATTTTCCACATAGCCCGCCGGCGGGTTCATCGGCGTCAGCCCTGCCTCTGGCAAGCGGCGCCGGTATTCTTCGGCCGACTGTCGACGGGATTGGATGCGAACGTCAATATAGTTCATGGACAGATTCAGGAAAGCCGCCTGCAAGGCATCCAACCGCGAGTTCCAGCCCACATCACCGAAACCATAGTGCGCCGTGCGACCATGATTGCCCAAGCGCCGGACATGCTCTGCAAGCGCTGCATCATTGGTAAAAACGGCCCCCGCATCACCCGCCGCACCCAGAACCTTCGCAGGATAGAAAGATGCTGTGGAGATCAACGCCCCCTCGAATAGCGATTCGCCCTGGTGGCGCACCCCGAAGCATTGAGCCCCATCCTCAAGCAGTTGCACTCCATGTTGAAGACACAGAGCGCGAAGCGCACGGATATGCCCGGTCCCCCAGCCATACAGATGGGCCACGACGGCCGCCTTGGGTCGCTCCGCCTTGACCGCGTCCTCAAAAGCCTGGAGATCAATACCGCCGTCTTTCAAGTCGATATCCACCGTGACCGGCACCCCCCCCACATTGACCACCGCTTCAAACGTGGCCCAGAACGTGGCATTCGGAACCAGCACCACGTCTCCCACACCAACACCAAGCGCACGCAGACCAAGCTGCAATGCATCCGTTCCATTCGCACAGCCCACCGCATGCTGAACACCCAGGACGGACTTCAATCGGTTTTCCAGCGCGCCGACTTCCGCCCCGCCAATAAACTGCGCTTCCGCCGACATGGAAGCCACCTTCTCAAGCCATTGCGGCTGAAACCCGGCCTCGTACCGCGCGATATCAATGAATGGAACTTTCATTTCGTGTCCAGCAGCTTGTTGTTTGCCATCCGTTTCATGGATTGCCCCTATAACCGTCTACAACCAAATACATACTACCGACCAACAGGATGAGGTTGGATGCAATCTGCAGCATCACCATCTCGCGCAGCGAATTGACTCCCCCCATCAACAGCGAGCCCAGCCCCAGGCCCATCAGGCAGATCACGGTCAAGAGGAATCCTTCAAAGCCCTTTTCAAGGTAATTCAGGACGCTGCCAACGACCGCATAGCTGCCCCAAAGGCCCAGTTTGACACAGACCAAGGCCGCGAAGTCCAAGAAAACGGCGTTGAACTTCAGCGGGTAGACATATGTAAGCCCGTAGGCCGTTCCCAGTGCCAGCAAGGCGGTCAGGCAAACCGCGACCAGGCAGGCCAATTGAAGTTTTAGCAAGCCGATCAATTTAACTTTCTGATTGACCACCAGACTACCTGCATAGGTTTGGAACGGCATGAAAAAGGCAGCTCCACCAATGAAAATCAAGGAGGCAAGCGAATAAGCTCCCGCCGCACCTGAATTCAGGTCCTTCGTATCCACATAAAGGAACTCGATATTTGAGTAAATCACCGAGACACAGATGGACGCAAAGGGCCACACCCCACTTCTGAACAGAGGAGCAAAAATATCTGGCAGTGCAACCTTACCAATTTCAGGTGGAGGACGCGGCGCAGGCGTATTCCGACGGTGCAGCGCATACACCCCGAAATAGGCTAACGCCATGGCTATCAGAGCCGTTTGAGCCTGAAGCAGCGCGCCACCTATCAGACCAAACACGAACACCATGGTTTTCCATTGAGCCTGCAGGCGCGCATACCCATTGAGATCGCCTCGGGCTTGATAGACCGACAGAAGGACATTGCACAAACTCGCCCCCGCTACCGCGACCGGGAAGGACAGAAGGTACAGCAACTCCTGCATCGTGTTGCCGTCACGCACGACCGACGGAGCTACGACATAGACGCCGATTCCGGCGCACACCGAAGTAACCAGGAGCACGCGTCTTGTCCATATCCATGCACTCACCCTCTGGCCAGGCGTGAACAATGGAAACTGATGAGTGATCGCCGTGTTCAGTCCCAGCATAGCGATGCTGGCGGCAACAGACAAATAAGCTTGCGCGACCCGGAAGGCACCAAATTCGACTGCATCCAACAGTCCCCCCATCACCAAAAAGGTGGCCAAATAGACGAAGTTGACCCATGCATTGCTGCCAAACAATGCCTGCAGGTGTTTGTGACTTTGTGCTGACACGCGATTGATTGGCCCTTTCTGACCCGTTGCGTAAGCGATGTACCGCTAGATCGCCAAAAACATGCTGGGCTTCGACCCAGCCATCCCGCTCTCAGGGTTTCAGGGCCAGGGTGACTGACGAAAACAAGATAAGCGGGACAGAGGTCATTTGCATCAAGCAGCGGTCAACCGAGAAAACTCATATTTGCTAAGGGGCGCCGGTGTCGGACAGTACCGCCCATCGCGCGATGGTCCAAACATAGGGCACTCGTGGTGGATCTCTAACCTATTCCCTGTCACCAGCCTTGCTGCCGAGCGACCGAGCGATCGCGCACTTCAAATGAAAAAGCCACCTAAACGCTCGGGAGAATAATCGAAGCCAAGTCCCTCATTCTATTCAGCATCGGCAGGTCTGCGCTGAGATGGTGGCGGAGCAATGCAACTTTCCCAAAAGCTTTCGCTTGGGAGTCGGTCGTAGAATTGCTTCGTGCTAACACAACGAACCCTCAAATCCCTGACCCGCGCCGTCGGTGTGGGCGTGCACAGCGGGCAACGGGTGGAGCTCACGTTGCGCCCGGCGCAACCGGATACCGGCATCGTGTTTCGTCGCGTGGACCTGCCACAGCCGGTTGACATCCCGATGGTGGCCAGCTCGGTGTCGGATACGCGCATGGCCACCACGGTAGCAAATGGCGGTGCCAAAGTGGCCACCGTCGAGCACCTGATGTCGGCCTGCGCGGGTCTGGGCATCGACAACCTGTACGTGGACATTACCGCTGAAGAGGTGCCCATTCTCGATGGTTCGGCAGCCTCGTTTGTGTTCTTGCTGCAAAGCGCGGGCATCGTGTTTCAGAATGCGCCGCGCCGCTTCATCCAGGTGATCAAGCCGGTGGAGGTGCGTGAAGGCGTAGGGGCGTCCGAGCGCTGGGCGCGGCTGGAGCCTTTCCACGGCTACAAACTGAGTTTCGAGATCGATTTCGACCACCCGGCAGTGGACTCCACTGGGCAGCAGGTGGCGTTTGACATGAGTCTGAATTCGTACTCCCGCGACATCGCGCGGGCTCGTACCTTTGGCTTCACCAAGGATGTCGAGACCATGCGGGTCAACGGCCTGGGGCTGGGCGGTGGCCTGGACAACGCCATCGTGATGGATGACTACAAGATTCTCAACGCCGGTGGCCTGCGTTACGACGACGAATTCGTCAAGCACAAGATTCTGGATGCCATGGGCGACCTGTACATGCTGGGAAAGCCTTTGCTGGCCAGCTTCAGCGCCTTTCGTTCCGGCCATGCCTTGAACAACAAGCTGGTGCGTGAACTGCTGTCCCAAACGGACGCCTGGAAGATCGTGACTTTCGAGGATGAACAGTCCGCGCCCAAGGGCTTTGCGCAACTGGCGCGTGCCTGGTAGCCGACCGGCCTGAAACATGCTGCTGTTTCGCTGGCTCATTCTCATGCTGCTGCTCGGCGCTGTGGTGTCGTTCTCGTTCTATGCCGCGACCGGACAAGTCCGTTACCGGCGCATTGGTTTGCTCACCCTCAAATGGACCTTAATCGCGGCGTTTGGCTTCTTTGCGGTGCTGGTGCTGGAGCGCATTGCCTAGCGTGAGCCGGGAGCAGTGTGCGGTCCGAATGCCTGGTTCCTTGCGGGCACATCCACTGCCGCCACGTCTCAGCGGCTCCGTCCCGCCCGGTACTTGCCACTGCCTAGGCCACCGAGCCCGCTCGCCGTCGCCAGTCGCGCGAGGGCCGCGCCGGCGTGGGCGTGGGTGATGGCCAGGCCCAGGGCGTCGGCGGCGTCGGGGCCGGGCAGGCCGGGCAGGCTCAGCAGTCGGCGTACCATCTCCTGAATCTGGTGCTTCTGGGCTCGGCCGTGGCCGGTCACCGCCTGCTTCATCTGCAAGGCGGTGTATTCGGCCACCGGCAAATCGGATGACACCAGCGCCGTGATGCAGGCGCCGCGTGCCTGCCCCAGTAGCAGCGTTGACTGGGGGTTGACGTTGACAAACACAATCTCGACCGAGGCGCAATCTGGCTGGTAGCGGCCGACCACTTCGCGGATGCCGTCAAACAAGACCTTGAGGCGCTCGGGCAGTTGCCCTTTTTCCATGTGGGTGGTGCTGATGGTGCCGCTGGCCACGTAGCTCGACGCCGAGCCCTCGACGTCGATCACACCAAAGCCGGTGGTGCGTAGGCCGGGGTCGATGCCAAGGATTCGCATGCTATTGAAGTAGTAGCGAGGTGGTCAATAAAGACGGATGCTAAAGGTTGAAAAACCAGCGAACCGAGTGAAAGAACACCGGTGCGGCAAAACACAGCGCATCGACCCGGTCCAGCAGCCCGCCAGCGCCGGTGACCGAGGCGCTGTCCGGTCCCCAGATCGGGATGCCGCGGTCGCGCTTGAGCGCCTTCATCACCAGGTGCCCCAGCGAGCCGGCCGCGCAGGCAATGAAGGACATCGCGAAGGCCTGCCCCGGCACAAACGGTGTGATGCCGGCCAAAAGCGTGCCCAACACACTGGCCACCGCGATGCCGGTCCACCAACTCGGCCAATTGAAGCTCTGGCTGATCTGCGGCGCGGCGGGCGCGCGCTTGAACCGGCGTGACGCCAGGTGCTGGACCACGGTGCTGGTCTGCACCACGATCACAAGGAAGAAGACCAGAAAAGCGTTGCGCCCTTCATATTTGGGAAACTCCAGCAGCAACAGCGCGGGCACATGGCTCATGCCGTAGATGCACACCATGATGCCCCACTGCAGCTTGGCATTTCGCTCCAGAAAGCGCTGCGGGTCATTGGCCAGGGCGCTGGCGACCGGGATTGCCAGAAACACATAGACCGGGATGAACACCGTGAACAGATCGAAGTGCTCGGTGCCCACCAGCCAGTACTGCGCCGGCAGCACCACAAAGAAGGCCAGCACCAGACCGCGGTGGTCGCCGCGGCGGGTTGGCGACAGGGTCAGGAATTCGCGCAGGGCGAAAAACGAGATCAGCGCGAAGAGCGTGATGGCTATCCAGTTACCGGACAACCAGCCGATCCAGAACACCAGCACCATCAGCCAACTGGTGCGCAGGATGCCATCGAAGTTGCGCAGATCGCTGCGACGCCGCTCGGCCACGGCTTCGTCCTTGTCCTCGTGAAGCGACAACATGAACGCCACGGCGCTGGCAATCAGCAGAAAGCCGAAGACGATAACGAACAGGGCTCCCACCTGTTGGGTGGGCGTTAGGTTCTTGAGCAGTTGGTACATCGGGTTGAACGTTCAGACCTCGCGCAGCGCGATGACGGCGCTGCGCGCCCGCTCCAGAAAGGCGCGCCGCTCCTCGCCATCCTGCAGATGCATGGACGCGCCGAAGGTCACCGAGCACAGCACCGGCACCGGCACCACCTCGCCTTTGGGCATGACGCGCTGCACGTTGTTGATCCAGGCCGGCACCAGTACCACGTTGGGAAAGCGCTGCGCCAGGTTGTACAAGCCGGCCTTGAAGGGCTGGGGTTCATCGGCGCTGCCGCGCGTGCCTTCGGGGAACAGGATGATCGAGTCGCCATGCTGCAGCGCCTCGCACAAGGGCTCCAGCGGGTCCTCGTCGGCGCTGCGGTCACGCGAGACGTAGATCACGTTGAACACGGCGCTGGTCAACCAACGCTTGAACGGGGTCTTGGTCCAATAGTCCTTGGCGGCGATGGCGCGCGTGACGGCACGAAGTTCCTTGGGCAGCGCGGCCCAGATCATGACCAGATCGGCATGGCTCTGGTGGTTGGCAAAGTAGATCCGTTGCTCGGCCTTTGGGGGGCAGCCGTACCAACGGGCTTGCGACCCGGTCAGGACACGGATCAGTCCCAACAGAAACCAGCTCATTAACTTTGCGCGCATGGCCGCGATGATACAGAGGGCATCGTCGGCGTCGACGCCATTGCGCTCAGGGCAGCTCGGCGCTGGGCATGCGTGCCACCAGCGTGTTGGCGCGCTCGCTCAGGTAGGCCGATTGGGGCAGCTTTTCGAAGTACTTGGGGCGTGGCAGCATGGCCGCCAGGCGGGCAGCTTCCAGTGGCGCCAGTTCGGAGGCAGGCTTGCGAAAATAGTGCTGTGCGGCGGCCTCGGCGCCGAATACGCCCTCGCCCCATTCCACGCTGTTGAGGTAGATCTCCAGAATGCGTTGCTTGCTCAGCAGCGCCTCCAGCATCAGGGTCAAGACCATTTCCTGGCCCTTTCGCAGCAGTGTGCGCTCGCCCGACAGGAACAGGTTTTTGGCCAGTTGCTGGGTGATGGTCGAGCCGCCCACCACTTTCGGTGGTTTGGTAGCTGGCTTGCTTTTGCCGGCATCCGCCGTGGCCTTGCGTGTGATCTGGGCTTCCGCCTTGGCGTTTTTCTTCCAGGCTTTCTCCAGGGCGTTCCAGTCGACGCCCTCGTGGCCGACAAAGCCATCGTCCTCCGACGCGATGACCGCGCGCTTGAGGTTGATGGAGATATCGGGGTAGGCACGCCACTGTTGGCGCCAGCGAAAGCTGGGCTTCTGGGTGGCCAGTCGCCAGGCCTCCGAGCGTTCGAATGCGGTGGACTGCGGGTTGAGCACGGCCATCGCGCCAATGCGCAGCACGAAGAACAGCTGCAGAGCCAGTATCGCCAAGCCCAACAGGGCCAGCCAGCGCAGCACGGGCTTCATGCGGGGCTCTTCTCAGTGCTGCGCCAGGTGCTGACGCAACTCGACCAGCACCTGTGCGCTGGGCGGGCGCACACCGCGCCAGAGGCTGAAGGCCTCGGCAGCTTGCTCCACCAGCATGCCCAGACCGTCGCGCGCCTGCGCGCCATGCGCCACAGCCCAAACCATGAAGGGCTGTGCCGCAGGGCCATACATCATGTCGTAGACCAGTGTGCCGGGCTTGAGTGTGCTGGCGAACACGGGCGAGCCCGCGCCACTGAGGCTGCTGCTTGTCGCATTCACGACCAAATCAAACGAGCCAGGCACTGTGTCCAGGGCGCTGGTTTGCAGTGCCACCCGGTGCAGCGTTGCCAGTGGCGTGTGGCGCTGCACCAGCGCCTGCGCCTTGTCCGGGCTGCGGTTGGCTACCGTGATGCCAGTCGGTTTTGCAAGGATGAGCGGCCCCAACACACCGGCAGCGGCACCGCCGGCGCCGATCAGCAGCACCTGGCGACCTTGCAGGTTAAAGCCGGCGTTGGCCCGGATGTCCTGCACCAGTCCAATGCCGTCGGTGTTGTCGGCGAAGATGCCCCCGGGCAAGAAGCTCAGCGTATTGGCGGCCTGCGCCAGCAGCGCCCGTTCGCTGGCGTGCTGCGCCAGTGCCTGTGCCTCGAACTTGAAGGGAACCGTGATGTTGCAGCCCTTGCCCCCCTCGGCGGTAAAGGCGCGCACCGCGTCGGCCAAACCATCGGTGGCTACCAGCCGGCGCCCATAGTCCAGGGTTTGGCCGGTCAGCTCCGCAAAGCGCGCATGAATCCATGGCGACTGGCTGTGCGCCACCGGGTTGCCCATTACGCAGTATTGGTCCATGGTTATCGCGAAGTCAGGCGTGTTTCCAGCGTTTCGTCGCGGGTGAACTTGAAGCGTGACACCACCAGAATCTGGTCCGCCTTGCGCCGCATCGCTTCATTAAAATTTCCAAACGGCCCGGCGCTGCGCGCGATCACCTCGGCGCGGCGGTCCAGCGTGCGGTTACCCGAGCTCTCCACGATCTCGGTGGACAAAACGCGACCATCGTGGTTGATGGTGACGATCATGGTCAGCTCGCCGTAGAGCTTTTTGCCGGCGAGTTCGGGGAAGTTCTCGGTGCCCTTGTCTTCGATCGCGCGGCGCAGCTTGTCGTAGTAGATCGCGTAGACCTCTTCACGTGTGGCCGGGCTGATGTAGCGCTTCTTGGGGCGTGCATTTTCCTGGTTGATGCGGCGCTCGATCTCGGCCAGCAAGCGGATCAACTGACGACGCTTTTGCTCGCGTTCAAGGTACTCAGCGGTGTGGTGAGCCTGGCGCGGATCGGGAGGTGGCAAGGCCGCGAGCTGGCTCTTGATCTGCGCCAGCATCAGGTTCTGCTGCTCCTGCATGGCCTGCAGCTTGCGTTGCTCTTCTTCCTCCATGGTCTCGCCGGTCTCCGAGATCATGGACGGCGGCAGCGGGCTGCTGGCGCGACCCTTGTCAGCCTCGCCGCCGCCCGCCATGGAGAACTGGGCGATTGCCTTGGCTTGTTCCGGGCGCTCGTTGGTGCGGGCATTGACCAGCACCACTTCCAGCGGCGCGTCTTCAAAGACACGCCGAAAAGCCTCTGGATCAACAAAGCGCACGCTCAGCAGCACCGCATGCACGGCGACCGAGGCGCCAAGGGCGAGCTGAAGGGTGCTTAAAGCGCGCAGATTCACGGCTGGGGATTATCGCCGGGGCCAGGCTCGGCCTCATTGAGGTCCACGGCGATGGCGATGGGGCCAGTGGCGACATCGTCTTCCTCGTCGTCTGCCTCGGTCGCGCCTGTCACGGGGGCTTCGCCATCGAGTCGTTCGAGTACCGTGCCGGTCACGTCCAGGCTTACAAAATCGATGTGGCCAAGCTTCACTCGCACACGGCAGCCACGCGGCAGATCCTTGGCGCCCAGCACGCCAAGCACCAGCGGGAAGTTGTCGGCGCGCACCAGGTTCTCCTTGAACAGCGTGGCCTCGATCAGCTCCAGGCCATGCTGCTGCACGTACTTCAAGGTCCAGTAACGTTCCATGGCGCCCTGAAAGCCGTTGTAGGCGCTGTAGGCGGCGTCGAAGCTGGAGATGATCGAAAACAGGTCAGCGTCCTTCGGTTTGAACGGTGCTGCCAGCGCAGCGGTCTTGCCATGGCGCGCGCAGGCGATGATTTGCCACTGGTTCACCAGATCGGTGTAGCGGCGCAGCGGCGAGGTGCTCCAGCAGTAGCTTGGCACGCCGATGCCGGCGTGCGGCAGTGCCCTGGTGCCCATGCGCACTTTGACGCCGGGCGCCAGGCTGGCCTGGCTGCGGTAGATGCCGGGCACGCCCAAGCTGGCCAGCCAGCCGCCCCAGGTGCTGTTGGCCAGGATCATCGCCTCGGCCACTATCAAATCCAACGGTGCACCGCGCTGGCGAACACTGATCTGCACGGTCTCGCTGCCGGCCGGCTCATCGGTTGCCTTGTCGAGCAGGCGAAAGTTGTAGTCCGGCCGGTTGAAGGTCTCGGGCTTACCACGCACCACTTCGCGCGCGGCTTTCAATTTCTTCGCCAGTTGATACAAAAATGATAGCGGCTCGCGCTCTTCCAGTAACGATTGAGGGTCGCTTACGTGTGAAAACGAGGGGTCTTGCAGCCACTGCTCAGTGACCACCGTGTCGAGCTGGTCGTGGCGCAGGTTGACGCTGATGAACACCCGTTCGAGCCGGGTCTCACTTGATTTCACATCCAGCGTGGCCTCGTCCAGCGTCACATACAGCGACACTGCCGGGCACGCCTGCCCGGCTTGCAGGGTGTACGCCTGCACCACGGCATCGGGCAGCATGGTGATCTTGTGGCCCGGCATGTAGACCGTCGAAAGACGTGCACGCCCCAACTGGTCGATCGGGCTACCCGGCAACACCGCCAGCCCGGGCGCCGCAATGTGAACGCCCAGCACCACCGTGCCGCTGCCCAGGCCCTGCACCGACAGCGCGTCGTCGATCTCGGTGGTGGCCGAGTCGTCGATCGAGAAGGCCTGCGCTGTGGACAAGGGCAACTCGTCCTTGATCGAGGGTGCCTGCAGCGCCGGGAATGCCGTGCCCTTTGGAAAGCTCTCCAGCAGGAAGCGGCGCCAATGGAACTGGTAGGGCGAGTCAATGGCACCGACCTTTTGCAGCAGTTCCAGCGGCCCCAGATGGGTGGCGCGCGAGGCCTCTACCACGGCTTTGTACTCGGGCGCGTTCTTGTCCGGTTTGAACAAGATCTTGTAAAGCTGATCGCGAATTGGCTCGGGGCACTGGCCAGCGCTCAGGGTCTGTACCCACTGTTCTACCTGCAAGGCGACTTGCTTCTTCTTCTCGATGGCTGCCAGTGCCTGCGCCAGGATATCGGCGCTGGCCTTGCGAAAGCGCCCTTTACCGGCGCGGCGGAAGTAGTGCGGCGCCTCGAACAGGCGAAACAGCGCGGCAGCCTGTTCCACCAGCGTCGGATTGGCCTGGAAGTAGTCCCGCGCCAGGTCGTGGAAGTCAAACTCTTCTTCGGGCGCGAATTCCCAGGCCAGTTCGAGCTCGATGCTCTGGCTCAGGGCCTGTGCGGTGCTGACCAGCTCGGCAGGTGCCGGCTTCTCGAACTTGAGCAGCATGTTGGCGGCCTTGACCTTGACCCGCTTGCCGCTGTCGAGCTCCACCTGGGCGGACGAATCTGTTTCGGACAGGACCCGACCGGCCAGATGCTTGCCGGCTTCTTCAAACAATAAAAACATGGGGTCGATTGTCCCAGCAAAACCGGTCACGTCAGTCCAGACCGAGAAACTCGACGATCTCACCTAAGTGGTCTTCAAAGTCGCTCAAGGCGTGGTCGCCTGCGGGCAGTAGCTTGATGCGGACGCCAGCGTATCGGGCCGTCATTTCGTGCCAGTCCAGCACTTCGTCGCCCCGGGCAATGATGCACAGGTAGTTCTCGGGCTGGCGGGGGCCGCCACATTGCAGCGCACGCAGCTCATCCACATACTCGGGCTGGAAGTAAAAGCGTTCCTGCGGCTGGTGCCAAAGGGTGTGCTCCCCCAGGTGCTGGGCCAGGTCGCGCGCCGGGTCCACTGCCGGGTTGAGCAGTACCGCCCGGCAGCGTGTTTGTTCTGCCACCCAGGTGGCGTAGAAGCCCCCTAGCGAGGAGCCAATGACAGCCATCGACTCGCGCGGCCAGTTCGCAGTCCCCTGGCCGATCAATTCAGCCGCCGCTTGGGGCGAGGGTGGCAGTTGGGGGCACCACCAGGTCAAGCCAGGGTGGTGGCTGGCCACCCAGGCCGCCATGAGGCGGGCCTTCGTCGAGAGGGGCGAGGATCGAAACCCGTGCAGGTAGAGCAGGTGCGTGGTGGTCATGTCGCCATCATAGGCAGAGCGGCATCCCTGGTCGGGGTGTTGGGGCCATCCCGATTGGCGATAATCTCGCCCAATGGCTGTTGCATTTGAAACTCCCCCGCTGTGGCGGCGCGTTTTGCCTTGGTTCCGCGATTTTGACGGCCCCCTGGTCGTCGCGGTGTTGTTGCTCGCCGGCGCTGGCATGTTGACCATGTACTCCTCTGGCCATGACCACGGGACGCGGTTTCAGGACCATGGCCGCAATATGCTGATTGCGGCCGGCATCATGATGCTGGTGGCGCAGATACCACCCCAGCGCCTGATGTCGCTGGCGGTGCCGCTGTACACGCTGGGCCTGGCCCTGCTGATTGCGGTGGCCATCTTCGGCATCACCAAGAAGGGCGCGCGACGCTGGATCAACCTGGGCATCACGATTCAGCCCAGCGAAATCATGAAGATCGCGATGCCGCTGATGCTGGCCTGGTGGTTTCAGAAGCGCGAGGGGCAGCTTCGCCCACTGGACTTTGCGGCGGCTGGCTTGCTGCTGGCGATGCCGATAGCACTGATTGTCAGGCAGCCTGACCTGGGCACCGCCATACTGGTGCTGTCGACCGGCCTTTCCGTTATTTTCTTTGCTGGCCTGAGCTGGAAGTTGGTGCTCCCACCTGTCGCGCTGGGGGCGGCGCTGATCGTTTCGCTGATTGTGTTTGAGCCGCGTCTGTGTGCCGACGGTGCGCGCTGGCCGGTCTTGCACGACTACCAGCAGCAGCGCATCTGCACCTTGCTGGATCCGTCGCGAGACCCGCTTGGCAAGGGTTTTCACACGATTCAAGGGATGATTGCGATTGGCTCGGGGGGGCTCGGTGGCAAGGGCTTCATGCAGGGGACCCAGACGCACCTGGAGTTCATTCCCGAGCGCACCACCGACTTCATCTTCGCGGCTTTCTCCGAGGAGTTCGGCTTGCTGGGCAATCTCGGGCTGATTGCCGCGTTCATCTTTCTGGTTTTGCGCGGCCTGATGATCGCGATGGACGCGCCCACCCTGTTTTCGAGGCTGCTGGCCGGCAGCGTGACGCTGATCTTCTTCACTTACGCGTTCGTCAACATGGGCATGGTCAGCGGCATCCTGCCCGTCGTGGGGGTGCCCTTGCCGTTCATCAGCTATGGCGGCACGGCGATGGTGACGCTGGGCATGGGCCTGGGTATTCTGATGTCGATAGCCAAGTCCAAACGTCTGGTGCAGTCCTAGGCATGGCCGCAGCCGCTGTGCCAGTCTCTGACACGATCAAGGTCGCTGACGCCGGGCCAGCGGCGCAGGCCCCGGTGGCGGTGATCGGAGTCGGCAACATGGGCGCTGCGATGGCTCGGAACTTGTTGGCTCAAGGCTGGCGTGTCCATGTTTGCGATCTCGTACCCGAGCGGATGCAGGCACTGCAGGCGCTGGGGGCCGACTCGTTCGCGCAGCCGGCGCAGGCTGCGATGCAGGCATCAGCGGTGGTGATCTGTGTGGTGGATGCTGCGCAGACTGAGGACGTGCTGTTTGGACCGGGTGGGGCGGCCGAGGTCATGCAAAGCGCAAGTGCGGTGATGTTGTGCCCCACCATCGGCCCGCATGACACCGAGCGTCTGGCCATCCGCCTGGCGCAGCGCGGCCTTCATGCCATCGATGCCCCGATGTCTGGCGGACCAGCGCGCGCGCTCGACGGTTCGATGAGCCTGATGGTGGCTTGTGCGGACTCGGTGTTTGATCAACACGAGCGCCTGCTTCGAGCCCTCTCCCACAACCTGTTTCGCATCAGCCAGCGCGTGGGCGATGGTGCGCGCACCAAGCTGGTCAATAACTTGCTCGCTGGTATTAATTTGGTGGGTGCTGCGGAATCGCTGGCGCTGGCGCGGCGCATGGGCCTGGATCCAGCCACAACCCTGGATGTGATTGAGCGCTCCAGCGGGCAGAGCTGGATTGGCACGGACCGCATGCGCCGAGCGATCGAGGGTGACCCGGCACCGCGCGCGCACATGACGCTGCTTGAGAAGGACACCCGCCTGGCCGTGGAGGCCGCGCTGCAGCCGCTCGGCCCCCCCCCCCCCCCTCCGCGGGCCCCGGCCGCGGGCCGGCGCCCCGGCCCGCGCGGGCCGCCCCCCCCGGCGGCCCCGCCCCCCCCCCGCCGGGGGGGCGGCCTCTCCCTCCCCCGCCGCCCCCCCCCCGGCGGCGCGCCCGGGCCGGCCGCGCCCGCCGCCCGCCCCCCCCCCCCCGCCCGGGGCGGGCCCCCGGGGGCCCGCGCGGCTTCCCGGGCCGCCCGTCTGAGGGGCAACGGGGCACCGCCTCACAGGCCAAGCCCGTCGCTGGAGGCGAGTATTTTGACAGTCTTGGGCTGATCGGCTGCGAGGCACGATCCGCCTAGCCCTGGTAACAGGTAGGCCGCGTAATGCTGCAGCCGACAGGCCACCGGCACCCAGCCGTCAGGGAAATCCGCACGCCCGGTTGAAGGGGGCGTTGGCTCGTTAACGGCCTTCGGGCCGAAAAGAACCAACGTCTACCAATGATCTCTCGTGAACCGACCCTCGAACGTCTGGCCATCGCCAAACGCCTGTTGCTGACACCGTTTGGCCTGGATGAAACCCACCTCTGGCGCGCGCTGGCGGAAATCAAGACGCATCAAGTTGACGAGGCGGACCTTTACTTTCAGTACACGCGCAGTGAAGGCTGGAGCTTGGAGGAGGGCATCGTCAAGACCGGTTCGTTCAGCATCGACCAGGGTGTGGGCGTTCGGGCCGTGTCGGGGGAGAAGACCGCGTTTGCCTATTCCGACGATATCTCGGACGCCTCGCTGCTCGATGCGGCGCGCACGGTACGAACCATCTCCCATGCCAACAAGTCCGGTCGCGTCAAGACAAGGTCCCAGAAGATTGCGTCATCGCGGTCCCTGTATGACGGTCTTGATCCAATTGCCAGTCTTGGCAGTGCCGCCAAAGTCAAGCTGCTGGAGCGCGTGGAGCAGGCCGCGCGTGCCAAGGACCCGCGCGTCGCGCAAGTCATGGCCGGTCTGGCCAGCGAGTACGACGTGGTCATGGTGGCCCGCGCCGACGGCACCCTGGCGGCCGACGTGCGGCCGCTGGTGCGCCTGAGCCTGACCGTGATTGCCGAGCAAAAAGGCCGTCGCGAAATGGGTTCCGCCGGCGGCGGCGGTCGGTTTGGCCTGGCCTATTTTGACGACGCATGCATTGCGAGCTATGTGGATGAGGCGGTCAACGCCGCGCTGACCAATCTGGAGTCGCGTGCCGCGCCCGCTGGCGAGATGACGGTGGTGTTGGGGCCGGGCTGGCCTGGCATTTTGCTGCATGAGGCGATCGGGCATGGCTTGGAGGGCGATTTCAATCGCAAGGGGTCGAGTGCCTTCACGGGTCGGGTCGGACAGCGTGTCGCGGCCAAGGGCGTGACCGTGCTGGACGACGGCACACTGGCGCAGCGGCGCGGCTCGCTCAATGTGGACGACGAAGGCAACCCCAGCCAGCGTAACGTGCTGATCGAGGACGGCATCCTCAAGGGCTACATCCAGGACGCCATGAATGCGCGCCTGATGGGCGTCAAGCCTACCGGCAATGGTCGCCGTGAAAGTTACGCCCATACGCCGATGCCACGCATGACCAACACCTACATGCTGGCCGGTGACAAGTCCCCCGAGGAAATCGTCGCCAGCATCAAGAAGGGCCTTTACGCCACCAACTTTGGCGGCGGTCAGGTGGACATCACCTCGGGCAAGTTCGTGTTCTCCGCGAGCCAGGCGTTCTGGGTGGAAAACGGCAAGATTCTCTACCCGGTCAAGGGCGCCACCCTGGTGGGCAATGGCCCCGACGCGTTGACGCGCGTCAGCATGATCGGTAACGACATGAAGCTCGACAGCGGCGTGGGCACTTGTGGCAAAGAGGGGCAGAGTGTGCCGGTGGGTGTCGGACAGCCGACCCTGCGCATTGATGGCCTGACGGTGGGCGGAACCGCCTGACGGCGGGAGCGCCGGGCGTCAGGATCGGGTGATTTGACTATGCTACATTTGTTGCCATGAAATCGGTTCAGTTCTTTTTTAGCTATTTTTGGTTCTCAAGCGCCTGTGGCGGTAGAGAGTTCTGAACGTACCCAAAGAAAACGTCCTGATTCCCTAAAAACCGCCGGAGCCCCGGCGGTTTTTTTTTGCCCCATTTCAAATCCGATTGACTTAGGAGAGTTCCATGAATGCTAAAGCCACCTCGTCCACCGCTGATGCCTGGTATGCCAATCCGCATGCGCATCCCACCGATCGCACCAGCGAGACTGACGACGAACGCATCAAGGACATCACCGTGTTACCGCCTCCCGAGCACTTGATCCGTTTCTTCCCGATCCACCATACGCCGGTGGAGACGCTGATCACCAAGACCCGGCACAGCATTCACAACATCATGTCTGGCAAGGACGACCGCCTGCTGGTAGTGATTGGGCCGTGCTCGATTCACGATCCGTCCGCTGCGCTGGATTACGCCCGTCACCTGAAGGTGCAGCGAGACAAGTATGCGGACACACTGGAGATCGTCATGCGGGTCTATTTCGAGAAACCGCGCACCACGGTGGGCTGGAAGGGGCTGATCAATGACCCGTACCTGGATGAAACCTTTCGCATTGATGAGGGCCTGCGCATTGCCCGGCAGTTGCTGATCGAGATCAACCGCATGGGTCTGCCTGCGGGTAGCGAGTTCCTCGACGTGATCTCCCCGCAGTACCTGGGTGATCTGATCTCATGGGGCGCCATCGGAGCACGCACCACCGAGAGTCAGGTGCACCGCGAACTGGCGTCGGGTCTGTCAGCCCCGATTGGCTTCAAGAACGGCACGGACGGCAATATCAAGATCGCCACCGATGCCATTCAGGCGGCGGCTGGCGGGCACCACTTCCTGTCGGTCCACAAGAATGGTCAGGTTGCGATTGTGCAAACCAACGGCAACAAGGATTGCCACGTGATCCTGCGCGGCGGAAAGGCACCTAATTTTGATGCCGCCAGCGTGGCGGCTGCCTGCAAGGATCTGGCCGCTGCCAAGCTGCCGACCACCTTGATGGTGGACTGTAGCCATGCCAACAGCAGCAAGCAGCATGAGAAACAGCTTGAGGTGGCACGTGATATCGGCGGGCAAATCGCATCCGGCTCGACGTGCGTGTTCGGCGTGATGGTGGAGAGTCACCTTCAGGCGGGGGCACAGAAATTCACTCCGGGCAAAGACGACGCGGCTGCCCTGGTCTATGGCAAGAGCATCACCGACGCCTGTTTGGGATGGGACGACTCGCTCCAGGCGCTGCAGGTCTTGTCCGACGCGGTGAAGGCGCGGCGATCACTGTGATCTGACTGAAAAGCCCGTGTCGCACCGTGTACCAGTCTGTTGCGGGTCGGCGGCTTCGGCCTTGACCGGCGTGTAACTGACAGGCGGGGCTGAAGCGGGACTTCAGGTCTTGACGGCCAGCGCCCGCAACAGCTTGTCATGAATATCGCCAAAGCCGCCATTGCTCATACACACGATGTGGTCGCCGCCACGCACCTGTGCCACGATTTGCGATACCAATTCGTCCATGGAATCGGCGACCTGGGCGCGGGCGCCCAAGCTTGCCAGTGCCTCGCCCGGATCCCAGCCCAGGCCGGCGCGGTTGCTGAAGGCGAGGTCCGCGCTTTCCAGGCTCCAGGGCAGTTGGGCCTTCATGGCGCCAAGTTTCATGGTGTTGCTGCGCGGCTCAAACACCGCCAGAATGCGCGGCCCCGGGCCCAGCTTGCGCCGAAGGCCGTCCAGGGTAGTGCGGATGGCCGTTGGGTGGTGGGCGAAATCGTCGTAGACCGCGATCTCACCGTTCGGTTTGGTGACTGTGCCGCGCAGTTCCATACGCCGCTTGACATTCTGGAAGCTGCCCAATGCACGGGCGCTGACCTGCGGATCAACGCCAAGGTGGTGCGCGGCAGCAATCGCCGCCAAGGCGTTCATTTGGTTGTGGGATCCAGTGAGTGCCCACTCCACAACGCTGACACGCTTGCCTTGGTGATGGACTTCAAAGCAGCTTGGTTCGCCAGTCGCCGTGTAGTCACTCACGGTCGAGCCGAAGCTGCGCACTTCGCTCCAGCAACCTGCATGCAGCACGCGGCTCAGGCTCTCCTCCAGGTCATTGACGATGACGCGGCCACAGCCATGCGGCCCGGTGCCGGGCACGGTCCGGATCAGATGGTGGAATTGGCGTTCGATGGCCGCCAGGTTGTCGAAGATGTCGGCGTGGTCGAATTCAAGGTTGTTGAGGACGGCCGTGCGTGGCCGGTAGTGCACAAACTTGCTGCGCTTGTCAAAGAAGGCGGTGTCGTACTCGTCCGCCTCGATCACGAACGGCGCCGGTCGCCCGGCGCTTGCGTTGGCAGGCCCGTCTGCCGTGCGCCCCAGTCTTGCCGACACCTCAAAATTCAGCGGCACGCCACCGATCAAAAAACCAGGTTGCAGCCCTGCGCATTCCAGAATCCAGGTGGCCATGGCGGTGGTGGTGGTTTTGCCATGGGTGCCGGCAATGGCGATCACGTGGCGGCCTTGCAGCACATGCTCCGCCAGCCATTGCGGGCCACTGGTGTAGGGGGCTCCCGCGTCCAGGATGGCTTCCATGAGTGGGAATTTCGCTGACCCGTCGGCCAGGTGGGCGCGGCTGACGACGTTGCCAACAACGTAGAGGTCGGGATCAAGCGCCAATTGATCGGCACCAAAACCCTCGATCAGGTCGATGCCCAAGGCGCGAAGCTGGTCACTCATGGGCGGGTAGACGCCAGCGTCGCAGCCGGTAACCTTGTGTCCGGCCTCGACGGCCAGGGCGGCCAGGCCCCCCATAAACGTACCGCAGATGCCCAGGATATGAATATGCATGGGGCGATTCTAGAGTGGCAAAACGATGGAAAATCGCCCTGATGGAAACGGTGCAACTGGAAATTGCGGCAGTGGCGGCTCGGTTGGTCGTGGACGAGGGCCTGGACTATGGTTCGGCCAAACGCCACGCCCTCAAGCAGATGGGCTTGCCCGCCCGCACGGCGCTTCCCCGCAACGATGAGCTGGATGATGCGGTGCGTGAGCACATCGCCGTGTTTTGTGCCGATACGCAGCCGGTCGAGTTGCTGGCGCTGCGTCGGCTGGCGCTGCAGTGGATGGTTCGGCTGGCGCGTTTTCGGCCCTATCTGAGCGGTGCCGTGTGGCAGGGAACGGCAACACGTCGCTCGGACATCAGGATTGAGCTGTACTGCGACGACTCGAAATCGGCCGAACTGGCCCTGCTAGATATCGGCGCTGACTTTCAGACCGGTACCGCCACCGGTCTGGGTGGCGCACCGGTGGATGTGTTAAGTGTGCACAGCTTTTGCCGCGAACTCAATGAAGACGTGGGCGTTCACTTGCTGATCTATGACCGGGACGACATTCGGGGTGCCCGGCGCGTGGACGGCAAAGACCGCTTGCTGAGGGCAGACTTGGAGACCGTTCGCCGCTTGATGCATGATTCGACACCATGACCGACCCAACCACTACCCATTCGACCGAACCAGGGGGCTTGCTGCCTCGGCGGCGCGCCTTGTTTGCGGCCGTGGCGGTTGGTGCGGTGTTGGCAGGCGCGGGCCTGGCGTGGTGGCGCCACGCGCTGCGGGACGGCGACGCGGGCGCGGTCCAGGCGCTCTGGCAGCTTGAGTTCGACACGCCAAGCGGGGGAAAGCTTCAAATGAGTACGTTTCGGGGCCGCCCGCTGTTGCTGAACTTCTGGGCGACTTGGTGCCCCCCCTGCGTGGAAGAGCTGCCGATGCTCGATGCCTTCTATCACGAGCAAGCACGTGCCGGCTGGCAGGTGCTCGGCTTGGCGGTGGACCAAGTTGCACCGGTCACCAGCTTCCTGGCTCGCTACCCCCTGCGCTTTCCGGTCGCGATGGCCGGAACGGCGGGTGTTGACCTCAGCAGGTCCTTTGGCAACATCAGTGGCGGCTTGCCTTTTTCTGTGGTGCTGGGACGGGAGGGGTCAGTGTTACACCGTAAAATCGGCAAGATCAGGCCTGAGGACTTGAAGGCATGGGCCAGTTTAGGCTGACCCGGTTCGGCGCCCAGAAATGGCGCCGCCTGTGCCTACGTCGGGCTTGTTTTAGAGTCCGCATGATCGGCCGCCTGATTTCGATTTATCAAGTAATAGAACAAAATGGCCGTGAGTTGACCGAAATTGGTGTAAATTCGGCGCTCATTACCGAATAGCAGTTGGAGACTTCATGGACCTTAGAAAACTCAAGACACTGATTGATCTGGTGTCTGAATCAAACGTTTCCGAGCTCGAAATCACCGAGGCCGAAGGCAAGGTGCGCATTGTCAAGGGTGGTGCGGCTGCCGCACAGCAGTACGCGCCGATCATGGCGCATGCCCCCACGGCCCCTGTGCCAACGACGGCCGGTTCGAACCCAACCCCGGCTGCACCGGTTGCCGCTGTCAGTACCGACCATGTCGTCAAGTCACCGATGGTGGGCACCTTCTACCGTTCCGCTTCACCTGGCGCCAAGGCTTTTGTGGAAGTAGGGGACAGTGTCAAGGAAGGCCAAACCGTGTGCATTGTGGAGGCGATGAAGATCCTCAACGAGATCGAGACCGACAAATCCGGCACGGTGACACAGATTCTTTGTCAAAACGGGCAAGCGGTCGAGTACGGACAGCCTCTGTTCACCATTGAGTAAGGCCAATCAGCAGCTCCCATGTTCAAGAAAATTCTGGTTGCGAATCGGGGCGAGATTGCCCTTCGGATTCAGCGCGCTTGCCGCGAGCTTGGCATCAAGGCCGTGATGGTGTACTCCGAGGCGGACCGTGAAGCCAAGTATGTAAAGTTGGCCGAAGAGGCAGTCTGTATTGGCCCGGCGCCGTCGGGCTTGAGCTACCTCAACATGCCGGCCATCATTTCCGCGGCAGAGGTGACGGACTCGGAGGCGATCCATCCGGGCTATGGGTTCCTGAGCGAGAACGCCGGGTTTGCCGAGCGGGTTGAAAAGAGCGGCTTCCAGTTCATCGGGCCCACGCCCGAGTCGATCCGGATCATGGGCGACAAGGTCTCGGCCAAGCAGGCCATGATCAAGGCAGGCGTGCCGTGTGTGCCTGGTTCCGAAGGCGAATTGCCCGACGACCCGGTTCAAATCCGGCGCATCGCCAAAGCCATTGGCTACCCGGTCATCATCAAGGCGGCTGGCGGTGGCGGCGGCCGCGGCATGCGGGTGGTGCACACCGAGGCGGCCCTGGTCAACGCCGTGACGATGACCAAGGCCGAGGCCGGCGCAGCCTTTAACAATCCAGCCGTTTACATGGAGAAGTTCCTCCAGAACCCGCGTCACATCGAGATCCAGATCCTGGCCGACAAGTACAAGAACGCGGTCTATTTGGGTGAGCGCGATTGCTCGATGCAGCGTCGGCATCAGAAGATCATTGAAGAGGCGCCGGCACCGGGTATTGCGCGCAAGACGATTGATCGCATTGGCGAGCGTTGCGTGGCGGCTTGCAAACGCATTGGGTATCGCGGGGCAGGTACCTTCGAGTTTCTCTATGAAGACGGGGAGTTCTACTTCATTGAAATGAACACGCGGGTTCAGGTTGGAGCATCCGGTGACCGAAATGATCACCGGCGTGGACATCGTCAAGACCCAGATCATGGTGGCGGCGGGCGAAAAGCTGCCCTTCACACAGCGTCAGATCGAGATTCGTGGCCATGCGATCGAATGCCGCGTGAACGCTGAGGACCCCTACAAGTTTGTCCCTTCCCCTGGGCGCATCACGATGTGGCACCCGCCCGGCGGCCCCGGTGTGCGCGTGGATTCCCACATTTACACCAATTACTTCGTGCCGCCCAACTATGACTCGATGATCGGTAAGATCATCGTTCATGGCGACACGCGTGACCAAGCCCTGGCGCGCATGCGCACGGCCCTGGGCGAGACCGTGGTCGAGGGGATCAACACCAACATCGCCTTGCACCGCGAGTTGATGGTGGATGCCAAGTTCATGAATGGTGGCACCAACATCCACTATCTGGAAGAGTGGCTCAGCCACCGCGAACGTTGAGGCGATCCGGTCATGGTTGAGCTGAGTCTGTTGTGCCCGCAAGATCGGGTTGAGGTTTTGAGCGATGCGCTCGATGCGCTGGACGCGCTGAGCGTCAGCGTCGAGGATGCCGACGCCCACACCGACGCGGAACAGGCCCTCTTTGGCGAGCCGGGCATGCCGGCGCCCCAGGATGGGTGGGAACGCTCACGGGTCTTGGCTTTGTTCGCCTCAGAAGACTTGGCGGACGATGCCGCGCAGGTGCTCACTGCCCAGGATTTCTTTGCCAACTGTGCACTCTTGGGTGTGAAGGACGTGCCAGAGCAGGACTGGGTTCGCTTGACGCAGACGCAGTTTGTACCGGTCGAGGTGACGCCGGAATTCTGGATTGTGCCGAGCTGGCACGAGCCGCCAGCCCAGGCCCGTGTAGTGATCCGACTCGATCCCGGTTTGGCGTTTGGCACAGGCACTCACCCCACCACGCGGATGTGTCTGCGCTGGATTGCAGGTCGCGAAGCGGGCGCAAGCGTCACGCCTGGGAACCGGCTGGTGCGGGTGCTGGACTATGGTTGCGGTTCGGGCATCCTGGCCATCGGCGCGGCCAAATTTGGTGCGCGGGACATTGATGCTGTGGACATTGATGACGACGCTGTGCGTGCCACGCTCGCCAATGCCCAAGCCAACGGCGTGTTGCTGCGCGCCGGCCGGCCCGAGGCGGTTAGCGATGTGTACCAAACCGTGCTGGCCAATATTCTTGCGACCCCGCTCAAGGTGCTGGCGCCCTTGCTGTGGTCGCGCGTCGCGCCCGGCGGCTCACTGGTGCTGGCGGGGATCCTGGCCAGGCAGGCGCAGGAGTTGACCGCCGCCTATGCGCCCTATTGCGAGTTGGCGGTGACGGACGTCGAAGACGGCTGGGTCCTGATGACGGCAGCGCGCTGACAACGCGTCGGGGCGAGCCCCTACAATCCGCTTCTCATGAGCCTGATAACACGGTGCCCCGCTTGCGAGACGATGTTCAAGGTCGTTCCCGACCAGCTACGAGTTTCCGATGGCTGGGTGAGGTGCGGTCAATGCGACGAGATCTTCGATGCCTCGGCGAGCATGGTTCATGAGACACCGGGTGTGGCCGGGCCCGGCGTGGACGCTGGTGCACATTGGGCACTGACCAGCGCCAGCGATCGAGCAGATGCCGGCGCGAAGCCGGTCCCACCCACCGAGCCTTCGGCCATACCAGCAACGGCACCACCAGCGGGGCCAGCGTCGACGCTTGCGCTTGCATCCGAGCCATCGATTCTCAAGCGCTCCCTTGATCAGCCGAGCCCCACGGCGCTTGCACAAGCTGCCTCACCGGTCGAGCCGTCGACCGATCTGGGCGGGCGGCGCAAGACGGATCAGGGCCTGGACGGTGGTGAGGCGCCAAGTGGCGAGGCGCGACGGCGCACTGACCCAGCGCCTGCGCGGCTGAGCTTCATGCCTGAGCGCGTCGAGCCGTCGATCTGGCGCCGAAGCGGCGTGCGCGCTGCACTGGGCGTGAGTTGTGTGGCGCTGTTGCTGGGTTTGTGCGCTCAGGTGGTCTATGTCGAACGTGACCGTATCGCGGCCATGGAGCCCTCGGTCAAACCGTGGTTGGTCACCCTTTGTGAATGGCAGGGCTGCACCATCTCGCCGCTGCAGCGAATCGAATCGATCGTGATTGAGAGTTCGTCGTTCAACAAGTTGCGTGGTGACGTGTACCGGTTGAACTTCAGTGTCAGGAGCGCCGCTGCAATCGACTTGGCTATGCCAGCGGTGGAGTTGACCTTGACCGACTCACAAGACCAGGTGCTGACACGGCGGGTCTTCCTGGGCACCGAACTTGGCGCCAAGACCACTGTTCTGACGCCAGGAGCCGAGTGGCAGGGATCGTGGGGTATCAGCGTCAAAGGCGCTGGTATCACCGATCACATCTCCGGCTACCGCATTCTGGCTTTCTACCCTTGACTACCTAAACGGATACTTCATGGCTTCCATCATTTGCGGCTCGCTGGCGTTCGACGTCATCATGAACTTCGAGGGCAGGTTCGCGGAACAAATCCTGCCCGAGCAACTTCACATTCTCAACGTCTCGTTCCTGGTGCCGGCGCTGCGCCGCGACTTCGGCGGCTGCGCTGGCAATATCGCCTACAGTCTCAAGCAACTGGGTGGTGATCCACTGCCGATGGCAACGCTGGGTAGCGACGGGGCCGGTTATCTGGCGCGATTGGCGGAGATGGGGATCGCGACGGATTTCATCCGGACGCTGGACGATGCTTACACGGCGCAGGCGATGATCATCACGGACCGTGACAACAATCAAATCAACGGTTTTCATCCTGGCGCCATGGAGCAGGCCCATCTGACCCGCATCGAGGCGCGCGAGGACATCAAGCTGGGCATCATCGCGCCGGACGGGCGCGATGCCATGTGGCAGCACGCTGAGCAGTTTAGGGCAGCCAACATCCCCTTCGTGTTTGACCCGGGTCAGCAACTGCCCCGGTTTGATGGCGCCGAACTCAGAGCCCTGGTTGATCAGGCTTCGTGGGTGACGGTGAACGACTACGAGGGCAAGCTGCTCAGCGACCGTACAGGCTGGAGCACGGCCGAGGTGTCGCGTCGGGTTCGCGGACTGATTGTCACCAAAGGTGCGCAGGGCAGCGAGGTATGGATTGATGGGGCAGCGATCCATGTGCCGGCGTATCAACCCAGTGCTGTGGTGGATCCCACCGGTTGTGGCGACGCCTACCGTGGCGCCCTGCTGTTTGGCTTGGAGCGGGGCTGGTCGCTGGTTCGATGTGCCCAAGTTGGAAACCACCTGGGCGCACTCAAGATCTCGCATCAGGGGCCGCAGAATTACACCGTCGATCTGGCAGCGATACCCTCGGCCTGAACGCCCCCTGACCTGAACCGGCAGCAACAAAAAAGCCCGGCGTCCAAAGACACCGGGCTTGAGTGGGACCAACAGCCGGTTAGGGCTTGGTCGCCGTCGGGAATGGCCAAGCCGCCTGCGGGTTCAGAGTGGTCTGAGCTGCAGGGGCTGCCGGGGCAGGCGCTGCCTTGGCAGCGGGTGCTTTCGCGGCTTTCTTCGCAGCCGGCTTCTTGGCTGCTTTCTTGGCGGCTGGCTTCTTGGCTGCGGGCTTCTTCGCAGCAGCCTTTTTGGCAGCCGGCTTCTTCGCCGCTACGGCCTTCTTGGCTGGCGCTTTCTTGGCGGCCGCTTTCTTCGCAGGCGCAGCCTTTTTGGCAGCCGGCTTCTTGGCCGCTACTTTTTTGGCCGCTGGTTTCTTGGCTGCCACTTTCTTCGCAGCTGGCTTCTTAGCTGCTGCTTTCTTTGCAGGCGCCGCCTTCTTGGCCGGAGCCGCCTTCTTTGCTGCTACTTTCTTAGCGGGTGCAGCTTTCTTCGCGGGAGCGGCCTTCTTAGCGGCCGGTTTTTTTGCAGTTGCCATCATCTTCTCCTTGATCAATTAACAAAGAGCACTTCATGCGAGTTGGAGTGCATGAAGCGATCCATGGGGTTGGGCGAAAGACCCAGCACCATGAACTCGGGTGCACAGGCACGCCTGACCGCGATGCGGTCTGGGTGTGCCTGTGAAATTTTGTTCGTCATCGTCCTAATTGCTCAGTCCCACGACAAGGCGCCGCCGGATTGGTACTCGATCACACGTGTCTCGAAGAAGTTACGCTCCTTCTTCAAGTCGATCATCTCGCTCATCCACGGAAAAGGGTTGTCCTCGGTGGCGAACAGGGGCTCCAGGCCAATCTGGATGGCACGCCGGTTGGCGATGTAGCGCAGGTAGCCCTTGAACATGGATGCATTCATGCCCAGCACGCCGCGCGGCATGGTGTCCTCGGCGTAACGGTATTCCAGTTCAACCGCGGTTTCGAACAGGGCTTTGATTTCCTGCTTGAACTCAGGTGTCCACAACAACGGGTTCTCAAGCTTGATCTGGTTGACCAGGTCGATACCAAAATTGCAGTGCATCGACTCATCGCGCAGGATGTATTGGTATTGCTCGGCCGCGCCGGTCATCTTGTTCTGGCGACCCAGGGCAAGGATCTGCGTGAAGCCGACGTAGAAGAACAAACCTTCCATCAGGCAGGCAAAAACGATCAGCGACTTCAGCAAGGTTTGATCCGCTTGCGGCGTACCGGTGCTGAAGCCCGGGTCCATGATGGCGCCGATGAACGGAATCAGGAACTCATCCTTGTCGCGAATCGACTTGACCTCGTTGTAAGCGTTGAAGATCTCGCTCTCGTCCAGGCCGAGCGACTCCACGATGTACTGGTAGGCGTGGGTGTGAATCGCTTCCTCAAAGGCTTGCCGCAGGAGGAACTGACGGCACTCGGGCGCAGTGATGTGGCGGTACGTGCCGAGCACGATGTTGTTGGCGGCCAGCGAGTCAGCGGTGACGAAGAAGCCGAGATTGCGCTTGATGATGCGCCGCTCATCCTCGGTCAGGCCGTTGGGACTCTTCCACAACGCGATGTCGCGCGTCATGTTGACCTCTTGCGGCATCCAGTGATTGGCGCAGCTCGACAGGTACTTGTCCCATGCCCATTTGTACTTGAACGGAACCAGTTGATTGACGTCGGTCTTGCCGTTGATGATGCGCTTGTCGGCGGCGTTGATGCGGCCGGAGCTGGCGGGGCGGGTGCTCGGAGTTGGCGATGCGGCGGATGGCTCAAACATCGGGGAGACGGTGGCCACAGTGGCGGAGAAAAGAGGCGGCTCCATCATGCGGCTGCTGAGTGAGCTGCTTGCAAGAGGCGGTTGCGATGTGGGCTTGACTTTTTCGTCCCAGGTCAACATATGGTTTTCCAATCAGCGAATTATGAGAGCAACGAAATGAAATGCAAAGTGTTGATTCACATCGTCGTCACATTGTGTTGTGAAGTGTTGTGCATGTGCATCGCATCACGACACGTCGCGATGCCGCGTGTCGTGTTGTGACGCCACGCACTCATTGGCAGGACTCACACGTTGGATCATCAATGCCGCAGAACTTGATGTCGGTGGCCGCCTCTGCTGCCATCTGCAATCGCGCGCTTGCAGCCGCTGCATCGAGTGCAGTCATGCCGCCGCTTGCGTGCGTGTCACGGTCCATGGAAACCGCGTTCAGGCGGCCCGCCGCGACGGTGGATTTCTCTGCGTGGGTCGCCGACATGGTGCGCAGGTAGTAGGTGGTCTTGAGGCCACGCACCCACGCCAGCTTGTAGGTTTCATCGAGCTTCTTGCCCGACGCGCCGGCCATGTAGATGTTCAGCGACTGCGCCTGGTCGATCCACTTCTGGCGTCGTGCCGCGGCCTCAACCAGCCAGTGCGGTTCGATTTCGAACGCGGTCGCATACAGCGCCTTGATGTTGGCTGGCACACGGTCGATCGGACCCAATGAACCATCAAAGTGTTTGAGGTCCATCACCATCACTTCGTCCCACAGCCCGAGCCGCTTGAGGTCTCGCACCAGGTAGTGGTTGATGACGGTGAACTCGCCCGAGAGATTGGACTTCACCGACAGGTTGCCGAAGCTGGGTTCGATCGAGGCATCAACGCCGACGATGTTCGAGATCGTCGCCGTGGGCGCGATGGCGGTGCAGTTGGAATTGCGCATGCCGTCGGTTGCGATTTTTTGCCGCAGCGCGGGCCAGTCCAGCGTGGTCGAGCGGTCCACTTCGAGGTAGCCTCCGCGCTGGGCCGCCAGCAAGTCCAGGGTATCGAGTGGCAGCACGCCCTTTTCCCATAGTGAGCCTTTGTAGCTGCTGTAGGTGCCGCGTTCCCGCGCCAGTTCGGTTGACGCCCAGTAGGCGTAATAGCTGATCGCTTCCATCGACTGATCGGCAAACGCAACGGCCGCGTCGCTGGCATACGCGAGGCCCAGCTCATACAGACTGTCCTGAAAACCCATCAGCCCCAAGCCGACCGGGCGGTGCCGAAGGTTCGAGTTGCGGGCCTTCTTGACGGCGTAGTAGTTGATGTCGATCACGTTGTCGAGCATGCGCATCGCGGTGGTGATGGTCTTCTGCAACTTGGCATGGTCGAGCAGCAGGGCGCCGGGCGCCTGTTTGTCGCCGCTGGTGATCAGGTGCTGGCGCAAGTTGATCGAGCCGAGGTTGCAGACCGCTGTCTCGGTGTCGCTGGTGTTGAGGGTGATCTCGGTGCAGAGATTGGACGAATGCACCACGCCGACATGCTGCTGCGGTGAGCGGACGTTGCAGGCGTCCTTGAAGGTGATCCACGGATGCCCTGTCTCGAACAACATGGTCAGCATCTTTCGCCACAGGTCGGCCGCCTGGACCACGCGTGAGGGCTTGATCTCGCCGGCCGCGGCCCGCTGCTCGTAGGCGACGTAGGCGTGCTCGAACTCGGCACCGATCTTGTCGTGCAGGTCTGGCACGCTGCTGGGCGAGAACAGGGTCCACTGGCCCTTTTCCATCACCCGGCGCATGAACAGGTCGGGAATCCAGTTGGCCGTGTTCATGTCATGGGTGCGTCGCCGATCGTCCCCGGTGTTTTTGCGCAGTTCGAGAAACTCCTCGACATCCAGGTGCCAGGTTTCCAGGTAGGCGCACACAGCGCCCTTGCGCTTGCCGCCCTGGTTGACTGCCACGGCCGTGTCGTTGACCACCTTGAGGAAGGGCACCACACCTTGCGACTCGCCGTTGGTGCCCTTGATGTGTGCGCCCAAGGCGCGAACACGGGTCCAGTCGTTGCCCAGGCCGCCGGCGAACTTGGACAGCAGGGCGTTCTCCTTGATTGATTCGTAGATGCCGTCCAGGTCGTCCGGCACGGTGGTCAGGTAACACGAGGACAACTGCGAACGCAGTGTGCCGCTGTTGAACAAGGTGGGCGTGCTGGACATGAAATCAAACGAGGACAGCACCTCATAGAACTCGATGGCGCGGGCCTCGCGGTCCACCTCACCCAGCGCCAGGCCCATCGCCACGCGCATGAAAAACGCTTGGGGGAGTTCGATGCGAACCTTGTCGACGTGCAGGAAGTAGCGGTCATAAAGCGTTTGCAGGCCCAGATAGTCGAACTTCAGGTCGCGCTCGGCCTTGAGCGCCGCCGCCAACCTGGCCAGATCGAATTGTTGCAGCCGCTCGTCCAGCAGGCCGTGGGCAACGCCCTTGCCGATGGAGTCCGCAAAGTACGCCACGTAGGCTTGCGCCATGTCGGCCTGAGTCAGGTCCTCGCCCAGCACTTCTCGCGCAATGGTGTGAAACAGCAGACGGGCGGCGGCATAGGTGTAGTCAGGGTCGCTCTCGATCAGCGTGCGAGCGGCCAGGATCGAGGCCTTGTAGACCTCCTCCATCGGCACGCCGTCGTAGAGGTTGCGCACAGTTTCGGCCAGGATGGGCTCGGGCTTGACGTCGGCGCCCAGGCCAGCGCAGGCGGATTCAATCAGGCGGCCCAGGCGCGCCAGGTCAAGCACCGTGCGCTCGCCTCGATCAAGCGTGTGTAGCACGTGGGCCGGCTGGGTAATCTGCGCCGCCGCCTTGGCCCTTTCCTGGGTCCGGCTTTCGCGGTACAACACATAGGCGCGCGCAATTTCGTGGTGACCACTGCGCATCAAGCCAAGTTCGACGTGGTCCTGCACGTCTTCAATGTGGAAGGTGCCGCCACCGGGCCGTGAGCGCACCAGTGCGCGGATGACGCCTTGTGTCAGCGTCTCGACCACTTCGCGCACGCTGGCCGAGGCCGCGCCCTGCGTGCCGTGGACGGCCAAGAACGCCTTCATCATCGCCACCGCAATCTTGGCTGGCTCGAACGGAACCACCGCGCCGTTGCGCCGGATGATCTGGTAGTGATTGAGGGTGTGCTCTGGCGTGATGGCGGCGCTGGGCGCGCCGTGGCGGGAATGTTTGGTAACGGGCTCCGTGCCCGTTGATTGCATTGCAGTGTGCACTGTCTCTCCTGTGTTGTTGCCAGGCCTGCTCGGCGCTGGTCATGTTGGTCTGGGTGGCTTGCGCAAAAACACCCGGCAGGACGTCCTTGATAATCTGGACACACTATATATGGGGTCTAAAGCGAATTCAAGCCACTACCGGTAGTGTATTACCCGCAGAGGGTTAGCGGGAGCGTGTCGGCAATAACCAAGCCGCTTGGCTGGTCAATAGCCAGGCGCGGACCCGTGGTTGACGTGGCCGCGCGGTGCGCAACCCGCTAGTCGAGCGCAGCCGGAAAGCGCTCGGGTGGCCAGGCCAGTGCGCGTTGCAAGCGCGGCCAGTCAAAGCCCGGACCCGGATCGCCCTTGCGACCCGCCGCAATATGCTCGTGCCCGGCGACGTTTGCTACTGGGTAGCATTGGGCGATGGCGGCGCACAGTGCTGACAGGGTCGCGTACTGGTCAGGCTCGAAGGCATCGCCTTCGAGTCCCTCCAACTCGATGCCGACCGAGAAGTCGTTGCAGTTGCTGCGCTCATCAAAGACCGACACGCCAGCATGCCAGGCGCGATCGTCGCAGCTTACAAACTGCCAAAGTTCACCACCGCGGCGAATGTAGAAATGCGCCGACACCTTCAGCGCATGGATCGTCTCGAAGTAGGGATGGGCGTGCGCTGGCAACTGGTTGGTGAACAGCAACTGCACTTCATCGCCGCCATATTGACCGGGGGGCAGACTGATCGAGTGCAGAACGATCAGGCTGACTGCCGTTGCCCTTGGGCGTGGTCCGAAATTGGGCGAGCGCAGGCACCGAGCGTACCGGTACCAACCATCTTTCCATAGCGCCCGGTCCGCGAGCACTTCAGACGGGCTCGTCGGAGGGCTCACTGCCATGTGGCGTGTCGATGTTGAGGCGGGCGATGCGGTAGCGCATCTGGCGCAGGCTCAAGCCCAGCCGAGCCGCTGCCGCAGTCCGGTTGAAGCCGGTCTCGTGCAGCGCCTGAATCAGTATTCGGCGTTCCTGCTGGTCCAGATGGGCTTGCAGATCCCTGGGCATCTCGCTTTGGGGGTCGGTTGCCCGCTGGTGGCGGACAACGGCCAGTGGCGTGGACGGGTTGGGGTCGCGTACCGCCAGTTCAATTTGCAGGCAGTTGTCTTCGCTCAGGGCCACGGCGCGGTGGAGCAGGTTCTCCAGCTCACGCACGTTGCCGGTCAAGGGGTCCCGCGCGAGCTGGGCGAGCACCGAGTCGGACAGGGTCGGCACGGGCACGCCGGACTCTTCGGCAATGCGATGGAGCAGTGCGTGACACAAGGCGGGCAAGTCCTCGCGCCGGTCGCGCAAGGGAGGAATCGCTATTTCGATCACGTTGAGCCGGTAGTAGAGATCCTGCCGAAACCGCCCGGCCAGCACCTCCGTGCCCAGGTTTTTGTGCGTGGCGCTGATGATGCGCACGTCCACCGGTTCCTCCTGTGTCGAGCCGATCGGGCGCACACACCGCTCCTGGATGGCGCGCAGCAGCTTTGATTGCATGGCGATTGGCAGGTCGCCGATCTCGTCGAGAAACAGGGTACCGCCCTTGGCAGCTTGAAAGAATCCGATCCGGTCCTGAGTGGAGCCGGTGTAGGAGCCCTTCTTGGCGCCGAAGAACTCGGCCTCCAGCAGATGCTCCGGGATTGCGCTGCAGTTCACGGCCACCATCGGGCCGCCAACGCGATGGCTGTTGGCATGAATCGCGCCGGCCACCAACTCCTTGCCGGTACCGGATTCGCCGCTGACCAGAACCGGCGCCATGTTTCGGGCGACCTTGACGATGCGCTCTTTTACCAAGCGCATGCTGGCGGACTCGCCAACCAGTCGCGCAAGCGCCGTCTCGCCGGTCAGGCTGCGCCCAGTGGGCTCGGACAGGCCCGGCGCTGCCGTGGGGCCGCGACCGGGCTGGCTGGGGCGGGTCAATGCGTCTTGCACCGCGGACGCGATCACGGTTCGAAACTGTTTGAGGTCCACCGGCTTGGTGAGGTAGTCAAAGGCCCCGGCCTTGAGGGACTCGACCGCGTTTTCAGCAGAACCATAGGCGGTGATGACGACGCAGCGTTCGGCGCGATGTTGGTCGCGCAGACGCTGAATCAGTTCCATGCCAACACCGTCGGGCAGGCGCATGTCGGTGATGACCACGTCATAACGCGTTTCGCCGAGATGCTGCCAGGCCTCTTGCAGGCTTCCGGCGGCATCAACCCGGTAGCCCTCGCGCAGCAAGGTCAACTCATACAACGTGCGCAAATCAGGCTCATCGTCGATGACGAGGATCTGGGCATTGGTCAGGGGCGTGTTGGTTGCCATGGGGTCACATGATCGTGGTCGGTGGGCAGGTCAATATCGACTTCGGAGACTGACGGACCAAAGGTCACAATGAATTCATTTCCGCCCTGTTCGTTGCCGCGAATTTTGCGCGAGGAACGCCGATACGAGATTGACGCGCCGTGTCCTTCGCACAATTCCCGGCAAATATACAGGCCCAGGCCGGTGGAACGACTTTCGGAAGAAAAGAAGGGCTCAAACAGGTGCCGCTCGACCGAGGGCTCCATGGGTGGGCCATCGCTCCAAACCGACAGAAACGTCGGCGAGGCGTCGGGTGACGCGGTCGAGACCAGAATGCTGTCTATCTGGCCGCTCGCATAACGCTTGGCGTTGTCCAGCAAATTGACCAGAATCCGGCGCAAGTGCTCGGATTCAAAGGGGACTTCGGTGTCGCTGGCGGACAACGACAGTCGAAGCAGTTGATTGCTGGTGGTTTGCTGCTGCCAATCCCGGCAGATTCTTTGCACCGAGTCATTGAGTTTCAGGTGGCGCGAGGCGATCGTACCCTCGCGGTTCTGGACCCTGGAGACATCTAGCACTTCCTCGACAATCTTCTCCAGCCGCTTGGTGTTTTGCTGAATCATCAGCGTGAGTCGCTTCTGTCTTGGGTCACTCAGGTCTTCGTCAAGCAAGTCGTTGGCTTGCGCGATGGCGGCCAGCGGGTTGCGGATTTCGTGTGCCACCGCTGCGGACAGGCGACCCATGCTGGCGAGCTTGTCGGTGCGAAGTCGCGCTTCCATCTCGCGTTGATCCTGCAGGAACATGACGCACAGTGACTCGGTATTTTCGCCTTGCGTGCCCGTCAACTGCGTGCGCACCCGCACGCGTTGGGCGCCATGGCCGGGATGAGTGAGGGTGACGTCGTGCTGCTCGGCCTGATTGCCGTCAAAGCTCTGCTGCATCACGTCAACCAGGGACTGCCATCCCACCATGGAGGTCAAGTGGAACGAATTGGCGCGTAACGCTGGTTCCGAACCCAGCAGTCGGCGCGCCGCCGGGTTGGCCGCGCGAACCAGTCCCTGCTGGTCGGCCACCAGAACACCATCGGTCAAGGACTCAATGACCAGCGCGTTGACTTGACGTTGCACACGAACTGCCAATTGACTGCGATGCGCCTTCAGTTCCTCCCGTGCCAGCCGGGTAGCGATCTGGTGCGACAGGAAAGAGATAACAAAGCAACCGGCCCCGGTGAGTGCCGCTTGCAGAAACTGCGCGGTCGCATCACCCTGAGTTTGCAGCGTGGTCCATGCCGCCCCGAGCAATAACATCAGCGTCACGCCGGCAGCCGCGCCAAGGGCCAGTATCAGCGAACCCAGCACACTGGCCATGAGCACGGGCAGCGCGAACAAGGGGGCATAGTTGATGCTGCCGCCCTGCAACCACTGCAGGGCGGCGAAGGCCGCGATGTCGACGCCAATGGTGGCAATCCAGGCAAAGCTGAACGACCGTTGCAGGCGTCTGGGGCGAGCCGTGAACCGGAAGGCCAATGCGCTGACGAGGTAGCCCAGACACACCAGTATCAGCGTCGTGTCCCGGTTTGTCCCGAGCGCCAGAAGGGTGCCTTGCAGCAGCAGCAGCACCAGCCCGAGGGTCACCCTGGCGGTCATGAAGCCGCGCCAAAGTCGGTCAAATTCCTGTGGTCGTCCGTCGTGTTCCTGTGCTTCGAAATCCAGGTCCAACCAAGCCTGGTCGTACCAGGAGCGCGTGTCAGGGGCTCCCGACATTCATGACTCCGAATGGTTCATGTGTTCGGCGCAGCAGTAGCTGCCCAACTTGCCAACGACGGCTTCGGCTGCGGGAATATGCATGGCGCACGCGCGGCACGCAACCATCTCATGGGGAAGTGCCCCGGACTTGGACTTGCCCGGCACGGGTGGTTGACCTTTGCTTGGTGGCTGGCGATGCGCACGCCACAGCCACACGCCGAGGATCAGCACCGCCACGTAAATGAGCAGCTTCATGTGGCGCGGCCAAGGACGATTTCGAGTACAAATCGTGATCCGACGTAGGCCAGGAGCAAGAGACCGGCGCCGACATACAGTACGCGCACCGCGCGACGACCACGCCACCCAAATCGCGCGCGACCGACCAGCAAGACCGCGAAGGTCAGCCAGGCAAGAAGGGAGAACACGGTTTTGTGATCCCACTTCCACGCCACACCGTGCCCGTAAAGATGCTCGCCAAACGCCACGCCGACTAGCAGCGTGGCCGAGAGCAGCAGAAAACCGGCCGCAACGAATCGAAACGTCAGCCGCTCCAGGGTCAGCAAGGGCAAGCCGCTGTGCGGGTCAATCGCCATGCGGATACGTTCCTCGGCCTTGGTCATGAACCAGGCATGCACCACTGCGGTGCCAAACAGGCCATACGACGCAATGCCCAATGCCCAGTGCAGCGGCAACCAAACCGATGCAGCGCCATGCAGGGCCGCGCCCGGAAAGGCCAGCGCCAGCAATACAGTGGCGGCGCCCAGAGCGGACAGCGTCCATCGTGTCTGAAGTTGGGGGTAGACCTGGCTCTCCACGGCGTAGACCGCCGCCACCAGCCAGGCGGTCACTGACAGCGCAGGCGCAAAACCCAAACCGTGGCGGACTGCCCAGCAAGCCAACCAGCAACACCGCGCCATGCAACAGCCACGCCAATAACACGGCAGCGCGCACCGCCCGGCCGCTGAGTCGCCGCGTGCCCGCCGCCGAGACGACGTACGCCGCAGCGGCCGCCAGTGCCAAACTGACGCTCAGAACAGACCCGCCAGCCAGGGCGGACGGCAGCGCCATGGCGGCGCTAGTCATTGCTGTGCCTCACCAGGACTACGTGAGCGCGAAGGGAACCGATTGCCCTGGTCGCTGGCAGGGGGTACAGCATCGTGCGGGTGACAGTTTGCGGGGTTCTCATGCTGCTAGTCTACCGCTGACCTCTGAGCCTGCGAATCTATGGCGGGCAGCGCGGTCGTGGTGAAACATTCCTTGGTATAGTTGACCGTGATAACCGACGATGGTCGCGCAGCGTGCGTCGCCGCTTCCCGTTACGCCTTGCAGCCACGCCGACGCCTGAGTCGGCGCCCAACCGAAGTCCCACCCGGCGGACACCCACCATGGCATCAGCCCTTACCGACAAACTTTCCCGCCTCGTCAAAGAAATCCGGGGCCAGGCGCGCATCACCGAGTCCAACGTTGCCGACATGTTGCGCGAGGTCAGGATGGCGTTGCTGGAGGCCGATGTGGCGCTGCCAGTGGTGCGCGATTTCATCGCCCGGGTCAAGGAAAAAGCGCTTGGGCAGGAGGTGCTGGGTTCGCTGTCGCCGGGCCAGGCATTGGTGAGCATTGTCAACAAGGAGTTGGCCGCCACCATGGGCGAGGGCGTGAGCGACATCAACCTGGCCGCCCAGCCCCCGGCGGTGATTCTGATGGCCGGCTTGCAGGGCGCAGGCAAAACCACCACCACCGCCAAGTTGGCCAAGCACCTGATTGAGAAGCGCAAGAAGAAGGTGCTGACCGTGTCGGGCGACGTCTATCGCCCAGCGGCGATAGAGCAGCTCAAGACAGTCACCGCGCAGGCCGGCGCACAGTGGTTTCCCAGCTCGGCCGATCAGAAGCCGGTCGAGATCGGTCTGGCGGCGCTGGACTATGCGCGCAAGCACTATTTTGATGTGCTGCTGGTCGATACCGCTGGCCGGCTGGCGATTGACGAGGCGCTGATGCGCGAAATCAAGGACCTGCACGCGGCCTTGAATCCGGTCGAGACCCTGTTTGTTGTCGATGCGATGCAGGGCCAGGACGCCATCAATACCGCCAAGGCCTTCAAGGAGGCCCTGCCGCTAACCGGCATCATTCTGACCAAGACCGATGGTGACTCCCGGGGTGGTGCCGCCCTGTCGGTGCGCCAGGTCACCGGCGCACCGATCAAGTTCGCCGGTACCAGCGAGAAGCTCGATGGCCTGGAAGTGTTCGATGCCGAGCGCCACGCCGGGCGGATTCTCGGCATGGGGGACATTCTGGCGCTGGTGGAGCAGGTCACGTCCGGCGTCGACATGGCCGCTGCGCAGAAGCTGGCGGCCAAGGTCAAGAGTGGCGCCGGATTTGACCTGACTGACTTCCTGGGCCAGCTTCAACAGATGAAACAGATGGGTGGTTTGTCCAGCCTGATGGACAAGTTGCCCGCCGCCATGGCGGCCAAAGCCGGGCAGGTGGACATGGGCCGTGCCGAGAAGGACATCAAACGCAAAGAGGGCATCATTCAAAGCATGACGCCATTGGAACGGCGCAAGCCAGAGCTGATCAAGGCGACGCGCAAGCGCCGCATTGCCGCCGGCGCCGGAGTACAGGTTCAGGAAGTCAATCGTCTGCTCAAGGAGTTCGAGCAGATGCAGGACATGATGAAGAAGATGAAGGGCGGCGGCATGATGAAGATGATGAAACGCATGGGCGGCATGAAGGGCATGCCGAAAATGCCTTTCTGAAACCTTGCGGGACAGGACAGACCAAAGTTACACACGAAGTGAACTTTGCTCTGTCCCCAACTGATCAGGGGTGTTCTTGCGGGGCAGACCACGGCAGCACGAAGTGAACTTTGCTCTGTCCTCAACCGATCAACTCGCCACGCAAGGAGTAGCTTCGCGTCTCGGTGATCCTGACGTCGATCATTTGACCGGTCAGGGAAGATGGCGGGCCGGCGAAATTGACGGCCCGATTGCATTCGGTTCGCCCCATCAATTCGGCTGGATCGCGCGTCGAAGGGCCTTCCACCAGGATGCGCTGAACCGTTGCCAGCCGACTTTCGCTGATCCGGCGCATGTTGGCATCGACCACGCCCTGCAGATGTTGCAGCCGCTTGAGCTTGACATCATGCGGCGTGTCGTCGGCCAGATTGGCGGCCGGCGTGCCTGGACGCGGACTGAAGATGAAGCTGAACGAGTTGTCAAAACCGACGTCGTCGATCAGCTTCATCAGCCGGTTGAAATCGTCTTCAGTCTCACCCGGAAAACCAACGATGAAGTCGCTGCTCAGGGCCATCTCAGGCCGGATGGCGCGCAACTTGCGCACGGTCGACTTGTATTCCATGGCGGTGTAGCCGCGCTTCATCGCCATCAGGATGCGGTCTGACCCGTGCTGAACCGGCAGGTGCAGGTGGCTCACCAGTTTGGGCACCTTGTCGTAGACCGCGATCAGGGCCGGCGTGAACTCGTTGGGATGGCTGGTGGTGTAGCGAATCCGCTCGATGCCGGGAATCTCGGCCACGTACTCGATCAGTGTCGCGAAATCGGCCATGTCGGCCGATTGCCCCATGGCGCCACGGTAGGCGTTGACGTTCTGCCCCAGCATGGTGACCTCGCGCACACCCTGGTCGGCCAGGCCGGCGATCTCTTCGAGCACATCGTCGAAAGGTCGCGAGACCTCTTCGCCACGGGTGTAGGGCACGACGCAATAGCTGCAGTACTTGGAACACCCCTCCATGACACTGACGAAGGCGCTGGCGCCCGTCACCTTGGCGGGGGGCAGGTGGTCGAACTTTTCGATCTCGGGAAAGCTGATGTCCACCTGCGCCTGGCCCAACCGCTCGCGACGCGCCAGCAGGTCCGGCAAGCGATGCAGCGTCTGGGGGCCAAACACCACGTCGACGAAGGGCGCACGGGCGATGATCGCCGCCCCTTCCTGGCTGGCCACGCAGCCGGCTACGCCGATGCGCACGCCCTTCTTGGCCAGATGACGGACCCGTCCCAAATCGGAGAAGACTTTTTCTTGCGCCTTTTCCCGCACCGAGCAGGTGTTGAACAGGATCAGGTCGGCCTCATCGACGTTTTGAGTTGCGGTGTAGCCCTGTGCCGCGTGAAGTACGTCGACCATCTTGTCGGAGTCGTACTCGTTCATCTGGCAACCAAAGGTCTTGATGAATACTTTCTTGCTCATGATGGACGCCCGATCTGCTGGTGGGGGCTTGAACTGTCAGGCCCCGCAGGCGGGGGCACAAGAACTTGGTGGCGCTTCACGGATTCGAACCGCGGACCTGTGGATTATGATTCGGAGCTTAGCATTCTACCGCAGCAAATCAGAAACAAAGGGAACAGTCCCCATGCGCTCAAGCCGGTTGCCAGTGCTTCCATTTGTTCCGCAAATTTCTGATTATTTGCCCCGCACTGTCCCGCCAGTGTCCCATGTCGGCTGCGTTGGATTGGGAGACAGCACCAGTCTGCAAATTTGCAGAGTGCCACATGGCGACTACGTCGCGAAGAGCAGCGTTACAGGTCGATCAGTGCCGGTGTCGCCGATAGCGCGAGCCTTAAAGTCGTCTTCGCTTTCGCCGTCTTGACGGTCCCAATATCGATCACCATGTTGCAGCCGGCGAAATTCATTAGGTGTTGCCCATGACAGGAACACTACTGTTCGTGCCGGAATAGCTGGTGTCAATTTGGCTTCGAGTTTTGCGATCCTGGTGGCAAGCGTCATGGCGCGATCCTTTCAAGATTTGTGGCGTAACGTGCAGGCGAGCAGGGAAGGCCCTACCTGTAATCCTGCACAGAAAAGCACTGGGAAGTAAGGTGCAGGCGAGCAGGGAAGGCCCGCTATGGGGCTTGCAAGAGCCTTGCAACGCGTTGATTGACAGCGAACACCAATGGCCCTTTCGATCTGGCAACTTCCCGCATAGCGCGAGCCTTGAAGGCGTCTTCGCTCTCGTCGTCGAGCCGGGCCCAGGTCTGTCCGCCGCATTGCAGGTGCTGGTATTCCGGGTCAGGCAAAGGTAGTTTTTGCCCAGGAGCAACAAAGACACGCAAGAGATAAAGCGGTTCCTGTTCTTGCGGGACTAGCTTGGCTTCGAGTTTGGCAATGCGGTCTTCGAGCGTCATGGCGCGATCCTTTCAAGTTCTGTAATTCGTTGTTCAAGTTCGACGGCTTCGTGCAGCTTGCCGATCTGCGAAAGCGCATAGATCAACCGTGTGCCGTCTTGCGTGTCGATCTGGTGGCCGCGCATATCCCGATAGACCCGCGCCATTTCGCGCCGGACCGCTTCCAGGTCGTGCAGGTTTATAGGGGGGGTAGGGCCCGGCAACAAGGTCGTGCCGTCAATGGTTTGCGCCGTTTTCGTTCTGGACTTCCTTGGAGTCATTGAAGGCCCATTCCCGCCCCTAGGGGTGGCAATACTGCATAGGAGTTCATTATTTGAAGTGTGGCCGTCGTCATGCGTCGGTGTCCTTCAAAACAGCCAAACCCGCGCCGTCATTGACTTTGCGGACCCTTTTGGGCTTATTCCCATGGTTCACTATTTGAAGTGGTCCAGACTGCCATGGTTCAAGGTTTGTAGTGGTTAGGGGCTTGACCGCTTCATTCTTTGTACTGGTCCCTTTCAATTTTTGAACTAGGCTTTTTTTCTTCGCGTTGTCTTGCGCGTCCGCTTCCTGTTTGCGAATCAGTGCCTTGCCGTGTGACAGTGACTCGATTCGGCGCCACTGGTCGGTGGCCGGATTCGCGTCGATCAGTTTCCCAGGCATGGCGTGGTTTTCTTCACAGGTGAAACGGTACAGCGTCGGCAGGCGTTGCCCGCCGCGCGTGCAGCCGCCGCGCCGTGTGACCGCGATCAGGCCCACAGCGACCAAAGCCCGCAAAGACTTTGCCAGCGTTGCCGGTGACGTGATCCCGTAATGCCGCGCCCGTGACAGTGGCAGACTCAGGTCGCCGTTATTGGTCTTGCCCAATTGCCGCCGCAGTGTCAGATAGGCGCGTTGGTCAGTGGCGGTCAGTGCGTTCCAGGCCGGTGAATCGAGCATGTCCCAATAAAGCCGCGAGTGTCCGCCGCGCGGGTCTTTCGGTGCCTTTGAAAACTTCATAGGCCGTCGGCGTCATTCGCCGCCCAATCGTCGTCACCGAGCGAATCAATCGCACGTTCCAGCAAATCGGCAGCAATCACAATCGCCCGGCTTGACCACTGATTGCCGCCGCGTGTCGAATGGGTCGTGATTTCCTTCGCTTGCCCATTCGCAATCCAGCGCGACAGGTGCAACACGACCGCCGTCCGCAGCTTGACGGTTTCGAACAGGGCCACTCTATGCGTGTCGGCGTTCGCGAACAGGATCATGGCAGCGCCGCCCGCTTTCAGCAGCCAGCCCCCGGTGCCGTGGCTTTCAAGTTCAATCACGCAATCAACCGCGCCGCCATTCCGTGCGCCGTAGTCTTTGCGCCGTAGCTTCAAGTCCAAGCCTACGCGACCGCGTGGGGTGATAACCCAATAGTCAACGCCGCGCCGGTCGTCGGCAGGCGTGGCGCGGGTGACGCCGGTACAGTCGCGAATCAACCTGTAGCAGGCCCGCCGCACCAGTGCGTGGGCGTCGTCTGACTCCGAAAATGAAAAATCGTTGTCGAAGTTATGAACCATGCTTGCCCCCTTTGCGTAAGGTGGCCAGCAGCGATAAAATCGCGTTCGCTGTCTTGCCAAAGACTTGAAGGGCTTGTCGTGTTTTGCCGCCGACAGGCCCTTCGCCTTTGTGGTGTGCCGTGCTTGCCATGGTGCCCACCATTCAGTTCTGAACAGGTGCGCGACCGGCAAGCCACGCGCCATAGCGGTGTACGTCGATCAAGACCTTGCGACCGCGCCGGACAATTGCGCCGTACTTCGCCAGGCCGTTGCCTTCGATCTTTTCGCCGCGCGAGTTCAGCCGGTCGTCGGCTTTGAAAATGTCCATTCGGACCCCGCCCGGTGTCACGCCAGCGTCGGCGTAGATTGACGCGAGAACGGGAACGGTTGCGAGCCACGGGGTTGTGGGGGTTTCCACAGTGGCGCTAACTGCCTGCGTTGACTGCATTTGCTTCTCCTGCGTGCCTGATTTCACCGAAACATTCCGGTGACGATCACAGAACGCAGCGCGATGCTAAGAAGCCCTTTGCATGGGTTCGCTATTCAATGCAATGCAGCAAACGCTTTCGCTCCCGGTAAACGATATTTGCGAAATTCCGGTACTCGCTGTTCTTGAGATTGCCTGCGAAAGTGCGCTTGTCGAACTCGACATACTTTCCCGCCGGGTTGTCGCGGAACGTCATTCCCTTTGGGGGCTTGCGTGACAACGCACTCCAAAACCGCTTCCGGGCTATCGTTCCTGCACGCTTTCAAATGCTGTTGAACTGCCCTAGCCAGTGGCCCGAGCGACCCAGGTTTCTTACCTACAAATTTAGCCCCCTTGTTTGCCAAGGGTTCAAGGCGCTCGATTCTCGACTGAAGTCTTTCACTCCAAAGCCTATAGACTTTACTTTCTACCGTCAGTGAATCCACCGCGTAGGGCAATGCAGACTCAAGCAAATATTCTGGCGGCAGTTCCTTGCTGTTCGTCAGAACTGCAAGGTAAGCAAACAACACGGGCACACCTTTTGCGCCTTTGATAACCTTGCAAATTGCCGGATCATTCATGGCAATCAGATGCCGCGCATGTGGTGAACTTTTCAAGGACTCGAAACGCTATGCCCCGTATCGTCGTCAACATGCTAACGCTGTAGCTTCCAAAGCCCATATTCAAACGCCCAACCTTGCCGCGAGTGCGCCCGATATTTCAATCGTCCTAGCCGGTGCAAGGTGGGCATATCGACTCACCATGGCCATGGTGCGGTGGCCTAGCAGCTTCGATATTTCCAGCGGACTGACGCCCGCCATTGCAAGGTAACTTGCCGCCGTATGGCGTAAGTCGTGCCAGTGGAAGTCTTGAAGTTCAGCCGTCTTGCAAGCAGCGTCCCAGGCCTTACGCAAATCGAAATACTCGCTTTTGCTGGACCGTGCCGTCGGTGGAAATATGCGGTCGTCGTGCGGGCTTCCGGACTTTTGCCCGTTCTGTCAGCAATTGCAGCGCCGTGCCGACGACCGGCAGGGTTCGAGCGTCGCCATTCTTTGTGTCGCCTAGAAGGGCAGTCTGAGCCTTCAAATCGACTTGCGCCCATGTCAGGGACAGCACTTCCGACTTGCGCGCCCCTGTGGACAGCGCAAGGCATACCGCCAGCATTAGGTGGGGGCTGTCCGATGCTTTGCAGGCCGCTAGCAGCTTGGGCAGTTCGGTGTCGCTCAGGTAACGAACCCGACCCTTTGATTCTGAGAACTTGCGTACCCGGACCAGCGGGTTAACTTCGATCCAGCCAAGTTCCTTCGCGCCATAGGACAGCGCCGACGATAAAGCCGCCAGCGCCCGGTTCACGTCCGCGCCTGAGCGTACTTTTGCGCCGCGTAGGGTAGGGGTAGCCTTGATCGTGTCGCGTGCCTTCTGGATCACGTCAGGCGTCACGTCCGACAGCAATTGCGCGCCTAGCGCCGTTTTCCAGTAATCAAGCCGCGTGCCGACACTGCGAGCGCTTTTGAGTTTGTGCAGTTCGTCGGTGGTGTAGCGGTCGATCAACTCGGACAGCGTGTGCCGTTTGGATTGCCCAAAGTAGCGCCCGTTTTTTTGATCCTGTTCGGTCTGCGCTGCCCATGCGCGAGCGTCGGTCAATCGAGTGAATGAAGCACTGACAGGTTCAAACCCTTTGAGCCGGACCTTTGCCCGGTAGCTCTGTGAACCGTCCGCATTCTTGCGTTTTTCGATTGCTGCCATGTTGCCCCCGGTGAACTACTGAAAACCAATGGGCAAATTGTGGCGCAAGCTAGCAAAAATAGCAACAGTGGATATTTAATCCGTTGTTCTGGTTTCGTAAGTCGTTGATTTACTTGAATGTATAGTCGTCAGTACAGGCCATGGGGCACTGGCGGGGCAGTGAGTGCCGTTTTCTTGGTGTTTGGTAGGGCCGTCGTCGGTCGCTCACGACGCTTGAAAGGCGATCACAACAGGCTATTTGTAGTCGATTGCTTTGCAGAAGTGTCCCGCCAGTGTCCCATGAGTCGGAAAACAAAAAAGCCTGCTAGCAATTAAGTAGCAGGCTTTCTATCTCTGACGTGGGGTTTGGTGGCGCTTCACGGATTCGAACCGCGGACCTGTGGATTATGATTCCATCGCTCTAACCGACTGAGCTAAAGCGCCGTAGGTGTTTGAGTAACACCTGAGCCCAGAATTATAGCGCAACCGCGCTGCGTTCTTCCGGTCACAAACCCCGGTCATTAACCCCGATTGAGGCACGCTGGCGTATCAGTTGATGTGAGAATCCCGCCATGCCTGAGCACGATACGTCTGACCACCATCTGATGCTTGCCTATGCGGCGGGCGATGCTTCGGCCTTTGATGTGCTGTATGCCCGCCACGAGGCAGCGATGTACCGGTTCGTCCGGCGCGTGCTCGGGCCGGCACTGGCGGCCCAGGCGGACGAAGTGTTCCAGGACACCTGGCTGCGCATTGTGGCCGCGCGCGCGAGTTTTTTGCCACAGGGCGCGAGCTGGCGGACCTGGGCGTTCACCATTGCGCACCACGCTGCGATGGATCGCTTGCGAGTCAGCGGACGTGAGCTCAGCATGGACGGCATGGCCGGGGACGAGTCCGGCGATCCGCTCGATTGGCTGCAAGGCGCGCTGGATGCAGCGCATCCGTCCACCGAAGACCTGGCATTTTGGCGCGCCGCTGGCAGGCAGTTGCTGGCCTGCCTGGAGCAGTTGCCAGCGCTGCAGCGCGCGGCTTTCCTGTTGCATCACGAAGATGGTGCCAGCGTCGAGGAATTGGCACGCAGTCTGGGCCTGGGTTTCGAGACTGCCAAGAGCCGGCTGCGCTATGCGCTGCAGAAGTTGCGCGGCTGTATGAGCGCCTACCTGGTGGTACTGGAGCCGCAGCCATGACGGAGCTGCGCGATGCGCGCCTCAAGCGCGCCCTCGATCACGCGCCAGATGTGGCGCTGAGGCCCTCTGAGGCTACACGTTTAGCTATAAAAGCAATAGCGTGTGAGGCAAGCGCGGTGGCCGTTCCGGTGCCGAAGAAGGCTGCGCTTGGTGAGTCGCTGTGGCGACGTGCTGCGCGCTGGTGGGGCGGTGCACCGGCGCGCACCAGCCACATGCCGTGGAATGCGGCACTGGCGACGGTGGTGTTGGCCAGCCTGGTCACCTTGATGTGGTTTGAGCAACCGGTCCCGCAGGCTGTGCCGGATGATGAACAGGCTAGAGGGCAGGCCACGACCGATACCCCTGCTCCAGCCAGCGCGCCCACGGCGGTAGCGGCCTCTGAGCCTAAGTCGCAGCCTTTGCAGGACGCTAGCCGGGCTCGATCACGGCCTGAGCGCGATGAGCCTGCGTCGCGGCAGTCAGCGCAAGCTCAGCCCCAGCCCCAGCCCCAGCCCCAGGCAAAGACCGCCGGGTCGATCGGCGAAGCCAAGAACGAACCCGCGCCGCCGCTCGTGGCGGCGCCCAGCGCAAAGCGCGGGGAGTCCCGCAATGTCGTCGGTTCGGTTCCGCCGAATGAGGCTGTCTCGCTGTCAGCCGAGACCACGGTCGCGCCCGTGCAGTCGTCTTCGCCTGGGCCTTCCGCCGCCCCGGCAGCGGCACCGATGCCCGCTGCGCCTGCGGCAGCAGCCAAGGCCCAGTCGGTGCCATCTGAGTTGCGGGGTGTTTTGGCGGACAAGGCGAAGCGGCGCGCCGACCTGGGGGCTGCGGGTTCCAGTCGGACACCGGCGCCACCGTCGATGGCGGACTGGAGCGATCTGAGCGTTCAGCGCGCGGGATCGCCCCTGCTGCTGTCCAGCGCGCAAACCAGTCGCTTGGTGGCACTGTTGCAGGCCGTGAGCCTGCGCGCGACCCAAGCCGGCGATCCGGAGCCGTCGGCCTCGACCCGCCTCGACCTGTCACGTCGCGGCGAGCCCGTGGCGATGATTGAGCTGGGTGAACGCTGGTTGCGCTGGACACCGGTCGGCACCAGCTCTGGCGGTACCTGGATTGGTCGCGCGTCGGTGGCGCAGTGGGAGGCGATCCACGATGAGCTGGAACGCCTGGGATTGCGGGCGCCTTGAGCGCGGTGGCGCTCCGGTTCTGGCAGCGCGTTGGCTCAGGCGTTCTTGAACGCGGCTTTTCGCTTGTTGACGAAGGCGTCCATGCCTTCCTTTTGGTCCGCGGTCGCAAACAGCGCGTGGAACATACGCCGCTCGAACATGATGCCGTCGCTCAGCGTTCCTTCAAAGGCACGGTTGATCGACTCCTTGGCGGCCATGGTTGCCATCTGTGAATAGTCGCAAATCATCAGTGCGGCGGCCAGCGATTCTTCCATCAGTTTGTCCAGCGCAACCACCCGGCTGACCAGGCCGGCGCGTTCAGCCTCAGCCGCATCCATCATCCGGCCGGTCAGCGCCAGGTCCATGGCCTTGGCCTTGCCGATGGCGCGCGGCAGGCGCTGCGTGCCGCCGGCGCCCGGGATCACGCCGAGCTTGATCTCGGGTTGACCAAAGCGGGCGTTGTCGGCGGCAATGATGAAATCGCACATCATCGCCAGCTCGCAGCCGCCGCCAAGTGCGAAGCCGCTGACCGCCGCGATCACCGGCTTGCGGATGCTGCGAATCAACTCCCAGTTGCGGGTGATGTAGTCGTCGCGGTACACGTCGGCAAAGCTATAGCCGGCCATGGCGGCAATGTCGGCGCCGGCAGCGAAGGCTTTCTCGCTGCCGGTGATGACCATGCAACCGATCGATGCGTCGGCATCGAAGGCCTTGAGGGCGGCGCCCAACTCGTTCATCAACTGGTCGTTGAGCGCATTGAGTTGCTTGGGGCGGTTCAGCGTGATCACGCCGATTTTTTCGGCCTCGACGCGGACATGGATCAGTTCGTAGTTCATGGGACTCCAGTGAAGTATTGGGCAGACGCAAACTATAAGCGCGCCGCCAGGTGGTCACGGCCTGCCGGCCATTGCGGGCCTGATCAAGCCGGTGCGTCTACGCGCCCAGCCACTGATCGAGTTTGACCTTGTCGGCCGATGTCAGGCGGCAGGTCTTGTCGTCCTTGGGGATGTTTAGGGGCAGTCTAAGCAGGCGTTTGTCGCGGGCAAGCAGCGCGGTCACAGTGGTGGCGCGCGCCAGGTACAGGGGCAATTCTTCGAGGCGGGCCAGGCGCCAGCCGGTGCGATCCTTGCCGCTGGCAGGCTCGATGCCCAGCCATTCATCCCCGGATGAAAAACCGGCTTGCTCGCAAGCACCGCCGCGCAGAACGGTTTTGATCTTGATGCCCGCTGTCTCGTCAACCCGCAGTCCCAGGCGCTGGGCAATTTGCGAGTCTTCTTCCAGCACGGAAACGCCATGCGCTGGCAGCAGCGTCTTGACCGGCAGTTCGTCGGTGCCGTGCACCCATTGCGCCAGCTCTTTTGAAAAGGACCGCTTGGCCAGCAAAGCGAGCACCGCCTCCAGATCGTCCTGCGTCATGGGCCCTGCGGTGCAGCGCTGCCAGAGCGCGCGCATCACGTCGTCAAGCGTGGTTCGCCCTTCGGCGCGCAGCGTCAGGTCCAGGCACAAGGCAAGCAGCGAGCCCTTGGTGTAGTAGCTGACGGTGGCATTGGGCGTGTTTTCATCCTGGCGGTAGTACTTCACCCAGGCGTCGAAGCTGGCTTGCGCCACCGATTGGACCAGGCGCCCGGGGGTCTGCGCCACCTGATTGACGGTCTTGGTGAGCAGCTTGAGGTAGGCCGCGTTGTCGATCAGGCCGGCGCGGCGAAGGATCAGGTCGTCGTAATAGCTGGTGAAGCCTTCAAAGAACCACAGCAGTTGGGTATGGTTTTCGGCTTGGTAGTTGTAGCGGGCGAATTCAGAAGGTCTGAGTCGCTTGACGTTCCAGGTGTGGAAATACTCGTGGCTGATCAGCCCGAGCAAGGTGGTATAGCCCTCGGGCTGCTTACCGCCCGCCGACTCCAGGCTTGGCCCGCTCAGGCGCGGCAGGTCCTTGCGGTTGCAGATCAGGGCGGTTGAGTTGCGATGCTCCAGGCCGCCATAGCCATCGTCGACGGCGTTGAGCATGAAAACGTACCGCTGGTGCATCGCCTTGGCCGCCTGGCGACCCCGAGGCTTGGCACCATGCCAGAACACGATTTGCGCTTCGCAGATTCGCTGCGTGTCGGCCAACAGCCTGGCGCCGTCGAAGCTGGGCGGGGCGCCGCTGACCACGAATTGATGCGTGATGCCCCCGGCAGTGAAGGAGCCGCTCCAGAACGCACCCATTTCCACGGGCGAGTCCACCAACTCATCGTAGTTGGCAGCCTGGTAACGACCAAACCCGCTCTTGCGGGTCTTGGTGGCGGACAGTCCCGTGGCAACCTGCCAGTTGGCCATGGCGCGCGGGGCAATCAGGTCCAGCGTGTGCGCCGCCGCCTCCTGTCCTTCCACCCTGAGAAAGACACTGGTGCCGTTGAAGAAGCCGCGCGAGCTGTCAAGCCATGCGGTGCGCACCGAGTTGTCAAGTGCATAGACCTGGTAGCTGACCTCTAACGGAGCGTCGAACGTGCAGTCGATCTGCCAGGTGCACTTGTCCAACTGGGTCGCAATCAGCTTTTTGCGCCCTTGTCGGGCTGTGAGGCCCTGAAGGTTTTTCGAAAACTCCCGAATCAGGTAGCTGCCCGGAATCCAGACCGGCAAGGTCAGGACTTGCTGCGCAGCGGGCCGGGTGACGGTCAGCGTGATGGTGAACAAGTGGGTGTTCAAGTCTGGCGCCTCCACACGGTAGTGGATGGCAGGCGACGGCTTGGAAGGACGGGTCATGGTTGTAAAAGTTGGGTCAAGCGGTGACACATTGCAGAGGTAGAACCAGCCACCCGTTAGGCGCGGCGCGTGCGGCCTGGCTGAGGCCCCAATCGGTGGCCGATGCGCGCGCCATGGGACGTACTAGCTCTTGCTTTCGGAAAGAAATTTTTCGATCTGCTTGGTGTCGATGGCGCCCGGCACGCGTGCGCCGTTGGTAAACAGCAAGGTGGGTGTGCCGGTGATCCGGTGCTTGCGACCCAGCTCGACGTTGCGCTGGATGGCGCTGATATCGCAGCTTGCGGGCTGCAGCGGCTGGTCACGCACCATCCAGTCCAGCCACGCTTTGCCGCGGTCCTTGGCACACCAGATGGACTTCGATTTTTCGAGTGAATCAGGCCCCAGGATGGGGTAGAGGAACATGTGAACCGTGACGTTGTCCACCTTTTGCAGATCCCGCTCAAACCGCTTGCAGTACCCGCAGTTGGGGTCTTCGAACACGATCAACTTGCGCTTGCCGTTGCCACGCACGATGGTGAAGGCGTCCTTGATGGGCAACTCGTCGAAGTTGATGGCGGTCAGTTTTTCGATCCGCTCTTCCGTCAGGTTGCGTTGCTGGCGCGTGTCGATCACGCTGCCCTGAATCAGGAAATTGCCCTCTGCATCGGTGTAGAGAATCTCCGTCCCGTTGACGCGTATCTCCCACAAGCCCGGCACCGGGCTCTTGGTGACCTCGTCAATCTTCTGCAACTGCGGAACTCGCTCAGCCAGGTTTTTGCGCAGAGTGGCTTCCTGGCTGATGGCCGAGCCGCCTATCAAGAGTAGGGCTGCCGCAATCAAGGCGCGGGTCATAGTCATGGTTTCTTCCTGGTCAAGATGATCTGTTTAGCGCGCAACCGCGTCGCGCCTGTTAAATGCCCATGGCCTGTCGGGCCACCCATTGTTTGATCACACCACTGTGATCGAATCCATTCATGCCGACGTTGCGCATCGATTGCCAGCCGGTGCCGGCTTGCGCAAACAGTTGCTGCAGACCGTGCATCGTCAAGGCGGTTCGCTGCACATCGGCACGGCGCGCGCGCTCGTAGCGCCGCAGCAGCTTCAAGTCGCCAACGCCGCGCCAGTACTCGCGGGCTCGAATCGTCTCGGTCAACACTGCAGCATCCTCCAGCCCAAGGTTCAGGCCCTGTCCGGCCAGCGGGTGCACCGAGTGCGCGGCGTCCCCAGCCAGCGCCCATGCCTTGCCCGGCTGGCCGCCAATCCATCGGTCTACTTGCGCCAGTTGCAGCGGCCACATCCCGCGCTCGCCGGTCATCTCCAGAGCGCCCAAGGCCAAAGCACTGAAGGTTTCCAGCTCCCGGCACAGCGCCTCATCGGACTGAGCCATCAGATTTGCTGAGCGCTCCTGCAAGACAGACCACACAAACGCAACGGAGTTCCCTTGGGGGCCGTCCACCGGCAGAAATGCCAGTATTTCGCCGCCACGAAACCATTGCCGCGCATTCTGTTCGTGCGGTCTGTCGCAGCGCAGACGCCCGGCGATGGCGCGTTGGGGGTAGGCCGTAACCGTGCTGCGCACACCCAACGCTTCGCGGGCGTGGCTGGATTTGCCTTCGCACACGACCGTCAACGCGGCATCACAGGGCTCCGCCAGGCACTCGACGTGGGGCTGGAAACGCAGGGCCTCGGCCAGGCGACGCTCCAGCGCGGGCACATCGACGATCCAGGTCAGGGCGTCAACGCCTTGCTCTTGCGCACTGAAGGACACGGTTCCACCAGCGTCGCCGTGAACTTCAATGCGTTTGACCGCGGTCGAGAATCCGGACTCTGGCCAGACTCGCAGCGATTCCAGCAGGGCCTTGGATTGGGCATTGAGCGCGTAGGCACGCACGTCCTGCGTGGTCGGCGGGGATGTCTCATGCGGTGGCGCATCTTGGCCGACCAGACCGACATGCAGACGCTGCTGGCCGAGCAGCAGGGCCAGCGTCCGACCGACGATGCCGGCACCACGTATACAGACATCAAAGGGTCGCGTCATGCCCCGATTGTAAAAGCCGGTGCAAAATCCTTGCCGGAGCAGCAACTGCGAAGGGTATCTGGCATGAGTAATGGTGGTTCCTCGTTGCAATGGGATGTGTCGGGGGTTATTTCCCGTCTGTTTGTCTACCCGGTCAAGTCGTGCGCGGGCGTCGAGGTGATGCACGCGACCCTGAACCCGACCGGCCTGGAAATGGACCGAACCTGGATGCTGGTCGATCAACGTGGTGAGTTTGTGACCCAGCGCGAGCAACCGCGCTTGGCCCTGGTCACCCCGCGTTGGCACGGACAGGAGCTGGTCTTGCTTGCTCCGGGCATGTCGCCCCTGTCGCTGGCCAGTGACGCGATGGAGCGACCGGTCAAGGTCAAGATCTGGGGCGAGACCGTGGCGGCCTTTGATGCAGGTGAGGCTGCCGCGCAGTGGTTCTCGCGCATTCTGGCGCCCGCGCAGACGGTGGCGCCAGGCTCGCAGGCGAGTGGCTACCGTTTGGTTCGCTTTGATCCAGCGTTCCAACGGGTATCCAACCTGCGCTGGACCGGTGGCAGGATGGCGCTCAACCAGTTCAATGACGGTTACCCGGTGCTGGTTCTGGGCGAGGCTTCGCTGGACGCGCTCAACCAGCGTCTTCGCGATGGCGGTCACAACGCCGTGGGCATCCAGCGATTTCGGCCCAATGTGGTGCTGACGGGCCTGGAGCCGCACGATGAGGACCGATTGGATGCGGTTCACATTGAGACCGACACGCAGGCGGTGGTGCTTGGGCTCGTGAAGCCGTGTCCGCGTTGCCCGATTCCCAATATCGATCCGGCCACCGCTGTGAGCAGCCCCGAAGTCAGCGACACGCTGCAGGTCTACCGACAAGACCCCAGGGTCGACGGTGCGGTGACGTTTGGGATGAACGCCATCGCGCTCGAAGGCGTCGGGGCAACGCTTCGAGTGGGCCAGCGTGTGCAGGGCAACTTCGATTTTGGCTGAAGGCGACGCGGCTGCTCACACGATGGGGAAGGCGTCGGTGCGGTCCTGTCCATACGTCGAGGCGGCGCTCAACGGCGTCGGTCTGGTGGGCTCAGGCTCCAGGAACCGTATTGGCCGACGGGTGCGCGAGGACATCGTCCCGAGCAGATCGGCGAGTTCCGCAATGACCTGTGTCGCGTCGGGGATTTTTTCCGACAACAAGACTGCGGCAATATGAAAGTGCAGCGTGACCTCTGGCGTCAGGCCCGGCAGGGGAATGAGGCCCGATGCAATCAGCTTGACCATCCGTTCGGACAGGGCCTGGCGTGAGGTGATGCCTTCGATGATCAGGCCGAACCGGGCGTTGCCAATCCGACCGGCGGGGTCGACATCGCGCAGCACGCGGTGCAGCTTGACGACCGCGCGCAGCAGGCACTGCTCGGCCGTGGCATCTCCATACATCTGCTTGATGCGCTCGTAGTTGACCACCTCGACCAGGACCACTGCCGCCGGCTCCTTGTGTTCGGTGGCGCGTACCACGGCATCGTGCAGTTGCTTGGCAAACAGCTCGTCCGTCAACAAGCCCGTCAAGGCGTCCTGGGTGGGCAAATGGTCCGCCCGCGTCTTGATTTCCCTGCGCTCGCGCAGACGCAGGTTGACCGCATGCAGCAACACGGGAACGCTAAGCGCCACCGCCCCGATCAGGGCATGCTGTCCCAGCCATCCGCCGGGCAGCAGACGCAAGGACTGCAGCGAAAGCACCATCAACACCAGCCCTTGCGGGGCGAAGGACAAAGCCAGCCAGGGGGCCGAGAGATTCTTGCGAAGCCAGGCCAAGGCGATGGCGACAAACCCCAGGCATGGAGCGATTCCGATCGCGCTAGCGTAAGCAATGTCGGTCACGGCTCGGTCAAGCACCCAGTAAAGAGGCGTCATGGCAACGACCAACCATGCCCCGGCAAGCAGCAGCTTGTCAAACCAGGGGTGGGACAGCGACAAGGCGCACACGTGCCTGACGAACAACAGGGTGGTTCCAACTCCCAGCAAGGTCAACACTTCGTGGGCGCTGTCGGACCACTTGGGTGATTGCGGCCACAGGAACTGGGCGAACAAACCCGATAGCGTGGCGATCACCACCGCGATCAACAGGCTGTATAGGGTGAACCAGCCTTCAACACGGTTGCGACGTTGCGCGTACTGGGCAGCGCACCATGCCGACAGCATCAGCAATGCGCCAATGGTCAGGCCGAGCATGACGTATTCAAGATCGCGCCGCTGCGCATGGCTTTGGGCGTTGTCAATTTCAAGTGGCAGCTCAAGGCCCTTGAAGTTGTGGACTTGAAGGTAGAGGTCGCGCGTCGAATGGGCGTCAATGCGAACCGAGAACTCGGGGTAAAGGCCAATCCGTGGCCAATCGGCCACGGCTACCCCGTCGCCAGCGCTGTGTCGGATCCACGCGCCTGAGCTGCTGCGCTGGTAGGCGCTTACCCGATCGACATCCGGCAGGGGAATCGTGACGATCCAGTCGCCGCTGGTGTTACTGGTGTTCTCCAGTCTGAGGTGAACCCACAGCGCCCGGGCCGCGTCAATGTCGTGAAACGTTGCGCTGGGCACCATTGCAAACAGGCCCGGCGATGCCCGTGTCACCTTGTCGATGGTGGCGTCGCCGCGCGGGTCCACCCAGACACTGATTGGCTGACGGATATCGAGCGGTGCCGAACCGGCATTCAGCCGGACGGTGGGCGGTTGTGCGGGCGGCGCTTGCTGCGCGCTAGCCAGGCTCAAGCCGACACCCAACACGGCGACCAAACAAGGCAAAACGGTGCATCGAATACACTTGAGCGCTTGATTCTTGAGGTATCGCATGAGTTTGAAGTGTGGCATTGTAGGCTTGCCCAACGTCGGAAAATCCACGTTGTTCAATGCCTTGACCAAGGCGGGAATTGCCGCGGAAAATTATCCTTTTTGTACGATAGAACCCAACGTGGGCATTGTGGAAGTGCCCGATCCGCGTTTGACGGCGCTGGCTGCCATTGTGAAGCCAGAGCGCATCCAGTGCGCAATTGTCGAGTTTGTCGACATCGCGGGCCTGGTGGCCGGCGCCAGCCAGGGCGAAGGCCTGGGCAACCAGTTTCTGGCGCACATCCGCGAGACCGATGCCACCGTCAACGTGGTGCGTTGCTTCGAGGACGACAACGTGATTCATGTGGCGGGCAGGATCGATCCGATCTCCGACATTGAAGTGATCCAGACCGAGCTGTGCCTGGCAGACCTCAGTACCGTCGAGAAGGCCTTGCATCGCCACACCAAGACGGCACGCTCGGGCGACAAGGACGCGGCCAAGCTGGTGGGTTTGCTGGACAAGTGCCAGGCCGCGCTCAACCAGGGCCAGCCGGTTCGGGCGCTGGACTTCAGCAAGGAGGACCAGGTCCTGGTCAAGCAGTTCTGTCTGATCACGGCCAAGCCCGCGATGTTTGTCGCCAATGTGGCCGAGGACGGGTTCGAGAACAATCCTTTCCTGGATCGCTTGCGCGAGTACGCGGCCGCACAGAACGCCCCGGTGGTGGCGATTTGCGCCAAGATCGAAGCCGAGATGGCCGATATGGAGGACGAGGACAAGAAGATGTTCCTGGCCGAGATCGGTCAGAGCGAGCCCGGGCTCAATCGTTTGATCGTGGCGGCCTACAAACTACTTGGCTTGCAGACCTATTTCACGGCAGGCGTCAAAGAGGTGCGCGCCTGGACCATCCACATCGGCGACACCGGTCCGCAGGCTGCGGGTGTGATCCACACCGACTTCGAGCGCGGTTATATCCGGGCTCAAACCATTGCCTTTGACGACTTCGTCAAATACAAAGGTGAACAGGGCGCCAAGGATGCTGGCAAGATGCGCAGCGAAGGCAAGGACTACGTGGTCAAGGACGGCGACGTGATGAACTTCCTCTTCAACGTGTGAGCGCGCCAGGGAACACCCACAACAGTGCAGCGGTCATGATGAGGTAGCGGAAGAATTTGCCGATGGCCATGTAGAGCAGGCATCGCCAAAACGGCAACTTGAGCCATCCCGCGACCGCACACAAGGGGTCACCCAATAGGGGTAACCACGACAGCAAGCAGGCTTTCGGGCCAATGCGCTCCAGCCAGTCCAAGGCGCGCAGGTGGGTGCTTGAGTGGCGGTATTTGTCCACCACCTTGTGTGACGCCAGGCCGAAGCCCCAGTTCAAGGCGCCCCCCAGTGTGTTGCCCACCGTTGCCGTGGCAATGACGGGCCAGAACAGCGCGGGATTATTCTTGATCAGCCCGAAGACCGCAGGTTCCGAGGCCATTGGCAACAGGGTGGCCGATACGAACGATACGACGAATACGGTGCTTAGACCGTACTGCCGCAATGCGAGCAGCACCAACAGGTGATTGATCCAGGCATCCATGGGTGTGCCCAGTATAGGCAGAGGGCGCTGACGCGCACGCGACCCGATTTTTCAGGTGCTGAATTAGCAGGCAGCTAGAATGGTGTCCGCGCGAATCGCGCCGTCGTTATCACCCCTTTATCCACCTCGCTCGGTCAGATTCGCCTGCATGAAAATCGGTCATCACGCTCTGGCGAACCGCTTGTTCGTCGCCCCCATGGCGGGCGTCACGGATCGGCCCTTCAGGCAGTTGTGCAAGCGACTCGGCGCGGGCTACGCGGTCAGCGAGATGGTGTCGTCGCGGCCCGACCTGTGGGGTACCGACAAGACGCTGCGGCGCACCAACCATGAAGGTGAGCCTGGTCCGATCGCGGTGCAGATTGCGGGCACCGAGCCCGCCCTGATGGCGCAAGCTGCCGTCTACAACATCGACCGTGGCGCGCAAATCATCGACATCAACATGGGGTGCCCGGCCAAAAAGGTCTGCAACAAGTGGGCTGGCTCGGCCCTCATGCAGGACGAGGCACTGGCCCTGTCCATCGTTGAAGCGGTCGTGGCCGCCTGCACACCGCACGACGTCCCCGTGACCCTGAAAATGCGCACCGGCTGGAGCCAGAGCCATAAGAATGCCGTCGTGCTGGCGGGTGCCTTTGAGAGCGCCGGCGTGCAAATGCTGGCCGTGCACGGCCGCACGCGCGAGCAGGGCTACAAGGGCCAAGCCGAATACGACACCATTGCCGCCGTCAAGGCTGCGGTGCGGATCCCCGTGGTGGCCAACGGTGACATTGACAGCCCCGAGGCTGCGCGCGACGTGCTGGCCTTCACCGCAGCCGATGCCGTGATGATTGGCCGGGCGGCGCAGGGCCGACCGTGGTTGTTTCGCGAGATTGCACACTTTCTGGAAACCGGGACGCATCTGGCACCGCCGCTTGTAGTGGAAGTCAGGCGCTGGCTGCTGGAGCATTTGCAGGATCATTACCGGCTCTATGGCGACTACCTGGGTGTGCGCACGGCGCGCAAGCATATCGGCTGGTACCTCAAGAGTTTGCCTGGCGGCGAAGGGCTGCGTGATGTGATCAACCAGATTGAAGTGTGCGACTTGCAGGTCATGGCACTGGAGGCCTATTTTGACGAGTTGAGTCAGCGCATGGACCGTATCCCCGCAGTTGCCGGGAGAGTTCAGATGAAAGAGCAAGGGATGGAGTTGACCGGATGAGCAAAAAGCACATTGAAGAGTGCGTACGCACAAGTTTGGAGGGCTACTTCCGGGATCTCCGGGGAACAGAGCCCGACGGCATGCACGACATGTTGGTCAGGGTGGTTGAAAGACCGCTGCTGGAGGTAGTGATGCAGCACGCCGACAACAACCAGTCCAAGGCGGCACAGTGGTTGGGATTGAACCGCAACACACTGCGAAAAAAACTACTGGAGCACAAGCTCCTCAAGTAGAAATCACGGCCACGCGCCGTGTCGCCTGGCCGCTTACTTACTCCTATCAACGTTATGAACGCACTCCTTTCAGTATCTGACAAGACCGGTATCGTCGAACTCGCCCAGGCCTTGCACGCCCAGGGCATCAAGTTGCTGTCCACGGGTGGCACCGCCAAATTGTTGGCCGACCAGGGCCTGCCCGTGACCGAAGTGGCCGAGATGACGGGTTTCCCCGAGATGCTGGACGGCCGCGTCAAGACCCTGCATCCCCGCGTGCACGGCGGCCTGCTGGCCCGGCGCGATGTGCCGGCCCACATGGCTGCGTTGGCCGAACACCAGATCGACACCATCGACGTGTTGGTGGTCAACCTCTATCCGTTTGAAGCCACCGTGGCCAAGGCCGGTTGCACCTTGGAAGAGGCGATTGAGAACATCGACATCGGCGGCCCGGCCATGGTTCGGAGCGCCGCCAAGAACTGGAAAGACGTGGCCGTGCTGACCGACGCCTCGCAGTACGCCACCGTGATTGCCGAACTCAAGGCAAGTGGCAAAGTCAGTGACAAGACCAAGTTTGAATTGAGCGTGGCAGCGTTTAACCGCATCAGCCAGTACGACGGCGCCATCAGCGATTACCTCAGCGCCGTGCAGCTTGGTGACGACGTGCCCGTGGGCAACGCCGCGCCCAAGCTGGACCTGTTCCCCGGCCAGAGCAATGGCCGCTTTGTGAAGGTGCAAGACCTGCGCTACGGCGAGAACTCGCACCAGAGCGCCGCCCTGTACCGCGACCTGTACCCCGCACCCGGCTCCCTGGTGACGGCCAAGCAGTTGCAGGGCAAGGAACTGAGCTACAACAACATTGCCGATGCCGATGCGGCGTGGGAATGCGTCAAGGGCTTCAACACGCCAGCCTGCGTGATCGTCAAGCACGCCAACCCCTGTGGCGTCGCAGTGGGTGCGAATGCGCTGGAGGCCTACAGCAAAGCCTTCCAGACCGACCCCACCTCAGCCTTTGGCGGCATCATCGCCCTGAACACGGTATTGGACGAAGCCGCCGCGCAGCAGATCTCCAAGCAGTTCGTGGAGGTGTTGATGGCGCCAAGCTTCACGCCCGAAGCATTGGCGGTGTTCAAGAGCAAAGTCAACGTGCGCATTTTGCAAATTGATCTACCCAAGGGGGGTGCCTCGGATTGGGAGAAGGGCCGCAACGCCATGGACATGAAGCGCATTGGCTCGGGCATCCTGCTGCAGACGGCAGACAACCACGAACTGGCCCTGACCGACCTGAAGGTGGTGACCACCAAGCAACCCACGCCCGAGCAATTGCAGGACCTGTTGTTCGCCTGGAAAGTGGCCAAATACGTCAAGTCCAACGCCATCGTGTTCTGCAAAGGCGGCATGACCATGGGCGTGGGCGCCGGCCAGATGAGCCGCCTGGACTCCGCCCGCATCGCCAGCATCAAGGCCGAGCACGCCAAGCTGTCATTGGCTGGCACGGCGGTGGCCAGCGATGCCTTCTTCCCGTTCCGCGATGGTTTGGATGTGGTGGTGGACGCTGGCGCCACTTGCATCATCCAGCCCGGAGGCTCCATGCGCGATGATGAGGTGATCGCGGCGGCGAATGAGCGCGGCGTGGCGATGGTGTTTTCTGGCGTGCGGCACTTTCGGCATTGAGGTGGGCGGGCCGATTGGCGCTGCTTCTCGTTGAGCAGACGTAAGGCAGGACAGCCGTGTTTGTCGCGTTCGTCCTTGGTAGCGGCAGAGTTTGATGCAGTTGCCCCCGCCTCATGCTGTCAAAGGCCCAGAAATCGGCGGGGGCAACTGCCCCAAACTCTGCGGGGGCGAATCTTGGCACGCGGCCGGCGCTGCTGGTTGTCGCCAAAGACAGCAACGCGCAGCGTATCCGGTCATAGAGATTTGTGATCTGCCTGCTCCATAGCAGCCGCTGGAAACTAGGGCTTGACCGGCGGCTTTGTGGCGACCATTCGTCAAAGTAGGCACCAGCCATTGACCAGTACAGTCAATCGCGGGACGACGCCTATCAATTCTTGCTGCCCATTAGCGGTCATGGATTCCCAGTATTTCAGGCGAGTTTTGCTGCGTTATCAGTGAGAGATCTGTGCAAGCAAAATCATCGGACCAGACACGACCAACTATTGAAATTCCGAAAGTGGTTCTTGTGGTCACTGGCCTACATGGATCATGAATTATTGGCGATAAACTCGTCCAACTGGCAACAAAGGGGGCACATGAGACTTTGGACGTTTGCAATTTGGTTCGCACTCGCACCGTTTTGCGCCATGCTCCCAATGTTGACCCTGGCTGGGTTTGCCGAAGGTCTATCCGCCTACGACAAGAAGGATTACGCCACGGCAATGCGTGAATTCAAGTCACTCGCGCTGCAAAATAATGCCAAGGCCCAATACAACTTGGGCAACATGTACGAACACGGCCAAGGTGTTGAGCGGGACATGAAAGAAGCGGTGAAATGGTATCGGCTCGCTGCGGGACAAGGGCTTGCGCATGCCCAGTATTCCCTCGGACTGCTGTTCGAAACGCAAGGCCTACCAGGGGTTCCTGACGTGGTCTTGGGTGGGCTGAAAGCTGCTGAAATCGACTTCGGGGTTCCCCAGGATTACAAGGTGGCGATGCGTTGGTATCGGCTGGCGGCTGACCAGGGATTCGCCCCGGCTGAGTCAAACCTCGGCGGCATGTACGCTAAGGGTCAGGGTGTTGCTCCAGACTATAAAGAGGCGGTTAAATGGTTTCGTTTCGCTGCCGACAAGGGGTATCCCCTTGGCATGCAGAACCTCGGGGTTTGTTACAAAAAAGGATACGGGGTCGCGCCTAGCAAGATCGTAGCATTCGCACTTTTCAGTCTTGCCGCAAGGAGTGACCAAATTGCAGCGCAAAAACGTGACGAACTTGGGAAATCAATGCTTGTGCAAGAACTTGAGGCCGCCCAGACGATTGCCGATTACATGCACCAATCGAAAAGTGTGATTGGCCCGTTGACGAAATTACCCCCTGATGCAGTTGGTGACGGATCTTTTCGCCTAACTGACTTCAAGAGGGAATTTGCCAATTTGCCGAAATTGGACGGCCACCTCAACAACGTGCAAAGGGTTGCTCAATGAATAAAACCATCCGGATAGCAATTATTGCACTCACCATACTGGCTAATGCTGGTGCCTCTGCTCAATCCTACGAACAGTCAGTTGAGGCCAATAAGCGGAATGATTTTGCCACTGCACTTGTTGGATTCAAGAAACTGGCTCAACAGGGCGACGCCAGAGCACAGTATGACCTGGGATCGATGTACGCAAAAGGCACTGGGGTGGCAAAGGACGAAACGCAGGCGCTTGCATGGTGGCGAAAATCAGCTGATTTGGGTGACGCCTACGCACAGGAAAAGATCGGCAGTGCATATGCAACTGGCACAGGCATGCCGCAAGACCATCAGCTTGCCGCCCTTTGGTATCGCAAGGCTGCCGATCAGGGCCATCTCGGTGCCCTATTTAAGCTCGGGGTCATGTATAGCAACGGCACAGGTGTTGCGAAGGATTTTCAACAGGCCGCCGCTTGGTGGCGAAAGGCAGCTGCCCAAAACAGTATTAGTGCTCAATTCAATTTGGGAAACATGTACTCTGACGGACAGGGCGTTCCCAAAGACGATCAACAGGCTGTCTTTTGGTGGCGAAAGGCAGCTGATCTGGGATTTGATCAAGCACAGTTCAACTTGGGCCGGATGTTCTACGATGGAACCGGTGTGCCAAAGGACGATGAGCAGGCAGTGTTTTGGTGGCAAAAGGCGGCGGAGCAAGGTCTCGCAGCCGCGCAGCTCGCTACTGGCGCGATGTTTGCCAAAGGTACGGGCGTGCGTAAGGATGAACAGCTTGCCGTTAAGTGGTATCGCAAGGCGGCAGAGCAAGGGTTTGCCAATGCACAGTACCAATTGGGCTGGATGTATGGCAATGGACGGGGAGTGACAAAGGACAGCAAAGTCGCCGTCGAGTGGTACCGCAAGGCTGCCGAACAGGGTCAGGTGCCAGCAATGTATGCATTGGGAATAGCTTTATCGGATGGGACAGGTGTTATTCGCGACGAACCTCAGGCCGTCTTCTGGTGGAATAAAGCTGCGGAGCAGGGTCACGTAGACGCGCAGGTAAACCTCGGTGTGATGTACGCGCACGGAACTGGAATCGCTCAGGACTCACAGCAGGCAGTGCGTTGGTACCAAAAGGCGGCTGATAGTGGCGACGCGTCCGCGCAGTACAACTTGGGCATGATGTATGCAAAGGGGACGGGAGTGCCACAGAACATGGCAACGGCGTATTTTTGGTTGCTGCTTTCCAGCGGACAAGGCAATCAATTGGCGATGAAGGTTCGTGATATCTCCGTGAAGTACCTAACTCCACAGGCACGTGCAAATGCGGAAGATTCAGCCCGCGCATGGAAACCTAGATGAAATACTAAGATCGCCGCCCGATCCAAAGGCCGTCAATGAGGCGGTGATGCCACGAACGGACTCCTCATTCAGCGGCACTGTGGCATGACCGCTTTTGGCGCGATGCCAAAGGTCATGAACGGCTGCTGGGTGGAATTGAACTGGATCACCGGAAAGCGGACTGTCGCGAGCACCCGCTTTTAGCCTGAACCGGGCATCGATATTGGCGCGTCCCAAACCGCCGGTGAAGGTGGGTGGTGGGGTTCGCGGGCGTAGGCTCCATTCGCGGTAGGTGCAGAGTGGGCGCGCCAAGAACGGCGTTGACGGCGTGATGCAAGCATGCCAAATCAGTCCGCCCGCGAGCGTGAGCCGGAGAACGCGAGCCACGCCGCCCGCCTTGCGCGAGGTTTGCGCGCGAAATGTCAACGCGCAAAATGATCAAGTAAACAGGGTTCTGAGCCACACCTATAAAAAACAATTAGCTATAAAAATCATAGCAACCGAAACACCTCAGCCGCCGCCGCCACCGTCTCGACAATGTCCGCCTCGGTATGCGCCGCGCTTACAAAGCCAGCTTCGTACAAGGCGGGGGCAATGTACACGCCGCGGTCCAGCAAACCATGAAACAGCGTGTTGAAACGTTTGCTGTCAGTGGTCATCACCGTGGCGTAGTTCTGCGGCAAGTCCTTGAACAGGAAGAAGCCGAACATGCCGCCTTCACTGTCGCCGCAGAACGGTACCCCCGCTTGGTCGGCGGCGCCCTGCAAGCCCTTTAGCAGCAGTTGCGTCTTGCGGCCCAGGTCTTCATAGAACCCGGGCTTGCCGATTTCGCGCAGCGTGGCTAGGCCGCAGGCGGTGGCCACCGGGTTGCCCGACAGGGTGCCGGCCTGGTACACCGTGCCAATGGGCGCCAGGTGCTCCATCACGGCGCGCTTGCCGCCGAATGCGGCCAGTGGCATGCCGCCACCAATCACTTTGCCCATCACGGTCATGTCAGGCTCAAAACCTGGGATGCTGCGCGCGTACACACTTTGCGCGCTGCCCAGGGCCACCCGAAAGCCAGTCATCACCTCGTCGAAGATGAACAGCGCGCCGTACTCGGTGCACAGTTCGCGACAGCGTTTCATGAAGGGCACGGAGGCACGTACAAAGTTCATGTTGCCGGCAATTGGCTCAATGATCAGGCAAGCCAGTTCCTTGCCGTGCAGCGCAAAGGCGTCTTCAAGCTGCTGCAGGTTGTTGTACTCCAGCACCAGCGTGTGCTGCACCACCTCGGGCGGCACACCGGCGCTGGTGGGGTTGCCAAAGGTGGCCAGGCCGGAGCCGGCTTTGACCAGCAAGGCGTCGGCATGCCCGTGGTAACAGCCCTCGAATTTGATGAATTTGCTGCGCCCGGTGGCGCCGCGCGCCAGGCGAATCGCACTCATGCTCGCCTCGGTGCCGCTGCTCACCAGGCGCACCATGTCCATGCTGGGCACGCGCTCCAAAATGGCTTCGGCCAGTTCGACTTCGCGTTCGGTCGGCGCGCCAAACGAGAAGCCGTCGAGCGCGGCTTTTTGCACCGCTTCCAGCACGGCGGGGTGGCCATGGCCCAGGATCATGGGTCCCCAGGAGCCGATGTAATCTATATAGCGTTGGCCGTTGGCATCCCAGAAGTACGCACCTTGTGCGCGCGCCACGAAGCGGGGCGTACCGCCCACCGCCTTGAAGGCGCGCACGGGCGAATTGACGCCGCCTGGGATGACCCGGCGGGCGCGTTCGAAGAGGTCGTGGTTGCGGTCAGTGCTGTGTGTCATGGGGTGCGGTGTAGGGGGTCAACAGGGTGGGAGTGGCCTCGGTATCGGCGTTCTCGTCGTTGTCGGGCTGGGCCCAGAACAAGCGATCTGGCAAGACATGTCCCATCCCGGGGCGAAAACCGCCGTCGAGGCAACGGTCCAGGTAGCTTAAGGCTTCGGTGAAGGCTTCCTCCAACCCGGTTCCGCTGGCCAGCAGGGCCGCGAGTGCGGCGCTCAGGGTGTCGCCTGCACCGGTGAATACGGCTTCAAATCGCTCAAAGCTCTCGGTGCCCAAGACCGCCTGCGGTGAGCTCAACACGTTGTCGATGAACTGATCCGGGCGCGCGATTCCCGTCACCAGCGTGTACGGAACGCCTAACTCCCCGGCGGCCTTGGCAATGTCGCGGGCGCCGGGCGCTCGCTCGCTGCTCCAGTCTGGAAGGAGCCAGCGCCACAGGCTGCTGTGGTTTCCTACCAACACTGTGGTTTGCGGCAGGAGCAACTCCTTGAAGGCATCGAGGTACAGGTCGATCTGCACCTCGTCCCACCATGACAAGTTGGGCATGTAGGCGATCAGTGGTGTGTCGGCATAGTCCGACGCGATCTCGGCGATGGTGCTGAGGTTCTCCGGGGGAGCCGACAAAGCCGACTTTGATGACCTGCACTGGCACGTCTTCGAGGATCAGCTTGGCCTGCTCGGCGATCGATTCATCATCCATCGCAAAGTGGTCGACGATCTCGGCGGTGTCCCGCGCGTAGGCGCCAGTCACGACGGGCAGCGCGTGTGCCCCCACTGAGCCGATCGCCATCACGTCGCCCGCCAGTCCGCCCGCGCCGCTGGGATCATTGGCGTTGAACACCAGCACACATGCGGGCTGACTCGCCTCTTGCGAGTCGCCATCTATAGGGGAAAGCGTGGGGGGTGTCATGGTCCGATCTGCGTTGGCCATCAGGCAGAATAACGCACGAAGTGTCGTGTCAAGCGCAAATCTCGGGGGCCGTCTCTATACAATCGTTGCATTCTATTCGAAGGCACCTTAAGCTGTGAGCCAAACCAAAACTTGGATGTGTCTGATTTGCGGATGGATCTACGACGAGTCCTTGGGGGCGCCGGAACACGGCCTGGCGGTCGGCACACGTTGGAGCGACGTGCCCATGAACTGGACCTGCCCTGAATGTGGCGCCCGCAAAGAGGATTTTGAAATGGTGCAAATATGAGGCCGCAGTCTTGAAGCTATTCATGATCATCTCTAAAGTACGTCAGCCCAGGAGCAGTGTCGCGTGAATACCCCTGCATCTGTTTTCAAAGTGCTGGTGATTGACGACAGCAACACCATTCGTCGCAGCGCCGAGATCTTTCTCAAGCAAGGTGGCCACGAGGTGATGTTGGCGGAAGACGGCTTTGACGCGCTCGCGAAAGTCAATGATTACCAGCCGCACCTGATTTTTTGCGACATCCTGATGCCCCGCCTGGATGGCTACCAAACCTGTGCCATCATCAAGCGCAACGCGAAGTTCTCGGGTGTGCCGGTGGTGATGCTGTCATCAAAGGACGGCGTGTTCGACAAAGCCCGCGGACGTATGGTGGGGGCGCAGGATTACCTGACCAAACCGTTTACCAAAGACCAACTTTTGCAGGCCGTCCAGCAATTCGGCGCGGTGCTGCAAGGAGAAAACTGATGCCTATACAAAAAGTACTGATCGTTGATGATTCCAAGACCGAACTCATGTTCATGACCGACCTGCTGCAGAAGAACGGCTATTCGGTGCGAACAGCCGAAGGCGCCGATGAGGCGTTTCGGCGTCTGGCCGAGGAGAAGCCCGACCTCATCCTGATGGATGTGGTGATGCCCGGGCAAAACGGCTTTCAGCTCACCCGCGCCATCAACCGCACCCCCGAGTACACCGACATCCCCATCATCATGTGCACCAGCAAGAGCCTGGAGACAGACCGTGTGTGGGGTATGCGTCAGGGCGCGCGCGACTACATCACCAAGCCGGTCGATGCGGCCGAACTGTTCGTCAAGATCAAGGCTTTGGGCTGAACCACTCAATAATCCATGGCAAACCGCGAAGCGCTACGAGAACTACAAACCCGTCTTGCCAGCCGATTGCAGGCGGCACGGACCCAAGGTGTGTCCATTGCCTGGCTCGCCGTCAAGGCCGGCGAGTCCAACTATTTGTTCCCACTGGCCCTGTCGGGTGAAATCTTTCCGCTGCCGGCCGTTCAGGTCGTGCCCTATTCACGACCCTGGTTCCTTGGCGTTGTGAACCTGCGCGGGGGGGTCTACGGCGTGGTCGATCTGGCCAGCTTTGTGGGCGACGGGCAGGCACGGTCGCGCTCAGAGCAGGCTTTGTCGGAGTCCAGTCTGGTCACTTTCAACACCGCGCTGGAAGTCAACTGCGCCTTGATGGTGGACAGCCTGTCTGGCTTGCGCAATCGAGAATCGTTTTCGAGTTTCGAGCCCCCGCCGGAAGGCTCCCCGGTGTATTTTGGCAACCGCTACCGTGATCTCGGGGGTGCCGACTGGCAGGAGATCAACCTGCGGTCCCTGTCCCAGTTCGCTTCGTTTTTGAGCATCAGCGTTTAAGTTTCTACCTAAGGTTTCATCATGTCCGTCGTTGATCAATTCAAGAAACTGTTCTCCAAGAACGATGCGCCGTCCGAGCATGACTCCAGGTTGAGCCTGGCAATGCCCGAAGCGGTGCCGGATGGCACCATGGGCATGCTGGTGACCGAACAGGTCCAGGCCCACCTTGACACCGATGAGATCAAGCCCATGGGGGCGAGCATCAAACCTGATGACGCGCCCGTGGCGGAAACACGGGTGGAGGATGCTGACCTGATTGAGTTGCCGGTGCTCGGCAAGAAGACCGTCGGCCAGCATCAGCGCACGCTGATGATTCTGCTCGGTCTGGCCCTGGCGGGATTGGCCGGCTTGACTTTCTTCACGCTGAATCAGGCCGACAAGGTTGCCCAACAGCTCAATGCGACCGGTCAGGGGTTGATGCAGTCGCAGCGCCTTGCCAAATCGGTGTCGCAGGCACTCGTTGGCGGCGCACAGGCGTTTCCGGACGTGAAGGAGAGTTCGGACGTGCTGGCCAAGACGGTGCGTGGCCTGAAATCGGGCGACAGCGCGCTGAACATCGACCCCGTGGATGAGTCATTCCAGCCCGAACTGACCAAAGTGACACCGCTGATGGAGCGAGCCGAGAAGAACGCCGCAACGGTCATGGGACAACAGAAGATCCTGACCCAGGTTGGCGCTGCGCTGCGCCTGATTAACCGCCAGTCATCGGATCTGCTGGAGATTGCCGAGACCGTCTCGTCCCTGAAACTGCAGCAAAACGCGCCCTCCACCGAGATCTCCGCAGCCGGTCAGTTGGTGATGTTGACGCAGCGAATCGGAAAGTCTTCAAACGAGTTCCTGACGGTCGAAGGCGTGAGCCCGGAGGCGGTGTTCTTGCTGGGCAAGGACTTGAATTCGTTCAAGGAAATTGCGCAGGGCTTGCTGGAGGGTAGTCCCGAGTTGCGCCTGAACGCATCTCGGGATGCGCAGACCAAGGAGCAGTTGGTGGCGCTCATCAAGCTGTATGAGGAAACACGAACACAAGCCGGCGCGATTCTCGGGAATTTGCAGGGGCTGGTGTCCGCCCGTGAAGCACAGGCGGCGATCATTGCCGACAGCGAGCCGCTGCGACGCGGTCTCGAGGAGCTGCAGGGCAAGCTGTCGGGGCGCACCGGATTTGGCGGGTTCTCGTTCGCCATGTTTGCGATTCTGGTGGTGTTGGCAGTGGTTCTTGCCGCAGGTCTGTCGCGCGTTCAGTTGCTCGACAGCCAGACGCGTCAGGTAGCTGCCGACGCGCGGCGTCTGGATGCGGAGCGGCTGGAACAAGAGGCCAAGCGGGTCAACGATGCCAACCAGGCCGCCATTTTGCGATTGATGAATGAGTTGCAGACGGTGGCTGAGGGTGACTTGACGCAGGAAGCGACGGTGACCGAGGACATCACTGGCGCCATTGCCGACTCGGTCAACTACACGGTTGAGGAGTTGCGCTCGCTGGTGGGCAACGTGCAAAGCACGGCAACCCGGGTGGCGCAGACGACGGCGGACGTGGATACAACCTCCACCGAGCTGTTGGCGGCTTCCAACGAGCAGTTGCACGAGATCCGGGAAACCGGCAAGTCGGTCGTGGACATGGCTTCCCGAATCAATGAAGTGTCGGTACAGGCGCAGGAATCGGCAGCGGTGGCGCGGCAATCGCTGCAAGCCGCCGAAGTGGGCCTGCAAGCGGTGCAAAACGCCATCGGCGGTATGAACTCCATTCGTGACCAGATTCAGGAAACCTCCAAGCGGATCAAGCGACTGGGCGAGTCCTCGCAGGAGATTGGTGAAATTACCGAACTGATTTCGGACATTACCGAGCAAACCAACGTGCTGGCCTTGAATGCTGCCATTCAGGCGGCGTCGGCCGGTGAAGCCGGACGAGGCTTCTCGGTGGTGGCCGAAGAAGTGCAGCGACTGGCTGAGCGCTCGGCGGATGCGACGCGGCAGATTTCGGCCCTGGTGAAGGCGATTCAGACCGACACCCAGGATGCGGTGGGCGCCATGGAGCGTTCGACCCAGGGTGTGGTCGAAGGAGCCAAGCTGTCGGACAACGCGGGTACTGCGCTGACCGAGATTGACCAGGTGTCGCGCCGACTGGCTGAACTGATTGAGCAGATCTCTAGTTCAACCTCTCGGGAGGCCACTCTTGCCAATGTCGTGGCCGATAACATTCAGCACATTTTTGCGGTGACCGAGCAGACTGGCGAGGGCACGCGCTCTACCGCCGCGCAGGTGCGGGAGCTTTCCCGCATGGCCGATGAGCTGCGTGAATCGGTATCGCGGTTCAAGATTGCTTGAGTTCGATCGGCCTGATTTTGTCATCCGCAGGAGTGCACGACCCCATGCAACCGAACGCTGCCCCAACGGGCGACAATGACATTGCCGTCAATGATCTGGGGCCACTGGCCTGGGTTCTGGACGAGCTTCGAAAGTCGCTGGAAGGCGCAACCAAGGCACTGCGCCGTTTTGTTCGCGACGCTGAATTGGCGCGCGGCTCCGACCTCGCTGCATTGGATTCCAGTCAATTGCGCATTGCCCGCCAGCAACTGCATCAAGCGGTGGGCGCTCTGGAGATGGTTGGACTGAGTGAGCCGGCAAAGCTGCTCAAAGCGATGGAAGCGCTGGCGCAGAAGTTCGTGCAGCGCCCTGAGCTGTGTAGCGATGACGCGGCCAACAAGGTGGAGCGCGCCAGTTTTGCGTTGTCGGAGTACCTCGAAGGTGTTCTCAAGGGCAAAGTAGCGTCTTCCGTTGCCTTGTTTCCGCAGTACCGGGATGTGGTGGAGCTGATCGGGGTTGAGCGCGTGCATCCGGCCGACCTGTGGCAGATTTCCTGGCGCTGGATCGACGTTTCGCTGTCTCTCAAGACCGCTGCGCTCGGATACGACCAGGCTTCCCGGGCCAGCTTGGATCGATCAATTCTCAAGGTTGTGCAGACCGGAGATGCCGAGGCGGCCGCAACGATGCGCGACATCAGTCTAGGGTTTGCCCAGGCGCAGACCGAGCTTGAGCCGAGGGCCTTCTGGAAGATCTGTGCTGCCTATTTTGAAGCACTTGCGCTTGGCCTGGGTCCGGTTGACGTGTATGGCAAGCGCGCGGCTTCGCGGGTGTTGTTCCAGTACCGGACACTGGCCAAAGGTGACCCGGCGGTTTCTGACCGGCTCGCGCAGGACTTGTTGTTCTTCTGTGCTCAGGCGGGTCCGACCGAGATTCAAAAAGCGCCGGTACTGGCGGCGGTGCGGGCGGCCTACGGCCTGAGCGGCTCGAATCCGGTCAGCTATGAGTCACCTCAGTTCGGCCGTTACGATCCGGCGGTGCTGGTGCAGGCACGCAAGCGCATTGCGGCGGCAACCGAGACCTGGTCTGCGTTGGCCGGTGGCGACACCAACCGGTTCAAGGTTGCTACCGACCAGTTCAGCCTGGTGGCTGATTCGATCATCAAACTGCACCCCGAGAGCGGGGACTTGGCACGGGCCATGATCCGCGCCATCGAGGCGACCGTGCGCTCGGCCGAGCCGCCGACGCCTGCCTTGGCGATGGAGGTGGCCACATCGGTGCTCTACCTCGACGCGGCCTACGATGACATCGATCCGACCGATTCGCACATGCTGGAGCGCAGTGTGCGTCTGGCGCAGCGACTCGACCATGTCATCGCCGGGGGGCAGCCCGAAGCGCTGGAAGGCTGGATGGAGGAGCTTTACCGCCGGGTCAGCGATCGCCAGACGATGGGCAGCGTTGTCGCCGAATTGCGGACTACCTTGGGTGAGGTGGAAAGGGCGTTGGACCAGTTCTTCCGCAGTCCGCAGGACAAGTCGCCCCTGCATGAGGTGCCAAGCCAGTTGGCGCAAATGCGCGGCGTGTTTTCCGTGCTCGGTCTTGAGCAGGCTTCGCTGGCCGCCTTGCGCATGCGCACCAGTGTCGAAAAATTCCTGGTGGACGATGTCGATCTGGAGTCGGCCCGTGGCGGCATCTTTGAGAAATTGGGCAACAGCCTTGGCGCCATCGGCTTCCTGATTGACATGTTGAGCTACCAGCGCGCGCTGGCCAAAAAGCTGTTCGTGTACGACGAGGACCTGGGAGAATTCAAACCCTTGATGGGACGCGAAAAGGCGCCGGAGCCCCAAGCGCCGGCATTGGTGCAAGTGCCCGCTACGGTGGCTGTCGAGCCGCCGGTGCGCGAGGCAACGCCCCCGCGCGAAGCAGCCGTGGCCGAGGCGCCCGTCGCGCCCGCGGCACCGTTCGTTGCGCCACCTGTGGCGGTCGTGGCGCCCGCGGCCGTGGCACCCAGTTCGGGCATGGAAGACGATGACGAGACCGAACTCAGGGATATTTTCCTGGAGGAGGCGCGCGAAGTCGTTGAGACCGGACTTGAGGCGATTGGTGAGTTGGTTGAAGAACCATCCGATCTGGGTCAGCAGACCACGCTACGCCGCGCGTTCCACACACTCAAGGGCAGCTCGCGCATGGTGGGCCTCAATGAGTTGGGTGAGGCCGCCTGGTCCTTGGAGCAGTTGCTCAATACCTGGCTGGCTGACCAAAAGCCTGCCAGTCCGGAGTTGCTCGCCCTTTCGGGTGAAGCAATGCGAGGGTTCGGCAGGTGGGTCGAAGATATTGCTGTCAATACCGACGGGCATTGGAGTGCAGCGCCCTTTCGCGAAGCAGCGGACGGTCTGCGGCTGCACCGCCAAGTCGTTGCGCTCCAGATTCCCGGTGCCTCGGTGGCGGAGCCAGAGCGGACCGAGCCGCTATCGGTGGCAGTGCCATCGGCGACTGAATTCTATGAGGCGACGCAGGCCTTTGAGGCGCAGGCGGTAGCGCCCGCGCCCACCGAACCTGTGTCGGATGTTCCGTTTGTATTCGAGCCCACCAAGATTCTCGAGCCGGCGGGTGTTGCCCACGCGCAGGGCGAGGCCGGTGCGTCCGAGTTTCCCGACCTTGGCCTGGACGACATCGATTTTGAAAGCGTTGTGGCCACGCCTGTCGAGCCCGAGCAGGCCGAGCAAGCGCCTGATACCGCGCAGGTTCCTCTGGACGAGGTTCCCGCTGAGGCGCCTGCGGTGGCCGCCGAGTGGGCATTGCCGCATGAAGAGGAGGCACTGCCGGCGCTAGTGATGGATCAGGCCGATGTCGTCCCCGTGGTCGAAGAAGCACCTGTGACCGAAGAAGTATCTGCGGTCGAAGATGCGCCTGTGATCGAAGAAGCACATTCGGCCGAAGAGGAGCCTGCGGTCGTTTCGGAACCGGCTGAAGTCGATGAACAGGTCAAGGTTATTGGGACACTGCGCATCAACATCCCGCTGTACAACGTGTACCTCAACGAGGCCGACGAATGGTCACGGCGGCTGTTGACGGAGTTGGGCGAATGGGAGATGGAACTGCACCGGCTGGTGCCGGACTCTGTGATTGGCTTGGCGCACTCCCTGTCAGGAAGCTCGGCCACGGTGGGCTTCATGGCCCTGTCCGACATCGCGCGGGCGTTGGAGCAGGCTTTGCAGCATCTGCAACTGCATGCGCAGGGCAGCCCTGAGCATGCGCGGGTGGCAGTCGAGTCGGCTGACGAAATTCGCAGGCTGTTGCATCAGTTTGCCGCAGGCTTCCTGAAGGAGCCGGACCGTCGATTGCTCGATGCGCTCAAGACCATTCTGGAGACCGAGTTTGTGGCCGCCTCGGCGGACGCCCCGGATTCCACGACAGACACGGAACTACCGACTGCGGTGCCGGATCCAGACGCTGCCATCACCTGGCCGGGGCATCTCGAACCTGTTGCGCCCGAGCAGGCCCCTGTAGCGGCGCCACCATCGGTGGTGGCGGTCGCGGCGGCGCAACCGGTTCACGCCCAGGCCGTCGAGGCCCCACGACGCGCCTTGATCGAGGAGCAGGAAGAAGAATTTGACGCCATCGATGCTCTGGACGCTGACCTGTTCCCGATCTTTGAGGAGGAGGCGCTGGAGTTGATGCCCAAGCTCGGCGGCGCTTTGCGCCAGTGGACTGCCCGACCCGACAATCTGAGCGCGCGCAGCGAGGCCCTGCGCGTGTTGCACACGCTAAAAGGCAGTGCTCGACTGGCCGGCGCCAACCGACTCGGTGAAATGACCCACCGCATGGAGTCGGTGATTGAGCAACTTGGTACCGAATTCCTGCAAAGCGCGCAGATCGACCCCTTGCTGGTCCGCTTCGATGCCATCCAAGTCAACTTTGACGCCCTGCGTGCCGTACCTGAGCAGTTGTTGAGTCGGCCCGAAGAGGTGCCACTTGAGCGATTGGAGCAGGTCGCTGCAGCGCCCCAAGTGGACGCGGGACCCGTGGTGGACCTGGCTGCCGTCGCGCCCACTCCAGCCGAGCCGGTGGCGCGCGCGTTTGCCACCATGCTGGCGCCGATGGCTGCGCCTTTGGCACCGATGCGGGCCGCCAGCAACCAGTCGGTGCGCGTGCGCTCACTGCTGCTGGATCGACTGGTCAATCAGGCCGGCGAGGTCATGATCACGCGTTCGCGCCTGGAGGCTCGACTCGGTCAGTTGCGCGGCTCGCTGGGCGAGTTGTCAGGCAATCTCGACCGGCTGCGCCATCAACTGCGTGACATCGAGCTTCAGTCCGAGTCACAGATGCAGTCCCGCCTGGCCCAGGCCAAGGATTCCGCGCAGGGTTTCGATCCGCTTGAATTTGACCGATTCACCCGGGTGCAAGAGCTCACCCGCATGATGGCCGAGTCGGTTCACGACGTGGCCACGGTGCAGCGCAACCTGCAACGCACGGTGGAGGGCACCGAGGACGATTTGATCGCCCAAGGACGTCAGGCGCGGGAGCTGCAGCGTGATCTGTTGCGTACCCGCATGGTGGAGTTCGAGGGTATTTCGGAGCGCCTTTACGGGGTGGTTCGGCAGGCCTCCAAGGATTCTGGCAAGCAGGTCAAACTTGACATCGTTGGCGGCTCACTCGATATGGACCGCGGCGTTCTGGATCGCATGGCGCCGGCGTTCGAGCACGTGCTTCGCAATGCCGTGGCGCACGGCATCGAAGAACCGGCGCTGCGCGAACGGCTTGGCAAACCTGCCGCGGGCACCATCACCATCAATTTGAATCAACAGAGCAACGACGTCACGGTTGAGTTCTCGGATGATGGCGCGGGGCTGGACCTCGAGCGCATTCGTGAGAAGGCGCTGGCCTCGGGGCAGATCAAGGACGGTGAGGTGCTGAGCGACGCCGAGGTTGCTAATCTGATCTTCACCCCTGGTTTTTCGACCGCATCGCAGGTTACCGAGTTGTCCGGGCGCGGCATTGGCATGGATGTGGTGCGGTCCGAGGTCAGTGCTTTGGGTGGCCGCATCGAGACCAGCTCGCAAGCGGGCAAGGGCACACGGTTCAAACTGGTATTGCCACTTACCACTGCGGTGACGCAGGTGGTGATGTTGCGGGTGGGTGAGTTGGTGATTGGCGTGCCCGCCAACCTGATTGAAATCGTGCGCCGGGTCCCGGTGGCCGAGCTTGAGCGTGCCTACCAGACCGATGTGTTCGAGTACGGCGGCGAGCAGGTGCCTTTCTTCTGGGCGGGTGCGTTGCTGCAGTCATCGGTTCAAAGCAACGAGGCCCGAACCAAGACCCTACCCGTGGCGATCTTCAGAAGCGCCGGGCAGCGCCTGGCCGCACACATGGATGAGGTGCTGGGCAACCAGGAAGTTGTGGTCAAGAACCTGGGACCCCAGTTGTCCCGTCTGCCGGGTTTGTCCGGTATGTCAGTGCTGGCTTCGGGTGCGGTGGTGCTGATTTACAACCCGGTGGCGCTGGCGGCCGTGTACGGCAACCAGGCCCGGCTGCTGCGTGCCGAGGCGATCCGTTCGGCAGCGGCCAGTGCCGCCGCCTCGGGTACAAAGGTCGGCGACGTTGGGCATCCGACGGCGATGACGGTTGTCAATCAGGTGCCTTTGATCCTGGTGGTGGACGACTCGATCACGGTGCGCCGTGTTACCCAGCGCCTGCTCAAGCGCGAGGGCTTCCGTGTCGTGATGGCCGCCGACGGTTTGCAAGCGCTTGAACGTTTGCAGGAAGAAAAACCATCGGTGGTGTTGTCCGATATCGAAATGCCCCGCATGGACGGCTTTGATCTGGCCCGCAACATTCGGGGTGATGCCAAGCTGCGCGACCTGCCGATCATCATGATCACGTCTCGCATTGCCGAGAAGCACCGCGAGCATGCACGCGAACTCGGGGTTAACCATTACCTCGGTAAGCCCTACTCCGAAGAAGAACTGATCGGCTTGGTCCGCCAGTATTGCGCGAGCACCATTGACGCTTGACGCCAGGGTCTAGCCGGTCCCCTTCGCTGGTCCGCCGGTCGGGCGCTGGTGGCTTGGCTTACCAGTTGACCGCGTCAAGCGCTCACTTGACTACCGCGTAGCGCAGCAGAGTTCGGGTGCGGGCCTGCGCATGTTGCACGATGGGTTCCGGGTAGTCCTGCCCGAGGCGGACCCCCGCTGAAGCCAGCTCGGCCGCCTTGGCCAGCCAAGGAGCGTGGATCGCGGCATCGGACAGACCAGCCAGTTGAGGCAGGTAGCGCCGGATGAACTTGCCCTGCGGATCGAACTTCTCGCTCTGGCTGACCGGATTGAAGATTCGAAAGTAGGGCTGTGCGTCGCAGCCGCTGGAACTCACCCACTGCCAGCCACCGTTGTTGGCAGCCAGATCGAAGTCGTTGAGCTGTTGCGCAAAGTAGCTTTCACCCCAGCGCCAGTCAATGCCCAGATCCTTGACCAGAAAGCTGGCGGCCACCATGCGCAGGCGGTTGTGCATGTAGCCGGTCTGGTTGAGCTGGGCCATCGCGGCATCAACCAGGGGGTAGCCGGTGCGGCCTTCACACCAGGCCCGGAACAAGCCCTGCGCGTGCGCGCCGTGCTCCCAGGCAATCGCGTCGTAGGCGGGCTTGAACGAGCCGTCCACCACATGCGGATGGTTTGCCAGGATCTGGGAATAGAAATCGCGCCAGATCAGTTCCCCGAGCCAGACCGAGGCGCCATGGCTGCCCTGCTGACTTCGCTGCAGCGCCGCAGCGGCAAGCCGGCGAATCGAGACCGTGCCGAACCGCAGGTGCACACTGAGGTAGCTCGGACCCTTGATGGCCGGGTAGTCGCGTGTTTCGTCATAGCGGTCCATGCGCGTCAGAAAGTCGCTTAGCAGGTGGTTCGCACCGCTCTCGCCGCTGGCAAGCTGCAGTGGCGACCCGGTGTTGGCACAAAAGCCGATGTCGGCCAGTGTGGGTACCGGCAGACGCCATGCGCGGGGTCGCTCGGCCAAGCCCCCGGCCATGGGTTGGGCGTCGTGGTCAAGCAGGTGCGCCGGCGTCACGTTTGCCAGCCACTTGTTCTTGTAGGGTGTGAACACCGCAAACGGCTTGCCGGCTTGGGTCAACAACTCCTGTTCCTCAAAGATCACGTGGTCCTTGCAAAGCAGCATTGCCACGCCAATGTCGGCCAAGGCCCCTAGCGTGGCGGCATCTCGCGCCCGGGTCTGGGGTTCGTAGTCCTTGGCGGCAAAGACTGCCTGCACGCCCAGCGCCTGTGCCAGGGTTGCGACTTCATGGCTGGCCTGCCCATGGCGCACGATCAGTCCGGCATGGGGCTTGCCGCTCAGAGCGCGCAGGTCCAAGTCGAGCTGGCACAGCGATTCGCGGATGAATTCCACGCGCCGGTCGGTGCGCGGCAAAGGGTCCAGGGTGGCGCGGTCAAAGACGAAGACGCAGTGCACGCGGTGGCAGCGCTGCAGTGCCAGACACAGCGCGGCGTTGTCCTGTACGCGCAGATCCCGGCGGAACCACACCAAACCGTGCTCGAATTGCTTTTGCATGATCACCGCTAAAATTGGCCCATGTCCACCGATTCTGCGCTCATTAATTTGACGAATCACTTTCTGATCGCCATGCCCGGACTGGAAGATGCGGCTTTCTCGCGCAGTGTGGTGTACCTGTGCGAGCACAGCGAACGCGGGGCGCTTGGCCTCGTCATCAACAAACCCAGCGACATTGATCTGCAGCGCTTGTTCGACAAGGTGGAGCTGCCCTTGCGTCGGGTTGACCTGGCGCACAGCCCGGTGTTCCAGGGCGGACCGGTTCAGACCGAGCGCGGCTTTGTGTTGCACGAGTCGATTGGCGCCGAAGGCGATGTCACCGGCGAATCGGTTTACGCATCCACGCTCAGTATTCCAGGCGGATTGGAGATGACCACCTCCAAAGACGTGCTTGAAGCCCTCTCAACGGGCGCCGGTCCCCGCAAGGTGCTGGTCTCACTGGGCTACTCGGCCTGGGGCGAGGGTCAGCTGGAGTCCGAGTTGTGCGAGAACAGCTGGCTCACGGTGGCAGCCGACCGCGAGGTGATCTTCAACACACCGGTTGCGCAGCGCTACGACAAGGCCTTGTCGCTGCTCGGTTTTGAGTCCTGGATGCTGTCGCCGGGGGCCGGGCGGGCATGAGTCGGTTGTCGGCCGCGCCAACACCTGCGATTGCGGTCGGCCTGCAGACTTTTTTGGCTCTCGATTTTGGTCTGAAGCGAACCGGCTTTGCGGTGGGAAATCGGCTGTTGGGCACGGCCCAACCGCAGGGCACCATTGCCGCTGAAGGCGACGCGCGTTTCGCGAAGATCGCCGAACAGTTGCGAGCCTGGCAACCCGATGCACTGGTGGTGGGCGTGCCCTTTCACCCCGATGGCGCCGAGCACGAGAACACGGTGCGTGCGCGGCGCTTTGCACGGCAGTTGCAGGGGCGATTCAAGCTGCCGGTGTTTGAGGTGGACGAACGGTACAGCACCACCGAGGCGCTGGAACGCAGCGCCAAGGATGCCGATGCGATGGCTGCCTGCATCATCCTGGAACAATTCTTGAGGAGTCTTTCATGAGCACACTCGCGCTGGATGCGCAGGCGTTGTACCTGGATTTGTTGTCCGGCGTGCGTGCCATGTGGCGAGCGGAGATGCACCTGGCGGGCGTGAGCTCTGGCGGAGTCTGGCTGGCGCAGCGCCTGAGTCAGGACTTGGGGCTCACCACCACCGCGGGCATTCTGACATCGGCGCTGCATCGCGACGACTATGGTCAGCGTGGCATGACCGCTGCAGCGCAGACGCAACTGTCGTTTGACGTCAATGGCGCGCACATCCTGATTCTGGATGATGTCCTGTACACGGGCCGCACCATTCGTGCGGTGATCAACGAGCTGTTTGATTTTGGTCGCCCGGCCAGCGTCAAATTGGCCGTGCTGGTGGACCGGGGCGGGCGCGAGTTGCCGATCCAGGCGGACTTTTGCGCGGCGCGCATCAGCCTGCCTGCCAACCAGTCGCTGGCCCTGGCGCGCAGCGAGACCGGTGCGTTCAGCTTTGATGTGAAGAATCGGTAGCCTGCCATGCTCTACAAACGCAATCCGCAACTCAACAAAAACGGTGAGCTGATTCACCTGCTGTCTACCGAAGGGCTACCCAAGAGCATCCTGACGCAGGTGCTGGACACGGCGGCCAACTTCGTCAGCGTGAATGACCGTGAGGTCAAGAAGGTGCCGCTGCTTCGGGGCAAAAGTGTTTTCAACCTCTTCTTCGAGAACTCCACGCGGACACGCACCACCTTCGAGATCGCCGCCAAGCGCCTCAGCGCCGACGTGATCAACCTGGACATCGCCCGCTCCTCGGCCTCCAAGGGCGAGTCGCTACTGGACACCATCGCCAACCTGAGCGCCATGGCGGCCGACCTGTTCGTGGTGCGCCACAGCGAGTCGGGCGCGCCCTACCTGATCGCTCAGCACGTCGCGCCGCATGTGCACGTGATCAACGCCGGCGACGGCCGGCACGCGCATCCGACGCAGGGGCTGCTGGACATGTACACCATCCGGCACTACAAGAAGGACTTCTCCAACCTGACGGTGGCCATCGTCGGCGATGTGCTGCACTCCCGCGTGGCACGCTCGGACATTCACGCGCTCACCACGCTGGGCTGTGCCGAGGTTCGGGTGGTGGGTCCCAAGACGCTGGTTCCCCCCGACTTGGCACAGATGGGGGTGCGTGTGTGCCACACGCTGGAGGAGGGCATTCGCGACTGTGATGTGGTGATCATGTTGCGTCTCCAAAACGAACGCATGAGCGGCGCCTTGCTGCCGTCCAGCCAGGAGTTCTTCAAGAGTTATGGCCTGACACCGGAGAAGCTGCAATTGGCCAAGCCCGACGCGATCGTGATGCACCCTGGACCGATTAACCGGGGCGTCGAGATCGACTCGGCCGTGGTCGATGGCGTGCAGAGTGTGATCCTGCCGCAGGTGAGTTTTGGCATCGCGGTACGGATGGCGGTGATGAGCATTGTGGCGGGCAACGATGCGTGAGTCCGTGTGGGACCGACCCCGGCGCTGTCCCCAACTGAATGTGCTGACGCTGAATTAACTGATTGAGACATGACATGAACTTGCTGATCAAGGGTGGCCGCGTGATCGATCCAGCCAGCGGCTACGACCAGTTGGCTGACGTGGCAGTGAGCCACGGCGTGGTGAGCGCCGTCGGCGCGATCGGCGCCGACTTCAAGCCCGATCGTGTGCTGGATGCGGTTGGTTGCGTAGTGGTGCCGGGCCTGGTGGACCTGGCGGTGCGCCTGGGCGAGCCCGGCCATGAGCACGAGGGCATGCTGGCTTCCGAACTGGCCGCCGCCGTGGCCGGTGGCGTGACCACGCTGGCCTGTCCGCCGGACACCGATCCGGTGCTTGACGAGCCCGGGCTGGTTGAAATGTTGCGTTACCGGGCCGAGAAGCTGCACTTGGCGCGGATCTTCCCGGTCGGCGCGCTGACGCGGGGCTTGGCGGGCGAAACGCTGACCGAAATGCTGGAACTGACCGACTCCGGCTGTGTGGCTTTTAGCCAGGCCGAGGTGCCGCTTGCCAACACCCAGGTACTGCAGCGCGCGCTGCAGTACGCCAGCACCTTTGGCTACACGGTGTGGCTGCGTCCACAAGAGTTGCACCTTGGCAAGGGCGTCGCCGCCAGCGGCGCGCTGGCGACACGCATGGGGCTCTCCGGCGTGCCGGTGGCGGCCGAAACCATCGCCCTGCATACGATCTTCGATTTGATGCACGCGACCGGGGCGCGGGTTCACCTGTGTCGCCTCAGCAGCGCGGCCGGCGTCGCCCTGGTGCGCCAGGCCAAGGCCGATGGTTTGAAGCTGAGTTGCGATGTCAGCATCAATTCCCTGCATCTGACCGACAATGACATTGGCTACTTCGACAGCCGCGCCCGGCTTAATCCACCGCTGCGCCAGCAACGTGACCGCGACGCCCTGCGCGCCGCGCTGGCCGATGGCACCATCGACGCGCTGGTGTCTGACCACACGCCGGTGGATGAGGACGCCAAGGCGCTGCCCTTTGCCGAGGCGGAGCCGGGCGCCACGGGCGTCGAACTGCTGCTCAGCCTGGCGCTGAAGTGGAGCCAGCAAGACGGCGTTGACCTGGGCCGCGCGCTGGCCACGGTGACCAGTGGCCCCGCCAGTGTGCTGGGTGCGTCCCTGGGCCGATTGCAGGGCAGCGTGGGGCGCCTGGCTGTGGGTGGCGCGGCCGACCTGTGCGTGTTCGACCCCAACGCGGAGTGGTTGGCCAGCGCGCCGGCCTTGCGCAGTCAGGGCAAGCACACGCCGTTTTCAAGCTACGAGCTGCGCGGCCGTGCGCGCTGCACGGTGGTTGCCGGGCACGTGGCCTTTCACGCCTAGCGCTCTTGCTCTAAACCCTGCTTAGTTGGCGGCGACGCGTTCTTTCCTGACCAGCGTCACGACCTGAGTAGGCGCTGTGGCCGTATCCGGTCGGCTGCTGTGTTTGCAGGGCATGCGGCAAACCGCCTCACCATCGCGCGGACAGGCGCGGTTGAAGGTCACCACATGGTCCACCTCGGCGCGAATGCCGATGCGTTCACCGATTCGGTGGTCATGGTGGCTGGGCACATGCGCCAGCACCGTGTCGCCGCTGTCCAGACGCAGTGTGTAGAGAAACTCCGAGCCGCGAAACGCCTTGCGGACGATCTCGGCCTTGATCGGTGCGTTGTCGTCATGCACGATGTCGTCGGCGCGCAGCAACACGTCGCAGGCGCCGCCCGAGAAGGCGCAGCTCAGCGGACACTCCGCCACATCGGTGAGATCGCCCAGCGGAGTCTGCACCACTACTTGGTTGTTCACCTGGCGGATCACGGCCGGCGCAAACACGCCGTGACCGATGAACTCCGCCACAAAGCGGGTTGCGGGGCGGTGGTACAGCGTGTAGGCATCGTCCCACTGGTGCAAGTGTCCCTGCTGCATCACACCAATCGTGTCGCCAATGGCGAAGGCTTCCAATTGATCGTGCGTCACCAGCAAGGCGGTGGTCTTGGCGGCCTTGAGGATGCTGCGAACTTCATGCGCCAGCCGCTCACGCAATTCCACGTCCAGGTTGGAGAAGGGCTCGTCGAGCAGCAGCAATTGCGGCCGGGGTGCCAGTGCGCGCGCCAAGGCCACACGCTGCTGCTGGCCCCCTGAGAGTTCATGCGGATGGCGCTGTTCCTGCCCCGCCAGACCCACCAACTCCAGGACTTCGGCAATGCGCTGCGACCGATCGGGCTTGCTCAGATGCGCAATCCCAAAGCCCACATTGCGGCCCACGTTCAGGTGCGGAAACAGCGCGTAATCCTGAAACACCATACCGATGTGACGTGCCTCCGGCGCCACGTTGGCGGTGGCGCTGCTGACCACTTGGCCACTCAGTCTGATCTGCCCGGCGCTGACGCGCTCCAGCCCGGCCACGGCGCGCAGCAGTGTGGTCTTGCCGCAGCCGGATGGACCGATCAGCACGCCAATGTCTCCTGCCGGCAAACCGAATGACACCTGGTTCACGGCAGGTTGCAAGGCGCCCGCGTAGGAGACGCTGAGCTGTGAGACTTCCAAAAACATGAGGACCATTGTAGATACTTACAATTCTCATTTACATGAAGTCAAGTTCCCTCCCCATGCTGGCCGTGCGTCTGAGACAGTTGCTGTTCATTCTGTTGACTGCGGTCTTCATGATGCCGGTGCTGGCGGTGTTTGCCTCGTGGGGCTCCATTGGTGAGGCCGGCTCCTTGCAGATTCTTCGTGAAATGGCGCAGACGGTGCTGCCGGACTACATTGGCACCACCTTGATTTTGTGTCTCGCGGTCGCCTTGGGCGTGGTGTTGGTTGGCCTGTCCACGGCGGTCGCGGTGACGCTGTTTGAGTTTCCCGGCCGACGGTTCTTTGAGTGGGCTTTGCTGTTGCCCTTGGCGATGCCGGCTTATGTCGTGGCCTATGCGTACACCGACTTTCTGCAGTTCAGCGGGCCGTTGCAGACGGCGCTGCGCGCCGGCTTGTCGTTGGAAGGCCGGGTCTTTCCCGAGATCCGCAACACCGCTGGCGCCGCCTGGGTCTTCACCTTCGCGCTGTACCCCTATGTCTATCTGTTGGTGCGCACGGCCCTGGGCGAAAGCGCGTCACAATTGATGGAGGCGGCGCGATTGCTGGGCGCGCCCTTGCGCCGACGTATCCTTCAGGTCGCATTGCCGCTGGCGCGACCGGCCGTGGCCGCCGGTGTGGCGCTGGCGCTGATGGAGACCCTGGCTGACTACGGGGTGTCCAGTTACTTCGGCATCCAGACCTTCACCGCCGGGATTTACAAGGCCTGGTTGTCGATGGACAACCGCATTGCTGCGGCCCAGTTGGCCACCATGCTGCTGGTGCTGGTGGCCGTGTTGCTGTGGCTGGAGCGCCGCGCGCGGCGGCGCCTGCGGTTCTCGGCCACCAAGGGCGCGCGTGCCGGCTCGGCCGAGGGCCGCCCGGTGTTCCTGGAGGGCCGCCGCGTGGCGCTGGCGTGGCTGGTGTGTGGTGTGCCCTTCCTGATGGGTTTTGTGCTGCCGGTATTGTTCATGCTGCGCCCCTTGGTTGCCGACTGGTCGGTGCTGTCGTGGGGTCAATTTCTGGGCTGGAGCTGGAACAGCTTGCGTCTGGGCGCCCTGAGTGCGATCTTGGCGGTTGGCGTGGCCTTGCTGCTGGCGTTTGGCCTGCGCAGCCGACCCGATGGGCCCACGCGCTGGGCCGTTCAGTTGGTCAGCCTCGGTTACGCGGTGCCGGGGGCGGTGATCGTGGTGGGCTTGCTGCTGCCGGTAGGGTGGGTCCAGGCGGCATGGCCCGACAGTGGTGTCGGCTACGTGCTGACGGCAACTTCGGCCGGGCTGGTGTGGGCCTACCTGGTGCGTTTCTGCGCCGTGGCACTGCAATCGGTTCAAAGTGGTTACGCGCGCATTCCCCAAAGTTACGACGACTCGGCACGCCTGCTGGGCGCGCGGGGTTCTGCCGTGTTACGCCGCGTGCATTGGCCGCTACTCAAGCGCTCCACAGCGGCGGCGGCGCTGCTGGTGTTTGTGGACGTGATGAAGGAGCTGCCCGCCACCATGGTGCTGCGCCCCTTTGACAGCGACACGCTGGCCGTGGTGGCCTACCAGTTGGCGCGCGACGAGCGGCTGGGCGAGGCCGCCTTGCCCTCGCTGGCCCTGGTGCTGGTGGGCCTGATCCCGGTGGTGCTGCTGAGCCGCACGCTGCGCCGCGCACCGGGTTGAGCAATTCATGCATCGAGATACTATAATAGTCTTTGGCGTGTGCAGGGGTTCACGCATCAGCATTGAGAGGCACTTTCATGAACTCGCCCGCAGCGTGGTTGATCAACTTCGCGATACCGGTCTTCTGGCCGTTTCTCCGGTTCATCGTGGCCCTGGTTTCGGATGGGCGAATCCCGGTCTCGAAGAGGGCGGTTCTGGGGTACGGTGTGGTCGTGCTGGTGACACTCGTCACGCTGCTGGTGGTGCGCGCCAGTGGCGCGGTGTCGTCGGCTTCGACCTTCGCCCTGCCCGTCATCTGGGTTGCGTTTGTCGCCGCGATTGGCAATGACGCCTGGGCGCTGTGGCGCAGCCGGCAGACCCCTGTATTGCCTGGCAAATAGGCCCGCGTCAGGCTAAGACGGCCGACTCAGTCAACTGTATGTTCAGGTAAGTCGTCGCGCCGTCCGGGCTGGACACCACGGCTGTGTGCCGCAGCTCGCCGTGGCCCGCCCATGCCCTCACCATCACGTCGGACGGTAGCGAGACCGGGCGGCGAAACCACGCATCCAGACTGAATGGCGTGCTGCGCGGCAATTCGGCCATGCTCAGCGCGCGGGCCAGCGTCCAGGTGCCGTGAATGATTGCGCGCTTGAAGCCAAAGAGGCGTGCCAGCAGCGCATGCTGGTGAATCGGATTCAGGTCGCCGGCGATCGCGGCATAGCGGCGCCCGCAGGACTCTGGCACATGCAGTGTCCGCTCGCAAAGCAGTGAAGCAGCTTCAGGTGGGCCGACTTCGTTGCCGCGCTTGTCATCGGCTGGCGGCACCCAAAGCGACTTGCCCGGCGCGAGGGCCCGGGTGCGGGCCTGCCAGACCAGTTCGCCATCGCAGCGCGCCTCGGTCACGAGGCAGAAGCTCATGCCACGTTTTTCCCAGCGTGCGTCGGTGCAGTAGGCCAGCAGGTCCAGGCGGGCAGTGGCCGGGATGGCTCGGGTCTGTGTCACGCTTTGGGTCATGTGGACCAGTCCCAGCGCTCGAAACGGAAAGCGCGCATCCGCCAGTATCGACAGGTGCAGCGGTGCCGCCGCGAGTTGAAGCGCCAAAGGTGCCAGCGTGCCGCTGGGCGCGCTGGCAAGCCCGATGCAGTCGTGATAGGCGTGCAGCCACGCGGAATCGAGTGTCGCCGCGGAGATGGCGCGCTCAATGCGTGGCAGTGTGGACGGTTCGCCCAAGCCTGGGTGCGCATGGCGGAACAGGCCCGCTGTTGCCGCCAGGGTGGGCCAAAGTGCGGGCGGGCGAATGACGGGCAAGGGCGGTCCAAGGATGAAGGTGACGTGCAGCAGTGTAGACCGACTGCCCGAACCAGATTGATCGTGTGAACGGTCGACGCCGTCTGTTCCAGTGCACCGCAAGCTATCATGAGCTATCCAAAAATGATGAACAAACTGTTGACCGTAGCCGTACCAGGCCTGTTGGCGCTGTCAGAGCTGGTGACCCCGTCCGCCCGGGCCACCACCGTTCGCTTCACCGTGAAGTAATGGCTTTGTCTGCCCGCACGCTGCCCGCCCTGCGCGGGGGTCTTCTCGCTTTGCTGGCGGCTGCGCTGTTTGGTGTCAGCACGCCGCTGGTGCAGCAGTTCGGCGTGGGACTTGGGGCGTTCAGCACGGGGGCGCTGCTTTACGCCGGGGCTGCCGCGGTCGGCCTGTTGTCGCGCCAGCATGTCGACCGCGAGGCCCGCTTGCAGCGCGCCGACCTGCCCAGGCTGTTGGCCATGGCGGGATTCGGTGCCGTGGTCGGCCCGGTGGCTTTGGCCTGGGGGTTGCAGCACACCAGCGGCACCAGCGCGTCGTTGATGCTGACGCTGGAAGCCTTGTTCACAGCGGTGCTGGCCTGGCGTCTGTACCACGAGACCATGGACGGGCGGGTCTGGACGGCCATGGCCTTGCTGCTGGCGGGCGGTGTGGTACTGGTACTCGAACAGGGACGCACCGGCGGCGCACAACTGTGGGGTCTGTTGGCCGTGCTGCTGGCCACTGCGGCCTGGGGTGTGGACAACACCCTGTCGCGCGCGCTGGCTGAGCGCGACCCCGGGCAGGTGGTGATGGTCAAGGCGCTGCTGGGTGCCACCGCAACGTCGCTGCTGGCGGTCGTCTTTGGCGAACCGCTGCCATCCGTCGGCGCCGCCCTGGCCTTGTTCGCCATCGGTGCCACGGGGTATGGCCTGAGCCTGCGCTTTTATCTGCTGGCACAGCGCGCCTTCGGTGCGGCGCGCACGGGCTCGGTGTTTGCCTTTGCGCCGTTCATCGGCGCCGCGTTTGCGGTGGTGCTTGGGGATCGATCGACCAGCGGCCTAATGGCGCTGGGTAGCGCACTGATGCTGGCCGGCGTGGTGCTGCACCTGGCGGAGTCCCACGGTCACGAGCACGCCCACGACGCACTGGAGCACGAACACGCGCACCGTCATGACGACGGACACCACGCGCACAATCACGAGCCCATGCCCGCTGGGGAGCACAGCCACCGACACCGGCATGAACCACTGGCACATGCGCATCCCCACGTGCCGGATGCGCATCACGTTCACCGACACGGCTGATCGGGAGCCGCAGACAGCTCGTTCAAGTCGCAGCATGCTGGGCATGAAGCACGGCCCAGCACCTCGCGCCAAGTATCGGCTGGTGATACCCCAAGGTTGACCACCCACCACTGAGGCAAGAAGACGGCTTGGCGCCGGACCCGGCTCCCGATACTGCACAACGGGCCCCGAGTCACGCAAATATTACCGGCCACGGCACGTGACAGTCAGGGCAAAATCCACCGCAAACAACTCAAGAGAGCGAGGAAGACTGCATGAGCAACGACACTACCCATGGCGAACACCCCAACCAATTCGCGTTATTGCGCCAAAGGCGCTTTGCGCCCTTCTTCTGGACGCAGTTCGCCGGTGCCGCCAACGACAACCTGTTCAAGTTCGCCTTCACCGTGATGGTGACCTACCAGCTCAGCGTGAGCTGGCTGGCGCCCGCCATGGCCGGGCTGGTGATCGGTGCCTTGTTCATCCTGCCGTTTCTGCTGTTCTCGGCCACTGCCGGACAGTTGACCGACAAATACGACAAGACCGTGATGATCCGCTTCGTCAAGAACCTGGAGATCGGCATCATGCTGCTGGCTGCCTACGGCTTCTACGTGGACCAGGTGGCAGTGCTGCTGGCTTGTACCTTTTTGATGGGCCTGCACTCCACACTGTTCGGGCCGGTCAAGTTCGCGCTGCTGCCGCAAGTTTTGTCGGAGCGGGAGCTCACTGGCGGCAACGGCATGGTGGAGATGGGCACCTTCGTCGCCATCCTGTCCGGCAACATCGTCGGCGGCCTGCTGGTGGCGATTCCGGAAATCGGCCACCAGACGGTGGCCATCTCGTGCGTGCTGATGGCCGTCGTCGGTCGGGTCGTGGCGGGCTACATCCCCAAGGCCCCGGCGACCGACCCGGGTTTGAGAGTCAACTGGAACCCCATCAGTGAGACCTGGCGCAACCTGAGGCTGGCGCACGGCAACCTGGTGGTGTTTCGCTCGCTGCTGGGCATCAGTTGGATGTGGTTTTTTGGCGCCGTGTTTTTGAGCCAGTTCCCCAGCCTGGCCAAGGAAGTGTTGCATGGTGATGCCAACGTGGCCTCGTTGTTGCTGGTGGTGTTCTCGATTGGCATCGGCACCGGCTCGCTGCTGTGCGAGATGCTCAGCCGCCGCCATGTGGAGATTGGCCTGGTGCCGGTGGGCGCCATCGGCATGAGTGTGTTTGCAATCGACCTGTACTTTGCCACCAACGGCCTGCCGGCGTCCGAGGTGATGGGCATTGCTGCCTTCATGGCGCAAAGCGCGCACTGGCGCGTGATGGCCGACCTGGCCCTGCTGAGCCTGTTTGCCGGGCTGTACAGCGTGCCCATGTACGCGTTGATTCAGTTGCGCAGCCAGCCGACGCACCGCGCCCGCATCATCGCGGCCAACAACATCCTCAACGCCCTGTTCATGATCGGCAGCTCGGTGATTGCCGGCGCGCTGCTCAAGAGTGGCTTCACCATTCCGCAGATTTTCCTGTTCACCGGCCTGGCCAACGCGGTGGTGGCGTTTTACATCTTCATGCTGGTGCCCGAGTACCTGCTGCGCTTTGTGGCCTGGGTGGCATCGCGTTTTGTCTACCGCTTCAAGGTGCAGGGCGACGAGAACATTCCGGTGCAAGGCGCTGCCGTGCTGGTGTGCAACCACGTGAGCTTCGTCGACGCGCTGCTGCTGATGGCGGCGAGCCCGCGCCCGATCCGCTTCGTGATGGACCACCGTATTTTCAAAGTGCCGGTGCTGGGCTGGTTGTTCAAGCTGGCCAAGGCGATCCCGGTGGCCTCGCAGAAAGAAGACCCACGGGCTTACCAAGCGGCTTTCGACGCCGCCGCCCAGACGCTGCGCGACGGCGACCTGCTGGCAATCTTCCCGGAAGGCGGCATCACCAGCGACGGCCAGTTGCAGGCGTTCAAGGGCGGCATCGTCAAGATCATGGCGCGCGCGCAGGCCGATGGCCTCACCGTGCCGGTGATCCCGATGGCGCTGACCAATCTGTGGGGCTCGTATTTCAGCCGCGTCGAGCGCGGCGGCGCCATGGTGCGGCCGTTTCGCCGGGGCATGTTCAGCCGGGTTGGGCTCAATGTCGGCGAGGCGGTGCGATCGGGCCAGGTGCAGCCCGAGCAATTGCGCCATCAAGTCGGCGCACTGCTGGCGGCCTGATGGCGCGGCGAGTGGCGTAGCGCGATACCAAAGGTGGCGCCGATGGCAACTCGTCGCGAAGGTCGAGACTTGATGCCGCGCGCGCCAGACACTGCCCCCACAAGCATGTGCTTGGGCAACCTGGAATCGTATGAAGGTTTTTACCTCTTCCCGTTTGGTGTGTGGTCTGACGCTGGCTGGTGTGGTGGCTACGGCCACCAGCTTGACTGGCTGTTACGTGGTGCCGGTACATCCACACCAGCCACCGGCCACGGTGGTGCACATCCCGGCACCGATCGTGCAAACGCCGCCGGCGCCACCGCAGCCGGTGACCTTTGCGGCGCGGCTGTACCCCGCCAATGACCTGGCCGCCAGCTACGGCATGGTCAGCGCCATCGTCACCAACGACCTGCATGGCCGTGGCACCTTCAGCACCGCCATCAACGGAGAGAACTTCAGCGGCGAGGCCACCCGCACCGGCGCCTATTCCAAGGAAGGCGTGGCCAACGGCGCCGGCAATCGGGGCAGCTACATCAGTTGCCGCTACCAGATGAACTCGCCCACCCTGGGCACCGGCTCATGCCGCCTGTCCAATGGGGCGCAGTTCACGATGCACGTGGGCAACTGATAGTCCGGGGCCCCGCAGCGCGGGGCGGGCTTGCGGCAGTCATCGATCTTGCGCTGGCAATCAACTGGGTCTGGGGGCGTGGTGTGTGACGGGTACCACCCCTGTGTAGCCGGCGTGGACTGCCGCGTCGGCTACGCCGCCTTTCCATGAAGCGGTCGTCATTGCGAACGAAGTGACGCAATCCACGCCCCCAAATGCATGGGTCGCCACGCGGCCTGCGGCCTCGCGATGACGATGCGGGTTCAAGGTCCGTGTGCGGTTCAGACCTGAAACTGGTGGCTCGCAATGACGGGTTCTGAGGTCACTCACCTCGACGCCGGGCCATCTCGGCAACGATTTCGCGCCACAGACCGCTCATCTTCTCCCACTCACCGTGGGCGCGCAGGTACGCGACGGCGTCAATCAGGTCCTGCAGCACCAGCGCCTCGATGGAGGGATGGGGCTTGCCGACATGGGCTGGCAGCGCTTCATCCCAACCATCGAGCCGGGGCCACGGCACCAGCATCTGATGGCCGTCACCGTGTTGAACCCGCACCCACCCGGTGCCGTCACGCAGATGGAAATAGGTCATCGACGTCATCGGCTTCATCCAGCTCCACGGCGACGGCTTGGACTCATGCGGGGTTGGCTTGATGTTGGCCAGAGTGGGCTCAAGCGAAGTCGCTTCGCTACGGTTTGTAATGCTGCTGGCGGGTGGGACGGGGGACTTGATGGGCAGCGGCGTGGGCAGCCGCTCTTGCTCAAATTGGCTCAGAAGCGCTGCGGTGTTGTGCACCAGCAGTTGGCGCTCGGCTTCGGTGAGCTGGCGCCCGCTGTCACCACTGCCACCGCCGTGGCGGGCTGGCCCCAAAGCATCATTCGAACCATAGCGCTTGGCAAAACAGGTGGAGCCCAGCACCACCAACTTGCCATCGTCGCGAACCACATGGATGCGGCGGAACACCGCGTGGCCGCAGCCTGGCTGCGTGCAACGGACGCGAGCACTGTAGTCCACCGCAACAATGGCGCAGAGTTCGGGCATGGCCAATTATGGCGGGCCGTGGCCCCAAACCGTGCCACTGACCGCATGAAACCTGGCTCGCTGGCTTGTTGACCGCGTGGTACGCAGCGCCAGCACGCTGCTGTCGGCCGACGGCAAGTGTGTGGGCTCGTCGTTGAGGCCCGCTGCAAGCAGTTGCGCGGTCAACAACGTCGCGTCAACCGCTTACCGATCGCATGGGCTTGCTTGTAGGCTTGTTCTTCGTGGGCACGTTTTGAGGTTGCCTCTCGAGCGAGGGGTTGGCCGCACTCAGCGCTCCGCCAGCCAGTCGCCCGATTGGCTTCTCAGCTCAAACCACTCGATGACCGGGTCAGTCTCGTACTGTTGTGTTGTGCCTGCAGACATGCGCCACGACTGGCCGGGATAGTTTGATCGGGCGTGGCGCAGCGTTGTCAGATACCCACGGACAACGCTCCCATGATCTACGACTACCGCGACGTACGGGACACAGCGGAAGGCGCGGCAGGCGGCCTCTATCTTCTCGTCATTCTTGTGAAGAAGATTGACGCCCGCTTCATCTCTCGGGTCGGTCCGGGAGCGGCACTTTACCGATATGCCCAAAACCTCCTCGCTCGAAGGTCGACGCGCGATGAGATCGATTCCCGTGTGGTCTACGTGAGCGCACTCAAAGCCCCGCTTTGACAGCCAGTACAGATCATGGCTTCGCCGAAGTTGCCAGTGATTTCAGAGTGGCGGGTACTCTTCTGCATATGCCACGAGGGGTTTTTGTGCGGCCTAAAGTTGGCGCTGTTCGGCAGGCAGCGTGGGCCGCGAAGCGGCAATGTTGTGCTGCCTGTCCGTGACGAACCAGTTAGACGCCACGCGCATGGTGCACCTCGAAGGCAGCGAGAGCGGCTTGTGCAATTGGTGCGACGGAGCGCGACGAGATGCCCCGGCCCAGACAGTACTGAGACTGCAACCACATAGAGAGCGTTTTCGTGCCTTTGCTGGCATTGCAACCGATGCAGCAAAGGGCGATGTTCTCCCGCGTGACGATAGAAGCGTCGTTTACGATGTGCTCCCACGACGACCGATCGCGCCGCGCATTGCCTATGGCGAAGAGTGTGCCGCAGTAGACGCACGTTCGGTCGCGGTCGCGCACTTCACGCTCAAGCCAAGCAGGGATGTTCCAGCGGTTTGTCATGATTGCACTTGTGGCGTCTAACGAAGTGTCGATTGCACGGTCTGCCTTGTAGTCAGATACACCTCAGCGGGATGTTCGGGACGCATCGCGCGCAAGTCTTTGTTCAGTCTGGTGCTTCTCGAAATTGGCATGTCCGCCCCCTGATAAATGTGTGCACAAACCCGGCAAATTGCTGGGTCATTCTACTGAGCGGACACATCATTGCGTCGGGCCCTATCGTGCGTTCCCGAATCGGTGACACAAGCCAACGAAACTTCAGCCACGGCATCGCGAGGCCGATAGGCCGTGGCGATCCATGCTGGCGTGCCAAGGTGGATTGCCGCGTCGGCTGCGCCTCCTCGCAATGACGGGTTCAGAGGTCCTTCACTCACCTCGACGCCGCGGCCAGTTGCGCGGTCAATGGCGGCGCCTTCAGGTGACCCACGTACTGCAGCGCCTGGTGAATCCGCACCGAGGGCACATCGCCCTCGCGCATGTGGAGCAGGTCGCCGGGGTTGATCAGGCGCGGGTCGGCGTCGGTCAGCGGCAGGCCAGCGCTGCGGTAGGCTTCCAGGATGAACTGGGAGCAGAAAAACTGGTCGTTGCGACCCAGCCCCAACTGCACCGCTGCGACGCCGCGCAGGCAGAAGTCGCGCACCAGCGATGGCACCAGGGGCAGCTCACAGGCGCGTCGTTCGATGGCAAACGGCGCTTGCAGCATCACCCCCACGTAGTTGTACTTTTGGCCGACGTGGCGCGCCACAAAGGTGTTCATCCGGGCAATGTGCTCCGGCCGGATGCCCGGGTGCCGAAACGCCACCACGGTCACTTCGTCGGCCACCAGATCAGCCACCGCGCGGCGCCGAATGCCGGCCCCCACGGCTTCAGCGACATGCTGGTCGGCGAGGTACACCGCTGCGTGGCTCACCGGCGACAAGGTGATCAGCCGTATACCCGACGAGTTGAGCCCGTTGTCGGCGGTCAGCAGAATGTCACCGGGCTGCAGCGCCTCGCGGCCCACCAGTTGCCCTCCATTGGTCGGGTTCAAGGCCAGGTTCTGAAACCCCAACATTGGTGCGCCAGTGGTCTCGCTGGTCTTGACACCGGTGGCGCAGGCGGCAAGCGACAACGTGATGGCGATGGCGCCCATGCATAGCGGATGGATCATTGGCAGGCCCTGCGAGGAAAACCGAATTCTACGGGGCGTGCGTTCGGTGGTCACGGCGTCTATCCAGGCGGCTGTCAAGGCACAATCGATGCACACCATCGATCAACCGATCACTTTGAAGGAGACGCACCGTGGCATCCGGAAAAATTCTCGTAGCACAAGGCGGCGGCCCCACCGCCGTGATCAACCAGTCGCTGGTCGGCGTGGCGCTGGAGGCGCGCCGCTTTGGCGCCATCGAACGTATCTACGGCGCGCGCCACGGCGTGCGCGGCATCGTTGACGAAGACTTTGTGGACCTCACGCAGGAGACCCACCACAACCTGGAGCTGGTGGCCAACACGCCTTCTTCCGCCCTGGGCTCGACGCGCGACAAGCCCGACCTGCCGTATTGCCAGGAGATCTTTCGTGTGCTGCAGGCGCACCAGATCGAGCACTTCTTCTATATTGGCGGAAACGACTCGTCGGACACCGTGCTGATCGTCAGCCAGGAGGCGCGCAAGGCCGGCTACCCGCTGCGCTGTATGCACATCCCCAAGACCATCGACAACGACCTGGTGGGCAACGACCACACGCCGGGCTTTCCGTCGGCGGCGCGCTTTGTGGCGCAGGCCTTTGCCGGCGCCAACCTGGACAACGCGGCGCTGCCCGGCGTCTACGTGGGTGTGGTGATGGGGCGCCACGCGGGCTTTTTGACGGCCGCGTCCGCCCTGGGCAAGAAGTTCGCCGACGACGGCCCGCACCTGATCTACCTGCCCGAGCGCACGTTTGAGCTGGCGCGGTTTTTGGCCGATGTCAAAAACACCTACGAGCGTTATGGCCGCTGCGTGGTGGCGGTGTCCGAAGGCATCCACGACGCCTCTGGCGCACCAATCGCCACGCTGCTGGCCAAGGACCTGGAGCACGATGCGCATGGGAATGTGCAGTTGTCGGGCAATGGGGCGCTGGCCGACCTGTTGTGCGAGGAGATCAAGACCAGGCTCAAGATCAAGCGGGTGCGCGGCGACACCTTTGGCTACCTGCAGCGCTCCTTCATCGGCTGCGTGTCCGACGTGGACCAGCGCGAGGCGCGCGAGGTGGGCGAGAAGGCGGTGCAGTACGCCATGTGGGGCGGCAAGGACGGCTCGGTGGCGATCAAGCGCACCGGCTTCTACTCGGCCGACTACGAGCTGCTGCCGCTCGACGCCGTGGCCGGCAAGACGCGCGTGATGGAGGACGAATTCATTGCCGCCAGCGGCACCGATGTGACCGACGCCTTTCGCATGTACCTGCGTCCGCTGCTGGGCTCGGGCATGCCGGATGCCTTTCGGCTGCGGCACAACCCGGTGGCCAAGGTGCTGAAACACACACAAACTTAGAAGTATCGCGTCACGATACCCGATGTGAATATTCACGCCACTTGCGTGGAAATCCAAGCGCTTTGGCGGGGCCGGATGCGTAGACTTGCGCCCATCTTCAACCCCCCGCAAGGAAGCTATGCAAGTGTCCAAACCGATCCTGATTCACCGTGACTCCAAAGCCTGGTCGCTGCAAGTCTGGGTGTCCTTTAGCATCGCGATTTTTCTGTGTGCGGTCGGCCTGGCCTACCTGCCCGGCAAGGACCTGGACCGCGCGTTCATGGTGATGGGCTACTTCTTCTGCCTGTCGGCGGCTTTTGTTCTGGCCAAGTTTGTGCGCGATAACGAACGCACCCAGGGCGACCCGCGTACTGCCGACACGCCGATGTTCCGCTTTGTGGTGTGGGGCGGCTTCTTCCTGGCAATGGGCCTGACCGGCTGGGGTTTGATGCGTATGGAGGTCAACGAAACCTATAAGGCCTTTTTGGGCGTGAGCTGGTTGTACCTGATCACCTGCACCTTTACCCTGGCCAAGACGCTGCGCGACAAGCATGAAGCCGATCTGAACGAGGTGCGCATGCAGAACCGCCAGGCTCGCCCCGAGCGCGACACCGAATAACCCACCGAACCCCACACCGGAGCGACTTCCATGAAAACCCGTTGCGCTACTTTTCTGATAGCAATGAGTGTCTTATCTGCCTTCACCCTGGCCACTTTTGACGTGAGGGCGCAAAGCGAGGTGTCGGCCCTGAGCGCGGTATCGGCCTTGCCGGTGGCCTCGGTCGTGGTGGGCGCCAGTGCGGCGGCCGGCGCGGCGGTGGCGGTGCCGGTGGTGCTGTCCACCGCCGGCACGGTGCTGGTGGTCAAGACGGTGGAGAGCACCGCACGTGGCACGGTTTACGTGTTGGAGCGCGCCTCGGACGGCGCTGCCGCCAGCATCGAGATTGTGGGCAGGAGCGCAGCGACCGGCTCCTTGGTGGCCGGCGCGGTGGTGACCGTCAGCGTGATTGGCGCAGGTGTGGTGCTGTCGGCGGCGGGCGAAGCGATTGCCTTCATTCCCAACGAGTTGGGTCGCGCCTTGTTGCACAACGAGCGGCTGACGCGCTGAACGCAGCCATGAACACAGCACGTCGTCTGAGCATAGCCTTGATCACCGCGGTCGCCCTGACCGCGCCCGCGGCCCATGCGGGCCGCTCGTGCTCGGCACCGCAACCACCCAAAGCCCAGACAGTGGAGCGCGCCATGACGCTGGCCGAGCGCACGCTGCGCGCGCTGGACCAAAGCGGCGCGCAGGTGGTGGTGTTGGCGCGCGCCGGGCAGGACTTGAGCAAGTACGGGCTGCGGTACTCGCACCTGGGCCTGGCTTACCAACAGGGTGATGGCAAGGGTGGCCATGTGTGGCGCGTGTTGCACAAACTGAACCACTGTGGCACGGCGGAGTCGGCCATTTACCGCCAAGGGTTGGGCGAGTTCTTCCTGGATGATTTGTGGCAGTTTGAGGCCGCCTGGGCGGTGCCCACGCCAACTGTGCAGGCCAAGCTGCTGACCCTGCTGCAAGACGATCCACGCGCGCTGCAACTGCACCACAAACCCTACAACATGGTGGCCTACCCGTGGGCGCTGAAATACCAGCAGTCCAACCAATGGGCGATCGAAACGCTGGCCATTGCCGTGGCACCCGAGTTGGCCGTTGGCCGAGCCACGCGCGAACAAGCGCAGTCGTGGTTGCAAGCCAACGGTTACCAGCCCAGCACGCTCAAGATTGGTGCCGCCACGCGCTTGGGTGCACGCCTGTCCAAGGCCAACGTGGCCTTTGACGACCACCCCAATCACAAGCGCTTCTCCGACCAGATTGACACCGTCACGGTGGACTCGGTCTTCTCGTGGCTGACCCGCGCAGGCTTGGCGCAAGCGCCGGTGGCGCTGCGGCTCTGAAGCGACCTGGCGCACCCCGCCGCGCATCGCGGTTATTGGCTTGGTGCGACAATCGGCGTCCCCAAAAAGGAGACTCCGATGCAATCAGCACGCGAGGTGTTTGACACCCTCAACACCGACTACCTCACCGTTCACAAGACCAAGGAAGACCTGTTCTGGGACACCTACATGGCGGTGTCCAGCGACGACGCGGGTTTTGCCCGCGCCGAAGAGGCCTACAAGAACTTCATCTCCGACCCCAAGCGCCTGGCCGCCGTGCGCGCCGCCCTGGCCAGCCTGCCGGCCGTCGACCCCGACGAAGCGAGCAGCGAGTTGCGCCACGGCCTGAAGGGTTGGCTGGCGCTGTTCGAGAGCAACATCATCGACAGCGATGCCGCGCGCCAACTGATGGGCGAACTGATCAAGCTGGAGTCCGATCTGTTTGCCGCGCGCCGTGGCCTGATCTTGCAGCACATCAACGAGGCCGGCCAGCTTGAGGACGCCACCCTGAGCATGCTCAGCACCAACCTGAGTACCAACCCCAGCGAGGCGGCGCGCAAGAGCTCGTTTGAGGCGCTGATATCACTGGAGCGCTGGGTGCTGGAGCACGGCCTGCTGGACATCGTCAGACAGCGCAACGCCTTTGCCCGCGCGCAAGGCTTTGACAACTACTTTGACTACAAGGTGGAGAAGAACGAGCAGATGTCGGCCGACCAGTTGTTCAGCATCCTGGACGACTTCGAGGCCCGTACCCGCGAGGCCAATCTGCGCGCGCTGCGTGACTTGTCGCAAGCCCATGGCGCGCACGCCACCCAGCCCTGGAACTTGCGCTTCTTTGTGAGCGGCGACGTCACGCGCCAGCTTGACCCTTACTTCTCGTTCGCCAAGGGCCTGCAACGTTGGGTGCAGAGTTTTCGGCACCTCGGCATCGAATACCGGGGCGCCACCATGCAGCTTGATTTGCTGGAGCGCAAGGGCAAGTACCAGAACGGCTTTTGCCACGGCCCGATCCCCTCGTTCTTCGACGCCAAGGGCAATTGGGTGGCCGGGCAGATCAACTTCACCGCCGACGCCAAACCGGACCAGGTGGGCAGCGGCGCACGCGCCATCAACACGCTGTTCCACGAAGGTGGCCACGCCGCGCACTTTGCCAACGTGACGCAAAACTCGCCCTGCTTCTCGCAGGAATTTGCGCCCACCTCCATGGCCTATGCCGAGACGCAGTCGATGTTTTGCGACAGCCTGCTCGACGACGCGGACTGGCTCAAGCGTTACGCGCGCAACGCCAAGGGTGAGGCGATCCCAGACGAACTGATCCGCTCACGCATCGAGAGCACCCAGCCCTTTGCGGCGTGGGGCGAGCGCGGCATCCTGGTGGTGCCCTACTTCGAGCGCGCCCTGTACCGATTCAGCGACGCGCAATTGACGGCCGAACAGGTGCTGGCCTTGGCGCGCGAGTGCGAACAACGCATCCTCGGCGTTGCCGTGGGGCCGCGCCCGCTGCTGGCCATTCCGCACTTGCTGAATCAGGAATCAGCGGCGTCCTACCACGGCTACCTGTTGGCCAATATGGCGGTGTACCAGACGCGCGCCTACTTCGAGCGCGAATACGGCTACCTGACCGACAACCCGGCCATCGGCCCGGCGCTGTCCGAGCACTACTGGGCGCGCGGCAACGGCATCAGCCACAACGACACGCTGCTGAGCCTGACCGGCGAGCCCTTCAACGCCAAGTACCTGGCCGACAGTTGCAACCAAACCGTGGAGCAGGCGTGGGAAGAAGCCCGCGCCAAGATGGCCGCCGCCGCCGAGCGCGACTACCCGCAACCCACCGCCCCCGATCTGGATGCCACCATCCGCATCGTGCACGGCACTGAGCTGATTGCCGACAACCGCGACTCGGACCACGCGATGTGCCAGCAGTTCGAACGCTGGGTGGGGGAGCGTTACCCGGCGACGGTGCAGTAAGGTTGGCGGGGCGGCAAAGGGTCAGCCCTGCTCCCGCCCCTTCTCATCCATCTTCGCATCCATCTCCGCAATCAACGCGCGGGCCTCAGCCCCCTCCGGAATGGACCGACCGCTGTCGCGCCACTGCACGGCCGCCTTGAACCCCTCTTGCTGCGCGTAACGGCGAAACCACAGGCCTTCGGGGTTGTGGCGGGTGATACCGTCGAACATGGTGGCCATCATTTGGGTTTGTTCCAGGCCCATGGTCAGCATCACCTGGTTGACCACCATCTTGTGCATGGCCAGGTGGGACCGGGGAACACCGGCGATGCGGTTGGCCAGCTTCATGGTGGCGGCTTCCAGTTGATCCACGGGCACCACCTCGTTGGCCAGGCCCCAGGCGGCGGCGGTGCTGCCGTCGATGGTGTCGCCGGTGAACATCAATTGTTTGGCGCGGGTCGGGCCCAGGCGGTAGGTCCACATCGCGGTGGTGGGGCAGCCCCAGACGCGGGTGGGCATGTAGCCGATGCGGGCGTCCTGCGCCATCACCAGCAGGTCGCAGCACATGGCAATGTCGCTGCCGCCCGCCGCCGCGTAGCCGTGCACCTTGGCTATTGTTGGTTTGGGGCTTTTCCAGAGTGTCATGAAGTCTTCGGTGTTGCGCTTCATGTATGCGTAGTCGACCATCGGGTCCCAGGGGTGCTGCTCCTGCTGGCAGGGGTGATCGATCTGGCCTTCGCCAAACTGCGTCAAGTCGTAGCCACCACAAAAACCTTTGCCCGCGCCTTCCACCACGATCACATGCACGGCGTCCTCGGCGTTGGCCCACTCCACCGCGGCACGGACTTCGCGTGGCGTTTCCTCGTTGATGGCGTTCAAACGCTCGGGGCGGTTCAGCAGCAAGCGCGCCACGCGCGGGTTGTTGGCGTCTTGGTCGATGCGCAGGGTGGTGTAGCTGGGCATGGCGAGGTCTCCTTAGGCTCAATGAAGAAGCCAGCTTAGCGCGAATGGCACTTACTTAACGTGTTTACACAAGAGATTACAGTTTGGTTGTGGATCGATGCATCGGGCTGGATCGACTGCAGAGAGCATGCGCCAATTGGCGGGCGCGGGGATCGGGCTGCCTGAATGCTCTGCTCCGTGTCCTCCGCCCTGCGGGCTCCCCCTTGACCTGCGCAGAACACCCAGGCAGCCTGATCCCCAAGTTGCGTGGTTTGTTGGCCTGCGAGAAAAGCAGCCCTTCGCAGCAGCAGGGTGGGGGTACACGCCAAAGTGAGGTCAAGGAGGAGCCCGAAGGGCGGGGGACACGAACGGCGGCGTGTGCTCCCACCCTGCTGCGAGTCCAGCACAATAGCTCTGCACAAAGGCCTCGACAGGCTCGGAGCGAACGGAGTTTTCCTTAAGTAAGTGTCATTCAGCTTAGCGCCGCGCGGCGGCTGGGCGTCGCGCAGTGGACAGGCCCGCACCCGCCGGTCTGGCCGGGCCGGCGCGGCACGGCTTAGCTGCGCCAGGCATCGCGCGCTTGCATCCACCAGTAGGTTGCCTGCGCGGCGAGGCGCCCCAGCGGGCCAAAGGTGGAGGGCAGGCCGTAGCTGGAGAAGCCCTTGGGAATCTCCGCCTCGCCGGTGAGTGCCTGGGCCAGCACCTCACCCGCCAGGGTAGTGGGCGCCACGCCGTGGCCGCCAAAACCCATGGCGTACCACAGGCCATTGGGCAGGCGCCCGATCTGCGGCATCTTGTGGCGGGCATAACTCATCAGGCCGCTCCAGGCGTGACTGATCTTCACGTCGGCCAGTTGCGGGTAGACGCGCAGCAAATCGGCACGCAACAGGCGCTGCACCTGCTCAGGCGTGCGGTCCTGGATCGAGATGCGGCCACCCCACAGCAGACGCGTATCGGCCAGCGGGCGGTAGTAATCGAAGGCAAAGCGCGTGTCATACACCGCCGCCTGCGTGCGCATTGCGCTCTGCAGGCGTTCGCCCAAAGGCTCGGTCGCCACCACGTAGGTGGCAATCGGCATGATGGCACGCGACAACGCGGGGTACAGGCGCTCGATGTAGCCCCCGCAGCCCACCACCACCTCGCGGCAGCGAATGCTGGCCTGCGCCGTTTGCAGCAGCCAGTGCGCGCCATCGCGTTCAATCGACACCACCCGCGAGGCTTCGTGCACCGCCACACCACCCGAGTGCAACTGCCGCGCCAGGCCCTGCGCGTACTTGAGCGGGTGGAAATGAAACGCGTTGGATTCGAACAGCGCCGAGTGGTAGCGCTGGCTCAATAGCTGTTCGCGCAGTTGCTCGCGCCCCAGCCAGTCCCACTGCACGCCTAAGTGTGACTGCATGAACTGCTGCAGTTCGCGCAGTGGCCGCTCGTCCTGAAACCAGTTGGCCAGCAACACGCCGCTGTACTGCGCGTCGCAGTCGATCTGGTAGCGCGCGATGCGCTGGCCGATCCGCGCCACCGCGTCCAGCGTGAGCTGATACAGAGCACGCCCCGGCACGGGTCCGAGTTGGCGCAGCAGGTCGGCGTTGTCCAGGCTGAAGCCCCCAAACACAAAGCCGCCGTTGCGCCCCGAGGCCCCGCTGCCCACGGTCTGCGCCTCCAGCAGCATGACGCCCTGCGCGCCACGTTCCTGCAAACTGATGGCGGTGCCCAAGCCGGCATAACCACCACCAACGATGACCACGTCGGCCTCAAGCTGTCCCACTGCGGCGGGAAAGGCCAGCGACTGGTCAGCGGTGCTCTGGTAGTAGGTCAGCATGGCTCAGGCCAAGGAGGGATCAGGGCTGATCGACTCCGACAAAGTCGGCCAGCGCCGCCGTCGTCATGGCGCCATTGTTGGTGACGACCTGACCGGTGCGCGCGTTCTTGGCCAGAATGTAGGGCACCGAGTCAATCTGCATGCTGGTGAACAACTGGGTGTTCTGCTTGATCGCCGCCTCGATCTCTGGCGACACGCTGGCCGATGCGGCAATGCCGCCCTGGTTGGCCAGGATGGACTGCTCGTGCGTGCTCATCAGTTCCGTGGGGTTGGCCGCCGACAGCAAGGCCGCGCCTTGCGGCCCACTCTTGCCATTGATGATGGCCACCGGCACCCAGACAAACTTGACCTTCTTGTGCAGCGGCTTGGAGGCCTCCCACAGATGGCCACAATGCGGGCATTGCGGGTCGAACATGACATACACCGTTTGCGCGCTCATCATGGCGCCGACCGTGAAGCCCTTGCCCTGCGAGGCCACCGCCTGCAGTGGATCAGCCGGTTTGCTGGCGGCCGCCGACTTGGTTGACGATTCAGTGGTGGACTCCTGCTTGGAACAAGCGGTCAAGGCCAGCGTCAATGCGGCGCAAAGGGACAAGACAAAAATATAACGTTTCATAAAAACCTCAAGGATGAAGGCGTAGTTTACGCAAGCGGCGTGGCGCCGATATGAGGCACTACACTAGCCGCCACCCTTCTTCCCCCTCTGGTCTATGCGGTCGATTGCTACCTTTGTGCTGATTGCACTCCCCTGGCTCAACCCCTTCGCGTCCGGGCCATCCGTTGCGGTGATGCCCTGGCTGGTCACGCTGGGGTGTGTCGCGCTCATGCTGCCCTGTCTGCCTCGCCAACGGTCTGAGGAGGTCATTGCTGCCGCCTGGCTGGCGGCTGCACTCTTGAGCGCGGAACTCGGGCTGCTGCAGTACTTCGGCGCCAGTGCGTCGATGACGCCCTGGGTCAACCTCCCAGCCGTCGGTGAGGCCTTTGCCAACCTGCGCCAGCGCAACCAGTTTGCGACGCTGACCAACATCGGCTTGGGGGCGCTGCTGTGGTTCGCCGTGCGCGTGCGCACGCTTGAGCAACGGCGCCAGTGGGCGCATGCGGGCTTGCTGCTGGCCGCCATGCTGCTGGCCTTTGGCAACGCCGCCTCCTCGTCGCGCACCGGCTTGTTGCAACTGCTGGTGCTGGCGCTGCTGGCCTGGCTGTGGGGTGGCTGGAAGGACGCCGTCACACGCAGTGTGATGGTGACCGCCATCGCTTCCTACGCGGTGGCGGCGCTGGCCTTGCCGGGCCTGGCCGGCCTGGACCCCAACACCACCGGCATCCTGGCGCGCCTGGGCGAGACCAGCCGACCGTGCGGCAGCCGCCTGACCCTGTGGTCCAACGTCTGGCATCTGATCACGCTCAAGCCCTGGACCGGCTGGGGCTTGGGCAACCTTGACTTTGCCCACTTCGTGACGCTCTACCCCGGCGCGCGTTTCTGCGAAATTCTGGACAACGCGCACAACCTGCCGCTGCATCTGGCGGTGGAGCTGGGCCTGCCGGCTGCCGGTTTGGTATGTGGTGGTGCCCTATGGCTGACGCTGCGCGCCGCACCCTGGCGCGAGGGCAACGCGACCCGGCAACTGGCTTGGACCGTGCTGGCTTTTCTGGCCTTGCACAGCTTGCTGGAGTACCCACTGTGGTACGGCCCGTTCCAAGTGGCGCTGTGGCTTAGCGTCTGGCTGCTGGCCCGTCCCGTGACTTGGCCGACGAACACGGTGCTGCGCTTTGGCGGCGCACTGGCGATGGCCGTGGCACTGTTGTCGGCCACTGCCTATGCCGCGTGGGACTACCACCGCGTCAGCCAGATCTACCTGGGGGACGAACAGCGCACCGAGCGTTACCGCACTGACACCCTGCAAAAGGCTGCGGGCTCGTGGCTGTTCCCGGACCAGGTGCGTTTTGCCGAGTTGACCGTCACGCCGCTGAGCCGCGCCAACGCCGCCCACATCAAGGCGCTGTCCGAGGATCTGCTGCACTTCTCGCCGGAGCCAAGGGTGGTAGAGAAGTTGATCGAGAGCGCCACCCTGTTAAACCAATACGACGAAGCCCTGTACTACATGGCCCGCTACCGGGCCGCCTTTCCCGACGAACACAGTCGCTGGGCGCGCGCGCTGCAGGATCAGCGACCGCCCGTCAATTGATGCCACGGGCAGTGTGACGCCCAACGACGACCGGTGCCGAGGGGCGCTACTTGCGCTGCGCGATCCAAGCATCCATGTGCCGCTCCAGCGTGCTCAGCGGCACCGAGCCGGTGGCCAGGATCGCGTCGTTGAAATCGCGCAGGTCGAAGCGCTGCCCCAGCGCTTGTTGAGCACGCAGGCGCAGCTCAGAAATCTTCAACTGCCCGATCTTGTAAGCCAGGGCCTGTGCGGGCGTGCCGATGTAGCGGTCCACTTCATTGACGATGTCCTGATCGGTCTTGGCGGCGTGCGCCTTGAAGTAGGCAATGGCGCGCTCGCGGCTCCAGCCCTTGGCATGCAGCCCGGTGTCCACCACCAGGCGCACAGCGCGCCACATCTCGTAGGTGAGTTGCCCGAAGTGGTCGTAGGGGTCGTCGTACAGCCCCATGTCAAACCCAAGCTGCTCGGCATACAGCGCCCAGCCTTCGCCATAGGCGACGAAATAGGCTGTTTTGCGGAACATCGGCGTGTCGGCCATTTCCTGTGCGCGGGCGAACTGAAAATGATGACCGGGCACCGCCTCATGCAAGCTCAGGGGCACCATCTCCCAACTGGGGCGGGTCTCGGGTTTGTAGAGGTTGACGTAGTAGTTGCCAGCCCGGCTGCCGTCGGTAGCGCCGGGCTGGTAATACGCCGTGGTGGTATCGGGCGCAATGTTGTCCGGGATGGCCCGCACGCCATAGGGCTGGCGCGGCAACACCTTGAATACCTTCACCAGTTCGGGGTCGATACGTTTGGCCGTGGCGCGGTAGGCTGCCAACAAGGCCTGCTGGGTGGCGTGGAAGAACTTCGGGTCGGTTCGCAGGTGGTCAAAGAACTCCGGCAAGCTGCCTTTGAAGCCGGCGCGCTGCTTGACCTCTTCCATGGCCACGCGAAGGCGGGCCACCTCCTGCAGGCCGATGGCGTGAATCTGCTCTGCGTTGAGCCCGGTACTGGTGTAGTAACGCGCCAAAAAGTCGTAGTAGGCGCGGCCATTGGGCGCATCACTGACGGCGGTGGAGTTGCGGGTCTTGGGCAGGTACTCGGTGTTGAAATAGGTCTGCAGCCGGGCGTAGGCCGGCACCACGGTATGGGTGATCACAGCCTGTGCGTCAGCGATCAGTGGTTGGCGGTCGGCCACCGCAATCGCAGCGTCAAACCTCAAAAACGGCCGGTAAAACGGGCTCTTGGCGGGGTCGGCCACCACTTGCGCGGCAATCTGCGTCGCCGCGCGTTCCATCAACACGCGTGGCGGCACGCTGCCGTGTTTCACCCCCTCGCGCAGGAGTGCGATGGTCTGGTCCACCAGCGTCGGCAACGCCCGCAGGCGTGCCAGCCACTTGCGGTAGTCGGCGGCGTTACCGAAGGGCATCACCTCGGCGATGCCGTCGGCGGTCTGCACACCGCCTTGATGGCCGATCGGTTGCAAGTATTCGCGAAACTGCTGGCGCTCGATGTTGTGCTGCAACTGCCACTCGAAGATGTCGTAGTCGAGCTGGTCCGACTCCGACAGGGTCGATCGCCCGATTGCCCGCAGTCGAAGCAAGGCCTCACGGTCAGCGGCTTCACGCGCCGTGACGGCAGCCAAACTGAAGTCGGTCCACCGGTCGTCGAAGCGGGTGTCGCCCATGTAGCTGGCGGTCTCCGGGCTGTCTTGCAGCGACCGCTCCCACTCGGCGGCGAACAAGGCCCGCAGGCTGCTCGCAGGCTGTGTCTGCAGGGTATTCATGGGCTTGGCCTCAGAGGGTTTGGGCTGCGCGAGCGCAGCCATGCTGCAGCTTGCGGCCAGACCTGCCACAAGCAGCGCGGCACGCAGGGCTTGCGGCCATGACATCGAAACGGACATAGCGGTTTCCTCGGTTAGGGGTGACGGTTGGCTTCGAACGGGTTGGCGGGATCAGGCCGACGTGGCGCTCCGTGCTGCGGCTGTCCTCCGGCCTGCGGCCTCCTCCTTGATGCCGCCACACAGAGCGCCCCATCGCCCTGATCCTGCGAGCCAGGTGGGTATTCCATCGGGCCAGCCCACCGTCCTCGGAACGCACAGGCCAAGGCCTTGGTTCTTGACTTGCATCGAATGCGTTGACCGGTGGGGAGGGATGACACGACGCTGTCAGTGACAAAGGACGTCTCAATATGCGCCAAGCAGACGAAACGCCCAGTACACCGCAACGCCCATCTGAACGGCAAACGCGGCGAAGCGTAGCGTGACAGCCGCCACGGACAAAGAAGTGAGGTGCAGTACCGACTGCAGAACGCGGGCGCCCAGCAAGGTGTAGGCCAGCGGGTCGGTGACGGCCGACTTGCCGGCCAGCACGGCGATCAGCATCAGGCCGCCAAATATTGGCAGGCCTTCCAGACAGTTGGCATGCGCCCGTGCCAGGCGCTGCATGAAGGGGGACAGGTTGGCATTGTCGGGGCGAAACTGGTTGGCTTGGATCGCCTTGGTCATAACCAACTTGGAACGAATGAGTTCCATCACCACCAGCAGGAACAAGGTCCAGGCGATGAATCCGGTGAGCGCGGTGAGCGTGGGGGTCATCGTGTTGGGCTCCAAGTGGAAGTGGTGGCCATTATGTCCACTGAAGTTGACCTCGCCAAGCCAGGGGTGATCGGGAGACAGCTTGTCAGTTCACTGACGCAAAGGCCAGCACGTGACCATCGGGATCCAAGGAGTAGGCTGCCGCATGGCCCCAGTCGCGAGCCAGCATCGGGCTCAACTCCCGCGCGCCAGCCGCTAGCGCACGTGCGTGGCAAACAGACGGTTCGGGCAGAACCAGGTAAAGCTCGGCACGGGGTATCCCGCTGGCAGCGCCCGGATCAGGCAATGCCGCACCCAACAGGTTGCGAATACCCGCGACGGGCATCAGCCCCAACACGCCACCGCCGGGCAGCGCAAATTCCGTCATTCCCGGCACGTGAAGCCGCGGCTGCATACCAAGGACGTGCGCATAGAACGCCGCACTGCGCGCCTGGTCCGCGACATAGAGTATGAAGCGAGATGCAGAGTTCATGCGGTGCCTGACATGACTTGCCACCCCGCCCGAACTGGGTGCAAACGCCCCGCATTTCGCTTGGAAGGATCAGGTCTCATTCACATAGCCCCGCTCCAGTGCCGCGCTCTGATTCTCGAATATGGCCATCGCGGTGGTCATGCGCTTGAAGCCGAGCTTCTTGTAGAACGGCTCCTTGCCAGGAACCGAGTACAGGATGATCTTCTTGTGACCATTCGACAGGGCAAGCAGCGCATCGACGATCTGCCTGCCCAGCCCAAGGCCTTGATGACTGGGCAACAGCGCGACATCGCAGATGTACGAACAATCAACGCCGTCGGCCAGTGCACGGCCGACGCCAACCAGCTTGTCACCCTCATACACGAAGCACTTGAACATGCTGTTCGTGAACGCGGTCTTCAGGCCCTGCGGAGTCTTGTTTCCAAGTGGTGCGGCGCGATAGAGCGCGGCGAGCTCGTTCCAGTCAAGTTCGTCAAGGGTGTCGGACCAGATTAGCGTCATTGTGTTCATGGTGCATTCCATCCTGGTTGGTCCAAAAACGATTGTGCCCGATCGCAGAATCCTTGCAATGTTCAAACCAGCAGCCACCGGACAACTCAGCCCCGCCTTGCGCCTGTTGGCGCAGGTAGGTAATCGCCTCGCCCGGGTGTTTGCGATTCATCCCCTCAGTGTGCCAAATTCCGGGGGCCGCGACAGCGAGGTGATTCAACTCGGAATCGATGCTTCGGGTGCTTGAGTGGGTTGAGTAGCCGCATCGCGACCCGTCACCGCAGCCACCACGGCGGCGGCCACGATGAATCCGGGCGGCAGACTGGCGCTCGGTTGGTACGCTTGGCGCCTCCCTAACCACACGCCACTAAAATGGGTGCGCGCCTGCCTGCTTGGCAGCGCCTCTGCGCAAGCCCGCCGCTCCCAACACCCACCGCCCAACCGCCGCATGAAAGACCACTACACCGCCCTGGGCCTGGGCAGTTCCGCCACGCTGGCCGACATCAAGAAGGCGTTTCGTCAGAAGGCGTCGCAATACCACCCGGACCGCAACACCGATGCCAATGCCCCCGCGCGCTTTCGAGCGGTGCAAGAAGCCTATGACGTGCTGACGGACGACGCCAAGCGCCAGGCCTACGACGACAACCGCCGGCGCAACCTGTTGGACGACCCGGCGCAGACCGCGCGCGAAATCTGGCAAGCCTACTTCGAGCCGCTGCGGCAGAGCATGCGCTGAACCCCTGCCGCCGGCCTTGCGCCCCACCCCACCCCCGCACCCCACCAGAGCATCCTCCCCATCACCACCTCCTACTTTTTTCACGACCTGCGCACCGCCTACCAGGCCGAGCTTGACGACCTGCGCACGGATTTCGAAGGTCACGATGTCCTGCACAAGCGCCTCGCTGACAAGCGCCGCGAACTCGGTTTTCTGGTCAAGATGATGGAGCTCAACCCCGAGATGGTGGCCGTGGTCTTGCACCAGGCCTTGCGGTTCACCAACCCCGCCGCCATGGACCACTTGGTGGCACAAGACGCGGACGACCTGCCCGAGTGGTACAGCCTGTGCGACACGATTGAAGTGGCGGCCTCTGCGCGTGACATCGTGCAGACCATTCTGAAAGAGCCCATGGGCGAATGGTTCATGACCATTGCCGCCGCACTCGAATACATGCACCACAAGCCGCTGACGGCGGCCGAGCGCGCCCAAGCGCAAGACGACGATGGTGAAGGCAAGGTCGACCGCGACGACGTGCGCAACGAGCGGCACGAAGACAACCATACCGAGGACCACGACGAACAAGAGGCCGATGCCCGCGCCCGCGAAGAAGCCGGCAACGACTGGATGGTTGAACAAGGCTTCGACCGCAAAGACTAGACCCAGCGCCTACCCCAAGAGACACTCATGAATGCACTCACCCTGATTGCCAAAACCCAAAGCCTGATCGCCGCAGGCGACATCGTGGCTGCCGAAGCCGCGCTGGTCGAACTGGCCGACGCCGAAGGCGACCACGCCCTGATGGTGGTGCTGGAGCAGTTGGCACCCAAAGACATCCTGGCCGTGATCCGCGAATACGACAACTCCAAGGAATCAGTCGTCAACCTGTTGGTCACACCGGCGCAATTCGCGCGCGCCGTGGTGATCGAGAAGCAGTACAACGACCAGACTCGCACCTACCTGCGCGGCATGGTCAACTCCGTCGTCTTTCGCGAGGACTCCGATCCGGTGGAGTTTCTCAATGCCATGGGTGAACTGGAAGGCGGCGCCGAGGCGCTGGCGGACTACTTCACCGAAAAGTGGAGCCGCATCGAGGGCTTTGCCCGCAGTGGCACCTTTGATGCCGCCGAAGACGACGGCGACATCTTGTCGGAGTCGGCCCTGCTGGCCAGTGTCTATGCCAAGCCGCGCGTGGACGAGGACGAAGTGGCGGACCAAGACTGGATGCAATTGGCCTGGCTGTTGCGCCACGACTGTCCCGACCTGTTTGTGGAAATGCTGTTGGTGTTGCGCGCCAAGGCGCGCGCCCACGACTTGAGTCCAGACGAAGAAACCCAAGCGGAGGAAGACAACGGCAGGGTAGAAACCAGCGACACCGACCGCGGCAAAGCCACGCCCGCGGCGCTGGAGGCGGACGAAGAGTCGGCGATTTGACGCCCTTGCACCAAGCCATGTCTGACTCCCACGAGCTGTTCCCCGAAGCCACCCAGACGGTTGCGCGCTTTGATGCTCGCCCGTTTTTTGAGAAGGCCCTGGCCTACGGCCTGCGACACGGCATCATCGACCAGGCCAAGCTGGACGCCATGGAGGCCGAGGCACCCAAGGGCATGGTGCAGATTGCGCGCTACTTCGGCAGCGAGTTCCTGCGCCCCGAGCTGGAGAAGGCCCGCGAGCGCCTCGTCAATCTGGTCAGCCTGAACCTGGAGCACCACAGCGCGGGGGATCTTCGCAAAGCTGCCGAGGCCCTACGCGACCACAGCTTGCTGTCGCGCTCCAAGGGCGGCTCCGACATGCTCAAGGCCTTGATCGCCATGCCACAGAGCAGCCACTTCGGCATGAACCAGCACGGCGGCTTCACCGACGATCAGATCCCGCAACTGGCCAAGTTGTCTCTGGTCACTCTGGCGGACTACCAGCGCGAACTCGCCCAACGCAGCCAGGTCGTGCAGGTCATCCGGGCCGCCGAGTGGTTCGCCGAGCGACTGGGCATGGATGCACAAGAACTGGAAGAAGCGGGCCGTGATGCCGAAGCCGTGATCCGCACGGCGCTGCTGATGCTGGCCACCCGACAGACCCGGCTGCCGAACTGGGTGGCCTTTCAAAAGACGATTGCCTTCTTGCGCAAGAAAGCCGCAGCGTCCAAAGCCCTCAGCGTCTCGATTGCGCTGCCCAAAGACCTGCCCGAAGACTACAAGGCGATCGTCGACAGTGTGCGCCAGAGCATGGTCTCGGACCTGCCCAGGATTCTGGACAGCACCCTGCCTGCCAGAAAGCTCTTTGATCAGACTCCCGCCTTCATGGGCCGCTACTTCTGGGTCGAGGACGCCCTGAGCGAAGTGGACGACTTTGACCGCAGCGCGTCCGCATCCTGGAACAAGGCCACCGGTGGCCACACCGACGACGGCTCGCTGCTGACGTTCTTCCTGTGCATCGCATCGGGCTGCGCCCACAAAACCCTGCTCAGCCCCAAAAGCGCAGCCACGCTGGTGCGCAAGGTCCGCAAGGCCGGCATCAAGCCGGAGCTGGTGTCGCACTATATTTTGGGCAACGCCCCTGAGCACTACCAGAACGACTACCTGCAGATGTGGCAAACCTTTCTGGAAGATGCACAAGGCCGTTTGCTCAGCGATCACGATGACGACTTGCACGACGCCATGGCACTGTTGCGGCGCGATTGCAATATCGCACCGCGCTGACCGGCATCCACCAGTTGGACGCGCCTGTGCGCGATACGCCAGCGCCCACTCACTCATCAAACAAAAACGTCGACTCCTGGTAAAAGCGCGCCGTCTTGGCCGCCACTTTTTGCTTCATCCAGTCGGCCAGCCAGAGGTTCTTCTCGGCCAGGCTTTGCGGGCTGCGCAGCACGTCCAGCGGCAGGTTGATGCGCAGGGCACGGCGCGGGATCAGGTGGCGGGTGATGCCGGCGGGCAGACAGGCGCCGACGCGGGCCAGCTCCATCACCTCAGCCGGGGCAAAGCGCGGGAACACAATCAACGCGGTGACGGCCTCATACAGGGGCAGCAGCTCGTCCAGGTGGTCGGTGTTGGCGCGAAAGATGCGCGCCTCGCTTTTATAGGCATTGACCACTTCGTTGAGGCAGTGGTTGCAGGCGTGCAGGTCACCCCGGCATTCGACGACCCAGACCTCGCGCTCGACCGTTTGCACAAAGGCAACGATGTCGCGCCGCGCCAGCAAGGCGCGGGCTTGCATCAGGTCGGTCTGGCGCAGGGAAGCGCAGTCCAGCGCGCGCAGCAGGTCCAGCAAGCGCTGGCCTTGCATGCCCTTGATCAGATGGTGCCAGGTATCCAGCACCAGTTCGGGGTCTTCGTAGTCCACCACTTGCGCGGCAATGTGGGCAATGCCCAGCGCGCGCATCACGGTAACGCGGTTGGCGCCATCCAGCACCACGTAACGCTGTTCGTCTTCACCGCCGCCGTTGGTGGCGATCGGCGCCACGATCGGCGGGTTCTTCAGCACGTCCTCTTGCTGCAGCCGCAGTTGCAGCGGCTCGCTGCGCTGCGTGTCGTGCTGCTCGTGCAGCAGCAAGTGGGCCACCGGCAGCACCTGCAGGGTGGGCATTTCGGGTTGGCGTTGGTGCGCGTGCATGCGGACTCCCCCAGTTGGTTCAAACCCTCATGGCGGACTGGCCCGGGCCAGGCTGGGCCGCAGCAGCACGCCTGCAAAACACAGCAGGTACAGGCCAAACGCACCCGCCCACAGCAGCGCCGCCAGCAGCAGCACGGCCATGCCGAGGTGGTGCACGCTGTAGGCCAGGCGTAGCAGGGCGGCGGCCAGCACCATGGCGTAGGCCGCTTTCATGGCGGCGGGCACGCGCAGCGGCCGCCCGGTGTGGCGCAGCACCACGCGGGTCATCAGGCCCAGCATGGTCAGACCCAAGGCGCCCAGCGTGAACAGGTGCACCCAGGCGTCGGGCGGCACCAGTGCGGGGCGCAGCGCCGAGACGCCGCGCAACGCGATGGCCCCAATCAGCAGGGCGTAGCCCCCGTGCATCGTCCACAGCAGCGGCTCTGACGCAGTGCGCCAGCCGCGCCAGCGCGCGCAGCGCCAGCCGTGCAGGCCGCAGGCCAGCGCCGCCGCGGCGGCCATCCAGGGCGGGCTGGCTTGCGACAGGTCGGCGGCGGCGAACAGCACCATCGATGCGGCGGTGGCAATCTCCAGCGGCACCAGGATGGCGCCGCAAGTCTCGCCGCGCTGGCCCAGCCAGTTGCGGGTGAAGGCCGGCGTCAGCAGACCACCGTACAGCGAATACAGAAAGGCCAATGCGTGCAGGCCCAGCGCCAAGCCGATGTGGGCGTCCGCCACGCTGGCGCGCAGCAGCGCCAGGTGCACCAGCACGTTGCCCAGCGCCAGCGCCAGCAGCGGCGGCAGGGTCCACATAAACAGGCGCTGGCGCGCGCCGGCCAGGGTGGGCCACAACATGGCGCACAGCACCGGCAGCAGCGCGCAGTCCAGCAGCAGCACCAGCGCCGCGGGCAGCCAGGCGCTGCCCCACCACGCCAGCCGTCCGGCCAGCCACAGGCCGGCGAGCAGCATCAGCGCGCGGCCACGCAGCTCGGTGCCGCCGGTCCAGCCGGGCAGGGCGGTGAGCAATACGCCGCAGACGATCGCCGTGGCAAAGCCAAACAACAACTCATGCGCGTGGCCCAACGCGAGCATGGCACTGCCTGACGGCCAGCCGAGCCAGCGCGCGCCCAGCCACAGCAGCATGGCCAGCGGCCCGTAGGCCGCACCCATCAGGAAGAAAGGCCGGAAGCCGCTCGACCACAAGCCATGCGGCTCGGGGTTCACGCCAGCACGCCCTGTGCCACCAGCGCGGCGATGTCACTGGCCGAATAACCCGCCTCGCTCAGCACGCTGTGCGTGTGCGCGCCGTACTGCGGGGGAAAGGCCAGCTCGGTGCGCGCACCGGTCAGGTCCACCGCCATCGGCGGCAGGCGCAGCGTGCTGGCATCGGGCAGGGTGGTGCGGGTCAGCTTACCCTGGCGCTCCAGCAATTCACGCACCTGGCGCACGTCGAGAATGCGCGTGGCGGGAATGGTGGCGGCAGCGAGTTCACGCAACAGCGCCTCGCTGTCATAGCGCATCGTCGCCGCTGCCATGTCGCGGTAAATGGTGTCGCGCTGCTGGCCCCGACCTTCATTGGTCACGCGCACAGCGTTGGCCACGTTGGCAAATTGCGGGATGGCGGTCAGACGCTGCCACTGCACGTCGCTGCCGATGGCCAGGTAGACAAAGCCGTCGCGCGTGGGGTAGACGTTGGTGGGGATGAACTTGCGGTGCTCGTTGCCCGAGCGCGTGACTTCGCTGTCGGCACAACCCATGTCGAGCAGCGGCAGCAAGGTGATCAGCCACGATGCGGCCACCTGCAACATGGCGACATGAATCTCGCGGCCCTGGCCGGTCTCGGCGCGCTCCAGCAGCGCCAGCAGCACGCTGGAGTACAACTCGTCGCCCGACTTCAAATCAATCACCGGGATGCCGGTCAACATCGGCGGGCCGCTGGGGTCGCCGGTGACTTCCATGTAGCCGGCCATGGCCTGGATAACAGGGTCGTAGCCGGGCGCGTCAGGCACCTGCGGGCCTTGCGCCGAGATGCCGGCCCAGATCAGGTCGGGCTTGGCCGCGCGCAAGGTGGTGTAGTCAATGCCCAGCGGCTGGTAGCGCGAGGGCACGGTGTTGCAGCAAAACACGTCGACGTTCAGGGTTTGAATCAGCCGCTGCAGCACCGCTTGCCCGCGCGGGTCTTTGAGGTTGAGCGCAATCGCTTCCTTGCCGACATTGGGCGCAATAAAGTAGCTGCGCCTATCATCCCCGCCGCCCATGCGCGAGCCGATGTAGCGGTTCGGGTCGCCCGGCAAGCCGCCCCCGCTGCCGGTGGCCTCGATGCGGATCACGCGCCAGCCCAGTTGCGCAAAACGCAGCGTGGCATAGGGCAGCGAGAGCGCCTGCTCCATAGACAGCACGGTACGCGGTGTCATGCTACCTCGCGCGCTGCCTTCAACGCCCGGTACACCTTCTCTGGCGTGAAGGGCAGCTCACGCAGGCGCACACCGGTGGCGTTCTCGATGGCGTTGGCGGTGGCCGCCGCGATGCAGATCGCTGGCGCCTCGCCCACGCCCTTGGCACCCTGCGGGCCTTCGCCGTCCAGGGTCTCGATGAAGTGCACCTCCATCTCCGGGATCTCGGGCGCGGTGATGAGCTTGTAGTCGCGAAAGCCGGGGTTGCGCACCACGCCGTTTTCCACCATCAGCTCCTCGGTCATGGCATAGCCCTGGCCCATGACGATGCCGCCCTCGATCTGGCCCTCGATGCCGGTGCGGTTCAGCACCCGGCCCACATCGTGCGCGGCCGTGACCTTGACGATTTTGACGATGCCAGTGAGCGTGTCCACCTCTACCTCCACCACCTGGGTGGCCCAGGCATAAGCCGCGGATACGTCGCCCTTGAACTGCTTGTCCTGGTGCTTGGACGGTGGTTCGTAATAGAAGGTGGTGGTGACCAGTTCGGCCTTGTCGGAGAAGTGCAGCGAGCGCATCAGTTTGGCCAGGCTCATCACCACCTCGCCGCTGTCCGCCTTGACGATATGGCCGCCGCGCAGCTCAATCTCGCCCTCGGCCAAACCACTGACGCGCGCCGCTGCTGCCAACAGTTTGGTGCGCGCCTTGCGCGCTGCGCCAATCGCCGAGTTGCCGCCAATGAAGGTAGTGCGGCTGGCGTGCACGCCCACGTCCCAGGGGGTGATGTCGGTGTCGTTGTTGACCACGGTCACCGCCTCCATGGGCAGGCCTAGCTCCTCGCACACCAGTTGCGCCAACACGGTCTCGGAGCCCTGGCCGATCTCGGAGGCGCCGGTCAGCAAGGTGACATGCGCGAAGTCGTCGATCTTGAGGATGCTGCCGCAGCCGTCGCTGGGGTAGATCTTGGCGCCGCCGCCCACATGCAGCATCGACGCCATGCCGACGCCGCGCTTGTAGCGGCCCGGCGTTTGCTGCGCAGCGGTGGCGGCCGCGTACTTCTGCGCCCAGTGCGCGCCCTCGGCCGCCGTGGTCAAACATTGCTTCAAGCCGCAAGTCTTGAAGTGCATGCCCTGGCCGGACACCTCGCCAGGGTCTTGTGCGTTCTTCAGGCGCATCGCCAGCGGGTCCAGCCCGAGCTTGTGCGCCATCTCGTCGATCTGCTGCTCCACGGCAAAGGTGGCCTGCAAGTTGCCATAGCCGCGAAACGAGCCGGCATAGGGATTGTTGGTGTAGACCGCGAGCGTGTGGTACTTGCAGTGCGGCACGCGGTACAGCGACGATATAGTCTGCATCATCACAAACGGTGTGGTGGCACCCCAGGAGGTGTAGGCACCGTTGTCGTGCAGAGTCTCGCACTCGCGGAAAGTGAAGGTGCCGTCCTTTTTGGCGCCACTGCGCAGGCGCAGCAGCACCGGCTGGCGCGTGGGCGAGGCGATGAACTCCTCCTCGCGCGAGAACACCAGCTTCACCGGCCGATCCGTGGCCTTGGCCAGGAACACGGCAATCGGCTCGAACGGGTAGATGTCGAGCTTGGAGCCAAAACCGCCACCAATCGGCGGCTGAATGATGCGAATGCGGCTCGGGTCCATGTCCAAAATTTCGGCGAACTCGCGCTTGTGCAGAAACGGCACTTGCGTGTTGCTGTGCAGCGTGAGGTTGCCACGCGAATCGAACTCGGCAATCACGCCCGACACACCCATGCAGCAGTGCGTGACGTAGTGCAGGCTGAACCAGTCTTCCACCACCACGTCGGACTCGGCCTCGCCCTGCGTCACGTCACCATGGGCGTAGTCAAAGGTCATGGCGACGTTGTGGCGGTGCGCCTCGGCGCCGCTGGCCTCGCCCGCCTTCAGCGCGTCGTGCGGCGCGGGCGGTGGCAGCTTTTCGTCATGAAGCACCGGCGCACCGGCCACCAACGCCTGGCGTGGGTCGGTAATCGCCGGCAGGTCTTCGTACTCGACCTCGATCAACTTAAGTGCGGCTTCCGCAATCTCGGCGCTGTCGGCGGCCACGGCGGCGATCTCGTCGCGGTAGCTGCGCACCTTGTCCGCCTTCAGCGGAAACTGGTCCTTGCCGACACCCAAGGGGCGCTGATACGGCACGTCGGCCGCCGTCAGCACCGCGTGCACGCCGGGCAACGCACGGGCGCGGCTGGTGTCGATGCGCACAATGCGCGCGTGCAGCCGGCTGGAGCGCAGAATCATGCCGATCAACTGCCCCGGCAAGTTCAGGTCGTGCACATAACGGGTCTTGCCACTGGCCTTTTGCGGCGCATCGAGCTTGTTGATGCGCTGGCCAATGAGGGTGGATTTTTCGATGACTTTCATTTAGGCACTTTCGTTAGCGTGAAAGACCGTCGTCATTGCGAACGTAGTGAAGCAATCCATGACTTCCGGCTGCATGGATTGCCACGTCGCTTCGCTCCTCGCAATGACGAGTACCGCGCGTCCGTCATTGCGATTGCCGCGTCGCTTCCGCTCCTCGCAATGACGAAGACAGCGCGGCAATCCACCGCTGCGGCACACGATGATGGATCGCCGCGCTGCGCTCGCGATGACGGGGGACTTGCCGCGCTTCGCTCGCAATGACAAGAGCAATTGGCGACGTCTCACGTTTGTTTCTCCGCCACCGCCTCGATGGCGTCGATGATCTTCACGTAGCCGGTGCAGCGGCACAGGTTGCCTTCGATGCCGCGGGCTATTTGCGCACGTGAGGCGCCGGGTTGTTTCTCCAACAGGTGCGTGGCCTGCACGATCATGCCGGGGGTGCAAAAGCCGCATTGCACCGCGCCGCAGTCCACAAAGGACTGCTGCAGCTTCTCGCCCAGTGGGTGTTTGGCCAGGCCTTCGATGGTGGTGAGTTCGCGGCCATCGCAGTCCAGCGCAAACATCAGGCAGGAATTGCTGGACAGCCCGTCCACCAGGATCGAGCAGGCGCCGCATTCGCCTTCGCCGCAGCCGTATTTGGTGCCGGTCAGGCCCAGCACGTCGCGCAGCATGGCCAGCGCGGTCATGTCGGCGCTGACCGTGGCGCGGCTCTTCACGCCGTTGAGCGTGAAAGTGATGTCACGTTTGAGATTCATCTTGCAGCATCCTTAGGGTCATGTTGTGCACCAGTTCGCGCCGGTACCAGGCGCTGGCGCGCACGTCGTCAATCGGGCGGACCTCGTCGCGCGCAGCGGCCGCCACGGCCAGCATGGTGGGCGCATCGAGTGCCTGGCCTTCCAGCACGGCTTCAGCACCTTTGCAACGCATGGGCGTGGCCGCCACCGCACCGTAGGCCAGGCGCACGTCGCTGAGCGTCTGCCCCTGGCGCACGCCGCCAATACCAATCGAGATCGCCGAAATGTCCAGCGCCGGGCGCGTGCCGAACTTGTAGAAACGTCCGACAAAGCCCGCTTTGGGGACCGGCAGCCACAGCGCGGTAACCAACTCATGGGCAGTGCGCAGGGTCTTGCCGGGGCCGGTGATGAACTCGGCCAGCGGCACGCGGCGCACCTGGGCACTGCCGTTGGGCTTGCTCTGCAGTTCCACCTGCGCGTCCAGCACCAGCAGCGGCACCAGCGAGTCGCCCGCTGGCGAGGCGTTGCAGACGTTGCCACCGATGGTGGCGTTGTTGCGCAATTGGTCGCTGGCAAAGTGGTCGCAGGCCTGCAGCATGATGTCGAAGTGCTGCTGGATCAGCGGGTCGCGCTGCAGCTCGTTCATGGTGCACAGTGCGCCAATGCGCACGCCCTCGCCGTCGCGCTCAATCGTGTGCAGCTCGCCGATGCGCCGGATGTTGAGCAAGCCGCTGCCCATCTTGGCACGTCCGGCATGGCTTTGCACCATCAGGTCGGTGCCACCGGCCAGGATGGTGACATCTTGGGTGCGCAAATGCTCCAGCGCCTCGGGCAGGGTCTGGGGGGCCCAATACTGTTCAATAGACATTGACCGGCTCCTGGTAGTGCCCAAACACGCTGGTGAGCACCTGGGTGATCTCGCCCACGCTGGCGTAGGCCTTGACCGCCTCCACCACTGCCGGCATCACGTTGGCGCCGCTGCTGGCGGCCTGCTGCACCGCTTGCAGGGCCTTCGCCACGGCGGCGGCGTCACGCGTTTGGCGCACCTCGTTCAGGCGCGCCACCTGCGCCTGGGCATCGGCCTGGTTGTAGGGGTGGAACTCGACGTGCGGGTCTTTCTCTTCAATCTTGTAGCAGTTCACCCCAACCTTGCGGAAGGCGCCCGAATCGATGTCCAACTGGCGCTGGTAGGCCTGGCGCGACACGTCGGCTTGAACCTCGCCGCTGGCCACCAGCTTGACGATGCCGCCGCGCGCATCCACATCGGCCATCACGCGCTCCATGTCGGCGCGCATCTGGTTGGTCAGGGTCTCGATGTAGTAGGAGCCACCCATCGGGTCAACGGTGTCGCACAGTCCCATCTCCTCGATCAGCAACTGCATGGTGCGCAGCGAGATGCGCTGCGCGTACTCGCTGGGTATCGTGTAGGCCTCGTCGTAGCAGCACAGCGCCATGGTCTGCGCGCCCGACAGCGCGCTGATCAGCGCGTAGTAGGCGCCGCGCACCACATTGAGTTCGGGCTGCTCGAAGGTCAGGCCGCCGCCACCGCCGCCAGCAATCATGCGCAGCCACATCGAGCCGGGCTTTTGCGCGTCGTACTGCTCGTGCATGATCTTGGCCCACAGGCCCCGGCCAGCGCGGAACTTGGCGACCTGCTCGAACAGGCTGCCGAAGATGTTGAAGTTGAAGGACAGGCGCCCGGCGAACTCGTCCACCGAGAGGCCGCGCGCGATCACCTCGTCGGCATAGGCCTTGGCGATGCAGAAGGCATAGGCCATCTCCTGCACCGGGTTGGCGCCGGACTCGCGGATGTGGTAGCCGCACACCGACACCGGGCTGTACTTGGGCGCGTGCTGGGCGCAGTACTCGATGGTGTCGCCCACCAGCTTGATGGAGGGCTGCACCGGGAAGATCCAGGTGCCCCGGCCAATGAATTCCTTGAGGATGTCGTTCTGCGCCGTGCCGCGCAGGCTCTTCAGGTCAAAGCCGCGCCGCTCGGCCATCGCCAGGTACATGGCGATCAGCACCACCGCCGCGCCGTTGATGGTGAGAGACACCGTGACTTTGTCGAGGTCGATGCCTTCGAACGCGATCTCGAAGTCGCGCAGCGTGTCGATCGCCATCCCGACGCGGCCGACCTCGCCGTCGGCTTGTCGGTCGTCCGAATCCAGCCCGCATTGCGTGGGCAGGTCAAACGCCACGTTCAAGCCGGTCTGGCCATTGGCAATCAGGTACTTGAAGCGTTGGTTGGTGTCCGCCGCGTTGCCAAAACCGGTGTACTGGCGCATTGTCCAAGGCTGCTTGCGGTACATCTCGGCGTGGATGCCGCGCGTAAACGGGTAGGCGCCAGGCTGGCCCAGCATGGCGTCGCCACCGCTGGCCTGCACATCCTGCGCCGTGTAGAGCGGCTGGATCTCGATGCCCGATTCATTGACCACCTTGCGCTGCGCGGTTTTCAGTCGGTCATTCATGGCACGCTCCTGGTTGGTAGGCCATTGCAAACAATCCCGTCATCGCCGTCATCGCGAGGCCGCAGGCCGCGGCGATCCATGGTGACGTGGCACGACGGTGGATTGCCGCGCTGCGCTCGCAATGACGGCATTTGTGATCGCGCGTAGTTATTGCACGCAGGCGCTCATTCATGGCACGCTCCTCTTCACAAATGCGGTGATCTCGTCCAGCTTGGAGCCGGTCTGAAAGACGCCGCTGAAGCCCATGGCGCGCAGCGCGTCATGGTCCTGGCGCGGGATGTTGCCGCCGATCATCCAGACCTTGTTGGCCAAACCGGCCTGCTCCAGCAAGGGTTTCAGCTTGGCGCAAAACGCCAGGTGCGAGCCGGCCATGCTGGACAGGGCGATCACGTCGGCGTCCGTGTCCAGCGCCGCCTTGGTCACCGCCTCGGGCGTCTGGCGCAAGCCGGTGTAGGTGACGTCAAAGCCGGCCGCCTTGAGCGCGTGCACCACCACCTTGGCGCCCTGGTCGTGGCCGTCCAGGCCGGGCTTGGCCAGCAGCACCTTGATAGGGCGTGCCCGATCAGTTGAGGACAGAGCTTGGTCGCTTCGCGACACTGCGGTCTGTCCCGCAAGGTCTTTGGTAGTCATGCTTTCACCTCGACATTTCCTTGGCAATGATCATTTTCAGAATCTCACTGGTGCCGCCACCAATCAGGGTAAAACGCACGTCGCGCAAATAGCGCTGCACCGGGTACTCCATGGCGTAGCCGTAGGAGGCCAGCACCCGTGCGGCCTGGTCGCACACGCTGGCCGCCGTCTCGCTGGCAAACAGCTTGGCCATGGCCGCCTGCTGGTGGTAAGGCTTGTCGGCATCGCGCAGCCATGCCGCGCTGTAGACCAGGTGGCTGGCCGCTTCCAGCGAAGTCGCCATCTCGGCCAGCTTCATCTGGATCGCCTGGAAGCGGTTGATCGGCTTGCCAAACTGGCTGCGCTCGGCGGCGTAGCGATTCGCCTCGGCCAGCGCGGCGTAACCCACGCCCAGCGCCATGGCGCCGGTGATGATGCGAATCTCACCCAGCGTCTTGCGCAAATGGCCCTCGCCGTCGCCCTCTTCTTTCGAGAGGCGGTGACTGTCGGGCACGAAGCAATCGGCCAGCGCCACCTCCGAGGTGGGCAGTGCCCAGACCCCCATCTTGTGAATCTCGCGCCCGACCGTGAGGCCCTTGAAACCTTTTTCGACCAGAAAGATCGTGAGCTTCTTCTCCTCACCCGCCCGGGCGAACACGGTGAAGAAATCGGCCACCGGGGCGGAGGTGATCCAGGTCTTTTGGCCGTTGATCAGGTAACCGCCCTCGACCTTGCGCGCGCTGGTGGCAATCGACCCCAGGTCGGAGCCGGCGTTGGGCTCGGTCATGCAAATGGCGCCGATCTTCTCGCCGCGCAGCGCCGGCTTGAACAGGCGCTCCACGATGTCGGCATTGCCCAGCATGTGCAAAAACTTGGTGCCCATCAGCGACTGCATCGCCACCGCGCCGGCCAGCGACATCGAGCCACGCGCCACCTCTTGCAGCGCCAGGCAAAACTCGCTCAGGGCCATGCCACTGCCCCCCACGGCTTCGGGGTAACGCATGCCAAAGAAGCCCAAGTCAGCCAGCTCCTTGAACAAGGCATGCGGGAAGGCCCGCGCCTCGTCCAGCGCGGCCGCCTGCGGCGCAATGCGTTCGTCGCAAAAGCGCGCGAAGTTGTCGCGCACCGCTCGCTGCTCCGGGCTCAGTTCGAAGTTCATGCCTTCTGCTCGGTTGAGGCCGGAGCGAAGCCGTAGTCACGCTGCGCCGCCTCGGGCGTGATGACGCCGTTGCGAATCTCCTGCGCCAGCAGCGCGCGGTCGCGCAGCAACGGGTCGCCATAACCACCGCCGCCGCTGGCCACCTGGTGGTAGACCGTGCCCAGCGGCACGCCGGTGATCAGGTCCTTGTTCTTGGGCACCACGGTCTGGCCGTCGGGGTAGTGCAGGCGGATGAAGTTCAGCCCGGCGTCCTTGCCACCAAACAGGCCAAAGGCGGGCTCGAAGTCGCCATCGCCAAAGGTCACCAGTTGCGTGTCGGGCGAGCCAATGCGAAAGATCGTCTCCACTCCCAGACCACCGCGCCACTGCCCGGCGCCGGCCGAGTCGGCCAGCAGCTCGTGCTTGATCAGCGTGTGCGGCGTCTGCTGCTCGAACATCTCGTAGTCCTGGTCCAGCACGCCGCCGGAGGCGTCGATCATGCCGATGTGGTCGTAGCCGTCGGTACCGCGCATGGCGCCGGAGCCGCCCTTGAGACCCATGAAGCCGATGTCCACGTACTTCTCGTTGGTACGCGGGTCGATGCCGGTGGTCAGCGACGCCAGCAGATTGTTCCAGCCGGCCGTCACGCGCTCGGGCATCACCGGCGCCAAGGCGCGCTGGATCGCGTCAGCGTTGGGTGGGCACAGGTGGTTGCCAAAGGTAGTGGCCTTGGGGTAGGCGGCGTTGAGGATGGTGCCCTCGGGGATGATGATCTCGATCGGTTGCACCATACCCTCGTTGTGCGGAATGTCGGGGTTGACCATCTGCAGCAGCGTCAGGATGGTGGCCGAGGCACTCGATGTAAAGGTGCCGTTGACAAAACCGTTGGTCTGCGCATCGGTGCGCGAGTAGTCGAACTTGATGTGCTTCTCGCCCACGGTGATGTCGACGCGGATGGTGAACTTTGAGCCGACGTGACGTCCGTCGTAATAGACAAAGCCCTCGCCCGAATACCGGCCCTGCGGAATCTTGGCGATCTCGGCTTCCATCATCTTTCGGGTGGCCTCGAACAGCGCCTGCTTGTGCGCCTGAAAGCTCGGCACGCCGTACTTTTTGAGCAGCTCCAGCATGCGCCGCTCACCCACCGTGCAGGCGCCCATCTCGGCCTTCATGTCGTGCTGCACGATGTCCAGCCGCACATTGGCAAAGATCAGGCCCCACACGTCCTTGCGTAACTTGCCGCGCTCCACCACCTTGACCGGGGGAATGCGCAGGGCTTCCTGCCACACCTCCACGGCGTTGGGGTTGTAGCCACCGGCCACGTTGCCGCCAATGTCGGCCTGGTGGCCCTTGACTGCTGTCCACGCCACCAGCTCGCCATCGAGAAACACCGGCTTGAAGGCCGCCACGTCGTTGTTCTGGTTGCCCAGGCTGAACACGTCGTTGTGGAAGATCACATCGCCGGGGTAGAGTTCGTCGCCAAAAAATTCCTTGATGTACTTGCACACCGGCGCCAGCGAGAAGGCCAGGATTGGCAGGTTCTCGGTCTGCTCCAGCATGTTGCCGTCGGCGTCGTACAGGCCGGTGACGTAGTCCTTGGCCTCGCACAGAATCGGCGAGCGCGTGGTCTGCGCCATCGAGATGCTCATCTCGTCGGTGATCGCCTTGAACGAGCGCGCAAACACCGACAGCAGGATGGGGTCAATCTTGGGGGTGCTCATGCTGTGGCCTCCTCTTTGATACACGACGCCACCAGGTCTTCACGGCCCTTGGCGTACAGGGCAAACGAGCCCAGCGCGTCGACCACGCAGTCGTAGGAATTGCTGACGAAGATGGCGGTGGTCTCCTGCTCGATCATGGCCGGCCCCTGCACGCGGTTGCCGTGCGCCAGCCGGTGCCCGTCGTACACCGGTACGCGGGCGAAGGCGGTGGTCTCGGGGATGTAGACCGCGCGCGCCCCTTGATGGCATGGGCACTGTCCTTGCCGGCCCAGGGCTGCTCGCGGTAGGTGGGTTTGGTGGTCAGGCCGACCGCCTGCACGCGCACGTTGATGATCTCGATTGGTGTGTTCTCCTGCGCCAGCGAATAGCCGTACAGGCGGTTGTGCTCGGTGTGGAAGGCCTGGGCTATTGCCGAGACATCGCGCGCGGCCAGCAAGGCGGCGGGCACGGTGAAGCTCACCTCGTGGTACTGCTTGATGTAGCGGCAATCGAACTTAACCTCATGGCGGCGCTGGCTGGCATGGATGCGCTCGCTGTCGAGCTGGCGCGCGCCGTCTGCCTGCATGTCGTCAATCATGGCCTGCAGGCGGCTCCAGTCGATGGCCTCCAGGCGCGACACGAAGGTGCGCACAAAATCGTGCTTGAGTTCGCTCAGCAGCATGCCAAAAGCGCACAACACGGAGGACTCGCGCGGCACGATCTGCAGCGGGATTTCCAGCTCGTTGCAGATCAGGCAGGAGTGGATCGGTCCGGCCCCGCCGGCCGGAATGTAGGGAAACTCGCGCGGGTCGAAGCCGCGCTTGATGGTGACCTCACGCACGCCCTGCGCCATGTTGTTGCAGGCCACGCGGTACATGCCGGCGGCGGCTTCCTCGATGGAGAGGCCCATGGGCTTGGCAATGTGTTCCTCGATCGCGGCACGCGCGGCCTGCACGTCCAGGCGCATCTTGCCGCCGGCAAAGAAGCCAGGGTCCAGGTAGCCCAGCACCACGTTGGCATCGGTTGTGGTGGGCAGACGCCCGCCCTTGCCGTAGCAGGCCGGGCCGGGGTCGGCACCGGCGCTTTGCGGACCCATGCGCAACATGCCGCCTTGGTCGAGCCAGCCGATCGAACCACCCCCGGCGCCAATGGTGTGGATGTCGAGCATGGGCAGGGCAATCTTGTGGCGGGCGATCTCGCCGTCGTTCTTGATCATCGGGCTGTCCACCGCCACCGAGGCTTCGAAACTGGTGCCGCCCATGTCGGTGGTGATGCACTTGTTCTGGCCATGCGTGCGCACATAAAACAAGCCCGCCACCGGGCCACCGGCCGGGCCGGACAGCAGCGTCAGCGCCGCCTTCTCGCGCGCCAGTTGTGGCGAAATCACGCCGCCGTTGGACTGCATGATCAGCAGCAGGCTCTTGAAACCGATGGCCTTGAGGCGCCCCACCAACTGATCCAGGTAATGGTTGAGCTTGGGGCCGACGTAGGAGTTGAGCGCGGTGGTGCTGACACGCTCGTAGAAGCGGATCGAGGGCAGCAGGTCGGTGGAAACCGACAGGTAGGCACCCGGCAGCTCCTGGCGCACCAGCGCGGCGGCGGCCTGCTCGTGCGCCGGGTTGGCGAAGGAGTTCATGAAGCAGATCGACACCGCCAGTACGCCCTCCTGCTTGAACAGCGCCACGGCGCTGCGCACCTGCTCCAGGTCCAGCGCCTGCGTCTCCTGACCGGCGCGGTCCAAGCGGCCGGTCACCCCCACACGCAGGTAGCGCGGCACCAGCGGCGCCACGTTGGTATAGCGGTTGTTGTACTGCTCCTCGCGGATGCCGCGGCGCATCTCCAGGGCATCGCGCACACCCTCGGTGGTGAGCAGGCCGCTCTTGGCGCCGGTGCCAGTGAGCGTGGCGTTGGTGGTGACGGTGGTGCCATGCACGATGGTGTCAATGCTGGCGGCAAACTGCTCCAGCGTCTGCGGCGGGTCTTGTGCTGCCGCCATGTCGCGCAGGCCGTTGACCACGGCGATCGACGGATCAGCCGGGGTTGACAGCGACTTGAAGATAAGCGGGTCCGCGCCATCGCGGGTGAGCACGAAGTCGGTGAAGGTGCCACCTACGTCGATGCCGATCTTGAGTGTCATGGCTGATTCCTTATGGTTTCGTCATTGCGAGCGCAGCGCGGCTTTGAGCTTTTCGCGCTGTAGCTTGCCCAGCGCGGTACGCGGCAGGCTGTCCAGCACCACCACTTCGCGCGGCAGCTTGTAGCGGGCGACCCGGCCCTCCAACAGCTCCGTCACGCGCTCGCTGGCGATCTGTTGCCCGGCCTTGGGCACCACCACCGCCACCACCGCCTCGCCCCAGCGCTCGTGCGCTCGGCCCACCACCGCCACCTCGGCGAACTCTGCGCTGGCGTTGAGGATGTTCTCCAGCTCGGCGGGGTAGATGTTCTCGCCGCCGGAGATGATCACGTCCTTGCAGCGGCCGTCGACATACAGGTGGCCCTCGGTGTCCTGGTGACCCACGTCGCCCGTGTGGTACCAACCGTCCGTCAACGCCGCCTGCGTTTCAGCCGGTTTGCGCCAGTAGCCCTTCATCACACTGGGGCCGCGCACCCAGATCTCGCCGCTGGCGAGCGGCGCGACGTTCTGCCCGACGTCGTCGACCAGGCGCAGTTCGCAATGCAGGGCCGCCTTGCCAACCGAGCCGGGATGCAGCGCGGCATCGGCCGCGCGCTGGTAGGCGGCAATCGGGCAGGTTTCGGTGGCGCCATAGACCTGCAACAGCGGCACATCGGCGCGCAGGTGCTTGCGGTAGCTGGCCTCGCCAATGATGGTCGAGCCGGTGGTGATGGCGCGCAGGCTGGGCGCCTTCAGGCTGGCCCAGCGCGGATCTTGGGCCAGCAGGTCAAGCTGGGCCGGCACCAGCACGGTGAGTGTGACGCCCTGCGTCTGCAGCGCGTCGATCACGGCCGCCGGCTCGAAGCGCGGGTGCAGGATGACGGTGGCCCCGGCATGTAGCGCGGGTAGCGTCTGGATGTTGAGCCCGCCCACATGGAACAACGGCAGGCTGGTCAGCACCACATCGGTGCTGCTGAGGTCGTGCATGTGCGTGCTGTTGACGGCGTTGTAGAACAGCGCCTCCTGCGTCAGCACCACGCCTTTGGGCGAACCGGTGGAGCCCGAGGTGTAGCACAGCAGCGCGGGCGACTGCGGCGTGCCTGCGTCGGGCAAGACCGTCTTGCCCGCTGAGTCACGGGAGGCATCCGCGCGCTGCGTGTCTGCGGTGGGCGACGCCTGGGCTAACGCGTCATCCCATCCCAGCCAATGCGCCGGGACAGCACCGATGGAAATGCAGCACAGCCCGGCGAGCGCGTCGCCCTGCGCCGCCATGGTTTCAACAAAGGGCGGCTCCACCACCAGCACGCGTGGCTGGCAGTCGGTCAGCATGACCCGGTGCTCGGGCGGTGCAAGGCGCCAGGACAGCGGCACGAACATCGCGCCCAGGCGCGCACAGGCAAACAGCAGCAGCAACTGCTCGGCACTGTTGTAGCCGAGGTGCGCCACCCGGTCGCCCGGCACCACGCCTTTTGCGGCCAGCATGGCGGTGGTTTGGTCGATGCCGTGGTGCAGTTCGCGGTAGGTCCAGACGCGTGCGCCGCAGCGCAGCGCCACCTTGGTCGGCGTGAACTGCGCGTGGCGCAGGGTCCAGTGCGACAGGTTCATAGTGACCTCGTCATGGCGAGCAGACCCCGACTCTCGTCATTGCGAGGAGGCGTAGCCGACGCGGCAATCCATCTTGGTGCGCCGACATGGATCGCCACGGCCGGGTGGCCTCGCGATGACGGGCAAGAGTGGCGGCCTTGCGATACCGTGCGAGGAAGGCGGCCTCGCGACGACGGGCAAGAGATGCTTGCACAGTCGATGCTCCTGTCATCGTCGGTCCACCACATCCAGCACCACGGCCATGGCCGAATCACCGGCGGCGCAGCCTGTGAACAGGCCGCGACCACCACCACGCAGGGCCAGCTCTTCAATCAGCTCGATGATGGAGCGGGTACCCATGGGCGCCTGCGGATGACCCCAGACCAAGGAGCAGCCGTAGTGGTTCATGTCCGCCGTGTTGACACCCATCTGGCGCGCAAAGTACAGGTCGTTGAGCGCAAACGGGTTGTGCGTTTTGATGGCATCGATCTGGCCGACGCCCAAGCCCGCTTGTGCCAGCGCGCGCTGCGCCGCCGGCACGGTGGCCTCGGGCATGCGCGCCAGGCCGACACGCGCCTGGCCAAAGCCCAGCAGGCGCACGGCGATCTTCGGATTGCGGGACAGGGCCGCCGCGCGCTCGGGCGTGGCCACCACGATGGCGGCGTTGCCGTCGGCCGGGTGCGTCTGCGCGCCAAAGGTCACGCTGCCACCGGGGCGCACCGGCTGCAACTTGGCCAGCCCCTCGGTCGTGGAGTGGCTGATGCCTTCGTCGCCAGCCAGCGTCGCCACGGTCTTGCGCAGGTTGGCGGCGGGCACCTCGAATGGCAGCGTCATGAAGCGGCGCAGAAAGGCCGAGTCGTCTTGCAGGGCGGTGCGGTATTGCGCTTCGCGCATCAGCACCAGCTCGTGCTGCTCAGGCGTGGAAAAGCCATGGTCGCGCGCCACGTTCTCGGCGGTCTCCAGCATCGCGTGGCCGCCCAGCGGGTCGCAATCAAAATTGCCCAGCACCCAGTCCTCGTGCGCGCCGGTGCCGCCCACGCCCTTGGGATTGGGGTAATAGAGGTGCGGGCCGTTGGAGGTGCGGTCGCAGGTAACGCCCAGCGCCACGCTGGCCATGCCGCTTTGCACTTCCTGCGCGCAGGCCAGCAGCACGCGCACACCCGTGGCACAGGCCTGCATGATGGTGGGGCCGCCCACCTGCGCCAAGCCGGCCAGGCCGGTGAGCCAGGGCAGGCCATAGAAAGCATGCTTTTGCGGTACCGACATGCCTAACACCCCGTAGTCGATCTGCTCGCCAGCGATGTGCCGGCGCGCCAGCTCCTGCTTGGCCACAAACGCGGCGAACTCAATGCTGTGCAGGTGCGAGAAGCTGCCTTGCCAGCGCACGAACGGGGTGCTCCAGTAGGCGCCATAGGGAATTTCCGCGTGCGGTGACATGCTGCGACGTCCTGTGCTGGGTTGGAGGGTGGGGGCGCTTAAGGCCCGGGCGGCGCGCCTTCTTCGCGCGCCTCGCGTTCGATCTCGTCAAGCGCCAGGCGCAGGTACTTGCGCGCGGTCTCCAGGTGCTCGCCCATCACGCGCTGGGCAACCGCCGCATCGCGCTTCTTGAGCGCCGCCAGGATGTTCTTCATGCCGGTGAGGGCCGCCTTGCGCGCCGGCACGCTGCCCAGTGTCAGCACGCGCAGGTAGCGCACATGGCCGGCATAGAGGTCGATCGCGCGGGTCAGGCGGCTGTTGTGCACTTGCGCTTGCCAGCACAGGTGAAAGCGGGCGTTGGCATCGCTGAAGCCTTCGGAGTCATCGGCCGCATCGGCCGCCTGCGCTTGCGCCAGCGCATCGGCCAGCTCCTGCAACGCGGCGGGATCGGCCTGGCCCTGGGCCACCAGCGCCAACGCGGCGGGCTCCAGGATGCCGCGCAGTTGGTAGATCTCGTCGACATCGGCGTCCGACAGGATCGGCACCATGAAGCTGCGCCCCTCGACGGCGATCAGGCCTTCGCTGAGGAGGCGCGCCAGCGCTTCGCGCACGGGGGTGCGCGACACACCCAGGCGCAAGGCCAGCGTGGCCTCCTGCAAGGGCTGGCCGGGCCGGATGACGTGGCTGCCCAGGTACTCGCGCAGGGTTTTGTAGACCTGATCGGCCAGCCCGGCGGGGCGGTTGATGGGAGTCAGATTGGGGGCCATGGGCTTGCTTCTATGGACTGCACTTTGTGTTCGGTATACGATATACGCCGAACCGGGCAGTGTCAACCACTGCGATCAGAAACGCACCTGAACCTAGGGAAAGCCCCATGCTCAAGCACCCCAACAACCCACTGCTGCAGACCCCGACGCGGCCGCTGCCACGGCATGTAGCGATCATAGGCGCGGGCTCGATCGGCCCGGACATCGGCTATTACCTCAAGAGCGCGCTGCCGGCGCTGCAGCTCACGCTGATTGACATTGACCAAGGCGCGATCGACGCCGCGCTCAAGCGTTTTGCCGACTACGCGAAGAAGGCGCTGGCCAAGGGCAAGATGAGTGAGGCGCAAGCCGCCGCCGTGCAACAAGGCGTGCAGGGCAGCACCGACTACGACGCCCTCAAAGACTGCGACTGGGTGATCGAGGCCGCCACCGAGAACCTGGCACTCAAGCGGCGCATCTTTGCGCAGGTGGAGGCGCGCGTGGGCCTGGATGCGGTCATCACCTCCAACACCAGCTCGCTGCCCGCATCGCGCATCTTTGCCGAGCTGAAAAACCCGGAGCGCGCCACCGTGACGCACTTCTTTGCGCCGGCCTGGCGCAACCCGGCGGTCGAAGTGATTGACTGGCCGCACGCGGCACCGGAACTGGTGGCCTGGCTGCGCTGGGTGTTCTGCACCACGGGCAAGGTGCCGCTGCTCACCAGCGACGCACCCTGCTTCATGCTGGACCGCATCTTTGACAACTGGTGCAACGAGGCCGCGCTGTTGCTGGACTGCGCCACGGCCGCGCAGATCGACACCGTGGCGGCCGAATTTGTGCACGCCGGGCCCTTCTTCGTGCTGAACCTGGCGCGCGGCAATCCGATCATCACCGAGACCAACACGCTGCAGGCCGACGAGGAGGGTGAACACTACCGGCCGGCGCCAATCTTCCCGTCGGTGGACCAGTGGCTTACGGTGGCGCCAGGCCAGCGCGTGGACGTCAGCGCCGAGACGACTCGCGCCGTGCGTGACCGCCTGCTGGGCGTGCTGCTGTCGCAGTCGGTCGACATCCTCGACCGTGGCATCGGCACGCCCGCCGATCTGGAGCTGGGCTGTTGCACCGCGCTGGGCTTCAAACGCGGACCGCTGACGCTGCTGCGCGACATGCCCGAGGCGCACGCGCAGCGCATCCTCAAACGCCTGGCGCTGGAGCGCCCGGGCATGCCGATGCCAAAACGCGCGCTGGCCGACTACCTGAACTTTGAGCGCCATGTGCTGGTGGACGATGTGCAGGGCGTCAAGGTCATCACGCTGCGCCGCCCCGAAGCGCTGAACGCTTTGCACGACGAGATGACCGACGAGATTCTGGCGGTGATCCGCCGCTTTGAGGACGACCCCGCCGTGAGTGGCTTCGTCATCACCGGCTATGGCACACGAGCCTTCTGCGCCGGGGCCGACATTGGCCGTTTTCCGGACCTGCTGGGCGATAAAGCGGCTGCAGCCCAATACGCACGCGACTGTTCGCGCCTGCTGGTGCACCTGGACGCGATGCACAAGCCGGTGGTCGCAGCCCTGAACGGCATGGCGCTGGGGGGAGGCTTCGAGCTGGCGATGCGCTGCCACGCGCTGGTGGCGATGGAGCAGGCGTGGATGCAGTTGCCCGAAGTCAGCCTAGGCATCCTGCCCGGCATTGGAGCCATGGTGGTGCCCTACCGCCGTTGGCCGCAGGCGGCCGCCACCTTCCACGCCATGCTGCGCCGCTGCGACAAACTCAAGGCCAAGCAGGCGCTGGCGTTGGGTGTAGTGGATGCGCTGGCCAGCAGCCCGGCGGAACTGATCGCCACCGCCGTGGCGCGGGTGCAGGCACTGGCAAGCGGCCATGCACGCATCCAGCACGGCCCGGTGACGTTGCCCGCCTTCGACTCGATGGCACCCCAATCTGCCCACGGCCTGGCCCTGAGCCCGACCACGCTGGGCCTGATCGAACGCGCCGTGCAAGAAGCGGCCCAAGCGCCCAGCCTCAGCGCCGCTCTGGAGATCGGCTACCTGGCGTTTGGCGAAGCAGCTTGCACGGCGGCGGCGCGCGAAGGCATTGCAGCCTTTGGCGAGAAGCGTGCGCCGGATTTTGTGCGGGTGGGGTGAATGGGCCTGCTATTTGGCTCGCAAGCCCAGCCAGCGATGCTTTGGGAGACTTCCAGACTTCACGACAACGGGTTGTCATTGCGAGCCTCCCGAATCCGGGCCGATACCGCACACGGACCTTGAACCTGATGGCGTCACTGCGAGCGCAGCGCGGCAGTCCATGGGTTCAGGAGTCCTGGATTGCTTCACTTCGTTCGCAATGACGACCGGTTGATAGAAAGCGCAGTGAAGCAATCTATGGCTCCAAAATACGTGGATCGCCACGGCCTGCGGCCTCGCGATGACGACACTGGTTCAAGGTCCGTGTGCGGTTCAGACCTGGAACTGGAGGCTCGCAATGACGAGTTCTGCTTTCATGCATTTGGGAGAAGCTAATTGGCCAGTCGCTGCGCTGTTGACCCTGCGCGTAGACGTACAACGCTGCCAAACCGCTGCAGGTCATGGACTGGGCGAGCGGTCGCAAGTCACGCTCGACGATTCCTGCAAGTTGAAGATATTTATTTCAATTTGCGGGTTTTGATGCCTGCGTCGGCCTAGCCCGACAACTTGAAATTGACCGTCGGCACGGTGAAATCACTGAACGGCGCGCCCATGGCGATCTCGCCGTTACTGTGCAGTGCGCAGGCGCTGCGGCGCAAGGCTAGCTCGGACTCGCTGCCGGCAAAACGCAGCCAGGTTCCGTAGCTGCTGAGGTCGGTCAGAACAAATTTGCCATTGACCCAGTTGATCTTGGCATGCAGGCGCGAAACGCGCGGATCGTTGACCGCGAACGCGGCGTCGTCGCCGCGGCCCAGGTAGATCGGCTGTGGGCTGGCGACAAAGCTGGCCTGCACATCCAGCCATGACAGGGTGATTGAGCCCTGCCGCGCACCGCCCTGGGGCGCCAAGTCCTGCGGGCTGCCCGGGATGGTCAGGAACTCGGAGGGCGACTCCTCCTGCCATTCGATCTGGTAGATGACTTGCGGTTCGGTCTTGCCGCGAATGGTGACCGGCCCCAGGCTGCGCCGGTGCGGGCCAGTGCCGCCGGGCAGGGCGTCGACCGTCGCTGCGCTGGCCCAGATCTGTTCGGCACCGGACAGCTCGCTCAGGCGGGCGGCCAGGTAAACGGCATCGCCGTAGCAGTTGCCGTCGACCTCCAGCACTTCCCCGGTGGCAACGCCAATCCGCAGCAGCATGCTGGGCTTGTCGCGCTCGCCTGCGCTGCGAAGATGGTAGGTGCACTGCAGATCCGTCACCGCCTCCAGCGCGTGCAGACTATCGGCGAACACCGCCAGCACGCTATCGCCCAGGAACTTGACGACGCGACCCTGGTGTTCGGCAAAGACTTCGCCCATCCATTGCGTGAGACCGGTGATGGTCTGGGTGGCCCGGGCGTTGCCCTGCGTCTCGAACATCGCAGTGCTGCCGGTCAGATCGGCGAAGACAACAGTGACGTTTGCGGGCATAGGTCGGCACAGGGGGCTGGTGTTGCCACCAGTGTAGATCAGCGCACCGCCGCGCGCCCGGTCGGCATCATCTGGTTTGTCTTCAAGCGGACAGCCCACGCTGGTACCAGCCCTTGGAACGGTTCACGATGTGCACCACCAGCAACATCGCAGGCACTTCGATCAGCACCCCCACCACCGTGGCCAGCGCCGCGCCCGAGTTGAAGCCAAACAGGCTGATGGCCGCCGCCACCGCCAACTCGAAGAAATTGGAGGCGCCAATCAGTGCCGAGGGGCAGGCGATGTTGTGCTGTTCACCCACGGCGCGGTTAAGCCAATAGGCCAACGCCGAGTTGAAGAAGACCTGAATCAGAATCGGCACCGCCAGCAGGGCAATCACCAGCGGCTGGCGCAGGATCGCCTCGCCCTGAAAGGCAAACAGCAACACCAGCGTGGCCAGCAGCGCCGTGATGGACCAGGGGCCAATTTTGGCCATGGCCGCGTCGAAAGCACCCTGACCCTTGGCCAGCAGCATGGTGCGCCAGAGCTGGGCCAGGATCACCGGAATCACGATGTACAAGCCGACCGAAATCAGCAGCGTGGCCCAGGGCACTGTGATGGCCGAAATGCCCAGCAAGAAGGCCACCAGCGGCGCAAACGCGACCACCATGATGCTGTCGTTCAGCGCCACCTGTGACAGGGTAAACAGCGGGTCGCCGCCGGTAAGGCGGCTCCACACAAACACCATCGCCGTGCAGGGTGCGGCGGCCAGCAGGATCAGGCCGGCGATGTAGCTGTCCAACTGGTCTGCCGGCAGCAGCGGCGCGAACAAATGGCGAATGAACAACCAGCCCAGGAACGCCATGGTAAAGGGTTTGACCAACCAGTTGACCACCAGCGTGACCCCGATGCCCTTGACGTGCTGGCGCACCTGGCCCAGGGCACCGAAGTCAACCTTGACCAGCATCGGGATGATCATCACCCAGATCAGCAGGCCCACGGGCAGATTGACCTGCGCCACCTCCATCCGGCCCACCGCCTGAAACACTTCCGGCATCCATTGTCCGAGCACGATGCCCACCACGATGCACAAGCCCACCCACACGGACAGGAAACGTTCAAAGATGTTCATGATTTTTGGGTGAAGGGGTTCGCGACGACAGAGAAGTGGCGCTGGCGCAAAAGGCTGTCATCGCGAGCCTCCAGTTCCGGGTCTGAACCGCACACGGACCTTGAACCTGCCTCGTCATCGCGAGGCCGCAGGCCGTGGCGATCCATGTATTTTGGGGCCATGGATTGCCGCACTTCGTTCGCAATGACGACCGGTTCATGGAAAGCGCAGCGCGGCAATCCATCATGGCGTGGCCGCAACGGTGGATCGCCGCGCTTCGCTCGCGATGACGGGTGAGTCGGTTGACGATGACGAGGCAAGTGGGTTGACATTGTCAAGGTGGCTTTGTCGCCGCACGGTCGGCACGCCTTAGGCCTGGCTCAAATCACGCGCCGTGTGCTGTAGCAGGGTCTTCTCCAGCTTCTCGGACGGCAAGTTGACCAGCAGTTCGAGCCGCCGGCGCAGTGCGTGCAGGGTCAGCCCAAAGGCTTCGAGTTTCTGGGCGTCGGAGCCGTCGCCGGCGGACGGATCGGGATAGCCCCAGTGCGCCGTGGCAGGCTGGCCGGGCCAGTAGGGGCACACCTCACCGGCCGCGTTGTCACACACCGTTATCACCAAGTCCATGGGTGGCGCGTCAGGTTGGGCGAACTCGTCCCAGCTCTTGCTGCGCAAGCCCGCGGTGGACATGCCGGCCGCCTGCAAAACCTGCAGCCCCAGGGGATTGGGTTGCTGGTGCTCGCGTGGGCTGCTGCCGGCCGAGTAGGCCTGGAAGCGACCCTGACCGATGTGGTTGAGGATGGCCTCGGCCAGGATGCTGCGGGCTGAGTTGTGGGTGCACAAAAAGAGCACCTGAATGGCGTGGGCGGTCATGTCAGTTCTCGCTTGAAAGTTCGGCCGGCGCGGCCGCGTCGCGCATAAGTTGCATCAGGCGCGCCACCCCGATCGGCTCGTCCTTCAGCAAGGGCACCAGCGCGTAGCGGCTGGCGTGCCGCTGGGCCACTGCGGCAATCTCGACCCGCTCATTGCGGGCGCGTTGTTGCAACAGTGGTGAGGTGAGCGGCGTCAACATCGCACTGGCCGCCACGCTGTTGTTGATGACCCAGGCCCAGGGCGTGATGCCGGCGCGCTGCAGATCGGCCTGCAGGTTGGCGGCCTCCAGCACTGGCGTGGTTTCGGCCAGCGTCACGATCAGCACCTTGGTCTGTTTGGGGTCTTGCAGCCGCATCATCGGCGTGACGAAGTGCGCGTGCGAGTCGGCCATCTGGCGCACGATGTCGCGGTGGTAGGCGCCGGTGGCGTCCAGCAGCAGCAGGGTGTGGCCGGTGGGCGCAGTGTCCATCACCACAAACTTGGTCCCGGCCTCGCGGATGATGCGCGAGAAGGCCTGAAACACCGCAATCTCTTCGGTGCAGGGCGAGCGCAAGTCTTCTTCCAGCAAGGCGCGACCGGCGGCATCGAGCTTGGCGCCCTTGGCCGCCAATACCTGGGCGCGGTATTGCTCGGTCACCGTATGCGGGTCGATGCGGCTCACGCTCAGGTGTTCCAGAGTGCCGCTCAAAGTCTCGGCTAAGTGCGCGGCGGGGTCGGAGGTACTCAGGTGCACAGCCAGGCCGCGATGCGCAAGCTCGACCGCCACTGCTGCCGCCAGCGTGGTCTTGCCGACACCGCCCTTGCCCATCAGCATCACCAGGCCATGCCCGTCGGCGGCGATCTCGTCCACCAGTTGCGACAAGCTGGGGGCGGCAAGGGAACTGGGTGCTTCCGTTTTTGTTATTGCGATTGCCGCGTCGCTGGCGCTCCTCGCAATGACGAATACCGCGCGGCCATCCATCTTGTTGACACGCCACTCTGGATCGCCACGGCCTGCGGCCTCGCGATGACGCACATCGCTTGTGACTGGCTGTGCGCTTGTCAACAGTTGGCGCAAGGCGTCCAGCCCGACCAGGTCAAACGGTTTGAGCGCGAGTTGATCGGTGGGCAGCGCCAACAGCGCGGCGGGCAAGGCAGCCAGTGCCGCCTGTTCGCGCCGGCAAATGGCCGCCGCCAGCGGGTCTTGCACCGCCTGCTCGATCGGAAACACCCCGTTGATCACCAGATACTGCTGCGACAAGCCGATCGCGGCCAGCTCGTTGTGGGTACGCTCGGCTTCGCGCAGCGTGGACGCTTGCGCCCGGGCCACCAGCACCAGGCGGGTGGTCGCCGGATTGGCCAAGGCATCGACGGCGGCCTGGTACTGGGCACGCTGCTTCTCCAGCCCGGCCAGCGGCCCCAGGCACGAGGCGTCGCCCTTGCCGTCTTCGAGGAAGCCGCTCCAGGCGCCGGGCAACTGCAGCAGCCGGATGGTGTGGCCGGTGGGCGCGGTGTCGAAGATGATGTGCTCAAAGTCGGCCGTCAGCGCTGCATCGGTCAGCAGCGCGGTGAACTCGTCAAAGGCGGCAATCTCGGTGGTGCAGGCGCCCGAGAGTTGCTCCTCGATGCCTTTGACCACGCCCTCGGGCAGCACACCGCGCACCGGAGTCACGATGCGGTCGCGGTAGGCCTGCGCGGCGGCCTGCGGGTCGATCTCCAGCGCGCTCAAGTTGGCGACCTCGGGCACGGCGGTGATGTGGTTGCCAATCTCCATGCCAAAGACTTGCCCGACGTTGGACGCCGGGTCGGTGCTGACCAGCAACACACGGCGGCCCTCGGCGGCCAGTTGCAGGGCGCTGGCGCAGGCAATCGAGGTTTTGCCAACACCACCCTTGCCGGTGAAAAACAGAAACCGTGGCGGGTGGTCAAGAAAGTGCATGGGTCGGGGCATGGGGTGGTGGCTGGCTCAGGCGCAGCCGCCGGTGCACGCGCAGGCGCTGGTGGCAGGGGTCGGCGCAGGCCCGGTTGCCGCCGCGGCAAGGCCGGCCCAACGCGCCAAGTCCTCGCGGCTGGCGTAGCTGCCGGCCAGCACCAGTGCACCCGCCACCAGTGTCACCGGCAAGGCACCCTCACCCCAGCGCTCCAGTTGCCCCTTGATCACCGCGTTTTGCGCGAAGGCCATGGGCTGCTGCGCCAGATTGAAACGCTCGATCTGCGCGCCCTGCTGACGGGCCCACTCCACCGCCGCCGAGAAGTCGACCAATTGCTGGTCCACGTCCACGCCACAAACGCCGCTGCTGCAACACAGGGCCGGGTCAAACACCTGAATCTTGGTCACTTCGAAACTCCTTTCGGCTTCACGGGCAGGCAAATCTCGGCGCATTGCTCCGGATGCCCCGAACAACATTCGTCGGTCAGGTAGTCAATCAGCGCGCGCACCAGGGCCAGGTTGGCGCGGTAGCGCTGGTAGCGGCCTTCCTGCACCACCGACAGCAAGCCGGTGCTGGTCAGCGCCTTGAGGTGAAAGGACAGATTGGTGGGCGGCAGCGCCAGGGCCGCGGCGATGTCGCCCGCCACCATGCCCTCTGGCCCTTGCTTGACCAGCAGCCGGTAGACATCCAGCCGGACGCCCGATGAGAGGGACTCGAAGACCAGCGTCGCTTGCGTTTTTTCCATATTTTGATTCTACAACTACTCTTGAAATGATTATGACCTCACGCCCGAACCGTCCGATCGCCTGATGATGTTGACCGACGCGACTGCCACGCCCGTCCACGGGTGATATGGTGCAGCCTGACGGGGCACAAACACTGTTCTGGTGGGTTGAGCAGCCCCGATATGGAGTTGAAGAATGAAGGTTTTTGGTATCGCCGGGCATTCCGGCATGGGCAAGACCACGCTGCTGGAACGGCTCATCCCGGAGTTGACCGCGCGAGGGCTGGTGGTGTCGCTGATCAAACACAGCCACAAGGCTATTGAGATTGATCGCCCCGGCAAGGACTCGTTTCGGCTGCGCGAGGCAGGCTGCAAGGAAGTCTTGCTGCTGGGCAATGAACGCTGGGCGCTGATGCATGAACTGCGCGGGGCCGAGGAGCCGCCGCTCGACTACCTGCTGGACCGCATGCAGCACTGCGACCTGGTGCTGATCGAGGGCTTCAAGGACGGCGACTTCCCCCAAGCTCGAAGTCTGGCGCCGCGATGTTGGCAAACCAACCCTGTGGCCGGACTGGCCCGGCATCGTCGCCCTGGCCAGTGATGCTCCCGCCACCTCGGTCGCTGTGCCCGTGTTGGGCCTGTCGGACATCGCCCCCATCGCGGAGTTTGTGATGGCACACGCCGCCACGCGCTGACCACGCGGGAAGTGGCATCACAATAGCAGGAACCACCGCGCCAACAGGAGCCAACATGAGCACACTGTCCCCCGCCGAACAAGCCCTGCGCGAGGCCGCCCGCGAGTACCACCGCACGCCCACGCGCGGCAAGATTTCGGTCACGCCGACCAAGCCACTGTCGAACCAGCGCGACCTCTCCTTGGCCTACTCACCCGGCGTGGCCTACCCCTGCCTGGACATCCAGGCCGACCCCTCGCTGGCGGTGGAGTACACCTCGCGCGGCAACCTGGTGGGCGTCATCACCAACGGCACGGCGGTGCTGGGCCTGGGCAACATCGGGCCGCTGGCCGGCAAACCGGTGATGGAAGGCAAGGGTTGCCTGTTCAAGAAATTTGCCGGCATCGACGTGTTCGACATCGAGCTGGCCGAGAACGACCCCGACAAGCTGGTCGACATCATCGCCGCCATGGAGCCCACGCTGGGCGGCGTGAACCTGGAAGACATCAAGGCGCCGGAGTGTTTTTATATCGAGAAAAAGCTGCGCGAGCGCATGAACATTCCGGTGTTTCACGACGACCAGCACGGCACCGCCATCATCTCGTCGGCGGCCTTGCTCAACGGGCTGGAGCTGGTTGGCAAACGTATTGAGGAAGTCAAGGTTGCCGTGTCGGGTGCCGGTGCGGCCGCACTGGCCTGCCTGGGCGTGATGGTGGGCCTGGGCGTGCGGCGCGAGAACGTGTTTGCCTGTGACTCCAAGGGCGTGATTTACCAAGGCCGACCCGGCGGATTTGATGAGTCCAAAGCGCCGTTTGCGCAAGACACTTCGGCCCGTACGCTGGCCGATATTGTGGCGGGCGCCGATGTGTTCCTGGGTTGCTCCACCGCCGGTGTGTTGACCCAAGACATGGTCAAGACCATGGCCGACCGACCCATCATCCTGGCGCTGGCCAACCCCGAGCCCGAGATCCGCCCCGAGCTGGCCAAGGCGGCGCGGCCGGACTGCATCATCGCCACCGGCCGCTCGGATTACCCGAACCAGGTCAACAACGTGCTGTGTTTCCCGTACATCTTCCGGGGCGCGCTGGACTGCGGCGCGACCAAGATCACCGAAGCCATGAAGCTGGCCTGCGTGCGCCAGATCGCCGACCTGGCCAAGGCCGACATCAGCGAGGAAGTGGCCAACGCCTACGCCGGCAAGGAGCTGGTGTTTGGCAGCGAGTACCTGATCCCAACACCCTTTGACTCACGGCTGATCCTGCGCATCGCGCCAGCAGTGGCCAAGGCCGCCGAGGAGTCCGGCGTGGCCGCGCGGCCGATCGCCGACATGGAGGCCTACCGCCAGCAACTGTCGCGCTTTGTCTACCAGACCGGCATGTTCATGCGCCCGGTGTTCAGCGCCGCCAAGGCTGTGGCCCCCAACGCCAAGCGCGTGGCCTATGCCGAAGGGGAAGACGAACGCGTGTTGCGTGCTGCCCAAGTGGCGGTGGACGAGGGCCTGGCGCACCCGATCCTGATTGGCCGACCGGCGGTGATCGCCGCGCGTCTGGCCAAAGCGGGCTTGCGCATTCAGCTCGGGCGCGATGTGGAATGTGTCAACCCCGAGGATGACCCGCGTTTTCGCCAGTATTGGGAGCTGTACCACCAAATGATGGGGCGCAGCGGCGTGACCCAGGAGACCGCCAAGGCCGCCGTGCGGCGCTCGAATACCACCATCGCCGCGCTTGCCGTTCGGCTGGGCGATGCCGACGCCATGCTGTGCGGCATGGTGGGGCGCTTTGACGTGCACTTGCAGCATGTGCGCGACATCATCGGCATGAAGCAGGGCGCCACCAACCTGGCTGCCATGAACGCGCTGATGCTGGAGAAGCACGCGCTCTTCATTGCCGACACCTATGTCAATGAGGACCCCACGGCCGAGCAGTTGGCGCGCATCGCGGTGATGGCCGCCGAAGAGGTCAGCCGCTTTGGCCTGCCACCCAAAGTGGCGTTTCTGTCGCACTCCAACTTTGGTTCATCCGACCGCCCCTCGGCGCGCAAGATGCGCCGCGCCCGCGAGCTGTTTGGCGAGCTGGCGCCTGGTGTGGAATGTGATGGCGAGCTGCAGGGCGACACCGCCCTGTCCGAGACCATGCGCCGCTCGGCACTGGCCGACACCACGCTGCACGGTGAGGCCAACCTGCTGATCTGCCCGAACCTGGACTCGGCCAACATCTTGTTCAACGTGCTCAAGATGACCGCCGGTCATGGCGTGACGGTGGGGCCGATTCTGCTGGGCGCTGGCGCCTCGGCCCACGTGCTGACACCCTCGGCCACGGTGCGCCGTATCGTCAACATGACGGCGCTGGCGGTGGCGGGGGCGGCGACCTACCAGCAGGCGTGATGCGCCAGCCGCAGGCTACCCGCCACCCTCAGGTTGCCACGCAGGAACCAACTCTCATAGTGCCCTTTGGCTTGCCCGGTGCGGTAGCGCGCGCCCTGCCAGTAGTCGAGATGGTGATGCAACATGGGTGTCCTGCGGGATTGTCTTTCGCCGAGCGCTTGCCGGGCGCCACGACTGTAACGCAACGAAGTGTTCTGGCTGATCAGACCGAGCAGTCCGCGCCATGGCCTCACCGCAAGTCAGGCGCAAACTGCAAATGGTGGCCCTAGCTTGCGTGGCTGCAATTTGCGGGTATCGCCGCCTTTTGGACCACACTCAGCCTTGCGAATCCGACTCACGCACGCGGTCGTTTTCCGAAACGCAGCTTCAGCCCTTGATGACTGCTGTCTTTACAACGCTTTCCGCCTTAGGCGCCAACCTCGGATAGAACGACTTCTTGGGGGCTACGAACGAGGCCGCAAACAACTCGTTCTTGCGCACTGCCACCCAACCAAGACCCCTCATCTCGACGCCGTCACTCTTGCGGGTCATCGTGAATTGGAAGTGCGCGCCTTTCTCTCCGGCGAAAGTGGCGGGCTCCACCAGGGTCATGGTGACGATGGAGCCATCCATGGAATAGAGCGTTTCGAACAGGTTGACCAGTTGGTCTACCTGCATACCCGCCTGAAAGGTTGGCACACGTGCAGGCTTCATGTCGTTGGAATTGGCGCGGGGTGCCGTGATCAGGCTCTGGCCCGCCGGCAGAGCCGCCCAGAACCGCAGATGGTCCAGTGGCAAGCCCTCTTGTGTCCAGGTATCAAACGGCTGCGCCGCGCCGGGAATCGAGACCTTGTTCCAGGCGTCGGTCAAGCGCACCGCCAGGCGGTTATTGATCACCTGATCGCCCTCCACTTTGACAATGGCCGTGCAAGCCGTCAGCAGCGAAATCAATAGGCAGAGAAGCAGTTTTTTCATAGCTTGAGTTCCGAGATGTAGTTTCTGATCAGCGTGGCATCGGCGGCCTCGGGGGCCACTAAGAGGTATTGCTCGAACGCCTGCGCTGCGGCGGCAAGGTCCTGCCGCTGCCGATGCGCCAAACCAATCGAGCGGTACGCCAAGGCAGGCGCCGACGGATGCTGAGTCGCTTCGGTCAAGTCGGCCAGCGACTTCGCTAGGTCCTCTGGGGTCGCGCGCAACCGGCGCACCTCTCCGCGGGCAAACAAGACCAGTGGATCAGCGGCGTGGCGCGCAAGCATGCGGTCAAACAGCACCAGACTCTCCTCGTACTGCCCACGCTTGACCTCGTCTTGCAGCCAGTCCAGGCGAAACGGTTCAATCGCGCGCCGGAAGTCCTCTTCGCCGAGCTGCCCTGCACCGTCTCCGGCCAACGCCATCAGGTCAGTGCGTCGCGACTCCAAGGGTGGGTGTGTCGCCATCATGGGGCTGCGTGTACTGACCTCTTTGCCGCCAGTCACTTCGAGTTCACCAAGCAGATTGCTCCACACTTGCGCCGCCTGCCTGCCGTCGTAGCCGGCGCGTTGCACCAGTCGCATTCCCAACCGGTCGGCGCGAACCTCGTGATCGCGTGAGTAGGCAAAAGCACCCGCCAGCAACCCAAGCTGGCCAATGGCTCCAACCAGACCGAATATCCCAATGAATTGGGCAAATGCCATACGGCTCTTGGCGTCACGCAAGCGCTCCACCGAATGCCGTTCGAAATAGTGACCCATTTCATGACCCAAGACCGAAGCCAGTTGTGACTCGTTTTCCAGGCGAAGCAACAGACCGGTCCAGATCTGCATCATGCCGTTCGGCGCCATGGTTGCATTGAAGTGGGGTGTGCGCACCACGTGAACGCGCAAGTCCGGGCAGTGCTCGCCACCAAGACGGCAGGCTACGCTCTGAAGGTACTCACTCAAGGCTTTGTCACGTACGGCAAAGGGACTGCGCCGCAGACGCGACTCTTCACGGTCCATCATCGCCCACAAACCGCCTTCATCGGTGTCCAAGGCCGGGCGGGTGAAGCGCGTCGGCCAGGCCGTCGGCGGCGGCACAACCACGGCCGATCCAGCTTCTTGCCCCTGCGCACCTGTGAGCAATCCGCCAAACAGACCTGCTGCTCCGACACAATGGCGGCAGCCCGCGCGCAAGACGGCGCGGCGGCTCAAGCCGGGCTTGCTCATTTGGTGTCCGGAAAACCGCTAAGCAGAGCCTGAACGGTCTCCACGGCGGGGGCCGCTTCGCGCAGGTCGCCACTGGCGCGGCGCAACACGTTGAACCAGACCACGCGACCAGTGTTCAGGTCAACCAGCGACGCATAGGCGACCTGTGCACCGCCCTGCAACCCCACACCAAGCAGAGCCATGGCCACCATGGCAGCCTTTCGTTCGGGACTGGCATAGCTGTCTCGAATCCACGTGAACAGCGCGTAGTCCGCACCGGTCTTGTCTTTCAGCGGCTTGATCGAATCGCCCATGGACCAGTCCAGCAGCCCGTTCTTGGTTGGCAAGGCGATGGTGCCCAGCATGTGGTGCAAGAACACCGACTGCGCCACGGCACCGTGCAGGGCGTTGATGTCCGACAGTTCGTCCAGGTCTTTCTCCGCCAGATCCTGCAGGTTGACGCCCAGCATGTCCTTCTGATTTCCGAGCGCGGCACGGAAATTCTTGGAGGCCGCCTCGGTCCAGTCAGCCTTGGGCTCGGGCACGCCGCCGGCGCTTATGGAGAAAAGCTCGACATCGACCGGCACTATCACCAGCTTCGAATTGGGCGAACGCTTGGTGAACCCTGGCGCCAGGTTCTTGGAAGATTGGGCCTGGGCCTGCGCCCCGCACAACACCGCCAGCAAACAGATGAGCGGCAGCAAGGCCCGACTGACCGACGGTGACATCAACATAGTTCATCCCTCTTGTGTCTTGAATCCGGCAGATTCTACGCATCATATTCAGTCGAATTCGGCCGCACCCATGAGGCATAACCCTAGTACCCAGGACAGAGTGATGGGAGGAAAGAGCCGCGGCCTTGACCAACAGCAGCGGGACTCGTTCGATGTTGCCGGGCCAGGCTAACGAGTGCAGCGGCTCATACTTGACCGCCATCTCGTCGGGAGGTGCCACGAAGTCGAGAAGAATGATGGTGCAGCCAACGGGCAGACCAGTCTCCTTGCGGTTCGTCCCGGGCGCACATCAGCCGGCCCAAGGTCGCCCCTGCTCAGGGCGCGTACTTCGCCAGAAACGTCCGCAAATTCTTGAAGTCCACCAGGCGCTCAGTCAACGTGTCGTGGTCCCAATCCCACCAGGCGGTGGCTTCCAGCGCCGCGGCAATCGCCTTGGGGAAGCGCTGGCGGATGAGCTTGGCCGGGGCACCCGCCACGATGGCATAGGGCGGCACATCCTTGGTCACCACCGAGTTGCTGCCCACTATGGCGCCGTTACCGATGCTCACGCCCGGCATGATCACCACGCCATGGCCGATCCAGGTGTCGTGCCCGATGGTCACACGCTGGCGCCGCCGCCAGGCAAAGAACTCCGCGTCATCCCGATCATCCATGCCGTACATCACGCGGCGGTAGGTGAAGTGGTGCAGCGTCGGGTATTCCAGCGGGTGAAAGCCCGGATTGATACGCACCATGGCCGCGATGTTGGCAAACTTGCCGATGTCGGTGGACATCAGATCGCAATAGTTGCCAAGGTAGGCATAGTCGTCGAGCAGGCAGTCCTGCATGCGCGACTGCTCCCCCACCTGGGTGTAACGACCAAAGCGGCAGTCACGCACCACCGCCGTGGCGGCCAGGGTTGGCGCCAAGGACAAGCGAACGGAATCAGCCACGTTGTACGCGGCAATGTGGGTATAAGCCATGGTCACCTCGCGGTGTCAAAAGGCGCGTTGGCCACCAAACACGGTCTCCAGCACGGTCGGTGTGCCGACCCGATTCATGCGCACGCGCAACAAGTCGGCGCGTTGGCCGACTGCCACTTCGCCACGGTCCTCCAGGCCAATGGCACGCGCCGGATTGCGGGTCACCGTGCGCACCGCCTTGGGCAGCGTCCACTGCTCCATCTGGCCCAGCATGAAGGTGGCCAACAACAGGCTGCTGGGCACGTAGTCGGACGAGAAAATGTCCAACAAATCACATTGCGCCAGCTCGGCCGCCGAGACGTTGCCCGAGTGCGAACCCCCCTTCACCATATTGGGGCCGCCCATGATGATGGCCATGCCCGCGGCGCGCGCCGCTTCGGCTGCCGCCACGGTGGTGGGGAACTCCGACATGCCCACGCCTTCCTGAACCGCCTGGTGCACGTCGCTGACCAGGGTGTCGTCATGGCTGGCCAGCGGCACCGTGCTGGCCTGGCAGGCCTGCACGATGACCTGCCGGTGTGGCAAGGAATAGGCCTGTTGATCGGCCCGGCGCTGCGCGATGGTGGCTTCGAACTCTTGATCGGTGTAACGACCATTGCGCTCCGAATAGCGACGGTAGCTGACCAGGTCACGCCATTGGCGCTGACCCGGCGTGTGGTCCATCATGCTGACCAGGCGCAGCAGCGGGTCGTCCACATACTGGTGGAACACCTCCAGCATGTCGGGCGCCGACAGCTCGCAGCGCAGGTGCAGCAGGTGCTCGATGCGCATCAGCCCCTCGTCGCGGCACTGGTGCAGGGCGGCGATCGAGGTGTGCTGGGTCTGGCAGCGCGGCCCGCCTTCGTCCAGGTCACCAATCACCACCGAGTCGAGCACCGTGGTGATGCCCGCCGCCGCGCATTGGGCGTCGTGCACGGTCATGGCGGAGTGCGCATTCCACAACACGCCGGGGCGTGGTGACAGATGTTTCTCCAGGTTGTCGGTGTGTAATTCCACCAGACCCGGCATCAGCCAGTCACCGCCCCAGTCCTCGGCCCCCAATGCCGAGCTGTCGCCCTGGTCGACCGATTTGATAAGACCGTTCTCAATCACCACACAGCCGGTGAATTCTTCGTCGCCCGCCACGATGCGGGCGTTGCGGATGGTGCGTTGTTTCATAGGTGCTTTCTCTTCGGAGTCAAACGGGGTTTCGGTATTGCTCGACGTCAAAGCAGCGCGTCGCCACGGCTTGGCGGACTTCGTCATCATGAAAAATGCCCACGATGGCAGCGCCCTTCTGGCGTGCCGCTTGGATCAGCTCGACCACCACGCGGCGGTTGTCGGCATCCAGCGAGGCGGTGGGCTCGTCCAGCAGCAGCACCGGCGGGTCGGTGATCATGCCGTGTGCGATGTTGACGCGTTGTTGTTCGCCACCCGAGAAGGTGGCCGGTGGCAAATGCCACAAGTGTTCGTGCAAGTTCAGCCGGGCCAGCCACTGCGCGGCCTTCGACCGGGCGGCTTCGGCGCTGACGCCCAAGCGGCGCAGCGGGTCGGCCACGATGTCGATGGTGGCCACGCGGGGAATGACCCGCAAGAACTGCGACACGTAGCCGAGTGTGCGACGCCGCACGTCATACACGTCATGTGGCTCGGCAGCCGACAAACTCACCCAATCACCCTGGTGCCGGATACGCACATCGCCACTGCTGGCGCCGTAGTTGCCGTACAGGCAGCGCAACAGCGAACTCTTGCCGCTGCCGGAGTGGCCCGTCAGCGCCAGGCATTCACCCGGCTGAACCGACAGGTCGATGCCGGCAAACACCGGCAGGCGCAGGCCACCCCGGCCATGCAGGGTGAAGGTTTTGGACAGTTCGGTGGTTTCAAGAACAGCGTTCATGGTCAAGTCAATGGGGTTGGGGGGTCAGGGTGTCAACACCGAGGAAACCAGCAGTTGCGTGTAGGGGTGCTGGGGGTCGTCCAGCACGCGGTCGGTCAGGCCTTGCTCCACCACGCAACCGTCTTTCATGACCAGCATGCGCTGGGCCAGCAGGCGCGCCACCGCCAGGTCGTGTGTCACCACCACCGCCGCCAGTTGCAACTGGTCCACCAGTTCGCGCAGCAGGTCCAGCAGACGCGCCTGCACCGACACGTCCAGACCGGTGGTGGGCTCGTCCATGAACACCAGGCGCGGATGCGTCACCAGGTTGCGGGCGATTTGCAGGCGCTGCTGCATGCCACCCGAATAGGTGCCGGGCAAGTCGTCGATGCGGCCCACATCCAGTTCCACCCGTTGCATCCACGAAACCGCCTGGCTGCGCAGCCCGCCATAGTGCCGCTCGCCCAGCGCCATCAGGCGCTCGCCCACATTGGCGCCGCCCGAGACATTCATGCGCAGGCCGTCGCGGGCGTGTTGTTCAACAAAGCCCCAATCGGTGCGGGCCAACCAGCGCAGCCGTGCCTCCGACATCTCGGCAAGATCCACCAGACCGGCTGACTCGCTGGTCGATTCACTGCGCAGCGCATAGTGCACCGAGCCCTCGTCGCAGGCGTGGCGCGCGGCCAGCAGCCGCAGCAAAGTGCTCTTGCCCGAGCCGGATTCACCCACCACCGCCAACACCTCGCCGGGGTACAGATCAAAACTCACATCACGGCAGGCCCAACGTGGCAAGCCCTGGTGCAGGAAGGCCTTGCCGACTTGGCGCGCCGACAACAAGACGCTCGGCTTCATGCGGCCTCCTGAGCGTTGGCGCCTTGCCCAGCCTTCGGCGTGGCCAGCACATCGTGCACGGTGACCGCCTGCTGGCTGCCGGTGTGGCCACTGTCGCGCCGTTCGGCGCAGTAGTCGCTGTCCGAGCAGACAAACAGGCGGCTGCCCTGGTCGTCCACGATCATCTCGTCAAGGTAACTGTCGTGGCGCCACACAGCGCGCAGGCGTGCTCCCAACGCTGCACTTCAAACGGGTGGTCCTCAAAGTCCAGGCTGCGCACCGGTGTGTAGGGCGGAATGGCGTACAGCCGCTTCTCGCGGCCCGCGCCAAACAGTTGCAGCGCCGGGTTCATGTGCAGCTTGGGGTTGTCGAACTTCGGGATCGGCGAGGGCGACATCAGGTAACGCTCGTTCACCATCACCGGATAGTCGTAGGCACGCGCGATCGCGCCGAGTTGGGCAATGTCCTCGTACAGGCGCACGTGCATCAAGCCGTATTCGCTGAGGGCATGCATGGTGATGGTCTCGCGCCGGCGCGGCTCCAGCTTGGACAGGGGCTCGGGCATGGGCACCTGGTAGACCAGAATCTGCGCCTCGGTCAACGCCACTTCCGGGATGCGGTGGCGGGTCTGGATCAGCGTCGCCTCGCGTGTTTTCTCGGTCGTCGCCACGCCCGTCGTGCGGGCAAAGAAGCGCCGAATGTTGACCGCGTTGGTGGTGTCGTCGGCGCCTTGGTCGATCACCTTGAGCACATCGGCGCGGCCAATGATGCTGGCCGTGATTTGCACGCCGCCAGTACCCCAGCCGTAGGCAAAGGGCATCTCGCGCGAGCCAAAGGGCACCTGGTAACCCGGCACCGCCACCGCCTTGAGCAAGGCGCGGCGGATGCGCTTCTTGGTGCGTTCGTCCAGAAAGGCGAAGTTGTAGTGCGTGTCCATCATGCTGCGTCGCGCTCCTTCTGGGTCTGGGGCATGCCAGCCCGCTCCGGTGTCGCCGCCAACTCCGGCACTGCGGCCGCCGCCTGGGCATGGCTGGCGCGCAACTTGCGCACCAGTTCGAGCTCGGCCTGAAAATCCACGTAGTGCGGCAACTTGAGGTGCTGCACAAAGCCCGAGGCCTCCACGTTGTCGGCGTGCGACAGCACAAACTCGTCGTCCTGGGCCGGTGCCACGCGGGGCTCGCCCAGCTCATCGGCGCGCAAGGCGCGGTCCACCAAGGCCATGGCCATGGTCTTGCGCTCGGCGCCGCCAAAGGCCAGCCCGTAGCCCTGGGTGAACTGGGGTGGCACCTCGCGGCTACCGTTGAACTGGTTGATCATCTGGCACTCGGTGACTTCCAGGTCACCGATGTCGATTGGGAAACCCAACTCGTCGGGCAGCAGTTCCACCGATACAAAACCCCGCCGGATCTCGCCGGCAAAGGGGTGCGAGTTGGCGTAGCCGCGCTGGGTCGAGTAACCCATCGCCAGCAGCCAGCCCTCGTCGCCGCGTGCCAGCGCTTGCAGGCGCAAGGCGCGGTCGGCGGGGAACATCAGCGGCTCGCGTGTCAGGTCACCTGGTGCTTCGGCGTCATGCGGCTGCGGTGTTTCCAACAGGCCCTCGCGTGCCAACAGGTCGTTGATGCGGGGCACGGCTGCCAAATGATTGGCGTGGGCCTCGGCGGTCTCGGGCATAACGTGGGACGGGCTGGGCGACTCGCCGCTGGCACCCACGGCGCTGGCCCCGGCGCTCTCGTCTTCGGCCAACAAGGCGAAGTCCAGCAGGCGTTGGGTGTAGTCGTAGGTGGGCCCCAACAGTTGCCCGCCCGGCACTTCCTTGAAGGTGGCCGAGATGCGGCGCAGCAGCTCGATGCGCCCGGTATCCAGCGGCAAGGCGTAACCCAAACGGGGCAAGGTGGTGCGAAAGGCGCGCAACAAGAAAATGGCTTCAACCAGATCACCACTGGCCTGCTTGATGGCCAGGGCTGCCAGTTCGGGGTCGTACAGTGAGCCCTCGCTCATCACGCGGTCCACCGCCAGCGAGAGCTGCGCGCGAATCTGTGCCACCGACAAGGCCGCCAGCGTGGTGTCGCCACGGCGTTGTGTTTCCAGCAGGCGCCAGGAGCTCTCGATCGCGGCCGCGCCGCCTTTGACTGCAACATACATATCAAACCCCTTCCAACCGGCGCACGCGTGTGGTGCGCGGCAAACCCAAGGCGTGCTCGCCACTGGTGAAGATGATGTCCACGCCCTGTGGAAAAGCGGCGTGGTTGGCCTGCCACTGGGCCCAGAAGTCGTCGGGCAAACCTGGCAGCGCCACCGTTTGCACCTGCTCAATACCTGGCCCGCGCCAGGCCAGCGCCGGGCCACCGTCCAGGCCCGGCAACTCCATCAGCAAGGTGGCCGAGAACTCGGGCGACTCGGCGCTGCCGCAGCGGAAGTCCGCCAGCGACAAGCCCTGACCAAGCTCGCTGAACACCGCGAAACCCGCGGCACCCGCCTGCTCCACAAACTCGGAACCGGTGTGAAAACGCAGCCAATGCTGCATCGCTGCATCCGCAGGCCGCCACCACACCGGGGTCTCGTCGTCGCACAGGCTCAGCAGCAAGCGCGCCATGGCGCCACCCAAGGCCACGCCCGGCAAGGCGGGGCCGATGTGATGCGCCTGGCCGGGTCGGGCCAGTGCATTCAACACCTCGCGAAAAGCCTGCTGCGATTCGTGCACACCATCCACCAGGCCGGCGGCCAGCACCTTTGCACCGTTCATGCCTCGCCTCGCACCAGCGTAAAGAATTCGACCTTGGAGCTCGCCGCCTCGCGCCGCCGCTGCGCACCCGCCTGGGCCTGCGCGCTGGCCAGCGGGGCGACCAGGCAGCGCTGCAAACCATCGTGATGGGCTGGGTCTTGCAACAACGCGTCCAGGATCGCCGCCAGCTCGGCCCGGCGCTTGTTGCGCCCCAGGGCATAGGCCACGCCCAGCGGGCCATCGCCCAGCCGCACGGCACAGCGCACCACACTGGCCTCGCCCAGGTTGAAGGGGTTGCCAGTGCCCCCGACACGGCCGCGCAGCATCACCATGCCGACTTCGGGCGCTCGCACCTGCTTGAGGGGCGGCAGCTCGCCCAGCGTCGGAAACACCGCTTCAAGTTCACTCAGCGTGGCGCGCGCCAGCACGGCAAGCCAGGATTGGCGTGCTGAAAAATCGTCGTTGGGCAGGTCGCTTGTCATACGGGTAGAGGAATCAATGAGGGATGTCGCAATGGGTAAGCAAAGGCCCTCCATCGGGACCGGGTGCACAAGGCTGGTAGTTCACCGCGCCAACATGACGAATTTGTGACAGCTTGTTTGCCGGATCAGGCCGCCACACGCTGCACCGGTCGGTTGATGGCGTCCGGCGGGGCCTGTCCCGCCAAGACCGCGATGATGTTGTCGGCCGCCCGATGCTCGATGGCGTTGCGCACCTCGTGCACAGCGGACCCCAGGTGCGGCGTGAACAAGGTATGCGGGTGCGCCAGCAAGCGCTCAGCAACCGCGGCGGGTCGGTCCTGCAATGCCCAGTCTTCAAAGGCAAACACATCCGCCGCATACCCCCCCAAGCGACCGGCACCAAGCGCGTCGGCGATGGCCTCTTCATCCACCACCGAGCCACGCCCGACGTTGATGATGAATGCCCCGGCTTGCGTCGCCAGCCAGCGGCATGGCCGAAGCGGGGTGAGGGCGCCGCCACAAACACAAAGCCCAGCCAGGCCTGCTCCAGCAGGGGCGACATTCGGCAGCCACCTGCGGGTCAACACCGCCAATGCGTGCACAGGCAAAACCCGTCAGTCGCGCAACGATGGCCTGCCCCACGCAGCCCAAGCCCACCACGGCGACCACCGCGCCGGCCAGACCGGTGCCGAAAAGCCGAGCGCGCCAACCGTGAAACCGTCCGCCGCGCACCAACGCATCACCCTGGTGGACATTGCGCGCCAGCGAGATCGCCAGACCAATGGCCGTTCCCGCGTCGGCGAGCAGGTCCGGCACGATGCTCATCCAGACCCCGGCGCAGCGCCACGTCGTAACCGTCAAACCCGGCCCAGGCGACCACACCGCGCTGCAGCCGCGTCGACACGGTCGGTCGAAACCCCATCACGCGTCCCGCAGCCCCCCAGTGCGCCGGCGTCCATGGTTGTGTGGTTGCGCAACCGCCCACTGCTTCGAGCCGGGCGCGCACGTCGGCATGGATCGGGTTGGTAATCAGGATCTTTGGCATGACCATCTCCGTGTTCACTTCAAGGTTTTGCGCAAGCTCGCGCCGACGCTGTCCACCACCACCACACAGGCCAGAATGGTGAGCAAGATGGCGGCGACTTCGTCATAACGAATCAGGCGCAGCGCCGCCATCAGCTCGAAGCCGATGCCCCCGCGCCAACAATCCCCAACACCGCCGAGGCGCGGAAGTGGTACTCCCAGCGGTAGATCGTGATGTCGGCCAACTTCGGCAGGACTTGCGGCAACACCGCATGCGTGATCACCTGAAACCGGCTGGCACCGGCGGCGCTGGCGGCCTCCAGCGGTTGGGGTCGACGTGTTCAATCGCCTCGGCGTAGAACTTGCCGACCATGCCCACCGAATGCAGCGCCAGGGCCAGCACACCCGGCAAGGCGCCGAAGCCCACGGCGGCCACAAACAGAATGCCCAGAATGATCTCGGGCACCGAACGCATCGCCGCCAGCAGCACACGCACGGCGTGGCCAACCCAGCGATTCGGCCCGGTATTGGGCGCCGCCAACACGGCCAGCGGCAAGGACATCAGCACCGCCAGCGCCGTGCCGGCAATCGACATGGCCAGGGTGTCGAGCAGCGGTCTCACCCAACTGCGCCAGCGGGTGAAGTCGGGTGGCACCATCTCCGAGGCAAGCTGCGCGATGGCGGGTGCCCCCTCAATGAAACGCGTGGCGTCGAAGAAGCCGGTGATGGCCAAGGCCACCAGGCACACCCCGACAATCACGGCGGCCAGCCGAGCGTGCCGCTGACTCGCACGACGCGCGGTCAGGAGAATGGCCGTGTAGGAGTCGCTTGAGGAAGACATCACTTCATCTTGGCCAGATCGAGCTTGAGCACTGATGCCGTCTCGCGCAACACGTCATAGGCCCGGTCGTCAGTCGCCGCAAAGCCCTCGACCCGAAACGACTTCAGCACCTCTTTGTCCCTGAGATTGAGGAACGCGCCGCGAATGGCCTGCTTGAGTGCCGGCGCCAGGTTGCCCTGCATGGTGATGGGGTAGTTGGGAATTGGCGCCGTCAAATCGATCTGCACCACCCGCGCCGGATCGATCAACTTGCGCTCGACCAGGCTGCGATAGATCGGCTCGGACAAAGCCCCGGCGGGAATCTGCCCGGCCTGGACCGCGCGCGCCACGGCATCATGGGTACCGAGGTGCACCACCTTGTAGTCCTTGTCTCCTTCCAGGCCCTTCTTGAGCAAGTGGGCGCGCGGTGCCAGGTGGCTGGAGGTGGACGCCTGATCGCCGAAGCCGAACGGTTTTCCACGCACGTCTTCGAGCGTCTTCACGGGGCCGGAGGCGGTGGCGATGAGCACCGAGTTGTAGGTGGCGGAGCCCTTCTCCACGCCCACTGCAAACGGCTCAATGTCCGGCGCGCGCGACTTGGCCAGCACGTAGGAGAACGGTCCAAAATAGGCCACCTCGATGCGCCCGAATCGCATGGCTTCGATCATCGACGAGTAGTCGGTGGTGACGATCAGCTCGATCTCCTTCTTCAGGGTCGACTCAAGGTAGGCCTTGAGAGGTTGCGCGTTCTGGATCAGCGTGGTGGCGTTTTCGTCCGGCAACAAGGCAACGCGCAGTTTGGCGGGGTCGCGCCCCTGGGCCAAAGCGCCCAGCGGGTAAGTGGCGGCGCTGCACGCGAGCGCGGTCAATACGGTCAGCAAGAGACGACGATTCATGTCAACAGTCCTTCAGTTTGAAATTGGGGTGGCACCGCACTGCGGCCCGCTTCGGGCGTGTGGGCGTGTGATAGAGCCGCTCGACAATGTCCGATGTGAGCTGGTCGGGCGTGCCATCAAACAGCACCTGGCCACTGGCCAGACCAATGATCCGATCGGCGAATTTGCGGGCGAAGTCAACCTGGTGCAGGCTGACCACGGCGGTCAGGCCGTCGCCCTTGCAGATACCGTGCATCAGGGCCAGCAGCTTCTCGGCCGTGGCGGGGTCCAGACTGGCGACCGGTTCGTCGGCCAGCAGCATGGTGGGCGCCTGCAGCAAGGCCCGGGCAACGCCGACCCGTTGTTGCTGGCCGCCCGAAAGCTGGTCGGCGCGCTGCAGTGCGTGCGCGATCAAGCCAACCCGTTCAATCGCCGAGAGCGCAAGTGTTTTCTCCGACCGCGACCAAGGCAACAAGCTAGCCAGCGCGCGATGGTGGCCAAGCCGTCCCATCAGCACGTTGTCGAGCACCGACAGGCGCCCAATCAGGTGGTGCTGCTGGAACACCATGCCGGTAGACCGGCGATGCTGGCGCAGCACACCGGGCTGCAGAATGTCACCCAAGCCCGCGGCGAGCACCCGACCCGCGCTGGGCCGCACCAGACCGTTGAGCGTTCGCAGCAGCGTCGACTTGCCGGCACCCGAAGAACCCAACAGCACGGTAAATTCGCCTCTGGCAAATTCCAGCGATGTGTGATGTAAGGCGCGCGTGCCGTTGGCATAGGTCACCGCGACCGCCTCGGCACGCACGGCGCTCCACAGCGAGCGAGTCGCCGGATCATTGGAAATCATGGGATTTGTCATACAGATGTCTAAATCAGTCCCTACAGTGATGTGACAGGGCAGTTGCGTAGAAAGGCTTGTCAAGGCCGTTAGTTGGCGCCGCCAACATGAAAGATTTATGACTTCCGAACAACTCACATTCAGCGCCCCGGGACGGCGCAGCGGCGTCGCTGTTTGGCGGCAGATTGCCGACACCCTGCGCACCGAGATCTGTGACCGAAGCTACGCCGATACCGGTCGCCTGCCCGGCGAGGGCGAGCTCTCCAGCCGCTTCGGCGTCAACCGTCACACGCTGCGCCAAGCGGTTGCCGCGCTGCAAAGTGATGGCCTGGTTCGCATCGAGCCCGGACGCGGCACCTTTGTGCAACACGAGTTGCTGGACTACGCGCTGTCAAGCCGCACCCGCTTCAGCGCAAACCTGCTGCGCCAGGGCCTGCTGCCCAGCAAACAGTTGCTCACCGCACGCGAGGTGCCGGCGACCACCCGCGCTGCCAAAGAGCTGAAACTGGACAAGGCTGCCAAGGTCCTGATGGTGGAGACCCTGGACGAGGCCAATGCCCAGCCGATTGGCGTGGCCACCGCCTACTACCCTGCGGCGCGCTTCGCGGGTTTGCTGGAGATGCTGATGCACGGTACCTGCACCACCGACATCTTGCGGCACTTCGGCGTGCAGGACTACCTGCGACAGGAGAGCCGCGTGACCACGCAAATGCCAAGCGAGGCGACCGCCCGGCTACTCAAGCAACCCACCAACCGTCCGCTGCTGTGCGTGGAATGTATTGACGTAGACATGGACGGTGTTCCCATCAAATATGGCGAGACCGTGTTCTGCGGGGACCGCGTGCAACTGGTGGTGTCCGCCGAGGCCGCGACATGACAGCGCGTTACGCCATCTACTTTGCACCGGCCAAGCACTCGCCCTGGTGGCGCTTTGGCGCGGGCTGGCTGGGCCGTGACGAAGTTTCGAACACCCCGCTGACCGCGCCCACCGCGGCGCCGCTTGACGCCGATACGCAGCAGCAAATCACCGCGGAGCCACGTCGCTACGGCTTTCATGCCACCTTGAAGGCGCCCTTTCGCTTGCGGATGGGCAACACCCTGGACGACCTATTGGTCCAGTTGCGCAGGCTGGCGGACACCCTGAAGCCAGTGGCGCTGGGGCCACTGCATGCGACCGCGTTGGGCAATTTTGTGGCACTGGTGCCCGTCCTGTCACTCACCGACCCGCTGAAACTGGCCGCGCGTTGCGTCACCGAACTCGACGCGCTGCGCGCACCGCTGTCAGAAGCCGAACAAGCCCGGCGCCGCGCAGCCCCGCTCGACACACGCGAACTGGCGCTGCTTGCGCTCTATGGTTACCCGTATGTGCTGGAGCGCTTTCGTTTGCACTTTTCCCTGACCGGGCCGGTTGCATCCACCGTCGCCGAGCACGTGCTGGAAGCCGTGGCCGAGCCGGTGGCACTGTTGAACGCGTACACGCCGCTAGTGCTGGACCGCCTGAGCCTGTTCGTCGAACCGGCGCCGGGGCAAGGCTTCACTCGGCTGACCGATCTGGAGCTGGCAGGATGAGCGGTGCTTGGGTATTTGTCTGCGGCCCGTCGGGCGCGGGCAAGGACAGCGTGATTGGCTGGGCGGCAACCCACCTAATGGATCGCCCCAACATCGTCTTTGCCCGGCGCATGGTCACGCGCATGCCGCGTTCTGGCTCCGATCATGACGCGGTGACACCCAAGCAGTTTGGCAGTCTGGCTGCCGCAGGTGGCATGGCCTGGCATTGGGATGCCCATGGGTTTCGGTATGGCATCGAGGCGCGCTACGGCGCCGAAGTGCAAAGCGGACGCGTGGTGGTGGTCAACGGCTCACGAGAACACGCCCTGGCAGTAGCCGCACAGCCCCAGGTGCGGGTGGTGCAAATCCTGGCCGACCCCGAGCAACTTGCCCTGCGCTTGACACAACGCGGTCGCGAGACGCCCCACGATGTGGCCAACCGGCTGGCCCGCAATGAGCTGTTCAGCGATTTGCGCGCGCACCGCACGATTTTGAACCAGGGTGAACTGGCAGACGCGGGGCTTGAGCTGGTGGACTTTCTGGTGAAAAGCGCGGCCTCTTCGCCCTTACGCTGAGGCCACCACCTGCTTGCTTGCGGCTTGGGCGGCCGGACGCGCCGCCGCTTGCTCTGCCCACCACCAGCCGGCCAGTTCCTCAAATCAACGACTTGCGAATCCGTGCCGAGATCACGTCAATCACCGTGACCGTGACAATGATGATCAGCATCACGGCGCAGGTCTCAGCGTACTGGAAGCCACGAATGATCTCCCACAGGATGACGCCAATGCCGCCAGCGCCGACCATGCCCACGACTGATGCCGAGCGCACGTTGGACTCAAACCGGTACAGCGAGTACGAAATCCACAGGGGCAGGACCTGCGGAATGATGCCGTAGACGATTTCCTCCAGCGCGTTGGCGCCGGTCGCTCGAATGCCCTCCACCGGCTGGGCGTCGATCGACTCGACCGCCTCGGAGAACAGCTTGGCCAGGATGCCGGTGGTGTGCACAAACAGCGCCAGCACGCCAGCAAATGGTCCCAACCCGACCGCCACGATGAACAGCATGGCAAACACCATCTCGTTGATGGCGCGTGCCGCGTCCATCAGCCGACGGATCGGCTGGTGCACCCACCACGGCGTGATGTTGACCGAGGACAGCAGCCCCAGTGGCACGGCAAACACCACCGCCAGGGCCGTGCCCCACAGCGCAATCTGCAGGGTGATGACCATTTCCTGCAGGTACAGGCGCCAGTCGGCGAACTTGGGTGGAAAGAAGTCCGCCGCATAGGTGGCCATGTTGCCCGCGTCACGCACCAGGTCGAAGGGCCGCATGTCCGCGCCCTTCCACGACCCGGCCAGCAAGGCCAGCAACAGACCCCATGCCATCAGTGCCAACAAACTGGTGCGCGGCACGCGCGCCATCGGCACGGGGGCCACGGCCGCCGCGCGGGGTTGTGCGCTCACCAAATCACCCCAAATAGAACTGTTATGATTTGAGGTGCGCGACGCATCACTGGGGCTGGCTCAAAGCAGCCAGTTGTTTGTCAATGTCCGCCAGCTTGGCTTGTTTGTCGGCCTGGGCCAGCGTGGCGTCGGCTTCAAACTTGTTGCGCACCTTGAACAACTCCAGTTGACGAATCGGGATGAGCTGGGCGTTACTGGACGCTTTGAAACCGGAGAGCTTGGACAACTTGAACAAGTGGTCTTTCTCGTTTTGGCCGCCTTGGCCATAGGTATAGAAGAAATCACGCACCTTGGCCTTGGTGGCTTCGGGCAGGTCTTTGCGGATTACCAATGGGTCCAAAGGAATCAGGGGCGAAGTCCAGATCACACGGATGTCGTTGAACTTCTCGGGCAGCCGTTCCTTGAGCTTGCTCAGGTTCTCGCTGTTGTTGGTGGCAACATCCACCTGTTTGTTGGCCACGGCCAGCGCATTGCTCTCGTGGTTGGCGCCGCGCGTGAGCTTGAAGAAGGTCTTGGGATCAATCTTGTTCTGGGCGAACACGTAGTAGCTGGGCACCAGAAAGCCCGAAGTCGAATTGGGGTCGCCATTGCCGAAGGACAGGTTCTTGCCCTGCTTGAGCATGTCGTCCAGCGACTTCAGTGGGCTGTCCTTGTGCACGATCAGGTGTGAGTAGTAGCCTTGTGTTCCGTCGGCGTTGACCATCTGCGCAAACACTTCGCCGCCAGCGCGGTCCACCGCCTCCATGGCCGACTTGTTGCCGAACCAGGCCACGTGCACCTTGTTAAAGCGCATGCCTTCGATGATGCCGGCATAGTCCGGAGCAAAGAAGGCGTTCACCTTCATGCCGGTCTTCTTGCTCATGCCGTCCAGGATCGGTTGCCAGTCGGACTTCAGGTTTTGGGACGATTCGGTCGAGATGATGCCGAAGTTGAGTTCCTTCAGTTCCTGCGCCGAAACCGGGTTGAGGGCGATGAGCGCGGCGCCAGCCACGCCGGCCAGTAGTTTCTTGATCATGGGGATGTCCTGTGTTGAGGTCAAAGGGTTGGTGTGAGGGCTTGCGACTTGGCGATGTCGCTTAATTGGCGGCCGATGTCGTCCAGCTTGGTCCGCTTTTCATCGGCTTGCATGGTCGCATCGGCTTCTAGTTTGAGTTTCTGCTTGAACAACTCAAGCTGTCGAACCGGCTTGAGCTGCGCGTTGCTGGAGTCCTGAAAGCCACCCAGCGTCAGCTTGTTGAGCACGGCTTTTTCGCGCGCGGCATCGGGGCCGTTCTTGGCGTAGCTCAGGAAGAAGTCCTTGATCTTGACCTTCAGCTCGGGCGCCAAGTCCTTGCGCCACACCATTGGGTCAGAGGCAATCAAGGGTGACTTCCAGATCTGGCGCAACTGGTTTGCGACGTCGGGTTGACGCGTATGAATACGCTCCAACACGTCGGAGCTGTGCACCGCGGCGTCCACCTGTTTGTTGGCGATGGCCATGATGTTGGTCTCGTGGTTGGCGCCCCGCACGGCCTTGAAGGCCTGCTTGGGGTTGACGTTGTTGAGCGCAAAAACGTAGTAGCTGGGCACCAGAAAGCCAGAGGTCGAGTTGGGGTCGCCCATTCCAAAGTTGATGACCTTGGCGTTGTTCAAGACGTCACCCAGGCTGTAGTAGGGGCTGTCTTTGTGCACGCTGATATAGCTGTAGTAACCCAGCGTGCCATCGGCGTTGACGGTCTGGGCGAACACTTCACTGTTGGCGCGCTCCACCGCTTCGATGGCCGACTTGTTGCCCAGCCAGGCAAACTGCACCTTGTTAAAGCGCAGGCCTTCAATCACGCCGGCATAGTCCGGCGCAAAAATGCGTTGACCTTGACGCCGAGCCGGCTGCTCATGTCGTCGATCACCGGTTGCCAATCCTGCTTGAGGTTTTGGCTCGACTCCGTGGACAAAATGCCGAAGTTGATTTCCTTCAGGGTCTGGGCGGCAACGGGGTTGATGACCATCAAGCTGACGCCCAGCGCCACGGCCAAAATCTTTGAAAACATGGTAAGTACCTCAACAAGGGTTTGTGGGGAAGGGCCAAGTGGAATCAGGCGGCGCGTGCCAGCGGTGCCGGCCACGCCAGATGGGGCGGCTGTGGCTTGGCGTCCTGCAAGCTGGAGATGTGGTCGCCCAGCGCCAGGATGTCGTCGGCCTCGGCACCATACAGTTCGCGCAACAAGGTGGGTGTCAGCGCCACCGAGGGGCCGTCATACACCACGCGGCCCTGGTGCAGCGCCACCGTGCGGGCGCAGTATTTAATGGCTACATTGACCTGGTGCAAGGACACCACCACGGTGCATTGGTCCTCGCGGTTGACCCGCGCCAGGATGTCCATCACCTTGCGGGATGACTCGGGGTCCAGCGAGGCAATCGGCTCGTCCGCCAAAATCACCTTTGCGCCCTGCACCATGGCGCGCGCTATTGCCGCGCGCTGCTGCTGCCCCCCCGACAAAGTGGAGGCGCGCTGGTGACAACACTCGGCAATGCCCACGCGGCGCAGCGCTTCCACGCCCCGGCTCACCTCGGCCGAGGTGAACCAGCGCAGCAGGCTGCGCCACATCGGCAAACGGTGCAAAGTGCCCACCAGCACATTCACAATCACCGGCAGCCGGTCGACCAGGTTGAACTGCTGAAAAACAAAACCCACATCGGCGCGGGTGCGGCGGATGTCGGAGGCTATTTTGCCGTTGCGCTGAACCGTCTTGCCGTGCACTTGAATCTGCCCCGCCGTGGCACTGTCCGCGGCCATCAGCCCGGCCATGTGGCGCAGCAAGGTCGATTTGCCCGAGCCTGACGCGCCGATCAGCGCCACCATCTCGCCGCCCTGGATGGTCAGGTTAACGTCCTGCAGCGCCCTGCGCCCTCCGGGAAAGGTCTTGCTGAGTGAGGTGATGTGGATAGCTGCGCCCATGGTGACTCCTGTTCGATCTGCGGACAGTAGTCGCGCAATGTGACGAACAGATGTCAGGCGGAACTGCTACACCGATTGCGTGGGGTCCGCTGGAAACGGTCCCAGGTGGAATCGCATTCAACGACGTCACGTCCGAGACTGTCGATGTTCAGCCTGCGCTTGAACTCGTCTGGTACCCGCAGAATCGCCCTAACGAGAGCCCGCACCGAGCAACGCGTTGGATCAATCTGTGAACAGGCGCAACAACATCAGTTCTTGGCGACAAAGGAGAGAATCGCCGCTGCTGCGCCAGACGGGTTGTCCGCGGGCCACATATGCGTCGCGCCTGGAATGACTGCCGCAACGGTCGATGGCGGTAGGCAGCCCAGCAGCGCGTCATGTCCAAACACGAAGCTGTCGCGGGTTCGTTCGCCGCGAACGACCATCACGGGAACCTTTAGGTTCTTCAATTGCTCGCAACTGACGGGCGCGGACGGGCGACCAGCAAACATTGGAGCCATCGTGATGGCATTGTCCAGCCAGCGTTGCTGCCGTATGGGTGACATCTTCTTGAAGCCGTCCGGGTCACCAAGCACTGCGTTTGCGACAAGAATGGCGGCCTGCTTGTTGTCGCCCGCCTTTGCGACCGCGGAAGCTTGGGCAAGTTCCTTGGCATAGGCGGCTGTGGCCGCCTTTCCTTCGGCGGTGCTTGGTGCGGCCAGACTCGGCTCACCAAGGACCACGCTTCGCAGTATCTCAGGGTACTTGACGGCGAGGAATCCGACCAACCGACCGGAGTACGAGTTGCCGACGAGGTGGACCTTCCCGACGTTCAGTCGTTTGATAAATCCGGCGACATCCTCAATCTGTTGATCAAAAGTGTAGTTCTGACCTTCGTCTGTCCACGTATTTGGGTGGTGGTAGCGCCGACTCATCGAAACGAAACGGTGGCTTGCAGCGATGTCACCTCGCAGACCATCCCAAGCTCGCCAATCTAACGAAGCGCCGTGAACGAACACAACGGGAGCTCCGTTTCCCTGCTCGACATAGGCAAGGATTGTTTCGTTGACCCTCAACTGCTTCACAGATACTGTTTCAGAGGAGACCGAGCCAATGCTTTGACAGCCGACCATGAACATGGCCACGAACGGCATCAGGTATGAATACTTGCGCATATCGTCTCCTCTCGGTTGACAACTTGGCCAATTAAGGGAAGTGCGGGCGGGCTTCAGAATGGGCCGACAGACGTCCCCGTTGAGCGCCGATTCCAGAGTCCTGGGCGAATGCAGCGGCGCGCTTGAAATTCAACAGAGCCAATAGTAGTAGGGGCCGCACTGAATTTCGCGTGGATTGGTCAGCCTTATGGCATCAGCGCAAGCGCGACGAGAAAAACGCGAGCAACGGTGCACTGTACTCATCAAGCCAAGAATGCGCGTCGACGCTGCGGGAGCCTCCGTCCAGCATGAACGGCGGCTCTTGCGGGTACCCGCGAGCGAGCAGCTGAGCACGTACCTTGGCCACACAGGAACGATCATTGATGCCATCCTGCAGGTGGTGAAACTGACGGAAAACTGGTTTCGGTGCGCTCGGTGCACCGTCCCATGCTTTCTCGTTGGGATAACTGACGGCTTCACACGCGCCCGGCTCGACGATTTGGCGACGGGTCTCGTTGTCGAAGCCTACGCCAGCGACATTAATACGATCACCTGGGCGACGCGTGCAATCGCGAAACCAGCCGTAGGGGTCGCCGCTGGAGACCGGCGCAAAGGCCGTGACGAGTTCGGGAAAGCGGCTGGCGGCACGCACGGCCATGTAACCGCCTGATGAGTGCCCTGTCACGAAGACCTCGCTGCGACCAGCCAAGGGCCGCTTGGCTGGAATGACACGCCGCAGGAGGTCCTCAATGAAGGGCAGGTCGAGGTTGGTGCGTGCCCTTACCTCGTCGTCCCAGACTTTGCCGCAGATCCGTCCTTCGTTGTCACTGACCTGGTCCGAAGAGTCCAGGAGAAAAACTGCAAAACCCTGCGCTAGCGCCATTTCCGTGAAGCGCACTTGGGCTGCGATCGAATCAACGTTGGCAACACAGAAATTGGTGTGCGAGCCTCCACCCCCATGCATGATGACGATGGCACCGCGGCTCCACGCTGCGGGGGCCTTCCACAACACAAGGCGTTGCAGACCGGTTGACGTCACAACTTCGCGCGCCCAGCCCTGGCTTTGGCATTGCAGTTCCTGTGGAGTCGGCTCAGGCGCCTCGCTGCGGCCTGTGGGCGCGACGGTACCGCTGCCACCCCCGCAGGCGCAAAGCAAGAGGCCGCAGACCAGCCACTGCAATTTGGCGAACCAGGTATTGATCGTCATGACGCTTGTCCTCTCTACGGATTGCGAATACATAAGTTGGCCGTCACTTCGCCAAGCCTGGGACACCAGCGTCCGTGAGTGACGGACCAAAAATACATGCGAATGACGCCCGCTCGCGCAGCCGCCGACTCGCGCAGTGCGCACGCACTGTCGTCGGAAAACACCCGCTGAAATTCGAGCAGAGTCGCTGGGTTGTGAACCGCCATGGACACAAGACACTACCGGTAGTGCCTTGGTGTGTCAACCGGATAGGCATGGACTGTTCTTCGGCTTTTCAGCGGCCTCTGTATCGGCACGAGGACGCCCATGTGACGGCTAACGAGGCGGTGCAAAAAAACCCATTCCCACCCGCCCATGGCATGAAGCCCAGGCGTCGCGAATCAGCACTTGGTGTTTGATGTTTCACCCCGCCAGTGTGCCACTGCCTGCTTCGTCCCGTCGCCCGAAACCGCCAAGACAGCCACGCCCGGAAGTTCTGCGGGGCAGGGCGTTCAGGGCATGACTTCGACGTATTCGTAGACCTCGCAGTCCATGATCTGCTTGCGCACCGGCAGCGTCGCCTGGTCGAACCAGGCTTGCGGGTTGCGGCGGTCGATTTCCTGGCCCATGAAACGAATCAGCTCACAAATCGGCTCCACCACATTGGCGCGGTAACGCAAGTCGTTTTTCACATAGCCCAGGTACATGTTCTTCATGCAGTTGCCACGGCACCAGGCATAGGCCTCGCAGTCCTTGCAGGGCATGGCCGGGTCTTGCTGCAAGGGGCTCTTTTTGAGCCAGTTGGTCTTGACGTCGCCCATCTTCATGGCCGGGGCGTACATCATGTCCGGGCAAGGGTAGACCTCGCCATTGGGCATGACGTTGAGCAGATGCGTGGACACGCGGCACTGCGTGGCGCCGGCGTACAGCTCCAGCGCGCGGGTCGGGAACAGCTTGTTGCGCACCATGCCCATCAAGGGAATGAGCGGGTACAACACATCGGTGCGCGCGAAGAACTTGTCGATCAGTTGCACCAGCACCGCCTTGCGCTTGGCCACCGAGTCCCCGGCGTACATCTCGTCGGCCACAAACTGCCAGTACAGGTAGTCAAACGGCGTATCGTCGCCCACCAGTTGGTCCAGTTCCTCAAAGCAGGTGTCGGGGTTGCCCCAGGTCACGCGGGCCGTGACCGAGCCGCCAATCTGCGCGCGCACTTCCTTCAGGTTTTTCACCACCTGGCGGTAGATGCCCTTGCCGCGGTAACCGTCGGTGGTGGCTTCGCCGCCGTCGATCGAAGCCAGCACGTTGGACAGGCGGTTCAGCGCCCATTCGGGCAGGTTGTCGATCAGCGTCGCGTTGGTCTGCAACTGGAACCTGAAGCGCGGGAAGCGTTGCATCACTTCCAGCATCAGCTTTTTGTTCAACGTCGGTTCGCCGCCGTAGAAGGTGACGTAGACCTCTTTGCCCTGCAGGTGCTGGTCCACAAAGGCACTGAGCTGCTCAATGTCGTACTCCACATGCACCTGCGAGCCCAGCACCTCGCCCACGCCCAGCGAGCAGTAACTGCACTTGAGGTTGCACTTGAGCGTGGTGAGCAGTTGCAGCTCGACCCGACCACCGACGATCGGATTGGGGTCGGATGCGGGGATTTCGGTTTTGGCCGTGGCGGGGAAGAACTGGATCGGTGTCTCGGTGTACATGGTGTCGCGGCTGTTCGGTCGGCAGGAGGGGCGCCGATGATAAGCGCCGCAGTGGCAGAAATCGACTCCGACGGCGCGCCTTCAGCACTGTGGCAGTCACAAAGTGCGCATTGTTTGACCTAATCGAGGTTGCCGCAGGCCAAGCCTTCGTTCTAGGTTGAAGACAAGTAGAACAAAGGAAGGTCCGCAACCAGCCCATTGGTGGCGGGTCAACTGCAACGGCTGCGGTAATTGTCCTCAAAGCGCTGAAGGTCAGCCTTCTCGCCCGCCGTCAAATCGGTGCGGGCACGCTTGGCGAACAGGATGCGTTTGGATTCGCCGCATTGCTGCGCCTGAACGGCCGTGCGTTCCCGGTCCTGCTGATCGGCCTTGTTCGCCTCGGCCCGCTGTTGTTTGTCCTCGCGGCGCTCGCGGGACATCTTCGATCTGGCTTCACCCTCATCTTCAGAACACTGCTGGCGGTACTCCCTGTTCATCTCGCTGATGACGTCGTGTTTGAGACCACGCGCTGGCGCAGTGCGTATGGCGTCGTTCAGCGAGGCGCAGCGCGGGCTCAGGTGCTTCAAGGTGTCCGGCGCCTGTTCGAGCTTGCTTACCCTTGGTTCGTAGCTGGGGGTCGTGGTCACGGGGCCGTAATACAAGGGCCCGCTCGAAGGGCAGGGCTGCGAGGAGGCGTAGGTTCGGCCGTTGCTGGTGCAGGTGTAGCGTTGCACCACTTCACGCCCTGCGCAAGGCTGGGATGACTGGTAGGTGTTGCCGCCGCTGTCGGCGCAGGTGTAGCGGGATTGTGCCGGTGCGCCGGCAGAGATCAACAACAGGGCGCCGGTCAGCGCGATGAAATAGGCAGTTCTCACAATGTCCTCAAACCTGGCTAGTGGTTAAAACCCAAATCCTATCATCAGAAACCCGTGCAATGGCGCCGCCCAGCAGGGATGTTGCAGGTGCCTGCAGCCAGATCACTACGCCGATCGAGACTGCCTGGCGCAGGGGGTATTTTGGTAGCGACTCTAGGCTACCGTCAGGTCCCAAATGTCAGGTCCCAAATTCCAGTCCGGTAGCCGCCAACCCAACCAGACCGACCTGGTTTTGGTTGTCGGTCGACTCGGCCAGATGCCACAAAAAGTCCCCCTGCGGATCGTTGGCTAGCGAAGCCAGGGCGGCCGCCAGCGTGGCGCCATCGGGTGCCGCGCCGCGCACCGTGGTCAGCAGGTACGCTGCGATTTGCGTGAGAGTATTGCCCCCGGCAAGCAGTGTCCAGATGTCAAGTCGCATCACGGCACCAGATAGCTGTTGCAAGGTGAAGCCCTGGTCAAACAAATCGATCACGACCCCGACCAGCTCTTTTTGGTGGCGAGGGTGGCATGGCCCAACACAGCTCCGACCAGCAGCGCGCAGCCGCCACCTGACTGGTTAAGGCCCATATCGAAAGCGACTCCGGAGTCTGCAAACTTGATGCGCTCGATGTTCTTGAGTGTGTCACTTCCTAGGGCACCGGTTGTGTCAGTGACCGTGAAGCCGACGCCGGTTCGGGTCATCACATAGGCCGAGCGCGCGCCGCTGTAGAGCGCAGTGTCAACACCGGCGCCGCCGTCGATGCTGTCGTTGCCGCCTGCTCCGGTCAAGCTGTTGCGACCGTCATTGCCAATTAGAACGTTGTCCAGCGCGTTGCCAGTGCCGGCGAGATCGCCCGCGCCCGCGGCAAGGTCCAGGTTTTCGACAAACGCACCCAGGCTGAAGGTCACACTGGCAATCACTTTGTCGATGGCCGATCCCAGGTCCAAGCCAGGACGCAACCCGGGCGCGAAACCCAGCGCGTTGTCAGCCTCCAACACCTGATCGGCTGGATCGTCCACATAGTAGAGGTCCGCGCCCTTGCCGCCCTCCATACGATCGCTACTGCCCCCACCGTCCAGGGTGTCGTCACCGCCGCCAGCGATGATCACGTCGGACCAAATGTCCCCCATCAGCACCTCGGCCTGATCACCGCCCAACAGCGGCACACCGACGTAGTTCTGCGGCAGCAGGCTCGCGACGTTAAGGTTCTCCAAAATAGCCAGCGTCTGCCAGTCTTTCGGGCCAGTGCCATCGGCGTCCCACTGCAGCAGGGTGTTGCTGGCGGCCTGCTGCACCCGCAGGATGCCAGCGGCGAAGGGGTCGCTGCGGTAGTTGTAGGCGGCCCCGGAAGCGCTGTCAGCGAGCAACTGCGACACATCAAGGGCGTCAGCCTTGATCCCAACCTGAAAGTCCGTGATGGTGATGACCGCGCCATCGAGCGGGCGCAGCACAAAGCGGTCACGCCCTAGTCCCCCAACCAACGTGTCGGTGCCGCCGGCGCCGTCGATCACGTCGTCGCCGCCGTAGCCATTGATGTAGTTGCCGCCAGCGTTGCCAACCAGGGTGTCGGCATACTGGGAGCCGTAGAGGTTCTCCATGTTGAGCAACACGTCGTGGCCGTCGGCGCCGTTGGCGTCTCCGGGTGTGGCGCCTTGGTTCAAGGTTACCGTGACACCGCCGCCGGCATGGTAATAGCTGGCGCCGTCGCCCCCATTGCCGCCATCGAGCACGTCGTCGCCGGCCATGCCTTCAAGAATGTTGTTGCCACCGTCGCCGGTCAGGAAGTCATTGAACGGGGAGCCACCAACGTTTTCGAAACCCAGCAGTACATCGTTGCCCGCTGCACCGGCGGTGGCACCGGATGCCAGGCTGACCGTCACACTACCCGTCGCCAGTTGGTGGCCAAGGTAGTCCACGCCCGGGCCGCCATCGAGGTAATCGTTGCCCAGACCGCCTTCTATGAAGTCGTTGTTGGCGCTGCCAGACAGGGTGTCGGCAAAAGCCGAGCCGGTCACGCCATCGAGGTTGAGCAGACTGTCAACGCCGTCCGCGCCGGTGGCGGTACCTAAAGCCAGATTGACGGTGACGGGGCCGCTGGCGTTGTCATACCGAGCGTAGTCCAGCGCGCCAGTTCCGCCGTCGATGGTGTCGTTGCCAGGGCCGCCGAACAACTGGTCACTGCCATCACCACCGTTGAGCGTGTCATTGCCTGCATTGCCATAAAGGAAGTCGTCTCCCGCCAAACCGTTGAGCGTGTCGTCTTCGGCGCCGCCATTGAGCGTGTCGCCAGCACTTGTTCCATTGAAGATTGCCACGGCTGCTCCTATAAGCGGGCTGACCAGTTTAGGGGATGATGCGCCTGGCGTCTATCGGACGCTGTGGCCAGTGGACGCTGTGGCCAGCCGCGATAGCCAGCACTCAGCCGAAGTTGGCCGCCAAGAACCCGTAGCCGGTCAGCCCCAGGTTGTTGATGCCCACCAGGGTGCCCACCAGCGTGACCTCGCTGGCGGTGATGGCGGCGGTGTCGAGCTGGTTGACCACGTACCAGATGTTGGCGTTGCCAATGATGTCGGCAGAGATCACCACCATTTTGGTCGCCGCCGTGGGCGCGGCAAACGGCGCGGCGGCGCCAAACAAGGCGGCAATGCCAGCGGCGTCCAGCGCAAAGCCGGTGGCCACCAACACGTCGCTGTTGGACCAGATTGCCGGCGTCACGCTGGTGGCGCTAACGGCGGCAATGTGCTTGGTGCCGGTCTTGTTGAGGAAGGCGGAGAAGTCCAGCACGTCGCCAGTGGCGCTGAGGTTGAAGCCGGTGACAGTGTCCTGGCCGTTCTCGGCGCTGGTGGCGGCAAACACAAAGCGGTCGATCCCGGCGCCCGCCACCAGCGCATCGGCGCCCTTGCCACCGGTCAGGGTGCCACCCAGCGTGGAGGCGGTAAGTTTGTTGGCGGCGTCGTCCCCAATTAGGCTGACGGTGACCTTGGTGCCGGTGATCCCGGAGGCGTCGACGTTCTTGACATTGCCCATCGAGCCACTCGACAGCGCACCCACACTCGACCCGAAATAGAGCTTGTCAGCGGCCAGGTCGACGTTGACCGCCACAGTAACCACGCCGGATACCAGCAACTCGCCGCTGGCTTCCGATGCGGGTAGTTCCACAAAGGACATGCTGAGCTTTTGCGTCAGGCCGGCCTTGTCGGTGGTGCTGGCAGACACAAAGTCGGCCGCCGCAAAGGTCACGCTCAGGCCGGTGTTGGCATTGGCGGCGGCACCGTGCGCTTTGGCGGCGCCGGTAAGAGTGAGGGTGGCGGTGGTGTCGGTGGTCTTGGTCAGGCTGGCCACCAGCCCGCTTGGCGCGCCGTTGACCTTGCCTACCACCGCGCCAACCTTTCCGGCAAAGCTGTCGCCGGTCAGCGTGATGACGATAGCCGGGCCCAGACTGCCATCATTGGCGGCGGTCTCGGCCAGCGCCAGGGTGCTGAAGGCCAGACCGTTGAAGCCAAACTCCAGCCCGGTCGAAGCCAGGTTGCTCAGACCTATTTGCGCCTGGTTGGCGCTGGACAGGGCCAACTTCCACAACAGGTCGCCCTGGGGGCCCAGGTCCAGGCTGCTGACCGCATTGGACAAGGTGGTGGCGTCGGGGGCCTGGCCGTTGACCGTGGTCAGCAGGTAGTTGGCAATCTGCGTGTTGCTGGCGCTGGCCGCGCCGCTGTTGGCCAATACGCCCCAGATGGGCAGACGCATCACGGCGCCGCTGAGCTCTTGCAGGGTGGAGCCATGGTCAAACAGGTCGAGCACCGAGCCCGTCAAGGCCAGTTTGGACGCCAGCGCCGCCTTGCCCAGTACCGCGCCAATCAACAGCGCCGTCTGGCCTCCACTTTGGTTGGTGGCCATGTCGAGCGCCAGGCCTCGGTCGGCAAAGCGCACGCGTTCGATGTTCTGCAGGGTGTCGACTCCTTCGGCGCCTTTGATGTCGCTCACCGTGAAGCCGCTGGATGTTTTCTGCACCGAAGACGTGGCACGATTGGTGGCGTAAGTGGCGGTGTCGTTGCCCGCACCCCCGTTGATCAGGTCGTCCCCCTCCATGCCGGACAGGCTGTCGTTGCCGTCGGTGCCGACTAGCACGTCCTTGCCCGATGTGCCGGTGAAGTTAGCCATTGAAGAATGCACCGTTCAAGATTGATGTCCCGAAGCGTTGGGTGGGTGCCTGGGAGAGGCGTTCAAGAGGCGCATCGACCAGCACGCGGCACTGACTCGGTGTCAGATCGCTAGATGATAATTCTGGAGAGCCGCCTACAAAGCCACAAAAGAGGCCACAAGACAGGCCATAAGACGGGATTGTCGTAAGCCGTGACCGGGCACCTTGCGGCCAAAAGTGGTTGCAGCGGTACGTATGAACCAGCCCAGATCGACGTAGCCAATGTAACAAGAACACAGCCCCACAACCCGCGTGAGCGGTTGTGCGTCAGCTTGACCCGTCGCCACCTACTGGCAATCAACTATCACTTTGCGGCTCGTTTACAGTGCGCCGTGTCCTTTAGTCAGTGCGGTGCGTGTTTCCGGATGGCGTCACGGCTGGGCTTCAGAACGCCGCCTTAAGCTGCAGTCCCCACGTGCGAGGCTCGTTGATCATGCCGGTGAGGTTGTTGAAATCGATCCCCCCCACGGTCTGAATCTGGTTGGTGATATTGCGGCCAAACAGCGCCGCTTCGTACTTGCCGTTACCCCAGGTGTACCCCATTCGCAGGCCACCTTCGAGCAGGGCTTTGCCGGTGAACTCGGTGGCCTTGTACAGAAAGAAGTTGACCTTGCTTCGGTAGGCCCAGTCGGTATAGACAAACCATTCGCCACCGTTGCCGTGCGGCATGCCATAACGTGCGGTGAAGTTCACCACCACCTCGGGTGCCTGTGGCAGCGGGTTGCCGTCGATCGACACGGTGGGCGAGAACTTGCCCACTGCCGGGTTGGCCGCGGCGGTGATGGTGTTGAGTACGGTGCAGCCACTGCCGCAGGCGTCGACCCGCAAGCTGGCGTCGCGAATGCGGGTCTTGTTCAGGCTTCCGCCCAGGGTCATCAACAGGTTGTCGGTCACAAAGGCCTGCAGGTCAACCTCGGCGCCGCGGCCAGTCACCTTGTCGGCGTTGATCAACTGGTTGAAGTTGGCAGCGCCGCCCACGGCCGTGAGTTGCTGGTTTTTCATGGTGTACTGGAACAAGCCCAACGACACGCGAGCGCGACCGTCCAGCAAGTCGGACTTCATGCCACCCTCGATCGAGGTGACCTTCTCGGAGTTGGCCACCGACAGGGCGTCGCCAAACAGCAGTCGCCCCTGGATCGACGGGGCGCGAAAGCCGGTCGCAAGGCGCCCATAGAAATTGGTGGCTTTGCTGATGGAATAAGTGCCACTGAAGTCGCCACTCACATTGGAGGCGCTGGTGGCGGTGCTTAGACGCCCGATGAATGGGGGGCTGAACGGTGGCGCGGTGATGCGATCGGCAACAAAGTCTTTCTTGTCGCGGGTGTAACGCAAGCCGCCGCGCACTTTTAGTGCGTCGCTCACGTCGACGTTCAGGGAGCCAAAGACAGCGTAGGCCCGGTTGTCCTGCTTTTGCGTGGCGTAGCCGTTTTGCGTGTTGCCGCCGATCGATGAATAGTTGAAGCTGTCGACGTCGATGGACTCGTCGAACAGGTAGGCACCGCCAATCCACTTCAGCGGCCCTTTGTCGTTGGACTCCAGCCGCAGCTCTTGCGTGAACTGCCGGTGGCGCGGCAAGCCGTCGGCCGACTCGGCGTCAAAAGGAATGAAGCCGGGTCCGGAACTGGGAAGGAAGGACGCGCCAAAGCCGCCGTCGATATCGCCCCGACTAAACGCCTTGACCGATTCGTACCCGGTGATCGAATGCAGGCTGACGCCGCCCAGGTCCCATCGCAGACGCAGCGAGGCGCCGGAGCTGCTGAGCGTCTGTTCATTCTTGCCGTCGGTGGAGATCTTGGCGGGATCGAATCCATCCACCAACTCATTGGTGCCGGGCTTGATGATGTTGGCCCGAAACAGGCGGGCCGAGCCGTCCAGGTCCCGCCCGTGGACATTGAGCAAGGCGTCGAAGTTGGCACCAGGCTTGTAGGCCAGTTGCACCCGCACGGCGGTGTCGTGGTAACCCTCGAGCGACTTGGTGGGGCCTGCAGCGAAGGTATTGGTCACCCAGTCGTTGCGGTTCTGTGACTGAATCGAGACTCGCGTCGCCCACTCGGCGTTGAGGGGTATGTTGATGGCCCCTTCGACGTTGGTCGTGGCATGGGTACCGTAGGACGCGTTGACATAGCCTTCGAGCTTCTTGCCCGGCTTGACGGACTCGAACTTCAGCGCGCCAGCCGGTGTGTTGCGACCGAACATGGTGCCCTGGGGGCCGCGCAGGACCTCAATCCGTTCGATGTCGAACAGCGGAAACCCTTTCAGTATGGGGTTTTCCTGCACGATGTCGTCCAGGATCAGCGATACCGGTTGCGATGCGTTCAAATCAAAATCGGAGTTGCCCAAACCGCGCACATAGAAGCGCGGAAAGGCGCGACCAAATGAGGACTCGATGTTCAGGCTGGGTACGCGCGCTGACAGGAAACGGATGTCCTGTCCGCCTGAGTTGAGCACATCAAGTTTTTCGCCGGCCAGGGTCGATATCGCCATCGGTACGTTCTTGATGTTCTCCACCCGGCGCTCGGCCGTGACCGTGACCGTTTCCAGCTTTCCGACGCGGGGCGAGGCGTCGGGGGCATCGGTGGTCTGGGCCAGTGCCGGTGACATCGGCCAGGCCAGTACCAAGGCCGCCAGCAACGGCGTTGTATTAAATGCGGCCTGCGAGCGTCGGCCAACTTTGGCCGGGCATGGCCGACGTGCGTCGAGGGTCTGGATCATCCTGGTTCCTTTTGGTGCGGGCTTGAAGAGCGGTGTGCCGAATCGGCGTGGTGGTCACGGCGGGCAATCGCTTGGTAGGGCTTGCGTCGCGCTCATTGCGAATCGCCCGTTGCAGCAGACCACGGGCCCATGTTCTGCGTTCGCGAACCAAAGCGCAGTGGGGCAAACCCTAGGAGCCGGTGGTGCGGCACGCCGGCGCGTGGATGGGCCATGTAGGTGTGGTCCCGCCAGTAGGAATCGAACCTACATCTAGCACTTAGGAGGCACTCGTTCTATCCATTGAACTATGGCGAGGGGAGCCGGGATTGTAGGGCCAGCGGCTGGCCGATTGACCGTGCGATGCCGACGTCAGTCGTAGGGCACGGTGAAAATCAGGTCGATCGCGCTTTGCTCGCCAGTCTGGGCGCGCACTGTCACGCGGCGCGACAGGTCGTAGAAGATGTAGAGCGTGCCCAACGTGCCGGTCAGGCTGCGTTCGTAGCTGACGTAAAAATCGCGAGATAAACGCTTGCCCAGGGTAAAGGTGGCGCTGCTGGTGCTGCCATCGGCATTGCTGGCCGCGCCGCGTACCGATAGTTCGTCCAGGCCAAGGGCCTCGGTCAGGTTGGCGGTCAGGTTCTTGCCATTGCCACCCAGCAAGGCCAGTGCCGCTTGTTGCAGCATGGCGGACTCGGCGCCACCATTGGCGGCGGAGCGGCCCAGCACCAGCCAGGACAGTTTCTCGGCATCGGGCAGGTCGGGCTCAGCGTAGAGGCGCACCACTGGCGACAGCGCCGTGCCAGTGATCTGCACGCCTACACGTTGCTGCAAATTGGGTCGAATCGCCAGGATGGCCAGCGCCGGGTTGTCGTAGGGGCCGTTGAAACGCAGCACGCCTTGGTCGATGCTGAGCAGTTGGCCATAAGCCTTGTAGGTGCCTCGCACCGTGCGTAATTCGCCGGTCAAGCGCGGCGCCTGGCCATTGGTGGTGTTGTGGCGCAACTCCAGGCTGCCCGCCAGGCGCGTGGCGAGGCCTTGGCCACGCACCTGGAAGTCCGGCCCGGGGTCCAGTGTGAGCGCGACTTCGGTGCTGAGGCGTTTGGCGTTGGGCGCTGTGGCCGGGCCGGGGGTCGCCGCCGTGGCCGGTGTGGCAGCGGTGGGCGCGTGACGTGACGTGCCAGGTGCCGCGCCAGGGGCAGTGCCGCTGGCCGGGGCACGTCGCACCACTACGTCGTCGCCCAATCGCGGTGCGCTGTCCTCGGGCAGAATGAACAGGGCCTGGTCTGCCGTGAGCGCGCCCCGAATGGACAGCCGCGCCTCTTGCAGCCGGGCCGAGACGGTGCCCGACACCACTAGGCGCCGGTCGGCTCGTGTGCTGACGCGCAAGGCCTTGGCGGTGGCGTCGAGCTCCATGCGCACGCGGGACAAGGCTGTGCTGGTGGCACCTTCTCCTTCTTCTGGCAACCAGACCGCTGAGCCCGTGATCCGTAACTGGCCACCACCGGCGCCCCCCGCGCCTTGCAGCGAGGCCTCGACGATGTCCAGCCGCTGGCCGTCCAAACGGGCCAGCAGACTGCCGTGGCTGAAGTCGATGCCATCGACCAGCGAACGCACCGACAGGTCCTGCGCGCGCAAGCTTCCCTTCCACTGGGGGGCCGCGCGCGTGCCGGCCAGTGTGGCGCTGGCGTCCAGCGTGCCGCGCAGGCGCCAGCCGGGCGGGGCCAGCAAGGACCAGGCGCCGACCGGTGGTAGACGGGCGCTGACGCTACCACTCAAGGGTGCATCAGCGGGCCATTCCCAACCGCTGCCGCCCGGCCTCAGGGTTGTGCTGAACTTTGCTTGCGCTTGGCCGCCGCGCTCGCTGTCCCAGGTCAGGTCGGCCGTGAGTTGGTGCTTGTCCACCGCCAGCAGCAAGCGGGCCTCGCGCGCCCCGGCGGGCACCGTGGCACCGGCGTCGTCCACCTGCACCAGCAGGTCGCCACTGGTGCGCGCCAGGGTGGCACCGGCCTGCAAGGTCTCACCACTGGTGACGTCCCATTGGCCACCAAACAACATGTCGCCGCGCAAGCCGGTGTTGGCGATCTGCGCCGGGCCAAACAGCACCAGCCAGCTCAGCGGCAGGTCTTGCAGCGTACCCTGCGTTCGCCACTGCGTGTGCCAGTCTGCCTTGCCGGGGGTTGGCTGTTGCGACCACTGCGCGCGCTGCCAACTCAGCTTGGCAAGGCCCGCTACCGGCCCGCTCAGTTGGACCGAACCGGGCGACAGCTCCAGCGACCGCTTGCTGCCTTGTTGCAGTCCGCTCAGCGTCACGGCGTCGGCCAAATTCAGGGTCCACAGGCCGGGGTGCAGGCTGTCTTGTGCGCTCAGTTGGGCGCTGTCCAGCGTGGCTTGCCACGCCCCGTCCTTGGTTTGGGTGGCGTGCGCCTGGCTCTTGAAGCTGAACTGGCGGCTGCCGTGCTCGGCTTGACCGGCTGCGTTCAGCGTCAAGGCGCGCAGAGTGCCAGACAGGTCGGCCTGCAGTCCGCGCATGCGCCAGGCCAGGGTAGGGCCCGCGCCAGCGGCCAGCAGATCGAGCCGGGGCGCGCGCAGGCTGGCATCGATTTGCAGGGCTTGGCCTTGCTGCTGCCAGCCGCCTTGCCAGCGGCCGTTAAGGTCCAGGCCACCCTGCACGCCATTGCCGCGCAGCCAAGTGCTGGCCGGGCCGGGCCAGCGCGCCAGCCAGCGGGCGGCGGCGGCGCCATCCGATACCTGCAGGCGCGCCTCGCCCTGGCCTTTGTCGGCGGCCAGCTGGCCGCTCAGCCTGGCCTCAGCGCCGGGCACGGTCAAGTTCAGTTGCCCTTCGCTGGCGTAGCTGATGGTGTGCACGCTCAGCTTGCCCTGAAGTTGTGCGTCGTCGGTGTGCACCGACACGGTCTCCAGCGTCAACAGCGGCGCGCGCCACAGGCCCTTCAAATGAGCCGCCTTCACGCGCATGCCGCCCGGCAGGCCACTCGGGCGGGCCGCCGCGCGGCGCGTGGCTGTTGCCGTGCTGGCCACGGCCGCTGGCGTTGCAGACTGCAGGCGCGATTCGAACTGAACGCCGTTTGGCGTCTGCTGGGCTGTCAATTCGCCATCCAGGGTGGTGCTGGCAAGGCGTGAATCCAGCGCGGCGGGGTTGACTCCGTGGACCATGGCGTGGCCTTGCCACGGCGCCGTGGCCGCACCGGCCGAAGTCGGCTGTAGCGTCGCCTGGGCCTCGATACGTCCACCGGCCGCCTGGGCGCGCAGCGATTCGATGCGCCACTGCCCCTGGTCAAAGCGCACCGTGGCCGTGAGTGCCTCAACAGGTAAGCGTTGTTGGTTCCACGGCCCACTCTGGCTGTTGCCCAGCTTGAGCTGGGCCTGCCAGCCTTGACCCGCCGGTGTGATGGTGGCGTCGCCATGCAGCAGTGTGCTGGGCGCCTGCGGCCACAGGGCGGCCAGGTCAATGGCCTGCCAGCTTGCCTGGGCGTCCACCACGGGCTGGCTTTGCCAGGGCAAAAGGCGGGCCGAGAGACTGGCCTGCATGGCGTTGCCGCGCGGCGTGTCGAGCTGCGGCTGCAACTGGGCACTGAGCGTCAGCGCAGCGTCGTGGCCCGCCAAGGTGCCATGCACCTTGGCCTGGGCCTGCGCGGTGACGTTGCGGCCGCCGCCAGGCACAGGGGTCTGTACCGTGCCGTGTATCTGTGCGGTCAAGGCCATCGGGGCGCGTGCCTGCAAACGTGCGCTGAGCTGGTAGGTACCGGACGAAACAGCGGCATTTGATAGTTCCAGTATGTGCTCACTGCTATCAAATACGTAGCTTCCAGTGAGGCCAGTGATGGCCGGCAGGGGCAATCCGTCCCACGTGAGTTGGGCCACGGCAAAGGGTGCGCGCACCTTGAAGGGCAGTTGCAACGCGCTAAGGGGAACCTGAGCCGGACGCGGTGCGGCGGGCGGCCGCTGCGTGATGTGCACCAGCCGGGCGGTCAGTTGCCCCAGGCGCAGTTCGCCCTCAAACAAGGGCCGCAGTGACCAGCCGACCGTGACGTCGTGCGCCTCGATGGTCAGATCACCTTGCTGCCAGCGTAGCCAGTCAATGTGGCCGCCCTCGCGCAGTGAGCCGCTCACCCCGCGTGTCTCCAGGGACTGCCCGCTTCCCAGAAAGCGTTGTGCCTGCTGCAATGAGGTGGCTAGGGATGTGGCGCTGGCGCTCCACCACCACGCGGCAGCACTCAAGGTCAGCGCGACCAGCAGCAGGGCCACAACGGTGACCAGCACCCGGCGCAGGGCTTTCATCAGAAGCTGAACCCTACATTCATGTGTAGCCGCAATTGTTTGGCCGCCACGCCATAGGCCAGGTCGATTTGCAGCGGGCCAATGGGGCTTTTCCAGCGCACCCCTGCACCCACGCCCACTTTGGCCCGCAGGTCGGCGGGCCGGTCGGCCACTGCACCGGCGTCCATAAAGACCGCACCCTCCCAGTCGGTCAGCAGGCCGTTGGAGCGGATCGGCTGTTGCCACTCCACGCTGCCACTGGCCAGATAGCGCCCGGCGGTGGTCTGTCCGGTGGGCAAGGTGACACCAATGTCGTGTCGGCCATAACCGCGCACGCTGGTGTCGCCGCCGGTTAGAAATAGTTGGGTGCTGGGCAAGCTGATACCGGTCTTGGCCAGCACCGCGCCCAACTCGGCGCGCATCACCAGCCGCCCTTGACCGCCATTGCCACCGATACCCGCGTTGGCCGCGTTGGCCGAGGTGCTCGCGCCGAAGGTCCGGTAGCTGCGCCAACGGCCCATGACGCGGGCAAAGGGGTCGCGCGAATTGCCCAGGGTGCTACCACCCCCCAGTTCCAAACCCAGACCCCAGCCGCTGGACGGAAACGGCAGGCTGTCGAAGTTGCGCAGGGTAAAGGTGTAGTTGGCGGCCAGCGTTTGGGCGGTCACCGGCAGGCTAGCGTTGGCGGAAGCGGTATCGGCCCGGTCGTATTGCAGAAAGTACGTGCGGTCTATGCGTTCGCTGACCTGGCTGCGCCCGCCGCGCAAGCGCTGGCTGTGCACGGTGAAGTCACCCAACTGTTCGCTCTGGGTTTGCGCGGCTGTGACCCAGCGCCAGTTGTCGTCGTCGGGTGGGGCGGTCAGCTCGGTGCCCAGGGCGCGCAAGTCGCGTTGCAGCGACAACTTGGAGACCGCACGCCAGCCGATTCCCGGTACTTTGTGGTGGGTGTGCTCGGCCGAGAGGCGTGCACCGCTGTCGGTGCTGGCGCCGACGCCCAGCACCAGCTTTTGCAGGCGTGCCTCACGCACTTGCACCAGCACCGGTGCCGCGGCAGGATCGCCCGATGTGTCCAGCGAAACGTAGACCGAGTCGAAGTAGCCGCTGTCGGCGATGCGTTGCTGTGCCTGCACCAGCTGCAGTTGGTTGTAGTCGGTGCCTGGGCTGAGCCGTGCCAGCCGGGTCACCAGCGCCGCGTCGTGGCGCTGCAGGCCGTTGATTTGCAGGCCGCCCAGTTTGTAGACCGGACCGGAGTCGAGCCGAATCGTCAGCCGTGCGCTGTGGCTGGGCGCATCGATGTCGGCCTGGCTCTTGACGCTGAGCAGGGCTGTTGGGTAGCGATGGGCGCTGAGCTGGCGCAGTGCTTGCTGCTTGGCGGCGTCCCATGCTGCCTGGGTGAAGCGCATGCCACGGCGCAGCGGTGAGCTGGCTTCGATCTGATGGCGCAGAGCGTTGGCGGCCGGGTCCTCACCGATGGCGCCGGCGAACGCAATGTCGATTTGTTCAACGGTGGTTGGTGCGCCCGGCAGCACAGTGAGCGTCACGCTGCGGGACAGCGCGCTGCCGTCGGCGCCGCCTCGCGCCAGGCGAACGTCGGGCGAGAAGTAACCCATGGCGCCCAGCAGCTCCCGGGTGTCGAGTTCAGCAGCGGTCAGCAGGCGCGACAGTTCACCATCGCTGAGGTCGCTCAGCGCACGGTAACGCAGCAGTTCCAGGTGCCGCTGCAAAACCTCGCGCACCGGCTCTGGTGCGTCGATCTCCAGCTCGAAGGCGGCCCTGGCGGTGTTGCTGCTGAGCTGGCTGGGCACCGGTTCTTGCGCCAACCCCAGTATTGGCATGCCGAGGAGGAAGGTGCCCGCCACTACCCATTTCATTTGGTCAGCAGTCGCATCGCGTCTTCCAGGCCCTTGAGGGTGAGCGGGAACATGCGCTGGTTCATGATTTGCTGCACCACGCTGATGCTCTGGCGGTACTGCCACACGCCCTGCGGCTCCGGGTTGATCCAGGCGAACTTGGGGAAGGCGCTGGTCAGGCGCTGCAGCCACTCGGCACCGGCTTCTTCGTTGTTGTATTCCACGCTGCCGCCGGGCTGCAGGATCTCGTAGGGGCTCATGGTGGCGTCGCCGACAAAGATCAGTTTGTAGTCCTTGTTGTACTTGCGGATGATGTCCCAGGTGGCGAACTTTTCGGAAAAACGTCGGCGGTTGTTCTTCCACATGAAGTCGTACACGCAGTTGTGGAAGTAATAGAACTCCAGGTGCTTGAACTCGGTCTTGGTGGCGCTGAACAGTTCTTCCACGCGCGCAATGTGCTCGTCCATGGTGCCGCCCACGTCCATCAGCAGCAGCACCTTCACATTGTTGTGGCGCTCGGGGCGCATCTTGATGTCCAGGTAGCCCGCATTGGCTGCTGTTTTGCTGATGGTTTCATCCAGGTCCAGCTCGTCCTCGTGCCCTTCGCGGGCGAACTTGCGCAGGCGGCGCAGTGCCACCTTGATGTTGCGCGTGCCCAGCTCTTGTGTGTCGTCGTAGTCCTTGTAGGCGCGTTGGTCCCACACCTTGACGGCGCTCTTGTTGCGGCTCTTGTCTTGGCCAATACGGATGCCCTGTGGGTTTTGGCCGTAGGCGCCAAAAGGCGAGGTGCCGCCGGTGCCGATCCACTTGGAGCCGCCTTCGTGGCGTTCCTTCTGCTCCTCGAAGCGCTTTTTGAGCGTCTCCATCAGCTCGTCCCAGCCCATCTTCTCGATCTTGGCGAGTTCTTCGGGGCTCAGGCTGAGTTCGAGGTTCTTGCGCAGCCACTCCAGCGGCATGTCCTTGGTGAAGTCGGCCACCATCTCCACGCCTTTGAAGTAGGCGGCAAAGGCGCGGTCGAACTTGTCGTAGTGCTTCTCGTCCTTGACCAGCGTGGCGCGGCTTAGGTAATAGAAGTCGTCGATCTTGTAGCCGGTGGGCTCGTTGTCGGCCTCGGGCTCCGGCGTGTTGGGGCCGACCACGCCTTTTTGCAGTGCCTCAAGCAGCACCAAGTACTCCTTGACAGAGACCGGCAGTTTGGCCGAACGCAGGGTGTAGAAGAAATCGGTCAGCATAGGCGCATTCCTGGCTAGCGTGGCTTGTCCAGCAAATACAGCAACTGCGCTTTGACCTCGGGCCATTCGCCTTGCGCGCATGCTGTACATCACGGTGTCGCGGATGGTGCCGTCGCGGCGCAGGGCGTGGCCGCGAATCACGCCGTCTTTTTTGGCGCCCAGTCGCTCGATCGCAGCTTGCGAGGCAAAGTTGAAGTTGTCGGTGCGCCAGCCCACCACGTGGCAGCCCAGCGTCTCGAAGGCGTGGGTCATCAGCAGCAACTTGGCGGTGGAGTTGACGTGGCTGCGCTGGCAACGCTTGGCGTACCAGGTGTAGCCGATCTCCACTCGCTTCACGGCAGGCAGGATGTCGTGGTAACTGGTGCTGCCCAGCACCGTGCCACTGGCCGCGTCCAGCACGGCAAAGGCGAAGCGGTTGCCGGCTTGGCGCATGCTCAGCGCGTCGGCGATGTACTGCCCGGTCTGCTCGGGCGTGGGGACACTGGTGATGCGCAGGTTCCACAACTCGCCGTCAGCGGCCGCCGCAGCCAGCCCGGCTTCATGCTCCAGGCCCAAGGGCACCAGGCGCACGCCGCGTGCTTGCAGTTCCACAGGTTCGACGAACGCCACGCTCAGTCCTCCTTCTTGGTGCTGGTTTTGCTGCGCCAGCGCCGCGCCAACTGCAGGCCAGGCCGCCGCCCAGCCCACCAGCACGATGCCGCCAATGCTGGCGTTGCCGTAGCCCGGTTCAAACACGTCCAGGCCCAACGCGGGCGGGCCCATCCAGAAGCCCAGCAGCGCACCGCCGACAAAAGCCGATGGCGTCGGACAGGCCTCGCACAGGACTTGTTCATGGCTGCGGCCGTTCAGCGGTTGTGGCGTTGCATGAACACCAGCTTCTCGAACAGCGTCACGTCCTGCTCGTTCTTCAGCAGCGCGCCCACCAGTGGCGGCACCGCCACCTTGTCGTCCTTGCTTTGCAGCGCTTCGAGCGGCATGTCTTCGGCCACCAGCAGCTTGAGCCAGTCCAGCAGTTCGCTGGTGGAGGGTTTCTTCTTCAGGCCGGGCAGGTTGCGCACGTCGTAAAAGGTCTTCATGGCGGCCGCCAGCAGTTCCTTCTTGAGGCCGGGAAAGTGCACGTCCACGATGCTGCGCATGGTGTCGGCGTCGGGGAACTTGATGTAGTGGAAGAAGCAGCGGCGCAAAAAGGCGTCGGGCAGTTCCTTTTCGTTGTTGGAGGTGATGAACACCAGCGGGCGGTGCTTGGCGCGGATCAGCTCACGCGTTTCGTAGCAATAGAACTCCATGCGGTCGATTTCGCGCAGCAGGTCGTTGGGGAACTCGATGTCGGCCTTGTCGATTTCGTCGATCAGCAGCGCCACCGGCTGGTCGGTGGTGAAGGCCTGCCACAACACGCCTTTGACGATGTAGTTGTTGATGTCCTTGACGCGCTGGCCACCGTCCACATCGGCCAGTTGCGAGTCGCGCAGGCGGCTCACGGCGTCGTACTCATACAAGCCTTGCTGCGCCTTGGTGGTGGACTTGATGTGCCACTGCAGCAGCGGCATGTTGAGGGCCTGGCCACTTCCTCGGCCAGCATGGTCTTGCCGGTGCCGGGCTCGCCCTTGACCAGCAGGGGGCGCTTGAGCGTGATGGAGGCGTTGACCGACAGCATCAGGTCTTGCGTGGCGACGTAGTTCTTGGTTCCGTGAAACTTCATGGTGCGTGGTGGAGGTGAAGGGGTGGCAAGCAAATTTCGTATAACCGTCTATATAATCCGGCCTTGATTTGCCTCAAACTAAAGTCGAATTGTCCGCTCAAATGAAAAAAACCTTGTGGTCTTTGTCTGTTGCCCTGGTCACCTCGGTGACCTGGTTTTCTGCCGCCGCCCAGGCACCGGTCGGTGACATCAAGGCTGGCGAGAAGAAAGTTGCCATGTGTATTGGTTGCCACGGCATCGCTGGCTACCAGGCCAGTTTCCCGGAAATTCACAAGGTTCCCATGATTTCGGGCCAACGCGCCAAGTACATTATGGCCGCACTGACCGCCTACCAGAAGGGCGAGCGCCGCCACCCCACGATGCGCGGTATCGCCCAGGGTATGAGCGAGCAGGACATTGCCGACGTGGCGGTTTACTACGAGGCCCATGGCCGCACCGAGGGCAAGCCCGAATTGCCCAAGGCCGCCGAGGGCTCGGCCAAGACGACGGCGTTGCTGGCCAAGGGTGGCTGTGTGGCTTGCCATGGCGAGAATTTCAGCAAGCCGCTGGACCCGAGCTATCCCAAGATTGCCGGCCAGCATGGCGACTACCTGTTTGTGGCGCTCAAGTCCTACAAGGCCGACAAGGCTGCCCTGGTGGGCCGTAGCAACGGCGTGATGGCCGGTATTGCCGGTCAGTTTTCCAATGCGGAACTGAAGGAACTGGCCAGCTACGTGGCGTCCTTACCAAGCGATCTCAAGACGGTGCCGCAGGCGAAGTTCCGCTGAAGCGGTCAGCGCGAAGCCGGCACTTTCTCCCTGTCGCGAGGCCGACACTTCTCCCCGTCGCGAGGCCAACACTTTTCCCCGTCGTCGCGAGGCCTTCAGGCCGTGGCGATCCATGTTGGCGCGCGCAGGTGGATTGCCGCTTCGGCTGCACCTCCTTTCCATGAACCAGTCGTCATTGCGAACGCAGTGAAGCAATCCAGGACTTCTGAACCCATGGACTGCCACGCTGCGCTCGCAGTGACGCCACCAGGTTCAAGGTCCGTGTGTGGTTCAGACCCGGAACTGGAGGCTCGCAATGAACCGGTCGTCATTGCGAACGAAGTGAAGCAATCCAGGACCCCAAATACCTGGATCGCCACGGCCTGCGGCCTCGCGATGACGGTACTGGTTCATGGTCCGTGTGCGGTATCGGGCCGGATTCGGGAGGCTCGCAATGACAGTAACTTTTGCGCAGACTGGTGGAGCACCCAGTCGATACCCGCTCAGTCACGCGTGGCGTGTCGCTGCACGCAGGCAATGTAACCCTCGCCGTCGGGGGGACGGCCGGCTTGCTGGCTGTCCCACAGCATCTTGCCCAGGCAATCCATGGCGTGGTGGTGTGCCTGGTGCAGGGAATCCAGCCGATGCGTGAGCAGTTCCACCGCCTGGCGGATGCCGCGCGGCTGATCGATGCTGCACTGCTCGCTGATCGACAGGTGCATCGAAAGGTGCAAAAACGGGTTGGTCCGGGCCGGGTCCACGGATTCCATGCTGGCCAGCGCACCGTCCAGGTCGGCCAATTCGGCGTGGTACTCCGGGTGCTCGTCGATCCACAGGCCTGCTATGGTTTCAATAGCTTCCATGGCTTGTCCGTCTTTGGCCTTGGCGTAAACAGAGCAAAAGAAACGGCGGACGTCGGCTTGCGAAGGCGAGAACATGATACGGCGATTGTCGCTCCATGTAACGTTGGTTGCAGCCCTGGTGGCCAGCTTGTCGGCAAAATGACGGCCATTGTTCGAGGAATATGCCCATGACCCCCCAAGCCTTCATTTGTGACGCCATCCGCACCCCCTTTGGCCGTTACGGCGGCGCCCTCTCCAGCGTGCGCACCGACGACCTGGCCGCCATCCCGCTCAAGGCCCTGATGGCGCGCAACCCCCAAGTGGACTGGCTGGCCGTGACCGATGTGATTTACGGCTGCGTCAATCAGGCCGGCGAAGACAACCGTAACGTGGCCCACATGGCCAGCCTGCTGGCGGGCTTGCCGCTGGATTTGCCCGGCGTCACGGTCAACCGCCTGTGCGGCTCTGGGCTGGACGCGGTGGGCACTGCGGCGCGCGCCATCAAGGCCGGTGAAGCCTCGTTGATGATCGCCGGCGGGGTGGAGAGCATGAGCCGCGCCCCCTTTGTCATGGGCAAGGCCGACAGCGCCTTTGCCCGCACCCAGCAGATGGTGGATACCACCATCGGTTGGCGCTTTGTCAACAAGCTGATGAAAGACAAATACGGCACCGACTCGATGCCCGAGACAGCCGAGAACGTGGCCAGCGAGTACAAGATCAGCCGCGAAGACCAGGACAAGATGGCCTTGGCGTCGCAGCTCAAGGCAGTGGCGGCGCAGAAGTCCGGCTATTTCGATGCCGAGATCACGCCCGTGGCCGTGGCGCAGAAGAAGGGTGACGCGCTGCAGGTGACGCAAGACGAGCACCCGCGTGAGACCTCTCTCGAAGCCTTGGCCAAGCTCAAGGGCGCGGTACGACCGGACGGCAGCGTGACCGCCGGTAACGCCTCCGGTGTCAATGACGGCGCGTGCGCCCTGTTGATCGCCAGTGAGGCGGCAGCCAAGGCGCAGGGATTGAGGCCGCGTGCCCGCATCGTCGGCATGGCCACCGCCGGTGTGCCGCCGCGCGTGATGGGCATCGGCCCGGCACCGGCCACACAAAAAGTGCTGGCCCTGACGGGGCTGACGTTGGCGCAAATGGACGTGATCGAACTCAACGAAGCCTTTGCCGCGCAAGGACTGGCGGTGTTGCGCCTGTTGGGCTTGCAAGATGACGACCCGCGCGTCAATGCATGGGGCGGTGCCATCGCCTTGGGCCACCCGCTGGGCGCCAGCGGCGCGCGCCTGGCCACCACGGCAGTGAACCAGTTGCACAAGAGTGGCGGGCGCTACGCCTTGTGCACCATGTGTATTGGGGTGGGGCAGGGGATTGCGGTGGTGCTTGAGAGGGTGTGAACTACTGCGGTAAACCATGAGCTCCGCGCAGGCAGCTCAGAAATTGTCGGCCTGCTCTTTCGTCAGCCGTTTTTCGTTCACTGCCGCTCCCCGACTATTGGTGAATCCGCAGACTGCACAAACTACGCCTTAGGAGTACACTTCCCCATGCTGACCGTTGTCGAAACCCCGCTTTTCAGCAAGCTCTGGCCCGCCTATTGGACCGAGGACGAGCGAGGTGCCTTTGCGGCTTTCATGGCGGAGCACCCGGATGAAGGTGATGTGGTCCAAGGCTCCGGCGGAGTACGCAAGGTGCGCTGGAGCCGTGCTGGCTCAGGCAAGTCGGGTGGCGTGCGGGTGATTTACTTTGTCCGCAACGATCTGGGTGAGCTGGTGTTGTTGTTTGTGTATGCCAAGAGCAAGATGGATTCGCTCAAGGCCAGCACTTTGAAGGAGTTGCGTGATGCCGTTAAGTAAATCGTCAAAAACCACATCGAAAAAGCCGATGACCGATGCGCAACTGACCCATTGGGAAGCCAGCCGCGACCTTGAGGCGGAGCTTGTCGAGTCGGTGCGCCAAATGAAGCGTGGCTTGGGCACGGTGGTGCATTCGCCGGTGATCGCGGCGCGGCAGAACTCGGGCTTGTCGCAGGCGCAGTTTGCGCAATTGCTGGGTGTTTCGGTTCGCACCTTGCAAGGTTGGGAGCAGGGGCGCAAGCAGCCTTCGGGTGCGGCACGCACCCTCATCACACTGGCGCAGCGCAACCCGCAAGCTTTGCGCGATCTGGCGAGCACCTGAGTTAGCGTCTGTCAGTGCCTGTCGAACCGGACCCCATCCCCCTGTCTGCCCTTCGGTGCATGCCAAGGTAGACCAGCCCGGTGTGGAGGCGGCCAAAGGCGTGCGCATGGAGCGCGCCATGCCGGGGGCGCGGATTGAAGCAACAACGAGCGCGCGGTCATCTTGCGGGTGCCGAGGCTCGCCCAGCAGTGATGCTCGGTACCGGGATAGACCTGTCTGGACGGTTTGTTTGACCGCCCCGGCTTGACAATCACCCGCAGCCAGATCAGCCAAATCTCCCTTCGCGCTTGAACTGATCGGTCGCTGCCACCAGCGCCGCCGCAATGCCAGGCTCAAAGGCGGCATGGCCGGCGTCCTCAATCATGTGAAAGGCGGCTTGGGGCCATGCGTCCTTCAGGCGACGCGCAGATAGGGGAGGGCACACCACGTCGTAGCGGCCCTGGATGATGACGGCGGGCAGGTGTTGAATGCGGTGGATGTTTCGGATCAACTGATCCTCGCCCAGGAAACCCTGGTTGAGAAAGTAGTGCGCCTCAAGCCGGCCCACGCCCAGCCCCACCGCTTCGGATTCGAAATGCAGCGCCACCTCCGGATGCGGCAGCAGGTGCAGGCAACTGCCTTCATAGTGGCTCCAGGTGCGCGCGGCCTGCGTGTGCAGGGCGGGATCATCACTGAACAGGCGCTTGGCGTAGGCCGCCAGCAGGTCACCACGCTCGCTGGGTGGAATCGCTTCCACAAAGCGTGCATGGGCTTGCGGAAAGAACCATTTGATGCCGTTGAGAAACCAGTCGATCTCGGCGGGTGTGCACAGGAAGATGCCGCGCAATACAAAGCCGTTGCAACGCTCAGGGTGCGCTTGCCCGTAGGCCAGTGACAGGGTCGAGCCCCAGGAACCACCGAACACCAGCCAGCGGTCGATGCCCAGGTTCTGTCGCAATTGCTCAATGTCGGCAATCAGCAGTTGCGTGGTGTTGGCGCGGTACTCGCCCAGCGGTGTGGATTGCCCCGCGCCGCGTTGGTCGAACAGCACGATGCGGTAGTGGGCAGGGTCAAAGAACTGGCGGTGCTGCGGTGAGCAGCCGGCGCCTGCCCGCCGTGCAAACAGCACCGGCACGCCGTTGGGGTTGCCGCACTCTTCCCAATAGAGGGTGTGCAATTCGTCCACCGCCAGCGTGCCGCTGCGATAGGGCTCAATCGGGGGGTACAGGGGCGGGCAAAGTGGGGTGTCGGTCATGGTGGCTGGATGTGGCAAGTGAAAATCAGTGAGGGTCGAGGATACTTCAAGCCTTTGGAACCAGCTATTGGTTCGGACCACTGCTTTGGAAGGGCAACACGTGACGCAACGGAAGTCTTTTTTCGCCGCCCTGGTGCTGGCGAGCGTATCGTTTTTTGGATCAGCCATCGCGGGTGATGCGCCGGCCGCCAGCGGGGCTGTCGTGACCTCTGGCGACCGCATCGCCGTGCGCCACGAAACCCTGCGCTTGGCCAATGGTTTTGAGGTGATCCTGGTCGAGGACCATCGCCTGCCGCTGGTCGCGTTCAATCTGTGGGTGCATGCCGGGCCGCGCAACGAAGCCAAGGGGCAGACCGGGTTTGCGCACTTGTTCGAGCACCTGATGTTCGCCGGCAGCAAACACATTCCCCGTGGCGAGGCCGACAAGATCATCGACGCCGCGGGCGGCACCGATTCCAATGGCAGCACCAACTTCGACCGCACCAACTACTACTTCACTCTGCCTTCAAACCAGCTTGAACTCGGCCTGTGGATCAAGGCTGACATGTTGGGCTACATGATTGACCAGGTGGACGCGGTGGCGCTGGCCAACCAGCAAGACGTGGTGCGCAACGAGCGCCGCCAGTCGGTCGAAAACCGTCCCTACGGCATTGTTGAAGAGGCTCTGTACCAGGCGCTGTTTCCGCAAGACCACCCCTACCGTGCAGTGGTGATGGGCTCGCACGCTGACATTCAGTCCATCAAGTTGGCCGACGTGAAGGCCTTGCCAAGACCTATTACCGTCCCAACAACGCAACACTGGTGTTGGCGGGGGACTTTCGCAGTGACCAGGCCAAGCGTTTGGTGCAGAAGTACTTTGGTTCTCTGAAGGCGGGCCAGCCGGTGCCGCCGGTGGTGGTGGCGCAGCCGCGCATCACCGCCGAGCGCCGGGTGGTAGTGGCCGACCGCATCGAGCTGCCGCGCCTGAGTCTGGCCTGGCACACGCCAGCGCAGTACCAGCCGGGTGACGCTGAAATGGATGTGGTGGCCAACCTGCTGGGCGGGGGCAAGTCCAGCCGCTTGTACAAGAAGCTGGTGTACGAGCGCCAGGTGGCGCAGTCGGTCACGGCGGCGCAAGACTCGATGAGCCTGGGCTCGGTGTTTGGCATTGAGGTGGTGGCGCGATCGGCCAGAAGCTCGAAGACATCGAGCGTCTGGTGGATGAGGAGTTGGACTTGCTGCTGCGCGAGGGGCCCACCGCAGCCGAACTGGCGCGCCCGCGCGGTGTTCGAGACGCAGCTCTGGCCCGGCTGGAGAAGGTAGGCACGGTCGCTGACTTGATGAACCACTACCGTTTGATGGCGGGCGATGCCGACTATATCGACAAAGACCTGGCCCGCTATCGCGCTCTTACACCGCAAGCTGTGCAAGCGGTTGCAGCCAAACTGTTGCAGCGCCAGGCGCGCGTGGTGGTGCATGCGCTGCCCGGCACACAGGTGCTGGCCGCCGAGGTGCCCACGCCACCCGGTCCGCCGCACGCCGCCACGGGTGAGCGCGAAGCCATCAACGCAGACCAAGCCTGGCGCCACAAGCCACCATTTGACCGCAGCAAGGTCACGGTGCGTTTGCCTGTGGCAAGTTCCTTCAAACTGGCCAATGGACTCACCGTGTTGCACAGCCCCAAGCCGGGCGTGCCACTGGTCAGCGCGGAGTTGGTGTTGCGTGCGGGACAAAGCGCCAACCCCTTGGCCCAGCCTGGCTTGGCGGGCTTTACTGCAGCCATGTTGCAAGAAGGCACGCGAGCGCGCTCAGCCCAGGACATTGCCGCGCAACTGGCTGACTTGGGCGCCAGTTTCGCCAGCCATGCTGGGCGCGACGACGCCCGCCTGGAGCTGGGTAGCCTCAAGTCCGCTTTTGAGCCGGCGCTGACCTTGTTGGCTGACATGGCCTTGAACCCGGCCTTTGATGCGGCGGAAGTGGAGCGTGTCAAGAAGACGCGCTTGGCGGCCTTGTTGCAGCAGCGCGAAAACGCCTCGCAACTGGCCACGGTGGTGGCGGCGCGGGCCTACTATGGTGCACAGCATCCGTTGGGGGCCAGTGCCTTGGGCACGGAGCAATCGGTTGCCGCCATCGATCGCGATGCCCTGGTGAGTTTCTGGCAGACTCACTACCGAGCGGACCAGGCGGCGCTGGTGGTGGCCGGGGACATCAGTGAGGCCCAGTTGCGCGAGTTGGCACAACGTCTGTTTGGCAACTGGGCGCCGCCCGCCGTCGCGGGTGTGCAGCCTGCACAGGGCCTGCCTGCGCTGGCCGCGCCGACGGATGCCAGGCTGGTTGTGGTCAACAAGGCCGACGCGCCGCAGACCGCGCTGGTGTTGGTGGGGCCAGGCTCTCGCGCGGGTCAGCCGGATGAGCAATCACTGGAGGTTATGAATGCCGCGTTGGGTGGCTTGTTTACCTCCCGCATCAATACTCAGTTGCGCGAAGTCAAGGGTTACACCTACGGCGTGTCCTCGGGCTACGTCTTCGGGCGCGACGGCGGGCACTTCAGTTTGCGTGGCAGCGTGCGTGCGGATGTGACGGGCGCGGCCCTGGCCGACACTTTCAGGGAGATCAAGGCCATGCGGGCCAAGGCCATGGGGCGGACCGAACTGGAGCGCGTGCGCAATGCCTTGCTGTTGTCTTTACCGGGCCAGTTTGACACCAATGCGGCCATCACCGAGGGTTATGGCCGCGTGTGGACGCTGGGCCTGCCACAGAATCACATTGAGCAACTACCCGCAGCGCTGCAGGCGGTCACCGCGCGCAGCGCCTCGAAGGCCGCGCTGGACCACCTGGACCCCAGCCGTTTGATTGTCGTTGCGGTGGGGGACCAGCCGAAGGTGGCGTCCCAACTGAGGCCTGGGGTCGCCAGCCGATGCGTCTCTGGAGCGACGAGGGCCTGCCCAAACCCTGAGTCGCCGCGCTAGCGTGCCTTACAGGCCGGCAGCTTCGCGCAACGCGCTGGCCCGGTCGGTGCGCTCCCAGGTGAATTCGGGCTCTTCGCGCCCGAAATGGCCGTAGGCGGCGGTCTTTTCATAGATCGGGCGCAGCAGGTCGAGCATTTGAATGATGCCCTTGGGGCGCAGGTCGAAGTGCGCGTTGACCAGTGCCGCGAGTTTCTCGTCTGAAATGACGCCGGTGCCTTCGGTGTAGACGGTGACGTTCATCGGGCGCGCCACGCCGATGGCGTAAGCCACCTGGATCTGGCATTGGCGAGCCAAACCCGCAGCCACGATGTTCTTGGCCACATAACGAGCGGCATAGGCGGCGGAGCGGTCCACTTTGGACGGGTCCTTGCCGCTGAAGGCGCCGCCACCGTGCGGGCAGGCGCCGCCATAGGTGTCGACGATGATCTTGCGCCCCGTGAGGCCGCAGTCGCCCTGCGGGCCGCCGATGACAAAGCGGCCAGTCGGGTTGATCAGGGTACCGGTATTGATCAGCCATTCCTTGGGTAGCACGGGTTTGATGATGTCCTCAATCACCGCTTCGATGAAGGCCGGCTTCATGTGCAGGCCGTCGCTCATCTCGGGCGAGTGCTGGCTCGACAGCACCACGGTGTCGATGCTGTGCGGCTTGCCGTCCACATAACGCATGGTGACCTGGCTCTTGGCGTCCGGGCGCAGGAAGGGCAGGCGACCGTCCTTGCGCAACTGGGCCTGGCGTTCGACCAGTCGGTGTGCGTAGTGAATCGGCGCGGGCATCAGCTCGGGGGTCTCGTTGCAGGCATAACCGAACATCAGGCCCTGGTCGCCAGCGCCGGTGTTGAGGTGGTCGTCCGAGGCGTGGTCCACGCCCTGCGCGATGTCGTTACTTTGCTTGTCGTAAGCCACCAGCACCGCGCAGCCTTTGTAGTCGATGCCGTACTCGGTGTTGTCGTAGCCGATGCGTTTGATGGTGTCGCGCGCGACCTGGATGTAGTCCACGTGCGCGTTGGTGGTGATCTCGCCCGCCAGCACCACCAGACCGGTGTTGGTCAGGGTCTCGGCCGCCACGCGGGACTTGGGGTCCTGCTTGAAGATGGCGTCCAGGATGGCGTCGGAGATTTGGTCCGCCACTTTGTCGGGGTGACCCTCTGAGACGGACTCGGACGTAAAGAGAAAATCGTTCGCCATGAAATTCAAGCTCCAAAAAAAGTTCAAGTCGCGTTGCTTGGGCTTGTTGGGCTTTTAGCGAACGCTTTAGCAGATGGGTCCGGATGGACAGGGCACAATGGCGGCTCCTTGACCCGACCGACGTGCTCGTCGCCCTGCAAGTAGTTCCGTAACTCGGCGACACGCGTATTTTATCCGAGCGATGACGACCCTCTTCAAGTTCTTGTCCATTTGGCCGTTGTGGTTGGCGCAGAGTGCGGGCGCTGTCATGGGGTGGCTGGTGTTCTTGGGTTCGGGTGTTTACCGGCAGCGTTTCCGCCAATGCCCGGCAGGCCGGATTGACTTGGCGGCAGTGGGTACCGGCGGTCGCGGCGGCGGGCAAGCTGGTCGCCGAGTTGCCACGCTTGTGGCTGGGGTCGCCGGTGCGGGTACGGTGGCAAGGCGCACAACACGTGGATGCCGCGTTGCTGCGCGGCAAAGGCGTGGTGATGCTGACACCACATCTGGGCTGTTTTGAAGTCACGGCACAGGCCTATGCGCGACGCTATGGGCGCACACATCAACCCATTACCGTGTTGTTTCGCCCGCCCCGCAAGGCCTGGCTGCGTGAGGTGGTGGGGCAGGCGCGCAGCCGGCCCGGTCTGGACACCGCGCCGACGACCATGGCGGGTGTCAAACAAATGGTCAAGGCCCTGAAACTGGGCCAGTCACTGGGCTTGTTGCCCGACCAGGTGCCCCCTGCCGGAATGGGCGTATGGGCGCCGTTCTTTGGGCGCGACGCCTACACCATGACCCTGTCGGCGCGCTTGGCCCGGCAAACTGACGCCACGGTCTTGTTGGTCTGGGGTGAGCGTTTGTCTTGGGGCCGCGGCTTTACGGTCCATGTCCAGACCATGGACCAGCCCCTGGTGAGCGACACTACGGTGGCCGCGACGCAGATCAACGCCGCCATGGAGCAACTGGTGCTGGCCTGCCCGCAGCAGTACCTGTGGGCCTACGCGCGTTACAAGCAGCCGCGCCAGGACGCTTGACCATGCTGGGGATATTGGCAAGTCACGCGGGGGTGTGGTTCATGCGGTCGTTGGCCTGGATGCCGCTGTCGTGGTTGCGAGGCCTGGGTTGGCTGTTGGGCCGCACGCTGTACCTGGTGGCCCGCTCACGCCGACGCGTTGCGTGGGTCAACCTCAGGCTGTGCTTTCCGGACTGGAGCGACGCGCAGCTCAAGGCCGTCGCGGTGGGCACCTTCGTGCACTTCGCGCAGGCCTGGCTGGACCGCGGCTGGCTCTGGCATGCGGCACCTGCCGTGACGGCGCGCCGTCTGCAGATTGTGGGTGCGCTCGACGCGCTGGCTGGCGAATCGCCGGTGGTCATCTTCGCGCCGCATTTTGTGGGCCTGGATGCCGGCTGGACGGCGCTGACCCAGCAGTTGCCCCGGCAGTTCACCACCATCTACACCAACCAGGCCAACCAGGTGGTTGACCAATGGATTCTGCGCGGGCGCCAGCGCTTTGGTAGGGCGCGGCTGTTTGGTCGAGTCGCGGGCGTCAAGTCGATCGTCGCGGCCCTGCGTGCGGGTGAGCCGCTGTACCTGTTGCCAGACATGAACTTTGGCCCCGAGGAGTCGATCTACGTGCCGTTTTGTGGGGTGATGGCCGCCACGGTGCCGTCACTGTCGCGCTTCTCGAAACTCGGCCGGGCCAGCGTGGTGCCGGTCGTGACCCGCATGACCCGATCCGGGTATCAGGTCGAAGTCATGCCGGCCTGGCGCGATTTCCCCACCGACGATGTGGTGGCCGACACAAGCCGGATGAACCATTGCTTGGAGGGCTACATCGAAACCATGCCGGACCAGTACTACTGGGTGCACAAGCGTTTCAAGAGTCGGCCGGCGGGCGAGGCCCCTGTGTATTGACTGCCTCTCCAGGTCTGGCTCGCCCGTGTTTGTTAGCTATGGATGTTGTAGCAAAAAATCCTGCAAATACCGCGTTACCAGCGCAGGTTGTTCATGCAGCACCCAGTGCGTGGCGTGGTCGATGGTGCGCAGCGTGAGGTCACGCACAAAGTGCCCCAATCCATCCAGCAGCACCGGCGGCAAGGCGATGTCGTCCATGCCCCACACCACCAGAGTGGGCAGTTGCACCGTGAGCATTGCATCGGGCAGGCTCACAGCCGCCGCAGCAGGGTCGTCCTGGGTCGGTGGACGCAGCGGGGAAGCGCGGTAAAGATTGCACCCGCCGGTGAGGCCGAAGCGCCAGACTGCGCGGTACTGGTCTTTGACGGCTTGCGTCAACCAACTGGGACCGGCAGTTTGACCTGGTGCTGAGAAGAAGTTCCACAGGCGCCGATAGTTGTCCTGCGCCAGCAGTCGCTCCGCATCCGGACGAATCAGGAAGTTCATGTAGGCGCTGGCAGCCTGTTGTGCGGGGTTGTTCTGGAGTTCGCGCAGGAAGGTGCCTGGGTGCGGCGAATTGACGATCATCAGCCGCTGAGCCAGGTGGGGCAACTGATTGGCCAGGTTCCACGCGACGGCGCCGCCCCAATCGTGGGCCACCAGGGCGGCCAGCGTGTCGCCTTGGCCTGCCGTCTCCAGCGCAATCAAGGCGGCGATGTCCTGCACCAGGTGTTTGGGCCGGTAGGCACTGGCGTGCGGCGGCGCGCTCGATCGTTCGAAGCCGCGCAGATTGGGGGCAATGCAACGGTAGCCGCCATGTTGGGCCTGCGAGAAGTGGTCCAGAAAATAGTCCCAAACAAAGGCGCCTTCCGGGAAACCATGCAGGAACAGCAACACCGGGCGTCCCCGCTCGCCGGCGGCGCGGCAGCTCAGGGCAATGCCATGCGGCAGAGGCTGGAGAAAGGTCTGGACCATGGTGGTTGTGCGCTGGAGGTGACAAGCGGACCCGAGCTTACGGTTCGCGACAGCGGGCCTCAGTCGCGTTCGCGACCGGCAGGCTCCTCAGGGAGTCGGCTCGGCGGTCGTGGGATGCGCCCACTGCCACAGCAGCAGGGCGATCTCGTCGATACCTTGCCGTTTGGGTGCCGAGAACAGCCTGACCTCACCCCCGCCGGCCTGCAGCTTCATGATGGACAAAGCCTTGGTCTGCTCGCTACGTGTCAGCTTGTCGGCCTTGGTCAGGACCACCAGGAATTTCAGGCCTTCCTCAACCCGTGGCCGAACCACCTCCAGCAGCACCTCGTCGAGTTCGGTCAGTCCATGGCGGGGGTCGCACATCAGCACAATGCCTTTGAGGTTCTCTCGCGTTACCAGATAGTTGGCCATGACTTGCTGCCAGCGGATCTTGTCCTGTTTGGGCACAGCCGCGTAGCCATAGCCTGGCAGATCGGTCAACACGGCATCGGTCAGCCCCTGCTTTCCCAGGGAGAACAGGTTGATGTGCTGGGTGCGGCCCGGCTTCTTGGAGGCAAAGGCGAGCTGCTTTTGTTGCGTCAGGGTGTTGATGCAGGTTGACTTGCCTGCATTGGAGCGACCCACGAAGGCGATCTCGGGCACATCCAACTGGGGCAGAAAGTGCAATTGGGGCGCGGTGGTGAGAAATCGGGCGGTGTGCAACCAGCCCAAGGCCACCACCGCAGCGTTCTTGGAAGGCGCGGCAGGCGCTGAGGATGGGCGTGGCCGGGTGGGTGGGTTTGTGTTGTTGGTCATTGTGTAAAAGATAAACCCATGGCCGCATTGTAGAATCCTCCTGTTTTGCTTACCTGACTGACACCTCATCACTTATGAAGTTGCTTGCCCATTTCCTGGTCGCCGCCTCCTTGGTTGGCGCTGCTTTCACCACCGCTGCCGAGGAAGCCAAACCCGCCGCGCCCGTAGCCGCCGCGTCCGCAGCCAAAGCCCCCGCGGCCGCTCCGGCCAAGCCTGATCTGGCCAAGGGTGAAGCCAGTTATGCGATGTGCGCGGCCTGCCACGCGGCAGACGGCAACTCTGCGATTGCGGCCAACCCGGAAGCTGGCCCAGCAGCATCCGCAATATCTGGTCAAGCAATTGCAGGAATTCAAATCCGGCAAGCGCGAGAACGCGATCATGACCGGGATGTCTGCGGCGCTGAGTGACGACGACATGAAGAACGTGGCCTTTTGGCTGGCCAGCAAGAAGGCGGTGCCCGGCGCCGCCAAGGACAAGGATCTGGTCGCTTTGGGCGAGCGCATCTACCGCGGCGGTATTGCGGACCGCCAGATTGCGGCCTGCGCCGGCTGCCACAGTCCTAATGGAGCGGGCATCCCGGCACAGTACCCCCGCTTGAGTGGGCAGTTTGCAGAATACAGCGCGACGCAGTTGACCGCATTTCGCGATGGCATTCGCAAGAACAGCATTCAAATGAGCCAGATTGCTGCAAAATTAAATGACCGAGAGATCAAGGCCGTAGCGGACTACATGGCGGGCTTGCGCTAGATCGCCATTGAGCGTTTGCTAGTGCGTTGAGTAAGACACCAACCGCAAACCCTGATCTGGGCGGGGCCATCTCACGATGGCGCCGCCCTTTTTTTTGACTTCACTACAGTTCTGTTCTAGAGCGCACGACGCTCGGGCTTGACCGTTGCGGAGCCGTCTGCGCGTCTGAGTCTGTTGCCGTAAGAGCTACTTGGCTGGGCGACCAAGCTTGAACCAAGGACCAAGACATGCCTATCCGATCCCATCGCAGTGGTTTTGACCGTCCCCTTTCCAGCGAGATCACTCAGCGCAGTGTGTACGAGGGGCGGCGCGACCTGCTCAGGCTGATGGGCAGTGGTGCTGCTGGGGTGGCATTGGCCAGTTGGGCATCGCGACAGTCCATGGCGCAAACGGTTGGAGCGCCCCCGCAGCGACCTGGCAAATTGGCGGCGTTGCCAGCAGTCAGGTCAAATCTGGCAGCGGCGGTCTCGATGGAGCAGCCGACTGCCTACAAAGACGCCACGACGTACAACAACTTCTATGAGTTTGGCACCGACAAGGCCGACCCGGCGAAGAACGCGCACAGTCTGAAAGTCGCGCCGTGGACGGTCGAGATCGAGGGACTGGTGAAGAAGCCGGGGCGTTATGCGCTGGAGGACTTGCTCAAGCTGAGTGCGCAGGAAGAGCGGATTTACCGCATGCGTTGTGTGGAGGGTTGGTCGATGGTGATCCCTTGGGTAGGCTATTCGCTCAGCGAGTTGATCCGGCGTGTGGAGCCTCTGGGCGCGGCCAAATACGTCGAATTTGTGACCTTGGCGGACCCCAAGACCATGCCCTTCGTCGATTCGAATGTGCTGGATTGGCCGTATGTGGAGGGCTTGCGCATGGACGAGGCGATGCATCCGCTGACCATGCTGAGCTTCGGCATGTATGGCGAGGTCTTGCCGAAGCAGAACGGCGCACCGGTGCGCCTGGTGGTGCCCTGGAAATACGGCTTCAAGAGCGCCAAGAGTCTGGTGAAGATTCGTTTCACTGATCAGCAGCCCAATACAGCCTGGAATCGCGCAGCCGCCAGGGAGTATGGATTCTTCTCCAACGTCAACCCGAACGTGGATCACCCGCGCTGGAGCCAAGCTTCCGAGCGGCGCATTGGCGAAGATGGATTGTTTGCGAAGAAGCGCAAGACCCTGATGTTCAACGGCTATGAGCAGCAGGTAGGGCAACTCTACACGGGCATGGACCTCAAGAAGTTCTTCTGATGTCCACCCTGGTCCGCAACCAGGCTCCAGTTGGAGCCATCCTGCAGCATTCCCATAGCAAATCGGTGGTCTTCAGTTTGGCGTTGTTGCCCTGCGCGTGGCTGGTCTATGCGGCGATCACCAATCAGTTGGGGGCCAACCCCGCCGAGGCCTTGGTCCGAGCAACCGGTGACTGGACCTTGCGCTTCCTGTGCGCCGTGCTGGCGGTGACACCGCTGCGCGTGATCACGGTCACCCCGGCGCTGGCACGCTTTCGGCGGATGCTGGGCCTGTTTGTGTACTTCTACGGGGTGCTGCACCTGCTGAGCTACAGCTGGTTTGACATGGGCTTTGATCTGGCCGACATCAGCCGGGATATCACCAAGCGACCATTCATCCTGGTGGGGTTTACTTCGTTTGTATTGCTGTCGGCGCTGGCTGCCACGTCGTTCAATCGCGCGATAAAGGCGTTGGGCGCACCACGCTGGCGCAAGTTGCACACGCTGGTGTATGCCGTTGCGCTGCTGGCGATTCTTCACTTTTTCTGGATGCGCGCGGGCAAGAACGACTTTGCCGAAGTTGCTGTGTATGCGGCGATCCTGGGCACGCTGCTGGCATGGCGAGCCATCCGCTTCGCGAAGCGACAAAGTTCTTGAGGGGGCCGCTGCCGGCTACTGGCCAGAGCGGGGCGGGGCGAGCGCTTCCTGTCGCATCTGGTCGGCAATGGTTTCGCGCCGCCGGATAAGGTAGCTCTGGTCACCGTCCACCAGCACTTCGGCGGCGCGTCCGCGTGAGTTGTAGTTGCTGGCCATGCTCATGCAGTAGGCGCCGGCCGACAGTACCGCCAACAGGTCGCCTGGTGTGACGTCCAGGGTGCGGTCGTGGCCAATCCAGTCGCCGCTTTCGCAGACCGGTCCGACCACTTCCCAAGTGGCCTTGGCGTCGTTGGTCTGGGGTGTGTAGCGGCACGATCTGGTGGTACGCCTGGTACATCGCCGGGCGCGGTAGATCGTTCATGGCGGCGTCAATGATGCAAAAGCTCTTCTGTTCGCCGGGTTTGAGGTAGAGCACCTCGCTCAGGCACACGCCAGCGTTGCCCACCAGTGAGCGACCTGGTTCCACCATCAGGCGCCGGGTGCCAAAGCCCCGTGCATCAAGCCTTTGCAGCAATTTCTTCCAGAGCTGCGTCGCATCGGGCGGCGCTTCACCGTTGTAATCGATACCCAGGCCGCCGCCAAAGTCGATGTGATGAATGGGGATGCCACAGCCCTCGATGGCTTCAACCAGATCAAGCATCCGGTCCACCGTGTCGAGATAGGGTTCCTCTTGGGTAATCTGAGAGCCAATATGGCAATCGATGCCAACCACCTTGATGCCGGGCAGTGTCGCCGCCCGCTGATAGACGGGAACCACGCGCTCATGGGCGACGCCGAACTTGCTGCTTTTGAGGCCGGTCGAGATGTAAGGATGAGTTTTTGGGTCAACGTTGGGGTTGACCCGCAGGCTCATCGGTGCGCGTACGCCCATGGCCAACGCGACTTCGTTGAGGACCTCCAATTCAGCTTCGCTCTCGACGTTGAAGCAGGCAATGCCAACCGCAAGCGCTTGTCGCATTTCGGCGCGAGTTTTGCCAACGCCGGAAAAGATGACCTTGTCGGCTCGCCCGCCGGCTGCCAAAACGCGATCCAGATCGCCGCCGGAAACAATGTCAAAACCGCAGCCGGCCTGCGCAAAAACGGCAATCACGCCCAATGCGGGGTTGGCCTTCATGGCATAGCAAATCTGCACGTCCCGACCGGCAAAGCCTTGCTGGTAGGCGGCCAGTGCGGACAGCATGGAGGCCTTGGAGTACACAAACAGAGGTGTGCCGTGCCCTTTGGCCAAGTCGCTCAGTCGGACTTGTTCCAGGAAGAGTGCGTTCCCCTGGTAGGCGAGCTGGGGTTGGCCGGGAAGATTTGGGTTGGTCATTGTGAAGCGGGACGGGCGCCAGGCGTGGTGGAGGTAGCGGAGTCCGCTGGCATGGGTGCCGCAGGCTGCGTGTTGGGCTGCAAGTATGGCGGGAGCTTTGGCGTGGCGGCGGGGCGCTTGCCAGGAGGTGGGTCGGTCGGCAGGTACAGTGGGCCTTGCTGCCCACAGGCGGCCAAGGTCACCGCGCTGGCGGCAAGGACAAAGGGACTGACTAGAATTCTTATCAGAAGCAACATGGTGAAATTGTAATGACCGACTTGGAATTTCTGGATCGTGCGGAATTGGTGCTCAAGGCCGTTGAGGCTTCGTGCGACCGTATCAATGACCAAACCAGCGCTGATATCGACAACCAGCGAGTTGGCGGCATGATCACGCTGGTGTTCTCAAACAAGAGCCAGATTGTCATCAACTTGCAAAAGCCGCTGCATGAGATATGGCTGGCGGCGCGATGTGGCGGATTCCACTTTCGGCAGGACCAAGACCAAGACCAGGGGCAGTGGCTGGACACCAAGGGTCAGGGTGAGTTCTTCGCCAGCCTGAGCCGCTACGCGAGCGACCAGGCAGGATTCACGCTTATGTTCTCGCCCTGATCAGTCCTTGAACAAGTCGAGAATCTTCTTCTTCTCATCCGACGGCAGAGGCTGCGTGGAAGCCGCGTCGGCATCGGTTTCCAGGCCAAGGCTGCGAACCCCAGCATTGCGCGCGTACTCGTCGTAATACCATTCACCGCCCGCATTGATCACCCCTTCCGGTGGCTCGGGCTCGTTGATCGGCACACCCTTGAGGGCATGCTCCATGAAGCTGATCCAGATCGGCAGGCTCAAGCCGCCGCCGGTTTCACGGTCGCCAAGCTTGCGGGGCGTGTCGTAACCGATCCAGGACACTGCCGTGAGGGTAGGCTGAAACCCGGCGAACCAAGCGTCCATTGAATCGTTGGTAGTGCCGGTCTTGCCGTACAGATCAGGCCGCTTGAGCGTTGCCTGTGCTTTGGCCGCAGTGCCTGTGCGGGTGACTTCCTGCAGCAGGCTTTCCATTACAAACGCATTGCGTGCATCGATGGCACGAACCGAATCGTCCAGCTCTGGGGGCTTGGTCTCGGCCAGCACCTTGCCCTTTTGGTCGGTCACTCTGGTGATCAGCCAGGGGTTGACCCGGTAACCCCCGTTGGCAAAGACTGAATAGGCCGTGGCCATCTGCATTGGCGTGACCGAGCCCGCGCCCAGCGCCATGGTCAAGTAGGCAGGATGCTTGTCGGGGTCAAAGCCGAACCGGCCAATCCAGTCCTGGGCGTTCTGGGCGCCCACGGCCTGCAGAATTCGAATCGAGACCATGTTCTTTGACTTCGCCAGCCCTCGGCGAAGGGTCATGTGGCCTTCAAATTTTCCGTCATAGTTTTTGGGTTCCCACGGCTGGCCTCCGGTGACGCCAGCGTCGAAAAACAGGGGTGCATCATTGACAATGGTTGCCGGTGTGAAACCTTTTTCCAGAGCCGCCGAATAGATGAAGGGCTTGAAGCTGGAGCCGGGTTGACGCCACGCCTGGGCAACATGGTTGAATTTGTTCTTCGCGAAATCGAATCCGCCGACCAGGGCCTTGATTGAGCCGTCGCGCGGATCGAGCGCGACAAACGCGCCCTCGACCTCAGGCAGTTGTGTGATCTCCCAGGTGTCCTTTGGCGTTTTGACGACACGAATCACGGCCCCACGCCGAACCTTGATGTGCGGCGGCGCCTTGTCCGACAAGCCCGACTGTGCAGGCTTGAGGCCCTCGCCGGTGATTTCGATGGTCTCACCGCTTTGCCGCAGGGCCTTGATCCTTTTAGGATCGGCTTCGAGCACCACGGCCGACATCACGTCGCCATTGTCCGGGTGTTCATCAAGCGCCTCGTCAATGGCGTCGTCAAGCTCTTGCGGGTTGCTTGGCAACTTGACGAACTTCTCCGGTCCGCGGTAGATCTGCCGACGCTCAAAGTCCATGATGCCGCGTCGCAGTGCCTTGTAGGCGATGTCTTGCTGGGCGGCCTTGAGCGTGGTGTAAACGTTCAGGCCACGCGTGTAGGTTTCTTCACCGTACTGGGCAAACACCAACTGCCGCACCATCTCCGCGACGTATTCGGCGTGCACCTTGCTGTTGTCGGAGTTGGTCTTGACTTTCAATTCCTGCTTTTTGGCGGCGACTGCCTGTTCGGCTGTGATGAAGCCGTTTTCTTCCATGCGCTCAATGATGTGGAGCTGGCGCGACCGGGCTCGCTTGGGATTGCTGATCGGGTTGTAGGCGGAGGGCGCCTTCGGCAAGCCCGCCAGCATCGCGGCTTCCGCAATCGTGAGGTCCTTGAGAGGCTTGCCGAAGTAGGCCTCGGCCGCCGCAGCAAAGCCATAGGCCCGATTGCCCAGAAAGATCTGATTCATGTAGATTTCGAGGATCTGATCCTTGGTCAGCAGGTGCTCGAGTTTGAAAGTCAACAGAATTTCGTAGATCTTGCGGGTATAGGTCTTTTCGCTGGACAGGTAGACGTTGCGGGCTACCTGCATGGTGATGGTGGAGGCGCCTTGGCTCTTGATGCGTCCCAGATTGGCCATGACGGCCCGTAGGACGCCCTTGTAGTCCACCCCGCCGTGCTGAAAGAAACGAGCGTCCTCGATCGCCAATACGGCGTCGATCATGACTTTGGGGATCTGCTTGATCGGGGTCAAGTGACGACGTTCCTCGCCGAATTCGCCAATCAAGGCGCCTTCCGCCGAGAAGACGCGCAAGGGCAGTTTGGGGCGGTAGTCGGACAAGTCCGAGATATCGGGCAGGTTGGGGAACGCGACCGCCATGGCGATCGCCACCGCAATGAGTACCGACAGCACGCCTGCCATGAGCAAACCCAAGGACCATAGGCCCGCGTGCAACATCCACGCCAACGGCCCGCGCCGTGCCTTGTCACCTGTTTTGGAGTCGTCGGAATCGGCGGTGCTGGAATGGGTTGCCATAGAAAGCTTTGTAAGATAGCGTCAGCATTATAAAAATTGCGGTTTCAGCAGATGCGGCTCAGAGAAACGCGTATTGTTGCCGCATCGCCTTTTGATCCTGCTGTCCTCATGCTGTGTCGCCTTGTCCAAATCAAAAGCGTCTGCTTTTGGCAACGCTCGCAATCCTGATAATTGGGAAAAACCTTTGCGGGACAAGGAGCTTACTGATAGCATTGAAGTGATTTCTTAAGTTTCGCTGGTCCCGGACCGGCTTCTTTCAGGGGATGCTCTTGATCTCTTTGGGGTCGTTGTTTAGTCGTCAGCCCGCTCCTATGCTGGGTCTGGATGTCAGTTCTTCCAGTGTCAAACTGGTGGAACTGGGGAAAGACGCGTCGGGGAACCTTGTGCTGGAACGTTGCGCCATCGAGCCGCTGGAACGCGGCTGGATCACCGACGGCAATATCGAGAAATTCGATGAGGTTGCTGAAGCTGTGCGCCGTCTGGTCAAGAAGAGTGGAACCAAGACAAAGAATGTGGCGATGGCTTTGCCGCCTTCCGCTGTGATTACCAAGAAGATCGTGCTGGCCGGCGGTATGTCGGATCAGGAGCTGGAAGCACAGGTTGAGACCGAGGCCAACCAGTACATTCCCTTTCCGCTGGACGAAGTCAGCCTGGATTTTTGTGTGATTGGCCCCAGTGCAAGTTCTGCTGGCGACATTGAGGTCCTGATTGCCGCGTCGCGCCGCGAGAAGGTGCAGGACATTCAAGGTCTTGCGGAAGCGGCGGGGCTCAAGCCGGTGATCGTTGATATCGAGTCCTATGCCTCCCGTCTGGCCACCGGTCGCCTGATTGAAAGCCTACCCAACAAGGGGGCCGGGGCCATTGTGGCGTTGTTTGAGGTGGGTGCTCTGACCACCAGCATGCAGGTCATTCGTGATGACGAGGTGTTGTACGACCGGGACCAGGCATTTGGTGGTGCCCAGTTGACGCAGCTGATTGTGCGCCAGTATGGCTTCTCGCTGGAAGAAGCCGAAAGCAAGAAGCGCAGCGGTGAATTGCCTGATGACTACGAGGCGACGGTGCTGCAGCCTTTCGTTGAAAGCATGGTGCAGGAGATCGGGCGTGCCCTGCAGTTCTTCTTCACCAGCACGCCGTACAACAAGGTTGACTACGTGATGCTGGCCGGTGGATCGGCCGCCTTGCCCGGATTGACGGCGGCGGTAACCCAGCACACCTCTTTTGCGTGCAGTCTGGTCAACCCGTTTGACGGCATGGAGATCGGCTCGAATGTGCGATTGAAGAAGATGACACGTGAGTCGCCGTCTTACCTGACGTCGTGCGGATTGGCATTGCGGAGGTTCATCCAGTGATTTTGATTAATCTGCTGCCGCACCGAGAGGCGGCGCGAAAGTTCCGCAAAGACGTTTTCAACTTCAGCTTGGCCGCAGCGGCTCTTGCCGGGGGCTTGATCGTTGGTGCCGTTTTTCTCTGGTACCAGGCTCTGATATCCGGTCAACAGGGCAAGAACCGTATCCTTGAGACAGAGATCAAGGTGCTGGATGCCAAGATCAAGGACATTGCCGGCCTGGAGGCTGAAATTGCTTCGTTGCGAGCCCGTCAGCAGGCGGTTGAGGACTTGCAGGCGGATCGAAATTTGCCGGTGCACATGTTATCTGAACTGGTCAAGCAGATGCCTGACGGCGTGTATGTCAATGCACTGAAGCAAGAGAATCAAGTCGTTGAGATCAAGGGCGTGGCCCAGTCCAATGAGCGCGTGTCCGAGTTACTGAGAAATTTGGCGAACAATACGCCCTGGTTTTCCAAGCCTGATTTGGTGGAAATCGTGGCGGGCAGTGTGGCCTTGAGTGCGCGTGAGCAGCGGCGAGTCTCCAACTTTACGATTCGGTTTCGGCTAATGCGCTCCAGTGAAGCCGAGAAGGCGAGGGCTGCGGCCAGTGCAGCGGTCGTGGCTGTGTCTTCATCTGTCGTGGTTGTTCCCGCATCGGGTACGGCTTCGGCTCCATCCTCTCCCCGCAAAGAAATAGGAGCAGGAAACATGGCAAGCGCTCCCAAAATGAAACCCGACTTCGCTTCGATCCAAGAAAAAGTAGCGGGACAGTTTCGCGACCTCGACCCAAAGGATCCGGTTAGTTGGCCGGCCGTTCCTCGCTACGGCCTGTTTGTTTTGATCGCGGCAGTAGTTGTGGTGGTTTCGTGGTTCTCGTTCTTGAGTGGGTCTGAGGATGAGTTGGTGGCCGAGCAGGCCAAGGAGACCAAGCTGCGTGAGGACTATAAAGCTCGGCTTACCAAAGCCGTGAACCTGGACGCATTGAAGAAGCAGCGTGAACAAGTGCAGCAATACGTCACCCAGCTTGAGAAGCAGTTGCCAAGCAAGGCGGAAATGGATGCCTTGCTCTCGGATATCAACCAATCCGGCTTGGGCCGAAGTCTCCAATTCGATTTGTTCAGGCCCGGACAAGTCAACGTGAAGGAGTACTACGCTGAATTGCCGATTGCGGTACGCGTGACGGGTCGTTACCACGATATTGGCTCGTTTGCTTCCGATATTGCCAACTTGTCGCGGATTGTCACGCTCAACAATATGCAGGTCGTTCCCGCCCGGGATGGCTCGTTGGCGATGGATGCCATTGCCAAGACCTTTCGATATTTGGACAAGGATGAAGTGGCGTCCCAGCGGAAGGCCTCTCCACCCAAGGGGGGGACAAAGTGATGCGCGCAGTCGGAGTAGTCTGTTTTTTGGTGGTTGCGGGCTTGGCCGGGTGTGGAACGTCAAATGAAGATGAATTGCGCCAATGGATGGCTGAGCAAAACGCCCAGACCCGTCCCAGCGTCAAGCCGATCTTGGAGCCAAAGTTGTTCAAGCCAGAACTTTATGTCTTGGGCAGTGCGGTGGAGCCGTTTAGCAGCCAGAAGTTGACGCAGGCCCTCAAGCGCGATTCGGCTCAGGCGGTATCCAACGGTGCGCTGGTCGCTCCGGAGTTGGTGCGACGCAAAGAGGCCCTGGAGGCCTTCCCCTTGGATGCAGTGACCCTGGTCGGAAATTTGGTCAAGGAAGGCAAGCCGGTGGCTCTGGTCAAGGTTGACAACCTCTTGTACCAGGTCAAGCTTGGCAACTACTTGGGCCAGAACTATGGCCGCGTGATGAAGATTGCCGAAACCGAGGTTACGTTGCGCGAGATCGTGCAGGATGCCGCCGGTGAATGGATTGAACGCACAGCTACTTTGCAGTTGCAAGAGAGGACGAAATGAATAATCACAATGGTTGGACTACCGGGCAGGCCTTGCGTGGCTTTGTTGTTTCTGTTGGTATCGCGCTGGGTACAGGATTGGCCTTCGCGCAAGGCGCCATCGAGGCGATCACAGGAAGCATCCAGGGAGGTTCGGAAGTCATACGGATTGATTTGTCTCAGCCCTTGGCTGCTGCCCCAACCGGTTTCTCGATTCAGTCCCCGGCCAGGATTGCCCTCGATTTTCCGGGCGTCACGAATGGCCTGGGCCGCAGTGTGACCGAAATCAATCAGGGAAACCTCAAATCTGTGAATGTGGTTCAGGCCGGGGATCGCACTCGCGTGGTGTTGAACCTGAAGCAGTCTGCCGGGTACCGGACGCAGGTGCAGGGAAAGACGCTACTTGTCTTGCTCGATCCATCGGTGGCCACTGCCCCCGTGTCTGCTCAGCCGGCTTTTGCCGAGAGTCGGAACCGGGACGCCAGTCCGCTGAGGGATCTGGACTTTCGGCGTGGAGCCGAAGGGTCTGGTCGGATTGTCGTGGCATTGCCAAACAACCAGGTTGGCGTGGACATCCGTCAGCAGGGCCAGACCCTGGTGGTCGAGTTCTTGAAATCAACGTTGCCTGAGGGCCTGAGGCGTAAACTCGACGTCTCTGACTTTGGCACCCCGGTGCAAACCGTCACAACCTTTCAAGTAGGTGACCGCGTCCGGATGGTGATTGAGCCCAAGGGTGATTGGATTCACAGCGCCTATCAAAGCGACGAGCAGTTTGTCGTCGAGGTTTCCCGCCAAAAAGTTGACACGACCAAGCTGACGCAAGGGCCCGGTTACAACGGCCAGAAGCTCTCGCTCAACTTCCAGAACATTGAAGTCCGCTCGCTGCTGCAGGTGATTGCAGATTTCACCAATTTCAACATCATCACCTCGGATTCCGTGACGGGTGCTGTGACGTTGAGGCTGCAGGATGTTCCCTGGGATCAGGCACTGGACATCATATTGCAGGCCAAGGGACTGGGTAAGCGCAAGACCGGGAACGTGATCTGGATTGCTCCGAACGACGAAATCTTGCAGAAAGAGGAAACGGAGCGAAAGTCTCGGTTGGCCGTCGAAACACAGGATTTGGTCCGCACCCAGTCCTTTCAGATTAACTATGCCAAAGCAGTCGACATTGCGGTTCAATTGACGGCTGGTGGTGGTGGTGACAAGAGCGCCGGCAGAGTATTGAGCGCTCGGGGCAGTGCCATTGCCGAGCCCCGCACCAATCAGCTGTTTGTGACGGATGTTTCTGCTAAGTTGGAGCAAGTCCAGCAATTGATTCAAAAGCTTGATGTTGCCATTCGCCAGGTGATGATTGAGGTGCGGATAGTTGAAGCGACTGATAATTTCGGAAAGTCGTTGGGGGTGAAATTTGGCGGTACCGACCAGCGTGCCAACAAGGGTGGCGATGGTGGATACCAGATTTCTGGCAACAACCGTATTGCATTTGGTGCAAGCTACAGCGACGCTGTGGCGGCCAGCGGTGGGGGTGGAACGGTGAATTCGACGGGGAATTTTGTAAACTTGCCCGCCATTCAGTCTTTCGGGGGAACGCCCGCTTCTTTTGGCGTCTCGATTTTCAATGCGGTGGCCAATCGATTCTTGAACCTTGAGATATCGGCGCTGGAGGCGGAGAGCAAGGGTCGCGTGGTATCCAGCCCCCGCGTGGTGACGGCTGATGGCAAGAAGGCCTTGATCAAGCAGGGCGAACAGATACCGTACCAAGTGTGTGGACTGAACGGGTGTACGACGACTTTCAAGGATGCCAACCTTCGTCTTGAGGTTACACCTCAGATTACCCCCGAGGGCAATATCATCATGGACCTGGATGTGAGCAAAGACAGTCGCGGTGAATCGACCGACGCGGGCCCAGCGATCAACCAGAAGAACGTGAACACTCAAGTCTTGGTCGACAACGGTGGAACAGTCGTGATTGGTGGCATTTTTGAGCTGGAAGAGAAGAACGACGAAGCAAAGGTTCCCTGGTTTGGAGACCTCCCAGGTGTGGGGCATTTGTTCAAGAATCGCTCGCGTGACGCGCGTAAGAAGGAGCTTCTTGTGTTCGTGACACCCAGAATGATTACCGACCGGTCTGCATCACGTTGAACCGACTTGGCTGTTGAAAAAGTAAGCAGGATGAAATTATGAAATGTCGCGTGTTTCTAATGACGCTGGGCTTGGCGTTTGGCTTGGTTGCCTGTGGCGGCGGTGGGGGCAATCCCGGCACGACTTCGGGACAGCCTCCCCCCGTGGTGGTGCCGGCCGTTCCCTCCATTTCGTTAGCCCTGGTCAATGCGGCAGGTGCAGAACTGACAAGCCCCAACTTGTCGCAAATCGATTCGCAGTTCCTCAAGGTTGGTCTTAAGGACGCAGCCGGCAAAGGGGTTCCGAACAGCCGGGTGACGATTACCTTGGAGAGCGCGATTGCCGTCCTGGTTCCGTCTACGGGCCAATTGACCGACGCCAGTGGATTTGCGCAGTTCAAGGTCCAGCCCGCTAGCGTTACATCCGCTGGGGTGGTGCTGGCTACCGCGGCAGGGGTGGTTGATGGTGCTGCCCTGACAAAGACCATGGATTTGCAGATCAGTTCTGGCACTGTGGTGTTGTCCGGTTTGTCCGCGACGCCTCAAACTGTGCAGAAGGGTCAATCCGTCAACGTCAAGGTGACCGTGTCAGTGAACGGCAAACCGGCGAGTTCCAACTCGGTTGCTGTTGAGTTCAGCAGTTCCTGTGGGTCGGCGACCCCAGCGCAGGCAGTGGTCGATTCCGCTGGTCAAGCCAGTGCTGTGATTCAAACTACGTCGCAGGGCGATTGCTCACTGAGCGCGACGGCGGTCGGAGCAACCGTGCTTGGCAGTTACGTCGTGACGGCTCCGCCAGTGACGGGCCTTCTGTTTGTCAAGGCAAGCCCGAGCGTGATTTACCAGCAGGGCTCACCAGGGGTGAACACGTCGCAGGTCACTTTTAAGGTGATCGACTCAATTGGCGACCCCGTGGCCGGCGTGGCGGTGACGGCTGCTTTGACCAACACCGATGGCGGGATAAACTTCTGTGGCTCGCCCGCTACGGCGACTTCCGGTTCGGACGGACTGCTGGTGTTTTCAGTGTGCGGCGGAACATTGCCAGCAACGGTGCAGGTTCGAGCGGCGTTGGCCGCGACGCCATCGAAGTACACGGATTCGAATATCCTGACTATCCAGACCGGCTTGCCGACTCAGCGCTTCTTTGACATGGGCGTCACGAAGCACAATTTCCTTGTTGGGGGGTATTTCACCAACAAATATACCAACGCAACCATAGACATCATTGTTAATGCTGCCGACCGTCAGGGCAATCCGGTGCCAGACGGCACGCCGGTACCAATGGTCGCGGAGGGTGGTCAATTGAACTCAGGAGATGTCAGTAGTTGTATCCTAAAAGCCGGCACGTGCAAGGTGACGCTTATCGGCCAGGAATACCGGCCGATGGGCTCCAACACCACCGGTGGCGATCCCCGTCCTGGCCGCGTCACGATTACGGCATTCATGGATGGTGAGGAGTACTTCATCGACGCCAACAACAACAATCGCTATGACGAGGGGGAGTTGTTTGAGGACTTGGGTGTTCACTTCATGGACAAGGACGAGAACTTAAAGTTCGACGCCTCATACAAGAACTTGGTTACTTTGACCGACGAAGGCGAGGTGACCTACCCGATCCCGGAGGCTGCAGTTGGAACCAAGGCGTGCCCAACCAACTCGAACATCGGCTTGTCAAAGGCAGACACCTGTAACGGGAAGTGGGATCGTCTGACGAAGGTTCGAAACAGTGTCGTCGTTATCTTCTCGGGAGACGAAATTGCGCCGCCTGGGGCCTACGACGTGACAATTCCTACGAATAAGCGTACCGAGGTTCTGTCGGCGAGCCGGACTGGTATCAGCCTGCGTCTCGCGGACCACAACGGCAACCCGATGCCAGCGGATGCAACGCTGGCGACCGAGGTGATTCCTCTGACCACAGATTCCAAATGTGCCGCCAAGGGCTTTGAGGGTGTCTACGGAAGCACCACGGAGCCACGCAATTTTGGGGCAAACCTGGTGGACTGCGTTGCCGGAGACATTGTTAACTTCTATGTGACGGTGTCAACGCCGACCGGTGCGAGCAAGAAGACTGGGATATCGGTCACGGTTCCCTGACCAATGACAGGTGGCGGTTAGCCTGAGACATAGCGTCACGCTTGTCGGCCTCCCCGGCTCAGGCAAAACCACAGTCGGGCGGCAACTCGCCCGGCGGCTGCAGCTTCCCTTTGTTGATTCCGACCAAGTAATCGAGCAGCGCTTGCGCTGCTCGATCCGCGATTACTTCGAGAGGGAAGGCGAGGAGTCATTCCGCGATGTGGAGCAAGCGGTCATTGATGAATTGACGCAGGCCGGACCGTGCGTACTTTCCACTGGCGGCGGCGCCGTAATTCGTTCGGCCAACCGTAACCACATGCGTCAGCGCGGCAAGGTGGTCTACCTCAACTCCTCGCCCGACGAACTGATTCGCCGACTTCGGCACGACACCAGTCGGCCGCTCTTGCAGGTTGGCGATCCCTTGGCCCGACTGCGCGAGCTTCATGCGGCGCGTGACCCCTTGTATCGGGCCGCCGCCCACTTTGTGATTGAGACCGGTCGCCCGTCCGTGGCAACCTTGGTCAACATGATCGTGATGCAGTTGGAGCTGGCGGGTCTGGTGGGCGGGCGCTGAGGGGGTTCGGGCTCCGCGCCTGCGCGCCAGGCACGCTTCGCGGCCGTCGGCGCGAAGCCTCTACACTCAAGGGGTATGAACGCCTTCTCTTCTGAAATCGTCCGCATCGACCTGGCGGACCGCAGTTACGACATCGTCATCGACTCTGCTGTGCTGGGCAACATCGATCTCTATCGGGACTTGCCAGCTGCCACCTCGGCGGTGATTGTGACCAATTCCACCGTCGCGCCACTCTATGCCGCCAGGTTGAGACAGGCTCTGCTGGTGCGGTTCACCGAAGTGCAGGTTGTCACCCTCCCGGATGGGGAGCAGTACAAGACCTGGCAAACCCTGAACCTGATCTTTGACGCGCTGCTCGGCAACGCCTGCGATCGCAAGACGGTACTGTTTGCGCTGGGCGGCGGCGTGGTGGGGGACATGACCGGGTTCGCCGCTGCCTCCTATATGCGGGGTGTTCCCTTCGTGCAAGTGCCAACCACCTTGTTGGCCCAGGTGGACTCGTCCGTTGGTGGCAAGACGGGAATCAACCACCCCATGGGCAAGAACATGATTGGTGCGTTCTACCAACCAGTCAAGGTTGTTTGTGACCTCGACACGCTGCGCACCTTGCCAGCACGGGAGCTGAGTGCTGGTCTGGCCGAGGTCATCAAGTACGGGCCAATCGCAGATCTGGAGTTCCTGACTTGGATCGAGACCAATATGGAAGCCTTGCTGGCCCGCGATCTGCGCGCGCTGGGCTACGCCGTCAAACGCAGTTGCGAGATCAAGGCCTGGGTGGTGGGCCAGGATGAGCGCGAGGCAGGGCTGCGCGCGATTCTGAACTTTGGCCACACGTTTGGCCATGCGATCGAGGCCGGCTTGGGGTATGGCGAGTGGCTGCATGGTGAGGCGGTTGCGGCGGGCATGGTCATGGCGGCGAAGTTGTCCCAGCGCCTGGGATTGGTTGAAGGGAATTTTGTCGAGCGATTGGTGGCGCTCATCCGCCGGGCCGGCTTGCCGGTCGTGGGTCCGCGCTTGTCCGAGTCCGACAACGCTGGTCGCTACATCGAGCTGATGCGTGTGGACAAGAAGTCCGAGGGCGGGGAGATCAAGTTCGTGTTGATCGACGGGCCTGGCACGGCCGTGGTGCGTGGTGCACCGGACGCGCTGGTGCGCGAGGTGATTGATGCTTGCTGTCTACGCCAGTGATCACCGGCGTTCCCTCGGGCGGCGCCATCAGCAGGCGGCGGACCCGCTGCGCAACGAGTTCCAGCGCGACCGGGATCGCATCGTGCACTCCACGGCGTTTCGGCGCCTGGTCTACAAGACCCAGGTGTTTGTGAACCATGAGGGCGATCTGTTCCGCACCCGGCTCACCCATTCACTGGAGGTGGCCCAACTGGGCCGGTCCATGGCGCGCTCGCTGCACTTGCACGAGGACTTGGTTGAAGCCATTGCCTTGGCGCACGATCTGGGGCACACCCCATTTGGACACGCGGGGCAGGACGCGCTGAACGAATGCATGTCGGCCTACGGTGGCTTTGAACACAATCTGCAAAGTCTTCGTGTCGTCGATACGCTGGAAGAGCGCTATCCGGATTTCGACGGCCTCAATTTGTGTTTTGAAACCCGTGAAGGCATCCTCAAGCACTGCTCACGCGCCAATGCGCAGCGTATCGTCGCCAGCGAATCCAGTGACGGCTTGCCGGGCGCTGGTGTGGGGCAGCGCTTTCTGGATCGAACCCAGCCCAGTCTGGAGGCGCAACTGTGCAATCTGGCGGACGAGATTGCCTACAACGCCCATGACATCGACGACGGGGTCCGATCCGGCTTGCTCGCTCTTGACCAACTGCGCGAACTGGACCTGTTTGACGCTTTCCGTCGCCAAGCCCTGGCGGACCATCCCCAACTGGGTGATGCGGCGCAAGTGCGTCGTCTCCTCTATGAGTCCACGCGGCGAATGCTCAGCGCTCAGGTTCACGACGTGATCAATTCGAGCCAGGTGGCAATCGACGAAGCCACGCCCTTGTCTGCTGGTGATGTGCGCCAGCGGTCGATATTGATCACCTTCGGGCGTACGATGTGCGCGCAATCAGCTCAGCTCAAGCAGTTCCTGCTGCAAAATCTCTATCGCCATCCCCAGGTCAGCCAAACCATGGCGCAAGCGAAGCAGGTCATCAGCGACTTGTTCGCCTGTTACCTGGCGGCTCCGGAGCAGATGCAGGCTGGCTACGCAAGCAAGCTGCGCTCATCGCTCGGGGACCTCAACAGCCATGACCAGGCAGCGCGAGTCGTGGCCGACTACATTGCTGGCATGACGGATCGTTTTGCCACACGAGAACATGAACGTTTGACGGGTCAACGCTTGTTTGCGTGATCCATTCGCGTGACGGGACTCACTGTTGTGCGCCTGCTTAGTATGGAGCGCGCCACCTTCAACCTTTTCTTTGACGCATGAAGAACAAGACCACTGCAACCGGAACCGAAGCTACCGGCCTCCACGAGATCAGGGCTGGCCAGTCCATTGAGTTGCTCAAGGAACTGCACATCCTGACGCGCGACGGCAAGCTCAATCAGGACTCCAGGCGCAAGCTCAAGCAGGTCTACCACCTGTACCAGTTCATCGAGAAGCTCTTGATGGAACTGCAGGAAAGTCAAGCTGTGGCCACCAACGGGCGTGGCATCACGCTGGCTGACCACGGGGCGGGCAAGTCCTACCTAGGGTTCATTGTCTATGACCTCTTCTTCAAGTCACGGCCAACCGGTCATATCTATGGGATCGAGACTCGGCCCGAACTGGTTGCCAAGTCGAAGGAGCTGGCCGCACGGCTGGGGTTCGAGCGCATGAGTTTCTTGAATCTGACTGTCGCCGACGCCGCCAATTCTGACCAGATTGGGCCACGGATTGACATCGTGACGGCCTTGCATGCCTGTGACACGGCGACCGACGACGCAATTGCGTTTGGCCTGGCCAAGCACGCCAAGTTCATGGTGCTGGTTCCTTGCTGCCAGGCTGAAGTGGCGCGCGCCCTGAACCACAGCAAGGCACTCTCGCTGTCGCGCACGCCCCTGGCCGAGCTGTGGCGCCACCCCCTGCACACGCGTGAATTGGGCAGTCAGATCACCAACGTGTTGCGTTGTCTGTACCTGGAAGCCTGTGGTTATCAGGTAACGGTGACAGAACTGGTGGGCTGGGAGCACAGCATGAAGAATGAACTCATCATTGCGCGCCAGACCGGGCACCGAAAGCGCGCGGCCACTGAGCGACTGCGTGCCATCCTCGCGGAGTTTGGCTTGACGAGTTTGCTGGAGACACGCTTCCGGCTTCCGACCGACGTCACGGTTTGATTGATCATAATTGGGGTCAGATTCCAATTATCATGGCGCCATGTCTCTCACCCGATCACCATGGCCCGCCTTCCTCGCTTGACCGTTCCGGGTCTGCCCCATCACATCATCCAGCGCGGCAACAACCGGCAGCAGATCTTCCTGACGCAGGCCGACCACCGATTTTTTCTTGAATTGGTGCAGGAGCACGCCAGCCAATTTGGGGTGGCCATTCACGCTTATGTGCTGATGCCCAATCACGTTCATCTGCTGGCCACGCCCCAGATGACACAGGATGCCTTGCCGAAGATGATGCAGGCGGTGGGGCGACGCTATGTGCGCCGTTTCAATGATGCCCATGGCCGAACGGGCACGCTATGGGAAGGGCGCTACAAATCGACCTTGGTGCAGACGGATCGGTATCTGCTGGCTTGCATGGCCTACATTGATTTGAATCCGGTGAGGGCAGGCTTGGTCTCGCAGGCTGCGGACTATCCGTGGTCAAGCTACGGGCACTACGCAGGCCTGCGCGTGGATCCGCTGATCACGCCCCACCCACTGGAGTGGGCGCTTGGCAACACACCCTTTGCCCGCGAGGCCGCCTATGCGGCCCTGGTGCAGCAGGGTATCAGCGCCAAGCAGGCGCTCGATCTGACTCAGTCGGCACTGCGCGGCTGGGCGCTTGGCGATGATCGTTTCGTGGCCGAGCTGCAGCGACAGACGCCCCGTCGTGTGGTCAAGGCCAATGCCGGACGACCGATCACCAAGTCACCTCCGGCGGTATGAGTCGACGGGCGCCTCATGCGGAACCAACCTCGGCGAAGTGAATTCCAATCTGTCCCCGATTACAAAACAGGCAATTCAAATGGAAATTAATTGGAATCTGACCCCAATTATTTGTATTGGCAGATTTGCTGCATTGCACTAAGATTCGCTCCCCTGTGACATTTTTTTGGAGAGCGCCATGTCGACGGCTGCCGAGACCCTCTATCTTCAACAACATGGTTTGTATTCCCCGGCCAACGAACACGATGCGTGTGGGGTCGGTTTCGTGGCTCACATCCGGGGGGTCAAGTCGCACGACATCGTCAAGAACGCGCTCAAGATTCTGGAGAACCTGGATCACCGGGGCGCGGTGGGCGCTGACAAGTTGATGGGCGATGGCGCGGGCATTCTGATTCAGTTGCCCGACGCCTTGTACCGCGAAGAGATGGCGGCTCAGGGCGTCAAACTGCCGCCGCCCGGTGAGTACGGCGTGGGCATGATCTTTCTGCCCAAAGAGCATGCTTCGCGCCTGGCCTGTCAGCAGGAGATGGAGCGTGCCATCAAGGCTGAAGGCCAAGTGCTGCTGGGCTGGCGTGATGTGCCGGTGAATCGTGATATGCCGATGTCGCCAACGGTGCGCGAGAAGGAGCCGATTCTCAAGCAGGTGTTCATTGGCCGCGGCAATGACGTGATCGTGCAGGACGCGCTGGAGCGCAAGTTGTACGTCATCCGCAAGACCGCCAGCGCTGCCATTCAGAACCTGCATCTGAAGCACAGCAAAGAGTATTACGTGCCCAGCATGTCCAGCCGCACGGTGGTTTACAAGGGTCTGCTGCTGGCCGATCAGGTTGGTACTTACTTCCGCGATCTGGAAGACGAACGCTGTGTCTCCGCTCTAGGTCTGGTGCACCAGCGCTTCTCCACCAATACCTTCCCCGAATGGCCGTTGGCGCACCCTTACCGCTATGTGGCCCACAACGGCGAGATCAACACCGTCAAAGGCAACTACAACTGGATGAAAGCACGCGAAGGCGTGATGTCTTCGCCGGTGCTCGGCGCCGACCTGCAAAAGCTCTACCCGATCAGCTTTGCTGGCCAGTCTGACACCGCCACCTTCGACAACTGCCTGGAACTGCTGACCATGGCCGGCTATCCCATTAGCCAGGCGGTGATGATGATGATCCCTGAGCCGTGGGAGCAGCACACCACCATGGATGAGCGGCGCAAGGCCTTTTACGAATACCACGCTGCCATGCTGGAGCCCTGGGACGGCCCGGCTTCGATCGTCTTTACTGACGGCCGCCAGATCGGCGCCACGCTGGACCGCAACGGTCTGCGCCCGTCGCGCTATTGCATAACCGATGACGACTTGGTCATCATGGGTTCCGAGTCCGGTGTGTTGCCGGTGCCCGAGAACAAAATCGTTCGCAAATGGCGCCTGCAGCCCGGCAAGATGTTCCTGATCGACCTGGAACAAGGGCGCATGGTGGACGACGAGGAGCTCAAGGCCAGCCTCGCCAACAGCAAGCCCTACAAGCAGTGGATCGAGAACCTGCGTATCAAGCTCGACGACGTTTCCTTTCAAGAACGCAGAGTGGCCGCCCGCGCCGACGCTGTGGCGGGCTCCAGGCGGGTCACCGACCTGGTCGCCTTGCTCGACCGCCAGCAAGCGTTCGGGTTTACCCAGGAAGACCTCAAATTCCTGATCGCTCCCATGGCCACTGCCGGCGAGGAAGCCATTGGGTCCATGGGCAACGACAGCCCGCTGGCGGTGCTGAGTGACAAAAACAAGCCGCTCTACAACTACTTCAAGCAGTTGTTTGCCCAAGTGACGAACCCGCCGATCGATCCAATCCGCGAAGCGATTGTCATGTCGCTGGTGTCCTTCATTGGCCCCAAGCCCAACCTGCTGGATATCAACCAGGTCAATCCGCCGATGCGGCTCGAGGTCAGCCAGCCGGTGCTGAATTTTGCCGACATGGCCAAGCTGCGTGACATTGAGAAGTTCACGCAAGGCAAGTTCAGAAGCTATACGCTGGACATCACCTACCCCTTGTCGTGGGGGCATGAAGGCGTCGAGGCCAAGCTGGCATCCCTCTGCGCGGAGGCGGTGGACGCCATCAAGGGTGGCAAGAACATCCTCATCATCAGCGACCGCGCGCTGAGCGCTACCCAGCTTGCGATCCCGGCATTGCTGGCGCTGAGCGCCGTGCACCAACACCTGGTGCGAGAGGGCCTGCGCACCACCGCCGGGTTGGTGGTCGAGACCGGCACCGCGCGTGAGGTCCATCACTTTGCCGTGTTGGCGGGTTACGGTGCGGAAGCCGTTCATCCATATCTGGCGATGGAGACCCTCAACAGCATCCACAAGGATTTGCCTGGCGAGCTGAGCGCCGACAAGGCCATCTACAACTATGTCAAAGCGGTGGGCAAGGGTTTGTCCAAGATCATGTCGAAGATGGGTGTTTCCACCTACATGAGCTACTGTGGCGCCCAGTTGTTCGAGGCCATTGGCTTGAGCAGCGCCACCGTTGACCAATATTTCACCGGCACCCCGACCCGCGTCGAAGGCATCGGTGTGTTCGAGATTGCCGAGGAAGCCCTGCGCATGCACAGGCTTGCCTTTGGCGGCGCGGCTGTGCTGGCCAACATGCTGGACGCCGGTGGCGAGTACGCATGGCGAACACGCGGCGAGGAGCACATGTGGACGCCGGATGTCATCGCCAAGCTGCAGCACAGCACGCGGTCGAACAACTGGTCCACCTACAAGGAATATGCCCAACTGATCAACGACCAGAGCAAGCGTCACATGACGCTGCGCGGCTTGTTCGAGTTCAAGATTGATCCGTCCAAGGCGATACCCGTGGACCAGGTCGAGCCGGCCAAGGAAATTGTCAAGCGCTTCGCCACCGGCGCCATGTCGCTGGGATCAATCTCGACCGAGGCGCACGCCACCTTGGCGGTCGCCATGAACCGGATTGGCGGCAAGAGCAACACCGGCGAGGGCGGAGAAGACCCCGCCCGTTACCGCCAGGAGCTGAGGGGCATCCCCATCAAGCAGGGCGACTCACTCAAGAGCATCATCGGCAACGATGTCGTGGAGGTCGATCTGCCGCTGCAGGACGGTGATTCCCTGCGCTCGAAAATCAAGCAGGTGGCGTCGGGCCGTTTTGGGGTGACGGCGGAATACCTCAACAGTGCCGACCAGATCCAGATCAAGATGGCGCAAGGTGCCAAGCCCGGCGAGGGCGGCCAGTTGCCGGGCGGCAAGGTGTCCGAGTACATCGGCAAACTGCGCCATTCGGTGCCCGGCGTGGGCCTGATCTCGCCCCCGCCGCACCATGACATCTATTCGATTGAAGATCTGGCGCAGTTGATCCATGATCTGAAGAACGTCGCGCCCCATTCCAGCATCAGCGTCAAGCTGGTCAGTGAAATCGGTGTGGGCACCATTGCGGCGGGCGTGGCCAAGTGCAAGAGCGACCACGTGGTGATTGCCGGGCACGACGGCGGCACGGGCGCGTCGCCCTGGTCCTCGATCAAGCATGCTGGCAGTCCCTGGGAAATCGGGCTGGCCGAAACCCAGCAGACCTTGGTGTTGAACCGTTTGCGCAGCCGCATCCGCGTGCAGGCCGACGGGCAAATGAAGACTGGCCGCGATGTCGCCATTGGGGCACTGCTGGGTGCCGACGAGTTCGGCTTTGCCACCGCACCGTTGGTGGTGGAGGGTTGCATCATGATGCGTAAATGCCACCTCAACACCTGCCCGGTGGGCGTGGCCACGCAGGACCCGCTCCTACGCCAGAAGTTCTCCGGCAAGCCCGAGCACGTGGTCAACTACTTCTTCTTCATCGCCGAAGAAGTGCGCCAGATCATGGCGCAACTGGGGATCGCCAAGTTCGACGACTTGATTGGTCGCGCCGATCTGCTCGATACCCGCAAAGGCCTCGAACATTGGAAGGCCAGCGGCCTCGACTTCCGTCGCCTGTTCGCGCAACCCAACGTCCCCGCCGACGTGCCACGTTTCCACGTCGAATCCCAGGACCATGGCCTGGAGCGTGCGCTGGACGTCAGCCTGATCGCCAAGTGCCGTCCCGCCATCGACAAGGGCGAAAAGGTTCAGTTCATGGAGATGGCGCGCAACGTCAACCGTTCGGTGGGTGCGATGCTGTCGGGTGCCGTGACGCAGGTGCACCCGGAAGGCTTGCCGGACAATACCATCCACATTCAACTTGAAGGCACGGGCGGACAGTCATTCGGTGCCTTCCTTGCCCGCGGCATCACGCTGTACCTGATTGGCGACGCCAATGACTACACCGGCAAGGGTCTCAGTGGTGGCCGCGTGGTGGTACGCCCGAGTATTGACTTCCGCGGCGATGCGGTTCGCAACACCATTGTCGGTAACACCGTGATGTACGGTGCCACCAGCGGTGAGGCTTTCTTCAGCGGCGTGGCGGGCGAGCGTTTCGCGGTGCGCCTGTCGGGGGCCACGGCGGTGGTGGAAGGCACCGGTGACCACGGTTGCGAATACATGACTGGCGGTACGGTGGCGGTGCTGGGCAAAACCGGCCGCAACTTTGCCGCCGGCATGAGTGGTGGCGTGGCCTATGTGTACGACGAAGACGGCCAGTTCGCCAAGCGCTGCAACACCGCCATGGTGGCCCTGGAGCGCGTACTGTCCGCGGCCGAGCAGGAGGCCAGCCTGGACAGGGCCTTGTGGCACCGTGGTCTGTTGGACGAGGCGCAGTTGCGCAAGCTGCTCGAAGACCACAACCGCTGGACCGGTAGCAAGCGCGCCCGTGAGATTCTGGACAGTTGGGAGCAGTCGCGCCAGAAGTTTGTGAAAGTCTTTCCGCTTGAGTACAAGCGTGCGCTCGGTGAGATGAATGCACAGAAAGAGGCCAAGGCGCTTACCAATAGGGCACAAACTGCTACCAAAAAGGTAGCGGTTCCAGCCAAGTAGTCGGCCGTATTCAGGGAAACAGCCAACCATCAGTTGAGGACAGCGCCAACGGTCTGTCCCGCAAAGTATCAGGAATCACGTATGGGCAAGATCACTGGCTTCATGGAGTTCGCGCGGGTTGAGGAGGGTTACAGCCCCGTGGCTGAGCGCGTCAAAGCATTACAAAGAGTTTGTTGTCGGGCTAGGTGAGGCGCAAGCCAACAAACAGGCGGCGCGCTGCATGGACTGCGGCACACCGTTTTGCAACAACGGCTGCCCGGTCAACAACATCATTCCGGACTTCAATGACTTGGTGTATCGCAACGATTGGCGCGGCGCGATCGAGGTGCTGCACAGCACCAACAATTTCCCGGAATTCACCGGCCGGATTTGCCCGGCGCCCTGCGAGACCGCGTGCACCCTGTACGTGAATGACGACCCGGTGGGCATCAAGTCGATCGAACACGCCATCATCGACCGTGCCTGGTCCGAGGGTTGGGTCACGCCCCAGCTGGCCAAACACAAGACCGGCAAGACGGTTGCCGTGGTGGGTTCCGGCCCGGCCGGCATGGCTGCCGCCCAGCAGCTTGCCAGGGCGGGTCACGCCGTAACCCTGTTCGAGAAGAACGACCGGGTGGGTGGCCTGCTTCGCTACGGCATTCCCGACTTCAAGCTGGAGAAACTGCATATCGACCGTCGCGTTGAACAGATGCAAAAGGAAGGCGTCACCATCCGCACCGGCGTGCTGGTGGGCGAGATGCCCAAAGGCACCAAAGTCACCAACTGGGCCAAGGAGACGATTTCCGCGGCCGAGCTGCAAGTGAAATTCGACGCCGTTTTGCTCACCGGTGGTGCCGAGCAGTCCCGTGATCTGGCCGTTCCTGGGCGAGATCTGGACGGTATTCACTTCGCCATGGAGTTCCTGCCGCAGCAAAACAAGGTCAACGCCGGTGACAAGCTCAAGGGGCAACTGCGGGCCGACGGCAAACACGTCGTTGTGATCGGCGGTGGCGACACCGGCTCCGATTGTGTTGGAACCAGCAACCGTCATGGCGCGGCCAGCGTGACGCAGTTTGAAGTGATGCCTCAGCCGCCGGCGCAAGAGAATCGTCCGCTGACCTGGCCCAACTGGCCCATGAAGCTGCGCACCAGTTCGAGCCATCAGGAAGGCTGTGAGCGCGAGTTCGCCATCTCGACCAAGGCGTTTGTTGGTGAAAAAGGCAAGGTGACGGGTGTCCAGACCGTGCGTATCGAGTGGAAGGATGGCCGACAGGTTGAGGTCGCCGGCTCCGAGCAGATCGTCAAGGCAGATCTGGTGTTGCTGGCGATGGGTTTTGTCAGTCCGGTGGCCACGGTCTTGCAGGCATTCGACGTGGAAGTGGATGCGCGAGGCAATGCCAAAGCAAGCACTGACTTTACCGGCGGCTACCTCACAAATGTGCCGAAAGTGTTTGCCGCTGGTGACATTCGGCGCGGCCAGAGCCTGGTGGTATGGGCGATTCGCGAGGGCCGCCAGGCTGCTCGGGCCGTGGACGAATTTCTGATGGGAACCAGCGACTTGCCGCGCTGATCGACCAAACAAGGCGGGTGCTTACCCAAGGCCCCCCGCAGTATTGGTGTAATCCCTTATGATTTGGCAGCCGGTCCGTACCGGCTGCCCTGATCCATGGACCCCATCAAGCCCGAAGCCCTTGTCGAAATGCGCAACCTGACCTTTGGGTACGGTGAGCGGGTGGTGCTCGACGACATCTCCGTGACCGTGCCGCGGGGCAAGGTGACCGCCCTGATGGGCGCATCGGGGGGTGGCAAGACCACCCTGCTGCGGCTGATCGGCGGGCAAAACCGCGCCCAGTCCGGTGCCGTGTTGTTTGACGGTCAGGACGTTGGCGCCCTTGACCGCGCAGCCCTGTATGCCGCGCGTCGCCGCATGGGCATGCTGTTTCAGTTTGGCGCCTTGTTCGCCGACCTCAGCGTGTTTGAAAACGTGGCCTTTCCCTTGCGCGAGCACACCGATCTGTCGGATACGATGATCCGCGACATCGTGCTGATGAAGCTCAACGCAGTGGGCCTGCGGGGTGCGCGTGATCTGATGCCAAGTGACTTGTCCGGTGGCATGGTGCGCCGCATCGCGCTGGCGCGCGCGATTGCGCTGGACCCCGAACTGGTGATGTACGACGAGCCCTTCTCCGGCCTGGACCCGATTTCACTGGGAACGGCGGCGCAACTGATCCGCCAATTGAACGACTCGATGGGCCTGACCAGCATCTTTGTGTCGCACGAGCTGGAGCAGACTTTTGCAATTTCAGACCATGTCATCATTCTTGCCAATGGAAAGATCGCCAGCCAGGGCACTCCGGCGCAGGTAAGGGTCAGCACCGATCCCCTGGTCTACCAGTATGTCAATGGCTTGAGCGATGGACCTGTGCGTTTTCACTATCCCGGGTCGTCGGTCGAGGACGATTTCGCGGCGCCCGCGCTTTCTGCCGCGGTAGCCGTTGGCGCAGGGCTGCGGTCATGAGTTGGTACAAACCTGCGGATGTGGGCCACGCCGTGCGCGGGCAGCTCGCCGACATTGGCTATGGCGCCAGGTTTTTCCTGCGCCTGATCGCCTTGGCTGGTGCCAGTTTTCGACGCTTTGGGCTGGTGCGCGATCAGATCCACTTCCTGGGCAACTACTCGCTGGCCATCATCGCGGTGTCCGGTTTGTTCGTTGGCTTTGTTTTTGGCCTGCAGGGCTACTACACCTTGCAGCGCTACGGCTCGTCCGAGGCCTTGGGCCTGCTGGTCACATTGAGTTTGGTGCGTGAGCTGGGTCCGGTGGTGACGGCCCTGCTGTTTGCCGGGCGGGCCGGCACGTCCCTCACCGCCGAGATCGGTCTGATGAAAGCGGGGGAACAAATCAGCGTGATGGAAATGATGGCCGTGGACCCGGTTGCGCGAATTCTGGCTCCCCGGTTCTGGGCCGGCGTGATCGTGATGCCCTTGCTCGCTGCCGTCTTCAGCGCCATGGGCATTATTGGTGGCTGGGTGGTTGGCGTGCTGATGATTGGCGTGGATTCCGGCTCGTTTTGGAGCCAGATTCAAGGCGGTGTTGATGTCTGGCAGGACGTTGGCAATGGCGTCATCAAGAGCGTTGTTTTCGGGCTTACGGTAACCTTTGTTGCGCTGTTGCAGGGCTTTGAGGCGCAGCCCACGCCCGAAGGGGTGTCCAAGGCCACGACCCGCACGGTGGTGATCGCCTCGCTGGCCGTGCTCGGCCTGGACTTTGTTCTGACTGCCATGATGTTTTCAATATGACGATCATCACGACCAACTGCACCGGGGCGTGTCGCCGCCCGGCCAAACCGACAGGGGAATTACTTTGCAACGCTTGAAGATTGACGTTTGGGTGGGCTTGTTCGTGATGATCGGCGCGGCCGCCATCCTGTTCCTGGCCCTGCAGTCCGCCAACCTGCTGAGCCTGAGCTTTCAGTCCACCTACCGGATCGACGCCAAGTTCGACAACGTGGGCGGGCTCAAGCCCAAGGCGGCGGTGCGCAGCGCCGGCGTGGTGGTCGGTCGGGTCGAGTCGATTACGTTTGACGACAAGACTTTTCAGGCGCGCGTGTCCATGGCGCTGGAACGTCGCTACCAGTTCCCCAAGGACAGTTCCTTGAAGATTCTGACCAGTGGTCTGCTCGGAGAGCAGTACTTGGGTTTGGAGCCTGGTGCCGATGACAAGACGCTGGTGGCGGGCGACGTAGTCTCCAGCACCCAATCGGCCGTGGTTCTGGAGAACCTGATTGGCCAATTTTTGTTCAGCAAGGCGGCCGACGGCGGCACTGCCGTAGAACCCAAGGGGAAAAAATGACAGTTTTACGTGACTTGGTCCGGGGGCCAGCAGGCGGCGCGCGGTTTTTGTCGGCGATGGCTTTGGCCTTGGCGATGGTGTTGACTTTGGGCGGCTGCGCGAGCACTCCGCGGGCCAATACCAAGGATCCGTTGGAGCGGCTCAATCGGAACGTGTCCGAGTTCAACGACGTGGTGGACCGGGCCGTGCTCAAGCCCGCAGCGACCGCCTACCAACGCGTCACCCCGGCCCTGGTGCGTACCGGCGCCAGCAACTTCTTTGGCAACGTTTCGGACGTTTGGTCCTTTGTCAACACGGCCCTGCAACTCAAACCGCAGGAAGCGCTGGACAACCTGATGCGGTTCAGCGTCAACACATTCTTTGGCCTGGGGGGCTTGTTGGATGTCGCCAGCGAGATGAACATTGATCGGCATAAAGAAGACTTCGGACAGACCCTCGGGCGGTGGGGTGTGCCGACCGGCCCGTATCTGGTCCTGCCGATTTTTGGGCCATCCACCCTGCGTGACGCGATGGCGTTTGGGGTCGAGACGCGCGCCGACGTGGTGCGTAACCTCGGTGATATCCCGACCCGCAATTCGCTCCTGGTGCTTCGCACGCTGGAGACGCGCGCCAACCTGTTGCGCGTCGGTGACGTGGTGGAAGAGGCCGCGCTCGACAAATACACCTTCACTCGCGACGTGTTCCTGCAGCGTCGGCGCAATGCCGTGTATGACGGCGAGCCCCCGGAAGAGAAAAAGCCCGAAGGGCGCTGAGGCTCAGGCGACAGACGTCATGGTGCCGGTCGGACCAGGTTTGGTCTGCCTGCAGCGAGTCTGCCGCGTTGAGGGTACTGGTTCATCGGATTGATTGGGAGTTGTTTTGTGTTTCAAGGTTTCATGAGTCGATTTTTGGCGACGCTCGTCGCGCTTGTGGCAATTGGTTTTGCACCGCTTGCGTCCGCCGCCGATGAGGCCGCCGACGCCTTGATCAAGCGTCTGTCTGTCGATGTGCTCGATGCCATCAAGGCCGACAAGCAGGTCAAGGCCGGTGAACTGACTCGCGTGATCGCCCTGGTCGATCAGCGCATCATGCCCAGTGTCAACTTTCAGCGCATGACCGCGTCGGCGGTGGGCCGCCACTGGCGGCAAGCCACGCCCGAGCAGCAGGCGCGCTTGCAAGAGGAGTTCAAGACTCTGCTGGTGCGGACCTATGCAGGGGCATTGGCGCAGGTGAGCGATCAGTCGATCGCCATGAAGCCGCTGCGCGCCGGGGCGCAGGACCAGGAAGTCGTGGTTCGCACCGAGATCAGAGGCCATGGGGACCCCATTCAGCTCGACTACCGACTGGAGAAGACGCCGGGGCAGGGCGCAGGCTGGAAGATCTACGACCTCAATGTGCTGGGCGTGTGGCTGGTTGAAACCTATCGCGGCCAGTTCACTCAGGAGATCGGCGCCAAGGGTATCGATGGCCTGATTGCGACGCTGTCCCAGCGCAACAAGTCTAACGCCAAGAAGGGCTGAAAGCGTGCTGGTGCTGCCTGCCGAACTGACCCATGCCGGTGCCAATGCCTGTCTGCGCATGCTGGTGCAGGGTTTGCAGGCGCATGCGAACGCCGAAGTCTGGGTGGATGCCGGTGCGCTCAGTCGCTTTGATTCTTCGGCGCTGGCGGTGTTGCTGGAGTTTCGTCGGGAGTGCCAGGTGTCGGGCAAGCAGGTCCGGATCCGCAACTTGCCGGCTCGCCTGGCCGACTTGGCTGCCTTGTATGGCGTTGCTGAACTGCTGGCGCCGGCGCAGTGAGGCCCGCTTAAAATAGCGGACTCTCATGCCCGCCATCTCCTTTCAGTCGGTCTCCAAGACCTATCCATCGCCGCGCGGTCCCAAGGGAGCGACCTTCCAGGCGCTTGATGATGTGTCCCTGGATGTGCAGCAGGGCGAGTTCTTTGGGTTGCTGGGCCCTAATGGCGCGGGTAAGACCACCCTCATCAGCGTGCTGGCCGGGCTGACCAGGCCGACTGCCGGACGCGCCCTGGTGATGGGCTGTGACGTCCAGCGTGACTATGCCAAGGCGCGGCGCCAGATCGGTGTGGTACCGCAGGAACTGGTGTTTGATCCGTTCTTCAACGTGCGCGAGTCGCTGCGCATGCAGTCGGGTTACTTTGGTGTCAAGAACAACCAGCGCTGGATCGATGAGTTGCTGGAGGGACTGGGGCTGGCCGACAAGGCGGATGCCAATATGCGCCAGCTCTCGGGCGGCATGAAGCGCCGGGTGTTGGTGGCTTTGGCCCTGGTGCACAAGCCGGCCGTGATCGTGCTCGATGAGCCGACCGCCGGTGTGGATGTGGAGTTGCGCCAGACGCTGTGGCAATTCATCGCCAATCTCAACAAACTGGGTCACACGGTGCTGTTGACAACGCACTACCTGGAAGAAGCCGAGGCCCTGTGTGGGCGCATCGCCATGCTCAAGTCGGGGCGCGTGGTGGCCTTGGACCGGACCAGCGAGTTGCTCAAGACCGCCGCAGGCAGTGTGTTGCGCTTCAAGACCGATGGCCAATTGCCACCCAGTCTGGCGGTGCAGTCGAGGGCTACCGGGCGAATCGTCCAGTTTCCGGCACGCAACGCGCTGGAGATCGAGCAGTACCTGAGTGCGGTGCGTGAGGCCGGGCTTCATGCTGAAGACGTTGAGATTCGCAAGGCCGACCTGGAGGACGTTTTTCTGGCGGTGATGACGCAGCACCGCGATGTCACTGCTGCAACGCCCGTGATGACGGCCATGTCGAATCAAGCCGTGAAGGCGGTCGCGCCATGACCGGTTGGCAAACCCTTCTGTTCAAGGAGATTTCGCGTTTCTGGAAAGTCGCGTTTCAGACCGTGGCTGGTCCGGTGCTGACTGCCATGCTGTACCTGCTGATATTCGGCCATGCGCTGGAGGCCCACGTCAAGGTCTACGATGCCGTCAGCTACACCGCCTTCCTGGTGCCGGGTCTGGCCATGATGAGTGTGCTGCAGAACGCCTTTGCCAATAGTTCGTCGTCGCTGATCATGAGCAAGGTGATGGGCAACCTGGTGTTTCTGCTGCTGACGCCTCTGTCGTACTGGAACTGGTTTGTCGCCTATGTTGGGGCGTCGGTGGTACGCGGCCTGGTGGTGGGTCTGGGCGTGTTCGCGGTGTCCTTGTTCTATACCGAGCTCAGCCTGGCGGCACCTTTGTGGGCCATTGCTTTCGCGGTGCTGGGCTCGGCCCTGATGGGGGCGTTGGGGGTGATTGCGGGACTGTGGGCCGAAAAGTTCGACCAACTCGCCGCCTTTCAGAATTTCATCGTCATGCCCATGACCTTTCTCAGCGGCGTGTTTTATTCGATCCATTCCCTGCCACCGTTTTGGCAGCGTGTGAGCCACTTCAACCCGTTTTTCTACATGATTGACGGTTTTCGCTACGGTTTCTTCGGCATCAGCGACGTCTCGCCGTGGCTGAGCTTGTCGGTCGTGGCCAGTGCATTGGTGTTGGTGTCCATCATCGCCATTGGGCTCCTGAAGTCCGGTTACAAGATTCGCAGTTAGGAGACACTAGTTATGGACGCAGAACAGATCAAAGCCATCATCGCCGCCGGCATGGTGTGCGATCACATTGAACTCGAAGGCGATGGACGCCACTGGTTCGCCACCATCGTTTCGCCCGAGTTCGAAGGCAAACGCGCCATTGCCCGCCACCAGCGCGTCTACAAGACCCTTGGCACCAAAATGCAGACCGACGAGGTGCACGCCTTGTCGATGAAGACCTACTCCAGCAGCGAGTGGAAGGCGATTCACGAATGATGCGGTGCTGCGCTGCTGACTTGTTATCAACTGACCTGATTCGATGGACAAACTACTGATTCGCGGTGGCCAGACCCTGCACGGCGAGGTGTTGATCTCAGGCGCCAAGAACGCCGCCTTGCCTGAGCTGTGTGCCTGCCTGCTCACGGCGGACCCGGTTACCTTGCGCAATGTGCCACGGCTGCAGGACGTGGTGACCATGCAAAAGCTGATTCGCAACATGGGCGTGCAGGTGGAGCGGCAGGGTGACGGCGCCGTGCGCATTGATGCCGGTGGCTTGAACTCGCCGGAGGCGCCTTACGAACTGGTCAAGACCATGCGCGCCTCGGTGCTGGCGCTGGGGCCACTGCTGGCGCGTTTTGGTGAGGCCACCGTTTCGCTGCCTGGGGGCTGCGCGATTGGCTCACGCCCGGTGGACCAGCACATCAAGGGCCTGCAGGCCATGGGCGCGCAGATCGTGGTGGAGCACGGCTACATGATCGCCAAGCTGCCAGCGGGGCAGACGCGCCTGCGCGGCGCGCGCATCGCCACCGACATGGTAACGGTGACGGGCACCGAGAATCTTCTGATGGCGGCGACCCTGGCCGAGGGGGAGACCATTCTGGAGAACGCCGCGCAGGAACCCGAGATTCCTGATCTGGCCGAGATGCTGATCAGGATGGGCGCCCACATCGAGGGGCACGGCAGCAGCCGCATTCGCATTCAGGGTGTTGATCGACTGCACGGCTGCGAGCATCAGGTGGTGGCCGATCGCATCGAGACCGGTACGTTCTTGTGCGCGGTGGCCGCCGCGGGCGGCGACGTGTTGTTACGGCATGGCCGGGCCGATCACCTTGAAGCGGTGATCGAGAAACTGCGCGACGCGGGCGCACGGGTCACGGCGGTCGACGACGGCATTCGCGTGCAGTCAAGCGGCAGGCTGAAAGCGCAGAGTTTTCGCACCACCGAATACCCGGGATTTCCGACCGACATGCAGGCCCAGTTCATGGCGCTGAACGCGGTCTCCAGCGGTACCGCCAAGGTGACCGAGACGATCTTCGAGAACCGCTTCATGCACGTCAACGAACTGGTGCGCCTGGGCGCCAATATCCAGATCGATGGCAAGGTGGCGGTGATGGAAGGGGTGGAAAGGCTCTCCGGCGCGACCGTGATGGCGACCGACCTGCGCGCCTCGGCCAGTCTGGTGATTGCCGGACTGGTGGCGGACGGCGAGACCCTGGTCGACCGGATCTACCATCTGGACCGGGGCTACGATCAAATGGAAGCCAAGTTGCGCGGCATTGGCGCGGACATTGAAAGACTGAAGTGATCACGATTGCACTGTCCAAGGGACGCATCTTTGAAGAAACGCTGCCGCTGCTGCGCGCGGCCGGCATCGAGGTGCTGGACGACCCGGAGAAGTCGCGCAAGCTGATTCTGGCGACCAACCAGCCGGAGGTCCGGGTGCTGGTGGTGCGCGCCACCGACGTGCCCACTTATGTTCAATACGGTGGGGCTGATCTGGGCATTACCGGCAAGGACACGCTGCTGGAGCACGGCACGCAAGGCCTGGTGTCACCGCTGGACCTGCAGATTGCCAAGTGCCGCATCAGCGTGGCGGTGCGCTCCGATTTCGACTACGCCTCGGCGGTGCGCCAGGGCTCGCGCCTGCGGGTGGCCACCAAATACGTGGCGATTGCGCGCGAGTTTTTTGCCACCAAGGGCGTGCATGTGGACCTGATCAAGCTCTACGGCAGCATGGAACTGGCCCCGCTGACCGGGCTGGCCGATGCCATCGTCGACCTGGTCTCCACCGGCAACACGCTCAAGGCCAATCATCTGGTGGAGGTCGAGCACATCATGGACATCAGCTCGCGGCTGGTGGTCAATCAGGCCTCGCTCAAGCTCAAGCAGGCGCCGGTGCGCGCCATCATCGACGCCTTTGCCAAGGCCCTGGCAAAGTAACCAAGACCTGCATTCGCTATGGAATTAATAGCTACTCCCGCAAGACTGTCAACGCTGAGTGCCACTTTTGACCGTGATTTTCAGAAGCGACTGCACTGGTCTGCCGAAACCGACTCCGCCATTGAGCAGCGCGTGGCCGATATTTTGGCTGACGTTCAGCGCCGGGGCGACGCGGCGGTGTTGGCGTACACCGAGCGTTTTGATGCCTTGAGCGCCCCAAGCGTGCAGACGCTGGAGCTGACCCAGGCCGAGCTGAGGGCGGCGTTTGACAGCATTCCGGCCGCCCAACGCGAGGCGCTGCAGGCCGCTGCCGAGCGGGTGCGCAGCTACCACGAAGCGCAGAAGAAGGCTTGCGGCGAAAGCTGGAGCTACCGCGACGCCGAGGGCTCATTGTTGGGTCAGAAGGTTACGCCGCTGGACCGGGTGGGTATTTATGTGCCCGGTGGCAAGGCCGCCTACCCGTCGTCGGTACTGATGAATGCCATTCCAGCCCATGTGGCTGGTGTCGGCGAGATCACCATGGTCGTGCCCACCCCCAGGGGTGAGAAGAACCCGCTGGTTCTGGCCGCAGCCTATGTCGCCGGCGTCACCCGTGTTTTCACCGTGGGTGGTGCGCAGGCCGTGGCGGCGCTGGCCTACGGCACCCAAACAATCCCTAAAGTGGACAAAATCACCGGCCCAGGCAACGCTTACGTGGCGGCGGCCAAGCGGCGCGTGTTTGGTACGGTGGGCATCGACATGATTGCGGGGCCGAGCGAAATTCTGGTACTAGCCGATGGCAGCACGCCGCCGGACTGGGTGGCGATGGACCTGTTCAGCCAGGCCGAGCACGACGAACTGGCGCAGAGCATCCTGCTGTGCCCGGATGCGGCTTACATCGATGCGGTGCAGGCGGCGATGGATCGCCTGCTGCCGGAAATGCCGCGCGCCAACATCATTGCCAAGTCGCTCAGCGACCGTGGCGCGTTGATCCTGACGCGTGACATGCAGGAGGCCTGCGCCATCAGCAACCAGATCGCCCCTGAGCACCTGGAGGTCAGCAGCCGGGAGCCGCACCGCTGGGAGCCGCTGCTCAAGCACGCCGGCGCCATCTTCCTCGGCGCTTACACCAGCGAAAGCCTGGGGGACTACTGTGCCGGTCCAAACCATGTTCTGCCCACCAGTGGCACGGCGCGCTTTTCTTCACCGCTGGGGGTCTACGACTTTCAGAAGCGCAGCAGCCTGATTGAAGTGAGCGAGCAGGGCGCGCAGACGCTGGGCAAGATCGCGGCCGTGTTGGCCCATGGCGAAGGCTTGCAGGCCCATGCACGCGCCGCCGAGATGCGTTTGACAGCGCCCAACCTTGAGTGACCGAGCCCATGACTGACCTTGACACCTTGATCCGCACCCGTATCCGCCAGGACATTGTGTCCATGCACGCCTATGCGATCCAGGAGTCCAGGGGCATGGTCAAGCTCGATGCCATGGAGAACCCACACCGCTTGCCGGTTGCGTTGCAGGCCGAACTGGGGCGGCGTCTGGGTGCGCTGGCGCTGAACCGCTATCCCGATGGCCGCGTCAACGACTTGCGCGTCGCCTTGGCGGACTATGCCGAGATGCCCAGTGGTTTCGACATCATGCTGGGCAACGGTTCGGATGAATTGATTGCCTTGCTGGCGTTGGCTTGCGACGTGCCGCCCAGCGTCGCCAATGGCTTCAAGCCAGCCAGCATCCTCGCGCCGGCGCCAGGGTTTGTGATGTACGCGATGAGTGCCCAATTGCAGGGCCTGGCCTTTCACGGGGTGCCGTTGACGGTCGACTTCGAGCTGGACTTGCCGGCCATGCTGGAGGCGATTCGCGCCCATCAACCATCGATCACCTACCTGGCCTACCCGAACAACCCGACCGCCAACCTGTGGGATGACGTGGCCATTGAGAGCATTGTTGAAGCCGTGGGCGAGGTCGGCGGTTTGGTTGTGATGGACGAGGCCTACCAACCGTTTTCCAGCCGTAGCTACATCGACCGGGTCGCGCGGCATAGCCACGTGTTGCTGATGCGCACGCTTTCCAAGTTCGGCTTGGCAGGCGTGCGGCTGGGCTACATGATGGGCCCGAAGGCGTTGATCGCCGAGATCGACAAGGTGCGGCCGCCCTACAACATCAGCGTCCTGAACTACGAATGCGCGCTCTTCGCGCTCGAACATCGGGAGGTATTTGCCACCCAGGCCAAGGATCTGCGGGCACAACGTGCTATGCTTTTGCAAGCGTTCGCGCAAACACCAGGTGTGCGGGCCTATCCGAGCGATGCCAACATGATCCTGCTGCGCATCTTGGGTGAGGGTGACCGGGCGCAAACCGTGTTTGATGGCATGAAGGTGCGCAAAGTGCTGGTCAAGAACGTTTCTAAAATGCATCCCTTGCTGGCCAACTGCCTGCGTGTCACCGTTGGTACCGAAGACGAGAACCGCCAAATGCTGCTAGCCCTGCACCAATCCCTATGACTCAGACCACCCCCGTCTCCTCCGCGCCCGAGCGCATTGCCGAGGTCTCGCGCAACACCGCCGAGACGCGCATCATGGTGCGTGTCAATCTGGATGGCACCGGCCAGGCCAAGTTGCACACCGGCATTGGCTTCTTTGACCACATGCTGGACCAGATCGCGCGCCACGGCATGATCGACCTGGACATTCATGCCGAGGGTGACTTGCATATCGATGGCCATCACACGGTGGAGGATGTCGGCATCGCCTTCGGACAGGCGGTGCACAAAGCGGTCGGTGACAAGAAGGGTATTTGCCGTTACGGCCATGCCTACGTACCGCTGGACGAGGCGCTATCCCGAGTTGTCATCGACCTGTCTGGACGCCCCGGCCTGGTCATGAATGTGCCGTTCAAGAGCGGCATGATCGGCACCTTTGACAGCCAGTTGGCGCATGAGTTCTTTCAAGGCTTTGTGAACCACGCGTTTGTGACGCTGCACATTGACAACCTGCGCGGCGACAACGCCCACCACCAGGCCGAGACCGTGTTCAAGGCCTTTGCCCGGGCGCTGCGTGCCGCGCTGACGCCAGACCCCCGCGCGGCGGGCACCATTCCTTCGACCAAAGGTTCACTCTGAATTTTTGAGGAGAGTTGGACTTTTGTTCATATCCATATTGACTTGTATGCTATGACCTTTGTAGCAACACGATCCACCGGAAGAACCGTTGCCGTGGTCGACTACGGCATGGGCAACCTGCGCTCGGTGTCGCAAGCCGTGTTACATGTCGCCCAAGGCTCCGGCGTCGAGGTGGTTTGGGCGCGCACCCCTGAAGAAGTCATGGCGGCTGAGCGCGTGGTCCTGCCGGGGCAGGGCGGCATGCGCGACTGCATGCGTGAGCTGCGCGAGTCCGGCATGTTGCCGGCGGTGTTGCATGCCGCGGCGAACAAGCCACTAATGGGAGTCTGCGTGGGTATGCAGATGCTGCTTGATCACAGCGAAGAACTGGATACCGCCTGCCTGGGCTTGATTGCCGGCAATGTGCGGCGCTTCGAGCTGGAAGGACAGCGCCAGCCCGATGGCAGTCGCTACAAAGTCCCACAGATGGGGTGGAATCAGGTGCTTCAGCGCCAACACGGCGGTGTCGTGCACCCGGTTTGGGGCGACGTGCCAGACCGCAGCTACTTCTATTTTGTGCACAGTTATTACGCTCAACCGTCAGATGCGCGCCACATTGCAGGCGAGGCGGACTATGGCGGACGATTCTGCGCCGTGGTTGCGCGCGATAATATTTTCGCCACGCAATTTCATCCCGAAAAAAGCGCGGACCATGGACTGGCCCTGTACCGCAACTTCCTTCACTGGAATCCTTGACTGACGTCTCCCCTGCCGGATAGGGTTCAGCCACGTCACGTTCCGCCGAAGTTTTTCCATCTCCCACCATCATGCTGCTGATTCCCGCTATTGACCTCAAAGACGGCCACTGTGTTCGCCTCAAGCAAGGCGACATGGAGCAATCCACCACCTTCGGCGAGGATCCGCCGGTGATGGCGCGCAGTTGGGTGGCCAAGGGTGCGCGGCGTCTGCATCTGGTGGATCTGAACGGCGCCTTTGCCGGTCAGCCCAAGAACGAATTGGCGATCCGCAAGATTCTCAAGAGTGTTGGCGGTGAAGTCGATGTGCAACTGGGCGGTGGCATCCGCGACCTTGACACCATCGAGCGTTACCTGGATGCCGGGCTGCGCTACGTGATCATCGGCACGGCGGCGGTCAAGAATCCCGGCTTTCTGCAGGATGCTTGCACCGCCTTCGGCGGCCACATCATCGTTGGCCTGGATGCCAAGGACGGCAAAGTCGCCACCAACGGCTGGAGCAAGCTGTCGCACCATGACGTGATCGATCTGGCCAAGAAGTTTGAAGACTACGGCGTCGAGTCCATCATCTACACCGACATTGGCCGCGACGGCATGTTGTCGGGCATCAACATCGACGCCACGGTCAAGCTGGCGCAGGCCCTGACCATTCCCGTGATCGCCTCCGGCGGACTGAGCAACATGGCCGATATCGAGGCCCTGTGCGCCGTGGAGAGCGAGGGCATTGAGGGCGTGATTTGCGGTCGTGCCATCTACAGCGGCGACCTGGACTTTGCCGCAGCCCAGGCGCGGGCTGACGAGTTGAACGGTTAGGCCAACGTGATTCATCAAAGTGCTCGCTAAACGCATCATCCCCTGTCTCGACGTCACCGGCGGCCGGGTCGTCAAAGGCGTCAATTTTGTCGAACTTCGTGATGCGGGCGACCCGGTGGAAATCGCGGCGCGCTACAACGAACAGGGTGCCGACGAACTCACTTTTCTGGACATCACCGCCACCAGTGACGGGCGCGACCTGATCCTGCACATCATCGAGGCGGTGGCGTCGCAGGTTTTCATTCCGCTCACCGTCGGTGGCGGCGTTCGCACCGTGGACGACGTGCGCCGCCTGCTCAACGCCGGGGCGGACAAGACCAGTTTCAACTCGGCTGCCATTGCCAACCCCCAGGTGATCGAAGACGCCTCGCACAAGTACGGCGCGCAGTGCATTGTGGTGGCGATCGATGCCAAGCGGCGCTCGGAGCAGGAGGCGCAGCGCCTGGATGCGCAGGGTCAGGCAATCGGCCCCGGATGGGATGTGTTCAGTCACGGCGGGCGCAAGAACACGGGGCTCGACGCGGTGGCCTGGGCGCGCGACATGGCGCGCCGTGGCGCCGGGGAGATCCTGCTCACCAGCATGGACCGCGATGGCACCAAAGCCGGCTTCGACCTGGAGTTGACGCGGGCGGTCAGCGACGCCGTGAGCGTGCCCGTGATTGCCTCGGGCGGGGTGGGCACCCTGGATCACCTTGCCGACGGCATCCAGCTGGGCGGCGCCGATGCGGTGCTGGCGGCAAGCATCTTCCACTACGGCGAGTACACCGTGGCCCAGGCCAAGGCGGCTATGGCGTTGCGCGGCATTCCGGTGAGGATCTGATAACCCGCGTAGGCTTGCGCACTGCGTGCCGCGGCGCCTTCCCCTGCTGGGGCGACTTCAGCGGCCCGGCAGAGCTGGCGTAACGATGGCCCTGCAATTCGCCTGTTTTCTGTCTGCGCCTTCAAATCACGGACAATTCATGCATGAACTGGTTGGACGATATCAAGTGGGACGCCCAGGGCCTGGTGCCGGTGATCGCGCAGGAGCTGGGCAGCAAGGACGTGCTCATGTTTGCCTGGATGAACCGCGAAGCCTTGCAAAAGACTGCGGAGCTGGGCCGTGCCGTGTACTTCAGTCGCTCACGGGGCAAGCTGTGGTTTAAGGGCGAAGAATCCGGTCATGTGCAGACCGTGCATGAAATTCGCGTCGATTGCGACAACGATGTGCTGCTGTTGCAGGTCACCCAGACCGGGCACCAGCCGGGGATTGCCTGTCACACTGGTCGCCACAGTTGCTTTTTCAGTGTTTTCAAGGACGGCCAATGGCAGGTGACCGAGCCGGTCCTCAAAGATCCCCATACCATTTACCAATGAAGACCATGCCACCCACGGATGCCACCACCGGCGACGGCGCTGATACGCTGGAGCGTCTGGCCATCGTCATCGAGAGTCGCTTGCCCCAGCGTGGTGGCGATGCCGACACCAGTTATGTGGCGCGCCTGCTGCAAAAGGGGCCGGACGCGTTTCTCAAGAAGATCGGCGAAGAGGCCACCGAGGTGGTGATGGCGGCCAAGGACGCTGATCACGGTGGTGACACGGCCAAGGTGGTCAACGAAGTGGCCGATCTGTGGTTTCACTGCATGGTGGCACTGGCGCACTATGGCTTGAAGCCAGCCGACGTTTTGACGGAGCTGGACCGGCGTGCCGGTACCAGCGGTATGGAAGAGAAGGCGCTGCGCAAGGCACAGTCCCGTGAAGGAGTGGTGAAATGACCCAGATCCCGCCTGATTCGCAGCAGCTTCAGTCGCTCACTACCGTGGGCACGATCAGCTACATCCTGCACCTGATTGTCGCCATTGGCGCCATCGTTCCCGGTGGGCAGTTTGGCCCGGTGCTGCTGATCGTGGCGCTGGTGCTGGATCTGGTCAACCGTGACAAGGCCGAGGGCACCTGGCACGCCTCGCACTTCAGGTGGCGAATCCGGAGTGTTTTGATCGCAGCCACCTTGTACCTGGTGACCATCCCGCTGTGGATTCTGTTCATTTTCCCGGGCTGGATCGCCTGGGCGCTGATTTCGGTCTGGTTCCTGTACCGCATCGTGAGCGGCATGGTGGCCATGAACAAGGGTCTGCCGATAGGAGCCGCGGTATGAGTGCGCCGATTGTCAGTTTCGACGCGAGTTGCCTGTTCTGCAAGATCGCTGCAGGGCAGGTACCGTCCAAGGTGGTCTACCAGGACGATGAACTTTTTGTCTTCCACGACATCCATCCCTGGGCGCCTGTGCATTTCCTGATGATTCCGAAGTTGCATATTCCATCCCTGGCGCAACTCGGTCCGGAGCATGCTGCCCTGATGGGACGCATGATGGTGCTGGCACCCAAGCTGGCGTTGCAGGAGGGCTGCAACCCGTATCCGGACGGCGGATTCCGGGTGTTGAGCAACACTGGCGCTGAAGGGCGGCAGGAAGTTCAACACCTGCATGTTCATGTGATGGGCGGGCCTCGGCCCTGGCTGCGGGGTTAATTTGTTGAGATCGTCCACTACGTTGTGGGTGGGCGACTAAAATCGCGTCAATTTCTTAGGAGAACACCATGGGTTTGTCGACCACGCATCTAATCATCTTTCTGGTGATCATCATTGTCATTTTTGGTACCAAGAAGCTCAGGAACATTGGTTCGGACCTCGGTGGCGCCGTCAAAGGGTTCAAGGACGGCATGAAAGACGGTAGCGACAAGGCTGCCGAAGCAGCGACACCGGCAGCACCGGTGCAGCAAGTGGCGGGCGCGCCAGCGGCCGCCAAGGAAACCATTGACGTTGAAGCCAAAACCAAGGCTTAAGTGCTTGACATTGGCGTTACCAAGCTCGCCATCATCGGCGGGATAGCATTGGTCGTGATCGGCCCGGAAAAACTACCGGGACTGGCGCGCACCATCGGCACGTTGTTGGGCCGCGCGCAACGTTACGTTGCGGAGGTCAAGTCCGAGGTCAGTCGTTCGATGGAACTCGACGAACTGAAAAAGATGAAGGACTCGATGGAAAGCGCCGCGCGTGACGTGGAAAGCACGATTCAAACCAACGCCAGCGATTTCGAAAAGTCCTGGGCTGAAGCGACTGATACGGCGGCACAGGCTTCGTCCGAGGTTTCGTCGGTTGTCTTGCCGGCTTACCAGCATCCCAGGAAGAAGTGGCGCGTCAAACAAGGGGCTACGCCGCGGTGGTACAAGGCGCGCAGCGGCGTGCGCACGCACGTTCAGTCCGGCGCGGCGCGGGTAGCGCGCTTTCGGCCTCAAAAGTGGAACGGTTAAGTGCCGACATGACACGCGATGACTGAGCCTTCCAAGAAGGACGACGAGCTTGCCGGAACCGAGCAGCCATTTGTCCAACACCTGATTGAACTGCGCGACCGTCTGTTGTATGCGGCCTATGGCATTGGGGCGGTGCTGATCGTGTTGTTGTTCTATCCCGGTCCTTCGCAGTTGTATGACTTGCTGGCAATGCCATTGGTCAAAGCCCTGCCCGAAGGGTCCAAGATGATCGCGGTGGGCGTGGTGTCGCCGTTTCTGGTGCCGATCAAGGTCTCCGTGATGGTGGCAGTCGGGGTAGCCCTGCCATGGGTGCTCTACCAGGTCTGGGCCTTCGTGGCGCCCGGACTCTACAAACACGAACGCCGACTGGTCATGCCACTGGTGGTGGCGAGCACCTTGCTGTTTTACGCGGGGGCGGCCTTTTGCTACTTTTTCGTGTTTGGCCAGGCTTTTCCGGCGATTCAGAAGATGTCGCCGGCCTCGGTGGCCGTGACGCCTGACATAGAGGCCTACCTGGACTTTGTGATCACCATGTTCATCGCTTTTGGCGTGGCATTTGAAGTGCCGATTGCGGTCATCATTCTGGCGCGCATGGGCATGGTGACCATTGTTCAGCTCAAGTCATTTCGGGCCTATTTTGTGGTCGGGGCTGCAGCGGTTGCGGGTTTGGTGACGCCGCCGGATCCGGTCTCCATGATTGCTTTGCTGCTACCCATGTGTTTGCTCTATGAGGTCGGCATCTGGGCCGCGCAGATCTTCGTTAAACACACCAAAGCGCCCGAGGATGAATCGGAAGCGGCCAAGGTTTGACGGTGTCGCGCGTCGGGCGCGCGGATTCATTGGACCTGCCGCTTGGGCTTTGGTCGTACCCCTGGCGTAACCTGCAGTACCACTTGCTCGTCGCGACGAATGACGCTAAAGGGCGAGGCCGTGCCGGGCTTCAGGGCAGCAACCCCGGACAGTAGTTCGGAAACATTGCCCACCGGCTTGCCCGCGACACTGGCGATCACGTCGCCAGGCCGGATGCCGGCGCGGGCTGCCGGTCCGTTCTGCAGCACGCCGGTAATGACGACACCCTGCTTGGCCTTGACGCCAAAGGTCTCGGCCAACTCGGCAGACAACTCGTTGGGCTCCACGCCAATCCAGCCGCGCGTCACCTGGCCATCCTTGACAATGCCATTCATCACCATGCGGGCGGTCGACACGGGAATGGCAAAGCCGATTCCCATGTTGCCGCCTGAGCGCGAATAAATGGCTGTATTGATGCCCAGCAGGTTGCCGTTGATGTCCACCAGTGCGCCGCCCGAGTTGCCGGGGTTGATGGCTGCGTCGGTCTGGATGAAGTTCTCAAAGGTGTTGATACCCAATTGATTGCGCCCCAAGGCACTCACGATGCCGCTGGTAACGGTCTGTCCGACGCCAAACGGGTTGCCGATGGCCAGTACCTGGTCCCCGACTTGCAGGGCGTCTGAACTGCCGAGCGTGATCACGGGCAGCTTGTCGAGTTCAATTTTCAAAATTGCCAGGTCAGTCTCGGGGTCAGTGCCGATCACCTTGGCTTGGGCGCGCCGGCTATCGTTGAGAACCACCTCGATGGCATCGGCGCCCTCAACGACGTGGTTGTTGGTGAGGATGTAGCCGTCGGCGCTCACTATCACGCCGCTCCCCAAACCTGACTGGGGTTCCCCGCCTTGATCGCCAAAAAAGAATTTGAACCAAGGGTCTTCGGCACGGGGATTCCTGCGTGCTGCCTTGCTGGTGTTGATGCTAACCACGGTGGCAGAGGCTTTTTGAGCGGCCAGGCGAAAACTGCCAACCGGTGCGCTTGCCTGCCCCGTGGCGGGCGCCTCGACCGTTGCCACAGTGCCAAGAGAGGCGGCGGACTTGCCGAGCCACTCGGGTTGGAGTGTTGCAACCACAAAGTAGCCGGCCAACAAGATGGTCGCGGTTTGCGAGAAAAGCAGCCAAAGTCGTTTCATGTGGTTTCCACAGAGGTCAAATCGTCCACCAATGGATTCAGTGGGCGCGTCGGAAATTGTAGGCCTCGCAGGGAGACATTGCCGGTGAGGCTGGTTCGATACCGATATCAACTGGGGTCGAACTTGGCGTTGTAAAGTGGCCCCATGAGCTCTCACCGCCTGATTTACATCCATGCAGATGCGCCATCGAAGCCGCTTGAAGGTGTGCCCTGCAATGGTTGTGGTGTGTGCTGCCTGCTGGAGCCCTGTCCCTTGGGCGTACTCCTGACCAGAAGGCGCCACGGTGCCTGCATGGCGGTGCAATGGGACGACATGGCGCAGCAGTACCGCTGCACAGCCGTGACCGCGCCGCGCACCGCCTTGAATCGAGCCTTGCCTGGCTGGTTGCACGGCGCGGCACCAGTTGGCGCCGTGGTGCTGTCGCGTCTAGCTTCGCGCTGGATATCGCAAGGTACTGGTTGCGACAGCAGTGTGCAGATGGAGCAGTTTGGTGTGTCCGGCGGGGACTTGAACAACACGCCGTCAGATGGTTGACAATTCGTCTTTGACCTCCCGAACACTCACGATGCCCCAGTCCTTACCCACCGAAGTTTCGCGTGAAACGCTTCTGAGTGTCCTGGAGGCGACGCTGCAGCAAGAGCGTTTCAAGGACTACGGTCCCAATGGTCTGCAGGTCGAGGGCAAGGCGACGGTGCGCAAGTTGGTCTCGGGCGTGACGGCCAGTCGTGCCCTGATCGAGGCGGCCATTTTGGAGGATGCCGACGCGATCTTGGTCCACCATGGTCTGTTCTGGCGTGGGCAGGACGGGCGCGTCACGGGCTGGATGAAGCAACGGCTGGCCCTCTTGCTGGCTCACGACATCAACTTGTTTGCCTACCACTTGCCGCTCGATGCGCACCCCGAACTGGGCAACAACGCGCAGCTCGGTCGCAAGCTGGGCTTGAGCGCCACCAAGCGATTTGGCGAGCAGGACCTTGGTTTTCTGGGCGAGCGCGCGGACGGTAGCCAGTTCGAGAACCCGCAAGCATTGGCGACTCACGTTGAACGGGTGTTGAGCCATACGGTGACCCTCGTTGGAACGGGGCGCAACGCTCTCAAGCGGATCGCCTGGTGCAGCGGTGGCGCACAGGGTTACTTTGAAGCGGCCATTGCCGCCGGCGCGCAGGCTTTCATAACCGGCGAAATATCGGAGCCGCAGGCGCACTACGCGCGTGAGTGTGGTGTGGCCTATTTGGCTTGTGGCCACCATGCCAGCGAGCGTTATGGGGTTGCGGCGCTGGCAGCCCATGTGGCCGCGCAACTGGGTTTGGCGCATGCGTTCGTCGACATCGACAACCCCGCCTGATCCGATCGCATTTGTTCATGGAAAAACCCATCGTCATTACACTGGGCGACCCCGCCGGTATCGGCCCGGAGATCATCGCCAAGGCGTTCCGGGATGCGCCCGATGTGACCCACGGCTGCTTTGTCGCCGGTGACCTTGGCAGCATGCGGCGTGCCACCCAAATCGTTGCTGGCGACGGGGTTGTGCTGCCTGTTGCGAAAATCGCTTCACCTGACGACGCACTGGCGGTGCCGCCGCGCTGCATACCGCTGATTCAGGTGGTGCCGGCTGATGCGCCGGTCGCCATCGGGCGGGTCAGTGCCGCTGCCGGATTGATCGCCGGGCATTGCATTGTGTGGGCAGCACGGGCCGCGCTGGCGGGAGAGGTGTCCGCAATGGTGACGGCACCGCTGCATAAAGAGGCCTTGCATGCGGCGGGACTACCGTACGCCGCCTTCCCGGGTCACACCGAACTGCTGCAGGCGCAAGCGGCTGCCTTCATGGGCAAGAACATCGCGGAAGTTCCGGTGCGCATGATGCTTGCCAACGATGAGATGCGCACGGTGCTGGTCAGCATCCATGTGTCCTTGCGCGAGGCGCTGGACGCGGTCACTCTGGACAACGTGCTTCAAACCTTGATCATCACAGATCAGTCCTTGCGAGCCCTCCTGGGCCGATCACCGGTGATCGCGGTGGCCGGGCTCAACCCCCATGCCGGCGAGGGCGGCCTGTTCGGGCGCGAGGAACTTGAGGTGATTGCACCGGCGATTGCAGCGGCGCGTCAGCGCGGTATTGATGCGTTGGGGCCGTTCGCCCCCGATACGGTGTTCATGCGCGCCCGCAATACCTTGCAGCGGCCTGGGGAGTTCGATGTAGTCGTGGCGATGTACCATGACCAGGGCCTGATTCCGGTGAAGTACCTGGGCGTGGACAAGGGCGTCAACGTCACACTCGGTCTGCCACTGTTGCGAACCAGCCCGGACCACGGCACTGCCTTTGATATTGCTGGAACCGGCCGCGCGGACGCCTCCAGTTTGATCGAGGCGATCCGCATGGCCCGTGCGCTAGGGCAAGGCTGACCAGGCCCGGTGCGGCCTTTGGCCCTGCCTCGCACGGGCCAGCGCGTCGCGTCGCGCAGGGAGCCTATTTTTTCAGGCTGTCCCGGATTTCGCGCAGCAGCAAGACGTCTTCGGCGGTTGGGGCGGGTGCCGGCGCGGGCGCCTCTTTCTTCAGACGATTGATTTGTTTGACCATCATGAAGATGATGAAGGCCAGAATGGCGAAATTGACGGCGACGGTGATGAAGTTGCCATAGGCAAATACCGGCACACCGGCCTTCTTTAAGGCGTCAAGTGTCGTGGCAGTGCCGGCGGGGGGCGTTCCGAGCACCACGAAAAGGCTGGAGAAGTCGAGTTTGCCAAAGATCGCGCCGACTACCGGCATGATCAGGTCGCCGACGACCGAGTCCACGATCTTGCCAAAGGCGCCACCGATGATGACGCCAACCGCCAAGTCCATCACGTTGCCTTTGACGGCAAATTCCTTGAATTCCTGCATCATTCCCATGCCTGTTGCTCCTGAGGATTGAAAGGTCGCCAGTATTGCGCAAATGCCTTGATCCTGCTCAGTTTTTGCTCAAAAAACCGCCGCTTACCCTCAGCTACAATTACGGGTTGTTCCCAGTAGCGTCGTTTTTCCTTGAGGATCCCCATGAGTGAAACCCTTGCCGATAGCGGCCAGATCGACTCCAGCAAGCGAACCTGGTTGATTGCCACCAGTTGCGTCGGGGCGGTTGGCACGGCTGCCGTTGCCGTTCCTTTCGTGAGCACGTTCCAGCCGTCCGAGAAAGCCAAAGCGGCCGGTGCCGCAGTTGAAGCCGACATTTCGGCCCTCAAGCCGGGCGAGAAAATGACGGTGGAGTGGCGCGGTAAGCCGGTCTGGATCGTGCGTCGCACTCCAGAACAACTCGCCGCCCTGAAAACGCTCGATGCGAAGCTGGCCGATCCCAAGTCAGCGCGCAATCCGGACGAGCTGACACCTTTGTACGCGCGCAACGAAGGGCGCTCGATCAAGCCTGAGATCTTTGTCACGGTGGGCATCTGCACCCATCTGGGCTGTTCGCCGTCGGACAAGTTCCAGACCGGTGCGCAACCTTCGCTCCCAGATGACTGGCAAGGCGGGTTTTTCTGCCCCTGCCATGGGTCAACCTTTGACATGGCTGGACGCGTCTACAAGAACGTACCTGCACCCGATAACCTCGAAGTGCCGCCCCATATGTACCTCTCAGACGCCAAGCTCCTGATTGGTGAAGACAAAAAGGCGTAAGAAAGAACGACATGGCTGAATTTCACGAAATCTCTCCAAACGCCTCGGCGACGGAAAAGCTCGTCAATTGGGTAGACAACCGCTTCCCCCTGACAAAGCTCTTCAAAGAGCACATGAGCGAGTACTACGCGCCGAAGAACTTTAATTTCTGGTACATCTTCGGCTCGCTGTCACTGCTGGTGTTGGTGCTTCAAATTGTCACGGGAATCTTCCTGACGATGCACTACAAGCCCGACGCAGCGCTGGCTTTCGGCTCGGTTGAGTACATCATGCGCGACGTGCCGTGGGGATGGCTGGTCCGCTACATGCACTCAACAGGGGCCTCTGCCTTTTTCGTTGTGGTTTACCTGCACATGTTCCGGGGCTTGATGTACGGCAGCTACCGTAAACCACGCGAGTTGATATGGATTTTTGGCTGCGGGATCTTTCTGGCGCTGATGGCGGAAGCCTTCATGGGTTATTTGCTGCCTTGGGGCCAGATGAGCTATTGGGGCGCCCAGGTGATCGTCAACCTGTTCTCCGCCATCCCCTTCATCGGGCCTGATCTGGCGCTGCTGATTCGCGGTGACTATGTGGTCGGCGACGCTACATTGAATCGCTTCTTCGCCTTTCACGTGATCGCCGTGCCATTGGTGTTGCTGGGCTTGGTGGTCGCGCACATCATCGCCTTGCATGAAGTTGGCTCCAACAATCCTGATGGCGTGGAGATCAAGGCCACACGAGGCCCGGACGGGCGCCCTCTGGACGGCATCCCGTTTCACCCGTATTACTCGGTGCACGACATTTTTGGAGTCGGCGTCTTTTTATTCGTGTTTTCGGCGATCGTGTTCTTTGCGCCGGAACTGGGTGGCTACTTCCTGGAGTACAACAACTTCATCCCGGCTGACCCGCTCAAGACCCCGCTGCACATCGCGCCAGTGTGGTACTTCACACCCTACTATTCGATGCTGCGTGCGGTCACCAGCGAAATGATGTACGTATTGATCGCCTGTGTTTTGCTCGGCGCAGGCTTGGGCGTTGCCAAGATCAAGATGCCCGCCATCTTCAAGGCGGCCATCGTCGGCTTTGCCGTGGTGGTGGTGGCGATGATGTTGGCCATTGACGCCAAGTTCTGGGGCGTGGTGGCAATGGGTGGCGGCGTTGTGATTTTGTTCTTCCTGCCATGGCTGGACTTCAGCCCAGTCAAATCGATTCGCTACCGGCCGACCTGGCACAAGTACCTGTACGCGGTCTTCGTGATTGACTTCCTGGTTTTGGGCTATCTGGGCATGTTGCCACCGTCGAACCTTGGCGGTCGCGTGTCGCAGATTGGCACGCTGTTCTACTTTGGGTTCTTTCTGCTGATGCCATGGTGGAGTCGCCTGGGGGAACCCAAGCCGGTGCCCAGCCGTGTGACATTCGTGGCCCATTAAGCAGGAGACAAGATTCATGAAGACCATTGGGTTTAGCAAGAAAATCATGTTGGCATTGGTTGCCGCGTTCAGTCTGACCGCGGGCGTGCATGCCAGCGAAGGCGGTATGCCCTGGGACAAGGCGCCCAACCGGACCAATGACATGGCGGCGCTGCAAAACGGTGCCAAGCTGTTTGCCAACTATTGCCTGAATTGTCATTCGGCGGCGTTCATGCGCTTCAACCGTTTGCAGGACATCGGTCTGACCACCCAGCAAATCAAGGACAACCTCCTTGTGACCAACGGCAAGGTCGGCGACACCATGAAGGCGGCCATTGATCCCAAGCAGGCCGCCGAGTGGTTTGGCGCCAACCCACCCGATTTGTCTGTGATTGCCCGCTCGCGCGCTGGCTCGCAGGGCAGTGGCGCGGACTACCTCTATACCTACATGCGCACGTTCTACCGTGACGACAGCAAGCCCACCGGCTGGAACAACCTGGCGTTCCCGAACATCGGCATGCCGCACGTACTGTGGGAACTGCAGGGTGATCGTCGCCCGGTTTTTGAGTCTGTGGTGGAGCATGGGCACACGACACAATTGCTGAAGAAGTGGGAGCAGGTCAGCCCCGGCACCATGAGCCCCGAACAATACGACCAGGCGGTGGGGGACTTGGTGAGCTATCTCCAGTGGATGGGCGAACCGGTTCAGAACACGCGAGTTCGCATTGGGGTGTGGGTGCTGATCTTCTTGGGCATCTTCACCTTCCTGGCTTGGCGACTGAACGCAGCGTATTGGAAAGACATCAAGTAAGACAGGTCGACGGTTTGGTTTGGCTCGCTTGCGAGCTTGCCAGATCTTTCAGAGTGGGCGTGCATGATGCATCCCACTCTTTTGATTTTTAGGAGCTCTCACCATGATGGTTTTGTACTCGGGTACTACGTGCCCCTTTTCGCATCGCTGCCGATTTGTCCTGTTCGAGAAGGGCATGGACTTCGAGATTCGCGATGTGGATCTGTATAACAAGCCAGAGGACATCAGCGTGATGAACCCCTACGGCCAGGTTCCGATTCTGGTCGAGCGCGACCTGATTCTGTATGAGTCCAACATCATCAATGAGTACATTGATGAGCGCTTCCCGCATCCCCAGTTGATGCCCGGTGATCCGGTTGACCGTGCGCGCGTGCGCTTGTTCCTGCTCAATTTCGAAAAGGAATTGTTCGTCCACGTGTCCACCCTCGAATCGCGCGCCACCAAAAGCAACGAAAAAGCGTTGGAGAAGGCACGCGCCCACATTCGCGACCGTTTGACCCAACTCGCACCAGTGTTTCTGAAGAACAAATACATGCTGGGCGACGGCTTCTCGATGCTGGACGTTGCCATCGCCCCATTGCTCTGGCGGCTGGACTATTACGGCATTGACCTCAGCAAGAATGCGGCGCCTTTGTTGAAGTACGCGGAGCGGATCTTCTCGCGTCCGGCCTATATTGAGGCGTTGACGCCGTCAGAAAAAGTGATGCGAAAGTAAGTCGAGGCCGCGATGCCCACGATTGATGGTTTGGACACCACCTCGACTCGACCGTACCTGATTCGTGCGCTGTATGAATGGTGTACGGACAACGGTCTGACACCCTATGTGGCGGTGCGGGTCGATGAATCGGTGCAGGTGCCGCGCGAGTATGTCAAGGACGGCGAGATTGTGCTCAATGTCAGCATGGATGCCACCAGTTCCCTGAAATTGGGCAATGAGTTCATTGAGTTCAAGGCACGTTTTGCCGGAACAGCTCGCGATATCATGGTGCCGATAGCCCAAGTGTTGGCCATTTACGCCCGCGAGACGGGGCAGGGCATGTCGTTTCCAGCGGTCAGCGTCGCGGCGGGTGTGCCGACTGACACCGGCCCGGTTGGACTGCTGTCGGTGGCCGATACCGGCACCGAAAGCCGTGACCAGTTGGGCGGCAAGGCTGGAAATCGACCACGTGATCCACAGCCTCCACGACCTACTTCGGGTGGTCGCCCGTCCCTCAAGCGAGTGAAATAATCTGATTCGGCGCAGCCGGATCGTGGGCCGACTCCCTTAGAATACCGCCAGCGCCGATTTAGCTCAGTTGGTAGAGCAACCGCCTTGTAAGCGGTAGGTCATCAGTTCGAATCCGATAATCGGCACCATTTTTGATTGCTTCAGGTCGCGGCGGGTCGACGGTCCCTGGAGATTTGGACCTTGATCCGAATTGAGGTAATCTCCCATCCCTTGACCCGCAAATGTGATTCCAGCGCGGGCAAGATTTGCCGGATTTTCGCGGCCACTGCGTTGTTGTCGACCAGCAGGCACCAGTTGCTGCCATCGATGGGCCCTGCCTGCACGCTCGGGCGTAGCGACGAAGGGATGAGAGACTCAATGGCCTTCAGTCGTGCGGACGAGTCCTGCGACAACTCCATCAGTCTGGCCAGCGCGGGCGTGCCTTGCGTCGCTTGCAGGAGCGGAATCGGAAGGTGTCGGCGGGTGGTCATGGGCCGTGTTGCCAAGAGGAAGTCTGAATGCATTTGATTATCACGGATGCCTGGCTGGCCCGAACGAGGGCCTTTCATCTGAGCGGTCCGAAGCTGTTGCTGTCGGCGGCCATTGCGTCGTTCGCATTGATGCTGGTGGCGGCGGGCCTCTACCATTGGGTCTTCCTTAAGGGGGCTCGCGAAGGTTGGCCGATCATCGGATCGCTGGTCAGACTGGTCGTCAAGGATGAATTCGAGCAACGTGATCGCTTCATGCGGGAGAACCTTGACGTCATGGCCCGCAAGCTCGGCGATATGCAGGCCAAGATGATGCAGCTTGAAGCGCTTGGCGAGCGGGTTTCAGGGCTGGCCGGCGTCAATCCCGAAGAGATCAAGCGCCGACCGGGCCAGGGCGGTGCGCTGGTCTCAGGGCGTGCGCTTTCGATTGACGAATTGCAGGGTACCTTGCGCGATCTGGAAGATCTCACGGATCAGCGCACTGATCTGCTGACGGTAATTGAGTCCCGCCTGTTTGATCTCAAGGTGCGAAGCATGATGGTGCCCACGCAGCAGCCAATTGTTGTCGGCAGCCTGGGTTCCGTGTTTGGTTGGCGTATTGATCCGATTACGGGACGCTCTGCGCTGCATACCGGTCTGGACTATCAAGCCGATGTTGGTGCGGCGATCCTGGCTGCTGCGGGTGGTGTGGTGGTAACACAGGAATTCCATCCCGCGTATGGGAATTTGATCGAAGTGGACCATGGCAACGATTTGTTGACACGCTATGCCCATGCGTCCAAGGTCCTCGTGAAGAAGGGCGACTTGGTCAAGAGGGGTCAGAAGATCGCCGAGGTCGGGACGACCGGGCGGTCGACTGGACCTCACTTGCATTTTGAAGTGCTGGTGCAGGGAGTCCCCCAGAACCCACAAAAATTCCTGGCGGCCGGACAGTCGGTTCAGGTTCGCGAATTTGCAAAAGCCGGTTCAGCTTCGTTAAAGGCACGTTAAGGTCTGCCGGGCCGACTGGCAGAGCGTTGCCAAGTCAAAGGTAAAATCGTCGGTTTGGTTGAACTGGCGCAGCGCTTTGGCGTTGAGGCGATTGCAATTCGCCGCTGGCGACCCCATCTTTCTTCGACTAACAAAGGACTGCGCTGTTCGGCTGGCCCAGGGGGGCTGGTGGGGCGGTTCTGCATTCATGGCCACCAATATTCTTACCAAGATTTTCGGCAGTCGCAATGACCGCCTGCTCAAACAGTACCGGCAAAGCGTGGTTCGCATTAACGCCATGGAGCTGGAGTTTGAGAAGCTCACCGATGATGCGCTGCGTCAGAAGACTCTGGATTTCAAAGAGCGGGTGTCCAAGGGTGAGTCGCTGGACAGTTTGTTGCCAGAGGCTTTTGCGGTTGTGCGAGAGGGCTCCAAGCGTGTCATGAAGATGCGCCATTTTGATGTCCAGTTGCTGGGCGGCATGTCGCTGCACAACGGCAAAATTTCCGAAATGGGCACCGGCGAGGGCAAGACGTTGACGGCGACACTGCCGGTGTACCTCAATGCGCTGACCGGTAAGGGCGTGCATGTCGTTACCGTCAACGATTACCTGGCCAATCGGGACGCGGTCTGGATGGGCAAGCTGTACAACTTTCTTGGACTGACTGTCGGCATCAATTTGCCGCAGATGCCTCGTGAGGAAAAGCAGGCGGCGTACCGAGCCGACATCACCTACGGCACCAATAACGAATATGGGTTCGATTACTTGCGTGACAACATGGTGTACGAGGTTGCCGATCGCGTCCAGCGCGGGCTGAATTACGCTATTGTTGACGAAGTGGACTCGATTTTGATCGACGAGGCGCGAACGCCGCTGATCATCAGTGGGCAGGCAGAGGACCACACGGACCTTTATATCGCCATCAACAAGGTGGTTCCTTCGTTGCAACGCCAGGAGGGTGAGGCTGACCCGCGCACCGGTGAAGGCATCACCAAGCCCGGCGACTTCACAGTCGACGAGAAGAGCCACCAGGTGTTTCTGACAGAGCAGGGGCATGAGAATGCCGAGGGCATCCTGTTTGGCCTGGGGCTGATTCCGCAGGGGGCTACGCTGTATGACCCGGCCAACATTACCCTGGTGCACCACCTGTACGCCGCCTTACGCGCCAATCACCTGTACCACCGCGACCAGCACTATGTGGTTCAGGATGGCGAGATCGTCATTGTGGATGAGTTCACGGGTCGATTGATGTCGGGTCGTCGTTGGAGCGATGGGCTGCATCAAGCAGTCGAGGCCAAGGAGGGTGTGGCGATCCAGGCCGAAAACCAGACCATGGCCTCGATCACGTTCCAAAACTACTTCCGGCTGTATGGAAAACTCGCCGGCATGACCGGCACCGCGGACACCGAGGCCTACGAATTTCAGGAGATATACGGTCTTGAAACGGTGGTCATGCCTCCCAACCGTCCGAGCCGCCGAGAAGATCAGCTTGATCGGGTCTACAAGACGACACGCGAGAAGTACCAGGCCGCGATTCAGGACATTCGTGAATGCCATGAGCGCGGCCAGCCGGTCCTGGTGGGCACCACCTCAATCGAGAACTCGGAGATCATTTCCAAACTGCTGGACGCTGAGAAGTTGCCGCATCAGGTTCTCAATGCGAAGCAGCATGCGCGTGAGGCGGATATCGTGGCCCAGGCCGGAAGCTCTGGAATGATCACAATCGCCACCAACATGGCGGGGCGTGGCACCGACATTGTTTTGGGAGGCAACGTCAGCAAGGCGATGGACGCGATCGAGGCCGATGAGGGCCTGGACCCGATAGCCAGGCAGTCGAAGATAGAGGCCATTCGGGCCCAATGGTTGCTTGATCATGAAGCGGTCAAGGCGCTTGGCGGATTACGCATCATCGCCACCGAACGGCACGAGTCCAGGCGCATTGACAATCAGCTCCGCGGCCGTTCCGGTCGTCAGGGTGATCCGGGCTCGTCTCGCTTCTATTTGAGTCTGGACGATGCACTGATGCGCATCTTTGCCGGGGACCGCGTTAAGGCCATCATGGATCGTCTCAAGATGCCTGACGGGGAAGCGATCGAGGCTGGCATTGTCACGCGAAGCATTGAGAGCGCGCAGCGCAAAGTGGAGGCTCGCAACTTCGACATGCGCAAGCAACTGCTGGAGTACGACGATGTCTCGAACGATCAGCGCAAGGTGATCTACCAGCAACGCAACGAGATTCTGGATGCTGCTGACTTGTCTGCCCAGATCACGTCACTGCGAGAAGGCTGCTTTGCCGATCTGGTCAGGCAGTATGTCCCGGCTGAATCGGTCGAGGAGCAGTGGGATATCCCAACGCTTGAGAAGTTGTTGAACGACGAATGGCAGGTGCCGGTACCGCTGCAGCAAGAGGTCAGCGCTGCGAGTGCCATCACGGGCGAGGATATTGTCGAGAAAGTGCGCGATCAGGCCAACGCGGTCTTTGCGGCCAAGGTGGCGGAAGTGGGTGCCGAGAGCTTCACACAGTTCGAGCGCATGGTGCTGCTGCAAAGCATAGACACCCATTGGCGTGAGCATTTGAGTTCGCTGGACTATTTGCGTCAAGGCATCCACTTGCGAGGCTATGCCCAGAAGCAGCCCAAGCAGGAATACAAGCGCGAGGCCTTCGAGCTGTTTGGCCAGCTTCTCGATTCCGTGAAGAACGACGTGACCAAGGTGCTGATGACGGTCCGAATTCAGTCGTCTGAACAACTGGAGCAGGCTGCCGTGGACATGGAAGAGCGTGCCGAAAGCATCGCCAATGTCACCTACACCGCGCCGACCGAAAGCGGCGAGATTGAAGTGACGACGGACGAGGCCAGCCGACACATGCCCAAATTCGGGGTTCCGACCGAGGTGCCGCGGGTGGGTCGCAATGACCCTTGCCCCTGCGGCAGCGGAAAGAAGTACAAGCAGTGCCATGGCAAACTCGCGTGAGGCATCGCGGGGTCGAACAGGATTCTGCCGACGCGCCGCCCTCAAACGATTGATGTCGAAAGCCTGACATGCCAGTGAACCTCAGATCCCCCAATCCAGCCGAGATCTATCCCATAGCCGGCATCAGACTCGGCGTCGCTGAGGCGGGCATCCGCAAGGCCAACCGCAAGGACCTGACCGTCATTCTCCTAGACGAGGGCGCGTCGGTTGCCGGTGTCTTCACTCAAAACCGATTCTGCGCAGCGCCGGTACAGATTTGTCGCGAGCATCTGGCTGGGGCCGGCTCGGTTCGAGCGATGCTCATCAACACCGGCAATGCCAATGCGGGCACTGGAGCTGAGGGCCTGAAGCGGGCGCGCCAATCGTGTACCGCGCTGGCCAATGTTCTGGGCATAGCGTCGAATCAGGTCCTGCCGTTTTCCACGGGGGTCATCATGGAGCCCCTTCCGATTGACCGCATTGAGGCGGGGTTGCCGGCGGCGTTGGGAGACTTGCGCGCAGACAACTGGCTGCGTGCGGCAGAAGCCATCATGACGACCGATACCGTGGCCAAGGCGTTTGGTGTCCAGTTGATGCTCGGCGGGAAACTGGTTAGCGTTACCGGCATCAGCAAGGGTGCGGGCATGATCCGTCCGAACATGGCGACCATGTTGGGCTTCTTGGCGACCGATGCCTGCCTCAGTCAGGACTTGCTGCCAACCCTGGCGCGGGAATTGGCCGAAGGTTCGTTCAACCGGGTGACGGTCGACGGCGATACATCGACCAACGACTCTTTCGTGGTGGTGGCAACCAACAAGGCGGCCCACACCCCCATTGACTCGCTGGACAGTGGTGATGGGCGCGCGCTCAAGGTGGCCATGCTGGAGGTTTCGAGGCGACTTGCTCAAGCCATTGTGCGCGACGGCGAGGGTGCTACGAAATTCATCACGGTCAAGGTTGAGGGCGGGCGCACTGCCGACGAGTGCCGACGTGTGGCTTACGCCATCGCCCATTCGCCATTGGTGAAGACTGCGTTTTTTGCCAGCGACCCAAACCTGGGGCGCATTCTTGCCGCGGTTGGCTACGCAGGGATCGAAGACCTGGAGCAAACTGCCATCGACCTGTACCTGGATGACGTGCTGGTGGCTGTCCACGGCGGGCGCAATCCGTCCTACCGTGAAGAGGATGGGCAACGGGTGATGAAGCAAAGTGAGATCACGGTGCGCGTGGTACTGGGGCGCGGCGATGCGCAGGATACGGTTTGGACCTGTGATCTGAGCCATGACTACGTGACCATCAACGCCGACTACCGATCCTGAGCACGGAATCATGAACGAGAAATGGGACCGCCTGCTATCGCGAGCCGAGCAATTGATCGACCGAATTGAGTTGGCTTTGCCCAGGAGTCTCACCGCTCCTGATTGGAGTCAGTCTGTGGCCTATCGCTATCGAAAGCGTGGTGCCGGGTACGGTGCTTTGGAGCCGGTGCGCCACATTGGGGCAATGCGGCTGCGAGATCTGCAGGAAATTGAGCCGCAGAAGGAAAAGATTCGACTCAATACCTTGCAGTTTGTGACTGGCAGACCAGCCAACAACGTGCTTCTGACAGGGGCCAGAGGCACTGGAAAGTCATCTTTGATTCGAGCCTGCCTGGATGAGTACGCGGCACAAGGCTTGAGGTTGATCGAGGTTGACAAGGCGGATCTGATCGATCTCCCGGACATCGTCGATATGGTGTCCGAGCGGCCTGAGAAGTTCATTGTTTTCTGTGATGATTTGAGTTTTGAGGATGGAGAGTCGGGCTACAAGGCACTGAAGTCGATTCTTGACGGTTCTGTGGCAGCCACAACACCCAATGTGCTGGTCTATGCCACCAGCAATCGCAGGCACTTGTTGCCCGAATACATGAAGGAGAACCTGTCCTACACGCACTCGGATGATGGCGAGGTCCATCCTGGCGAGGTGGTGGAGGAGAAAGTGTCGCTTTCAGAGCGTTTTGGCTTGTGGGTTAGTTTCTACCCGTTCAGTCAGTCTGAATACCTGTCAATCGTCGCGCAGTGGTTGGCCTCATTTGGAGTCGGGCAAGCAGCGATTGAGGCGGCGCGAGCGCAGGCTCTAGTGTGGGCCCTTGAGCGAGGCTCCCGCAGCGGCCGGGTGGCCTATCAGTTTGCGCGTGACTACGCGGGAAAGCACGCTCAGTGACGGAGTTGGCCTTGGTGGTTGACCCGGACGAACCGCGCATCGACGGGGAGTTGCCGCGACTGCCTGTTGAAGTTGCGGTGGGCGTCTTGATCAGGGCTGACGGTAGCTTCTTGCTGACCTCTCGACCGCTAGGCAAAGCCTATTGTGGCTATTGGGAGTTTCCGGGCGGCAAGATTGAAGTCGGTGAGACTGTGCAGGATGCGCTAAGGCGCGAACTGCACGAAGAGTTAGGCATCATGATCGAATCGGCCGAGCCTTGGAAGGTGGCGATGGTTGACTATCCGCATGCATTGGTGCGGCTGAGGTTTCGCAAGGTCTTCGCTTGGGCCGGCGATTTGCAGATGCGCGAGGGGCAATCCTCTTCCTGGCAAACACTGCCAGTGCAGGTGGCACCCATTCTCCCTGGCACCCTACCGGTGTTGCGATGGCTGGCGCAGGAGCGCGGTTTTCAGGGTGAGACGCACGGCAACCCGACTTCTCAGGAACCCAAAGGCGACAATTAGTACAGGCAGGCCGATAACGCCACAGCCTATTGCTGTGTTGATGGGAGGCCAAGCGAGTCGGCGTCAGCTTCGGGTTCGACTTTCACGCGAAAGTCTTCATTGGCCCAGTTTCCCAGGTCGATGTCGCGGCAGCGGTGGCTGCAAAATGGCCGGTGGGGATTGGTGTTGCCATAAACGCTTTCTCCGCCGCAGGCGGGGCAGGTCACCAAGCGCGTTGACTGGGTGTCCAACTCCTTGGCTTTGTTCATGAGCACAGTGTTAGCTCAAACACGGCGTTGTCACTGCTGACGTGCAAACGACCATCGCCTTCGTGCTTCATCAATCGGATCGAGACCATCAGGCGGTTGCCGCTGATTTCTGGAATCAGTCGCAAGTCCGGATCCACAGCCAGCCGAAGCAGTTGAAACGAGCGACCCTGCGGTAGATTTTGCTGAAACTGCCCCGCGTTAGCCATTACTTTCTGGGGCGAACCGGAATCGCGTATGAGTTTAAGAAGCAGATGGATCGAATCAGCCAGCGGTGTCAAGGATTGGGCCCAGCGACGCAGGTCGGACTGGCGTGCCGTGTCCGGTTGATGCTGCCACGCGAAGTAGGCGGGAAGGTCAAACTCACACGTGCCACCGGGAATGCCGATTCGACTGCGAATGCTCATCAGCCAGTCGTTTTCGGTCAGGGACTGACCGGCTTTGCCGGGCAACCCATTCAAGGCAGCAAAAAAAACCTCCAACTGCTCGACTACTTCATTCAGAACGAGCTGGTCGATGACCGGATTGCCGCGGTAACTCATCAGAGACTGACGTTGGCGGTCAAGATCTTTCAGAACATCCGATCTGAGGTCCGCTCGCGACCCTACATCCATCACTTCGAATATGGTGGTCAGAGCAAAGTGATGGTCCAGAGCCGTGGAGCGCGCCATCAGTTCCCTGAGACGAAGGAACAAGTGCTCCAAGCGCAAATACGTTCGGATGCGTTCGTTGAAGGGGTACTCGTAAAGAATCACGCTGGTTATTTCCGTTCGGGCAGGGGCAGATTGGATCATAGTCCGAAGCAGCTCGCGAGGTGCTTGACCTCGAAGGCCAGTGTCTCGAGCGAAACGTGCGTGTTGTCGATGACGCAATCGGCGCAATGCAGGCGCCGTTCGCGTGTTGCCTGGGCGGCGATGATGGCCTCGACCGCCGTCCTGCTCAGTTGGCTGCGGTTCATCACCCGTTCGATCTGAGTATCGGGATCGCAGTCCACGACCAGGACTCGATCAACACGCCGACGCCAGCCTGAGGACTCCGCCAACAAGGGGATGTCGTACAACACGCAGCCAAACCCAGCCCGTTCAGCGTCGCGGCCACGCTCGGAGGCGAGTTGTCCTACAAGCGGATGCATGATGTGCTCCAGAGTGCGGCGCGCCTGTGGGTCAGCAAAGACCCGGGTGCGCATGGCACTTCGGTCAAGTGCGCCATCTTGCGTCAACACGGATGCGCCGAACTGTTCAATGATCGGCGCGATCGCAGCGCCCCCTGGCGCGGTTAATTCGTGTGACAAAGCGTCGGCATCAACCAGTATGGCTCCCAGGTTGACGAACAGTCTGGCGACGGTGCTCTTGCCACTGCCGATGCCGCCTGTAATAGCAAGCCGCAATGCAGGCGCTGGCATTCGTTACAGCCCGATGGTGCGCAGAATGGCGTTGGGGCCGAATACCATCGCAGTAAGGCCGGCTCCAGCCAGAAACGGACCAAATGGAACGTAACCGCCTTCACGCAATCCATTTGAGAACTTCATCGCAATTCCGACCAGGGCACCAATGATCGACGCCATCAGAATTATCGGAACCAGTGCCTGCCAGCCGAACCAAGCCCCCAGCGCAGCGAAGAGTTTGAAGTCACCATAACCCATACCTTCCTTGCCAGTGATCAGCTTGAAAACCCAGTAGACAGTCCAGAGGGACACGTAGCCCGCTACGACCCCCCAGACTGCAGAGGCCAATGGCACGGCAGTCCATTGCAGCGTCGCCGCCACCAAGCCGCCCCATAACAGGGGCAACGTCATGTCGTCCGGCAGAAGGGTTGTGTCCCAGTCAATCAGCGCCAGCGCCAGGATGGCGGCGGCAAATCCACTCCACACCAGCGCAGCAGTCGTCGCACCCCAGCGCCAGCCGCAGTAGGCAAACAAGGCTGCGGTGCTGAGTTCCACCAAAGGATACCGAATGCTGATCGGTGCAGCGCAGGCCGAGCATTTGCCACGAAGGAATACGTAGCTCAGTACCGGGATGTTTTCTTGCCAGCCAATTGGGTGACCACAATGGGGACACCGCGACCGAGGGACCATCAGGTTGAAGGGTTCCCGCGAAACCGCTTGCTCACCCTTTGACTGTTCGTACTCAGCCTCCCACTGCCGTTCCATGATCTTGGGCAGGCGGTGGATGACTACGTTGAGAAAACTGCCAACGGCTAGACCCAGGATGCCAAACAGCGCGACTTCAAACCAATGCGCCACCAGCATCAGACCACTTGACCAATCTTGAAGATCGGGAGGTACATGGACACCACGATTCCGCCGATGATGACGCCGAGCACCACAATGATGATGGGCTCCATCAGGCTGGAAATGCCCGCTACCATGTCGTCAACCTCGGCCTCATAGAAATCCGCTGCCTTGCCCAGCATGTGATCGATTGAGCCGGACTCCTCACCGATGGCACACATCTGCAAGACCATCGATGGAAACAAGTTGGCGTTGGTCATGGCGGTGGTGAGGGCAGTGCCGGTTGAGACTTCCTGCTGAATCTTCAGAGTGGCACTGGCGTAAACCGAATTGCCCGACGCGCCACCGACCGAGTCCAGGGCCTCCACCAGTGGCACACCTGCGGCAAACATGGTTGACAGCGTGCGGGTCCATCGGGCGATGCACGATTTGTCAACCAAGGTGCCGAAAATCGGCAACTTCAGCAGGAGCCGATCCATGAACATCTGAACCTTCTCGTTGCGGCGCCAGGCTTCCATGAAGAAGTAGAAGCCACCGCCGAGGCCACCAAAAATTAGCCACCACCATTTGACGAAGATCTTGCTGATGGCAATGACGACCAATGTCGGTGCGGGGAGGTCGGCGCCAAATGACTTGAAAACCTCTTCGAAGGCTGGGATCACGAACAACATGATCACCGCGACCACGACGAATGCAACCACCAACACGGAGATCGGGTACATGAGCGCTGACTTGATCTTCGACTTGATGGCCTCGGTCTTTTCCAAATAAACCGCGAGACGATCCAGCAACTGGTCCAAGATACCCGCCTGCTCCCCGGCCTCAACCAGATTGCAGTAGAGGTTGTCAAAATAGCGAGGAAACTTCCGGAACGCGACACTCAACGAAGTGCCAGTTTCCACGTCGGTGCGGATGTCATTCAGCATCTTGGTGACACTGGGGTTGGGATTGCCGCGGCCCACAATGTCGAAAGCCTGCAGCAGCGGCACGCCTGCCTTCATCATGGTGGCGAGCTGGCGCGTGAAAATCGAAATGTCCTTAGGCTTGATGGATCGGCCCGCGCTCATTCGGCGCTTCTTGATTCTTGTGGGTGTCACCCCTTGTCGGCGTAGTGCTGACTTGACTTGGTTCTCGCCAGCGGCGCGGGTTTCGCCGCGGACCTGTTTTCCATTCCGGTCCTTTCCCTCCCACTCGTACACGGATTCCTTGCCGACCTTTGGTTTTGCACTGGCCATGTTTTCCCCTGCGTTACTGGTTTACTCGTTGGTGACCGCGAGGACTTCTTCGAGTGAAGTCACCCCCAGCTTGACTTTGTGCAAGCCAGCCTGCCGCAATGATCGTACGCCTTCTCGACGGGCTTGCTCTGCAATATCCAAGGCACTGCCGTCGCGCAAGATAATGCGCTGTATCTCTTCAGTGATGGGCATTACCTGGTAGACACCAAGACGTCCCTTGTAGCCGTTGTTGCACATTGAGCAACCAACCGCACGGTAGCTGACCCATGTGCCATCAAGCTCTGATTCATCGAACCCGGCGTCGAGCAATGCCTTGCGGGGAAGGTCCGAAGGTGTCTTGCAGTTCGGACACAGCCGACGCGCCAGGCGTTGCGCGGTGATCAGGATCACGCTGGATGCGATGTTGAACGGCGCAATGCCCATGTTTCGCATGCGCGTCAGCGTGGTCGGCGCGTCGTTGGTGTGTAAGGTTGACAAAACCAAATGGCCGGTTTGGGCCGCCTTGATGGAGATGTCGGCTGTTTCCAAATCCCGGATTTCTCCCACCATGATCACGTCCGGATCCTGGCGCAGGAACGCCTTGAGAGCCACCGCGAAACTCAGCCCTGCTTTCTCGTTCATGTTGACCTGGTTGACGCCGGGCAGGTTGATTTCCGAGGGATCCTCCGCGGTGGCGATATTGATGCCAGGTTTGTTGAGCAGGTTCAGACACGTGTACAGCGAAACGGTCTTGCCGGAGCCGGTCGGTCCGGTGACCAGAATCATTCCATAGGGACGGGCGATTGCCTGCATCAGGCGCTCTTTTTCGATTGGCTCATAGCCCAGCGCGTCGATGCCGAGTTTGGCGCTGCTCGGGTCCAGAATCCGGATCACGATCTTCTCACCAAACAGCGTTGGCAAAGTGCTGACACGGAAGTCGATGACTCGGTCAGGCCCCACCTTGAGCTTCATTTTGCCGTCTTGCGGGACACGCTTCTCCGAGATATCCATCCGCGAGATGACCTTGATGCGAGACGCCAGCTTGTCCTTGATGGCAATGGGTGGCGAGGCAATTTCACGCAACTCCCCGTCAATCCGAAACCGGACCCGGTAGTTGTGTTCGTAGGGCTCGAAGTGCAAGTCCGATGCCCGCATGCTGAAGGCATCAAGCAGCATCTTGTGAAGGAACTTAACGACTGGGGCGTCCTCGACTTCCGAGACGTTGGTCTCAGTCGACTCAGCAATGGCTTCATCAAAACTATCATCGAATTCAAAGTCGCTGCCGATGATGTTGTCCATCGTATCCGACGCAGAGACCGAACTGGCCGCGACGATGCGCGACAGCTTGTCGTATTCGGCAATCACCCAGTCCACACCCATCTGGGTGGCAAACTTGATCTTCTCCGCAGCCTGACTATCTGAAGGATCAGCGGTTGCAACTATAAGGCGGTTGCCGCGCTTGCTCAGCACAATGATTCGGTAGGCTTGGCAGATCTTCGGATCAAGTAGATCCTTGGGGGCGCGCTGGAGGTCAATTGCGTCCACGTCGACCAGGGGCGCGGCGAAGGCGGTCGACATGGTGTGCGCCAAGTCCGCTGCCGAGACGGCTCCCGATCCCGTCAGTTCGGCGATGAAGCTGGTCCGACTGGCCTCGGCCTTGCGGTAGATTTCCTCGGCTGACTTTTGCCCAAGCTTGCCCGCCAAGATCAATGCGCGACCCAAACCAGGCAGAGCCATGACATGGGAGTCTCGGTGGGTTGTGTCAACGGCGGCCATAGCCCTGAATCGTATCGCTTGTAAGGGAGATGGCGCAATCATCGCTGATTGCCCGGTCGATGTAAATCGAAAGGCCCCCCGGATGCCACTGAGGGACGCTGATTGACAACAGACCTCGCCGGGCTATCAAAGCAATGGTCGGGGTGAGAGGATTCGAACCTCCGGCCTCTACGTCCCGAACGTAGCGCTCTACCAGGCTAAGCTACACCCCGCTTGGAGCCGTTTTGTGAGGTGGACCCTCAGTGTTGGCGCTCCAGAAGCTGAGCGGCCAATTGTATCAAACACCTTGCGTGCGGCGTGGCTGGAAGTAGGCTTGCTTCACAGACGGCGCGCCTGGCTTCGGCCGCGGCGGCATGCTGGGCCACCTGCAGTGCGCCAGTCTCGTGCACGATACGTACAACCTGACCAAGCATTCCTACATCGCCGCGCTCGATGGCCAATCGAATTGTCTCGCGTTGCCCGTCTGATCCGCGTTGCATCGCTGCTATGAGCGGCAGTGTGGCCTTGCCTTCACGCAGGTCGTCGCCCAGGTTTTTGCCCATGACGCTCACGTCGCCTGCGTAATCCAGGACGTCGTCGATGACCTGAAAGGCTGTTCCCAGTGCCTGGCCATAGTTTGCGCAAGCCTCTTCCATCTCGGGGTTCGCATTGGCCAGGATGGCGCCAACTCGGGCACTGGCCTCAAATAACTTGGCCGTCTTGGATCGAATCACTTGCAGATAGCCGGCTTCATCAAGACCCGCGTTGTGCATGTTCATCAGTTGCAGTACTTCGCCCTCTGCGATCACGTTGGTGGCGTCCGCCAGTACAGCCATGATGCGCATGTCCTGCGCTTGGACCATCATCTGGAACGCTCGGGAATACAGGAAATCTCCCACCAGGACGCTGGCCGGGTTACCAAATGTTTCATTTGCTGTCGCATTGCCGCGACGCAGGGTCGACGCATCCACCACATCGTCGTGAAGCAATGTCGCGGTGTGAATGAACTCGACTACCGCAGCTAGATTGAAACGCTGTTCGCCCTGATAGCCCAATGCGCCGCATGTCAACAGCAACAGAGAGGGGCGCAGCCTCTTCCCGCCTGCCGCAATGATGTAGCGGGATACGTTGCCCACCAGGGGAACGCCAGATTCAAGCCGTTGGGCAATGACCCGGTCGACCGCAGCCATGTCGGGCGCAATGATGGCGAGTGACTCAGCCGAGTTGGAGGAATGGGCGTGCAAGAAGATGGACCGCAAAAGTATGGCGATTATAGGAAGGCGGAGCCGTTGGCTTGCGGCCAGCGCTGCGAATTTCGGAAAACAGTGACTTCGTGCTATACTCCAAGGCTCTGTGAAAATCCGTTCTCAGAGCTGAATATAGTAGAGGTCAATATGTACGCGGTCATAAAAACCGGCGGCAAACAGTATCGTGTTGCGGCTGGCGAAAAAATTAAAGTAGAACAGATTGCTGCGGACGTAGGCCAAGAGATTGTGATCGACCAGGTTTTGGCAGTCGGAAACGGCGCCGAGCTCAAGGTTGGCACGCCCTTGGTGTCCGGTGCAACAGTCAAAGCCACTGTGGTGGCGCACGGCAAGCACGACAAAGTGAGCATCTTCAAGATGCGTCGTCGCAAGCATTACCAGAAACGTCAGGGTCATCGCCAACAGTTCACGGAACTGCTGGTGGGCGACATTGCCGCATAAGGAGCAGCAGTCATGGCACAGAAAAAAGGCGGCGGCTCTACGCGAAATGGGCGCGATTCCCAGCCAAAGATGCTTGGGGTCAAGGCGTTTGGTGGTGAATTGATCAGCGCAGGCTCGATCATCGTGCGTCAGCGCGGCACCAAGTTCCATCCCGGTACCAATGTTGGCGTCGGCAAGGACCACACCTTGTTTGCACTCGTTGATGGGCACGTCTCGTTTGCCGTCAAGGGCATGCTCAACAAGCACACGGTGAGTGTCACGACTGCTTAGGTCACCGATACCTCCTGTGAAAACCCTGCGCCTGACGCGGGGTTTTTCGTTTGTAGACCCTGGAAATCTGTCCGGCCAGCGATTTCAGTCAAGACCGGATGCTTGATGCGCGATACTGAACATCGGCCGTGAGATTGGACTTGCAAGAAAGTGTGCCCCCGTTATGAAATTCGTTGATGAAGCGTATATCGACATCTCGGCCGGAGATGGCGGTGCTGGCTGCGTCTCGTTTCGGCACGAAAAATACAAAGAGTTTGGTGGACCCAATGGGGGTGATGGCGGCCGCGGTGGCCATGTGTTCGCCGTTGCGGACCCCAACCTGAATACCCTGGTGGACTACCGCTTTTCGCGTCGTCACGACGCCAAGCGTGGTGAACATGGCATGGGTTCGGACATGTTTGGGGCAGCTGGGGCGGACATCACGCTCAAGATGCCGGTCGGCACCATCATCACAGACGCCGAGACTGGAGAGGTCTTGTATGAATTGCTCAAGCCGGGCGAGGTGATCACGATTGCCAAAGGTGGCGATGGTGGATTTGGCAATCTGAGGTTCAAGAGCGCCATCAATCGTGCGCCAAGGCAAAAGACGCCAGGTTGGCCAGGCGAGAAGAAGAACCTCAAGCTGGAGCTCAAGGTCCTGGCCGACGTTGGCCTGTTGGGGATGCCCAATGCGGGCAAATCGACACTGATTACGGCTATTTCCAACGCGCGCCCGCGTATTGCCGATTACCCCTTCACGACCTTGCATCCCAATCTGGGGGTGGTGCGCGTGGGGCCTGAGCAAAGTTTTGTGGTCGCGGACTTGCCGGGTTTGATTGAGGGCGCGTCGGAAGGGGCCGGCTTGGGTCACCTGTTTCTGCGGCATCTGCAGCGCACGCGGCTGCTGCTGCACGTGGTTGACCTCGCGCCTTTCGATGAGGGCGTTGATACCGTGGCTCAGGCCAAGGCGATTGTCAATGAGCTCAAGAAGTACGATGCCGAGTTGTACGCCAAACCTCGCTGGCTGGTGCTGAACAAGCTCGACATGATTGCCACGGACGCGCGTGCCGCCTTGGTAAAGGACTTTGTCAAGCGTCTGAAGTTCAAAGGGCCTGTCTTCGAGATATCGGCCTTGACCCGGGAGGGCTGCGAGCCGCTGATCAGGGCGGTCTATGCGCATCTGCAGCGGCAGCAGCTGTCTGCACACGAGCCCGAGTACGTCGATCCGCGTTTCGTCGATCGCACCGAGTGATGCCTATCTTCGATTTACCAGCCTTTCTGACCTTGAAGCCGGGAGAGGCATGCCAGGATGACAATGGATTCCCATTCAGATGAGTTGCACGCGGCCAAGCGCATCGTCGTAAAGGTCGGCTCCAGTCTCGTCACCAATGAGGGTCGCGGGCTCGATGAGGTGGCCATCGGTGAGTGGTGTCGGCAGATGTCCCAACTGGTTCGGGACGGGCGCGAACTGATCATGGTTTCCAGTGGCGCCATCGCCGAAGGCATGAAGCGGCTGGGATGGGCCACCAGACCGCGCGAAATTCACGAATTGCAGGCCGCCGCCGCCGTCGGGCAAATGGGTTTGGCGCAGATGTACGAGACCAAGCTGCGTGAACACGGATTGGGTAGCGCGCAAGTGCTGCTGACGCATGCCGACCTGGCAGACCGCGAGCGTTACCTCAATGCACGCTCGACCTTGTTGACGCTGCTGAAGCTCGGTGTTTTGCCCGTCATCAATGAGAACGATACCGTCGTCAATGATGAAATCAAGTTCGGTGACAACGACACCTTGGGGGCACTTGTGGCCAATCTGGTGGAGGCCGATGTGTTGGTGATTCTGACGGATCAGAATGGGCTCTATACCGCCGACCCGAGGAAGGACCCCACAGCCCAGTTGGTTCGCCGGGCCAAGTCAGGCGACCCGGCCCTGGAAGCGATGGCGGGGGGAGCCGGCTCCAGCCTGGGTCGAGGCGGGATGCTCACGAAGATTTTGGCAGCCAAGCGGGCGGCAGGTTCGGGCGCATCGACCGTGATCGCCTGGGGTCGCGAGCCTGATGCCTTGTTACGGCTGGCTCGGGGCGACGTCATCGGGACCTTGCTGGTCGCGCAGACCCAAAAGACCCAGGCGCGCAAGCAATGGATATCGGATCATCTGCAATTGCGCGGTTCCGTTTTGGTGGACCCCGGTGCTGCGACCAAACTGCGGGCGGAAGGCAAGAGCCTGTTGCCAATCGGCATGACCTCGGTGGAGGGGGATTTCTCCCGTGGCGACGTAATTGCCGTGCGCGCGGCCGATGGTGGGGAGATCGCGCGCGGGTTGGCCAACTACGCCAGCGTCGAAGCCAGGCTGATTTGCGGCAAACCCTCCAGTGAGATCGAAAAACTGCTCGGTTACGTGGCAGAGCCCGAGATGGTGCATCGGGACAACATGGTGCTGAGCAGGTAGGGTACGAATCAGCGCGAATCCGGCTTCCAGTTCTTCAATTTGCTGATAAGGACAGTCACGGAGTCCGTGCTCACCGAGCGCCCCGAGCAAGCGCCCTGGCGCGACAGTGCCATGGCGTGCGCCGCCGCGCCGCCGCCCTGTAACGGCCGCCACTGCGCCTGGGAGACGGGAGCCCATTGGCCAGACCAGTCTTGTCGTGCATAGGTCTTTACCTCGCTGGTGGCGCAGCGCACGCCCTCGTACATGACATTGCGCGAGCCAGTGCGGCTTGCCGCCACCATCACATAGCGAATTACGCCGTCCTTGGTGATCGCCAGCGTGCTGGGGTCCACGCCGAATCGAAGCGCAAGGTTGGCTGGCATGTCGATCGGGATGAGGTCCTTGTCACTCACCGACGGTGGAGGCGGGACGTCGGATTCTTGCCAGTCCCCACCACTCGTGGGGACTTGGCCCACTGCACCCGTCCAGACGACGAACAGAGCAACCAAAGGGAAGGGTTTAAAACGCACTTGTGCTTCCGGTTGAATCGGCTGAAAAACTGGTGCCAGGGTCTGGCTCGAAGCTCGCGCCAGGTGGCAGTTCCAGTGCGCCTGCGCAAGCTTGTGTGAGGCCGTGCTGCGTCAATCCAGTTGGATCGCGCAAGCGGCTGCCCTGCCGCAAGAAGCGATTGCGCTGATCATGGCGGGGCAGGAACCTGGCCAACTCCGTCAGCGCCATTTCGTAGACGCCGCGTTTGAACTCCACCACGGCGTCCAAGGGCACCCAGTAGTCGTTCCAACGCCAGGCGTCAAACTCCGGATGGTCGGTCGCGCGCAGATTCAAGTCCCAGTCGTGGCCTGTCAATTGCAACAAGAACCAGATCTGTTTCTGACCTTTGTAGTGGCCGCGCGCGTCGCGGCGAATGAATCGGTCTGGCACCTCGTAGCGCAACCAGTCGCGGGTACGGGCCACAATACAGACGTGCTCCGGCTGGAGCCCTACTTCCTCGTGCAGTTCACGGAACATGGCTTGTTCAGGGGTTTCCCCCCGGTCAATGCCACCCTGCGGGAACTGCCACGAGTGGGTACGAATGCGTTTGCCCCAGAATACCTGGTTCTTCTGGTTGAGCAGGACGATGCCGACGTTCGGCCGAAAGCCGTCCCGGTCAAGCATAATCAAACCCCAATTTTTAAACTGAGACCATTATGCACAGCACGCGCTGCGCTTTCAATGGGATCAGACCCCAGAGCGATCGAGCACACCCATGAAAGCCTCCCAGTTCCTCATCACAACTCTGAAAGAAGCACCGTCAGATGCGGAAGTCGTCAGCCACAAGCTGATGACACGTGCCGGCATGATCAAAAAGCTGGGCGCGGGAATCTACAGCTACATGCCCATGGGCTTGCGCGTGATCCGAAAGATCGAGGCAATTGTTCGCGAAGAAATGAACCGCTCGGGCGCTGTCGAGCTGAGCATGCCGGTGATCCAACCCGCCGAACTGTGGCAGGAGACCGGGCGCTTTACGACCAACGGCCCCGAGCTGTTGCGCATCAAGGACCGGCACGATCGCGACTATATCGTTCAGCCCACCAGTGAAGAAGTCATCACCGACATTGCACGTCAGGAGTTTCGCAGCTACAAGCAGCTGCCCAGGAACCTGTACCAGATTCAAACCAAGTTTCGCGATGAGCGGCGACCGCGCTTTGGCTTGATGCGCGGCCGTGAGTTCACCATGAAAGATGCGTACAGCTTTGACCGGGACTTGGACGGTGCCAAGCAGAGCTACCGCGTCATGAGTGACGCCTACCGCCGCATTTTCGACCGCTTCGGGCTGCGCTACCGGGCGGTGGCGGCCGACAGCGGCGCCATTGGGGGCGACGTGAGCGAGGAGTTTCAGGTGATTGCGGCGACGGGTGAAGACGCCATTGTCTATTGCCCTGACAGCGGCTACGCCGCCAATATGGAAAAGGCCGAAGCGCGGGCGCCCAGTGGGCCGCGCCCGATGCCGACAAGTGGCATGGCCAAGACGGCTACGCCTGGGCGCAGTACCTGCGAGCAAGTGGCTGAATTGCTCGATTTGCCGCTGTCGCGTACCGTCAAGTCCCTGGTGCTGGCAACGGACCAGGTTAACGAGCGGGCGGAGGTGGTCAAGACACAAGTCTGGCTACTGTTGCTGCGTGGTGACCACGACATGAATGAGATCAAGGTCGCCAAGTTGCCCGGGCTGGATGCGGGCTACCGCTTTGCAACCGTGGCTGAAATCGAGGACCACTTTGGTTGCGCGCCCGGTTACCTTGGTCCGATTGGCTTGAAACAGCCGGTCAGGCTGGTAGTGGACCGGGAGGTCGCCGTGATCGCCGACTGGATTTGTGGGGCCAATGATGCGGGTTACCACATCACCGGCGTCAACTGGGGCCGTGATCTGCCCGAGCCCGACCTGGTGGCGGACCTGCGCAATGTCGTCGAGGGCGATTTGTCGCCCGACGGCAAGGGCGCTTTGGCCATTGAGCGTGGCATTGAGGTGGGTCATGTCTTCGTGCTGGGTACCAAGTACAGCAAGCCCATGAACGCCACCTTTCTGGACGTCAACGGCAAGCCCCAGTTCATGGAAATGGGTTGCTACGGCATTGGCATCACGCGTTTGCCTGCCGCCGCCATCGAACAGAACCACGACGAGCGCGGCATCATCTGGCCCGATTCAATTGCACCCTTTACGGTCGTGCTGTGCCCCATCGGCCCGGACCGCAGCCCGGATGTGAAGGCCGCAGCCGAGAAGCTGTACGCCGAGTTGATGGCGGCCGGTGTGGATGTGATTCTGGATGACCGGGGTGAACGTCCGGGCGCCATGTTCGCGGATTGGGAGCTGATTGGTGTGCCTCATCGCGTGACCATTGGTGAGCGCACGCTCAAGGAAGGTCAAGTCGAGTACCAGCATCGTCGTGATGCGCAGGCCAGCAAGGTGGCCGTGGACGAGGTGCTGGCGCTGCTCAAGTCCAAATTGGCGGCATGAGTTTTTCCGGTGAAATCACCCGACGGAAATCCCTGACGCCCTTTTTGGCCGGTCTTGGTCTGCTATGTATTGGAGAGCAGGCACAGGCCGGGGGTCAACTCGAGGAGCCGCTGGTGGACTCGGTGCGAACGGCGCTGAGTTCGGCCATTGCCAACCAATCGCCACCGATCCCGGAGTTTGCGGACACCGAGTCGCGGCTGAAGTTTCTGCGTTGGCTTGGCGCCGCGAGCGACCGGCTCAAACGGAAGAAGCCCGAGTGGAACGTGCGTCGGGAGTTCCTGCAAACCATCTGGTACGAGAGCAAGCGCGCCGGTCTGGACGTTGCGCTGGTGATGGGGCTGGTGCAGGTCGAGAGCAACTTCCGCAAGTTCGCCGTGTCGCGCGTGGGCGCACGTGGCTACATGCAAGTGATGCCGTTCTGGACCCGCGTGCTGGGTGATGGCGATGCGTCGCGGCTGTTTCACTTGCAGACCAATTTGCGTTTTGGCTGCGTGATCCTGCGCCACTACCTGGACCGCGAAAGGGGAGACCTGGTTCTGGCGCTGGGCCGCTACAACGGCTCGCGCGGGCAGGCCCCCTATCCCAACGCCGTGCTGGCGGCGCGCAGGTACTGGGACATCGTGCCCGGTTGAGATCGCTGCCGAGGCCGCAACCGCCGCCGCGATCAGCTTGCGGCGGGTTGCTGAATCAACTGCTGCAATTCGCCGTTCTCGTACATCTCCATCATGATGTCCGAGCCACCAATGAACTCGCCCTTGATGTAGAGCTGCGGAATGGTGGGCCAGTTGCTGTATTCCTTGATGCCCTGGCGGATCCCGTCGTCTTCCAGCACATTGACGGTCTTGATGTCCTTGGACTCGACGCCGCAGGATTTGAGAACCTGAATGGCGCGGCCGGAAAAACCGCATTGTGGAAAGCTCGCAGTGCCTTTCATGAAAAGCAGCACGGGGTTGGATTTGACCAGTTCATCAATGCGTTGTTGGGCGTCGCTCATAGTTACTCCGGCAAGTTGGTTCGTGAAAACCCCGATTATTTCACCTTCGGCCACGCTCCACCCGCGCTTGCCCCCGCGCGCCAAGGGGCAATCCAGGCCGGTCTGCGCCCATGGCACACTGCGGGCTACGTTTTATCCATTCCCATCGCCATGAAAATCGACAAGAACACCGCCGTCACCCTTCGCTACAAAGTGTCTGACACCAGCGGCAAGACGCTCGAAGAAAGCCGCGAACCGATGGTCTACCTGCACGGCGGCTACGGCAACACCTTTGCCAAGATCGAGGCGGCGTTGGATGGTCAGTCGCCTGGCTACCAGACCACGGTCGAACTGCAAGCACAGGACGCCTTCGGCCTGCGCGACGAAAGCCTAGTTCAAACCATCCCCAAGAGCCAGTTTCCGACTGGCGTCAAGGTCGGGGGCCACCTGCAGGCCCAGGGCGAGGATGGTCACGCCCATACCTTTACGGTCATGAAGATCAAGGGCGACAAGGTCATGCTGGATGGCAACCATCCGATGGCGGGAAAGGCTTTGCGCTTCAACCTTCAGGTCACCGAGGTTCGCGCCGCGACGACAGAAGAAATCGCCCACGGCCACGTGCACGGCGAGCACGGGCACCACCATTGACGGCACCGGTGGCGACGGGGCGACCGGCTGTGCTGCGCTCGTTCAGCACGTCCGTCGCGTTTGTGCTGCGGACCTGGCGTCATGGAAACCGTTGCTGTCATTGACTTCGAGACTACCGGTATCTCGCCATCCCAGGGGGACCGTGCCACCGAAGTGGCGATTGTGCTCGTGCGCGCGGGGCAGGTGTTGGATCGTTTTCAAAGCTTGATAAACGCCGGGGTACGGGTACCAGGCTTCATCACCCAGCTCACCGGCATCACCAATGCCATGGTTGCGGCCGCGCCGCCCGCCGAGCGGGTCATGGCGCAGGCGAGCCGATTTGTCGGGGGCGCTCCCATGGTGGCGCACAACGCTGCCTTTGACCGCAAGTTCTGGCTGCATGAACTCGCGCTGGCGGGGTTGCCGGCGCCGCAGCCCTTTGCCTGCACGGTGCTGCTGTCACGCCGCCTTTACCCGCAGGCGCCCAATCACCGCCTGGGTTCGCTGGTGGACTACCACGGCTTGCCCCGCACCGGTGCGGCCCACCGCGCCTTGGCTGATGCAGAAATGGCGGCCGCGCTGCTGGGCCGGATTCAGTACGACTTGCGTCACCGCCATGGGGTGCCGGCGCCCGACCATGCCCTGCTGATGGCATTGCAGCGCTGCGCCAAACCAGCAGTGAGCCGTTTCCTGGCGCAATGGCCGACCTGAAGGGCCGATCGGCTGCATCCGGATCGTTCTGTTGTACAGGCGCATTGGGGGCAGGCCGGTGTGGTCATTGGCATGAGGTCGCTCAGGGCTTGGTTGATTGTGGTGTTGTGCCAGTGGGCAGGCGCCCAGCGCTGCATCGTTCGATTCCGGCCAGGTCGCGCCGTGACAGCACGTCCACAAAGCCGGCATCTTGTAGCAACGCACGGACTGACGCTGCCTGGTCGTAGCCGTGCTCCAGCAGCAGCCAGCCGCCGGGATACAGGTGCGCGGGCGCCTGGGCAATGATCCGGCGCAGGTCGTCCAGGCCATCCGGGCCGCTGGTCAGCGCCTGCTGTGGCTCGTGCGCGAGGGCCGCCAGGTGGGTGTCGTGGGTGGCAATGTAGGGCGGGTTGGACACGATGGCATGAAAGCGACCGCTTACGCCCTGCAGCCAGGAGCCAAGCTGAAGCTGCACCTTGAGCTGCAGGTGCTGGGCGTTGGCTTGCGCCACCTCCAAAGCGTCGGCGCTGGCGTCGATGGCGTGCACTTCAAAGTCCGGGCGAGCGTGCTTCAAGGCCAAGGCAATGGCGCCGCTGCCGGTGCCCAGGTCGATGACCGTGGCGTGGAGCGTGTTGGCGAGCAGGTCCAGGGTCCAGTCCACCAGCGTTTCGGTGTCTGGCCGGGGTATCAGCACGCGGGGATCCACCTGCAGATCGAGGCCATGAAACTCCTTGTGGCCGGTGAGGTAAGCCAGGGGTTCCCCCGCCACCCGCCGCCGCGCCAAGGCCAGGTAGGCGGCCTCATTGACGGCTGGCAGCGGGTCGGCGTCATGTGTGAGCAACCAGGCCCGGTTGCCATCGTCCCGACCCAAGGCGTGCAACAGCAGCAGTTGCGCGTCGAGCCGGTCCAGTCCGAGGGTCGCGGCCGTGGCGAGGGCTTGTTGCAGAGTCATGGTCATGGTTGGGTGAATGGGAGCGGAACGAAGCCTGACGCGCGATTTGACTGCGGAAGGTTGTCAGCCAATTGTCACGGATTGCATAGGCCCGAGTCCTCTGCCGGTGGCGATGACTGGACGGTGGGTCGAAGGGATCGGACGCCGCCTGCGCACCGACGAGGGCAGGGGTCAATCCACAGATAATCCGGTTTCCAGTCCAAACGGACTCCCTTCATTGAGCGGTTCACCATGTCCAGCCCCACAGTTTTTCCCGACGACGACAGCAATGCCGAAAGCCTGATCGATGCCGCCATTGGACGCATCGTGCGCGGCGTGTCAGTTGGCGAATTTTCTGAATGGTTTGCGGCGCAAACCAGCTCCCTGGAGGAGGTGCACGATGTACAGGCCGACACACGGCGCCCGGCGCTGGCGATGGCACGCGCCTTGTGGGCAGCCGTGCCAGTGCCATCCAATCGCTGGCGCGCTCGGCCACTGCCCAAGACGGAGCGCAACGACCCCTGCTATTGCGGCTCCGGGCGCAAGTACAAGCAATGCTGCGCTGAGTTTTCTCATCTGCAGTTTCCGCTCGGCGAGGCCGATTTGACGGGGCTGGTCATCAGCAAGGTTGCGCCACAAGACCTCACGGTGGCGAGCTTGCGTCAGTTGCCACCAAACGCTTTGGCCCAGGCGGCTTTTCATTGGAACCAACAGGGAAGAGCTGACATGACGGCAGAGGTGTTCACGCCCTTGTTTGAGCAGACCAAGGACCTGGACGAGCGTTATGAGCCGGCATTGGATGCGGTGCTCGACGCCTTGGGGGAGACAGGTCGCGAAACGCGCCGCTACGACTTGATCGCTCACATGGCCAAGGGGCGCGACAAGAGCCTGGCCACCACCGCCCGTTGTCGGCTGGTGACCATGCTGGCTGACCGGGGTGATTTTGACCAGGCTTGGGTCGTTTTCAAGGAGGCGCAGCGAGCCGGCGCGGGCGACCCGCAGCTTTGGCACCTGGAACTCACCGTGCTGATCAGCGAAGGCCGGCAGGACGAGGCCCGCCTGCGCGCGCCCGTGCTCGCAGCCCAGGCACGTCGCGCGGGCTTTCCAGATTTGGCCGACATGTTGCTGGCTTTGGGGGAGCATGGCATGCAGGCCGTTTACCAGGACCAGCCAGACGAAGACGATGATTATCTCGATGACGATGAAGCTGCCTGGCTGGACCTGTGCGCGCAGATTCCCGCTGAATTGGACGCGAGCGCTTGTCTGGCTTTGTACACGGTGTCACGACAGAGCCCGCCTGACGCGATGGGGCCGAGTTCGGCAACCACAGACGAGACCGACGACTATGCTGACGATCCAATCCAAGCCTTGCGCGCAGGCAAGACCTGGCTGCACGTGCGCGCGAAGCCCAAACTGAGTTCGCTGGAAAAACGCTGGCAGCGTCGGTTCCCGGTTGGCAAGCCCATGTTGTCGAGCTTGATGGGGGACGCCGCCAGCGTGTGCGAGGATCCCGGCGCGGTGGGCGACTTCCTGCGCGACAACCCCCAGGCTTGGCTTAGTGTCGAGGTGGTGGACGACTTGTTGCTGGCTGCAGCCGAGTATTGCGATTGGGACAGCCCACTGGTCCTGCTGCAAGGCAGTTGGCGTTTGGCCGAGCACGGCTTGCGCCTACTGCATGCCCTGTGGGGAGATGCCCGCGATGCCGACACTGCCGCCGCCGCGAAACTGGGCGCCCAATGGGCCGACCTGGATACGCGGCCCTTGTTGCGAATTCTGGCCCAGGCGATTGAACTGGCGCGCATGACGCACCGCGACGATGAGGCGATGTCGCTGGCGCGCTGGGCCATGGCGCTCAACCCCACCGACAACCATGGCTGGCGTGTCATGTTGGTGGACGACGATCTGGAGCATTCCAGGTTTGAGCAAGCCCTATCCGTGCTGGACCGCTATCCGGGAGACTTTCCGCCCGCCGATCACAACCGTGCGTTGGCACTGTTTGGCTTGGGCCGACGCGAGGAGGCACAAGGCGTGCTGGCTGCGGCGCATCAGGAGTATCCGATCGTGCTCAAGATGCTGTTACCCGATATCTGTGACGCGCCCGAGGTGGAGCCTGGCCCTGGCATGCGTGTGGGTGGCGCCGAGGTAGCGTTTGAATACCGCGTGCAGTCTCGGCCGATTTGGGTGCGCACCGGTGCGCTGGCCTGGGCGCGGCAATGGGCCTTGCCTGACCCCGTTGCGGAAGTGCCGAAAGAAGCGCCACGCAAGGTGCCCGCCAAGGCTCCCAAGCGCGGCGCGGCGGGTCATGGGCCTGCAAACTCTCAGGCTGCTCAGTCGCCGTCCCCGCCTGCCAGTTCAATGGCGCTGCCGGTCGAGGCCTTAGCTGTTGTGCCAGAACGCCTGATGCCCAAGGCGCTGACTTTGCTGCGAACGCACTTTGACTTTGACCGACTGCACGGTTTTCTCACCGCCATCGCGTGGGCGCCAGAAATGGTGATGCCTGGGAAACTGGTCGGTGGGGCCATGCAGATGCTCAAGCCCGAGCGCAGCGCCTTGCTGGACGGAGCTAACTCCATCAATAAGGTGTTGCAACCCCTGATGGAGCTGTACAACGACCTCAATACGCGTGTGCTGCAAACCCCGCTGCTGGACGGTGCACCCACTCCGTTTGACGCACCCGAGGTCTCGTTGTCCGCTACGGGGGACGATGCCACGCGCGTGTTCGTCTGGGCGGCCGGGTTTGTGCAGGGCTCCGAGTCGTCCTCCGCCGCGTGGCGCGCACTTGGGCGCAAGGTCAGTGCCCGTGCGGCCAAAGGTGGGGTTGACAGTTTCCCGGCTTTGTATGCGTTGGCCGCTCGCGCACCGCATTGGCCAGATGGTTCGGACAACGTGATCAACGATGGCCCGGATGGTTGGCGCGTACGTGGCGATGAAGGGCAAATCCTGCTCGACGGCGTGCCAAGCGTCAATGAGTCACCCGCGCAAACACTGGCGCTGGCACTCAACGATTTGTGGAAAGTTATGGCTCCCGTACGCCAGGCCCGCATGGCGCGCGGTTGACCTGTGGCGCAACGGGCGCGGTCAGCGTCAGTTGGCCGCGCCCAGTTCCAGCGCCGCGAGCTGCTGTGCCGCCTCGTAGGCCTGCAGTGCGTGCACGACGTCGTCCAGGTCGCCTTCCATGATGCTCAGCAGCTTGTACAGCGTGAGGTTGATGCGGTGGTCGGTCAGCCGCCCCTGCGGGAAGTTGTAGGTGCGGATGCGGTCGCTGCGGTCGCCACTGCCAACCAGGCTCTTGCGCTCGGCCGCATCCTTGGCGGCGCGTTCACTGCGGTCCTTTTCGTGGATACGGGCTGTCAGCACCTTCAGAGCCTGGGCCTTGTTGCTGTGCTGGCTGCGTCCGTCCTGGCATTCCGCGACGATGCCGGTGGGTATATGCGTGATGCGAACGGCCGAGTCGGTCTTGTTGATGTGCTGGCCACCGGCCCCGCTGGCGCGATAGGTGTCGATGCGCAAGTCGGCCGGGTTGATTTGAATGGCGGTGGCTTCGTCCTGCTCGGCCAGTACCGCCACGGTGCACGCACTGGTGTGAATGCGCCCCTGGGTTTCGGTGGCGGGCACGCGCTGTACGCGGTGGCCGCCAGACTCGAATTTGAGCGCGCCATAAACATCGTGGCCTTCCAGGCGCACCACCACCTCCTTGTAGCCACCCAGTTCGCTGGGGGACTCGCTGACGATCTCGGTCTTCCAGCCGCAGCGGTCGGCGTACCGGGTGTACATGCGCAGCAGGTCGCCGGCAAACAGGGCAGACTCGTCGCCGCCAGTGCCGGCGCGGATTTCGACAAAGGCGTTGCGCGCATCGTCCGGGTCCTTGGGCAGCAGCATGCGCTGCAGCTCGGTTTCCAGCTGCGCAATCTCGGCGCTGGCGCTGTCGATCTCTTCCTGCGCCATGGCCTGCATGTCGGCGTCGCTCGCCGAGTTGTCCCGCATTTCCTGGCCCTCTGCCAGATCGGCTTCGCGCTGCTGGTAGCGCGTCCAGCGGCTGGCCACGGCCGCGACCTCGGTGTGCTCGCGTGACAGCGCCAGGAACTGCTTCATGTCCTTCATGATGTCTTCACGCGAGAGCAGGAATTCGAGCTCGCCCAGGCGGTCGGCGTAGCGTTCTAGTTGTTGGCGAAGAAAAGGTTTCATAGCGGGAACAGGGGGCGTTCAAAGAGTTCTTGGGCGCCCGGCGCAGGCCGGGAGAGAGCAGCGGGTGAGCAAAGTGCCGGCTCGGTCGCCATGCCAAGCCAGGTTGGCCAGACAGCGTCGCTAACGCTCTTTGCGCAGAAAGAAGTGGTTGATGGCGTGGCTGGCGCGTTCGCGCGCCTCGCTGTCGGCGGCGCGCAACTCGGCCAGCGCGCCATGCAGCATCTTCTGGGTCAGCCCGCGCGACAGGGCGTCCATGACAGCCTCCACATCCTCACCCTTGGCCAGCAGCTTGCGCGCACGTGCCATCTCGGCGGCGCGCCACTCGTCAGCCTGGCTGTTGAGCTGCTGGATCAGCGGCACCGTGCTGCGCTGATCGATCCAATGCATGAAGCTCTGCACCCCCGCATCGACAATCGCTTCGGCCTGCGCCACCGCAGCCTGGCGATTGGCCTGCGCGGTTTGCACCACCCCGGCCAGGTCGTCCACGGTGTACAGGTAGATGTCTTCCAGTGCCTTGACCTCGGGTTCGATGTCGCGCGGCACGGCCAGATCGACCATGAACATCGGGCGATGCTTGCGCCGCTTCAAGGCCCGCTCGACCGCACCCAGGCCAATGATGGGCAGGGTGCTGGCGGTGCAACTGATGACCGCGTCAAATTCGTGCAATCGGTCCGGCAGATCCGCCAGGCGCATGACTTCACCGCCAAAACGGCTGGCCAGCTTTTCGCCTCGCTCCAGCGTGCGGTTGGCAATCGCCAAGCCCTTGGGATTCTTGGCCGCAAAGTGCGTGGCACACAGTTCGATCATCTCGCCCGCGCCGACAAACAGCACCTTGACCTGGCCCAGGTCTTCAAAAAGCTGCCCGGCCAGGCGCACGGCGGCGGCGGCCATGCTGATCGAGTGGGCGCCAATTTCGGTCGAAGTGCGCACCTCCTTGGCGACGGCAAAGGAGCGTTGAAACAGCTGGCTAAGGGTGGTGCCCAGGGCACCAGCGGCATCGGCGGCCCGTACCGCGTCCTTGATCTGTCCCAGTATCTGGGGCTCACCCAGCACCATCGAATCCAGTCCGCTGGCGACTCGAAAGGCGTGTCGCGCGGCCAGGCTGTCTTCCAGGGTGTAGGCATGGGAGCGCAGCAACGAGCTGGACACGCCGCGGCTGTGGGCTAGCCAGTCCAGCGTCGGCTCCAACTGGCTGGCGTCGCCGGCGCAGTAGATCTCGGTGCGGTTGCAGGTGGAGATCAGGGCCGCCTCGGGCTGACGCGCCAGGGACTGGCGCAAACCGCTGAGCGTGGGTCCGACTTGGTCCAGCGCAAAGGCGAACCGACCCCGCAAATCGAGCGGTGCGGTGGTGTGGTTGATGCCTAATGCCCAGACTGCCATATCAATGTCGGTAATACTGGATTATAAAATCTAGGGCGCCTGAACGTGCGTTAGCTCAGGCATAAAGCACACATGGACCCGATCGACCTTTTTCTTCACTTGCTCAATTTCCTTGCCCCGGCGCTGGGGCTGGCCGCGCTGCTTGCCATTTTTGCTCGGTTCTTTGTGCGAAAACGCACGTCCGCCTTTGCACTATGGGCGCAGATAGCTATAACTTTTGTAGCATGTGCGCTGGCACTCGGCCTCGGCCTGTGGTTCTTCGGGCGCGACGGCAAGATGGCCAGCTACGCCGCCATGTTGCTTTGCGGCGCCAGCAGCCAGTGGCTGATGCAGCAGGGCTGGAAGGCCTGAGCGTGGCGGTAGTCTTCGCGCCGGCGCGTGCGGCCGATCTGCAGGCCCTGTCTGGGTTGATTTTTTCCCACGGCCCCAACGTTTGGAACTGGCTGCCGGTTGAAGGCGTGCAAGCCCATTTGCGGGATATTGCCGCGGGCCGCGCCTATGCACTGCTGGCATGGAAGGGGCAGGCACTGGTGGGCGCTGCCACGTACTGCCTGACACACGATTTCCGCAGGTTCCAGGCCCGTGACCGTGCCGATGCCGAGCACGGCTATGTGTGCGAGGTGGTGGTCGCACCCGACTACGCTGGACGCGGGCTGGGGTCCGAGCTGCTTCAAAAAGTGAATACATCCCTTGCCGCCATGGGTGTGCGCGAGGTCTACATCGACCGACACGAGGAAAACGCGGCGTCGGCCGGCATGATGCGCAAGGCCGGCTTTCTGGAGCTTGAGACCTTTGCCGAGCCGGAGCGTCGGCCGCATGGCAGCGGCCGCACCACAGTGTGCCGCGTGCAAGTGCAGCCGGGATCGCTTGCTCCTACTTGGCGGCCTTGAAGCTGCTGAAGGTGCGCGTTTGCACGCGGCGCAGGTCTTGCGGCAAGGTGTCTGGCGCCACCATGGTCTTGGTGGCCGCGGCGTCCAGGAAGATGGTCTTGTTCTCGGCCACTTCCTTCTTCACAAACTTGAGCGATGCCGTGTTGGGGTTGGCGTAGAACACCTTGTTTGTCAGCGAGGCGTGTACCTCGGGGCGCAGGATGTAGTTGATGAACAAATGCGCGTTGGCCACGTTGGGCGCGTCCTTGGGGATGGCCATGGTGTCAAAAAACAGGGTGGCGCCGCTCGTGGGCACCAAGGCCTCAATCACCACTGGCGGGTTGGCCTTGGCCTCGGCGGCGCGGCTGCGGGCGATGTTGATGTCACCCGAGAAACCCATTACCAGGCAGGTCGCGCCACTGGCCATTTCTTCAATGTAGCCGGAGGACGAAAAGCGCGTCACGTAGGGCCGAATGCTTTTGAGCAACTTGCCCGCTTCGGCGTAGTCGGCGGCGTTGCGGCTGTAGGCGGGTTTGCCGATGTACATCAGGGCGGCGGGCAGCACTTCCGAGGCCGAATCGAGCACGCTTACGCCGCAACTCTTGAGTTTGCTGACGTACTTGGGGTCAAACAGCAGGCTCCAGGCGTTCTCGGGCATGGGCGTCCCGCCGAGCGCCACCTTGACTTTGTTCACGTTGATGCCGACCGTGACATAGCCCCACAGCCAGTCCACCAGGTAGGCGTTGCCGGGGTCGAGTTTGGCGAGTTGTTCCAGCAGCCCTTTGTCCAGGTTGCCCCAGTTGGTCAGCTTGCTGCGGTCGAGTTTTTGCAGCAGGCCGCCTTCGATCTGGGTCTTGGCGAAGTGTGAACCCGGCACCACGATGTCGTAGCCGGTCTTGCCCGCGACCAGCTTGGCGTGCAGGATTTCGTTGTTGTCATAGGTGTCATAGCGGACCTTGATGCCGGTCTCTTTTTCGAAGTTCTTGATGGTCTCGTCGGCGATGTAGTCCGACCAGTTGTAGATGTTCAGAACCTTGGAGTCGGCGCCGTGCGCTGCCGCCACGCACAGCAGGGCGCCGGTGGTCAGTGCCAATACGAAACGTTTCAAGCCTGCAGCCATGATGATCAATCCTCTCACGAGGGAAAGAGAGTGAATGGGGCCAAAATCATAGCAAAGGCGTGAACAGGTCCACCCGGTCGGTGATGATGCCGTCGGTGCCCAAGTTGATCAGTCGCTGGGCCGCCCACTCGTCGTTGACGGTGTAGCTCAGGGTGCGAAAACCGGCGCTGGTGGCTTGCGTCACGCTGGAGGTGTCCCACAAGGCGTGGTTGCAGACCACCGCTACACAGCCCAGCGAGAGGGCCGTCTCCAGCCAGCCGGTCCACAGCGTGTCGAGCAGCAGCCCGCGCGGTAGCTCGGGCGCGGCTTGCATCGCGCCGCGCAGAGCGTCTGGCTTGAAAGATGTCAACAGCGGCGGCGTTTTGGCCTGCTGCCACAGGCGTTGCGCGTGCTGCGCGACGACCTCGCCCGTGTGGGCCTCGGTGAGCGGCGTCGGCTTGATCTCGATGTTCAGGAAGAAGCCATTGGCCAGGCAATAGCTGGCGATGGCTTGCAAGCTGGGCAGCGGCTCGCCAGCGAAGGCGCGCGAATGCCAACTGCCGGCGTCGAGTTGGGCCAGTTCGCTCCAGGGGTGGTCGCCGGCCACTGCGCTGTTGCCGGCGCCCAATTGCTGGCGCGCATTGGTGGTGCGCTGCAGGGTATCGTCGTGCAGCAGAAAGGGCACACCGTCGGCGCTCAGTTTGACATCGCATTCGAACATGCGGTAACCATGCGCGGCGCCGAGGCGAAACGCCGCCAGGGTATTTTCCGGCGCCAGCTTGCCCGCGCCGCGGTGCGCGACCCAATGCGGGTAGGGCCAGTTGTCGACGCTGACCACGGGCATCAGGGCCTGACCTTGCGTTGGCCGCTGGTGGCGTCAAACCAGTGCAGGCGGTCAGCGCGCGGCGTGACGTGAATGGTGCTGCCCACTGCTGGCGTGGCATGGCCTTCGTCGGTGCGGATAATCAGTGTCTCGTCCCCGCCGCCGTGTGCCCAACGGCCGTATATCAACTGCTCAGCGCCCAACATCTCGATGGCGTCGACCGTCAAGGCCCATCCGGCCGGCGTGATGGCCAGGTGCTCGGGCCGGATGCCCACGATGGTGTCGCTCGGGGCGTCGGGGGCGTTCCTGAGCAAATTCATGGGTGGCGAGCCGATGAAGCTGGCCACAAAGGTACTGGCGGGCCGCGTATAGACCTCTTCGGGGGTGCCAAACTGCTCCATCACGCCAGCGTTCATCACGATCATGCGCTGCGCCAGCGTCATGGCTTCCACCTGGTCGTGGGTGACGAACAGCGAGGTGATGCCCAGTTCGCGGTGCAGCTTCTGAATCTCCAACCGGGTCTGGGCGCGCAGCTTGGCGTCCAGGTTGGAGAGAGGCTCGTCAAACAGGAACACTTGCGGCTGGCGCACGATGGCGCGGCCCATGGCGACGCGCTGGCGCTGGCCGCCTGAGAGTTCACGCGGCTTGCGGGCCAAAAACGGCCCAATCTCCAATATCCGCGCGGCCTTGTCGACTCGGGTCTTGATTTCGGCCATCGGCACTTTGGCGATCTTCAGCCCGTAGGCCATGTTCTCGAACACGCTCATGTGCGGGTACAGCGCGTAGTTCTGGAACACCATGGCAATGTCGCGCTCGGCAGGTTCCAGGTCGTTGACGACGCGCTCGCCAATGCAGATCTGGCCCTCACTGATTTCTTCCAGCCCGGCCACCATGCGCAGCAAGGTCGATTTGCCGCAGCCCGAGGGGCCGACGATGACGACGAATTCGCCGTCGTGGATGTGGGCGCTGACGCCGTGGATCACCTGGTTAGCAGATCTGCCGTGACCGTAGCGTTTGATGACGTTCTTGAGTTCTATGGAGGCCATGTTGTTGCTTACTTTTCAGTGTCCACCAGGCCCTTGACGAACCAGCGCTGCATCAGCATCACCACCAGTGCGGGCGGTATCATGGCCAGCACGGCGGTGGCCATGACAATGTTCCAGTCGGTCGCGGCGTCGCCGCCGCTGATCATGCGCTTGATGCCGATCACCACCGGGTACATGGTCTCGTTCGTTGTCACCAGCAAGGGCCATAGGTATTGATTCCAGCCGTAAATGAACTGGATCACAAACAGCGCGGCGATGCTGGTCTTCGACAGCGGAATCAGGATGTCGAAGAAGAAACGCATCGGCCCGGCACCGTCGATGCGCGCGGCCTCCACCAGTTCGTCGGGCACCGTCAGGAAGAACTGCCGGAACAGGAAGGTGGCCGTGGCCGAGGCAATCAGCGGAATGGTCAGCCCGGCGTAGCTGTTGAGCATGCCGAGATCGGACACGACCTTGTAGGTAGGCCCAATGCGCACTTCGACTGGCAGCATCAATGTCACAAAGATAGCCCAGAAGAAGAACATGCGCAACGGAAAACGAAAGTAGACGATTGCAAAAGCCGACAGAAGCGAGATCGCGATCTTGCCAATGGCGATCACCAGCGCCGTGATCAGGCTGACCATCATCATGCGTCCGACCGGGGCATTCGAGGCGGCACCCATGCCGGTGCCCTGCAACGCGGCGGTGTAGTTTTCCACCAGATGTTTTCCCGGCAGCATGGACATGGGTGCCTGCAGGATCTCGGCCGCGGTTTGTGTTGACGCGACAAAGGTCACGTAGAGCGGAAATGCGACCACCAGCACACCCGCGACCAGCACGAGGTGTGAGAGAACCCGCAGAATCGGATTGCGTTCAACCATCTCAGTACTGCACCTTCTTCTCGACGAACCGGAACTGGACGATGGTTAGCGCAATCACGATCACCATCAGCACCACGGATTGCGCGGCCGAGCCGCCCAGATCGAGTGCCTTGAAGCCATCGTAGTAGACCTTGTAGACCAGGATCGCGGTCTCCCTGCCGGGGCCTCCCTCGGTGGCTGCATCGACAATGGCAAACGTGTCGAAGAAGGCGTACACGACATTGATCACGAACAGGAAGAAAGTGGTGGGTGAGAGCAGCGGAAACTGGATCGTCCAGAAGCGACGCCATGGCCGGGCGCCGTCGATGGCGGCGGCTTCGATGAGAGATCTCGGAATGCTTTGCAGCCCAGCCAGAAAGAACAGGAAGTTGTAGGAGATCTGCTTCCAGACCGCCGCGATAACGATCAGGGTCATCGCGTGCGTTCCGTTGAGCAGGTGATTCCAGTCTAGCCCCAAGCCTCGTAGTGCATACGACACGATGCCTATCGACGGCGCGAACATGAATAGCCACAATACGCCTGCCACGGCAGGTGCCACGGCGTAGGGCCAGATCAGCAAGGTACGGTAGACCAGCGCGCCTTTGACAACGCGGTCGGCAAAGATCGCCAGCAGCAGCGAAATGCCAATGCCAAGCCCGGCCACCAGCACCGAGAACACCGCTGTGATCCTGAACGAGGCAAGGTAGGTATCGTCCTTGATCAAATTGGTGAAGTTCTGCAGGCCGACCCATTCCGTACTTAGACCAAACGCATCGGACTGTTGAAACGACTGCAGCAAGGCCTGCGCAGCTGGCCAGAAGAAGAAGACGGCAATGACAGTCACCTGTGGCGCGAGCAGCACCCATGGCAACCATGTAGATTGAAAGACGACGCGTTTTTCAGAAGCCACGGAGGTTCAGTCGGATTTGGTCAGGCCCGCACAACCAGGCGTTGGGGGTCGAGAGCGGGACGCGGGCCTGGCCCGCGCCGCGCACTCCGACTAGCGAGTGTTCGCCTTCTCGAACCGCTCCAACAACTCGTTGCCCCGGCTGACGATGCTGTCAAGCGCTTCTTTGGCCGACTTCTTGCCGGCCCAGACCTGTTCGAGTTCTTCGTCCTCGACCGCGCGCACTTGCACGAAGTTGCCCAGGCGGATGCCACGCGACTTGTCGGTGGTCTTTCGGATCATCTGGTTGACGGCCACGTCCGTGCCGGGGTTCTGCTTGTAGAAGCCTGACTTCTCGGTGAGCGCAAAGGAGGCCAGCGTGATCGGCAGGTAACCGGTGCTCTGATGGCTCTTGGCCTGGATTTCGGCATTCGTCAGGTAGTGGAAGAACTCCGCCACGCCTTTGTACTCCGCCGGTTTCTTGCCGCCCATGACCCACAGCGAGGCGCCTCCAATGACGGTGTTCTGAGGTGCGCCAGCGACGTCAGGGTAATACGGGAGCGGGGCAATTCCAAAATCAAACTTGGCGTTCTTCTTGATGCTGGCGTAGGTGGATGAGGATGCCGTCGCCATGGCGCATTCGCCTGAATAGAAGGGCGCATCGGCCTTGTTGCCGCGGCCACGGTAGACAAACAGCCCTTGCTTGGCCATGTTGGACAGATTTTCAATGTGGCGAACGTGCAAGGGGCTGTTCACGACCAGACGCGCGCTGGTGCCGCCAAAGCCGTTGTTTTGTGTCGCGAAAAGGGTGTTGTGCCAGGTAGAGAAGCTCTCAAGCTGGGTCCAGCCCTGCCAGCTGGTGGTAAACGGACAGCTCACGCCGGAGGCCTTTAGCTTGGCCGCGGCCAGCACCACCTCGGGCCAGGTTGCGGGTGGTTTGTTCGGGTCCAGGCCCGCCTTGCGGAACAGGTCCTTGTTGTAGTTGAAGACCGTCGTCGAGCTGTTGAGCGGAAAGCTCAACATCTGGCCATTGGGGGCCGTGTAGTACCCTACGACGGCAGGAATATAGGCCTTGGGATCGAACTTGTAGCCGGCGTCGGCAAGCACCTTGCCAACCGGCACCACGGCACCTTTGGCAGCCATCATGGTGGCGGTACCGACCTCGAACACTTGCAGAATGTGCGGGGCATTTCCAGCGCGGAAGGCGGCGACGGCCGCTGGCATGGTTTCGTCGTACGTGCCCTTGTAGGTGGGCACAATCTTGTACTCTTTCTGGCTACTGTTGAAACCGTTTGCCAAATCGAGCACCCAGTCGTTGAGGCCGCCGGTCATGGAGTGCCACCACTGGATTTCGGTTTGGGCCTGCGCCGGGATGGACAGCGCCGTAGCCAAGGCGAGGGCGGTAAGTTGCAGTTTCATGGGTTCTCCTGATACTTTGCGGGACAGACCTTCAGCTCTGTCCTCAGCGGATTGTCGGATGTTGGCTGTTCAACAATGCGAAAAGGGTCTAGCGTAGCGGTCGAATATGACAGTGGCGCGTCAGATTGGTGACGCCACTGGAGCCAGGGCAATTAGACACGTGTTTCTAGTCCAAACCCATCCGGGTTTCCCTCAGGACGACGGGTGAATGCTGCACTGCGGTAATATCTCCAGCCAGCCGGGTTGCGCCCCTGTGGCACGTGCTGGCCTGTCACTTCCGAACCCGATGAACGCTCCCACACCGATTCTTCCGTTCTCGCCCGCCGCCCTGCATGCGCCGCACCTGCATGAGCGCATCCGCGAGATTCCCTACAACTACACCTCGTTCTCGGACCGCGAAATCGTCATTCGCCTGCTGGGCGCACCGGCCTGGGGCCTGCTCAACAGTCTGCGCGAAGAGCGCCGCACCGGCCGCTCGGCGCGCATGCTGTACGAGGTGCTGGGCGACATCTGGGTGGTGCAGCGCAACCCCTATTTGCAGGACGACTTGCTCGACAACCCCAAGCGCCGGCGCCTGTTGGTAGAAGCCCTGCAGCACCGCCTGGGTGAGGTGGAGAAGCGCCGCACGCCACAGAGCGACCCCGAGCGCGATGCCCTGGTGGGCCAGTTGCTGGTGGCCGCCGCCCAGGCGGTGCACGCGTTTGATGCCATGTTTGGCGAAGTCGCCGACCTGCGGCGCAAAACCCAACGCGTTTTGGGCCGTTTGACCGCCCGGGACAACATCAAGTTTGACAGCCTGAGCCGCGTCTCGCACGTGACCGACGCCACCGACTGGCGGGTCGAGTACCCATTTGTGGTGCTGACCCCCGACAGCGAGGCCGAGATGGCCGGGCTGGTCAAGGGCTGCATCGAGCTGGGCCTGACCATCATTGCGCGCGGCGGCGGTACCGGCTACACCGGCGGCGCGGTGCCACTGATCTGGAACAGCGCGGTCATCAACACCGAGAAATTGGAGGCCATGACCGAGGTGGAAATGCTGACCCTGCCGGGCCTCTGCGACCCCGTGGGCACGGTCTGGACCGAAGCCGGCGTGGTGACCCAACGCGTGGCCGATGCTGCCGAGCGCGCGGGCTTCGTATTTGCGGTGGACCCCACCTCGGCCGAAGCCTCCTGCATTGGCGGCAACATCGCCATGAACGCAGGCGGCAAGAAAGCCGTGCTGTGGGGCACGGCGCTGGACAACCTGGCGAGCTGGCGCATGGTGACACCGCAGGCTGAGTGGCTGGAGGTGACCCGGCTGAACCACAACCTGGGCAAGATTCATGAGGCCGAACTGGCCAGCTTCGAGCTGAAGTATTTCAAGGCCGACGGCAAGACGGCGCTGCGCACCGAGCGTCTTGATATTCCCGGCGCGTCCTTTCGCAAGGAGGGCCTGGGCAAGGACGTGACCGACAAGTTCCTGAGCGGCCTGCCGGGCATCCAGAAAGAGGGCTGTGACGGCCTGATCACCAGCGCGCGCTGGGTGGTGCACCGCATGCCCGCGCACACCCGCACCGTGTGTCTGGAGTTCTTCGGCAACGCCCGCGACGCGGTGCCCAGCATTGTGGAAATCATCGACTTCATGGCTGCCGAGCAAAAGCGCAGCGGCGTGGTGCTGGCGGGGCTGGAGCATCTGGACGACCGCTACCTAAGGGCCGTGGGTTACGCCACCAAGAGCAAGCGCGGCGCGCACGCCAAAGGGGCCGCCTCCAACGCCGTGCCAAAAATGGTGCTGTTTGGCGACATTGCCGGCGACGACGCGGATGCCGTGGCGCGGGCCACCTCCGAGGTGGTGCGCATTGCCAATTCGCGCAGCGGCGAAGGCTTTGTCGCCATCAGCCCCGAGGCGCGCAAGAAGTTCTGGCTGGACCGCAAGCGCACGGCCGCCATTTCGCGCCACACCAACGCCTTCAAGATCAACGAAGACGTGGTGATTCCGCTCCACCGCATGGCCGAGTACACCGACGGCATTGAGCGCATCAACATCGAGTTGAGCCTGAAGAACAAGCTGGCCTTGTGCGACGCGCTGCAGGAGTTTTTTGCCGACGGCAGCCTGCCCCTGGGCAAGCAGGACGACGCCAACGACATCCCGAGTGCCGAGCTGTTGGAAGACCGCGTGGCGCAGGCGCTGGGCCTGATCGCCGAGGTGCGTGATTTGTGGCAGGGCTGGCTCGGCAACGTGGACCCCCTGTTTGCCAAATTGCAGGACCATACTTTGCGCGCGAGCTGGAAGGCGCAGCTGCGCACGCCCTTGCAGAACATTTTTGCCGGCAGCGCGTTCGAGCCAGTGCTCAAGGAATGCACGGCCATTCACCAGCGCGTGCTCAAGGGCAGGGTCTGGGTGGCGCTGCACATGCACGCGGGTGATGGCAATGTGCACACCAACATCCCCGTCAACAGCGACGACTACGACATGCTGCAAGCGGCCCATGGCGCGGTCAAACGCATCATGGCGCTGGCGCGCTCACTGGACGGCGTGATCTCGGGCGAGCACGGCATCGGCATCACCAAGCTCGAGTTCCTGACCGACGCCGAATTGCAGCCATTCACCGACTACAAGGCCAGGGTGGACCCAGAGGGGCGATTCAACAAGGGCAAGTTGCTGCGCAATTCCGATGTCACGGCCGGGTCAGCCGGCCCGGGCGTTGAAGTTTCGTCATTGCGAGCGCAGCGCGGCAATCCACCGTTGCCGCCCGACACCATGGATCGCCACGGCCTTCGACCTCGCGATGACGGGGCAATGTCGTCATTGCGAGCGCAGCGCGGCAATCCATTGGTGTACGCCGATCTCACCAACGCCTACACCCCCAGCTTCGGCCTGATGGGCCACGAGTCGCTGATCATGCAGCAAAGCGACATTGGCGCCATTGCCGACAGCGTGAAAGACTGCCTGCGCTGCGGCAAGTGCAAGCCGGTGTGCGCCACCCATGTGCCGCGCGCCAACCTGCTGTACAGCCCGCGCAACAAGATTTTGGCGACCTCGCTGTTGGTGGAAGCCTTCCTGTACGAGGAGCAGACGCGCCGGGGCGTGAGCATCAAGCATTGGCAGGAATTCGAGGACGTGGCGGACCACTGCACGGTGTGCCACAAGTGCCTGTCGCCTTGTCCGGTCAAGATCGACTTTGGCGATGTCACCATGAACATGCGCAACCTGTTGCGCAAGATGGGCAAGAAGAGCTTTCGCCCGGCCGGCGCGGCGGCGATGTTCCTGCTCAACGCCACCAACCCGCAGACCATCCGCACCGCGCGCTCGATCATGGTCAACCTGGCGATGCGCTCGCAGCGCATCGCGCACGATTTGCTCAAGCTGGTGTCGCGCCGCCAGACCGCCAAGCCGCCGGCCACCGTGGGCACCGCGCCGATCAAGGAGCAGGTGATCCACTTTGTCAACAAGAAGCTGCCCGGTGGCTTGCCCAAGCGGACCGCGCGCGCCTTGCTGGACATCGAGGACAAGAATTACGTGCCCATCATTCGCGACCCGCAGTCCACCAATGCGGAGACCGAGGCGGTGTTTTATTTCCCGGGCTGCGGCTCGGAACGCTTGTTCAGCCAGGTCGGGTTGGCCACGCAAGCCATGTTGTGGCATGCCGGTGTGCAGACCGTTTTGCCGCCGGGCTACCTGTGCTGCGGCTACCCGCAGCGCGGCTCGGGTCAGTTCGACAAGGCCGAGAAGATGATCACCGACAACCGGGTGCTGTTCCACCGCGTGGCCAACACGCTGAACTACCTGGACATCAAGACCGTGGTGGTGAGCTGCGGCACCTGTTACGACCAACTGCAGGGCTACAAGTTTGAGGAAATCTTCCCCGGCAGCCGCATCATCGACATCCATGAGTACCTGCTGGAGAAGGGCATCACCCTGCAAAACGCTGGTGCCTTCCTGTTCCATGACCCCTGTCACAGCCCGATGAAGCTGCAAGATCCCTTGAAGACTGTCAAGGCCTTGCTTGGCGACAACGTGGTGCAGTCGGCGCGCTGTTGCGGAGAATCGGGCACGCTGGCGCTGAACCGACCGGACATTTCCACCCAGGTGCGTTTTCGCAAGGAAGAGGAAATCCGCAAAGGCGAGGCCGCTTTGCGGGATGGCGGCTTGGTCGGTGCCAAGGAAAACATCAAAATGCTGACCTCCTGCCCCGCTTGCATGCAGGGTCTGAGTCGCTTTGGCGAGGACTTGCAGAACGGGCTGATGGAGGCCGACTACATCGTGGTCGAGATGGCGCGCCAGATTC
>JADKEH010000043.1 GCA_016718155.1 Candidatus Rhodoferax randersensis | reverse complement strand
GGTCTCCTCGTTTTCAGTGCAATAAGTGACGGTACGCAAAGCTAGCACTGGCGCGGGGGTGGTCTGCAGACCGTTGATTTCATTGACTTTCCTGTTCGCTTTGTAAACGGGGTATGGTGGCCTCCCACTTTGAGGTTCACGATGCAGGGTTGGCACACAACGTTTTTGGGGATGCGTGGCTCCCCCGCGATATCAGCGACTTCGAGATGAAGGCATTTTCACCTTCGATGGTGCCGAGCGCGACGCAATCAATGCACGCCGAGGTGATTCCACAAGCTTGGTCTGGCGCTCCATATTGGTTTCCTGCGCATGAGTGGGCGTTTGCTCGGTGCCTTTCGGGTAATTCCAGTAGCCTTGTGGCGCCACCTTGGCAACGAGCTTGGCATTGCAGCACCAGAAGTCGCCTCGCTGAGAGCCATGTATGAACGCGGGCGCACGCTATTCGATCACCAACAAGTAGCCTGCACGGTCCTTGGATTCCAGTGGATGAGCGAGCACCAGCGCCGCTCACTGGTACGTGAACTGCGCGACGAAGTGGCGCGCTGCGCCGACCGCGATCAGCTACTCGTGCGGGCGCGTCAATGGCTGTACAAGAACAAGCTGGTGATCGTGCACGAGCGGGCAATTCGGACACTGATTGCGGCGGCACTTGCCCAGCTTGAAGTTGAAACAGGCACCGCCATCGCCGCCAGCGTTGATCCAGCAACACTTGATCGCTGGCGAGCCTCAGTTTCAGAGCTGCGCCCAGATGGACAAACCCAGCAGAGTTGGCTATGGGCTGCACCGGCGAAACACTCAACCCGCCAAATCAGCGAGGTACTGGAGCGCATCGACCTGCTTTACACGCTGGACGTTCATAAGCACCTGGCAGACATCCCCGATCTCATCTTGCGCCGCTACGCGCGCCGACTTGTCTCCAGGCCGCCCTCAGCCGGAGCCAAGATCAAAGAGCCAGCGCGCACCGTGGAGGTCGCATGCTTTCTTCGGTATTGCCTGTTCACCACCACAGACCAGTTGATCCTTATGGTGCAGCGCCGGATCGCCGATCTGTGGCGTCAGGCTGCCGCCGATGTCCCCGCTACCGTCAATTGGGCCGCAATGTACAAAACGCTGCTCGGCGAACTTGTTGCCTTGAGTGCGTATTCCACTGATCGCGGGCACCCATTCCAGACGATGGCGGGCAGCATTCCAGGCTGATCGCGGGCAGCGTTCCACGCCGATGGCGGGCAGCTGCGCGAAGCGCTGGGTGACGCTCGGATGGTACCGGCACTGCCCGCGATCAGCGTGGAATGGCCTGCCGGTTATCCACGCGGCGCGCAGCGCCGGGTGGGTAACCGGTGCGCCGGAGGCGATGAGGTCGGGAGTCCTGGGGGGAGCCTTGTCCACGGCGGCGGCGTCGCTTGCGACGAACGCCGACGCGGTGGGCAAGGCGGCGTGACCGCTGGCAGCAGTGGTGCGCCAGCCGTCATGCGCGAAGCGCTGGACTCAGGCGCTTGCGTCGGTTCGGCTTCGCCTGAGCGACTCGCCTTTCAGAGCGATCTTGTGCGAGCCGTGCACGATGCGGTCCAGGATGGCGTCGGCCACGGTGGGCTCGCCCAGCCAGGCGTGCCACGCTGCCACCGGCAGCTGGCTGGTGATGATGGTCGAGCGCGTGCCGACCCGATCGTCCAGCAGCTCCAGCAGGTCGCTGCGCTCGTGCGGGGCGATCGGCGCCAGTGCAAAGTCGTCCAGGATGATCAGGTCCAGTCGGGCAAGCTGGGCCAGTCGGCGCGTGAAGCTGCCGTCGCCGTGCGCCACGTGCAACTCCTCCAGCAGGCGCGACGCGCGCGTGTAGAGCACGCTGTAGCCCTGCCGCGCGGCCTGCCGTCCCAAGGCGCAGGCCAACCAGGTCTTGCCGCATCCGGTGGCGCCGGTGAGCAGGACGCTGCGGCCGTCGCGCAGCCAGTTGCAGCCGGCCAGCTCCGTGATGAGATCGCGGTTCAGGCCCCGTGATCCGCGCCAGTCGATGTCCTCCATGCAGGCGCCGCTGACCTTCAGGTGCGCCGCCTTGAGCAGCCGTGCCAGCCGCTTGCCATCGCGCCAGTCGATCTCCCGCTGTACCAGCAGCGCCAGCCTCGCGTCGAAGTCCAGTTCGGCCACCGTGCGCGCGCAGGCCGGGTCTTGCATCGCGGCGATGAAACCGTCCAGGCGCAAGGAGCGCAGCTGCTCCAGGGTGTGTTGGTTGAGCATGATGTCTTATCCTTGGATTCGTTGTTCAGTGGTAGTAGCCGGGCCCGCGCACGTTCTCGTGGGTGGGCATCAGGGGCGCTTCGTTGGCGGTGATCACTGGCTGGCGGTCCAGGCCGCTGGCCAGGATGGAGCTGACGCTCTTGTAGTGCGGCGCCCGGATCGACAGCGCCCGGGCGCAGGCGGCCTCCAGCCGCTCGGTGCCGTACTCGCGCTCCAGGCGCATCAGCCCCAGGCAGGCGCGGTAGCCTTGTTCGGGGTGCGGGCGGTGCTCCATCTGCCAGCGCACCACGGCGGCCGTGGCAGCGCCGATGCGCTCGCCCCAGGCGATCAGCCGCGCCGGGCTCCACTGGGCGTGCGCGCGGTGCGACGCCGGCATGTGCTCGGCCAGCGTCGTGTGCGTGCCGCGGCGGCCGTCGATCGCATGGGCGGCCACCCGCTGCTGCTTGTGCAGCACCTCCAGCGTGCGCTCGCCGATGCGCAGCTCCACCTGCTGGCCCACCAGCGCGTTCGGCACGCTGTAGTAGTGCCCGTTCAGCTCCACGTGGTAGTCGATGCTGACTCGCGCGAGCTTGAACTGGCACACCTGCATCGGCGTGGCTGGCAACGGCCCGAGAGCGGGGCGATCGAGCTCCTCGAAGGCGGTGTGCCGGCAACCCGGCAGCTTCTTGAAGGGCCGCGCATTCAGCTGCTCCAGCAGCACCGCGATGGCCCGATTGAGCTCGCCCAGGGTCGTGAAGGTCCGCCCCCGCAGCCGCGCCAGGATCCAGCGCTCCACCACCTGCACGCCCACCTCCACCTTGGCCTTGTCTTGGGGGTGCGCAGGCCGCGCCGGCAGCACCGCCATGCCGTAGTGGTTGCACAGCTCCTCCAGCAGGCGGTGGCTGGTGGGCTCATAGCGATCGGGCCGGATCATCAGCGCCCGGGGCTGGTCGGGCACCAGCAGGCGCGGCACGCCGCCGATGAACTCCAGCGTTGCGATGATCGAGCGCACCCAGTCCACCGCCTGCTGCGTGCGCGTGGCGCAGGCGAAGGTGTAGTTCGAGGCACCGAGCACGGCCACAAAGATCTGCGCGCGGGTGATCTCCCCGGTAAACGCGTCGACCATCGCGACCGTCTGGCCGGCGTAGTCCACGAACAGGCGTTCGCCGGCCTTGTGCACCTGGCGCATCGAGCGCTTCAGGTGCCGCGCCCAGCGGGCGTATTTCTCGCAGAAGGCGCTGTACTTGTACGCCTGCTCGCCATTGGCCTGGCGGTATTCCTCCCACAGCAGTTGCAGCGTCACCGCGGGCTGCTTCAGCTGCTGGTGGACCTGAGCCCAGTCGGGCTCGAGATGGCGCGCGCTGCGCGGCGCAGGCGGCGGGTGCATCCGTGCCTGCAGCGCCTGGTCATCCAGCTGGCGGGCCTGCTCCCACGCCAGGCCGGCGGCACGCGCGTAGCTGGCGATCTCACCCACGCCGGACTTGCTCAGGCCGGTGACGCGAGCCACCTCGCGCTGGCTCAACTTTGCCTCGTGAAGAAGTTGAAGAACTCGTCTGATCTTGCTCATAGGGACTCTCGGTGTGGGCATCGGCTCGGTGGCTCCTGTTCAACAGAAGCCGGCGAGCCTATGCCCGGTTGCGAAGTCACCCGGCGCAGCTGCAGCTGCCCGCGATCAGAATGGAGTTCTGCCCGCCATCGTCTGGAACGCTGCCCGCGATGGCCTGGACTGCTGCCCGCGATCGGCTGGAATGCCGCCCGCCATCAGCGTGGAATCGCGCCCGCGACCAGGCGGAATACGCACCTTGAGCGCGCAAGGTGCGGTGCCAGATGCTGAGTTGCGTGCCCGTCTTGAAGCCTTGATCACCGAAACCCAGAAACGCAAACCACCGAGCAGGGCCTCCCTGGTCCGCGAGGGATTGATTGATGGAATTCGCCCCGTGCGGTCGTTGCTCGTCGCCATTGCAAAGCTGCCCTGGCAGGCCACCGGCGAGCATCCTGCCATCGAGTACCTTGCCAAGCTGCAAGCTTTATATCTCAAAGGATCCAGAAAGCTGCCAGTTGAAGTGGTGGCACCAAGTCTGGGAATGATCTGGCAGGTTTCGATCTCCAGCCCAGACCGGGAACGGGCGTTTCAGGCGTTGGAGGTGGCCACCCTGTTTGCCCTGCGCCGCGCGGTGCGCAATGGCTCGGTCTGGATTGAGCACAGCCTGAGCTTTCGGGGTCGTGCGCGCTTGTTCTTCACGGACGAGCGTTGGCAGGCAGAGTCCAAGAAACACTATGCCCGTCTATCGTTACCCAGCAAGGCTGCCACTTTCTTGAAGCCTTTGCTGGCCAGAGTAACTGCCGGTGTCGATGCGGTGGCCGCTGCAGCCCGCAGTGGCGTACTGCGCGTGGATGATGAACTCCATTTGTCGCCATTGCCCGCAGAGGACGAAGACCCAGAAGTGACCAAGCTGCGCGCGGCTTTGGATCACCGCATCGGTGAGGTTCAATTGCCGGAAGTGATTCTGGCCGTTGACGCCCAGGTGCGCTTTAGCTGGATCATGCTCGGACGTGAGCCGCGCTCTACCGACGAGCTGCTGATGGTCTATGCCGGCATCATGGCCCACGGCACCAGTCTGACTGCGGTCGAATGCGCGCGCATGATTCCGCAATTGTCTGCCACCAGCATTCGCCAGGCCATGCGCTGGGCGCGGGACGAACGGCGTCTGAGCCAGGCCTGCCAGGCTGTGCTGGAATTCATGCAGCGACACCCGATTGCCGCCACCTGGGGCGGTCCGATTTGGCATCTTCTGACATGATGAGCATGGAGACCACCAAACGGGTGTGGCAAGCCCGGCTTGATCCTCGGCGCAACACACCTTCCATTGGAATCTACTCCCATGTAAAAGACCGGTGGGGCATCTTCCATGCGCAGCCCTTTGTGCTCAATGAGCGCCAGGCGGGCGTGGCCATTGAAGGTGTCATCCGCCAAGAAAAGCTGGAGACCAGCCAGCTTGCTGTGGATACCCATGGCTACACCGACTTTGCCATGTCACATGCCCGTTTGCTTGGTTTTGATCTTTGCCCGCGGTTGAAGGAACTCAAACAGCGCCACCTCTTTGTGCCACGCGGCACCAAAGTGCCCGCAGAAATCGCTGCGGTGTGCGAAGCCAATGTCGACGTCGCTTTGATCGAAAAGCATTGGGATAGTCTGGTGCACCTGGCAGCCTCGGTCATGAGCGGACATGCCAGTGCGGTGGCAGCTCTTGCGCGGTTCGGTTCTGCCGCCCAGGGCGATCCAATCTATGAGGCTGGCGTGCAATTGGGGCGGTTGCTGCGTACGGCGTTTTTGGCTGACTACTTTGTCAAGGACGCTTTCAGGAACGAGTTGCGCCGGGTGCTCAATCGGGGCGAGGCTGTTAACGCCCTCAAGCGCGCCATTTATACCGGCCGGATCAGCCCGGCGCAGGCCAAACGTGTCGATGAAATGCAGGCTGTGGCCGATGCGTTGAGCCTGATGGCCAACATCGTGATGGCGTGGAATACCTCACAGATGCAGGCGGTCCTGGATCGCTGGTCGAACCGCCGCCAGGTCATTCCACCGGAACTGATCGGGAAGATTGCGCCCACCAGGCTGGAGAGCATCAACTTGCGGGGTGTGTTTCGCTTCCCGGTTGACCGCTATGCTGACCAAATCCTGCCTTCGCGGCCAAATGCATCGATAACTGGCACCAATGGATGAAACCGACCACGGTTTGACGCCACGAATCGCAGATTTGAAAGTGAACAGGAAAGTCAATGAAATCAACGATCTACCAACACCACCTCCGCGCCAGTGCTAGCTTTTCGTACCGTCACTTATT
>JADKEH010000042.1 GCA_016718155.1 Candidatus Rhodoferax randersensis | reverse complement strand
GGTCTCCTCGTTTTCAGTGCAATAAGTGACGGTACGCAAAGCTAGCACTGGCGCGGGGGTGGTCTGGGTAGACCGTTGATTTCATTGACTTCCTGTTCGCTTTGTAAACGGGTATGGTGGCCTCCACTTTTGAGGTTCACGATGCAGGGTTGGCACACAACGTTTTTAGGGATGCGTGGGCTCCCCGCGATATCAGCGACTTCGAGATGAAGGCATTTTTCACCTTCGATGGTGCCGAGCGCGACGCAATCAATGCACGCCGAGGTGATTCCCACAAGCTTGGTCTGGCGCTCCATATTGGTTTCTGCCAGAGTGGGCGTTTGCTCGGTGCCTTTCGGGTAATTCCAGTAGCCTTGTGGCGCCGCCTTGGCAACGAGGCTTGGCATTGCAGCACCAGAAGTCGCCTCGCTGAGAGCCATGTATGAACGCGGGCGCACGCTATTCGATCACCAACAAGTAGCCTGCGCACGGTCCTTGGATTCCAGTGGATGAGCGAGCACCAGCGCCGCTCACTGGTACGTGAACTGCGCGACGAAGTGCGCTGCGCCGACCGCGATCAGCTACTCGTGCGGGCGCGTCAATGGCTGTACAAGAACAAGCTGGTGATCGTGCACGAGCGGGCAATCGGACACTGATTGCGGCGGCACTTGCCCAGCAGGGTTGAAACAGGCACCGCCATCGCCGCCAGCGTTGATCCAGCAACACTTGATCGCTGGCGAGCCTCAGTTTCCAGAGCTGCGCCCAGATGGACAAACCAGCAGAGTTGGCTATGGGCTGCACCGGCGAAACACTCAACCCGCCAAATCAGCGAGGTACTGGAGCGCATCGACCTGCTTTACACGCTGGACGTTCATAAGCACCTGGCAGACATCCCCGATCTCATCTTGCGCCGCTACGCGCATAGACTTTTCTCCAGGCCGCCCTCAGCCGGAGCCAAAGATCAAAGAGCCAGCGCGCACCGTGGAGGTCTGCTTTCTTCGGTATTGCCTGTTCACCACCACAGACCAGTTGATCCTTATGGTGCAGCGCCGGATCGCCGATCTGTGGCGTCAGGCTGCCGCCGATGTCCCCGCTACCGTCGATTGGGCCGCAATGTACAAAACGCTGCTCGGCGAACTTGTTGCCTTGAGCGCGCAAGGTGCGGTGCCAGATGCTGAGTTGCGTGCCCGTCTTGAAGCCTTGATCACCGAAACCCAGAAACGCAAACCACCGAGCAGGGCCTCCCTGGTCCGCGAGGGGATTGATTGATGGAATTCGCCCGTGCGGTCGTTGCTCGTCGCCATTGCAAAGCTGCCCTGGCAGGCCACCGGCGAGCATCCTGCCATCGAGTACCTTGCCGAGCTGCAAGCTTTATATCTCAAAGGATCCAGAAAGCTGCCAGTTGAAGTGGTGGCACCAAGTCTGGGAATGATCTGGCAGGTTTCGATCTCCAGCCCAGACCGGGAACGGGCGTTTCAGGCGTTGGAGGTGGCCACCCTGTTTGCCCTGCGCCGCGCGGTGCGCAATGGCTCGGTCTGGATTGAGCACAGCCTGAGCTTTCGGGGTCGTGCGCGTTGTTCTTCACGGACGAGCGTTGGCAGGCAGAGTCAAAAACACTAAGCCCGTCTATCGTTACCCAGCAAGGCTGCCACTTTCTTGAAGCCTTTGCTGGCCAGAGTAACTGCCGGTGTCGATGCGGTGGCCGCTGCAGCCCGCAGTGGCGTACTGCGCGTGGATGATGAACTCCATTTGTCGCCATTGCCCGCAGAGGACGAAGACCCAGAAGTGACCAAGCTGCGCGCGGCTTTGGATCACCGCATCGGTGAGGTTCAATTGCCGGAAGTGATTCTGGCCGTTGACGCCCAGGTGCGCTTTAGCTGGATCATGCTCGGACGTGAGCCGCGCTCTACCGACGAGCTGCTGATGGTCTGTGCCGGCATCATGGCCCACGGCACCAGTCTGACAGCCATCGAGTGCGCGCGCATGATCCCGCAGTTGTCGGCGACCAGCATCCGCCAGGCCATGCGCTGGGCTCGCGACGAACGGCGTCTGAGCCAGGCCTGCCAGGCTGTGCTGGAATTCATGCAGCGACACCCGATTGCCGCCACCTGGGGGCAGTCCGATTTGGCATCTTCTGACATGATGAGCATGGAGACCACCAAACGGGTGTGCAAGCCCAGCGATCCTCGGCGCAACACACCTTCCATTGGAATCTACTCCCATGTAAAAGACCGGTGGGGCATCTTCCATGCGCAGCCCTTGTGCTCAATGAGCGCCAGGCGGGCGTGGCCATTGAAGGTGTCATCCGTTAAGAAAGCTGGAGACCAGCCAGCTTGCTGTGGATACCCATGGCTACACCGACTTTGCCGTGTCACGCGCCCGTTTGCTTGGTTTTGATCTTTGCCCGCGGTTGAAGGAACTCAAACAGCGCCTCCTTTTGTGCCGCGCGGCACCAAAGTGCCTGCAGAAATCGCTGCGGTGTGCGAAGCCAATGTCGACGTCGCTTTGATCGAAAAGCATTGGGATAGTCTGGTGCACCTGGCAGCCTCGGTCGTGAGCGGACATGCCAGTGCGGTGGCAGCTCTTGCGCGGTTCGGTTCTGCCGCCCAGGGCGATCAATCTGTGAGGCTGGCGTGCAATTGGGGCGGTTGCTGCGTACGGCGTTTTTGGCTGACTACTTTGTCAAGGACGCTTTCAGGAACGAGTTGCGCCGGGTGCTCAATCGGGGCGAGGCTGTTAACGCCCTCAAGCGCGCCATTTATACCGGCCGGATCAGCCCGGCGCAGGCCAAACGTGTCGATGAAATGCAGGCTGTGGCCGATGCGTTGAGCCTGATGGCCAACATCGTGATGGCGTGGAATACCTCACAGATGCAGGCGGTCCTGGATCGCTGGTCGAACCGCCGCCAGGTCATTCCACCGGAACTGATCGGGAAGATTGCGCCCACCAGGCTGGAGAGCATCAACTTGCGGGGTGTGTTTCGCTTCCCGGTTGACCGCTATGCTGACCAAATCCTGCCTTCGCGGCCAAATGCATCGATAACTGGCACCATGGATGAAACCGACCACGGTTTGACGCCACGAATCGCAGATTTGAAAGTGAACAGGAAAGTCAATGAAATCAACGATCTACCAACACCACCTCCGCGCCAGTGCTGGCTTTTCGTACCGTCACTTGCTGAAAACGCGCAAGGGTGGACATCCAGGTGCTCGTGTGCCGCCATCTTCGCTGATGTGGCCAGCCTGGGGCGGGGTGTGGCGGCGAGTCGCCGGCGAATGCGGGCACAAGGAACTGGCCAGCGCGCTTCACGCCACCGCCGAAGTGGCCTGGGTGGGCCTGACCGAGAAGCCAAGCAGCAGGCATCAAGGTCAAGGGCCTGTTCCCTGGGGGCTCGGGCGCACGCCCCCAAGCTGCTGTTCGACGACCCCGAAGCAGGATCAGGGGCGGCCATGCTGGCGGCCACGCAAGATCCTGGGCGGCGGCATGGTCGGCACGCATGCGGGCGACATGATCGGCGAGATCGCCTGGCCATCGAGATGGGTGCGGACGCTGTCGACATCGGCAAGACCCACCCGCATCCGACGCTGGGCGAGAGCATCGGCATGGCGGCGGAAGTGGCGCATGGCAGCTGCACGGATGTGCGCCGCGCCGCAGTAGCCCGCCACCAGCGCCCCCGGCCGGGACTGGCGACGGTTCGGGCCTTGTGCTACCCAAACAATCGCCGCAGAATACTGTGCATTTGTGCCAGTATTCATGTCAGCACTCACTTCAAGCCCAAGCTCTACAACCCACGCCACCCCGAACGCACGCTGCTCTGCCAAATGGTAGCCGAGCACTACGAGACCTGGCTAGGGTTGGCCAGCGCGGGTCAGTTCGACGGCCAGGGCGACCACCACACCCCAAGCCCTTCGTGCGCAAAGCGTTTGCCAAGTATCTTGAGTGCGGCATCTTTGCCCATGGCTTTGCCCGCGCTCGCTGCGGCGACTGTGGGCACGACTGCTTTGTAGTCTTCGCCTGCAAAGGCCGGGAGTCTGCCCTCGTGCACCACGCGGCGGATGGTGGAGACGGCGGCACACCTGAGCGACCACGTTTTCCCCGCCTGCCGGTGCGCCAGTGGGTGCTCTCCGTGCCCAAGAGGTTGCGGTACTTCGTGCAACGCGACGGAGCGGTGCTGAGCGATGGTGCTGCGCATCTTTCTGCGGGTGATCGCACAAACTCTGCAGACCCACAGCCCCGGTGCGGCCCATATGGACAAGGCAGGCCTGCACATCGGTGCCATCGCCTTCATTCACCGATTCGGCTCCAGCCTCAATGAACACGTCCACTTCCACGTTTGTGTGGTGGACGGGGTGTTTGAGGGAAGTGGAGGGCGAGGCGATGCTGATGCGACCCCTCGAATCCTCATCGCCGGGTGTCATCTTTCACGCGGCCACCGGCATCGATGCGGCTACCGTGGCCCCAGTGCGGACCACACTGCAAAAACGCATCCTGCGCGCCTTCGTTGCTCGGGGCCTGCTGGAGAACTGTGACGCCAAAGACATGCTGGGCCATCAAACACAGCGGCTTCTCGGTGGACGCCGAGTGTCTGCATCGAAGCCCACGACCGCGCTACAGCTGGAGCGGCTGCTGCGCTATTGCGCGCGTCCACCGTTTTTCAGGGAGCGACCACGCAAAGGGGGAGCAAACTGGTGTACGCTGTGCCAAACAGCGCAGCGCGAGCCCACCAGTGGCAAGCGTGGTGCCGGGCAGATGAGCTGCACTCACACCGCTGAAACCGATCGACCGCATCGCCGCGCTGGTGCCACCGCCACCCACCCACCGGCACCGCTACTTTGGTGTGCTGGCACCAAACTCGCCGGCTGAGATCGGCGGTAATGGCGCTGGCTCAGCCTGCTGCGTCGCAACCAGCCACGGTGGAGACTGCAAGAACCTGGCGCGGCGTACCTGGGGTGGCGGCGCCGGGCAATGCGGCCACACATTTGCCCCCGAACCTGAAGCACGCC
>JADKEH010000041.1 GCA_016718155.1 Candidatus Rhodoferax randersensis | reverse complement strand
TCGTCAGAGCTCCAGATGCCCCGGAACAGGTCCACCAGGCTGGGCACGTACAACACCGCCAGCCCGATAATGACGGGCAGCCAGGCGACCAGCGTGGCACGCCAGGGCGCGCGGGGCTGTTCAATCTGTGTTGCAGGAGCGAGGGTGGTCACAACAAATTCTTTACGTGGGGCTTTGGCCAGGTGGCGGCGCCCGCTAAGGCTGGCAGCGGCGCTGCTGGCCGTTGCCTTGCCGTTGGGCCTGTTTGTGGGCGGTGCGCAGCCCGTGGCGGTGGGCCTGGTGCCCGCGCCGTGGGACAAGCTGCTGCACGCCCTGGTGTTTGCCGTGTTGGCCGCTGCCATGGGCTACGCCAGCGGCTTGCGTGGTGGGCGCGTGCTGCTGCTGGCCTTTGGCGGCGCTCTGGCAGTGGGGCTGGTGGACGAGTGGCACCAATTGCACCTGCCCGGGCGCAGCGCCGGCTGGGACGATCTGGCCGCCGATGCGGTGGGGGCGGGCCTGGGTGCGGGGCTGGCCCGCCTGGTGGCGCCGCGCCAGCCATGACCGGTGGCGGCCAGGCCTACGCATCGTTCAGCACCGAGCCCACCAGCGCCACGCCGCTGTCTTGCAGGCGGCGCGCCATTTGGGCGGCCTGGGGGACCAGGCTTTGGTTTTTGCGCAGCACCATCAGCGCCGCGCCGGCGCGGGCGGCGATGAGTTCGGCGTCGGCGTAGTCGCCGCCGCTGGGGGTGTCGATGATGATGACGTCAAACTGGCGGCTGGCTATGTGCAGCAAGTCGCCAAAGGCGGGGCGGCCCAGCAGCTCTTGCGGGTTGGGCGGTATGGTGCCGGCGGGCAGCACCGCCAGGTCGGGCAGGCCCTGCACGCGCAGGGCGGCCTCCGCCCCCCGGGGGCTGGCCAGCAGGCCCGACAGGCCCGTGCTGTTGCTCAGCTTGAACAGGGCTTGCTGGCTGCGCAGGGTGGGGCTGCGCAGGTCGGCGTCGATCAGCAGGGTGCGCTGGCCCTGTTGCGCAAACACGATGGCCAGGTTGGCGGCGATGAAGCTGCGGCCTTCGCGCCGGCCGGGGCTGAGCACCACCAGCACCTTGTGGCCCGGCGCGGTGTTGAACCAGCGCAGCATGAGCTGGCTGCGCACGGCGCGCAGGTTTTCGCCAATGCGGCTGAACGGCTTGTAGGCCGCGATCAGCTCGGGGCTAAGGCTGGTGTCGTTCTCGGCCAGGTAGTTGTAGGCAAATTGCTGGCTCAGGGCAAAGTCGATGTCGTCCTTGTTGAGCAGCTTCAGCGCCAGGCCGGCCTGGCCAAAGTGCGAGTTGGTCTTATTGCTGGCGCGCCAGGATGCGCTGCCGCTTCTGGGCGCTCAGGCGCCCGGTGGCCACCAGGATGTCGCCAATGGAGCCGGTGGCGGCGCCGGCCTTGTGGCTGCGGGTTGGGCCGTGTGGTGGGTGCAGCGGGGCAGGGGATGGGGCGGTCATGCGCGGGCTCCTGGCGTGTGAGCATGCCGGCGGCAGAGTGATGCTGCCCAGCACCGGCAGGTCCAGCGCGTCCACCAGGTCTTGCGCCGAGCGCACGCGGCGGTTGGCCAGCTCCAGCATCAGCGCCAGGCCCACACCCAGCAGCGTGCCAAGGAAGATGGACACCAGGATGTTGAGCAGCACTTTGGGTTTGGACGGCAGGCTGGGGGCGGTGGCGGGGTTGAGCACGGCGATGTTGGTCTGGTTGGTTTGGCTCTCGATGTTGGTCTGCGAGGCGCGCTGGCTCACCAGCTCAAAGGCGCGCTGGGCGGTTTCGATGTCGCGGCGCAGCACGTTGAGTTCGTCGCGCTGTTTGTTGAGCGCCAGCACGCGCACCTTCTGGCTGGCCAGCGCGCCCTGGAGTTGTTGCTCGCGCTGTTTGCTGACCTGGTAGGTGGTCTCGATGGAGGAGGTGATCTTGCGGGTTTCGGCGTCCAGTTGGGCCTTGAGCGTGGCCAGCTCGGCCTCGGTGCGCTGGGTTTGGGGGTGGTTTTTGCCGAGGTTGATGTTGCTTTCGGTCAGCTTGGCCTCCAGCCGGGCGATGTCGGCCTTCAGGCCGTTGATCAGCGGGTTTTGCATGACCTCGGCCACGGTGTCGGACTTGGCGTTTTGGCGCTTGCTTTGGCTGTCGGTGGTTTGGCCTTGCACGCCGGTGAGTTGGCTGCTGGTCTCGTTGAGCTTGGCGGTTTCAAAGTCGAGCCGCTCGTCGGTGGAGGTGATGCCGTTCTGTTGCTGGTAGGCCGACAGCGCCTGTTGCGCTTTTTCCAGGCGCTCGCGGGCGGCCTTGGTCTGGTCTTCAAAAAAAGTGGCGTACTGGCGGGCCGGGGCCACGCGCAGGTCAAGGTTGACGTCGATGTAGGCCTGGGCAAACGCGTTGGCCACGCTGGCGGCAAATTCGGGGTCGGTGCCGGTGTAGTGGATGTTGATGACGTTGCTCTCGCGCGAGGGTTTGACGTCCAGGTTTTTTTGCAGCAGGTCGGCCAGCCAGTCCACCAGTTGGCCCTTGCCAAGGGTCGCCTCTTGCCACTGTTGCTTGATGGCGGCGCTGTCTTCCATGCGCAGCAGCTTGACCACCTGCTTGGCGATGCGGTCGCTGTTGATGATGTCGATTTGGGTGGCCATGTAGCCGGGGGCCATCATGCCGGCCAGCATCATGCCGGTGACCGGGTCGGGTGATTTGACGTCCAGCACCACGGCGGCGCTGGCGGTGTACTGCTTGGGCATGTACAGGCTGACGCCGACGGTGGTGGCCACCGTCAGCACCAGCGTGAGCAGTGCCACCGGCCAGCGGGCGCGCAGGATGAGCAGGAACTGTTGAAGCGTCATGGCAGCGGGTGGTGGGACGGGGTGGGGTTCAAAACAGGCTCTCGCGGACGTAGATCACGTCGTTGGGCAGCACCGGGTCGGTGAGCTGGGGCTCGATTTGCTGGATGCTGCCGTCGGCCGCCTTGCGGTGCAGGCGCAGGCGCTTTTCGCTGCCGCGCAGGGTGGGGCCGCCGCCTTGGGCCAGGGCTTGCATGACGGTCATGTCGCGCTCGATGCGAAACGAGCCTGGGCGCTGCGTTTCGCCATAGATGTAGAACACCGCGGCGCGGTGCACATAGATGGTGTCGCCGCCTTGCAGCACGACGTCGTCCTGCAGCCGGTCGGCCAGGAAGATGGAGGGGATGTCCACCTGCTTGCGAAACGGCTTGCCGCCGCGCAGGCCGGACACGATGGCGATGTCGTCGCCGCTGGCGGTGGCGCCACCGGCGTTGGCCAGCATGTCGCTCAGGCGGATGTTGGCGGTTTCCAGCGGAAAACGCCCGGGCCGGTTGACCTGCCCCAGCACGGCGACCTGGTTGCCGCGCAGTTGGGTGAGCACGATGTTGACCTGTGGCTTTTGAATGAAGCCGCCTTTTTGCAGCGCATCGGCGATTTTTTTCTCGGCTACGGCGACGGACAAGCCGCCAAGGTCGACCGAGCCGATCAGGGGGTAGGTGATGGTGCCGTTTTCGGACACGCGGGTCTCGATCGTGAGGTCGGGGTTTTGGAACACCTGCACGCGAATGGTGTCACCTGCGCCCAGCGGGTAGTCGGGCCGGGCTTGCGCCTGGGCGTGCTGGGCACACAGTGCCAGCAGGCTTGCCAACAACAGGTGGGCCAGCTTGAGGGGTCAGACGCAGGAGGCGCATGGTGATGGCGGTTGATGGGCTGGAAGTGGCTTGCATGGTAACGGAGCGGCCGTGGCTACTTGAGCCCGGCGACGCCCTTCTCGATGGCGGTCTTGGCCGTGGCGTTGGCGGCAGGGGCAGCGGTTGCGGAGGGTGCGGTGGGTGCGGCGCGGGTGGGTGCGGCGTTGGCGAACTCACCCATGTAGGTGATGGCGGCGTTGGCGCGCAGTTGCTTGATGTTGGCGGCCACCGCTTCGCCAGCGCGCTGGTTGGCCAGGAACTGCTCGATGCGCGGCAGCGCGCTGGCCTCATCGACTGGCGCGGCCTGTGAGGAGGCCAGGCGCAGCAGGGTGACGGATTTGGGGTTGGTAAATACCGCGCTTTGGCCGTCTTTGAGGGCGTGCACCTGGGGCAGCAGGTCAAGCGGAATTTGCTCGGCCGCGCGGGTGGCGCCACCGCTGCCAAACTTGATGCCCTGGCCATTGAGCCAGGCCGAGGCGTCTTCGATGGACTTGGCCGAAGCGGCCAGCGCGCGCAGTTGCTCGGCAACGCCAGCGGTCGCGGGCGCCACCACTTCTTGCACCGTGAAGATGCGCCGCTCGGAGAACAGCGCCGGGTGCTCGGCGTAGTACTTTTTGGCGTCGGCCGGTGTGGGCTTGGGCAGGGCGCCGGCGATGTGTTGCAGGTAGGCGCGTGCCAGCAGTTCGCGCCGGGCGGCTTCGAGTTGGGCCACCACATCGGGGGAGCGGTGCAGCTTGGCTTCCATCGCCTGGTCGACGGCGAGTTGCTGGTCAATGAGTTTTTCCAGCACCTCGCGGCCCATGGCCTGGGCGGCCTCGGGCGTGGCACCGGCGGTGTTGGCGCGGCTGAGCACCTGGTTGATCTGGTGCACCGAGATCTCTTCGGAGCCCACCTTGGCGGCGACCTGGGTGGCGGCCTTGCCGTCTTTCTTGCCGCAGGCGGTCAGGCTGGCCAAGCCAAGCAGCAGGGCGGTGCCAAGCAAGGAGTAGGCAATACGGCGGTGGGTGGGGGTCATGGTGTCGGGCGTGTTCAATAGCTGAATTGGAGGGAGACCGTGGCCAGCGTGGCCTTGTAGTCAAGGTTGGCCACGTTGGAAGAGCGCATGGCGCGTTGCACCGAGGTGCCCACGGTGAGAGCGGCGTAGGGCTGCCAGTCAAACGACAGTGTGGTGTCGCGGGTGGTGTCGCGGCGCTGGGTGGCCGCCAGGGTGGTGGGCGAGCCCAGGTAGCTGATGCGGGCGAATTCGTAGCGCAGCCGTGCCACCGCCTTGGGGCTGATCTGCCAGACCGGGCCGACGCTGAGGCGCTGCGTCTGGCTGTAGTTGGAGCTGCTGGTTTGGTAGCTGGCGAGCTCGCGCACCCAGCTTGCGACCAGGCTGGTTTTGCCGCTTAGGTGCCACTGCAGCTTGGCGCTGGCGTTGACGCCGCTGAAGTCGCGTTGCGCATAGTGCGGGTGGGTGCGGTTGAGGTGCACGGCGCTCAGGTCTGCGGTGCTGTTGCCGGTGATGACCCAGTGCAGCGCCAGCTCGTGGTCGAGTTGGCGAAAGCCGTCGTCATAAAAACCGACCGGAGACAGGACGCGGTTGAGGTAGCTGCCCTGGGTATCTTTGAGGCTGTAGCGCAGCGAGCTGTCGGCAAAGAGGGCGTAGCGCACACCAATGTCGGCGGCGGTGCTGCGATAGTCGCCCTCGGCCACCAGGGGCTGCAGGTTGGTGCGCTTGGACAGCGCCGCGCCGCCCAGCAAACGCCAACTGCCGCCAAGGTCGTAATCGGCGTCAAAACGGGTGTTGCTGTCGGTGCGCGTGTTGCGCAGGCTGACGTTGCGGTAGTCGGCAAAGCTGTTGAGGGTTTCCTTGCGCTCGGTGCTGAGGTTGCCGCGCAGGGTGGGGGTGAGGCTCCAGCGCCAGGCGGCCGTGTAGTTGGCGGCGGTGAAGCCGAGGTAGCCGAAATTCTGGTACTGGTAGTTGGTGAGGTTGATGTCAAGCTCAAGCCGCTGCAGGCTGTAGGCCTTGTTGAAGCGCAGGCCCACCGAGGCAATGCCAATGCGCTCGGATGCGCTGGACTTGCCGACGAGGGCGCCCAGGTCGGCGCTGGCGGGCAGGCGAAACAGGTTGCTGTCGCTTTGCAGCGCATAAGCGGCGTTGAGCGTGAAGGTGTCGGGCGTTTGGGCCTGGGCAGGGACCATGCTGCCCAGCACCAGGGCGGGCAGCAGGAAGGGGGAGAGGTGGTGGTGCAGGCGCTGCAAGGGCGGGCTCAATAGGCTTGCTGGTCTTTGATGACCAGACGGATGGTTTTGAGGATGATGCGCAGATCGAGCCGCAGCGACCAGTTGCGCAGGTAGTTGAGGTCGCAGTTGATGCGGCCCTGCATCTTGGCCAGGGTATCGGTCTCGCCCCGGTAGCCGTTGACCTGGGCCCAGCCGGTGATGCCGGGCTTGACTTTGTGGCGCACCATGTAGCCCTTGATGAGCTTGCGATAGAGCTCGTTGTGGGCCACGGCATGGGGGCGGGGGCCGACGATGCTCATGCGCCCTTGCAACACGTTGATGAACTGAGGCAGTTCGTCCATGGAAGTGCGGCGCAGGAAAGCCCCCAGCGGGGTAACGCGGGCGTCGTTCTTTTGTGCTTGCTGGATGCTGGTGGCACTGTCCTCGGTGACGGTCATGGACCGAAACTTGTAGACCAGGATTTCTTCGCCATCAAGCCCGTAGCGGCGTTGCTTGAAGATGATCGGCCCCGGCGAGCCAAGCTTGACCGCCACCGCAATGACCAGCAGCAAGGGCAGGATCAGGACCAGGATGAGCATCGACAGCACGATGTCGCTCAGGCGCTTGGCGGCACCGTCGGCGCCTTTGAAGGGGGATTCGCAAACCGAGATGACGGGCATGCCACACATGGAGCCAGGGCGGCCCTGGATCAGGTCGGTGACGAACATGTCGGGCACGAAGTAGATCGAAGCGGTGGTGTCTTTGAGCTCATCCAGAATCTGCAAAATGCGTGGCTGCGACGCCATCGGCAACGACAGGTAAATGATCTGGATGTGCTTGGCCTGGACCAGGCTGGTCAACTGGTCTATCGAGCCCAGCAGCTTGTTCGCGTCGCCACTTTGCAGGCGGCTGGCGCTGCGGTTGTCGACGAAGCCGGTGAGCGCGATTCTGGAGTAGCGCGCGCCGTTGATCTTGGTGGCCAGGGCCAGGCCCTGCTCGTTCATGCCCACGATGATGGCGCGTTGAGGTGGCCCCTGCAGGGCCAGCAGCATCGGTGCGGCGCGGCGCAGCAGGTAGCATGCGCCCAGTTCGGACAGCGGCGCTATCCATAGCCACGCTGTGATGGCCGAGCGGGAGAACTCCCGGATGTAGCCGGTAGCAAAGCCGGTTGCCAGCAGCAGGCCGGCGATCCAGGCCCAGTTCAGGGTGATGTCGAACACCATCGACAGTGGGGTTGACTGCAAGCGCGCCTGGCCCGGAAACGACAGGGCGAACACGATGATGGACAGGATCAAGTAGGGCGGAAGTATCTCGCCCTCGTAGTACTGGGCCAGCGCCCACAGCGAGAGCACGAGTGCGGCAGGACCGACCAGGGCGTCAAAGACGCTGAGCAGGTTGTCCTTGCCCAGTGAGCTGCGCTCTGGCCGTTTTTGCATGGTGCTGGCCAACAGGGCGGTATCGGTATCAGACATTGCTGGCCGACGTTCTGAGTTTGCCAACGGCCTGGGCGCGGTTGGTGACGTCCAGCTTTTTGAAGACGCGTTGCATGTGGTTCTTGACCGTGCAGGCGCTGATGGCAAGAATGCTGCCGATCTCGGGGTTGGTCTTGCCCAGCGAAACCCAGTGCAGAACCTCCACTTCGCGGTCGGACAGATCCTTGTCCTTTAGCGCGATGGGCAGCGTTAGGCTGGGTTCAGGGCGCGTGGATGCCAGGGCGGTGGTTTGCAGCGGAGGGTGCGCCACCTGGCGCAACGACATGTCGATGTAGGGCAGCATCATGGCCATGGCGGTTGGCGTTTGCGCGGCAAGCGTGCTTTGGGCGCTGAAGGTGACATACAGGCAGTCGTGGCTGCCGCGTTCGTCACTGATGCCATGCACCAAGGCGCTTTGCATTTGCTTCAGGGCAAGGCCCAGGGCGCAGGGCTCCTGCGGGCTGTCCACACTGAAGCCGCCATGTTCTTCGAGGATCGCAAATGGCTGCCTGTCGCGCAGGGTCCAGTGGGCGAACAGCCGCAGCAGCAGCGGCTTGATGGTGGCCGGGTTCGCACTCTTGGTGCGCACGCCCGAGAGCGCCGAGACAACGTCGTATTGGATGAAGCCAGCTTCGAAGTCGCCCCAGGCGGCAATCAGGATGTCGTGCGGCAGGTAGCGCTGGATGTCGCCCTGCAGCCATACCAGCACATCGAAATGGCTGCGCACGCCTACCCAGTGCAGGACTGCACGGTGGTAGTGATCCAGGTCCCCTTGTGACAAAGTGGCAGGTAATGACATGACCGCTCGTTGAACCGACAAAACGACTGGTCAACCGCGAAACCATGGCCACGATCGAGATCGGCATGGTGACGCAACTAACCCCCTGAGTGGCCCCTACGTTGGGGGCCTAAAAAGCATCTGCGATGCATTTTATTGAACGACTCGTGCTATGAAGCAAATTCTGTGCCTCAATTCCCAAGTGGCTTTAAGTTGTGTCGGGTCAAGGACTTACAAATCGGAGCTGGCAGCCGCCTTTCGCAGGTGTAAAGAAAACCGGCAGTAAAACGGGCGTTAGTCCGAATGGCCTATTGATGACAAGGGGCTCTGCACCTACGATTCGTCGACTCATTAAGAACCCCACAACCCTCAAGGAGAACCCATGAAATTGAAATCAATCGCGGCAGCAGCAGTACTTGCGGTCGCAAGTCTTGGGGCGGCGGCGGACCAAACCATTACGTTTGCTGCAGGTGGGGAGCTGACTTCGACCCAACGATTGTTTGGGCCTTCACTTGTCACGCAGGTTATACCACTTTGATGGTTTGGTGGGCGGGCTGTGTAACGTTGACGGCGTGATGTCGGCGCGCGCTCAACTGAGTGGAGTTCAGTGACGCTCCAATGGCAACTCTGGACGATTGGTTCATCAGGCAAGTTTTTCGTTTGGTTCGATTCAAGTAACCAGTGTATTGTCCCGTCACCGCCAACAATGACTCTAAGGGTCCCGGGGCGCCTGGCGAAGCTCCTACCGCCCGGTCACTGGACCCCTGTGACCGCGGTGCCCGAGCCCGAGTCTTACGCCTTGATGCTGGCGGGCCTGGGCCTGATTGGTACCATTGCGCTTCGTCGCAGCAAGGCGTCGCAATCGACCTGAAGAACGCCCCTGGCGGCGCTGCCTCCCTTAAGCGCCGCGCCTCAATCAAAGAGGCTTGCCGATCGGCAAGCCTTTTTGTTTGGGTACCTGAGGTTGAGGTGCGCTGCGGATCAGGGATCAGGCGGCGCTGGCCTTGCCCTGGCGGCGGCGTGCAACAGCACCTATCAGGCCCATGCCGGCCAGCAGCATGCCATAGCTCTCGGGTTCCGGCACGGCAGAAGTGACCGAAATGTTGTCGATGGAGCCGCCGTAGGAATCGGACGGGCCACGTGCATAGAAGCTCAACACTGAGCTACCGGAAGTCCCCAGGTCAACCACCGAAGAATAGTGGTGCCAATGGTTGGCGCTAGACGGATTGATGGCCCAGTTAAGCACCGAGCCGCTGAAAGTGCCGAGTGAATAGCCCAGCCCATTCGTTAAGCCAGTGTTTGGGCGGGCGGAGTACCAAAAACTCAGCGTGACCAGCCCGGTGCCGGTGATGGTTTGGTACATGGCGCTGTTTTTGGTAGTGTCCAGCTCTACGAAGTTCACCCCATCCTGGGCGGTGCCTGCCACGTTGTTGCGCAACTCAATGCCATTCAAACCACTGGTCCAGCCGGTCAGGGCGTTGTAGATTTGCCAGGTGCCGGCAGCCTGCGCATTGGCCTCAAAACTGCCGTTAACAACGAGCTCGGTCGCCTGCGCGCCAAGAGTTGTCAGCGACAGGGCAAGGGCCGACAGTGAACGGGAGAATTTCATGATGTTCCAGTGAAGTGCATTGACCAACGCTAACGCGGTTAGTCGCTGACTATGCAACAGCACCTTGAATGTGTCGATAGTCCGAATGGCCTAACGGCCTGCGTGCACATTGGATGCTGGAGCGGGTGAAGGGAATCGAACCCTCGTATGAAGCTTGGGAAGCTGCCGTTCTACCATTGAACTACACCCGCAATCTCTAACCTGTTGATTTTACTCAACTTATTCCGTAGTACCTGTCGCTGCTGGACTTTTTGCCGTAACACCAGCCGTAGGTTTTGCGGCGGCCAGCGGCGGGGAGACAGTGAATGCCTTTCGACACCCGTGCAGCCAAGCTACTGCAACCCGGCGAGTATATGCTGATCACCGACTGTCCTGGCTTGCGGCTTGTGGCAAGCGCCACGCGCAAGACCTGGACGTACAGGTTCCAGGCGGTGCAGACAAAGCAAATGAAGCAGGTTGCCATCGGCCATTGGCCCGCCATGCCGGTAAGCGCGGCCATGGCGCAGTGGCACGCCATCAGCCGGGCCGTAGCTTTTGACACGTTCACATCGCCGGTACCGCCTGCGCGGTGGAGGCATTCTCCGACGGCATGGCCCTTGCAGGCGAGCCGCATGGCTGCGGGAACTACGTCGACCAGAGCGGAAACGTCGTCTGGAAGTCTCCCGATTGAGGCGACAATCGGCACTATCGAGGAGGGCCTATGACTTCGTTCTTTGAGGTGGTTCTGGGAATGCTCACACCGCTGCTTTTGGTCGTGCTGGGCGTCTTCGTTCTGGTCCCTTTCATGAGGGGGCGATACATCGCGCGGTTGAATCAGGTGGGACAACAGATCGCAGAAGCGGGCAACTATGTCGTGGAAGACTCCCCCGCCAAGGTGTTCGGCTACAGCTTCCAGAAAGTGCTGCGGATTAAACGGCCTCGAGGGGACATCATGTTCGTCGAACATGAAGGCAGCAAAAACGTGCCAGCGTACACCCTGTTGTTCCTCCATCTACCGATCGTGTCTTCATTTGCCTTCTCTCGTGAAGGCGTCCTCAACCGACTTGGCAAGCAGTTGACGCTTGCTCGGGAAATCGAGATTGGCAGAAGTGACCTCGACGATGCATTCTTTCTCTCCGTCGAAGACGAAGTGCACGGACGCAACCTCCTGGCGCAGCCGGAGATGACCGAGGCGCTGGTTCAGCTGCTCGACTTCGCGAGTTTTGAACGCTTGCTCGGCGCAACAAGACAGCGCACCGACTCGAGACACATCGAACTCGTTGAACTGGAGTTTCGCGAGGGGTTGTCGTTGCGCTTTAGCGGCTTGCTCAAGCAGCAGCCCGGACACCAGTTGGCACGGGCCTTCGAGATCCTTGACTCGGTAGCTGAAGCGGTGCGCAAGACTGGTTCCGCCACTACGGCCCGGGCATAGAGCTCGAAGCTTGGGCGAGCCCGCAAGATCTCAGGCCAAGCGTGTGCCGTGCCTCAATCGATCGGAGAGCTGCCTGCGATGTAACGGATGGGTTGCGGCATCGACGTTGGCGGCGATGGCAGCTCCTGTTTCTGCTTCGAGCTGGGCGAGTGCTGCCGCAATCAAGGTCTGGATAGCCCGCTCGTGAACGAGAACCAGCTTGTTCTTGTACAACCATTGCCGGGCCCGAACCAATATTGCAAAGCTTCTTGGGCACAAAAGCGTGAGCACAACGAAGCGACTCGTTTCGCAAGACCCGGTGAAATTGGCTGACATCGTTGCCAGGGCAGTTTGAGTCACTATCGTTGACTGTTAGCCGGGTAACAGCTAATATCCTTCCATGGCGATTCAATCCTTTTCCTGCGTGGACACGGAAACTCTGTTCACGACTGGGAAAACTGCCAGATTTTCGAACATCAAGAGCGTCGCAGAACGCAAGCTGGCCCAGCTTGACGCTGCGCCATCGTTGGGCTTCATGCGGGCGCCGCCAGGTAACGACCTCAAAGAGTACGGCGGCGCATGGCACGTGAGAATCAATGAGCAGTGGCGATTGACGTTTAAGTGGAGCGATGCTGGTCCATACGACGTTCTGATTGAGGACCCGCATTGACAGCAAGTTTTTCTCAAACTATTGGAGTGCATCGTGTTTAAAAATGGCATGCGTCCTGTCCACCCCGGTGAAATCTTGCTGGAGGACTACATCAAGCCCATGGGCGTCAGCGTGCGTGCGGTGGCCCTGGCACTTAACGTGCCGTATTCGCGCCTGCGTGAGATCGTTGACGGTAATCGCGGGGTGTCTGCGGATACTGCCCTGCGGCTGGAGCGGTACTTTGGAAGCGAAGCCCAAGGCTGGTTGAATCTGCAATCCGCATATGACTTACGGGTGGCCGAAAAGTTGAACGCCAAGGCTATTGCCAAAGAAATCTTGCCGCTGGCCATGGCTGCATGACAACATGATTGGCCTCATGGACTTTCGAGCCACATAGACCGAGCACCTAGGAAGCCCTCACTCGTGAAGTCCCGAGACTTTGCGGCAATCGCGATCGCGACTGCGGTTGCGTGCGATGCCCATGGATTCGGCTTTGGCCCCTATCGATTGGGGATGAACAACGCATAGGCCAAGGCCGTAGGCCGACTCGACTGCAGTTCACGCACCACTGGTTTGATGGTATGCAAGGCCTCTTCGATTCCAGGGATACCGGAAACGCAAGACAAGCTGAAGCTGACATTCTTTGCGAAGGACCGCGTCGAAATCATCGGAGGCCGCGGTGAAGCTTGGCGTGAACCGTGTAACCCTGTCCAGAGTCGTGACCGGTTCGTCCGGCATCTCTGCAGACATGGCTTACCGATTGGGCGATGCATTTGGGACCAGCCCTGAACTGTGGGCGGGCATGCAAATGCAGTACGACCTCAACCAAGCCAGCAAGATCAAACGGCCCAAGATTGAGCGGTTGGCCGCGTAGGTGTTGCTGCCGACGCGAAATTGACCCCGTGGGTCAGTTTGACGTTGGCGCCGACAGCTAGGACTCCATGCGGCGACTGAGCTCACCACGCGCCGCACTGGCCTTGGCGTAGAACTGCTTGAGACCCGCGCACAGATAGCTCAAGCCGGCCTCGCCCTCGGGCGTTGTCGCAAAGCGGTTTTTGGGGCAATCCCCCCAGCACAGCTCGAGGTATGCGCAGGCCGTGCAATAGCCTGGCAGCGTGGCGTGCTTGGCCATACCAAAGGCCTGTTGGCGCTGAGAAAAAGCAAGGTCGCCCTCGTGCACCTGCAGGATGTTGCCAAGCTTGTACTCGGGGTAGACGAAGTGGTCGCAGCTGTACAGATCGCCGTTGTGCTCGATGGCCAAGGCCTTGCCGCAGGTCTGGGCGCTGACGCATTTCTGCGGCCCGTAGCCGAACATCTGCGAGATGACATTCTCGAACTGGTCAACGAAGACCTTGCCATAGTCACGGCGCAACCACTCGTCCCAGATGCGGTTCAAAAAGTAGCCCCAGTCTTGCGGCGCCACGGACCAATCCGTCACCGCCAATTCGGCCCCGCCCAGTTCGGCTGGCGCAGTGCCAGAAGCCGCCCGTGACGCTGGTTCCCCGTGGCCGGGTGCGACAGTCTGAAAATCCGTGGGCTCCACGCAGGGGATGAACTGGATCATGCGCGGGCGTACCTGGTCACGCAGGAAGCGGTAGACATCGGTCGGCCTTCTGGCGTTGACGCGGTTGACGACGCACAGGGCGCTAAAAGGTATGGCGTACTGGCGCAGCAGAGCCACGGCATCCATCACGCGCTCGAAACTGGGTGTGCCGCCCTTGCTGTACCGGTAGGCGTTGTGCAGTGCGGACGGGCCGTCGATGGACAGGCCGACCAGAAAGTTGTGCTCTTTCAGGAATGCGCACCAAGCCGCGTCGAGCAAGATGCCGTTGGTCTGCAGGTCATTCTCGATGGCTTGGCCGGGCTTCTTGTACTGCTGCTGCAGCGCGATCACACGCCGGAAAAAATCCAGGCCCATCAGGGTGGGCTCGCCGCCCTGCCAGGAGAAGACCACCTCTGGGCCGGTATGCGCCTCGATGTACTGGCGAATGTGCTGCTCCAGCACCGAGTCGCCCATGCGCGACTTCTTAGGTTGGCGCAGCAAGTCTTCCTTGTGCAGATAAAAGCAATAGGCACAGTCCAGATTGCACTGCGCGCCGCTGGGCTTGACCATGGCATGGAAGCGACGCAATTGGCCTGCGGGCGGCGCCGCCAGCGCCAGCGCCGGGCCGCTCGCGTTGGCGAGTCGAATCGGTATGACGCTGGGGTGGGTCATCGGGCGTAGGGGTGTTGTGCGTGCTACGAGACCAGGCCCAAGGGACTGCGCGCCATCTCATCGCGCCAGCGGTTCATGCTGGCATCGAGCTGTGCCACGCGCTCGGGGTGGCGCTGCGCCAGGTTGTAGGACTCGCCAGGGTCGCGGCCCAGGTCAAACAGCATCGGCAGCGGGCCGCTGGTGTACACGCTCAAAGCCCCCAGCTTCTTGTTGACCGGCAAGGGCCACACGTAGTGGTTGATGCTCTGGATGTACTTCCATTGCTCGGAGCGCATCGCCTCCAGTTGGCCCTGGTGGTAGAAATACAGTTCGCGTGCTTCGCGCTTGGCCGTGGGCGCAAACCACAGCGGGGAGATGTCGCGCCCATCCACCACGCGGTCCTTGGGCAGCTGGATGCCGGCCACGCGCAGCAGGGAGGCGAACAGGTCCAGGTTCATGGATAGCGCGTCACAGGTTTGGCCGCGCGCAACCTTGCCGTCCCAGCGCACGATCAGGGGCACGCGGTAGCCGCCCTCAAAACTTTGACCCTTGCGCCCGCGCAGTTCGCCGGGGCTGCCGTCGTACCACGGCCCGTTGTCGCTGGTGAAGAGGATGAGCGTGTTCTCCAGCAGTTGCTGCTTCTTGAGTGCATCCATCAGGCGGCCAAAGTGCCAGTCGATCTCTTCCACGGTGTCGCCATACAGCCCACCATCGGACTTGCCCTTGAACGGCTGCGATGCCGCCATGGGCCGGTGTGGAAAGGTGTGCGCGAGGTACAGAAAGAAGGGCTTGTCCTGGCCCGCGCTGCGTTCCACGATTTTGATCGCCTCGTCGGTGTACAGAGCGGTCAGTTTGGAGATGTCGGCAATCTCGTCTTCAATTTTCTCCAGGCCGCGAAACAGCGGGAAGGGGCTCATGTCGTTGCTGTGCGGAACGCCCAGATAGCTCTGAAAACCATGGTTGAGCGGGTTGAGCTGGGGGTCGCTGGCGTAGTCGCCCAAATGCCATTTGCCGATCATGGCCGTGCGGTAGCCGCGCTGCTGCAGCGCCGAGGCCATGGTCAGCTCGAACGGGTTGAGCCCGTCGGCACCGCCCTCGCCGCCCGAGTCGGCGATACCGATGGCATTCGCGCCGACGCCCAGGCGAAAGACCATCTCCTTGACCAGGGAGGTGTCCTTGGAGTGCAGCGGAAAGTCCAGCCGCATGCGCTTGGGGTAGCGCCCCGTCAGCATGCCGGCGCGCGATGGCGTGCACACCGAGTCGCAGGCGTGGAAGTCGGTGAAGCGCACGCCTGCGGCGGCCATGGCGTCGAGGTGTGGCGTCTTGATGACGCGCCCGCCGTAGCAGCCCAGGTCGCCAATGCCCAGATCATCGCAGTTGATGAGAATGATGTTGGGCGCCGGGCCTTTGAAGTCGGGGTCCAGCGCGACCACCTCATGGACCGCACGTCGGGGCGGAAAGGCCGCTCCCTTGTCTGGGAATACGCATTTGGCCGTGACCAGCGCGGCGCCGCCCAGGGCCAGGCCGCCCAGTACGCGCCTGCGGGTGAAGATGGGTGGTTTCATGTTGCTGTGGCTCCGTGGGGTTGCTTCCAATACGACTTGACCATGTCGGCACCCTTTTCGCCGATCATGATACTGGGCGCCATGGTGTTGCCGCCGGTGATGGTGGGCATGATGGAACTGTCAATGACGCGCAGGCCTTGCAGTCCGTGCACACGCAATTGGGCGTCAACCACGGCGTCGGCGCCGCTGCCCATGGCACAGGTGCCCACCGGGTGGTAGTTGGTGCCGGCGCGGCTGCGTATGGCGTCTTCCCAGTCGGCGTCGGTCACGCAATGCCCGTTGAGCAGGTCGCCCTTGACCCGCGCCTTGAAGGTCGGGGTCTCGAATATCTTGGCGACGCGCTTGACCCCTTCACGCAGGATGGGCAAGTCGTCGGGGTGGCTGAGGTAGCCCATGTCGATGGCCGGCGCCTGCGCGGGGTCGGGCGAGACCAGCTTGACCGAGCCCCGGCTCTTGGGACGCAGCAACAAGGTGTGCGCCGACATGCCATGCCGGGCATAGATCTCGCGCCCGTGGCTGCTGGCCAGGCCGGTCAAGAATTCGTACTGAATCTCCGGCCTGGGCGACTGCGGCGTCAGGCGCATGAAGCCGGTCAGCTCGGCGAAGTTGGTCGCCAGCATGCCGCGTCGCGCGCGCCGGTACTGGCCAAAGGCGCGCATCAGCTTGGCGGCAAAGGCCGGCGACAGGCCCAGCAGGTTGGTGTCGCCGGGTATGTGGTAGCCCTGAATGAAGTCCAGGTGGTCCATCAGGTTTTGCCCGACGCCGGGCAGGGCGCGCACCACCGGTATGCCTAGGCCCTGCAGGTCCGCCCCAGGGCCCACGCCCGAGAGCAGCAGCAGCTTGGCCGACAGGATGCCGCCGCCACTGACGATGACCTCGCGCCGGCAGCGCAAGGCCTGGCGCTGCCCGCCGCGCAGCACCTCGACACCCACGGCCCGCTTGCCCTCGAACAGGACGCGCAGGCAGGGCGTGTCGGTCATCAGCGTCAGGTTCTGGCGCACGCCCAGATGGGGGTTGATGTAGGCCTTGCCGGTGTGGAAACGCTCGCCGTTTTTCATCATCACCTGCACACTGTTGTAGCCCTCTTGCTCGGCACCGTTGAAGTCCGGGTTGAAGGGCAGGCCCGCCTCTTTGCAGGCCTGTTTGACGATGCCGTGGTAGGGGTTGTCGGTGCGCAGCTCTTCCACCCACAGCGGACCGGCGTCGCCGTGGAAGGCGTCGTGGTGGGTCTGGTTGTTTTCGGCCTTCTTGAAGTAGGGCAGCACGTCGGCATAGCTCCAGCCGGGGTTGCCCATGGCGGCCCAGTCGTCGTAGTCGCAGCGGTGACCGCGCAGGTACATCAGTGAATTGATGGCGCCCCCGCCGCCCAGCCCGCGCCCCAGCGGGTGAAAATCGCTGCGCTGCTTGAGCCCCGCCTGCGCCGTGGTCGCAAAGCCATAGTTGCTGGCGTTCTTGCGCGGCACCAGCGCGACCATGCCCGCAGCGGTGCAGTTGGCCAGCACGCCGCGCCGGTCGGGGCCAGCTTCGACCAGCGCCACGTGCACGCCACGGTCCTCGGACAAGCGAGAGGCCACCACACAACCGGCCGGGCCGCCGCCAACGACGATGTAATCAAACTCTTGCATCCGTTTCCCTCACTGCTTGGCAGCTTCGCAATCGGCTGGCCCTGTGCCGACTCCACCGCAGCCGCCACGCAGTGTCGTTGACACCAAGCCAAAAGTCATTAGCATTTGACGACATAGGGAAAGCACCCAGTTGGACAGCTCCCCGCACTCTCAGCACCACCACATCGCCACAATTTCATGACCATACTCGTGCGCGCCGCCGCGCTGCAGGGCTACGCCGAGCTGGCCCGCGCCTGTGGCGTGGACCCGCTGCGCGCCATGCAACGCGTGCGCCTGTCCCAATTCAATCTCAAGGACGTGGACAGCCTGATCCCCTACGTGGCGTTCATCAACTTGCTTGAGCAAACCGCGCAGAAGAGTGGTTGTGCCGACTTCGGCTTACGCCTGGCGCAGGCCCAGGGGATTGGCGTGCTGGGGCAATTGGCGGTGCTGTTTCAGCACGCCTCCAACGCTGGCGAGGCGCTGACCCTGGCATCGCGCTACATCTTTGTGCATAGCCCGGCGGTGCAGCTGGAGGTGCGCCCCGTGGTCAACCATTCGGGTCTGGTCGATATTGTCTTCTCACTGGCGATTCCCAATTTGCCGCGCCGGGTGCAGATACTGGAGCTGTCGCTGGGGCTGATCATTAACGGCATACGCGCCGTGGGACAAGGCGCCGTGCAGCCGCGCTTGGTGGTGTTTCCACACGAACGCCAAGGCCCACTGCGCAGCTACACGCAGACCATGGGCTGCGACTGTGCGTTTGACGGCCCATGTGCCGCGGTGCGAATGGACGCCGCCGCCCTGACGCAGCCGCTGCCCGCGCACAACCCGCAGCTGCGCGCGTTTGCCCAGCAATACCTGGACCACCATTTTGGCGACCCGGCGCAACATTTTGGTGACCGGATTCGCAACATGGTGCGCCGATTCTTAAGCAGCGGCATGGGCAACCAGCGCGATATCGCCAGCGCGCTGTCCATCCACACACGGACCCTGCAGCGTCGACTGGCTGCGGAAGGACTTTGCTTCGAGGACATGGTGGATGCGATTCGAAAGGAGCAGCTCGAAGATCTGCTGAAAAACACGCGCCATCCACCCATGATGCAAATGGCCATGATGTTGGGATACTCGGACCAACCCAATCTGTACCGAAGTTGCCGGCGCTGGTACCAATGCACGCCCAGTGCGCTTCGCAAGCGACTTTTGGATGCGACCGACTCCATGCCCTAGCAGCCTGTCTGACTCGCGAGCTTAAGAATCCGACCGATTTTGGATTTGCTTCAAAGGGCCAGAAGGGCCCTTTCTGAAGCGAGCGTGTAGGCGCCGGCACGATTTTGGCCCACCTGCCGACATTTGACTGACCCACCATCACGGAGCGCCATCCCGCACCCAGAAACGACTTCAGGGTTCCCTGGCCGGGTTATGCAGAATCGGCCGCCTGGTTCAGTTTGACGTCGGCGCCAACAGCCGTAGAGTCCAAAGTTTGCTGACAGGGCCACCAAATCGGCATCTTCAGCGAGATGCTTGATCGAGACCCACGCCGCGCCCATGGCTATACCCAGTGCCTTGGCTTCATTGCTTCTGGCAATGGCGCAGCCATCGTTGTTGGACAGCACCACCACCGGCCGGTTATTCAGGCTAGGTCTAAAGACTCGCTCGCAACTTACATAGAAGTTGTTCCCATCCACCAAGGCAAACATGGTCGCTCACCACAAGGGGATGATTTCTGCCTGGCCACCCAGAACCGGTCGGCACAGGATCTTGTAGCCATCCGCATCAAACCCTGCTGCCTGCCTGGCCAGCGCCTGCCCATCCTGGGGGTCCTGTACGCTGCCCAGATAGCACCACTGGGCAATCACATGCATCTGGACTTCGTCGTTGTAGCGCTCCACCAGTGCGATGGCGCCCGGAAATGGCCAGCATTGGACTTGAATGCTCTCCAGGCTGGTTTGGAGTCGGGCATTGTGTGCGGCACGTTCTTCCCTGGCCACAACAGGCCCCGCGCACTGGCGCAGCATGAACCGAAAGCACGGCTTGTTGGGGGAGAGCTTTTCCAGTCCTATCACGCCATAGCAGAGCCGGTGCTGGTCCGCCAACACCCGCATCGCTTCCAGTGCGGCGCGTTTGCTGGAAAACAGTCCGTACAAGCCCTTCTCGGTGGCAAAGTTCAGGTCCCGTGAGTAGACGATCTGGGCGCCGCTGTCGGTCAGAAGCCACGAGCACAACTGCTTGGTGCGGCGCAGTTTTTGGTTGTACAACGGCTGCCTTTGTTTGATCAGGCTGGCTTCGAGCAGCAGTGCGCCGACTTCCCCTGCGGTGCGGATGTGGCTGATACGCCGGGTCTGGCGCAGCAAGCGGGCCTCTTCTCCATTCCTGAGATGGGACAGCACCCGGTTTCGAATGTTGACGCTCTTGCCGATGTACAGCGGCAGCATCTCTGAATCGCCGTGAAAGATGTAGACCCCCGGCGCGGCCGGCAAGTCATTCATGGCATCGCGCAGGTGCTGCGGATACGCAAAGTCCGCGGCGGCGTCGAATTCGGGATGGCGCTTGGTGGAGGGTCGCATTCAGGCACTGAACTGTTTGATGGAGGCTGTCACCATGTTGGCGCCAACATTGAGCGGCCAGAGTGTCAGGCCTGCCGTCAGAGTTGTCCCTCAACCCAAGTCGCGAATTCGGTCAAATCACCCAATAGCCGCTGTGCTTGGGACGTCGAACCAGCTCGTGCGCCATATTGCGAAGCATCTTTGTTTCCCAATATGCGCCTGAACCGGTTTTCCTGAGCGGCAGGAAGTGCAGCGCCCATTGCCTCGCGCAAAAGCTTCAACGCAGTCATATGGTCTTGTTGGTTGATGACGCTTGCTCGCTTCGCCGTTACACAGTCAGCGTATGCAATGGCGCCTATCACAAAGTTGCAGAGTCAGCTTCTCCCTCCTTTGAAAGGACAACTATGTCAAAGTCACTATTTTGAGTGTCGTCACCTCGCGCCGCACTGCCATAGTACCAAGCGGACTCGACTTGCGCGGTGGCGGTCAATACTTCACGTATCTCCCTTACGACGTTCTCCCCGTGGGTCTGCTCGCTGTTAAATAGGGCTTTCAGCGCATTCGCAAGTGGATTTTGGAAATCTATCGAAAACACTTGCGCTCGCGACTGACCAAACCGTTTCAAAGTTTACTTCCCGTCAAGTTTTCAATAGTTTGACGGGCCCCCTGGTGGTCAGTCCGCTGTCCCGCGCCAATTGCGCCACGCTCAACGCCCTCCATGAGCAAACAACACCCGTAGCAGCCTTACGGAACCCTCGTTGCCCAGATAAGTGGTAAGCGGAAACCGCAGGTAGCTTTGAGATTTCAAAGGACGCATGTGTTCATTGTAGCGCAAACAAGGAAATACACTTCTCTTAAGAGAAATACATTTCCTTTGAGGAAGTGTATTTCTCTTCGAATATGTCGAAAGCCAATATTTGCACAGTGTTTCTACCCACCTAGCAAGAAAAGCATCAAAGGCTCGGGACGCTTCGATTGGGTGTCGGCGCCGACAGTCTGGTACTTCGCTGAAGACCTTGGCCGTTCCCTCGCGGCGAGTGCGGACTTGAGATCGGGTGTTGCACCAGGTCCGCTCGACGGCAGATGGTTTGACTGGGCGGCCACCTTGACCGTTAACGTGCAATTATTCTGGCTTTACGTCTCACTTTGAGCAATTGAAGTGCGGCTTTAGTGTGATTACGATTTCTCACAATGTAAATATTTTGTTATTTTTAATTGCTTTGAGATAAAATATTGTCTGTATGGCTAAGAAAACTGCCCCCTTACTTCCGTCTACGGATGAATTGCTGATCCGCTTCGGTGAACGCTTGCGATTGGTTCGGCTGCGCCTGCGGCCGCCTGCCTGCCAAACAGGTGGCAGAGCGCGCCGGCGCATGTCACCGATGACCTTGCGCGGCCTTGAGCACGGCAGCTCAGGTAGCCGATTGGGTCTACTTGGCCGTGATGCGGGCGCTTGGAATTGAACAGGATCTCAATCTGCTCGGCAAAGCAGACCCACAGGGTCGGGAGCTGCAGGACGCTTACTTGCCACCGCACAGACCAAGCAGTCGAAGCCCAGAGCGACGCAGCGCGGGGCGAGACAGCTGCCAACGACGTACTCCAGGCAGCGGGATCGCTGCAATCCTCCACGGGGTGTTGACGATTCGCCCTGCGGCATCCGCCAAACCGTAGTTCAAACCGCACCTGGTGAAATACCGCACCGCGCAGGCGCAGAAACGTTACAAGCCCCTGATGAAACACCAATCGAGCAGCTTGCCGTCAGCGGAAACAATCCGCGGACGTGGATCGGATGGTGCCCCATGTCCCAAAACTGAACACGCTACTTCCGAATCTGACCAACCCCCAGGACTGGATCAAGCAGGGAGGCTTTGTCAGCGCCGATGAGTTGAGCCGCAAGATTGACGCCAAGTTGAGCCCCCAATCAAGCGGCCAGTAACACATGGCCGAACCACTTGGCGTCGCCGCGGATTGGGACGGGCTAGGCCGACCCATTCGTCTTGGTCTGCTGCACATAAGGCGCGGTGCAACCAACGAGTCCCGCGTTCGAATTCGACTTGGCCGCCCTGCTCTCCGGCACTAATGTACAAATTGACCCCAGAATTGGCCACTTCAAGGTCGTCAACATCCACCACAGGGTCACTCCACTTTCGGCGTTTTCACCGATGCCAGTCCGGACCGATGGGGGCGCATGCTGATGCGTCGACGTCTGAGCGTGCACAGCGCGCTGGTCAGATCGATAAAGCCGCAAGCCTGCACGAATCTGACTACCAGTTGGGAGTGCATGATGCCTTTCGCGTCGGTGCCCTACGCTTTCGACTGAATGCACAGGGGACTTCCTGGACGACCACAGCATCACGTGGCCGCTCCACCGTTCGTGCAACTTGCGAGCTGGAAGCGGCAGCTTGGCGCTGGAGCGCGACGAGCAGAACACCGCGGAGGCTGGCGATGATTGGTTGCGAATGTTGATCGCACCCGCTGGCTCGCTGGGCGGTGCGCGGCCGAAGGCCAGCGTGATGGCCCCGGACGGGACCCTGTGGATCGCTAAGTTTCCCAGGATTCGCGATGAACACAACGTCGGTGCATGGGAGATGATCGTGCATACACTGGCGCGAAAGTGCGGCTTGTCAGTGCCGCGTGGCCTGGCTCGCCGTTTTGCCAACCCACACCACACCTTTCTTGTGCAACGCTTCGACCGCACCTCAACCGACAAGCGGTGCACTTTGCCTCGGCCATGACACTCCACCGGTCACCAGGATGGCGACGACGCGTCAACCGGCGCAAGCTATCTGGAAATCGCGCGCGTGATCGGGATCGTCGGCGCCCACCGACACCGACCTGCGCGAGTTGTGGTCGCGCATCGTGTTCAACATGCTGGTGTCGAACACCGACGATCACCTGCGCAACCACGGTTTCCTCTTAGTCCCGGCATGGGCTGGGGTTTGTCCGCCGCCTTAAGACATGAACTCAGAGCCGGGTTCATGGTCTAAAACTCAATGTCAGTGAAGTCGACAACGCCATCGACTTGGATTTAGCCCGATCCGTAGCGCCATTCTTTCGAGTCTCGCGTAGGGCTGCTGCCGAGATTATTCAGACAAGTCAGGCGATAGTGAGAGAACTTATGGCGGCAGTCGCCGCTGAACTGGGTATCCCCAAGGGCGCGAACAGGCGCGGAATGAAATCGGCATTTCGACTGGCGGCTGATCACCCGCGACACTGACTCGCCCCCAGATGCGAGAGGCAACGAGAGACACCGTGGTAGCCCGGCGCACCACGAAACAACGCCAAAGTCGGTCTCGTCCACGAGTGGGCTCAGCCAACCATTCGTGGGTGTGCAGTTGCAGCAGCGGCTCCAGGTTCTCGCATACCAGTAAGTCCTCGTAGGACAGGTCATGCGCGGCCCTTGAACTCAACGCCAGCATGTTGCCGGGTGGAAGTCTGAGATCGGGCATCGCCATCGGTACTACCGTCACCAGATCGTCCGGAGACACGTTGCGCGCCTGATTTTTCCAAGCCACCTCGGAGGCGCTTCGCCACGCAAGAAATTCTCCTTTGGCCCGACCAGATCGGACCCTCGCGACTTGTGCAGGTTGGCCGCCTTGTCGTGGTCCGCAGGTGTACCCAACACGTGGGCACCGTGTGTAGCGCCTGACTTCCTGCGCCATTGGCGCAGTCTGCTCAGTGGTAAAGTGAACGCCGCCTGCATTTCATCGAGCACCAGCGCATCCGAGTCAGCGGCTTGATCGGCGCCACCACGGCGGGCAGGCTCGCCGCCATCAGGAAGTCAGGTGTGTCACCGCTGAGATCGACCTCAAAGCCCCCGCCACGAGGCTGCTGGCGCAACAGGGCAAGCCCGAGGGCAAGAACTACGGCTTTGTGGAGCCCGAGCCAGTCGCTGTTGGTCAGTGAACAAACTCCGCCGCGAAGAATGCGGCGCGTTAGAGCTGGCAGCGGTGCGGCGCGGTGCGAGGGTCGCAGACTGGCGTGGCGGAGAATTTTCTTGTCAGTTTGTTGAAAACGGAGAAGATGCTGTATTCATCAGAGGAAAAATTGACCCGCCGCGTCATCGGATACGAGTTTCTGAGGGAGTAGCTTTGTAGGCGCCGACGATTTTGACCCACCAGTCACGGAGCCCCATCCCGCACCCAGAAACGATTTCGGGACCCTGGAAGGGTCAGCGAATCGGCAGGATCAGTTTGACGTCGGCGTCGACAATGTCGGTGCCTGGCTTGATTACCGACCCACGCGGAATACTCCGGTTTACCGTTGGATGTGGCACTAGTCCCAGAACGAGATCATATTAGCCCTCAAACCAGACATGGCGCACTATGAGCGCCACCGCGCGTGTGAAGAGCAACTCAACGCGCCCTATTTGGGCCAAGGCAGGAATCGCCACCGCGCGCTACCGCGCCGGGCGCCGTTGCGGCGGGCCAAATTGGCGACAAGTCGAATTGGGCATGCCGCGGGGTTCGGTGCTGCCGTGAGCTACTACCCACGCAAAGGTGTCGACGATTTCGTGCGGCAGGTTTTCAACAACGCAACGCCCATGGAACTTGTGAGGCCGAGCGAACGGGTGTTGCGCGCTACTTCTTGAAGGATCTATCCAAACCGCTTGGAAATGCCAGCGGCGCGAGTTTTCACTATGCTTGGCGTCCCGGGCGCCACGGCAGAAAAGAAGTCGCCACCGGCGAATGTCCGGTGGCAGCGGGGGCAGGCGGCCATCGGTGGTGCAAAGCTTTCAGTACGGCGCAGGCGATCATTGCGAACCCTCGACTGCCGCCGGCGCAAGAGAATTTCGACCAGCAAAATGGCTTGACACTGGCTTGAAACGCCCGCAACCCGCCCTGGGTGGTCGTAAACCGGCCGATCTGACTGATACCCCGACCGGAATTGAGGTTGTGTCCAAATTCTGGAGCGATTGAAAGCGGAGCGTTTCAGTGATTCTTTGGCGGATTGCCGCCGACACCCGAACCTGCGGCAGCGCAGATGACCTAAGCGGCCTCGGCGCCGCCAGTGTACCCAGGTCGCTGGAACGAGGTAAAGCAGGCTGTCCTTCATTCGGCGCCGACGATTGCCATCGCCAGTTTTGGAGACCGCCGCATGTTGACGACGCCGGCCTTCCGCTTGATCGTTTTTGTCCGCATGGACATACCGGCTGCTGTTTGGAGGGCCGGGAGGAGCTGGATGTCTCGACACTCCCGATAACTTGGTCTGCAATACCTGCCGGCAAGGGTAGCATCAAGATTGGTGCGGCCTGGCTCCGTCACTGCGATCACCACTCTGCTCGTGCCTTCAGTGATCGTGCCAGAAGAGCGTGCAGCTTTGATCAATCCCCTTGCATCCACTCGCCCGGCGAATCACCGCGACGATTGTTCGGCCGTTCGAGTACAACCGGTTGTTTCGCAAGGGCTAAACCGCTTCCGGCCTCACATGGCAACGGCTCAGAACTCCGATCTCAGCGCCTTTGGTCACGCCACTCGCCTGCGCATTGGACGTCAAGCTAGGCGTCTGTGATCGAAAGAGTGATCCAAAACGCATCGGCGCCAAAGCCATGAGGTCGCATCCTCACCCTGTCAGCCGTGTTTTCCCGTCTCCCACCCCACGGCCCCGATCGCGCGCTCGGCCACTTCGGCGGCCAGGGTTCGAGGGTAGTGGCCATCGTGTCGTTCCAGCGGTTCAGGTAGCCGAACAGGGCGATGGCCGCGACGATCTCGACAATCTGCTCGTCGTTGTAGTGCTTCTTCATCTCGTCAAAGTCCGCATGGCGTCGCCTCGTTAGACACCTTGCCGGCCTTCAGGGCCAGGCTGATGGCGAGCGCGCTCCGCGGTAAACAGCGCGCTGTTCTCGGAAGTCCCACAGCGCGGCAAGCTTTGCGTCCGACGCCTTGTAGATGCTGGCCAGGTTGGTCGCGTGCGACTGGCGTGTAAAGCCAGCCGGCCGCGTAACTACTGGCCAGGCTGACCAGCATCTTGGTTTCCTCGAGCTGTCACTTCGTACAGCACCGCTTGGTTCAGCGCCATGAAGGCTCGCACGATGTTGGGCCGTCGCACAGGGTCATGATGCTGTTGAGCGTAAAACCGCGCGTTTTGTAATGCTCGAAACGCCCGCGGATGTCGTCTTCCTTGATATCGGCCAGGAATAGGGGAGAGAGGTGGGGCTGGGGAGTCCTTATGGGGTTTAGGGCGAAAAGACGCGTCGCCCAGTTTATAGGCTGCAGGGCGGTCGAAACCCGGTTTGGGCCGGTCTTCTTGACCGGACCCCACCTGCCGACTGCATTTGACCGATACTCCTGGACTCACCCACCATGACGGAGCGCCATCCTGCAACCCTGTTCTCCGCAAACAGGAACGCCGACCCTTTCGAGTCGCCGCTTTAGTTCAGTCTGGATCCCTTTGGCCACGCGCCACCAACCACTCGTGCACGTCGGCCCTGACATTGCGCCCTCCAGCAGAAAGGCCTCGTAACGGTTGGGCACATAGGCAGGTAGACCAGCGCCATTCTTTGCCTCGTCCGGCGTCCGATTTGCCTTGCGAGCATTACAGACCGAGCACGCTGCGCTACAGGTTCATCCAGTCGTACGGCCCGCCCCGCGAGTCCGGCACGATGTGTTCGACCGCAAATCACGCTCAAGGAAGATTTGGGCGCAGTAGTACAGGTGCACCGATCCCGAACCAGCAACTTGGCTTTGGTGACAGTCGAGAACATCGAATAAAGCGCCGCGCACATGCCGCGCAAGGCGACGATCGGGTGCACAACGATTTGTGGATTGTCGGCCCGACTGTACGTTCCAGCCACCGCGCAATGTCGCCAGGGCCGGAGCCGTCCTCCCAGCGACGGCACCGGTGGCGGAGTGGTCGCAGCGTCCTCCTGAGGTGATCGAGGGCTGAGGGGTGCCCTGGATGTCGAGCTGCAGCACGCGTTGCATGGTGGTGTCCTTTTCGCCACAAGTGGCGTCTCGTGTCTGGGTGATGGTGCCCGACACAGGCTCGGGGCCTGTATGCCGGAAGTCATGCTGTTTGAGCCCGTTGCGTCTGCCAGTTTCGCCAATCGGGCTGTAATGTTTGGGGGTGAGTCGGAGAATCGAACCCTGGTCTCCTGTTTCTCGGACAGGCGTGCTACCACTCACCACGAATCACCGCTGATTTGGTTGCCACGGTTGGAATCAAACCAGCGACAGCCGCCTTATCGAGACGGTGCTCTACCACTGAGCTACGCGACAAAAGTGACACCACTCGCCGGACATACGCAGACGCGTTGTGCCAAGTCGACCTCGGCTTCATCGCGTATGGGCGGGCGTTCGAACGCGGCGCCGGGCGCTGACAAGCGCTGCCAGTCGATGGCGCGCAACCGCGGTATCGGAACCGACGGGTCTGGCCGCGTGAGAGTCGGAATGGAAGATGTCTTGATAGCGACGCGGCTCCTGTGGTGGGGTGAATTGAGTGACAGCCCCTCCTGGACACTTGGACGTCCGACGGCCGGTAGCTTTCGGGCCTCTATCCACCTGAGCACGGCGGGGGGGGAGAAAAATGACATCCCGAGAAGTTGAATCGAACCCTTCAACCTTCGTTTTTGGAGACCGATGCTCTGCCAGTTGAGCTACCAGGAGATGCGGATCCCTGTTTGTCTGCGCTTGGCCGGGCGGGACTCGAACCCGCAAAAGCTCGGCTTCTAAAGATGGCCAATTTCCTTGCCCCGGGCTGGCGGGGTTATCCGAACCCGCGAAAGTTCCCGAACTCTCTGGAGTGCTCTCTCAAAAGACTTGGACAAAGGTGTTGGCTTCGAACCAGACCTTTCGTGCAAGGCGCTTCCCAGCGTAAACCCCGAAACTGACACCTTGGATCGCTTGAACCGTGGCTTCACGCCCGAAGGCACTGACTGAAGCAGCGCGTCTACCGATTCCGCCACCGGGCAATGCCTCTGGGTGTCGGGCATTTCGAGCCTGCGTCTTGCGACACGTTCCGCCATCGGGCAAATCACTATGGCCGGAGGCTTTCGGAACGCCCCGGGGGGGGCCGCCCCACGCCCCCCCCCCCCCCGCAGGCCGAGACCCCGGCAGGGGGGAAGCCCCCCCCGGAGGGAGTTTCCCCGGGGGGGGGGGGCCGCCCCCCCCCCGCCCCCCCAAACCCCCCGAAGAAAAGGGAATCCCGGGCGCCCCCGCTCTTCGTTTTTCCCCGAAGGGGCGCCCCCTGTTGTGGATGAATGGCGGAAGGTAGAGGATTCGAACCTCTGCGTCGTGGTTCACACGACATCACGGTTTTCAGGACCGGTGCTATAAGCCGCTCTGCCAACCTTCCAAGAACTGGTGCCAAAGGAGGGAATCGAACCCCCAAACGCCTGCGCCTTCAACGCAGCGCTCTACCAATTGAGCTACCTTGGCAATATTGATGGCGCACCGTGCCGGAGTCGAACCGGCGACCTTTCGCTAGACAGGCGAACACTCTGGCCGCTGAGTTAACGATGCGTGAAAACTGGTGCCCCGCACACGATTCGAACGTGCACGTTCCTGGTTCGTAGCCAGGTGCTCTATCCAGTTGAGCCAACGGGGCGAATATCGTGGTGCGCGCAGGTGAACTCGAATCACCGACCTCTGGCGTAGGAGGCCAGCGCTCTATCCGGTTGAGCTATGCGCGCGTGTTTGGTAGTTCCGGCTGGGATCGAACCAGCGACACTGGCTATGAGGCCAGGGCTACTGCCACTGAGCTACGGAACCAAGGGCCGGCGGGGTGCTCCTGGCAGACCGTGATGGACTCGAACCACCGAATGCCGCTGGAGTCAAAGTGTGGTGCCTTACCAGCTTGGCGAACGGCCTATGAAATTGTGGCGGAAGGTGCAGGCAGATCGAACCTTTGCCGACCGCACCTTTGGCGGCTGGTTGCATCCATTGCCACTCTGCCAACCTTCCAGAAGTTCCCGGTTACGAGTTCCGGGGTGCCCAATCTTTGCACCCGGTTTCCCACAGCCGCGGCATGTCACTGCCACGGCGTCTCTAGCGATTTGTACCTCGCCAGAGTGCGGTTGATCTGGTTGCAGAGGCGAGATTTGAACTCGCGATCTTTGGCGTATGAGACCAACGGGGACGGCCGCTCCCCTACCCTGCAATGTCTGGAGTCGGTAAGGGGATTCGAACCCCTGTCTACTGGGATGAAAACCCAGTGTCCTGAGCCACTAGACGATACCGACAAAAACTGGTGCCCACGGTCGCGACTTGAACGGACGGCCTATCGCTTACAAGGCGATTGCTCTACCAACTGAGCTACGCGGGCTGTTGAGATTCCAATTCGGCTGTGTCTGCACGTGAGCACGCGGCGTGACGCCGACGTGGGTTCCCTCACTGCACCGGCATGCCGACACATCCCACTCCATCGTTCCCGCGATGGCGCATGAGTGGTAGTGCACAGGCACACCCGGGTGGAGCGGATGGTGAGGTTCGAACTCACGACAGCTTGCTTGGAAGGCAAGCGCTCTACCGACTGAGCTACATCCGCAGATTTTGCGAGACGCGCACCCGTCAGTGGTGGATGCGGCCTCGCAGCATATTTTTAACGATCATCCGCCTGGTTGGCGGTAGCAGCGCGATCACTGCATGTGGTTAGTCCCGTGGAACGGGGTTGAAAAACAAAACAGGCCCGGATCCTTATCGGAGTCCGGGCCTGTTTGAAACAGTTTGGAAGTGCGCTGCTAGGCTGGCACTCCCCGGATTGATCTGATCCTCATACGCGTTAAGCCACAACGATGTGGGCCGCTGCCTATGGCGGTGCTTTGGTGGATCCGAAGCGACCCAGCGAGCACGCACCAGCCACACTGGCTCGAAATGAGCCTGCGTGCGGTTGAAATAGTGCTTCTGGATATCACGATGGGTCCTTTTTGATTAATCTGCTACTAACGCGTGCAACCTCGGGTTGCGATGACGAACTGTAAAGAGTCTTTACCGCGCTGTCAACACAATGCACAATCTCTTTTTTTGCTTTGTCGTTTTTTTGTCATTCATGCCTCCTATATCGGTTATCCGCCGCCACAACGCGTTGGCGTTGTTCAAAGAATTCGCCGAGGCGCAGATCGCCGCCGGAGTACCGCCAAAAGGCCTTGAGCAAACGTTTGCTGCGCAGATTCAGATCTCCCCAGCCGTTGGAGTCAAGTGAAGGCCTCGCGGCCAATCGGGGACCAGATGTCGCGACAGATTGAAGCCCTGTGCAAGAGGGAAGCCGGCTGGCTTGACATTGAGCGGGCGCACGACATTGCTGATACCGCGGAGGCTTACTTCATAGAGGAGGCTCGAAAGGCATGGCGCGTGCTGAACGCCAAGGGTAGCGTGAACTGCTGCGCGAAATCAAGCGGCATCTGCTTTGATGGCGCTTTTGAACACGCGAGCTTTAGGCGCCGACGCTATTTTGACCCACGTGCCGACGTTTGACTGACCCACCATCACGCAGCGCCATCTCGCACTCAGAAACGATTTCAAGGACCCTTGGCCAGGTCACGCAGAATCCGCAGCCTGGGTCCGTTTACGTCGGCGTCAACAGAATATAGGTTGAATGTTTGACAGGCTACGGTCCGTCGACAAAACTCACCAATTCAAGGCAGGATGGCTTTCCGGTGTCCCACTCCAACACAACGACCACTTCAACTTGCAGAGATGATTTGGTGTCCATTGCCAACTGAAGCAGTGTTCCGGAAGGCGGGTGGACGTGTTCGCCAGTGCGCTTCAAGACCATGCTTGTTCCGCGTTCGATCACGCGCTGACCACCTACGTCCAGGTTTTCAAGGAGCGTGATATCTGCCCAGGCAGTGGTGAGCTTTCGGACGCGAACGTGAACAGAAGACTTGAACCCGACTGGGAGCACTTTGGGCAATTCAAACAGTGGCAGTGTCGTCGATTCGGGTGCCGTCCAAATGATCACGGAACCACTTCGCTTCGACCTCTCGCCCCTTGGTGGCGTACGAAATGGAAAGTTGAGCGGACTCCACTAAAAACGCAGTCAAATGGACGTTTGCGGCCGTCGGATTGAAGTTGAGTTCGAGTTCGCTCGCCCTCAAAGACCTCAGTGCTGGTATATCCGTCAGCAACTCCGCGTGTAACTTGTTCAGCCGCGAATACCACAGCTTCGTTCGGATTGATGTTCCCGCCTCTGCAAATGGGCGGCTCGCGACTTGATACTCACGCTGATCCATTACAGGATCCCCTTGTGAATCAGGTAGGCGCGAACGCAGACCATCACGGCACTGAGGCCTGCGGTGGACCCGCCGGCCGCACCCGGAGCTGCAGCCGTGTCTTTGCTGTCCCACTGTAGGTATGCATCAGGCCGGTTGCGGTTGGGGTGAACCAACGTTACTCGTGGCGTCAAAGGAAAAACCGCGGTGAAGGCCTGCTCGATCCCCGAGCGCAGCAGCTTTGTGTTGTGGTTGACTGGCGCGGGCATCGCCGATATCGCGGCGGGCGCAAGTTCGTCGCCGTCGCATGGTGTCTCACTTGCCCCTGCAGATTGAATACAAACCCGAAGTACGTTCGGATCAGTGTTGCACAATTTCAACAGAGACAGCAGACCCAGCGCGTCCTGCGGTTTGTCAAGAGCGATGTACGTCCCCCGATAGCATCGTTCCCAACTCGTTAGTCCCCGTCGCAGGCCAGCGTCTTCCACCTTGCCGTCGAGTCCATCTGTCAGCGCGAGGTACTTCGTCTGTTTGCGCCGATCAAAATCGATGCCAAGCGCAGACAGTGAGCCGGCTACCGTAAGTATCGGCTCCGCGCGCTTTGCCGCCTTATCGGGAAAGATGCGCCGCGCATGCTCGTTGTTTGTGGCAATCAGCTGACTGATCATTGCTTCCACCGCCGCTTCATTCCATCCGTAACGACGTGCCACCGTTGGCAAAGTCAGTCCGCGCAGGATGTCATTGAGCACGGACTCCACGACACAGACAGTAAGCTGCTTGTCGGCCTGCGAGACATTTACAGGGCAATTAGGCGCGCACCAAAGGAATTCCAGCGACACACGTGATGCCGATAGGAAGGTCGTTGGTTGCTGTAACACAGACCATGCAAGACTGTTGATGTCCTTCCTTGCGCGCGACGCTTGCTGACGCAAAGCGTCCGGCCTCAAGCCCAAGAGTGGTGCAGCGACCAGACTGCTCAACTCAAGGTCTTGCCGCAGCGCATTGTCTAGCCCTGTACGCAGGGCCAATTCGTACACATGGCTGTAGGTCCGAAGTGTGGTCAGCCCAGACGCGTGACCGGCGTGCGCAGCCACGACTTCGATACGATTGATGTCGATTTCTGGCGGGTTCAGCCATACTTCCCGCATCAGATTGCTGATGGCCGTGTGACGCAGCGTGTGCAAGCTTATCGTCGGCTCGCCGGTGACGGTCTTGAGCAGGCGTGACACCAGGGCAAGGGTGGCTGCTGGTCGGTATCTTTGCGGGTCGTTGCTGGGATCGCCGAATAGAAACCCGTCGACAGGCGCGCCCTGCCCTTGACGGATTGCCACCCACTCCGCCAGAAGCTTGAGTGTCTCTTCAGATCGAACGATAAGCCGACGTTGGCTGGCGCGTGTCTTGAGGCGGCCAGTGGCAGCCTGCCGCGCGACTTCGATCTCAGCAAATTGGCCCTGCGGGTTCTTTGAGATGCACACGTTGCACAGTCGAAAACGCATGACCTCCTGGGCCCGAACTGGTGCCTCCGCGGCAATACACAGGATGAGGCGGGCCGCCGGCCCCATGATCGTGTCTTGATGCTGAACTGCCCATTGCATCGCGAGCGACCGCTCGTGAGGCCAGACAATTTGCGCGCGGACAAGTCCTGACTCAGACACGCCAGACAGCGCGTGCGAGAGTGGCTCAATGTCCAGCGAGTCCACCAAGAAGTGGTGAAAGTTACTCAGCGCCGCCCGCATCGTCGGCTGATTGCCAGAGTCTGACGCGCGATCAACTCCTGATACCGAATGCGCAGATTCGCGGCACTCCAGTCAGAGCTCTCGAGGTCATCGGACAGGGTGCACAAGACCGGATGCAGCGGGAGCAGTGCGCGTCGGAGGTAGGCTCTAACCGTTGAGTCCGCCGGGTTGATCTCATTGATCGTTCCTGATTCGCACAGCTCGGCGGCCCACGCCAACAGCAATGCCGTTCGAGGGCCGGCCCGTAGCGTTGGTGAGTTTCTGGATATCCGTGGCCCAGTGTCGTTTGTTTGTGCCGTCTACTTCGGAGACCTGCTCCTTCAATATGTCCAGCACGGTGTCGACTACCGCTGTGCTGCTGTCAGGGCCATGGCTGATCAATGCGGCGTCGATGAGCTCGCTGGCGACGCCTATGTCAGTCGGCAAGTCCTTTGAGGCTTCGACGGACGCCAGCGCAAGCTTCGACTCTCGACGAGCCAAGGCGCTGCGCGGCAATCCGGAGAGCACCAACATTTCGCAGCAATGGGCAAATAGAGCATTGGGCAGTACGTCGTGCCACCAACAAATGGCATCGAGCTCCAGCTCCTTAGGCGCAGACTTTTCGCGGCGATAGGTCGTACTCCTTGCCAGGAATTGCTGCAAGTCGGAGCAGAGACTGGGCGAGGTTTGCGCATGCGGAGATATGCAGGCCTGCCAACTCCATGGGCGGGCGGGGCCAAGCCTTCAGGGTCAGCAGCGACAGCAGGCGGCGCTCTGTGCGGACGGGCTCTTGTGCCAGCCAGTCGATGACTGTGCCCTGTTCAGTGCCATACGGGAGCGAAGCTTGGCTGTTGATGTATTCAAGGTGACTGGGCTTGATGCCATCGAGTCCAACCAATCTCGCAGGTAGCAAACCGGGAGCATCTGGAGCGCAGCTGATGGTCTCATGAATGAACTTCCGGAAACGCGTTTGGCGCTTGTAGACCTCCGGGGTCACGCCCCATCTGGCTGGTTGGTCTGGAGAGAGTTGAACCTGGAATCCAGCGGCCGCGAGTTTGAATTCTGTTGTCACGAGTCACTCCTTTGCAAGGCCGTAGCCGACGCCAGTAAAGATTGAAATCGCGATCGCGCTGATCGCCTGATTGGCTCGCAGCCATCTCACCAACGGAGCGGTGTCGCTCGTTACGCTGTTGATGGTCTGGCCCGGCGCGGCGTGGCGCAGAATTGCGTCGATTTCAGTGGCTCGCAGACCATAAGCACGTGCCAGGTTTTCCATCGCCTTGCGACCAAAATCTGGCGGGACGAGGTGTTTCAGATCCTTCCCGATGAAGTCACTTGTGGCCAGCGGGCGAATTGCAGAAGGAGCGATTGCAAGGCAGAGAAGCGGAACACTGGCGCCGCCCACAACGGCGGCACACCAGCGCGCCAGATCGCAGTCTTTTAGACCCATTGTTCGCAATCTGGAATGCATCGCCTTGCAGTGGGCTCGCACACCTTGGATGGTCAGTTTCACCCACGTCGTCAAGGGCACCGGCATGGCACCGGTGTCCCCTGGCACGTTCTTGTCGTGGGTCGGAATCCAGCGGTCGCGGAGCTCGTCAATGTCGGCGCTGACAGATAGTTCGCTCGTCTCACGCAGGGCGAGAAGCAGAGACAGCCGCATGCCCGTCCAGCACATGAAGGCATTGTGGAATTCGATCAGCTTCTCGACAGAACTGTGCTTGCCTGGGTGGCCCCCGTGCACACGGGTTTGCCAGTACCGGTCAAGCGTGATCAGTGCTTCCAAAGTTGGCACGACCTGGCAACCAAATGCCAGGGATTGAGGTGAAAGTCGGGTTGGCTCAGACCATCCGGCGAGATGATAGAAAGTCTGAAACGCACCATACATTTCTTCGGCGGTCACGCACGCGTAATACAGTTTGCTTCGCGGCACGTGTGTCAGGTCGCCACTGGCACACTGGCCAACAAGTTGTCGACGCCCGACTCGCGCAGGTAGGTTCCAGTGCTGCGACGCAGCCTGGCCCAGGTCGGCTGGATCTGATCGGTGCAGGGGAAAACCAGACTGTCATGTGCAGGAACGCCCTCTTCTGGGAAGAGTTCTTTCAGCGCGCGCGCATCGGGGTATCTCTCCAACCGGGCGCGCAGGTGATCAGCTAAGGTTGTCGGCAGGGGGCGCGTGCAGATATATGAGGAGGGGATGGCGCCCGCGATGGGCGCTGCGGCTTCGTGTGTGACAAATCCGTAGTCGACCGCCACGGTTCCACACTGGACATCGATTTCAGCCAACCAGGAACCGTCCAGTGACCTGGACTTGAGTGGCAACTCCGCCACGACGTCGACCGAGAAGGTGGTGAGGCAGACAAGGACACCGAGCGCACCCAAGAGAGTGTCTTGATCCTGCGCCACGCCAACACGCGCGAAGGTTTTGCACAGTTGGGACTTGCTGAACTGGCGGTGCGAGCGCGCGCCTGCGCGCACCCCTGTGGTCGCATGCAGCGCAGCGTCCAGGATTTGAGCCGCGATCCGTTCTTTGGTGGACGCCGGCGGCGGGTCGCCGTCCATGCAGAAATGGCGCGTGACATCACGCCAAGCGCGGCACAGATCGCGCGGCCAACTTTGACCGAGGATCTGCTCTGGGCTCGTGCCGTGCAGGAGGGCGTGCACCTGCACCTCGGTCAGGTCATCTTCTTTGAGCAGTTTTTCTGCGTTGTCAATCGTGCTTCTGCTCAATGATTTTGCAGCCCGAATCGCCAGCAGCGATTTCAGCCCGACGTAGAGGGTCGCCAGTCGGTGCACGTTCCTCTTGCTGCCGATGCGGACAAGGAAATGCCATTCGGGATGGCGTGTCTTGGTCCGGTCTACTCCGCCGAGCGACTCGGCTGCACCTGTTGCAGTCAAGGTGCCTTCGAGTTCCCTTTGCAGAGCGACGAAGGAGTCGCTGATCGTCAGTGCCTGCGCGCTCGGCGAAGGAATTGTGACCAGTGCGCGTTCGATACAAGTCAGAAGGCCTCTGACGGATGCCAGGCTTGCGGGCGCGCCATGGGGTGGCGGCGCAAGCGATGCAAGTTGCGTATAGGCTTGGCGTTCCACCCGGTTTTCAGGCGGGATAGACGTGGCAAGGCTGACAAAGGGGTCAATTTGTTCAAGTTTCATGGTCGGTCCAAGTGTTGGATGTACCCCGTCCGCACATCGTGCCCATCGCCAAAAAAAGGATGCAGATCGCCTCCCAGGCGCGGGCATGAGGGGAGGGATGGGAAAGAGAAAGCGACACGCCTGCACCGGGCCAATGCCAAGGTACGGGCGTGACGTCTTGTAGGCGGGGAGGGCCGCCGGGATGGAGCGAGCGCACAGGCTGGAGATCACCCTGTGGCAACGCCAAGTTGACTGAGCGCCGTACGGTCCGCCGAATCGGGGCGGGCCCTATGGTGCTCGCAACGCAGGACAAAGCCCCGCGTCGCATGGGGAGGATGCGACGGCACCCCGAACCTTCAGTGAAGGCTGGTTACCCTAAGCAATATGCGAAAAGCAACCGATAAATTGCGCTGAAGCGCTTTTGGGAAGCCATCCGCATCTACAGACGGATTCCGACCCAAAAATTGATTACCCACATGACATGGGTCGAAGTGCCCAGCTGGAAGCTTTCGCAAGATCGAAGAACGACCGCACTTGGCGCATTGTTACATCAAATTCGGCGGGGAGCTGTTTTTCTGCAGGAAGGGGTACGTCACAAGGTCGGTGCTTTGGGACGAGGCATCGGGGTGACAACGCGTCGCCGCGAGGTTCCATTGACCACTCCATGTTTGTCGAGCGTGAGACAAATCGTCTTGTTTCCCATCCGCAATTCGTGATCAGGTACCGGATGCAACTTCTGTCGCTACTTCCAAAGTCGTTCAACGATTTCGAGAGTGCTATTCGACGCCGTTGACGTACCGACTTACCGGCCAACTTTTCTGCACTTGGTGGATTGAGCGATGGAATTTCAAAGAGACCTGTACTGCTCTTTCATGAACGATTGCCTCTGGCAACTGTGTCGATTGGGATGGCAAGCTTCGGGAAACTATTGCGATTTTTTTGCCCGATGGTCCCGCCCCGTTATACTGGGCTCAACAAGTGCGCGATTAACTTTTGCATGGGTCGTGTGACAAGTGATGGCGAGTGGGGTCGATAGATATGGGCCCTTGTCACATCGGTTTTAGCTAAGTCATTGATTTGTATGATTGACCACTACTGGAGTCTTGCAAAGTCGAAGAGGATCTCTTGGCATGCATAGAGATAATTGAGGGCTCATAACCCAGGTCGGAGGTTCAAATCCTTCTCGCGCAACCAACAAACTAGCGGATTCCGCTAGCAGCAAACGCCCACTTCATGTGGGCGTTTTGCTTTCTGGCCCATTTGTGACGAGGTAGGTGACGAGGCATAGGCGCCAACGCTATTTTGACTCAGGCGCCGAGTCTTGAAGTATTGGCTGACAGGGTCAATTTGACATCGTCGTCAACAACCACGGTCCGAGACTGGCCAGGCCACCAATTCGCCCAAGAAAACCGAGGGCTACCGCTTTGAACCAAGACTTATGCATAAAAGTTGGGCAGTTTGTGCTCATATAATTTGACAATATGTAGTACTGCGTTAAACTTTACGTTGTGACCAAGACCTCAAAAGCCATCGACCAGTTGCCGCCATCCGCTACGTCCGCACTGGAAAAGCTCGGCGCGGACCTGGCGGTCGCACGCTTGCGGCGCCACGAGTCCTTGCGCTCCTGGGCTGGCCGCATGGGTGTATCCGTGCCCACGCTTGCGCGCATGGAATCCGGCGACCCCGCCACGTCCATGGGTGTTTACCTCAGCGCACTCTGGCTCGTGGGGCTGGATGGCGCCCTGGCCGAACTCGCCAAACCCGATGCCGACATGAGTGCCCACAACCGAGATGTGCGCAAAGCTGTGGAGCTCGGACGCAAACGAGCGCAGTCCTCTCGCAATTCCCGGCTGGCCAAGCTGGAAAAGGCTGGCGCTAGGCCGCACGGCGATGTCAACGACTGACATGGTTAATTTCACCGCCGCGGACCGCTACGACAAGCTCTGGCTGTGGTTCCTCGGGGACCCCACTGCGCCGCGCTTGGCGGGCCGATTGCGCTTGGTCGAATCCGGCAAGGGCGTCTCGCTGCAATACGCACCATCTTGGTTGGAAAGCGGCTTCGCGCTCAGCGAAGACCTGACGCTGGTGGATCTGGAGCACCTGCCGCGAGCCAAGGGGCTGGCTGCCGGTGCGGTGGACGATGCCCGGCCCGACCGCTGGGGCGAACGCCTCATCCAGCACCTGGACAAACCGCGGCGCCTCTCTCTGATGGAATTCCTGTTCTTGGCGGGTGATGACCGTTTTGGCGCGCTGGGCGTGTCAACCTCGCCCGACAGCTACAGGCCGCGTCCGGCAGGCCCCTTGCCACGGCTGCAAGACGCACAGCAACTCAGCGGCATCGTGGCAAAGATCAACGCCAAGGAACCGATATCGAACATCGAGCGGCGCATGATGCACGCCGGTGGCAGCTTCGGCGGCGCCAAGCCAAAGGCTTTGATCCAGAGCGAAGGCGCGCAGTGGGTGATCAAGTTCTTCAACGGCGAACCGGTGGACGTACCGCTGATCGAACACGCTGCGATGACACTGGCAGCCAAGGCACACATCCGGGTGGCCACGACGCAGCCGGTGCGCCTGGCCGCCGAACACGCGGTGATCGTGCAGCGCTACGACCGCATCGGGGCTGGGCGAGTGCACTGCATTTCTGCCGGTACCGCGCTGCGCGCGATCGCGCCAACCGGTCAGCCGCCCGATTTCGGCTACCCGGCCCTGGCCCAGTTGCTGCGCCGCGTCGGCGACACGCAGCATGACGCCAACCGATGCGACATGCAGGAACTGTTCCGCCGCATGGTGTTCAACATCCTGATGGACAACACGGATGATCACGAAAAGAACCACACGCTCATGTTTACCGGTCACGACCAACGTGCCAAGCTTCGGTTGTCGCCGGCTTACGATGTGCTGCCCACCAACTCCGGCCAGGGCCATCAGGAGTTCATTGTTGGCGACGCTGCGGGCGACTCCACGCTGGCCAACGCAATGTCCCAATGCGAGCAGTTTGGCCTGAGCCGCGACAAAGCCGCCGATCAGGTGCTTCAGGTGGTGGCAGTGGTCGACGGCTGGCGCGCGCACTTTGAGGCCGCTGGCGTCACACCGGGCGACCTCGATAGCTTGGCCGAGCGCATCGACGAAGGGGAACTCGGTGCGCAGCGCGCGGAGTTCAAGCCCGAGGATTTCGCCCACAAGAGGCCAAGGCGCCGCCAAGGGCCTTTCGCCTAGTCCAGTGGCAACGATTGGGGTTGTCGGCAGTGCGGGTCGCGTCGGGACCAACGTCGCAATGGCCGTGCCGTTCAGCCAGCAGGGCGGTCAGCGTGGGCTGACGGATGGCGGGAACGAAATCGATTGGAGCCCGGCCCAATCTTGCCTATGATGAAGATTGCGAAAGCGAAGAGAGTCAGGCTGGTTCGTCGAATGTGATCGATGCGAAGGAGTCGGGACCCATGAGTCTGTTGGAATTTGCCCGTGGCCCGGCGCTGACCGTTGCCCTTGTTGTGTTCGTGTTGGGTACGCTCTGGCGCCTGGTCGGCATTCTGCGCCGCCCGGCCATGCGGGACCGCTCGCCCCCGCGCGCGGGGGCGCCGCCCAAGCTGGTGGGTGCGCTGCGCGCCATCGTGCGCGGCATGTGGCCGCGCAAGGTGTTTGGTCAGGCGGCGCTGGTCACCAGCATCAATGCTTACGTTTTTCACATCGGGCTGGCCCTGGTGGTCTTCGGTTACGCGCCGCACATTGCTTTCGTGCGCCGCGTCACGGGCCTGTGGTGGCCTGCCTTGCCCGATATGGTGATGTACTTCGCCGCTGGCGCCACCATGGTTTCGCTGTTGCTGGCCCTGTTATGGCGCCTGACCGATCCGGTGCGCAAGAGCATCTCCAACGCCGATGACCTGATCAACTGGACCCTCACCTTCCTGCCCGTCTTCACCGGCATGGCTTTGGTGGGGGAGCCCTCGGCCGCCATCCTGGCGCGCGATCACCCGGTGTACGGGCCACCGCTGGCCGTGCACCTGCTGACGCTGGAGCTGTTGCTGATCTGGTTTCCATTCGGCAAACTGATGCACGCCTTTCTGTTTGTCTTCTCGCGCGGCGCCACCGGCATGCGTTTCAGCCATCGGGGAGTCGAGCTGTGAACACGCTAGCCACCACCGCGCCGGCCTTTGACCAGCAAGGCACACAGAGTGACGAGGCGCGCGTCGATGCGGCCATGCGCAGCTTTGTGTCCGAGTTCGGCGTTACCACCGCGCTGCACCTGGAGTCCTGCGTGCACTGCGGCTTGTGCGCGCAGGCCTGCCACTTTCATGTGACCACTGGCGACGCCAAGTACACGCCGATTCGCAAGCTCGAGCTTCTGCGCCGCGCCTACTGGCGCGAGGCCAGCCCGTTTGCGCCGCTGGTGCGCGCGCTTGGGCTGGTCAAGAAGCCGAGCATTGCCGACTTGCAGCAGTGGCAGGAACTGCTCTACGACTCCTGCAACATGTGCGGCCGCTGTACCGTGGTTTGCCCGATGGGTATCGACATCGCCGAGCTGGTGAAGGAAGCCCGCCACGGCATGTTCAAGGCCGGCCTGCTGCCGGACCGGCTGGCGCTGATGGACCGCACGGCCCGCCAGTGGGGCAGCACCGCCACGCCCGGCGAAGACCTGCCCGACATCCTGGCCGAGGTGTCCGCCGAGCACGGCGTGGTGATTCCCTGCGACTTGGGAGCCGCCGACATTCTGGTCACGGCCGCGCCGGCCGAACTGGGCGAGCACACCAAGGCGCTGGCTGACGCCGCCAAAATCCTCAACCACATCGGTGCCAAGTGGACCCTGCACCAGGGCGGCTTCGACGCCGCCAACATTGGCTTCAACAATGGTGACCTGGAATTGCAGGAACGGCTCACGCGCGCGCTGATCGATACCGCCGTGAAGATCGGCGCCAAGACCGTGCTGCTGCCCGAATGCGGCCATGCCTATGGCGCCGCGCGCTGGGAAGCCGCCAAGTGGTATGGGCAGGCGCTGCCAGTGCGCATCATTCACATGACCGAATTCCTGGACGAAGTGATCGCCTCCAAGCAGATCCGCGTGAACAAGGTCGGCGGGACCGCCACTTTCCACGACCCCTGCCAGATCGTGCGGCGCGGCGGGCTGGAAGCGGCGGCACGCCGCGTGCTGGCGGCGCTCGGCTTCGAGCTGATCGAACTCAAGAACCATGGTGTCACCGGATATTGCTGCGGGGGCGGCGGCGGCGTGGTGTCGAACCAGCGCGCGGCGCCCCTGCGCCAGAAGGTTTTTGAGATGAAGCGCCAGCAGGTCGAGGCGACCGGCGCCAAGCGCTTCGTCACGAGCTGCGGCCAGTGCCGCATCACGCTCGAGATGGGCGCCAAACAAGCGCACTGGGACAAACGCACCGACAGTCTGCTGGAGCTTGTGGCCGACAACCTGGCCGCCTGAGCTGTCTCATTCGCCCGCCAGCTGTTCGCCCCCTGGCCCATCTCGCTGGCAATCCCGCTCGCTCCATGCAGTCCAACAGCCCCATGACGAAAATCGCCGCTGCAATCGAGGCGCACACGGCGTGGTGCCAGAAACTCCTGCGCCGCGACCATCGGCTGGGCGCGCGTGCAACCTGAAGGCACGACCATGGCGGCGGTCAAGACCCGCGCAAATTGATTGACAATGCACACCATGAGCCCCGAACTTTCCCAGAAATTGGCAGCAGCCGTTGACGGCATGCCGGCGTTTCCCAAAAGCGTGCAGCGCATTCTGGAGCTCACCCGCGACGTCAACTGCTCGCCCAAGGATTTGGTGCAGGTCATCGACAAAGACCCGGTGGTCATGGTCAAGGTGCTCAAGGTGGTGAACTCGGCTTACTACAGCCTGCCAAAACAGATCACCTCGATCAACCACGCGGTGGTGTACCTGGGGTTCAACACCATCAAAAACCTGGCGCTCGGCATCGCCGCCATTGGCATGCTGCCCGCCAGCAACGCCGCCGGGTTTGATGGCCAGCAGTACCTGTTGCACTCGTTGTCCACGGCCGGCATTGCCAAGCAACTCGCGCTGCGCGTGGACGATGCGGATCCGATGGATTGCTTCATTGCGGGCTTGCTGCACGACTTTGGCAAGGTGGTGTTTGCCCAGTTCATGCCCAAGGAGTTTCGCAAAGCGCTCGAACACAGCCAGTGGCACGAGAGCTCGCTACACGAAGCGCTGCGCACCGAGATCGGTGTCGATCACGCGGTGGTAGGCGCCATGCTGGTCGAGAAGTGGCGCTTTCCACCGAGCCTGGTTGAAACCATCGCCAACCAGCACGGGCCAGAGCTCAAAGACACCGACATGATCGCCTGCGTCTTTGCCGCCAACCAGACGGCCAAGAAGCTGCAGTTCGGCTTTGGCGGCAACCCCTGCGTGGAAGAGCTCAGCCCGGCCATGCAAAAGCGCCTGGGCGGCACGCTCGCCGAGGTGATTGCCGCGCTCGGCGACCTGACGCCACTGTTCGAAGAAGCCAAAATCTTCGCCAAACTTTGACCCGTCGCGGGATTAAGCGATCACCAGCGCGGTAGTCCACCGGCGCGTCATTGCGATTGCCGCTTCGCTGGTATCCACCTCTCCCGTCATTGCGAACGCAGTGAAGCAATCCATTCCCCCTAGATGCATGGATCGCCACGGCCTGCGGCCTCGCGATGACGACGGCCCGTCATTGCGAACGCAGTGAAGCAATCCATGTACGCCGGGGCCATGGATCGCCGCGCTTCGCTCGCGATGACGACGGCGCGTCATTGCGAACGCAGTGAAGCAATCCAGGCTGTTTTCCTCCCCCCCTGCTGTTTCAATCCGCCTGCCATTTACAAGCCAAAACGGCACTCTGTGCAAGCGGGACGCTTATAAGCAGCTATCAAAATAATAGCAAACAGGTTTCCATGGTGCGCCATCCGGGCTACACTGCGCGGTGCTCAGCGAGACCTGTCGGCCTGGGCTAACCGCTGCTGCAATCGGAGGCCACCATGACCAAGCGCAAAACGCCCAACGCCGAACCAAAAACCGAACCTAAAGCCAAGTCCGCAGCCGTGCCCGCCAACCCCGATGACGCAGCCGTCAGCGCCCAGCCCAATCCCACCCCCGCAGTCGAAACCCAAACCGTCCCCACCGAAGCCGCCAACGCGGGCTTCCCCACCGCAGACACCCACGACACCGAAGCCACCCACACGGGCTTCCCCATCGTCGGCATCGGCGCCTCGGCCGGTGGGTTGGCGGCGTTTGAGGCATTCTTCTCGGGCATGCCCGCCAACGCCGACCCCGGCATGGCCTTTGTGCTGGTGCAGCACCTGGCGCCTGACCATAAAAGCATTCTGAGCGACCTGATCCGGCGTTACACCCGCATGCAGGTGTTCGAGGTGCAAGACGGCATGGTGGTGCAGATCAACTGCGCCTACATTATTCCGCCCAACCGCGACATGGCTTTCTTGAACGGCACACTGCAATTGCTCGAACCCGCCGCGCCACGCGGCCAGCGGCTGCCGGTTGACTTTTTGTTTCGCTCTCTGGCGCAAGACCAGCACGAGCGCGCCATTGGCATCGTGCTCTCGGGCACCGCCAGCGATGGCACCGCAGGCGTGCGCGCCATCAAGGGCGCCGGTGGCATGGTCATGGTGCAAAGCCCTGACAGCACCGAATTTGACGGCATGCCGCGCAGTGCCATCGCCACCGGGCTGGTGGACTACGAGTTGCCCCCCGCCGCGATGGCGACCCAACTCATCACCTATGCCGAGCACGCCTTCGGCAAGCTGCCGCGCACACCCGCGCTGGCGACGCCCAAGCTGGAGGGCGCGATCCGCAAGATTTTCGTGCTGCTGCGCGCTCAGACCGGGCATGACTTCTCGCAGTACAAGCCCAACACCATTCACCGCCGCATCGAGCGGCGCATGGCGGTGCACCAGATCGACAGCATCGAGGGCTATGTCAAATACCTGCAGCAGACCCCAGCCGAGGTCGACGCCCTGTTTCGGGACCTGCTGATTGGTGTCACCAACTTCTTTCGCGACCCCGAGGCCTTTGCCGCGCTGCAAGAACACGCCATCGGGCAACTCTTCAAGGACAAAGCGCCCGGCGCGGTGGTGCGGGTCTGGTCGGTGGGCTGCTCCACCGGCGAAGAGGCGTACTCGATTGCCATCTTGCTGTACGAGCACATTGCGGCGCTCAAGCAAAGCTACAGCGTGCAGGTGTTCGCCACCGACATCGACAGCCGGGCGATTGCCTCGGCGCGTGCCGGGCGCTACCCGGCTGGCATTGCCGCCGACATCACGCCACAGCGCCTGGCGCGCTTTTTTACGCCTGAGCCCGACGGCGGTGGCTACCGCATCCACAAAGGCATCCGCGACATGCTGGTGTTTTCCGAACAGGACGTCATCAAGGACCCGCCGTTTTCCAAGCTCGACCTGATCACTTGCCGCAACCTGATGATCTACCTGAACGCCGATCTGCAAAAGCGGCTCATCCCCCTGTTTCACTACGCCCTCAAGCCCGGCGGCATGCTGTTCCTGGGCTCTTCGGAAGGGGTGGGCGACTTTGGTGACTTGTTTGCCGCGCTCGATCGCAAGGCCAAGCTGTACCGGCGCAAGCCCGATGCGCTGGGCGTTGTACGCACGGCGCCAAGCCGGTTCTTGCCACCGCAAACGCTGACCGACATCGCGTTGGCGGGCGACGCCGGCAAAAGCAGCTTGCCAGCCAAGCTGCCTCTGCGCGAGCTGATGGAGCATGCGCTGCTGCAACAGGTGGCGCCCCCCAGCGCGCTGGTCAACCGCCAGGGCGACATTTTGTACCTGCATGGCCGCGCCGGCTTGTACCTGGAGCTGCCCGCGGGCGAGGCCGGTGTCAACAACATCCTGAAAATGGCGCGTGAAGGGCTGCGCCGCGACCTCACCACCGCCCTGCACAAGGCCGCCGCCACCCAGGAAGCGGTGCAGGTGCTGGGCCTGAGCGTCAAGACCAACGGCCACTTCACACGGGTCAATCTGCGCATCCATCCGGTCGCCACCGCAGGCGCCACTGCGCCGGAATCGGCCCTGTACCTGGTGCTGCTGGAAGCCGCGCCCGAGCCGCTGGAACCCAGCGCCAATGGCGCGCCCGGCAACGCCCCTGCTTTGGACAGCGAATCGGCGGCCGATGCCCGCGTGCTGGCACTGCAACAGGAGTTGCGGGCCAAGGACGAGTACCTGCAATCCACCCACGAAGAACTGGAAACCTCCAACGAAGAGCTCAAGTCGTCCAACGAAGAAATGCAGTCGGTCAACGAAGAATTGCAGTCCACCAACGAAGAGCTGGAGACCTCCAAGGAGGAGCTGCAATCGGTCAACGAAGAGCTGTCCACCGTCAACGCAGAGCTGCAAGCCAAGGTGGCGGACCTGTCCCGCGTGAACAACGACATGAACAACCTGTTGGCGGGCACCGGCATTGCCACCGTGTTTGTCGACCACCAGTTGTGCATCCTGCGCTTTACCCCGGCCGTCACCAAGATCATCAACCTGATTGCGGGCGACATCGGGCGCCCGGTCGGCCACATCGTGCCCAACCTGGTGGGCTACAGCCGCCTGGTGGAAGACGCGCAGGCAGTGCTCGACACGCTGGTGCCTAAAGAAGTGGAGCTGCAAACCAAGGCCGGCAACGCTTACCTGATGCGCATCCAGCCCTACCGCACGATCGACAACGTGATTGAAGGCGTGGTGATTTCGTTTGTCGACATCTCCGAGATGGTCAAGGTACGCGACGCCCTGCGCATGGCCACCGAGCGGACCCGACTGGCCGCAGTGGTGCAGGATGCGTCCGACGCCATCACGGTGCACGACCTCAGCGGGCGCACGCTGGCCTGGAACCCCGGCGCGGTGCGCCTGTACGGCTGGAGCGAGGCCGAGGCAATGGCCCTGAACGTGAGCCAGCGCGTTCCGGCGGCGCTACAGGCCAGCGCCCTGGCCGAGTTGACGCAACTGTGCCGCGCCGAAGTGCTGGTGCCCTTTCAGACCCAGCGCCTCACCAAGACCGGCCAGACAATTGCCGTGTGGCTGACCGCCACCGCCTTGGTCGACGCCAGCGGCCAGATCTACGCCATCGCCACGACCGAGCGCGCCATCGCGCTTCCGTCATTGCGAGCGTAGCGCGGCAATCCATGCATGCAGGGGGTCATGGATCGCCACGCTTCGCTCGCGATGACGAAGTGGGACGGCTTCGCAATGACGAACTTCCCGTCATTGCGAGGAGGCGCAGCCGACGTGGCAATCCAGGCTGGCGCGCCAACCCATCTGTGTGCACCATGAGGGCCATGGTGCGCTACCATGGGCCACCGCGCCGAAAGGCGGCTTACAGGAGGATGGAGACATGAATACGGTCACGCTTGAATTTCCGCTGGATGCCTTGGCGTCGCCCGGCGCTAGCGCCGAGACGCTGGCGACTGAGGCGAAGTTCATGCTTGCGCTCAAGTTGTTCGAGGTCGGCCGCCTGAGCTCGGGCAGGGCGGGGCAACTGTGCGGCATGGGACGGGTTGAGTTCCTGTTCGCCGCCGGGCGGGCCGGCACGCCAGTGACGGCACTCAGCAACGACGAGTTTGGCGCGGAGTTCGCACCGAATGATTGACCGCGCGGTGATCAATGCCGGGCCGTTGGTGGCGTTGGCCGTGCTCGGGCGGCTTGAATTGCTCCCAGCCCTCTTCGCCGAGTGCTGGATTCCTCAAGCCGTCTTTGACGAGGTTGCAGTGGCGGGCATCGGCAAGCCCGGCGCAACTTCTTTGCACAGCACCGAGTGGCAGGCGCGCGTTCGGGTAAGTCCTATTCCGGACCCCCTGCTGATACTGGAGCTGGACGCGGGCGAGGCCGAAGTGATCAGCCTGGCACGACACCTGAGCCCGTGCATGGCCGTCATTGATGAACGCCGAGGTCGGCGATTCGCCGCCGAGGTTTATGGTCTGCCTGTCAAGGGCACGGCCGGCATATTGGTCGAAGCCAAGCGCCGAGGCCTAGTCAACGAAGTCCGCCCTCTACTGCTGGAACTTCGCGCTGGCGGCTACTTCATCGCCACCAACGTGATCGACGCCGCCTGCCAAGCGGCCGGCGAGTTGGCACCCGGCGTTTCAGCCGAATCGAATCGGTAGCGTGTCACGGGGTTCGCCATTGCGCGCCTCTTTTCGTCATTGCGAGGCGGCGCAGCCGACGTGGCAATCCACCCCCGTCATTGCGAGCGCAGCGAAGCAATCCATGCATTCAGAAGCCATGGATCGCCACGCTTCGCTCGCGATGACGAAGTGGGACGGCTCCGCGATGACGAACTACCCGTCATTGCGCGCGTACCCCGCGTCATTGCGAGGAGGCGCAGCCGACGTGGCAATCCATGCCTTACAGTAGGCACCGCCTCACCCCAGCACCCCACCACCGCGCACACCACACTTCATGCAACCCGCCATCTACATCATGGCCAGTCAGGCGCGCGGCACGCTGTATGTCGGGGTGACGTCCGATCTGATCCAGCGGGTCTGGCAACACAAGAACAATCTGGTTGCGGGCTTCACCCAGCAGTACAGCGTGCACACGCTGGTCTACTACGAGCTGCACGCAACCATGCTCGACGCCATCACCCGCGAGAAGCAGCTCAAAGCCGGTTCCCGCGCCAAGAAACTAACCCTGATCGAGACTTCCAACCCCCATTGGGACGATTTGTATCAGGGGTTGCTGTAGCAGCAGCCGTCATTGCGAGCGTAGCGAAGCAATCCATGTATTCAGGGGTCATGGATTGCCGCGCTTCGCTCGCAATGACGAAAGGGCGCATCGCAATGGCGGCGTAGGCGCATCGCGATGACGAAGCGCTGGCGCATCGCCAAAACACCCCCCGCCGGGCGCACAATACGGGCCATGACTGAGCGCGCCCCGCGATCCAAGCCAGCCGACCATGGCGTGCCGGCTTTGCGGCGGCTGGCTGAGCAGCTGGTTTTGGCCCAAGACGCGCAACTGCAGCGCAACCCCGACGCCATCGACCCGCAGCAAGTGCGCCAAGCCCTGCACGAGCTGCGGGTGCACCAGATCCAACTGGAGATGCAAAACGAGGAGTTGCGCAACGCGCAATGCGAGCTCGAAGCCTCGCGCGACCGCTACTTTGAGCTGTACGACCTGGCCCCGGTGGGCTATTGCACCCTCAGCGCCAAGGGGCTCATTTTGCAGGCCAACCTGGCGGCGGCCGCGCTGTTGGGCTGCGTCCGCAGCGCCTTGCTGCAGCGGCTGTTCCACCGCTTTGTTTCGCGCACTGATCAAGAAGCTTTCTACCTGTATTGCAAGCATTCGTTAGCAGGTGACGATCTTGCGCCGTGTGAATTGCGCCTGGTCACGCAACACGGTGCGACAGTGTGGGTTCAGGTACGTGCCAGCGCGGCCACGGAGGCCAATGGCGCCGCCAACCTGCGCCTGGCGCTGAGTGACATCAGCGCTCTCAAACACGCCCAGGCCGACCGCAGGGGAGTGGGGCAACGCACCCCCCCCCCCCGCCCCCCCCCCCCCCCGGGGCCCCCGCGCTCGCCCCTCCCCCCCTTCCCCCGTTCCCCCCGGGGCCCCCCCCCCCCCCCCCCCGCCCCCGCCCCCTGTTCTTGCCCGCCCCCCCCCTGGCCGAGCCCCCCCGGTGGGCCGTGGGCCCCCCCCCGGCTCCCGGCCCGGGCCCGGGCGCCCGCCCCTCCGCGATCGAGCGAGACGCTACCATGCACTGGTCAAAGCCTCGCTCGATGCCATCCTGCTCACCGTCCCGGACGGCCGCATACTGGCGGCCAACCCGGCCGCCTGCCGCATGTTCGGGCGCAGTGAGGAAGAAATCCAACGCATCGGGCGCATGGGCGTAGTCGATAGCGCCGACCCCCGGCTGAACCTGGCGCTGGAACAACGCCGGCGCACTGGCCAGTTTGTGGGCGAGCTGACTCTGCTGCGCCAAAACGGCGAGCGATTTGTGGGTGAGGTCAGCACTTCCAACTTCGACGGCGCCAACGGGCAGCCTCAGTCGAGCATGATCATTCGGGATGCCACCGAGCGCCTGCGCGCCCAAGCCGCGCTGCGTGACCACGCGCAGCAGTTGCAGGCGCTGTCGGCGCGCGTGCTGGCGGCGCAAGAGGCCGAACGCCGCCGCGTGGCCATGGAGCTGCACGACGAGCTGGGCCAGGCACTGACCGCCATCAAGATCAATTTGCAGCTACAAGACCGGAGCGAGCCGGGCGCAACGCTCACCGCCGAGAACTTGCGCATTGTTGACGACGCTTTGCAGCAGGTGCGCCGCATCGCCATGGCGCTGCGGCCCGCGTTGCTGGACGACCTGGGGCTGGTACCGGCGCTGCGCTGGCTGGGCGAACAGGCGGCGGCGCGCAGCGGCTTTGTTTTCCACTTTCAATGCGAACCGGCGCCCGAACGCCTGGCCGGTGAGATTGAGACCGCCTGCTTTCGCATCGTGCAAGAGGCGCTGACCAATGTGGCGCGCTACGCGCAGGCCAAGCAGGTGCAGGTGGAGGTGCAGGTGGAGGTGCAGCACGACGGCGCCAGCCACCTGCTGCTGTGTGTGCAAGACGACGGCGTCGGCTTTGACCCCATCGCCCGGCAGGCCGGTGCCCACGTCGGCGACGGCATGGGCCTGCTGGGCATGCAGGAGCGTGCGGCCTTGATTGGTGGCGCGTTGCAGATCGAATCCGCACCCGGCCAGGGCTGCCTGCTGCGCTTGCGCTGCCCACTGCGCCTGCCCGAAGTGGCACCATGACGGCGCTGCGCGTGATTCTGGCCGACGACCACACGCTGGTGCGCGCGGGCCTGCGCAAGCTGCTTGAAGCCCTGCCCGATGTTGAGGTGGTGGGCGAGGTCGATGACGGTCTTGCGCTGCTGGCGCTGGTGGCGCAACTGCAGCCCGACCTGGTGCTGATGGACATTGCCATGCCCGGGCTCAACGGGCTGCAAGCCACCGCCCAACTGACCAAGGCCTGGCCTGCCACGCGCGTGGTGATTTTGTCGATGCACCAGAACGAGGAATATGTGCGCGAGGCACTGCGCCACGGCGCACGCGGCTACTTGCTCAAAGACGCCGCGCCGCAAGAACTGCAAGCCGCGCTGGCCGCCGTGCAGCGCGGCGAAACCTGGCTCAGCCCGGCGCTCTCCAAAGGGGTGCTGAGCGACTACGTGCAGCGTCTGCGCGGCGACGCCAGCGCACCCCCGGCGCTGACGCCGCGCCAAATCGAGGTGCTGCAAAAAGTGGCCCAGGGCCACAGCACCAAAGAGATCGCGCGAATGCTGGGGCTGTCGGTAAAAACCGTCGACACCCACCGCAGCCAAGTCATGAAGCAACTCGACATCCACGAAGTAACCGGCCTAGTCCGCTACGCCCTGCGCACCGGGCTGATTTCCGCCGAGACCTGAGCGCCCCAGCATGGATCGCCGCGCGTCGCTCGCGATGACGCACTTCCCGTCATTGCGAGCGCCCAAAGGCCGTCATTGCGAGGAGGCGCAGCCGACGTGGCAATCCACCCGCCGTCATTGCGAGCGCAGCGTGGCAATCCATGCATTCAGGGGCCGTGGATCGCCACGGCCTGCGGCCTCGCGATGACGGGGTGAGGGATGCGCGATGACGGGGTAGGGAATGCGCGATGACGGGATGAGGTGTCGCGCGATGACCGTGGATTCGTCATTGCGAGGAGGCGCAGCCGACGTGGCAATCCATGTCTACTGACGCCGTGCGCGCCATCGCTCAGGTATTTCCCCACCCAGTCCTCAGGTATCGCCCCGATACCGCTGACGGGCACGGCGGCCTACAGTGGGCCATGCTTGCCCGCCCCAACTCCGCCATGACGCTCAAAATCCTGCTGGTGGACGACAACGCCACCTACCTGGCGGCCGTGCTCAACCTGCTGGGCGGGTTTCCCGAGGTGGAGGTGGTTGGCCAGGCAAGTGGCGGACGTGAGGCGCTGCGCCTGGCGCGCCAACTGCACCCGGACCTGATGCTGCTCGACGTGGCCATGCCCTCGATGAACGGGCTGGAGGTGGCGCGCGCCATGCTCGATTGGAAAGACCGGCCCCGCATTGTCTTCGTGTCCATGCACGACGGTCCCGACTACCGCGCGGCGGCCAACGGGCTGGGCGCCCTCGCCTACATCGGCAAGAGCGACCTGACGGCCGAGTTGCCGCCGCTGCTGCAGGGTCTGTTGGGGCGTGCCAAACCGGAGGGTGACTTGTGATTGCTATGAAGTTGATAGCTGCTTGTGGGCGACCCATGGGCATGGAGTGGCTAAATGCCTGTGCAAGGGGATGGATTGCCACGTCGGCTGCGCCTCCTCGCAATGACGAGGGGTTCGTCATTGCGCACGCACACTCCGTCATTGCGAGCGCAGCGCGGCAATCTATGTCCGCTGAATGCATGGATCGCCACGGCCTGCGGCCTCGCGATGACGAAGGGGGCCGTCATTGCGAACGACACACTCCGTCATTGCGAGCGAAGCGCGGCAATCCATGTCTGCTGAATTCATGGATCGCCGCGGCCTGCGGCCTCGCGATGACGAAGGGGCCGCCGCGATGACGAGTGGCGGCCAGCCTCTGTTCCGGCTTGATGCCAATTCCGGCGTATATTGCAGCTTGCTTAACTGCGCCCCACTAACAGCATGAAGCAATCAGGGAGTTCCAACACGCTCAAATGGCCCGGCTTGCTCGGGTTGGCGCTGCTGTATGCGGGCATCCTGGTGCTGCGCGAGCAGATGTTTCCCGCTTTGAACGGCGTGGTGCAACTGCGCCCCGCAGCGGGCCTGGCGGTGGCGGCGCTGATTTTGTGGGGCCGCGTGACGGTGTGGCCAATTGCGGCTGGGGCTTTGCTGGCCGGGCTGTTCCTCCACGGCGCGGGCGGCAGCGCGCTGGCGCTGCTGCTGGCCGGGGTGTCCGGCCCGCTGGCGGGGGTTTGCCTGTTGTACCGCCAAAGCCGTTTTGACTGGCGCCTGCGCCGCCTGGCTGACTACGCCAAACTGATGCTGTGCACCGCCGGGGTTGGCGGCCTGGTGGCGGCGTTGGCCGGCACCTTGACCCTGGCCGCGTTTGGCCTGGCGGGGGGCAGACAGCCGCTCGACCTCGTGCTCACCTGGTGGGCTGGTGAGGCACTGGGCATTGCCATGCTGACGCCGCTGATCCTGGTGTGGCGCGGCATCAAACGCCTGTGGACCCCCGCAGCACCGCTGGCTGAGACCGTCTGCTTTGCTGGTCTTTAGTTTTCTGGCCGGGCAGTACGTCTTTCTTGGCTGGTTCCATGACTCACCCCAGCCGGTGGGTTTTTGGATGTTCCTGTTCGTCACCTGGGCCGCGCTGCGCCGGGAGCGCCGGGGCGCGGCTGCGGTGCTGGCGCTGTTCACCGTGCAGGCGCTGTGGGGGGCTGCCCTGCAACGCGGCTTTGGGTATGAGTTGCTGGTGCATGACAGCACGCTGTTGTGGCGCTACCTGCTGGTGCTCAACTGCTCTGGCATGGCCATGGCCTGCTACGTGACCGAGCAGCGGCTCAAGGCGGCGGCCTTGTTACGCGAGTCGCTGTCGCTGCGCGACCGGGCGCTGGAGAAAGTGCAGGAAGGCGTGGCCCTGGCCGATGCCGACCGCAAGCTGACGTTTGTGAACGAGGCGTTTGAGCGACTCACCGGCTACACCCGCGCCGAACTGATTGGCAAGAACTGCGCGGTGCTGCAGGGCGACAAAACCAACAAACAAACGGCGCAGGAGATCAGGGAAAAGCTGCACGCCGGGCAAACGTTCCAAGGCGACATCCTGAACTACCGCAAGGACGGCAGCACGTTCTGGAACGACCTGTCGATCACCCCGATCCTGGGCAGCAACGGCACGGTGGTGGAGTTTTTTGGCGTGCAGCGCGACATCACCGCCGAGCGCGAGGCGGCGCTGGCGCTGCGCCAGTCGCAAGAGCAGCTCAACCTGGTGCTCAAGGGTAGCAACGACGGCCTGTGGGACTGGGACCCCGTGACCGACACCACCGAGCGCTCTGACACCTGGTTCCAGATGCTGGGCTATGACAAAAACGAGTTTCCCACCAACCGCGCCAGTTGGCCCGGTCTGGTGCACCCGGACGACTTGGCACCGGTGAGCGCCGCCATGGACGCACTGCTGGCCGGCACGCAAGACCGCTACAGCATGGAATTGCGGCTTAAGCACCACGATGGCCACTACGTGTCGGTGCTGTCGCGTGGCTACATTCAGCGCGACGACGCGGGCAAACCAACACGCATCTGCGGCACCACCACCAACCTGACCGAGCAAAAAGAGCGGGAGGCCAAGCTCAGCCTGGCCGCGGCCGTGTTCCTGCAAAGCCGCGAGGGCATCACCATGACCGATGCCAACCGCAACATCATCATGGTGAACAAGGCCTTCACCGAGATCACCGGTTACACCGAGGCCGAGGTGCTGGGCAAGAACCCGCGCGTGTTGTCCTCTGGCCGCCAAGACGCGGCCTTCTACCGCGCCATGTGGCACAGCATCGAGACCACCGGCCAGTGGGAGGGCGAAATCTGGAACCGCCGAAAAGACGGCACCCTGTACTGCGAGTGGCTGGCGATATCCGCCATGCGCGACGCCAAGACCGGCGCCATCAGCCACTACATTGGCAGCTTCAGCGACCTGAGCGACGCCAAGGCGGCCGAGAGCCGCATTCAGTGGCTGTCGCAGTTCGATGCCCTCACCGGGCTGCCCAATGCATCCTTGCTGCGTGACCGGACCGAACATAGCATCAGCATGGTGCAGCGCGGTGGCGAACCGCTGACCATGCTGCTGCTGGGCATAGACCACTTCAAGGCCATCAACGACGCCATGGGCCACGCGGTGGGGGACGCCTTGCTGATTGAAGTGGCCAAGCGCCTGCGCGAATCGGTGCGCGAGCAAGACACCGTGGCGCGCCTGGGCGGCAAAGAGTTTGTGCTGGTGCTGCCCGGGACCGCGCCCGATGGCGCGGCCCATTTGGCCAACGAACTGCTGTGGAAGCTGGCCCAGCCCTATGAAGTGGTGGGCCAAAGCGTGCCCGCTACCGCCTCCATCGGCCTTGCCAGCTACCCCAGCAATGGCACTGACTTTGCCAGCCTGTTCAAGTCGGTGGAGATTGCCATGCACCGCGCCCAGGCCAAAGGGCGCGATTGCTTGCAGTTTTACAGCGACGAGATGTACCAGCAGGTGCTGGCGCATGACCAGATGGTCAAGGCGCTGCGCAGCGCCGCCGCGCTGGACCAGTTTCAACTGGCCTACCAGCCGCTGGTGGATTTGCAAAGCGGCCAGATCAGTGGCATGGAGGCGCTGTTGCGCTGGCACCACCCCGAGCTGGGCCAGGTGTCGCCCGCGCAGTTCATTCCGGTGGCCGAAGAGTCCGGTCTGATCAAGGGCATTGGGCAGTGGGTGCTGGAGCGCGCTTGCCGCGACATACGGGTCTGGCTCGACAAAGGCATTCAGATCCCGCACGTGGCGGTAAACGTGTCGTCCCTGCAGTTCCGCGACTCCGATCTGATTGGCCATGTGAAGGCGGCGCTGGCGGCATCCAACGTGGACCCGGCCCTGTTGTACCTGGAAGTGACCGAAAGCGCGCTGATGGACGATGTGGCGCGCAGCGAGGCGCTGTTACACGAGTTGAAGGGCCTGGGCGTGAAGCTCTCGCTGGACGACTTTGGCACCGGCTACTCGTCGCTGAGCTACCTCAAGCGTTTTCCGTTTGACAAGGTCAAGATCGACCAGTCGTTTGTGCGCGACATCACCACCAGCCAGAGCGACACGGTGATCGTCAAGGTGATTGTGTCGATGGCGCACGGCCTGGGCCTGCGCGTGATTGCCGAGGGCGTGGAGACCGAGGCCCAGTGCGAAATCATGCGCACCAATGTGTGCGACGAGATTCAGGGCTACTTCTTCTCGCGCCCAGTCCCCGCGCAGGCGATTGAAGAACTGTTTGCCGAAGGGCGGCAATTGCCCGCGCACCTGCTGCGCCTGCAAAAGAAGCAACGCACGCTGCTGCTGGTGGACGACGAGCCCAATATTGTGGCCGCCCTCAAGCGGCTGTTCCGCCGCGATGGCCATACCATCCTGACCGCCAACAGCGGCCCCGAGGGGCTGGAACTGCTGTCCCAACACAAGGTCGATGTGATCATCTCCGACCAGCGCATGCCGGGCATGACCGGGGTCGAATTTTTGCGCGCGGCTAAGTCGCTGTACCCCGACACGATGCGCATCGTGCTGTCGGGCTACACCGAGCTGCAGTCGGTCACCGACGCCATCAACGAAGGGGCGGTGTACCGCTTTCTCACCAAGCCCTGGGAAGACGAGGCACTGCGTGCGCAGATCAGCAAGGCCTTTGAGCACAAGGAACTGCAGGAAGAAAACCAGCGGCTCGACATTCGCATTCGCAGCACCAACCAGGAGCTGGTGGCAGCCAACCGGCAGCTCGGCGTGGTGCTGCAGAAGACCCAGCACCAAGTCGAGCGTGACAACACCAGCCTGGCGATCGTGCGGGAAGCCTTGCAGCACCTGCCGGTGGCCGTACTGGCCGTGGACGACGAAGGCCTGATTGCCTTCCTGAACGACGCCACGGAACGCCTGCTGGCAGGCGCCGGGCCGATGCTGGGGGATGAACTGACGGTGGCCTTGCCGACCATCGCCGACCTGGTAGCCGCTACCGGGGAAGGCGCTGCGGGCGAGCTGGCGATTGGCGATGTTCGCTATCGGCTGCGTTGGCATACCATGGGGGTGAGTTCTCGCTCCAAGGGCAAACTGGTGACACTGATCCGAACCGAGGCCGATGTATGAGCACGCCAGAACGCTTGATCAAACTCGATGACGTCGAGGTTGGCCAGACCCTCGCGCGCGCCTTGCAGGACGCTCGCGGCCAGGTGCTGATGGCCGCTGGCGCGCAAGTGACCGAGGCCGCCATGGTGTCCTTGCGCCGACGCGACATCGAGGAAATCTGGATCCAGGACGATTCGGCACCCAGGCCTGACCCGGGTCTGGAAGATGCGGCGCGGCGCGCGCACCATCGCCAGCGGCTGGCGCGTTTGTTTCGCCGTACCTTGGGCGAGCAGGGCCAGCAGGGCCAGGAAGGCACGCAACGCCTGCTTGCGCTGGTTTGCCAATACCGGGGCGTGGAGGCGCCATGACAAGGCTGGCACTGGGCGATGTTCTGCCGGCCGTCAACAAGCTGCCGTCGCTGCCGACGGTGGTGATGGAGCTGCTTGCGAGCATGGACCAGGAAGACGTCAACATCGACGTCCTGGCCGCCAAGATCACGCAGGACCAGGCGCTGACGGCCAAGACGCTGCGGCTGGCGAACTCGTCTTTTTATGGCATGGCGCATCAGATCACCACCATAGCGGAGGCCATTGCCATCCTGGGCTTTCGCACCGTGCGCAGCGTGGCCACCACGGCGGCGCTGATTGGCACCTTTGCCAACCAGGCGCCGGGGCGCTTTGGCTTTGCGCCGTTCTGGCGTCACTCGATCGCGGCGGCGGTCTGCGCGCGTGAGCTGGCTACGCACCTCAAACTCAACGCCGAGCAGGCCTACACCGTCGGCCTGTTACACGACATTGGCCGCCTGGTGTTGGTGACCCAGTTTGCGCGCGAGTTCGAGGGCGTCATGACGCATCGGGCGCAGCAGGATTGCACCTTGGCGCAAGCGGAAGTGGCAGTGCTGGGCATTGACCACACCATGGTGGGGCAGGCGCTGACGCAGCACTGGAAGTTTCCGCTGGCGATGCAGCAGGCGGTGGCCGGCCATCATGCGCAACCCGTGCCCGTTGGGCAGCCGCTGACGCTGGTGATCCAGGTGGCCGATGCCCTGGCCCACGCCTTGGATCTTTCCGGCGACGAGGACGACCTGGTGCCAAGCGTGCCCGATGCCGTCTGGCAACAGCTTGGTTTGAATGACGCCACACTGCTGTCGATCATGGCAAACTCCGAGAAACAGTTTGAGGGTGCAAGCCTGGTGTTAAATGCGTAGGAAGGTGCAACGTTGGACAACACGAACCCCGATCCGGCATTGAGGGCGCCTCAAGTAGGTGGTCTGGATCCGGCTGTCTTTTTTGAAGGCAGCCCGGTTCCGACCTTCGTGATCAATGCCGACCATGTGGTCACCCATTTCAACCAGGCCTGTGCGGTGGCGATGGGCATTCCTGCGGAAAAAGTCATCGGCAAGAAGGGAATTGGTCGATTCTTTTACGGCGCGGAACGGCCTGTGATGGCGGATCTGATTGTGGACGGCGCCATGGCCGAGATCATCGAAGACCTGTATCAAAACAGCTACCGCAGTTCCCTGGTGGTGCCTGGCGCTTACGAAGCCGAGGGCTTCTTCCCCCGGCTGGGTGCAAGCGGTCGCTGGTTGTTCTTTACGGCAGCGCCCCTGCGTGACGCGGCTGGCACGATGATCGGTGCTATTGAGACCCTGCAGGACATCACCGAACGCAAGGTTGCCGAGGCGGCGTTGATGAAGTCTCAACTGGAGGTGGAGCTGGTGGTTGAGCAGCGCACCGAGCAGTTGGCCAGCGCCAACCAGGCCCTGCGCGAGGATGCGACCCGCCGGGAGCTGGCCGAACTTGAAGTGCGCAAGCGAAACGACGAACTCAATTTGCTCAATTCCAAGCTGATGGCGGCCCAGGAGCATCTGGTGCAGTCCGAAAAGCTGGCCTCCATTGGCCAACTTGCGGCCGGCGTCGCACACGAAATCAACAACCCGATTGGCTACATTTTTTCCAACTTTGGCTCCTTGGAGAACTACCTGGCCAGCATGTTCGAGATGCTTGCGGCCTACGAAGGCGCGGAGGGTGAGCACCCCACACCAGAGGCGATGAAGCTGGTCAAGACCACCAAGCAGCGCGTTGAACTTGACTTTTTGAAGGAAGACATCCCCATCCTCATGCGCGAGTCTAAGGAGGGGATCATCCGGGTTCGCAAGATCGTGCAGGACCTGAAGGATTTCTCGCATGTGGACACCAACCCGGACTGGCAGTCGGTTGACCTGACCCAGGGCATCGACTCGACCCTCAATGTGGTCAACAACGAAATCAAGTACAAGGCCGATGTGGTCAAGGAGTATGCCGATCTGCCGCCGGTGCAGTGCCTGCCGTCGCAGATCAATCAGGTGGTGATGAACCTGGTGGTCAATGCGGCCCACGCGATGAGCGGCCCCGAGCGCGGCAAGATCACGCTTCGAACCGGCGTAGCGGGCGACAAGGTCTGGCTGGAGGTGGCTGACACCGGCAGCGGTATCCCGAAGGATGTGTTGCCGCGCATCTTCGATCCCTTCTACACCACCAAACCGGTCGGCAAGGGCACGGGACTGGGCCTCTCGCTGTCCTACGGCATTGTGCAAAAGCACCATGGGACGATCGATGTCAAGACCGAGATCGGTCAGGGCACCACGTTTCGGGTCACGCTGCCCATCTTGCAGCCCACTGAGTCGGCACCGGATGGAGCCAGCCGGTCATGACGGGCGAACCCACCAGCCCCGATGCGTCGGAGCCCAGAGCGCCGACGATTCTGTGTGTCGACGATGAACCCAACATCCTGTCTTCGTTGCGTCGCCTGTTTCGGGGCAAGGGTTTTCAGGTGCGTATTGCCGAAGGCGGCAAGGCCGGCTTGGCGCTGCTGGAGACCGAGACGGTTGACCTGGTGATCTCCGACATGCGCATGCCGGAGATGGACGGCGCTCAGTTTCTGGAACAGGTGCGCGCGCGCTGGCCCGATACGGTGCGCCTGCTGCTGACCGGTTACTCGGACGTCACGTCAATCATTGATGCGATCAATCGGGGCGAGATCTACCGCTACATCACCAAGCCCTGGGACGACAACGACATCGTGCTGATCGTGCGCCAGGCCCTTGAGCGCAAGGCGCTGGAACTGGAGAAGAAGCGGCTTGAAGCCCTGGCGATTGCCCAGCACGAGGAGCTGCTGGCCCTGAACGCCAGCCTGGAGTCGAAAGTGCAGGCGCGCACGGCGGAGTTGCAGGTCGCCAATGAACAGCTCAAGAGCAGCTTCGTCACCTCGATCAAGGTCTTCTCCACGCTGATCGACATGCGTGGCGGCAACCTGGCCGGACACTCGCGCCGGGTCGCGGACCTGGCACGCAAGATTGCGCTTCGTCTCAAAGTCGAAGCCAAGCAGGTGCAGGAGATTTTTGTGGCCGGCCTGCTGCATGAGATCGGAAAAGTGGGGTTTGCCGACGAACTACTCAGGACCCCCGTGGCCATGATGAAGCCGGACCAGTTGGACGCCTACCGCAAGCACACGGTGCAGGCCGAGCAACTGTTGCTGCCTCTGGCGGACCTTCGATCCGCCTCCGACATCATTTGCGCGCAGTTCGAGCGCTTTGACGGCACCGGTTTCCCGGATCGTCTGGCGGGCGAGGCCATTCCCCTGGCCACGCGCATCCTGACGCTGGCCAGTGACTTTGACAACATGCAGATTGGCACCTTGACGCAGCGCCAGCTCACGGCGGAAGAGGCCCGCATCCTGATCGTGCATGGCAGCGGCAAGCGTTATGACCCCGCAGTGGTCACCGCCTTTACCGAAGTGCTGGGCGGCGTCGCGCCGAAGGAAGAGTCCGACAAGGAGCGCCGGGTTGAATCGGCCATACCCGCCAGCGAGCTGGAGGCCGGCATGACGCTGTCACGCGACCTCACCACGCCCAGCGGATTGTTGATGCTGTCGGCCGACCATGTTCTGGACGCGCGCCTGATCCGCAGAATTGCGGACTTCGAGCGGTCCAACGGCCTGGAGTTGACGGCCTACATCTGGGGGCCGCGACCGGGCAAAGCCGCCGCTGGATAGGAGGGCTGCCTTGACACCAGGCCGCCTTGACACCACTTGGCGGATTGGTGGAAAGGGCTACAGTGCGCTAATTGCTCTAGCGGAGGCTTTGATGTCCCTTATCCGTCAACCTGCGGTGGCTGGCGCCTTCTATCCGGGTCAGCGCCAGACCTTGTCCAGGGACCTGCGTGCCATGCTGGACGCCGTGCCGCCCGGTCTGGCCTCGGCGCTCCCGGTGCCCAAGGCCATCATCGTGCCGCACGCGGGCTACGTCTATTCCGGCAGCACCGCCGCGCTGGCCTATGCGCGCCTGGCCCCCGCTCGCAAGACGATTCGCCGCGTGGTGCTGCTCGGCCCGGTGCACCGTGTGCCGGTGCGCGGCCTGGCGCTGCCCGGCGTGGATGCCTTTGCCACGCCGCTGGGTGACATTGCGATCGATGCGCAGGCCGTGGCCGCCATCGCTGGCCTGCGCCAGGTGGTGGTGAGCCCGCAGGCGCACGCGCTGGAGCATTCGCTGGAGGTGCAACTGCCGTTCTTGCAGTCCGTGCTCGATGATTTCAAGCTGGTTCCGCTGGCGGTCGGCGATGCCACCCCCGCCGAGGTTGCGCAGGTGCTCGAAGTGCTGTGGGGCGGACCCGAAACCCTGCTGGTGATCAGCTCGGACCTGTCCCACTTTCTGCCGTATGCGCAAGCGCAGGCGGTGGACGACGAGACCGTGCACCGCATCCTGGCGCTGGACGCAGGCCTGTCGCACAGCCAGGCCTGCGGCGGCACGCCGGTCAACGGCTTGCTGCTGGCCGCCCGTCAGCACCAGCTGGAGCCGCAACTGCTGGGCCTGTGCAATTCCGGCGACACCGCCGGCGACCGCAACCGCGTAGTGGGCTACGCCTCGATCGCCTTCGTGGAGCGAGCGAGCCATGTTCACTGAACGCACTGCGGCGCTGCCGTCATTGCGAGCGCCGTCATTGCGAGCCCCTTTGCTTCGTCATCGCGAGCGCAGCGTGGCGATCCATGACTCCTGAATCCATGGATCGCCGCGCTGCGCTCGCGATGACGAAGTGGATTGGTACGCTGCGCTCGCGATGACGAAATGGATTGCCGCGCTGCGCTCGCAATGACGGCAGCGCTGCGCAATGACGAAGCGTTGTCATGAATTCCGAAAATCTCCATAGGTACGCCAAGGAGCCATGATGGAAGATTCCAACTACCCAGGCCGCTACTGGCATCTGCTGGAAGACGGCCGGATGCAGTGTGACCTGTGTCCGCGTGATTGCCGGCTGCACGAGGGGCAGCGTGGCGCCTGCTTTGTGCGCATGCGCCAGGGCCAGCAGATGATCCTCACCACCTATGGCCGCTCGTCGGGCTTTTGCATCGACCCGATCGAGAAGAAGCCGCTGAACCACTTCTACCCCGGCAGCAGCGTGTTCTCGTTTGGCACCGCCGGCTGCAACCTGGCCTGCAAGTTTTGCCAGAACTGGGACATCAGCAAATCGCGGGACATGCACAGCCTGATGGACCAGGCCTCGCCCGAGGCCATTGCACAGGCGGCGCGCCAGCACGGCTGCAAGAGCGTGGCCTTCACCTACAACGACCCGGTGATCTTTGCCGAGTACGCCATGGACACGGCCGACGCCTGCCATGCGCTGGGCGTCCAGACCGTGGCGGTGACGGCGGGCTACATGCATGACCAACCGCGACGCGACTTCTACGCCAAGATCGATGCCGCCAACGTGGACCTGAAGGCCTTCACCGAGGACTTCTATTTCAAGCTCACCGGCGCCCACCTGCAACCGGTGCTGGACACCCTGGTCTACCTGGCGCGCGAGACCAAGGTGTTGCTGGAGATCACCACCTTGCTGATCCCGGAGCACAACGACTCGGACGCCGAGCTCACCGCCATGAGCCAGTGGCTGATGAAGGAACTCGGGCCCGACGTGCCGCTGCACTTCTCGGCCTTCCATCCCGACTACAAGATGCGCGACATCCCCGCCACGCCGTTGGCCACCTTGGTGCGCGCGCGAAAGATTGCGATGGCACACGGGCTGCGCTATGTCTACACCGGCAACGTGCACAACGTGGAAGGCGACACTACTTTCTGTCCGTCCTGCCAGGCGCCGCTGATCGTGCGCGACTGGTACCAGATCAACCAGTACCGGCTGACGCCTGAGGGCCATTGCCCCGACTGCGGGACCGCCATTGCCGGCCGCTTCGATGCCAAGGCCGGCCACTTCGGGCGTCAGCGTATTGCGGTGGCCATGGCAGGTGTTTGAAACGCTGCTTTGCCAAATTTTGCCAAACGTTTGTAAAATGTCTCCATGAGCACCATGAACATCTCCCTGCCTGACTCGCTCAAGTCCTTCGTGGATGAGCAGGTCACCCAACGCGGCTACGGCACCAGCAGTGAGTACGTGCGTGAATTGATCCGCAAGGATGCGGATCACTTGCGTTTGCGCAACCTGCTACTCCAGGGTGCGGCCTCGACTCCCGCGGCGCCTGCCGATGCTGGCTATTTCACGACCCTGCGTGAGCGCGTTCAGAAGCGCCCTCGGGGATGAAGGCCAAGCCCATCGTCCCACGTGAACTTGCAAACCGGGATGTGGACGAGGCCATTGCGTACTATCTGGGCGAACAGGCTGAGCAAGCCGCGCTGGGGTTCGTTGATGCGCTGCAGCAGGCCTACCAGCACATCAGCCGCCATCCAGCCACTGGCTCACCCCGTTACGCCCACGCGTTGAATCTTCCAGGTTTGCGCTCCTGGTCGCTGACGCGTTACCCGCATCTGGTGTTCTACATGGAGCGGGACGACCACATTGATGTCTGGCGCGTCTTGCATGGACAACGCGACATTCCGGCGTGGCTAAGCACTGGTACTGACCCGCACAGGGCTCATTGATGGCTTCATGCAGGATGGAGAAACTGCGCATGGCCGGTGGTGCCGGAGCTTTTCCAGCCCACGTAGGGAACGGCCTTGCCAGACCTGTTCAATCGATCGACAAACGGGCAAAGACCAGGGCCGAGTGACCGTCGAGGTGCAGGCCGTGCAGCGCCGAGATCATCGTCGCGCCGGTGGCCAGGCCGTCATCGACCACGATCACAATCCGCCCGCGAGGATCAATCGGGGCGCGTACCGGCGTGTACTGGACGCGGCGCTGGCGGATGTGCGGATGGTCTTGAGCTGGGCCTGCTTCTCGGCTTCGATGTAGGTGTGGTCGGCGCCATAGGCGTCGGCGCATTCCGGTGGCCATGGCCGGTGTGTGATCAGGAAAAGGCACCGTCATTGCAAGCCCCTCGAATCCTGGCCGACACCGCGCTCGGACCTTGAACCAGCATCGTCATCGCGAAGCCGCTCTCGTCATCGCGGGGCCCCTTTGTTTCGTCATCGCGAGCGAAGCGTGGCGATCCATGGATGCTGGGGCCATGGATTGCTTCACTACGTTCGCAATGACGGGGTACGGGGGGACATCGCATCTTCACTTCGTTCGCAATGACGATGTTCTTTCACGTCAAGCACTGGTACTGACCCGCACAGGGCCCATTTACGGTTTCAGTCGGGCCACCACGCGTTGCACCTTGCCGCTGCGGCCACGCGCAAGGGTGACGCCGCATTTGCCGATCAGTTTGATCGGAGCCAAGCCGTGCTGTTGGGCCAAGCCTCGCAACACGTGGCGGCAGCGCGCCAATGCCGCCGCCGCCGCAGGCCCGCTTTGGGGCAGGCGCAACTCCAGGGTGTGGCCATCGACCTGGAGCAACTGAAATTCGAACACGGCGGCCTGATCCTCCAGTGCCGTGGTCAGCGCCAGGGGCAACAGGGTGACGGGTCGTCCGTCCCGGTCGAGCATGTTCAGCGGGTCGTCATGCCGGCCGGCCACCTCGATCACCGGCAGGGGTGAACCGCAGGCACAGCGCTGTCGGCCAAAGGTGATCTGGTCACCCAGGTCGTAGCGGATCAGCGGTTGCACGGTGTTGACCAGATTGGTCAGCAAGGTGGTGTGCGAGGGCTCGCCGGGGGCAACCGGGTGCCCCTTCTGATCGACCGGCTCCAGAATCAGCCAGTCGGTGTTGGCGTGCAGGTGGCCCTGGCCGCATTCCCAGCCGATGGTCAGAAACTCCGAGGCGCCGTAGCTGTTGCGTACCGCGCAGTTCAGGGATTTTTCGACCCATTTGCGAACCCCCGGTGTCAAAGTCTCGCCGCCGGTCCAGACCTCGCGCGGGTGGTGCACCAGCGCTCCGCGGGCCGCTTCGTCGGCCAGCAGGGCCGCCACGGTCGGGTAGGTGGAAATGATGGTGGGCGCATAGTCGTTGAGTGCATCGGTCAACGATGCGGTGGATTGCAGAATGGAGAAACTGCGCATGGCCCGTGCCGCCCAGGGGTTGAGCTGGCACAGGCGCAGGATCGACACATAGCTGGCAAAGTGGCCGGTGGTGGCCCCCACAAAGGCGATTCGCTCGGTCATGTACAGCGGGTCGATCCAGCGCTGCAGCGGCTGCGGTGCGCTGCGCCGCAGGGCCTCCAGCGCGTCATAGGTGGCCATGGCCTGGGCGTCCTGCACGAACACACCGGGTTGGCCACTGGTGCCGGAGCTTTCCCAGGCCACGTACTTGCCCAAGTAGGGTTCGGCAATGCGGCGCGGGTCGGCGGTGAAGGCGCGCAGCTCGGCCAGCTTGAGCTGCGGGTCGCACACCCATTCGTCAAAGCGCTGCATCAGCACTTCCTTGGTGACAACCGGCAAGGTGTCCAGGCGCACACTCGCGGGCGAGACGCCGCGCAGTCGCTCGCGGTACAGCGGCGAGTTCTGCAGGGCTGCTTGCAGCAGCCTGGTCAGGCGCTTGCGTTGTTGCGTGGCGAGCGCCGCTGGCGTGGACCGATCGGTGGCCAGCACGTCCATGGCCGCCGCGCCGCTGTGCAGGGAATCAAAGACGACGGGTGCTGGGTTTGCCATAGGGAAGCGGCCACGTAGGGGACGGCCTTGCCAGAACTGTTCAATCGATCGACAAACCGGCAAAGACCAGGGCCGAGTGACCGTCGAGGTGCAGGGCGTCAAAGCAGCGGGTGCATTGCGCGCAGAACAAGTGCGAGCGGATGACGTGCTTGTAGCGCAGCACCAATTGCAGGGGCATCCGGCAGTGGGGACAGGTTTCCCGCATGGTGCCCGCCAGCGTGACATCGGGCGCCACCAGACCACCGGGCGCGCGCGTGCCATGGACGACCTCTTGCGGGTCCAACTCCACCAGCTTGAGTACCGTCGCGCGGTGTATCCGCAGGTCTTGCTCTGGCATGGTTACTTCTCCCAGAAAATTGAGTTAGGCACAAGTTGTTCGGCGCCACGCGCTAGTAGCGTAGGCCGGTCGGCTCCAGCGTGGCGCCGAGTTCGATGCGAAAACGCACCGACAGGTCGGTTCTGGAATCGGCGTTGTCAATCGCCTGCTCCAGTGTGATCAGGCCATCGGCAAACAGCTTGAACAGGGATTGATCGAAGGTGTGCATGCCGATGTCGTTGCTCTTGGCGATGACGCCGCGCAGTTGGTCAATCTGGCCCTTGTTGACCAGGTCAGCAACATAGGGCGAGCGCAGCATCACTTCGGTGGCAGGCATGCGTTGGTTGTCAACGCCCTGGATCAGCCGCTGCGCCACCACCGCATGCAGGTTGAGGGACAGGTCCAGTTGGACCCGCCGGTGCGCATCTTCAGGAAAGAAGTTGACGATGCGCTCAATGGCCTGGTGGGCGTTGTTGGCGTGCAGCGTGGACAGACACAGGTGGCCGGTCTCGGCGTAGTTGATGGCGTGTTGAACCGTCAACCGGTCGCGCAGTTCACCGATCATGATGACGTCGGGCGCCTCCCGCATCGCGTGGCGCAGGGCCTGGTCGAAGGACTGGGTGTCCACACCCACCTCGCGCTGGCTCACGATCGACTTCTTGTGGCTGTGCACGAATTCAATCGGGTCCTCGATCGTCAGGATATGGCCTGACTGGTTCATGTTTCGATAGTCCAGCATCGCGGCCAGGGTGGTCGACTTGCCGGAGCCGGCGGCGCCCACGATCAGCACCAGGCCGCGCTTGTACAGGGCCAGTGTTTCCAGAATCGCCGGCATGTGGAGTTGCTCCACCGACGGCAGCCGGGACTGGATATGGCGGGCCACGATGGCGAGCTCGCCACGTTGGCGATAGACGTTGAAGCGAAAGCGCCCCAGATCGGCCACCACGCAGGCCAGGTCGCACTCCATCTCTTCCTCGAAGCGGCTGGCCTGGGACTCGTTCAGGAGCGATGCGGTCAGCGCCTGGACTTCCTCCGCGCGCAAGGGCGGCAAGGGCAGTGGCTGCGTCTGGCCCTGAACCTTGATCGATGGCGGCGCGCCGACCGTCAGAAACAAGTCGGACGCCTGACGCTCGACCATGGATGTCAGATAGAGGTGCAAATGACTTGTTTTGGGCAAGGCTAGATCAGACACGCTGGTTGCTCCGGTGGTTAGCTGGTACTGCTGGGGATATCACCAGTAACAGTATCAAACCGGGACCCGCAAACGTCAATGCCAAGTGTGGGCGGTGCATGACCTAGGTCAGGATGGCACCAGGTCCCTAACAAATCTACGAAATATTTCAAGTTTTTTCAGAAATAACCCTAAATCACCCCCTAAATCTGCCGTTAAGAACTTTACGTACATGGAGTAGAGCCCCAGACCCAGTCTGTGATCTGTAAACAAAATGCATTTGCCCACCATCGATCGATCAGCAAGTCTGCAGCCCACGGGCGCCGACATTGCCTCGTCGTTGCCGGCCAGTGTGGTGCCGGTGGCGCCGGTCAATCCGGCTGTGGCAGTCGTCTCGCCAAGCGTCATTCTCAACATCAGTGAGCTGGGGCAGGTGCAGTCCAGCCAAGCCGCCGAGTCGGTGTACCGTCCCAAGGTCGATCCGGCGCAGCCCGGCTCGCGCGCTGGCGAGGTGGAGCGGGATTGGACCATCCGCCGGCCCGAACCCGAAAAGGTCGAGGACCCGCCGCCGATGCCCATTTCGCAACTGATGCTGGAATTTTTGCAATCGATGTGGCGCGCCAGTGGCACCGTGGTGGAAGTTGCGCAGGCGCAGAGCCAGAACCTGAACCTGAACCCGAACGCCACGCCCGGCCAATTGGCCAAGGAAGAGCTGACCTACACCCCCAGCAAGGTCAGCAAGACGCAAAACCTATAGCGTGCGGGACAGACCGCAGCGGCGCAGCCGCAAGCTCTGGCCGCAACTGAACAGGGGTCCAGCGCCAACGGCGGGCCTGGCCGCCCCCCCCCCCCCCCCCCCCCCCCCCGCGGCGGGCCAACCAACCCCCCCCCCCCCCCCCCCCAACCCCCCCCCCCCCCCCCCCCCCCCCCCCCACCCCCCCCCCCACCCAACCCCAACCCCCCCCCCCCCCCCCCAGGACCCCCCCCCCCCCCCCCCCCCCCCCCCCCCCCCCCCCCCCCGGTCCCCCCCCGCCCCCCCCCCCCGCGCCCCCCCCCACGCGGGCCAATGGGTTGTGTTAAACGGCTGCCACTACCATTGGGGTATGCACACTACCGCACTGGTTCTCTTTTCCGGGGGGCAAGACTCCACCACCTGCCTGGCGCACGCGCTTGAGCGTTACGAGCGGGTCGAGACGATCGCGTTTGATTACCGCCAGCGCCACCATGTCGAACTGCTGGCGCGTCTGGAAGTTCTGGCCCAAATGCGCCAGCAGTTCCCCCAGTGGGCGCCAAAGATGGGCGAGGATCATTTGCTCGACTTGGCGGTTCTTGGCACGGTCAGTGAAACCTCACTGACGCGGGACACCGCCTTCAAGATGGAGCAAAGCGGCCTGCCAAATACCTTTGTGCCGGGTCGCAATCTGCTGTTCCTGACGCTGGCGGCCGCCGTGGCGTACCGGCGCGACTTGCAGGTGATCGTCACCGGCGTGTGCGAAACCGACTTTTCCGGCTACCCGGATTGCCGCGATGACACCATGAAAGCGATGCAATTGGCGCTGTCCCTGGGCATGGACAAACGGTTCCTGATCGAGACCCCGCTGATGTGGATCGACAAAGCCGCCACTTGGCGCATGGCGCATGAGTTGGGCGGGCGTGCCTTGGTGGACCTGATCGTGGAGCACACCCACACCTGTTACCTTGGTGAGCGCAGCGTGCGGCATGACTGGGGCTATGGCTGTGGGCATTGCCCGGCCTGTGCGCTGAGGGCGCGCGGCTGGGAGCGGTACGTTGGCGCTGTAGCAGCGTGACCTTGTTTCAGCAGCCGGTTTGCTTCAGTTGCTGATGCCGCTGACAACGTGGCCGGACGGCACGTGCTGCGCGGCCGATTCGATGTGACCGGTCTGGTCGTCGAAGAAGAAATCGGGCTCGAACTCGCGCAGGAACTCCCCCTTGGCCAGGCCGCCCAGAAACATCGCTTCGTCCACCTCGATGTTCCAGTTCATCAGGGTGCGAATCGCGCGTTCATGCGCCGGTGCACTGCGGGCGGTCACCAGCGCGGTGCGAATACGCATGCGGGGCGTGCCTTCATTTTGCAGACGCTGCAGCGCGAGCAGCAGCGGCTTGAAGGGGCCGGCCAGCAGCGGCTGGCTGGCCTTGTCCTGCTCGTGCTTCTGGAACGCATCCAGCCCGTGCGACTGGTAGACCCGTTCGGCCTCGTCGCTGAACAGCACGGCGTCGCCGTCGAAGGCAATACGCACTTCATGCGGATGCGCGTCGCTGGCGTGGGCAGACTGCGGGTAGACCTGGGCCGCAGGCACACCGGCTTCCAGTGCGGCGCGTACATCACTCAGGTGCGCGGACAAAAACAGGTTGGCGTGTAAGGGCTTGAGGTAGCGCCACGGCGGCTGCCCGCGCGTGAAACTGCCGCGCTGAATCGGCAGGCCATAGTGCTGGGCCGAGCGAAACACGCGCATGCCCGAGACCGGGTCGTTGCGTGACAGGATCACCACCTCGACCGGTTGCGACAGCGGTCCCGTCTCGGCCGGCGCTTCACCCGGCAGCGCGATCCGGCTTGCCGAACTGGTGTTGAAGGCCAGCAGCTTCTTGATCATGGAGAAGGCCACGCCAGGCTTGGCCGGCTGCTCCAGGCGCGAGAGCTGCAAGCGCATATAGGCGCGGTCGTCGCCCTGCTCGAACACTTCGTTCTCCTGCTCGAAGTCGAACAGGGCGCGCGATGAAATCGCGACGACCAGTTTGCCGTCCAGCGTGGCGCTCATAGACAATCTCCGGTGGGGCCCCCCCCCCCCCCCCCCCCCCCCCGCGCGCCCCCCCCCGCGGCGCCGGGCAACCCCCGCACACGGGCGAGCGGGGGTACATATTTGACCAACTGGTTGAGCTGGATGATGGGCAGCAGCACGGCCAGCACGATCAGCATCACCACCAGGCCCATGGCCACGATCAGCAGCGGCTCGAGGATGGTGGCCAACTGCAGGGCGCGGCGCTGCACTTCGGTGCTCAGTTGCCGCGCCGCGCGTTGCAGCATCGCGGGCAACTGGCCGGTTTGTTCACCCAGGCGGGCAAACATGCTCAGCAAGCCGGGAAAGCGCTTCTTTTGCGCCATGGCCGAGGCCAGGGGCGCGCCCTCGCGCACCAGCACCAGCGCGTCCAGCGCGTCGGCGCGCATGGCCCGGTTCGACAGGGTGTCGGCAGCGGCCTGCAAGGCTTTGAGAATCGGCACGCCAGCGGCGGCCAGCATCGCCAGCGTGCTGGCAAAGCGGGCTGCGTTGTAGCCGCGCGCGAGTTTGCCCAGCACTGGCAGGCGCAGCCAGGCTGCGTCAAATTTCATGCGAAAACCAGCGCTAGACCACGCCAGTCGTGCACCAAATGCTCCAAAAACAATAGCAAGCAGGATAAGCCAGCCGTTGTTGCGCACGGCTGCGCTCAAACCCAGCATCAGCGTAGTGAGCAGCGGCAGGGCGCGCTTGCTGCCGGCAAACACGTTGGCCACCTGCGGCACCACGTAGCTGACCAGAAACACCACGATCACAATCGCCACCACCGTGACGATGCCGGGGTACAGCGCCGCGCCGATCAGCTTGGCCTTGAGCGTCTGTTGTTCTTCCAGGTCGTCGGCCAGCCGCTCCAGCACCAGCCCGAGGTTGCCGCTTTGCTCACCGGCGCCAATCACGGCGGTGTAGATCGGCGAGAACTCGCGTGGGTGTTGCGCCAATGCCTTGGCAAAGGGCGTTCCGCCATTGACCTCGGCGCGCAGCGCCGCGACCAGATTGCGCTGGCGCTCGTCCTCCGCCTCGTCGGTGAGCGAGGTCAGCGCGCGTTCCAGCGGCAAGCCCGATGACACCAGGCCGGCGAGCTGGCGCGTCCAGATCGCCAACTCCGTGGCGCCGAAGACACGGCTGGCGAACAGCACCGTGCCTAAGCCCGAGCCCTGGCTCCCGCCAGCGCCGGGGGCACCCGCGTTGACCGGTTCGACCAGGATCGGTACCAGCGCCTGGTCGCGCAACAGGCCGCGCGCGGCTTTAGCGGTCTCGGCCTCCATCACGCCCTTGCGGGTGTCGCCTTGGGAGTCGATCGCTTCAAATGTGTACGCGGGCATGCTTCGATATTAGCGCGGAAGAACATCGTCATTGGGAGCGCCCCTCCGAGTGTTCCTCCGACATTGCGAGCCGCCTGCGTCATTGCGAACGAAGTGACGCAATCCAGGACTTCTTGCTGCATGGATTGCCACGTCGCTTCGCTCCTCGCAAGGACGGTGCCCTTTCATGATGTCGGGTGGGCAGGAGCCCATGTCGGATAGGGTGCAAGCCCATCGTCATTGCGAACGAAGTGACGCAATCCATGGCCCCAAGCTACATGGATCGCCACGGCCTGCGGCCTCGCGATGACGATGCTGGTTCAAGGTATCAGGTCTCGGGTTTACCCGCTCGGGTTTTCCATCGTGACATCGGTCTAGGGAAAAATTATGATGCAGAAAAGCACGACCGTGCTATTTATGCTGCAACCCCCCTGCCATGACCGATGGTGGTTCAGGGGAAGCGGTGAGGCGATTGACCGGCAACCGGGACGTCGCACGTGTTTTTCAGTCGATCCTTTTTACAACCCACAACAGGACCCCTGGTCCAACTGGAGATGAAGTGAAGAAATCTTGGAAAACTTGGCTGGGCGTTGGCCTGGCCGCGCTGTCGATGTTCGCGCAGTCGGCTCTGGCCGCCGGCTACACCCAGACCAAATACCCGATCGTGCTGGTGCATGGCTTGTTTGGTTTTGACCGCATCGGGCCGGTCGACTACTGGTACGGCATTCCCTCTGCGCTGCGCTCCGACGGGGCCAAGGTCTACGTCACCCAGGTGTCGGCCGCCAACAGCACCGAGGTGCGTGGCGAGCAGTTGCTGACCCAGGTCAAGCAGATCCTGGCCGTCACCGGCGCGACAAAGGTCAACCTGATCGGCCACAGCCATGGCGGCCCCACCACGCGCTATGTGGCCTCGGTGCGGCCAGACCTGGTGGCCTCGGTCACCGCGATCGGCGGCGTGCACAAAGGCTCGGCCGTGGCTGATCTGTTGCTGGGCGTGGCACCTCCAGGATCCTTGTCCAACGCGGTGATTGCCTCGGTTACCAATGGCCTGGCGTCGATCATCAGCTTCCTGTCGGGTAGTCCGAGCATGCCGCAAAACTCGCTGGCGGCAGCCGCATCACTCAGCACCGCCGGCTCGGCCAAGTTCAACCTGGCCCATCCCGAGGGTGTGCCCACCACCGCCTGCGGTGAAGGTGCCTACGTGGCGCGCGGCGTGTCCTACTTCTCGTGGAGCGGTGCCAAGGCCTACACCAATGTGTTCGATGTGCTGGACCCTGCCCTGGCGCTGACGTCCCTGGCGTTTGGCGGTGCCAAGAACGACGGCCTGGTGGCGAGTTGCTCCACCCACCTTGGCCGGGTGATTCGCGACGACTATGCGATGAACCACATGGATGAAGTGAATCAGACGGTTGGTATCGTCAATATCTTCGAGACCAACCCGGTCACGCTGTACCGTCAGCACGCCAACCGCCTGCGCAACCTGGGTTTGTAGGCAGACTTGGACATGCTTTTCAAGCCCAAGGGCTGGGCGTTGGTGGCGGTGGTTCTGATCGGGGTCACCGCCCTTGTGGCGCTCTGGCCAGGGCAGAGCGCACCTCCGGTGATTGGCGGCGCCGCGAGCCTGGACAGGGGCCCGGCCACGTCGCGGTCGATGCAGGGCACGGCGCCAGACGGCCAGATTCGTGTGCTGGGCGACAGCGCCGCGTCAGGCAGCGCTCTGGTGGTGGACGTCGAGCTCAGAAGATTCTTCGACTACCACCTCAGCGCCGTCGGCGAGAAGAGCATCGAGGCGATTCGCGCCGAGGCTGAGGCAGAACTGGACCGGCGGCTGCCGACTGCCGCCGCGACCCACGCCAAGCGACTGCTCGGGCTGTACCTGGCCTTCAAGACCGCGCTGGTTGATCTGGAACGGCGCCCCGAGTTGGCTGGCAATGGTGTGGCGGCCCTGCGTGCCCGCCTGGTGGGCATGCAGCAATTGCGCGCCCAGTACTTTGATGAGCGGGAAGTCCAGGGCATGTTCGGTTTTGATGACGCCTACGACCTCGACGCCATCAGTCGCCTGGAAATTAGCCAGGACAACACGCTGACTGAACTGCAGAAGCAGCAGGCGCTGGGTGCGCTGGACGTGGCCCGCTCCGCCGAATTGCGCGACGCCCACGACGCGCCAATGGCCGTGGTTCGCCTCGAAGAGACCACTGCCCAATTGCGCCAGAACGGCGCCAGTGATGACGACGTCTACCGTGCACGCGCGGCCGCGTTTGACCCGCAGGCCGCGGCGCGTCTGGCCGAGGTGGACCGCGATGAAGCGGCCTGGAAGGTGCGCATCCAGACCTATCTGGCTGAGAGGGATCGGCTGGGGCGCGCCAACGTGCGGGAGCCGGAGCAGGTTCGCTTGGCGGCGCTTGCGGCCTTGCGCACCAGCCAGTTCACGGTCGATGAGCAGAAGAGATTGGTGGCATACGAGAGGTGATGGGCTCTCGTTCTGTGTTCCTGCCGGCGCAACTGGTGTTATGTGTTTTCCCCCCTCCCCCCCCCCACCCTTCTTTTTTTTGTTTTTTTTTTTTTTTTTGTGGGGGGGGTGTGTGTGTTGGGAAAGGGGGGGCGGGGGGGGGGGAAGGCCCGTGTTTCCTTCCCCCGCCCACCCCCCCCCCCCGCCAAAAAAAATTTTCCCCCAACCCCCCCCCCCCCCCTTTTTTCGGGGCCGCCCCCCCCCCCCCCCCGGACCCCCCCCCCCCCCGCAAAAAAAAAGAACCCCCCCCCCTTCTCAACCCCAAACCCCCCCTTTTTCCTGGGCCCCGGCTTCTCCCCGCGGTGGGATGGGGGGGGGGTTTGTGTGGGGGTTTTTTTGAGTTTTTCGGTGGTTTTTTTCCCCCCCCCCCCGTTTTTTTTTTTTTTCCCCCCTCTGTGGGGACCCACGCCCACCAACCCCACCAACCCCCCCCTCCGCTCGCTCCCCCCCCCCGTGACCCTGGCCCCGCCCCCCGCGGCCCCGGGGGCCCCCCGGGGCGGGGAAGGGCCCGCCCCGGGGCCTCACCGGCCCCCCCCCCCCCCCCCCCCGCCCCCCCCCCCCCCCCCCCCGCCCCCCGCCCCCCCCCCCCCCTCCGCGCCCCCGGCCCGCCGGCCCCCCCCCGCCCCCCCCCCCCCCCCCCCCCCCCCGCCCGGCTCCCCCCCCCCCCCCCAAACCCCCCGCCCCCCGGCCCCCGCGGCCGGCCCCCGCCCGCCCCCCGGTACCCCCCCGCCCCCCACCCCCCCCCCCCCCCCCCCCCCCCCCCCCGTCCCAGCCCAAAAAGGCTTGAAGGCCCCGCTTGCCCGGGTGAACCGTGAAGTTTTGGGATTCCTTAAAAACTCCCCTTCCCGCCAAGGACCCCAGGCCTCCCAAAAAAAAAATATTGGGTTGGGCGCCCCCCCCCGGGCCCCGCCCCCCCCCCCCCCCCGCCCCCCCCGCCCCCCCCCCCCCCCCCCCGGGCGCCCCCCCCCCCCCCGGGCTGGCTCCCCCCCCCGGGCCACCCCCGCCACCCCCCGGCCGCGCCCTGGGGCGTGGCGGGCCGTTTTGGGGGGCGTTCCGTGCTGGGCCCCCTTCCCCCCCCACCCGACCCCCCCCCCCCCAAACCCTCCCCCCCCCCACCCACGGGCGGGGGCCCCCCCCGCCCCCCCAACCCCCGCTTCCCCCCCGTAACTCCCCCCCCAAAATTAAACTCCAAAACCAAAACACCCCCCCACCCAAACCCCCCATCCCTCACCCCCCCCCCCCCCCCCCCCCGGGGGCGGGGGGCCAACGGGGGGAGGGGGTTGGCCCCGCCCCCCCCCCCCGCCGCGCGGGGGGCGGGGCGGCCCGGGGGGCGCGGGGGGGGGGGGGGGGGGGGGGGGGGGGGCGGGGCGCGCGGGGGGGGGGGGGGGGGGGGCGGGCGGGGCCCCGGCGCCCCCCGGGGAGCCCCCCCAAAACCCCCCCACCCCCCCCCCCCCCCCCCCGGGCCCCCCCCGGGGGCCCCCGGGCCCCGGCCCACACCCTTCGCCGCGCCGCGCGCCCGCCCCCGCCCGGCCGCGGGGGGGGCGGGGGACCCCCCCCCCCCCCCCCCGGGGGGGGGGGGGGGGGGGGGGGGGGGGGGGCAAACCACCCGCCCGGGCTCTCACACCTCGGGGGGCCGGGGAGGGGCCACGCCCCCCGGGGGGGGGGCGGCCCGGGGCGCGTGCGGCTCAGTGCGAGCGCATTTTCGCCCGCAGCCGCGCAATCGACTGGCTGTGAAGCTGGCAGATGCGTGACTCGGTGACGTTCATCACCGCCGCAATCTCCTTGAGGTTCATGTCCTGCTCGTAGTACATGCTCATGATGAGTTGCTCGCGCTCGGGCAGCGCCTTGATGGCGGTGACCAGGGCCTGGCGCAGCCGCTGGTCGCGCAGCATGTTGAGCGGGTCGGCCTCGCTGTCGGCGACGTGGCGATCCAGAAAATTGTCCTCGTCGTCGTTGCCACGGGACATGTCCTCCAGGTACACCAGTTGCGTGCCTTGGACCTTGCCCAGCAGGGTCTGGTATTCGGCGAGCGTCATGTTCAGCTCGGCTGCTATTTCCGACTCGATCGGGCTGCGTCCCAATTCGTGTTCGAGCCTGCGCATGGCCTGCTCGATTTCCTTCTGGCTCTTGCGGGAGCCGCGCGACATCCAGTCGTTCTCGCGCAACTCGTCAATCATCGCGCCGCGGATGCGCTGGGTGGCAAAGGTCTCGAACTGCACGCCCTGTGCAGCCTCGTAGCGGGTCAGCGCCTCGGACAGGCCAATCAGGCCGACCTGGATCAGGTCGTCCACCTGCACACTGGCGGGAAGCTTCGCCATCATGTGGTGTGCCAGGCGACGCACCAGCGGCTGGTATTGCCGGATCAGGGCGTTGCGGTCGAGCTGGCCTTTGGCGGTGTACATCAGTGACTCCCCCCCTGGTACGCGGTGGAAGGTTGTTTGACCCATGGCGTGGCGCGGTCAAATTGCTCCAGGGGCAAGCCGCTTTCGACCAGGCGCAGCGCCAAGGCCCGCAGGGTGGTGGCACTTGATTCGTCCGTCAGATCGTCGCCCAGGCTGACCGACTCCAGTTGGTAGCCCAGGAAGGTCATTGCGCAGTCTTGCAGGTTGCGGTTCAATGCCAAGTCCGACTCCATGCGTTCACTTTCGATTGACTCAAGCATGCAGGCAATACTAGGCCGAAGCCCGCCATTAAGCAACAGCAGCTTGAGTGCCTGGTAGGCCGACACCAGCGCCTTTTTTCCGCCCGCCACCGCCAGCAAGGGCGTCACGCCGCTGTGTGGCAGCAGGGAGACCAGTGTCGACGCGCTGGCGTACAGGATCACGACACTGCAGCTCTGTGACAAACCGGTCAGGTCGCGCAGCGTGGGTTGACCCGTGGCCGAGGCCTGGCACAGGCGCTTGAGGCCGTTGGCCGCTGGCAGGATGGTCCAGGGCACCAGCGGGTCCAAGGCGCCGCGGTCGGCACTGGCGCCATCGATCAGTTGCTCCAGGCCCGGACTCTGCGCCGACTCGCTGTGGGTGGCGTCCAGCACCAGCACCGAGTAACCAAGATCGGCCAGCGTGGCGCATAGACTCCAAAGCAAGGGCAGTTCGCTGGCCTGGTCGCCGTGACTGGCCAGCGCCAGCATGCGGGGCGACGCTTGCAACGCCATCGCCTGCAAGCCGATGGCCTGGTTGGCGCAGGCTTCAAGCATCGAGGTGCCCTCCGTGGTGGGCGCCAGCGCTGGACTGTGCAAAGAAGAATCCCATGTCGGCCATGGTCGGATCGAAGGCCGACCTGGCTGGTGATCGCATCGACATGCGCACCAGCTTGCTGGCGTCGGCAGCCTCCCAGTCCTCGGGGACACGCTGCCCGGTGGTGACGCCGCGCAGCACCAGTTGGTGGCGAATGGCGGCGTCCAGCACCGGGCCTAGTTTGGCCGCTTCATCGATCTTGGACAGCACTGCTTGCTGCACACCTTTGGATTTGAAGGACGACACCACGTCTTCCAGCGTGTCGCCGTGGCCGCCCGCATTGAGAACCTGCAGGCGATTGACCTTGGGCAGGTCCAGCACGTCGAGCATGTCGCGCTTGCGCGGATCGTGCGGCGCCAAGCCGGTGGTGTCGATCAGCACCATTTTTTTGGCCGCAAGCAGGTTCAACAAGTCTTGCAGGGCGGCACGGTCGTGCGCCAGGTGCGCCACGACACCCATCATTCGGCCGTAGGTGCGCAATTGCTCGTGCGCGCCAACCCGGTAGGTGTCCAGCGTGATCAGGCCCACGCTGCTGGGCCCATGCGTGCGCGCGCACAGGCCGGCCAGTTTGGCGGCGGTGGTGGTCTTGCCAACGCCCGTGGCACCAACCAGGGCGTAGATGCCGCCCTCTTGGTGGATGGCGGCACCGCCGGCATCGGTCTTGAGGTTGCGCTGCAGCACGTCCATGACCCAGTGCACCGCCTCCGCCGCGCCCGTTTCCTCGGGCATCTTTTCCAGGATGGCGCGCGCCAGCATGGGCGAGTAGCCAGCGCGGATGAGTTTGAGCATCAGGTTCGACTGAATTGGGTGCTGGCGTGCCTGGCCCAGCCAGCTCAGCGTGTCAAAGCGCTCCTCGATCAGGGCCTTCATGTTGCGCAACTCGTCCACGATGCCTTGCGACAGCGCTGGGGCGCTGGCGGCCATGGGAGATGTCCGCTCGGGGGCGCTGGCCTTGGGTTTGGCGGGTGTCTCAAGCTGCAGGCGGCGTGGCGCTGCGGGCGCACTGGCGACGGTGATGGGCTGCGCCGGTTCCGGCGCCGCAACGGGGGCCACAACCGGGGCAGCGGTCTTGCCTGCCACTGCCTCCTGGCGGCGGCGCAACATGCGCTCGCGCACATAGTCCTGAAACGACAGCGTGCTCATGGCCAGTTCGGCCACGTCGTCTTCCACCTGGTTCTTTGGATTGGCCCGGCGTGGCGCGGGCGCTGGGCGCACCGAGTCCTGATCCTTGGCGCGCTTGGTGAAGGAATCCGCCTGGTCCAGTGCGGCCAGGCTGTCCTCGGCGGTGGCCACCACTTCGACGCCCGTGGCGGTGGGGCGGTTGGAAAGAATCAAGGTCCCGTCGCCAAAGGCCATTCGGGCCTTGGCCAATGCGTCGCGGGCGGTGGGAGCGTTAAAGCGCTGGATGTTCATGATGGGGCTCCTCGGAGGATCGGACCGATACGGATGGTGTGGGTTTCAGGAATTTCGCTGTGCGCCAGTACTTGCAGACGCGGTGCCACGCGGCGCAGCAAGCGCGCGATGGCGCTGCGAATCTGGTCGGGCACCAGCAGGCAGGCGGGGATCCCGACTTCTTCTTGTTTGAGCGCGACCGAGGCCGCGGTGCGGGTCAGCATGTCGGCCACGCCGGGGTCCAGCGCCGGTCCCATGGCGCTGCCCAGGGCCTGCACCAGCAAGCGCTCCAGCGCGGGGTCGATGGCGATGACGTTGAGCTCGCGTGTCGAGCCGTAGATCTGTTGAACGATGGCCGGCGACAGCGCCACACGCACGCGCCGGGCCAGCTCGGCCGGGTCGGTGGTGGCTGCGGCATGTTCGGCCAGCGATTCGATGATGGTGCGGATGTCCCGAATGTGGACCGACTCGTCCAGCAGCAACTGCAGTACCTTCTGGAACACGGCGATGGGAACCAGTTTGGGGACCACTTCGTCGATCAGTTTTGGGGCCAGCTTGCTCACGTGTTCCACCAGTTGTTGAGTCTCGGTGCGGCTGAGAAGTTTGGAGGCATGCACCTGCATCAAGTGTGACAAATGGGTCGCCATCACAGTCTCGGAATCAACCACCGTATAGCCGGCCATTTGTGCTGCTTCCTTCTGCCGGTCGTCGATCCAATGCGCGGGCAGGCCAAACGCGGGGTCGGTGGTGGCGGTGCCAATCAGCGGTGAGGTGATGCCGCCGGGGTTGATGGCCAGGTGCATGCCGGGAAAGGCCTCGCCTTCTCCCACGATCACACCGCGCAGCGTGATGCGGTAGCCGCTGGGGCGCAGTTCCAGGTTGTCGCGCACATGCACCGCCGGTGGCAGGAAACCCACCTCTTGAGCAAACTTTCTGCGCACGCCCTTGATGCGGGTGAGCAGGTCGCCCTGGCGGTTCTTGTCCACCAGCGCGATCAGCCGGTAGCCCAACTCCAGGCCGAGTTGATCGACCGGCTGCAGGTCGTCCCAGGTGGCCTCGCCGTCCGGCGCTGGCGGCGGCGCCAGGGTGTTGGGATCGACCGGTGGCGGTTGATGCGAGAGCACCCACGCCGCATAACCCAGCGCCGCAGCGATGCCCAGGAACACCAGGTGTGGCATGCCCGGGATGATGCCCAGAATGCCCATGATGGTGGCCGTGATGCCAAATGCTCGCGGCGAGACAAACATCTGTTGCGCGATCTGGCGACCCAGATCGTGGTCTTTGCCCACCCGCGAGACCACCATCGCCGCGGCCACCGAGATCAGCAGGCCCGGGATCTGTGCCACCAGCGCATCACCGACCGCCAGCAGGATGTAGCTGTCGGCGGCCTGCGAGGCGCTCAGGCCGTGCTGCAGCATGCCGATGGCAAAGCCGCCGAAGATGTTGATCAGCAAGATCAGGATGCCCGCCACCGCATCGCCGCGCACGAACTTGGAGGCGCCGTCCATGGAGCCGAAGAAGTCGGCTTCTTCCGATACCTCGGCGCGGCGGCGCTTGGCTTCCTTTTCGTCGATCAGGCCAGCATTCAGATCGGCGTCCACCGCCATCTGCTTGCCAGGCATGGCATCCAGGGCAAAACGTGCCGACACCTCGGCGATGCGCTCGGCGCCTTTGGTCACCACGACGAAGTTGATCACCACCAGGATCGAGAACACGATCAGGCCGACGGCAAAGTTTCCGCCGATCAGGAAGTGGCCAAAGGCCTCGATCACCGCGCCGGCCGCGCCTGGTCCGGTATGGCCTTCGAGCAGCACGACCCGGGTGGAGGCGACGTTGAGCGACAGGCGCATCAAGGTGGTGAGCAGCAAGACCGCCGGGAAGGCGGCAAAGTCCAGCGGACGCAGCATGTAGGCCGCCACCATCATCACCATCAGCGCCATCGCGATGTTGATGGTGAAGAAGATGTCCAGCATCCAGGGCGGCATCGGCAGCACCATCATGGCCAGGATCGCCACCACCAGCAGCGGTGCAGCGGCGCCCTTGAGCAAGCTGGCATTGCCGCCCACCCATTGCTGCACGTTTTTCACAAAGGGGTTCATGGGGTGCTCTCGGCGAGGAGGGTCTTGGACAACGGGTCAAGTTCCGGGGGGACATACGGTGTGGGTACTTCAGCCGGCATGGGCCCGTCGCCGCGCATCGCTGCCTTGAGGCGGTAGACATAGGCCAGCACCTGCGCCACGGCGGTGAAGAGTTCGGCCGGGATGTCCTGGTCCAGCTCGGAGTGCGCGTACAGCGCGCGCGCCAGCATCGGCGACTGCAGCACCGGGATCGAGTGGCCCTTGGCAATATCCCGAATCTTCAGGGCCAGCAGGTCCGCGCCCTTGGAGATGACCTTGGGCGCGCGCATGGTGGTGTCGTCGTAACGGATGGCCACGGCGAAGTGGGTGGGATTCATCACCACGAAGTCGGCCTTGGGAACCGCGCTGATGCTGTTGCCCTGGGATATCTCGCGCTGGCGCTGGCGCAGCCGGCCTTTCATTTGAGGGTTGCCGTCGGACTCCTTGTGCTCCTGCTTGACTTCCTGGTGCGACATCTTCAGGCGCGATTTGTGCAGGAAGGACTGCAGGGGCACATCGACCATGGCCGCCAGCAGCACCACCAGCAGCATCAGGCCCATGCCTGCGCTCAACCATTGCGACAGGTGGCGTATGGCGCTGGTGGACGGCTGCAGCAAGAGCCGGGCGACCTCATCGAGTCCGGCGCTCAGGTACATCGTTCCGATCGCGCCAAGGATGGCCGTCAGGCAGACCATCTTGACCACTTCGGCCAGCTTGTCCTTGGTGAACAGCCGACCAAAGCCGGTCAAGGGGTTAAGGCGGCTGAAGTCTGGTGTGAGTGGCTTGAGGCTGTTGACCCAGCCGCCAGCGGCCACGGTGCTGAGCACAGCCGCAGCGGTCACGATCGCGGCAAAGACGGTGCTGGCGATCAGACCCGTCGTGGTCATTGACTGCAGGCGCGGCAGCAGCGTGTCGGTTTGCATGACGGCGGCCGCGTCGAAAGACAGTTGCTGGCTCAGCGCCAGTTTCAGTCGGTCTAGCATCAGCGGCGCCAGGCCCATCAAAGCCAACGCGCCGACGCCCAGCACCGCCAGATGAGACAGTTCCCGCGAGCGGGTGACCTGGCCGTCGTCACGCGCCTTCTGCAGCTTGCGCTCGGACGCCGGTAAATTGCGATCCTGGCTGTTGGAATCCATGGTGGTGGGGCGTGTAAGTTCCCACCATTGTCATCAGCCGCAGCCCCAACTAAAGGGCAATAAGCGCGGTTTTACCGGCTCACTTCAACAAAGTCGCAAGGCCGCGCTGGATGCGGCAATTGGCTTGTGAAATCAGAAGCCCAGGCTGGCCAGAAGGTCGTCAACCTCGGACTGACCCTTGACCACGTCCGGATTGCCCTCAGGGCTGACCACCGGGCCCGACAGGGATGGTTGGCGAGGGTGTTCTTCGGCGCTGGTCGTGGGCGCGGCCTGCAGGGCCGCATGGGCGGGTGCGGTCAGAACCAGCATCTTGACCAGTTGTTCCTCGATCGCGGCAGCCAGGTTGACGACTTTGGCGATCACCTGGCCAGTCAGGTCATGGAAGTCCTGGGCCATCATGATTTCGGTCAGGTGTTCGTCAATCTCCTTGGTCGAACGTTCCACGTCGCTGAGAAAATTCATGACGTGGCCCTTGGCCACGGCAGCTACGGGATCCTTGACGATCAAGGCGCCGATGCGCCGTGTCTCGGCGGCGATGTGCTCGTCCTGCGCCTTGGCGAGGTCGACCCGGTTGAGCACCTTTTCGGCCGCTTCGCCAGTTAGCCGGGCGATGTAGGACAAACGGCTTTTGGCGTCCGGAATTTCGTCGGCCCACGCGTTGACCTTTTCGGTCAGGCCCAAGCCGTTGAGAGAATCGTGCAACTGCCGCGTCAGCGCGCCGATCATGCGGTGCACATCGGGTGTCGAAACGGCGCTCGCGCCCTCGGAGGTGGTGTGTGGCATGGTGTTCACTTGAGCCCCAGTTTGGTCAGGATCAGGGTGACTTTGTCTTCCAGGGTGGCCTTGGTGAAGGGTTTCACAATGTACCCGGCTGCGCCCTGCTGGGCGGCCATGACAATGTCTTCCTTGCGCGCCTCGGCAGTGACCATCAGCACCGGAAGGTGCTTGAGCTTGTCGTCCTTCTTGATCTCCGCCAGCAACTGGAACCCATTCATATTGGGCATGTTGATGTCGCTGACGACGAAGTCGAAACTGCTACTGCGCAGCTTCTGCAGTGCCACCACGCCATCTTCGGCCTCGTCGCACTCGGCGTAGCCACTCTCTTTGAGCAGGTTGCGCACGATGCGCCGCATCGTGGAGAAATCGTCGACTACCAAAAACCTGAGCTCATTAGCCATGAGTAACCCTTTCGTTTGGCATTGCCGTACTGAAGTTTAGTATGTACCAATTCATGCTGACTCAGGGCTTTCCTTGGGGGTTGGACGACGGCGTAGCCTTGGAGGGTTCGCCACTTTTCGGGGGCGGTTGGCGCGACTTGCCCAACAGGCGCTCTTCGGCTTCACGGGTCATGACAATGATACTGATTCTGCGATTGGAGGGGCTAAGGGGGTTATCTTGGTCAAACAGCACGCTTGATGCCAGCCCCACCACGCGCGCCAGCTTGTCCTCGGGCATGCCCGCGGCCACCAGTTCGCGCCGCGACGCATTGGCCCGGTCGGCCGAGAGCTCCCAATTGCTGTAACCGCGTTGACCGCTGGAGTAGGGTGCGCTGTCGGTGTGGCCGTCCAGGCTGATCTTGTTGTCGATGTCGCCCAGCGCCGTGCCCAGCTCGCGCAGAATGTCGCGCATGTAGGGTTTGACCTGTGCACTGCCGCTGTCGAACATGGGCCGACGTTGGTCGTCAATGATCTGGATCTGCAGGCCGTCGGGGGTAGATTCGATGCGGATTTGCGAACTGAACTCGGTCAGTTTGGCGTTGTTGGAGATCGCTTCGCTGATCTTTGCAGCCAATTTGGCCATGGTCTTGGCATCCTGCTTGGCGACCTCGGCGCGCATGGCCTCGACTGCCTTCGTTTTCTTCTTCAGGGGGTCACTGCCATCGCCCTTCTTGGACTGTCCGGATTGTTGTGTCAGGTCGGCGCCACCGCCGGTCAGGATGCTGTTGCTGGCGCCGGCGCCGCTGCCACCTTGCATGGACACTTTGAGGGGCGAGCTGAAGTAGTCCGACAAGCCCTTCTTGTCGCCTTCCGAGGTGGAGCCCAGCAGCCACATCAGCAGAAAGAAGGCCATCATGGCCGTCACGAAGTCGGCATAGGCAATCTTCCAGGCGCCGCCATGCACGGCGTGGCCGCCCTTCTTGACCTTCTTGATGATGATCGGCTGCAGCTTCTTGGCGTCAGTGGCCATGTCAGGTACTCAAGCTGCTATTTCTTGCCGCGCACGTGGGACTCAAGCTCCACAAAGCTCGGACGCTCGGTCGAGAACAGCACCTTTCGCCCGAACTCGATTGCGGTGGACGGGTTGTAGCCCTGCATGCTGGCCAACAGCGTTGTCTTGATGCATTGCAGCTCCTTGGCGCTGTCTTCGGACTTTTGTTCCAACAGGCCGCCCAGGGGCTCGACCACCGCATAAGCCAGCAAAATACCCAGAAAAGTGCCGACCAGGGCGGACGCGATCATGCCGCCCAGCACCGCCGGTGGTTGCCCCACCGAACCCATGGTGTTCACCACACCCAGCACGGCAGCCACAATGCCAAACGCCGGCAAGCCGCCGGCCAACCTGGCAATGGCCGCCACGGGCGCGTGCGCCTCCTGGTGGTGGGTGTCAATTTCGCTGTCCATCAAGGATTCGATTTCGTGGGCGTTGAGGTTGCCCGAGACCATCATGCGCAGGTAGTCGGTCATGAACTCGACGACATGGTGGTCGTGACCGACAGCGGGGTATTTCTGGAACACGGCTGACTCATGCGGCGTCTCGACATCTTTTTCAATCGCCATCAGGCCCTCTTTGCGCGCCTTTTGCAAGATGTCGTAGAGCAAGGCCAGCAGTTCCATGTAGCGGGCCTTGGTGTACTTGGAGCCCTTGAGCGCCTGCGGAACCAGCGCAATGGTGGCTTTGAGGACCTTGGGCTGGTTGTTGACAACAAACGCCCCGAGCGCCGCGCCCAGAATCGTGATCAGCTCGAACGGCAGGGCGGTCAAGATCACAGAAATGTTACCGCCGTGGAAAATGTACACCCCGAAGATGCACACCATCGAAACCACGTAACCAACAATAACATTCATGTGTTGTGCTGAGCCGAAATGAGCAGCCGAAGCCTTGGCCGTTGCGGGCCACTATAGCTTGCGATGAGCCATTCTAGGCAACAAACGCCGATCCCGGAAAGAGAAAAGGACCGTGAACAGGCCCTTATTGGGAGTTTGGCGCGCCCCCCCGGGCGCGTCAATGCAGCAGGATTCCACCAGCGCTGGTACTCTTGCCGGCCCGGGCCGGGGGCGTGCACAGGCCGCATTCGTAGTGGCGGGCGTTCTCGTAGGGCTCGGTCACAAAGTGGCCGCCACACTTTGAGCACTTGGTCATGGCCAGCATGTTGTTGTCCACGAACTTGACCAGGCGCCAGGCACGGGTGATGGACAGCAGGGGCTCCACCGAGCAGGCGGCGATTTGCTCGCTGTACAGCCGGTAGGCTTTCATGATCGCATCGATGTCCTCCAGGGCGCTGGTCTTGCTGAGGTACTCGTAGGTGTTGAGGAACAATGACGCATGGATGTTGGGTTGCCAGGTCAGGAACCAATCGGTCGAGAACGGCAACTGGCCCTTGGAGGGCGAGCGCCCGGCCACCTCTTTGTACAAGCGCAGCAAGCGCTCGTAGCTGAGGTCGGTTTCGCTCTCCAGCACCTGCAGGCGGGCACCGAGGTTGATCAGTGCCACGGCACGGTCAACCTGACGAGAATCATTGAGTACGCTTTTGGTGGCCATGGTGTTCTTTCTATGGAGACTTCGGGAATTCAGGACGGCGCGTCGTCATTGCCGCGCTACGCTTTCCATGAACAGGTCGTCATTGCGAACGCAGTGAAGCAATCCAGGACTCCTGAATCCATGACCCTGCAAGAAGATGCATGGATCGCCACGGCCTGCGGCCTCGCGATGACGATGCTGGTTCAAGGTCCGAGTGCGGTATCCGCCCGGATTCGGGAGACTCGCAATGACGGGTTCTGATGTCATGCAGTTGGGAAGGGTCAATGATCAGTTGGAGTCAGCACTGAAGGCCGGATTCGCCAGGCTTCAGACTGCTTCAGAGAAGCGCCCCGCCATCAGAATGCTGGCGTGAAGTTTTGCGGTGGCGTCGTTGTCCACCTTGCTGGGGGTGTGGTTGGTGAGCAGATTCCAGACCACGTCATCGTCCACCCGGAAGCGGCACAGCAGCATGTTGCCGGAGGCAATCTTCAGGATTTGGGCCGGCGACAGGCCGGCAATGATGTCGGCCGATTCTTCCGACACGCCCAGGCGAAACTGAGCTTCCGCCTTGTCGGCACGAATCAGGTTCTGTGCCAGCATCAAATAGGTGACGTTGGCGTCTCGGATTTCCTTTTGCATCTGTTCGCTGTTCATGATGGACTCCTGGTATCGATGAGGGCGGCCCTTTGGGTCGCGATGGAGTTGATTCTGAACGCGTGGTCAAAAACTTGAATCGGGAAATGGCTGCCTGGGGCGTAGGGGTGGCGGCCCGTGCGTGTAGGGCAAATTCGTACGTTCGGTAGGGGTGGCAGAGCCCTTGGGCTGGTGTGAATGCGGGAATATAGCTGGCACTCCAAACAGGCCTGCGACGGGGGGTCCGGTCCTTTTCGCCCCTCTCTTCTCCGCCCTGGGGCTTGCGTCCCGCCCCGGCGCCCCGCCCCCCCGCCCGCCCCCGGGGGGGGGGGTATTCAACCGTTCTCAAGCGCTTGCGGCAGGTTTCAATCGCCGATTGGATCCTCTGGGCCGTTGCCCGGCGGATCGCGAATGCGGTCAGCCGTTGGGCAATGCCGGATGCCTGCGACAACATTTGTGCGATGACGTCTTGTGCAGTTTTCTGTTGCACGCCGCCTTCCTTTGCCAGCCGCAGCAGGTGCAAGCGGTTGATTGCGGCGCCTTCTCCGCACACGTCCATATGGTGCTGGCCCATCGGGCCCTCGCTGAAGGTCAGATCAAAGGCCGGGGCCAGACGCCAGCGCCGGTCGCGGCCCAGCCGCCACGCGAAGTTTTTCGGGTGATCGTCCCGGTTGTGAAAGAGCACGTTGAACACGGCGCGGGCATAGGCCTTCTCCACTTCGCGTTCGTCATGGGTCAGCATGCGGGTGGCACGCAGGAGGGTGGTGTAGTCGCTGGCAGATGGCAGGCGAAAATCCACGTGCAGCAGGCCGGCCAGGCTGTGTATCGGTACGCGTAGGCCCTGCTCACGGTCGAAGCGCGCCACGCCAAAGGCAGCCAGGCCGGCTCCGATGTCGAAATATCGGCTCTCGGGCACCTCCAGCCCACAACTGCGGGCCAACTCAGCATAGAGCTGCTCAATGGCGCAGACTTCCCTGTGTTCGCCCTGGGCGGGAAACTTCACCAGCCAAGGGCTGCCCGAGGCATCTGGGCGGGTGCTGACTTGGTCGCTGGTCGCGTCATATTGCACCAGGGCCTTGGGCCTGGCGCCCTGGGGGGAGCCGCCCGCAAGTGCCAGCTCACGCAAGGCGGCACCTGCGTCGTCGTTGAGAGCACGCGCGCTTTCCTCTGCCAGCGCCAGAAGATCCCAGTCTGGTTCTTCTGCGTCAGCGTCTTGGGCGGGAACAAAACGCAGTGCGCCCATCCCTCTGTTGCCGATGAAGGCAAGGCGATCCAGCGGTCCGGGGTGGCGATAACCCTGCTGGCGAAACAGGCGGTCCATCAGCAGCAAGCCCCAACCGTCGGGCAGGCTGTCGGTCACCATGCCAGGCAGGCGTTGCAGATGCGCGGGAAAGCCGCCATAGGCCTGCGCGCGCAGTTTGAGGTGCAGGGGGGAGAGCTCCAGACCTTGGGCCAAGGCTTCGGCGCAATACTCGAACAGCAGGGTCTGGCCGTCATCGGCCAAGCGCCCCATAGGCCAGTCTTCGCCCCAGCCGCAGTAGTGAACGGTGAGTTGCTTCATGGGGCTTTTCTGCGCGGAGCGCGTTGGCGTTGTTGCACGGCCTGTGCCTGCTCCATCTGGGCGATGGACTGGCGCTTGAGCACAAACAGGTCTTCCAACTCATTCGCCAGTCCCAGTGCATGCACCACCCGCACCAGCGTCTCCAGTGAGCACTGTCCGTCTTGCTCCAGCTTGCGCAGGGCGCCCAAGGACAACCCGGCCATGTGCGCCAGATCGCGTTGCGGCAGGGCTTGCGCCAGGCGCTGCGCCCGCAGGCGGGCGCCCAGGGTGCTCAATATTTCGATGTGCGATGAAAGTGTAAAAACCATTTGGATGAATTAAATGCCATCTCTATGCAAATAACAACCATTAAAATATATTTTATCTATTTGGCCATTGGTGGGCGCCCCTGAGTAGGGTCGTGCCGCTTCAGGCGGTCAGTCCTGCGCCCGCGCGCACCTTGGCGAGTGCATGCTGGCCTGGCCGTTCAATGAGAGTCGGCGCTTGTCTGGACAAAAAAACGCAACCCGCCGAAGCGGGTTGCGTTTTGACTTTGGCACGACCTGGGGTCGCGTTGCGCCTACTGGCGCAGCAGTGCCAGCACACCTTGCGGGATCTGATTGGCTTGGGCCACCATGGCGGTGCCAGCCTGCTGCAGGATCTGGGCACGCGATAGGTTGGCGGTTTCCAAGGCAAAGTCTGCGTCCTGGATGCGCGAGCGCGATGCACTCAAGTTCTCCGCGGTTGTCTGCAGGTTCGAAATCGTGGTTTCAAAGCGCGACTGAAGGGCGCCGAAGCTGGCGCGCTGCCCATTCACGGTCGCCAGTGAAGAGTCCACTGTTGACAAGGTTCGCGTTGCGGAATCCACCGTCGAGACATCCAGGGTGCTCGCCGCCTGCAACTGGCTGGATCCACTGGTGGCCGCAGCGAAGTAGCTTACGCCTGCGGCAGCATTGGCATGCGCAATTCCGAACGTCTTGTCAGAATCCAGTGTCAGCGATCCGGTCACAAATGCCGCATTGGCCGCAATGACCGCCGCACCCGCCGAACCCACAATGCCCGCAATCGCTCCTACCGTCAGCGTGCTCGCCGCAGCCGATTGGTTGCCGATCAGGATGTTGTTGCCAGACTCGTTGGTTAGCGTGATGCCATCGCCCGCCGCATTGAGTTTTGCAGTCACACCGGTTTGAGAGGTCTTGTCGTTGAACGCATTGATGGCTGCGGCCAAGCCGTCTGCATTGTTAGCCGCACCGACCGTGAATGCTACCGAAACGGGTGTAGTACTGTTGTCTGAGGTTACCTGCAGCGAGTAGCTGGCGTTCGCCACGAAGGTCTTCGCGTCAATGGTGGTGCGGGCCGTGGCGGTGACACTGGTGGTTCCGGCTTGGGCATTGATGTTGGCTGCGACGGTCCTCGCGCTGGATAGGGCAGCGACGCCCACGGTGTAACTGCCCGTGGCCCCGTTGATCTTGAACGTGGCATCGGCAGCAATCGTGCCGGTCAGCGATGCTACTGCTGTGGACGGAGCCGCGCCCAAAGCACTGCCTGTCACCAAATCGCCAACCGCGCCTGCAGTGGCTGCCGCCACGGAACCAATGCGGTTGTTGCCGTACTTGCTGGTGCTGAAATTGGCTGTGGTTGCGATGATGGTCTGGTTGGCGTTGGCGCCCACCTGGAACGTGGCGGAGCCAAAACTGCCATCGAGCAGCTTCTGTCCGTTGAACTCCGTGGTCTTGGCAATGCGATCCAGCTCCGAAGTGAGCTGACCGACCTCCGCATTCAGGGCAGCGCGGTCGCTGGCCGAGTTGGTGGCATTGGCAGATTGCACCGCCAGTTCACGCACCCGCTGCAGAATCGTGCCGGCGGCACCCAGCGCGCCTTCTGCCACTTGCGCGAGAGAAATGCCGTCGTTGGCGTTGCGTGCCGCCTGATTGGAGCCGCGAATCTGTGAAGTCATGCGATCGCTGATGGCCAAGCCCGCAGCATCGTCCTTGGCGCTGTTGATGCGCAAACCGGATGACAGGCGCTGCATGGCTGTCGCCAGCGAAGCTTGCGACGAATTGAGGTTGCGCTGTGCGGTGAGCGAATTGACGTTGGTATTGATGGTTGAGGCCACGGCATAACTCCTTAAAGGTTTAAATCGGTGTCACCGCCGATTTCAAAGTCTGCCAAGCCGCAGACAAGTGGTATCGATGGGCAAATTGTGGAGAAGTCATCCAGAGATGATTCGCCAATAAACGTGGGAAAAGCCCAGCTAATTCGCGCCAAGCAGGCGATCCCGAAGGCGACAGGCCTTCGAACACGAGAAATGGACCGTAAAGAGCCGCTGTTTCCCAATTTCCCGATGAATCACCCGTGGTAGCGCGGGTTGTGTGGGAAGTGACTAAAGTTTCCTGCCGACAGACCGAAAACACTTACAACGGGTCATAACAAACCTGTCGTCCGGGAGGTGCCAGGGGTGGCACACCGGTCATGGCGGCCAGTAGCAATGCTGGCGTTGAGATCGGCAATTCGCCGGATTAAGAGAGTACCTTTCAGGAGTTATCACATGTCATCCAGCATCAACAGCAATATCAATTCGCTCACCGCACAGCGCAACCTCAATTCATCGCAAGCGTCGCTGTCCACCTCGATGCAGCGGCTGTCCTCGGGTTTGCGTATCAACAGCGCACGGGACGATGCAGCAGGCTTGAACATTTCGGAGCGCATGACCTCCCAAATTCGTGGCCTGAGCCAGGCAGCGCGTAACGCCAACGACGGTATTTCCTTGGCGCAAACGGCAGAAGGCGCGCTGGGCGCGGCCGGCACGATCCTGCAGCGGGTGCGTGAGCTGGCGGTGCAGTCGGCCAACGCCACGAATTCGGCCAGTGACCGGGCTGCCCTGAATGCGGAAGTGGGTCAACTCACCTCGGAGTTGGACCGTATTGCCAAGACCACGGAGTTCAACGGTCAGAAGCTGCTCGATGGCAGCTTTGGCTCCGCCACGTTCCAGGTGGGCGCCAACGCCAACCAGACCATTACGGCAACCACCGCCAATTTCAGCACCAGCAAGTACGGTAACAACCGCATGGGCTCTGTAGTTGCGACTACAGCTGGTGGTGTAGGTGATTTGGTGGCAGGAGCAACCGCAGGTACAACCACATCAGCCTCCATTGTCGCGGCCGCAGTAGCCCTCGGAGCCACCGGCAGCTCCATCCTTGGCGAAACAATGACCATCAATGGCTCCGCTGGCTCTGCAACAGTGGTTATCGCCGACGGTGACAGCGCCAAAACGGCCGCGGCCCTGATCAATGCCAAGACAGGCAGCACTGGTGTGACGGCAACGGCACGCACGGAAATCGATGCCAAAACGTTTGTCGCAAACGCTAGCTATTCTCTGACATTTTGTCCGACAATGCTACGACTGCCGTAAACGTGTCGTTTTCAATAGGCGCAGCCAACAATGCCGATGGCTTGGCTGCTGCCATTACAGCGTTCAATGACAAGAGCTCACAGACGGGCGTGACTGCCAAACTCAATGTGGCAGGTGACGGCATTACGCTGACCAATGCAGCCGGCAACGATATTTTGATAAGCAACCGCTCGGCGGCGGCCAGCCTCATAACCGTTGGCGCGCAGGCGGGTATTGCCGGTTCGGGTGGTGCTGCAACGGCGGTGACTAGCGCCTATGTCACCGGATCGTTGACGATTGACTCTGACAAAACCTTCGGCGTCGCGTCCACCGTGACGGGCGTCAACGCTACCAAAACTGGCTACCTTCTTGGCGCAAGCGGCGCCAGCCAGCTACAGGCGGCAAGTACTTTGGACGTGTCAACAGTCGATGCCGCAACCCGCACCTTGAGCACTGTGGATTCCGCTTTGTCTACCGTCAACGGCCAACGCGCCAGCTTCGGTGCCTTGCAGTCTCGCTTCGACACGACCATTTCCAACTTGCGCACCACGTCGGACAACCTGAGCGCCTCGCGCTCACGGATTCAGGATGCGGACTTCGCGGCCGAAACCGCCAACCTGTCGCGTGCCCAGATCCTGCAACAGGCTGGCACCGCAATGGTGGCGCAGGCCAACCAGTTGCCGCAGGGCGTGTTGGCTCTGTTGCGGTAAAAAGGCGGGAGCCCAAAGCGTTTAGGCGCTCAAGTTACGGCCCGAGTGGCCGATAACCTAGACGACGGGGAGCGAATGCTCCCCGCCGTTTTTTGGTGTTTGGGCAAACCAATGGCTTTTCCAGGCTTATCGCCCGGCGAAAAGTGGGACACTGTCCAGTCTTTGGCGGCGCAGGAGGCTTGAATGGCTACGATTTCATCCGCAGGTATCGGTAGTGGACTGGATGTCAACAGCATCGTCACCCAGCTGGTGGCGCTGGAGAAGCAGCCGCTGAAAGCACTGGCGACCAAGGCCACCCTGGTGCAGGGACAAATATCGGCCATGGGGACCATTCAGTCGCAGTTCTCGGCCTTGGCTGATGCGGCTTCGGCCATGTTCTCCGCCACCGCCTGGTCCGCTCGCACGGGGTCAAGCTCCAACGCCAGCGTGGCTTCAGTATCACCGTGACATCGACCGCAGCCGCCACCTCGTTCAGCCTGGACGTGGATACCCTGGCCAAGCAGCAGTCGGTGAATTCGGCAACCATGACAGCGGGAGGGCTGGTGGGCGCGGGCACTTTGACACTGCGCACGGGCGCTTGGTCCGGCGGCGTGTTCTCGCCTTCTGGAGCCAGTTCCGACATCGTCATTACGGCCACCGCCAGCGATACGGTTGCCACCCTTGCCGCCAAGATCAACAGCGCCAATTCCAGCGTGGTCGCCACCCCCTTCAATGACGGCACCAATGACCGCCTGTTGTTGCGGTCCAAGGAAACCGGTACTGCGTCGGGCTTTCGGCTGCAGGCCACGACCGATGCCGATGGCGTCACCAATGACAACAATGGCCTGTCCCGCTTGGCGTTTGATCCTGCAACCGGCGCCTTTGGCATGGCCACAGCGGGCTTGCCGGTGCAATATGGCTCCAATGCCAACGCCCGTATCAACGGCCTGGCGGTTACCTCGCAAACCAACACGCTCACGGGCAATATTCCTGGCGTCACCATCAATTTAGGGGCCACCACCACCACCAACTACGGTCTTGGGACGGAGGTCTTGGCTCCGATCACCTTGTCGGTGCGTGAAGATGTGACACCAGCGGTCAAGAGCGTGCAGGCGTTTGTGACCGCCTACAACGCCCTGGCCGCCTCATTGGCGGACCTGACCAAATACGATGCGGCCACCAAAACCCCCTCCATATTCCAGGGGGATTCGGCGGTGTTGGGACTGCAAAACGTGTTGCGCAACATGGTGGGGTCCGTCAGTGTTGGCAGCAGCGCGTACCAGCGCTTGTCGGACGTTGGCGTGGAGCGGCAACTGGACGGGTCTTTATCGATCAACACCACCAAGCTCAGTACCGCGGCCAACAACGGGACCGAACTGCAGAAGCTGTTCACCACGAACAACAGCAACGCTTTGACGAATGGTTTTGCCCTGAAATTCAGCGCGTTGGCAAAAGGCGTGCTGGCTGCGGGCGGTTCAGTTACCAACAAGGCGGATGCGCTGCGAAAGGCCTTGAATCGCAATGCGGACGAGCAAACCCGTGTTAGCGATCGCGCCGCAGCCGTGGAGGTGCGCCTGCGCAAACAATACACGGCACTGGATACCCAGATGGCGAGCCTGACAGCGCTGAACGCCTATGTGGCGCAGCAGGTGACGACCTGGAACAAGTCCACCGCCTGATTCGTCGCCAACCGGTCTTCAAAATAGGCCTTCAGAATTGACGGAGCAAGCATACATTGCTATGCTTTTGGGAGCGTTGCATGAAATGCTGCACAAAATCCCAGGTATTTCGTGGCCTAGAACTCTTTAGTCGACCCCAACCCTGCCGATAATTACTGCAAGAACATAAGGAATTGCAGCATGTTTGCTTCCGTCAGCACCCGCTCCGCAGCCGCTTACAAACGCGTCGACGTCGAGACCAGCATCAGCACCGCCGACCCTCACAAGTTGGTGACTTTGTTGTTTGATGCCTTGTTGCGAGCCCTGGGCGGTGCGCGTCTGGCCATGCAAGGCGGGGACATTCCCGTCAAAGGCCGCCAGATTGGCATAGCCGTGCGCATCCTTGAAGAGGGACTGATTGCCCCCCTGAATCTGGAGGAGGGCGGTGAGTTGGCGGCCAATCTGCAGGAGCTATATCGCTACTGCGTCATACGGGTCACCTTGGCCAATGTCCGCAACGAGGTTGCCGCCCTGGACGAAGTCAGTCGCCTGATTGAGTTGGTCGCCAGCGGCTGGAAGCAGATCGATGGTCAAGGCCCGGCTTACTTGAAGCCCGTCGCCGGTTTAGGAGTAGCGCAATGAGCCAACTGTTGATTGATTACTACAAAGCCATCGAAGCCAGCAGCCGCAGCATGCTCGATGCTGCCAAGCAACAAAACTGGGACCAGGTGGTGCGTTTCGAGGGCGCCTGTGCGGTGTTGATCGAGCAGCTTCGTCATCGTGCCCGCAGCGAGCAACTACTGCCCGAGCAGCGTACCGAGAAGACTCGCATCATGCAGCGCATCTTGCACAACGACGCCCAGATTCGCTATTTGGCGGAGCCTTGGCTGTCTCAGGTCGAACGCCAGTTTGACGCTCCCAAGCAGATGCTGCACTGATTGCCGGGTTACAGGCGAATTGGGGCCGGCGCTACACCTGCATGTTCATGATGTCGGTGTAGGCCTGCACCATGCGATTGCGCACATGCAGCGTGGCCTGGAAGCCGATCTGGGCCTTCTGAATCGCTACCATGGTTTCTTCCAGGCTGACCTTCGGGTTGTCCAACTGCACTTCGCGTTGCAGCCGGGTTGCCTCGTTTTGCGCCGCGCTCACTTCCCCCAGTGCGCTCTTGAGTGCACCTGAGAAACTGCCGGGCGCGTTGCCCGTGATCTGAGCGGCGGTGTTCTTCGGCACCAGGCTGGGGCGTACCGTGCTGGGTAGGGTGGTGGGGGAAAGGCGTAGATCCATGGTTGCTCCCTCCGAGGTTCGGGGTTGCTTGATCCTAGCGCTGGACGATCGCTCGCATTATTTTGAAATGGCCGGTAATTCACTGGCTTATTGACCTAATGTTTGCGCAGGCAGCTCGAATAATCGGTTGCATGGGTGGTGCGATGTCGTGCCACCTCGTACCGGAAACCATGATGCCCGCAGTTGCCACCATCCCTGTCAATCCGACTCTCTCCCAGCGACTGGCGGGCCTCGATCCGGCCCAAAAGCTGCGCATGGCGCTTGGCTTTGCCTTGTTCATCGCCGTCGGGGTGATTGGCTTGGTCATGGGGCGACAGGCCGAATGGCGGGTTCTGTACACCAATCTGGCAGACAAGGATGGCGGTGCCATCGTGGCGCAACTGTCGCAGATGAACATTCCTTACAAGCATGCGGAGGGTGGCGGTGCCATCCTGGTGCCGGCTGACAAGGTGCACGACACGCGTTTGCGCCTGGCCTCGCAAGGCTTGCCCAAGGGGTCGGTCGCGGGCTTCGAGATGATGGAGTCCAACCGATTTGGCATGACCCAGTTTCAGGAGCGGCTGACCTTTCAGCGTGGTCTGGAGGGTGAGTTGACGCGGTCGATTCAGGGCTTGTCTTCGGTGCAGACTGCGCGCGTGCACCTGGCCTTGCCCAACCAGAACGGGTTTTTTCGGGAGCAGCAGAAGCCCTCGGCGTCGGTGCTGGTCAGCCTGAATGCCGGGCGCACGCTCGACCGCTCGCAGTTGGCGGGTATCGTGCATCTGGTGGCCTCAAGCGTGCCCGAGATGAGCACCAGCGCCGTAAGCGTGCTCGACGATACCGGCAAGTTGCTGTCGATGTCGGCCGACGGCGCGCAAGGGGGCGGGGACGCGCAGCAGCTTCAGCACGTTCAGCAGCTTGAGCAGACTTACAGTCGCCGGATTCTGGACATCCTGGAGCCGATTGTCGGGCGGCAAAATGTGAAGGCGCAGGTCTCGGCGGAACTGGACTTCTCGCAGACTGAGTCCACCTCCGAGTCTCACAAACCGAACCAAGCGCCCGACGCCACGGTCATTCGCAGCCAGCAAACCTCCGAGAGTTCGGGCGGTGGCGCCAGCAACGCCGCCGGCGTGCCGGGGGCTACATCCAATCAGCCGCCCGGCCCTGCGTCCGCGCCGATCAACGGACCGAACCAGGCGCTGTCGGCTGGTGCGACTGGGGCTGCTGGCGGCGCCGGTTCAAAGCGCGAGTCCATTGTCAACTACGAGGTCGACAAGACTGTGCGCGTGGTGCGAGGGGGCACCGGCACCATCAAGCGCCTGACCGCGGCCGTGGTCGTCAATCACCAATCCACGACCGACGACAAGGGCAAGACCACCACAACCCCGTTGACCGAGCAGCAAATCGAGAAGATGACCGCGCTGGTGCGTGAGACAATTGGTTTCAACAAAGATCGCGGGGATTCTGTGAACCTCATGAATGCGCCCTTTGCCAAGGAAAAAATCACGCTGCCCGAGCTGCCCATCTGGAAGCAGCCCGAGTTGCAGGACCTGCTGCGCAGCTTCGCCTGGCCGGTGGGAACCCTCTTGTTTGGCGTGCTGGTGTTGATGGGCTTTGTCCGGCCTGCCTTGAAGACGCTGGCCGAGTCGCGACCCGTCATGTCGCGCCCCGGTGGACAGCTTGACGCAATCGAGTCGGAGGAGCCCAATCGTCCGCAGTTGCCACCGCCGACGCGCAGCAATGCACCCACCACGAGCGAACTCGCCTTGGATGATGCCCGCAAGCTCACGCGGGAAAACCCGGCAGCGGTGGCCAATATTGTCAAGACCTGGATGAACGGTGAGGCGCCGGCCTGAGCGTTGACCAAGGGGATCGCACGATGTCACAAGACGACGGCCTCGAGAACGCAGCCATCCTGATGATGTCATTGGGTGAGGAAGAGGCGTCCGAGGTGTTCAAGCACCTGTCACCCAAGGAAGTCCAGAAGCTCGGTGAAGCCATCGCCAGAACCAAGGCGATCACACGCGAGCGCGTGGACGAGGTAGTCGACAAGTTCGCAGGCATCGCCGCCGCGCAGAGTTTGTTGGTGTCGGATACCGGGGACTACGTGCGTTCGGTGTTGAAGCGAGCGCTTGGCGACGACAAGGCGGCGCTGCTGATCGATCGCATTCTGCAGGGTGGCGATGTCTCGGGCATCGAGAGCCTCAAGTGGATGGACCCCTTGTCGGTGGCGGAGTTGCTGCGCAACGAGCACCCGCAAATTGTGGCGGCGATTCTGGTCCACCTTGACTACGACCAGGCGGCGGATGTGCTCAAGCACCTGACCGAGCGCCAGCGCAACGAAGTGATGCTGCGTGTGGCCACCATGGAGGGAATTCAGCCAAACGCCCTCAAGGACCTCAATGAAGTCTTGTTCAAGGTGCTGGCCGGTGGTGACAAGGTTCGCAAGTCCTCCCTGGGTGGCGTCAAGACTGCGGCCGAGATGATCAACCTGATGGGTACGGCGATCGAGGGCACGGTGATCGAGTCGATCCGCAACCACGATCCGGAGTTGGCCCAGAAGATCATGGACAAGATGTTCGTGTTTGACGATGTGATGAAGCTCGATGACAAGGCCATCCAGATGGTGCTCAAGGAGGTGGCGTCTGACTCGCTGATTGTTGCGCTGAAGGGCGCGCAGCCCGAGCTCAAGGAAAAGTTCCTTGCCAACATGTCCTCGCGCGCCGCCGAGACGCTGCGCGAAGACTTGGAGTCGCGCGGGCCGATGCGCTTGTCCGAGGTGGAGGCGCAGCAGAAGGAAATCCTCAAGACCGTGCGCCGTCTCGCCGACGAAGGAACCATTGTCATTGGCGGTGGCGCCGACGACGCCATGGTCTGATCATGCGCAACTTCAATCGATTCATCCCCGGCGAGGAAGTCGGTGCGGTGGCGCAATGGGACTTCTCGGCCGTCGACACGGCGTCCATTTTGCTGGCGGCCCAGGCTGACTCCCGCCAAGAGGCTGCTGAGCAAGCGCGTGATGACGCCATGCGTCAGGAGGGTTATGCGCAGGGATTCGCCCAGGCGCAGGCACAAGCGGTCCTGGAGACTCAGCACCGGATTGCCGAATTCACCCGCAACCAGGGTGACGAGGCGGCACAACGCCTTGCCGCCGTGTTTGCTGCCACCAGCCTGCAGTTGCAGCAGTCGGAACAAGCCATTGCGCAGGGCGTTCTGGAGCTGGCCTGCGAGGTGGCTCGCCAGGTGCTGCGTCAGGAGTTGTCGGTCAACCCGAACGTACTGCAGCCCGCAGTGCGCGAGGCGCTCGGCATGCTGCTGGCCGATTCCAAAAGCGCAGTGGTTCGAATGAACCCATTGGACCTGGAGGTGCTCGAAGAGCCCTTGCGTGCCGAGTTCTCCAACCTCAGTTTGACCTTGCTGGCCGATGCCCGTGTAGACCGGGGTGGCTGTCTGGTCGAGTCGGCGGGCACCGTCGTGGATGCCTCGGTCGAGAAGCGATGGACCCGCGCCGTGGCGACGCTGGGCCTGAGCGTTCCCTGGCAGGAGGCCGACGATGAGCCATGATCCCAGCTGCAAGTGGCAACGGTACTTGGTCGACGCCAAGGACCGGGTCAACCGTGGCAGCACGCTCGAAGTGCGCGGTACCCTGACGCGCCTGACCGGCCTGGTGCTGGAGGCCAGCGGTCTGCGCGCCCCGGTGGGCTCGCAGTGTATGGTTTCGATGACATCGCAAAACCCGGTCTTGGCGGAGGTGGTTGGGTTCTCCAACGACCGTGCCTACCTGATGCCCGCGGGCGATGTGCATGGACTCTCCAGCGGGGCCAGTGTGGTGCCCGCAGCCGCTTATGTGCCGGTGCCCAGGTTGGGTGAACCCCGTGCGGCGGACATCGAGAGCGGTGCCGGCCTGTTGCGCCTGCCCTTGGGGGATGGCTTATTGGGGCGGGTGGTCGATGCCCACGGTGCGCCCATGGACCGAATGGGGCCAATTGTGGATGTGATGGCACGACCGATGGATCGCACGCCCATCAATGCCATGGACCGGGCGCCCGTGCGCGAGCCGCTCGATACCGGCGTGCGCGCCATCAATGCGCTGCTGACGGTGGGGCGGGGTCAACGCATTGGGCTGTTTTCGGGCTCAGGCGTTGGCAAGAGCGTGCTGCTGGGGATGATGGCCCGCTATACCAAGGCCGATGTGATCGTGGTCGGCCTGATTGGCGAGCGTGGCCGCGAAGTCAAGGAGTTTATCGAGGACATCCTTGGCGAGCAGGGCCGTGAGCGGTCCGTTGTGGTGGCTGCCCCGGCCGATGCGCCCCCCATGCTGCGCATGCAAGGGGCCAGCTATGCCACCGCGATCGCCGAGCACTTCAGGGACAAAGGGTGCCATGTGTTGTTGCTGATGGATTCGCTCACGCGTTACGCCATGGCGCAGCGCGAGATTGCCCTGGCCATTGGCGAGCCGCCCGCCACCAAGGGCTACCCGCCATCCTGTTTTGCCAAGCTGCCGCAACTGGTGGAACGTAGCGGCAACGGGCTGGGCGGTGTGGGATCGATTACGGCCTTTTACACCGTGCTGTCCGAAGGTGATGACCAGCAGGACCCGATCGCGGACGCGGCGCGCGCAATTCTGGATGGGCATATCGTTTTGTCACGCTCGCTGGCCGAGGCCGGGCACTACCCGGCGATCGACATTGAGCAGTCGGCCTCACGGGTGATGCACAACGTGGTGTCCCGCGACCACTTTGAGCTGGCACGCCGATTTCGGGCGGTTAACTCCCGCTATCAAAAGGGCCGTGATCTGGTCCAGATTGGCGCCTACGTCAGTGGCTCTGATCCGGCCCTGGACGAGGCCATTCGCTTGCATCTCGGAATGACCGCGTTTTTGCAACAGGATATGTACGCGTCGGCGCAGTTTGAAGACTGCCTTGGCCAGATGTCCGAGGCGCTGGAAAGCGGGATCAGCGCACCATGACCAATCGGCCATTTCAGGAGCGAGTATGACTGCTGTCGCCAGCGTGCAACTGGCAACCGACGTCGCGGCGCGCAAACGTGACGAAGCGGGATTGGATTTGGCGCAAGTTCAGCGCGCGCAGCGTTTTGCGCAGGACCAGTTGGATCAGCTCGACACCTACGCGGCCGAGACGGTCGCACGCTGGACCACGTCGGCACAAGTGTCTGCAACGCCAGAGTTGATGCGCCACCACTATCAGTTCATGGACCGCCTGCATCACGCCATTGGATTGCAGCGTGCGGTGCTCGCCAAGGCGGCGCTTCAGGTTGAGGCGGCCAACCAGGTGCTGCTGCAGGCGGAGTTCAGACTGGCCGCGCTCAAGCAGGTGCTGGCCAGGAAGAAGGCCGAAGTGGCCGCCCGTCAAGTGAAACGAGAGCAAAAACAGATGGATGAATTCGCCGCCCTGCAGTTCGCCCGGGTTGTGCGCAATTTGAATGTAGGAGATCAACCATGAACCTGGATCGAAACGCGCCCCAAGGCGTGCCGCGAGTTGGCAAGGGTCAACCTGGCGTCAGCCCCGTTGGGCAACACGGCTGGGGCAACGCTGCTGCGGTCGGCGGCGGTGGTTTTCTCTCGGTGCTGGCGACCTTGGGTGCGTCGGAAGAGTCAGGTGTGACGGCGGGCCTGGATGCCTCTGCGGCGCTGGTGGGGCTGCCGGGCGGCGCGGATTGGCTGCCCCCCGCAACCACCACAGAGCCGCAACTGCCTGATGGCAACCACCTGATGCCCGACGCCGGATGGCACGTCGATACGGCGGCCTTGCTGGCGCACCTGAGTCAGTCGGCACAGTGGTCGCCTCTGGCAGACGCCGCAGTGTCGTCGACCGTAGGTGACGCGTCGGCCGCGAGTGCGGCTCTGAATCCGGGTTCGGACGTGCGTGCGGACGCGTCGGGGCAATCGCTGCCGTTGGCGCTATCGGCGCTGGCCTCGCCGAGCGCAGCCAAGCCCACGGTTGCCCTGCCCGCCGTTCAGCCAGGCGTGCAGCTCGGAGTGTCCGGCCGGATAGAGGCCGATGCGGTGCGGTTCCCCGTCGGCTCGCCGCAGGCAGCGAAACAACCCACAGATGACCCTGAGACGCAACCGCTGCTGCCTTGGGGTGCGCCGCCGCGATCGAATGCGCTGAACATGCCGGCGCAAGCGGAAGCGGTCCAGAAGGCGAGTAGTGGCAGCGTGGCTCCGAATACGCGTTCCGACTTGGTTGCAGAGGCTGTGGACGACACCACGGCAACACACTGGGAATCCGCTCAGCGGTTCACCCAGCAGGGCGACGCCGCAGTGGCCAGGCCGACGGCGGCTCCCGGCGGCTTCGCGCAGACCGTCAGTGACACCAAAGCCCGTCAGGCCCTCGTCGTGCCTGACGTTGCGGCGCAGGCCATCGCCGGCCCGAGCGCAAGCGTGCTGATGGGCGTTTCGGAAGGCCTGATTCGAAAGACCGACCGGGCCACCGGCAAACCGACCGAATCGTTTGCAGGGTCGGCCGGCGAGGGGCATTGGGGCGCCTATGCATTGGGATCGGGCCGACCGGTGGAGGCTTCGGCAGCGGCCCAGAACGGCGCCTTGCCCACGCCTGAGATGATGGTGGCGGAACAGGTCAGTTACTGGATAGCCGGCAAGGTTCAAAACGCCGAGCTGCGACTAGACGTGTTTGGTCGAACGCCGGTCGAGGTCAGCATTTCCATGCAAGGCAGTGAGGCGCAGGTCGAGTTCCGAACTGATCAGCCCGAAATCAGGCAAGTGCTTGAAGGCGCCATGGCGCACTTGAAGGATCTGCTCAAAGACGAGGGCTTGTCCCTTGCTGGGGTCTTCGTGGGGGCTTCCGGGCAGCGGCGTGGGGATGCGCAACATTCGCCTGGGCAATCGGGCGAATTTGGCGAATCTGGCGCGCGGCAGGCGCGCGTTGAAGTGCCGCTGGTTAATGCGACCGGGCTGACTTCCGCCCAGCGCCCGGTCGCTGGGCGCACGGTTGACCTGTTTGTATGAGCGGATGTGCGCCGTGGGTCCAGAAGCCCCTTAAGGAGGGGTTTACCACCGTTAATTGGCGCCTTGACACACTCGATCTGCAGAATAATGGCGTATCTAGATTGAAGGAATACCGTGGCCACCAAACCAGACGCTGCCAAGCCCGACGCCGCTGAAGAAGTCAAGGCGCCGGCGAAAAGCAAGAAGTTGCTGATCATCGCGTTGGCGGGCGTTCTGGTGCTGGCTTTGGCTGGCGGCGGGGCCTGGTTCTTCTTTGCCAAGCAAAAGGCCGCGACGGAAGACGGCGAAGAGGCCGTTCAGGTGGTCGAACAGAAAGGGCCGCCCACCTTCATGCCCTTGGACAACATGGTGGTCAATCTGGCTGATCCTGGCGGTGAGAGGGTGGCACAGATCGGGATCACCCTGGAGCTGATGGACGCCAAGGCCACCGAAAAGGTCAAGATGTACCTGCCAGCCATTCGCAGCGGCATACTGATACTCATCTCACAGCGCACGGCCGAGGAATTGCTGCAACGCGAAGGCAAGGAGCTGTTGGCGGCCGACATTCTGTCCGAGGCCTCGCGCCCATTTCTGCCTGAAGGTGGGAATGCCAAGCCCAAGCCCAAGAAGGACGCCGACAAGGCCAAAAAGAAGACCTCCGACAAGGCGGCAGCCGACGGCAGTCCGGTGCGTGGCGTGTTGTTTTCCAGTTTCATTGTCCAGTGACGATTCAGCAGGTGTCCACCCATGAGTGAATCATTTCTGTCCCAGGAAGAAGTTGATGCCCTGCTTGAAGGCGTCACGGGCGAAAGCCAGAAGATCACCGAGGACGTTGCCGAGGCGGGCGAGGTCCGGCTCTACAACATCTCCAGCCAGGAGCGCATCGTTCGTGGGCGCATGCCCACCATGGAGATCGTCAACGAGCGGTTTGCACGCAATTTGCGGGTGGGCCTGTTCAACTTCATACGTCGCAGCCCGGAGATCTCGGTAGGCCCGGTAACCGTGCAGCGCTACAGCGCGTTCCTGCGCGAGTTGGCGGTGCCGACCAATTTCAACATCGTGGCGATTCGGCCCTTGCGCGGCAGCGGATTGATCGTTTGCGAGCCGGCGCTTGTCTTTGGCGTAATCGACACCCTGTATGGCGGTATTGGCAAATTCCAGACCCGCATCGAAGGGCGCGATTTCTCCGCCACTGAGCAACGTGTCATAAATCGCCTGGTGGACGTGATCACCGATGAATACAAGAAAGCCTGGCGCGGTATCTATCCTCTGGATTTGGAATACCAGCGCTCGGAAATGCAGCCACAGTTCGCCAATATCGCGACGCCCAGTGAGATTGTGATTTCCACCTCATTTCAACTTGAGATCGGCGAGATCACGGGCGCCATACACTTCTGCATGCCCTATGCCACCCTGGAGCCAATCCGCGATGTACTGTACTCATCGACGCAAGGTGATTCGGTGGAGGTCGATCGGCGCTGGGTCAACGTGCTGACGCGCGAGATCCAAGCCGCCGAGGTCACCCTGGTGGCGCAACTTGCCAGTGCGGATGCCACGGTGGAGCAGTTGCTGGCCATGAAGGCGGGCGACTTTATCGAGCTTGACCGCGAACCGCGCATCAAGGCATCGGTAGATGGCGTTCCGGTTTTCGAGTGCCAGTACGGCACCCACAACGCCAAGTACGCGATACGGATCGACAAGACCCTGCGAGGCAATGACCAAAGTTGGATGGGAGAGTGATATGGCAGTTGATGACAAACCTGAAGACGACGGCATGGCCGACTGGGCCGAGGCCCTGCTTGAGCAGAAGAGCACCGAAACCACAGCGGCGGAATCCGGCGGTGTGCTGTCGGGCGACGCGGCGCGATCATTTTTGGGCGATGGACCGTCCAGCGATATCAATCGCGTGCTGGACATTCCGGTCCAGTTGTCGGTTGAGCTGGGGCGCACCAAAGTCCCGATCAAGCACATCCTGCAATTGGGCCAGGGGTCGGTGGTTGAGCTGGATGCCCTGGCTGGCGAGCCGATGGACGTTCTCGTCAATGGGTACCTGATTGCGCAGGGCGAGGTGGTGGTGGTGAACGACAAGTTTGGTATCCGCCTGACCGACGTGGTCACGCCCTCGGAACGCCTGCGTCGGCTCAGCAAGAACTGACGGTCAGATGACTCAGACGCTGCTTTCGGTCGCGGTGTTCGTGGTGTTGCTGGCCATGTTGCCGTGGGGCGTCAGATGGTTGCAGCGCAACGTTGGCGCTGCGGGGCTGACGCAGTCCAACACGTCCAGAGTGGTCTCGGCGGTGGCGGTAGGTCCACATCAGCGGGTGGTGACGGTCGAAGTCGGCCCAGAGGGCGCACGCGTCTGGCTGGTTCTGGGCGTGACTGCCCAGACAGTTACCTGCTTGCACAGCAGCCCGGCCGGGAATGAGCGCGGATCGGCCGGGACGCTTGCAGTCGTCAAGAACGACAGTGACGCTGGGGAGGCCGATGGCACTGCAAGCTAGGTCGAGCCGGCATCCAATGCAGCCCTGGACAGCGCTGGGCCTCGGTCTGCTTGGCTGGCTGGCTTCGTTTGGTGCCACGGCTCAGACGGCCGGACAGTTGCCGCTGCTGGTGGGCACCGGGGCGTCTGGCGTCAGTTTTTCGGTGCCGGTTCAGACCTTGCTGTTCTTCACGGCCTTGTCGTTCTTGCCTGCCGTGCTGTTGATGATGACCGGGTTCACGCGGATCGTGATCGTGTTGTCGCTATTGCGCCAGGCTTTGGGAACCCAGTCGGCACCGCCCAACCAGGTGATCGTGGGTTTGTCACTTTTCCTGACCTTTTTTGTCATGGGTCCGACGCTGGACAAGGTCTATGCGGAGGCCTACCTGCCTTACACGCAGAACACACTCAATTTTGAACAGGCGCTGGCCAAGGGAGAAGATCCGGTGCGCCAGTTCATGGCCAAGCAGACCCGCCAATCGGACCTGGCCCTGTTCGTGCGTCTGGCCAAGCTGGAGGCCGGCACGACCGCGCAGAAGGCGCCCATGCGTGTACTGGTCCCGGCCTTCGTGACCAGCGAACTGAAGTCGGCGTTTCAAATCGGCTTCATGATTTTCATTCCCTTCCTCGTGATTGACATCGTGGTGGCCAGCATCCTGATGTCACTGGGCATGATGATGCTGTCGCCCGTGCTGGTTGCGTTGCCGTTCAAGCTGATGCTGTTTGTGCTGGCCGATGGTTGGAACCTGTTGATCGGCTCCCTGGCGGCCAGTTTCGTTACCTGACTAGGACGACCCATGAATGCCCAAATGGTTCTCACGATGGGGCAGGAAGCCTTGCTGATGTTGTTGATGGTGGCCTCTCCGGTGCTTGGGGTTGTGCTGGTCGTCGGCTTGCTGGTCAGTCTGTTTCAGGCGATCACGCAAATCCACGAGGCGACCCTGGCGTTTGTGCCGAAGCTGGTGGCTGCGATCGCGGTGTTCGCCATCGCGGGGCCCTGGATGCTCAACATGCTGGTTGAGTACATTCGCCGCACGATCGAGGCGATACCCGCGTCCGTGGTCTAGGCGTAGCCCGTTGCCGTGATTTCGTTCACCGAGTCCCAGTTGATGGCGTGGCTGACGCCTATCCTATGGCCGTTTCTCAGAGTGTTGGCAGTCTTCACGGCGGCGCCGATATTTTCTTCGCGCGTATTTCCGGTGCGTGCCCGGATTGCGCTTGCATTCTTGATTGCCTTTGCCGCGCAACCGACGCTGCAAGGTCAGCCCCTGATCGGCCTTGATGGGCCGCAGGCCCTGGGTGCTGTCATTCAGCAGGTTGGTATCGGGCTGGCGATCGGATTCACCGTGCGGCTGATCCTTGCAGCCGTGGAGCTGGCCGGCGAAGTGGTGGGCTTTCAGATGGGGTTGAATTTTGCGGCCTTCTTTGACCCTGCAGCCAACGCGCAGACCAGCGCCGTGGCGCGCTTCTTTGGTCAGATGGCTGCATTGCTGTTTGTGGTGCTCAATGGACACCTGCTGGTGTTGATGGCGGTCATTCGGAGTTTTGAAGTATTCCCGATTGACCAGAGCTTTTTACAGGCGATGCAGCGCCTGCGATTGCACGAGCTAGGCGCCGAGTTGTTTGCCACCGGCTTGTGGATTGCCTTGCCGATGGTGGGCATGCTGATGTTCGTCAATCTGGCACTGGGCATTGTGTCCCGCGTAGCACCCCAGATGAACATTTATGCGGTCGGTTTTCCGATTACGCTGACGGTCGGGCTGGTCGGCATTGCCGTCACATTGCCGCTGCTGGATCAGCCTTTTTCCGCGCTGTTGGAGCGAGTGATTGACATATTTTCCCGACACTAACAAGGCGACGGGGCTTAAACCAGACCGTTGCGAATGGCATAGACGGTCAGTTCGGCGTTATTGCTCAGCCTGAGCTTTTCCAGTACGCGGGCGCGGTAGACACTGACCGTTTTGGGACTGAGCATCAATTCTTCCGCGATCTCGGACAGTCGCCTGCCCGAAGCGATCTTGGTCAGGGTCTGAAGCTCTCGCTCCGACAACGTCGTGTGGAGCGCCTCCTGGGTCGGATCGGACAGGCTCTCGACCAGCATCTGTGCCACTTCCGGCGTCACGTATTTTCGGCCTTGGGCCAGCGTTCTGACGGCCGTGACCAGTTCAGCCGGATCACCAGTCTTGCACAGGTACCCCTGCGCTCCGGCGCGTAGGCACCGAATCGCGTACTGGTCCTCCGGGAACATGGACACGATCAAGACCTTGATCAGCGGCGCGGATTCCCGCAAGCTGGCCAGGACTTCCAACCCGCCGCGCCCGGGAAGGTTGAGGTCAAGCACCATCACGTCACAGGGCGCATGGCGCAACACTTCGCGCACTTCCGTGTAGCTCGCTGCTTCACCGGTAACCTCGATGTCGACAGCCTCGGTCAGGGTGTCCCGAATGCCCTTGCGAACCACTGCATGGTCGTCACAAAGAATGACACGAATCATGCTAAGGTCTCCCCGGTCTTGGACAGCGGCACCGACAGAATGATGGAAGTCCCGCGTTGGCTGTTGGTGCTGACGTCCAGCCAGCCGCCCACCGCGTGGGCACGTTCACGCATGCCCTTGATTCCAAATGCCTTGGGGTTGTCGAGGGCGCCCGCTGATAACCCTTGGCCATCGTCAGAGATTTCGAGGGTAAGCACTTGGTGGTCATCGGTAAGGTCGATTGTCACCTGCTTGCAACAGGCGTGTTTGCCGATGTTCGTCAGGGCCTCTTGACTGGTTCGAAACGCGGCCAGCTCAAGCTCCTTGTCGAGATGGATCGGACTTGTCGGCGTTCGGACCAGGGTTTTGATTGCGGTTCTGCGCTCGAAGCTGCTGGCTAACCACTGAATGGCGGCGACCAGGCCTTGATCGAGAATGGCTGGGCGCAAGTTCATCATGATGCGCTGGCTCGCGCCCAATGCATGCTGCAGCATGTCCTGGGCCGTGCTCAAGTGGGCCAGGGTTTCCGGGTCCGCGTGATGCCGTGCCATCCATGAAAGGTCGAACTTGATGGCAGCAAGTGAGCCACCGATGTCGTCGTGAATCTCGCGCGCAATCGCCGTGCGCTCCTGCTCAATGGTTGCCTGCAGGTGCTCGGCAAATCCGGCCAGGCGCTTCTCCGACGCCGCCAGTTCGCGGATGGCATTTTCCCGCGACACGCGCGCATGATGAACTTCAATCGAGCGTTGCACGACGTGCGCCAGTTTCCCAAGATCGTCCTTCAGGACGTAGTCGCTCATGCCCGACTGGATCGCCGCAACGGCGGCTGCCTCGCCAATCGCCCCTGAAACCAGTACGAATGCCGGGCGCGGGTTGACGGCCGCCAGAGCGTCCCAGGCCTCGATCGCAGTGAATCCCGGTAGACGGTAGTCGGCCAAAATGAGGTCAAAGTCGCCGCTACTGGCCAGCCGTGCAAACTCAGGAAGTGTCTCCACCCGCTCGACGCTGAATTCAAGCTTGGCGGCTTGAAGGGCACGGATGATCAGCTCATGATCGATCAGCGAATCTTCAAGGTGAAGGATGCGAATCGGTCCCGCTACTTCCTCCGATATCGGCAGGGGTGTTTTCATCGAACAACGCCATTCGCGCCAACTGGCGGGCTTGTGCCGGGCTTATTCGAATATTGGGCGAAAAGCGTGTGACGCCTCGCAAATCGCTCCGAATCCTGATAACCTTGTGTCATGCAAAATTCTAATGCCACAAGCTGAGCCATGCTCGGGCAAGAGTTGGAGAGACGATGCAACCCATACAGACAACGCCCCCCGCCCCGGCGGTGCAACTGCCCGTGATGATGGTGGCCGAGCTTCAGGACTCGCTCTTGGTGGTGGTGCATGATCTGAGCCGCTTGGACCATCTTCTGGCGCACACGATGGAGAACCTGATGGAGCGTTTCACCACCGTGAGCGCCAATCTGGCTGATCCGGAACTGGCCCAGTCCAAGGAGTTGGATGTGGTGCGTTCGAACTTGCGCGCGGCAGTGACCGAGCTGCAGTTCCAGGACATGGCCTCGCAGTTGATTGTTCATACGTCCAAGATTCTTCAGGGCTGTGCCTACCGTTTGGCGTCGGAGTCCATGGGCTCTGAGGATGGTGAGGCGGTCCCATTTGTCGAGGAAGTGCCGGAGCGTCCCAACCCTGTGACGCAGGATGAGATGGACGCTGGCTCGATCGAGCTTTTCTAACCGGTGTCCTAGTTTTTCACGAAGTTGAACCAGTCGGAGTTGCAAATGCCTTTAATACTCGCTGTTGATGATTCTCCATCCATGCGCAAGATGGTGTCTTTTACGCTCACTGGAGCCGGTTACCAAGTGGTGGAGGCGGTCGATGGTGTGGACGCGTATGAGAAGGCACTGGCCCAGTCCTTTGATCTGGTGCTGACTGATCAGAACATGCCCAGACTCGATGGATTGGGGCTGACCAGAAAGCTTCGAGACCATCCGCAGTTCAAGACCGTACCTATTTTGATGCTCACTACCGAATCAAGTGATTTGATGAAGCAGGCAGGACGTGCCGCTGGCGCGACCGGGTGGCTGGTCAAGCCATTCGACCCTGCCAGGCTGCTTGAGGTGATCAAAAAAGTGATCAAGTAGCCATCTGCCCATGTCTTGGAAGCGGTGACACTAACAAGGAGTTTCGCATGGCAGAAGCGCATCAAGAAGGGGCGGGGTCTGGCGACGCGTTTGATCTCACTCAGTTCTACCAGATATTTTTTGAAGAGGCCGGCGAGAACCTGGATTTGATGGAGCAAATGCTGCTCAATCTCAATCTTGAGACTGCCGACGATGAGGAGTTAAACGGCATCTTTCGTTGCGCCCACTCAGTCAAGGGCGGCGCGGCCACCTTTGGTTTCTCCGACGTGGCGGAGTTGACGCATCAGATGGAGTCACTGCTTGACCGACTGCGGCGCCATGAGCTGCAGCCCAACTTGCTGATGGTGGATGTGCTGCTGGAGTCGGCTGATGCGTCACGGGGACTGCTGGCACGCCATCAGGCGGGTGGGGCGGGTGAATCGCCGCCCACGGCTGATCTGGTGCGCCGTATCAGTGCTTTGGCCGCCGGCCAAATGCCAGCCACATCAACACCCGCCGCGCAACCCGTCATCCAGGCGCCGCAGGCCGCCCCGGCGGCCGCCGCGCCTGTTCCTGGGGCGACCCAAGCGCCCAGTTCGAGCCGGTCCCTGGTGATTCGCGTCGGCCCCATGGAGGACGTGGAGCAGGCCGATGCCATCAAGGAGTTGTTCCGCGACATTGCAGGACTCGGCGAAATTCAGGTGTTGCCCAGTGAGCAGGCTGATACCCGGGTCTTTGGCGTCCAGACGACGTCAAGCGATGAGGATTTGCTGGATTTGTTTGCATTTCATGTGTCGCGGGATCGCATTGTGATTAGCGAACCCGGCAATCAGGAAGGGATTGAACCGACTCCAGGTTATGGCTTCTTTGACGGCGCACCAGGATCGCCCGCCGTGCAGCCGTCATACGCCGATGACCCGCCGCCGGGCGCGCCCCTGGCACCGTTGCCAGGATACGGGTTCTTTGATAGCGCCCCTGGGGCGCCCAAGTCCGAGCCCGTTGCATCAGTGGTACCTGCTGCCGCCAAGCCTAGTACAAAACCTGCGGCTGCCCCGTTGGCGCAGCCCGAAGCGGCAACGATTCGAGTTGCCATTAGCAAGGTTGATCAGTTGATCAACCTGGTCGGAGAATTGGTCATCACGCAGGCCATGTTGGCGCAAAACAGCCGTGCGCTCGATCCGGCGCTGTACCAGCAACTGCTGACTGGATTGACGGACCTGGATCGCAACACCCGTGACCTGCAAGAGTCGGTGATGTCGATTCGCATGATCCCAATGTCTATCGTGTTCAGCCGTTTCCCGCGGATGCTTCGTGATCTGGCAACCAAACTTGGCAAGAAGGTTGACTTTGTGACCCAGGGCGAAGCGACGGAGTTGGACAAGGGGTTGGTCGAGAAGATCACAGATCCTCTCACTCACTTGGTTCGAAACAGTTGCGATCATGGTATCGAGATGCCTGCTGATCGGCTCGCTGCGGGCAAGCCAGAGACCGGAACCATTACCCTGTCCGCAGCCCATCAGGGCGGATCGATTGTGATCGAGGTTCGCGATGATGGGCGCGGCATGTCGCGCTCGAAGATTCTGGCCAAAGCTCGCGAGCGTGGCCTCGATGTGTCAGATCAGATGTCGGATGCCGAGGTGTGGCAATTGATCTTTGCGCCAGGGTTTTCCACGGCGGAAGTGGTAACAGATGTGTCAGGCCGGGGCGTCGGCATGGACGTTGTCAAGAAGAACATCGCCGCTTTGAATGGTACGGTCGAGATTGACTCGGCCGAAGGCTACGGCATGAAGGTTTCAGTGCGCTTGCCGCTGACCCTGGCGATCATGGATGGCATGTCGGTTGGCGTTGGCGAGGAGGTCTATATCCTGCCCTTGTCTTCGGTCGTGGAGTCCTTTCAGGTCAAGGCCGATGCCGTCAGCACCGTCGGCCAGGGGTCGCAGTTGGTCAAGGTCCGGGATGAGTACATGCCGGTGATTGAGCTCGAAAAGGTGTTCCAGATTCCCCGGTTTGATTTCGAGAAGTCAAGCGACATCATGGTGGTGATCGAGTCCGATGGCGGTCGGGTGGCGCTGCTGGTTGACGAATTGCTGGGGCAGCAACAGGTGGTGGTCAAGAACCTCGAGTCGAACTACCGAAAGGTACCGAATGTGTCGGGAGCCACGATCTTGGGCGACGGAAAGGTCGCGCTGATTTTGGACACCGGAGCGCTGGTGCGACGTTCACGCCATTGATCGGCGCAATGCTAAGGAGACAACGATGGGTGCCATGGAGAAGATCAGCGAGACAAGGTCAGCGGGCGCGCGCGAGTACCTGACCTTCCGGCTTGATCAGGAGGAGTATGGGATCGATATCCTCAAGGTTCAGGAAATCCGTGGTTATGAACCACCCACCCGGATTGCCAATGCGCCAGCTTTCATTAAAGGCGTCGTGAATCTGCGGGGAACGATTGTTCCGATCGTCGACATGCGTCTGAAGTTTGGCTGTTCGAAGGCGGAGTACAACACTTTCACAGTGGTGATCGTGCTTCATTTGCGTCAGCGGGTCGTTGGTATCGTCGTGGACTCCGTTAGTGACGTGTTGGAACTCGCGCAGGAGAACGTCAAAACAGCACCGGATGTCGAGAGCGTGATTGACCGTGATTCGATTTTGGGGCTTGGTTCCTTGGGGGACCGGATGTTGATCCTGCTCGATATTGAACGACTCATGGATGGCTCCGACATGGGTCTGACGTCCAACGTCGAGTGACAACGCGGGCTCGCTTGCCATCCACCAGTTGCCAATCCCATGATCAGTCATCCGCCTCGACTTAGGTCCATGACTCGCCCCTACGCGGGAGGCGTCGCTGATGCGGGCGGCGGGATGCAGGGGCGTGAATTCGCATGGACCGACGCGGACTTTGATCGTGTGCAATCTCTGATATACCAGCGTGCTGGCATCAGTTTGCACGATGGGAAGCATGCGATGGTCTACAGCCGCCTGTCACGGCGGCTTCGTGATACCGGTCATCGGAGTTTCACTGAATATCTGGGCTGGCTGGAACAACACGATGGACCCGAGTGGCAGGAGTTCGTCAATGCACTGACAACCAATTTGACCTCATTTTTTCGGGAACAGCATCATTTCGAAATTCTCGCCGAGCACCTGAAGTCAAAGCCCCTGGGCACGCCGTGGCGCGTCTGGTGCAGTGCGGCTTCCACCGGTGAGGAACCATACTCCATCATGGTGACAGCCCAGGAGTCGCTAGGGGCCAAGGGGGACTTCAGGCTGACCGCTAGCGACATCGACTCCAAGGTCTTGGCAACCGCGGCGCAGGGCGTGTATCGGATGGAAGGGCTCAAGGGCATGAGCCCGCAGCGGGTTCAGCAATTCTTCATGCGTGGCAAGGGGTCGAATGATGGCATGGTTCGGGTCAAAGCTGAACTTCGAGAGGCTGTTGAGTTCATCAGTGTCAATTTTATCAAGGACGATTGGCCGTTTCGGGAGCCCTTTGACGTTGTATTTTGTCGAAATGTGATGATCTATTTCGATGCGCCGACTCAGCGCAAAGTGCTGGAGCGTATTCATCGGGTGATGAAGCCGGGCGGATTGCTTTTCGTTGGACATGCGGAGAACTTCAGCGAGTCCCGTGACTTGTTTGCATTGCGAGGCAAAACTGTATATGAACGCCACTAAGATGCCTCGGGCAAAAAAATCATGAATTTGCCCCAAACCAGCTCCGCCCTGGCCGCCCTTCGCGCGCGAGGTGAAACGCCTGCGCCGGCTCGTCCCGTCGCGGGGGCGCGCGTTTCACGCGTCGAGCAACTCAAAGCACAGCCCCGCAACCCAGGGGAAGCATCGTTTTTTTATGCGGATCACCATTTTCAGTATGACGCGGTGAAGGTTTTGCCCGGTGAGTATTTCGTATCCAATGAGGAACTGGTCATCATGACCGTGCTGGGATCGTGTATTGCCGCCTGCATTTGGGATGGGCGAGCGCGGGCGGGCGGAATGAACCATTTCATGTTGCCCGACGGCGATAGCGCGGATGGGTTTGGCCGCTATGGTTCCTATGCGATGGAGTTGTTGATCAATGAGATGCTCAAGAAGGGCGCAAGACGCGAGTCCATGCAGGCCAAGGTATTTGGTGGGGCGCAAGTGATGGCTGGATTTACGACCATGAATGTTGGCGAACGCAACACCAAGTTCGTCTTGGACTATCTCGCCACCGAGCGCATTCCAGTCGTCTCCCAGGACGTTCTGGATATTCATCCACGCAAGGTCTGCTTCTTTCCCGTCAGTGGCAAGGCTCTGGTCAAGCGCTTGGCTCACTCTCACCCTGAGACTCTCGCCGTCGAGGAGCGCAAGGGCAATGCGGCGACTGTAGCCAAGACTACTTCGGGCGGCTCGATTGACTTGTTTTGAGGGTGCCTAGTTGAAGAAGATACGGGTGGTGGTGGTTGACGACTCTGCCTTGGTGCGCAGCCTCTTGGCTGAGATCATCAATCGGCAAAGGGATATGGAGTGCGTCGGTACAGCCAATGATCCGCTGATTGCGCGAGAGATGATCCGGGAGTTGAACCCGGACGTGATCACGCTGGATATCGAAATGCCGCGCATGGATGGCATTGACTTTCTGGGGCGCCTGATGCGCTTGCGACCCATGCCGGTAGTCATGATTTCAACGCTCACTGAGCGTGGCGCAGAGGTCACCATGCGAGCTCTAGAGATGGGCGCGGTTGATTTCGTAGCCAAGCCACGAATTGGCGTGGCGGATGGTCTGAGCGAGTTGTCTTCTCAGATCGTCGAGAAGATCCGGATTGCCGCAGCGGCGCACGTGAAACGCGCGGCTTCTGCGCCGCCCACCAGTGCACTCGGTGGCGCTTCGCCTGTCGCGGCACGCGCACCGCTGGCGTCTATTGGTCGGGTCTCCACCGAAAAGCTGATTTGTATTGGCGCGTCAACGGGTGGCACCGAAGCAATCAAGGAGATCTTGACGCGGATGCCCGCGGATTCCCCAGGGATTGTGATCACGCAGCACATGCCTCCCGGTTTTACTACCAGTTTCGCGGCGCGGCTGAACAGTCTGTGTCAGATCACCGTTCAGGAAGCGGCGAATGGAGAGCGCATCTTGCCGGGTCACGCTTACATCGCACCCGGCGGCAAGCAGTTTCGGGTTGATCGAAGTGGCGCCAATTACGTGGCCGTAGTTGAAGAGGGCGAATTGGTCAATCGGCACAGGCCGTCAGTAGAGGTCTTGTTCAGGTCAGCCGCTGCGGTGGTTGGTCGAAATGCGTTTGGCATCATGCTGACGGGCATGGGTGGTGATGGCGCCAAGGCGATGCGGGAAATGAAGGATGCGGGGAGCTACAACTACGTTCAGGATGAAGCGAGTTGCATCGTCTTCGGCATGCCGCGCGAGGCCATCCTTCATGGCGCTGCGGACGAGGTGTTGCCGCTGGTAGAGATTGCTCCTGCCCTCATCGCCAAACTGAGCGGTGCCACTGACCGCTATCGCGTCTAGCGGCCCCAGTCATTTCGCGCAACCCCGTCACCGCGCGCTCCCGCCGGCGGCCAGAACCTTCGACAGTGCAGGGGTCTCAAGTTGCTTCTGCGCAGGCGTGGCATGTCGGTGATGCAGCTAGCGCTTTTGCACGGACAAAAAAGCGCGCTACAATTGAAGGCTTCGCTCTCGACATCAATTCAATTGGTGGTGTTACGGGCGTGAGTGGATGGTCGTGTGTCGCAACAGCGGGCGCGTCGCTCTGTCTGGGGGTGCTTTCGCGGCCCCGGCCAAGAAAATATCTGCTTTGCTTGACGAAGTCGTAAAAAACGTGTCATAATTCAAGGCTTCGCTGATCACAGTGAAGCGAGTGCAAGATGAGATGTAGAAGTCGAATTTTGCTGAGATCTTTAACAACATACAGCCGATAAGCGTGGGCGTTTGAAGGCGATTGCCAAGTTCTTCGGAACTAAGTCTTAATTGGCTTACAAACGCTCATGAAGTAAAAAAGATGTGAAATTCGTCAAAGAAAATCACGTCGATTCCAATTTATGAGTTGCATAGAAATGTGCAAAAAATTCAAGATCGAACTATAGAGTTTGATCCTGGCTCAGATTGAACGCTGGCGGCATGCCTTACACATGCAAGTCGAACGGCAGCACGGGAGCAATCCTGGTGGCGAGTGGCGAACGGGTGAGTAATATATCGGAACGTGCCCAGTCGTGGGGGATAACGCAGCGAAAGCTGTGCTAATACCGCATACGATCTCTGGATGAAAGCGGGGGACCGCAAGGCCTCGCGCGATTGGAGCGGCCGATATCAGATTAGCTAGTTGGTGGGGTAAAAGCCCACCAAGGCGACGATCTGTAGCTGGTCTGAGAGGACGACCAGCCACACTGGAACTGAGACACGGTCCAGACTCCTACGGGAGGCAGCAGTGGGGAATTTTGGACAATGGGCGCAAGCCTGATCCAGCAATGCCGCGTGCAGGATGAAGGCCTTCGGGTTGTAAACTGCTTTTGTACGGAACGAAACGGTCTGCCCTAATACGGTGGGCTAATGACGGTACCGTAAGAATAAGCACCGGCTAACTACGTGCCAGCAGCCGCGGTAATACGTAGGGTGCGAGCGTTAATCGGAATTACTGGGCGTAAAGCGTGCGCAGGCGGTTATATAAGACAGATGTGAAATCCCCGGGCTCAACCTGGGACCTGCATTTGTGACTGTATAGCTAGAGTACGGTAGAGGGGGATGGAATTCCGCGTGTAGCAGTGAAATGCGTAGATATGCGGAGGAACACCGATGGCGAAGGCAATCCCCTGGACCTGTACTGACGCTCATGCACGAAAGCGTGGGGAGCAAACAGGATTAGATACCCTGGTAGTCCACGCCCTAAACGATGTCAACTGGTTGTTGGGTCTTCACTGACTCAGTAACGAAGCTAACGCGTGAAGTTGACCGCCTGGGGAGTACGGCCGCAAGGTTGAAACTCAAAGGAATTGACGGGGACCCGCACAAGCGGTGGATGATGTGGTTTAATTCGATGCAACGCGAAAAACCTTACCCACCTTTGACATGTACGGAAGTCGCTAGAGATAGCTTCGTGCTCGAAAGAGAGCCGTAACACAGGTGCTGCATGGCTGTCGTCAGCTCGTGTCGTGAGATGTTGGGTTAAGTCCCGCAACGAGCGCAACCCTTGTCATTAGTTGCTACATTTAGTTGGGCACTCTAATGAGACTGCCGGTGACAAGCCGGAGGAAGGTGGGGATGACGTCAAGTCCTCATGGCCCTTATAGGTGGGGCTACACACGTCATACAATGGCTGGTACAAAGGGTTGCCAACCCGCGAGGGGAGCTAATCCCATAAAGCCAGTCGTAGTCCGGATCGTAGTCTGCAACTCGACTACGTGAAGTCGGAATCGCTAGTAATCGTGGATCAGAATGTCACGGTGAATACGTTCCCGGGTCTTGTACACACCGCCCGTCACACCATGGGAGCGGGTTCTGCCAGAAGTAGTTAGCCTAACCGCAAGGAGGGCGATTACCACGGCAGGGTTCGTGACTGGGGTGAAGTCGTAACAAGGTAGCCGTATCGGAAGGTGCGGCTGGATCACCTCCTTTCTGGAAACACAAGCAATTTAAATTGAACGCTCACACTTATCGGTTGTTGGAAGGTTGTCGCTCGCGACTGAGGCCAACAAGCCTGGTCACAAGTGACCGACTTGGGTCTGTAGCTCAGTTGGTTAGAGCACCGTCTTGATAACGCAGGGGTCGTTGGTTCGAGACCAACCAGACCCACCATTGTCGTCCAACGTCCTTCTGGTTTTGGGGGGGGTGTAGCTCAGCTGGGAGAGCGGCTGCTTTGCAAGCAGTAGGTAGCGGGTTCGAGTCCTGTCACCTCCACCAATCTTTTGTTTCTTATCTGACATTTGGCATTCAACACCAAAGTTGCTTCGAGAGAGGCGGCTTTGTTGTTGATCGAGATTACTTGATCAATCGGGCTGTTCTTTAACAATTTATAGAGTTTAATCAGCGTTGCTAGCGGAAAGTGCACATTCGTAAAGGTTTAGTGCACACCGTGCCGCTAGCGACAAATTTTTGATTGCGTCAAAATGAATATCAGACTTCACGTTTGAAATTCGAGTTATTCAAGTTAAATTGAATACGGCATAACGCGTCAGGTGAAAGACCTGACAAACATTCCTTGAAAACAACTTTGAAGTTTCGAAAGAGACGTCAAAGTTATAGGGTCAAGTGAATAAGAGCATATGGTGGATGCCTTGGCAATGATAGGCGACGAAGGACGTGATAGCCTGCGATAAGCTTCGGGGAGCTGGCAAATTAGCTTTGATCCGGAGATTTCCGAATGGGGAAACCCACCTGCAAAGGTATCGCATGATGAATACATAGTCATGCGAGGCGAACCGGGTGAACTGAAACATCTCAGTAGCTCGAGGAAAAGACATCAACCGAGATTCCGAAAGTAGCGGCGAGCGAAATCGGAGAAGCCTGCAAGTGATAGCACAACTTTTAGCAAAGCAGTCTGGAAAGGCTGACCATAGTGGGTGATAGTCCCGTATGTGAAAAGACCTGTGTGGTACTGAGCTTGCGACAAGTAGGGCGGGACACGAGAAATCCTGTCTGAATATGGGGGGACCATCCTCCAAGGCTAAATACTCATCATTGACCGATAGTGAACTAGTACCGTGAGGGAAAGGCGAAAAGAACCCCGGGAGGGGAGTGAAATAGATCCTGAAACCGCATGCTTACAAAAAGTAGGAGCCCGCAAGGGTGACTGCGTACCTTTTGTATAATGGGTCAGCGACTTACATTCAGTGGCAAGGTTAACCGAATAGGGAAGCCGTAGAGAAATCGAGTCCGAATAGGGCGAATTAGTCGCTGGGTGTAGACCCGAAACCAAGTGATCTATCCATGGCCAGGATGAAGGTGCCGTAACAGGTACTGGAGGTCCGAACCGACTAGTGTTGCAAAACTAGCGGATGAGCTGTGGATAGGGGTGAAAGGCTAAACAAACTTGGAAATAGCTGGTTCTCTCCGAAAACTATTTAGGTAGTGCCTCAAGTATTACCGTTGGGGGTAGAGCACTGTTTTGGCTAGGGGGTCATGGCGACTTACCAAACCAATGCAAACTCCGAATACCGACGAGTACAGCTTGGGAGACAGAGCACCGGGTGCTAACGTCCGGACTCAAGAGGGAAACAACCCAGACCGCCAGCTAAGGTCCCTAAAATTGGCTAAGTGGGAAACGAAGTGGGAAGGCTAAAACAGTCAGGATGTTGGCTTAGAAGCAGCCATCATTTAAAGAAAGCGTAATAGCTCACTGATCGAGTCGTCCTGCGCGGAAGATGTAACGGGGCTAAGCCAGTTACCGAAGCTGCGGATTTGCAATTTATTGCAAGTGGTAGGAGAGCGTTCTGTAAGCCTGTGAAGGTGCGTTGAGAAGCGTGCTGGAGGTATCAGAAGTGCGAATGCTGACATGAGTAGCGTTAAAGGGGGTGAAAAGCCCCCTCGCCGTAAGCGCAAGGTTTTCTACGCAACGTTCATCGGCGTAGAGTGAGTCGGCCCCTAAGGCGAGGCAGAGATGCGTAGTTGATGGGAAACAGGTCAATATTCCTGTACCGATGTGTAGTGCGATGTGGGGACGGAGAAGGTTAGCTCAGCCAACTGTTGGATATGTTGGTTCAAGCCTGTAGTCGTGCCTGGTAGGTAAATCCGCCGGGCTTAGATGAGGGGTGATAACGAGGCTGCTTGCAGCCGAAGTGAGTGATACCCTGCTTCCAGGAAAAGCCACTAAGCTTCAGCTACACACGACCGTACCGCAAACCGACACTGGTGCGCGAGATGAGTATTCTAAGGCGCTTGAGAGAACTCTGGAGAAGGAACTCGGCAAATTGACACCGTAACTTCGGAAGAAGGTGTGCCTTTAGTAGGTGAACCTGTACAAGGGGAGCCCAATGAGGTTGCAAAAAATCGGTGGCTGCGACTGTTTATTAAAAACACAGCACTCTGCAAACACGAAAGTGGACGTATAGGGTGTGACGCCTGCCCGGTGCTGGAAGATTAAATGATGGGGTGCAAGCTCTTGATTGAAGTCCCAGTAAACGGCGGCCGTAACTATAACGGTCCTAAGGTAGCGAAATTCCTTGTCGGGTAAGTTCCGACCTGCACGAATGGCGTAACGATGGCCACACTGTCTCCTCCTGAGACTCAGCGAAGTTGAAATGTTTGTGATGATGCAATCTCCCCGCGGAAAGACGGAAAGACCCCATGAACCTTTACTGTAGCTTTGTATTGGACTTTGAACAGATCTGTGTAGGATAGGTGGGAGGCTTTGAAGTAGGGTCGCTAGATCTTATGGAGCCAACGTTGAAATACCACCCTGGTGTGTTTGAGGTTCTAACCTAGGTCCATTATCTGGATCGGGGACAGTGCATGGTAGGCAGTTTGACTGGGGCGGTCTCCTCCCAAAGCGTAACGGAGGAGTTCGAAGGTACGCTAGTTACGGTCGGACATCGTGACGATAGTGCAATGGCATAAGCGTGCTTAACTGCGAGACTGACAAGTCGAGCAGATGCGAAAGCAGGACATAGTGATCCGGTGGTTCTGTATGGAAGGGCCATCGCTCAACGGATAAAAGGTACTCTGGGGATAACAGGCTGATACCGCCCAAGAGTTCATATCGACGGCGGTGTTTGGCACCTCGATGTCGGCTCATCTCATCCTGGGGCTGTAGCCGGTCCCAAGGGTATGGCTGTTCGCCATTTAAAGAGGTACGTGAGCTGGGTTTAAAACGTCGTGAGACAGTTTGGTCCCTATCTTCCGTGGGCGCTGCAGATTTGAGGAAGCCTGCTCCTAGTACGAGAGGACCGGAGTGGACACACCTCTGGTGTATCGGTTGTCACGCCAGTGGCATTGCCGAGTAGCTATGTGTGGAAGAGATAACCGCTGAAAGCATCTAAGCGGGAAACTCGTTTCAAGATGAGATCTGCCGGGGCCTTGAGCCCCCTAAAGAGTCGTTCAAGACCAGGACGTTGATAGGTCAGGTGTGGAAGCGCAGTAATGCGTTAAGCTAACTGATACTAATTGCTCGTGCGGCTTGACCCTATAACTTTGATCTAAAAACAATATCAAGGAAGTTATGCCAAGTTGACGCATTCAAAATTTCTGTGAAAGCAGAGTCGTAATTGACAAGCTGATTAGCTCTATAAATTGGTCGTCTTGACCCAGTCAAGATGGCAAAAAGTTATGCCTGACGACCATAGCGAAGTGGTACCACTCCTTCCCATCCCGAACAGGAAAGTGAAACGCTTCAGCGCCAATGATAGTGCGGATTCCCGTGTGAAAGTAG
>JADKEH010000040.1 GCA_016718155.1 Candidatus Rhodoferax randersensis | reverse complement strand
GCCGCGTTCGTCTGTCACCGAGTGGACCTTCGAGGGCCCCATGACCGGGATGTCGGAGTCTGCCGCTCCCAAACTGGGGATTGTCGATACCGTGGTGAGCATGGATGTGGACATGCCGGAAAACGCCAACGGTGTGCTCTATGCGCTGGGCGGTTTTAGCGGCGGCCTGGCATTGTATGTGAGGAACGGTGTTTCTAAAGTATGAGTTCAACCAATTCGTTCGAGGTGTTGCGCACGAAGATCCAGTCCAGCGGCAAGCTGCCAACCGGCAAGCTGAAGATCGAAGTCGAATCGAAGTTGGTCGACAAAGTCGGCGGCGCCATGGACATCACCCTCAAAGCCAATGGCAAGCTGGTGGGACAGGGGCAGGTGCCGCGGGCTATCTCCCTTCACTTCACGACGAATGAGTCGCTGGATTTCGGCAGCGATACCTTTTCGCCGGTGTCCTGAATTTCTTATGAGCAGCCGCCGTTCCCTTTACCGGGGTAATCGGCACCACGAAGGTCATCTATGCGAAGAAGTAGTGTTCCACTCACTTGCGCCTCCCCAGTCGGCGGGCGCGCCGACAATTGAAGCCATTGATGTTTTTACTCACCCAAGGAGATACGACATGAAAAAATTCGCACTCAGCTTCCTAATCTTCGCCTCAGTCCTGCAAACCGAGTGTCGCCCTCGCCGGCGTTGTGAATCGATTGCACCCCGGAGAAGGCGGCCAAGAGCGCCGCCGCGAAAGCCACCGTCGGCGTGGCGGACGTTGTTCGCCCGCCGAGGCCGCCAAGGATTCAGGCAAGAAAGTAGTTGGCGTCGAGGACAAGGGCCACTCAAAGAAGCGTACCAGCAAGAACAACACGCCCGCCGAGAGGTGAAAAAGGCGGTGAATTGAGAGCCTGGTTGAGCGCTGTACCGATTTAGTCGTCGTTTATAACACTAAGGAGTTTGGGAATGCTGATGCGCAACTGTCTTATGAGCGGCTTGGCTGCCGTGTGGTTTTTACCGCACAAGCGGCTACAGCTGTCGACGATGGCTTGGTGCTGCCATTTCCGTCGGTGCCCTCGGCCAGTGTCGCCAAGCCGCGCCTGCAGGACTCGGTGCATACGCGCCGCGCCCAGCCGCAGCACCTCAAGGCCGATGCACCCAACGTGCTGATTATTCTGCTCGATGACGTCGGTTTCGGCCAGGCGTCCACCTTCGGCGGCGAAATCAATACCCCGACACTGTCCCAGCTGGCCGACGAGGGCATCAGCTACAACACCTTCCACACGACTGCAATCTGTTCCCCGACGCGCGCCGCCCTGCTCACCGGGCGCAATCACCAGCGCGTTGGCAGCGGTACCATCGCCGAGCGCGCGGTGGATTGGGACGGTTACACTGGCGTGATACCTCGCACCTCCGCCACGCTGGCGAAAGTGCTGGGCAACTATGGCTACAAGACGGCAGCGTTCGGCAAATGGCATAACACGCCGGCTGACCAGACCGACCGGCGATGGGGCCCATTCACCCTGTGGCCCACCGGTGAGGGAATCGGTTTCGACTACTTACGGCTTCCTGGCCGGCGAGACGTCGCAGGGGAACCCCGGCTGTTCGAAAACCTCAATGCGATTGAGCCGCCCCCACGACGAGCTATCACCTCAGTGAAGACCTGGCACAGCGCGCCATTGACTGGTTGCGCAAGCGCCAGGCCTTCGCGCCGGCCGCCGTTTCTGCTCTACTGGGCGCCTGGTGCCGGGCACGGGCCGCACCAGGTGGGCAAGGAGTGGTCGGAAAAATACAAGGGCAAGTTCAACGATGGGTGGGACGCCTATCGCGAACGCGTCGTTCGCCCGCCAGAACACCACTCGGCTGGATACCGGCTGACACCCAGCTGACGCCGCGCAACCCGACCATGCCGGGGTGGGATTGTGCTGACGAGCAGCGCGCCATTCCAGACGCGCCTGATGGAAGTCTTCGCCGGTTTCGTTGAACACGTGGACGTGCCGGCGGGCAAGGTGATTGCAGAACTCGAACGCCAGGGTATTCGCGACAACACGATTGTCATTTACATTTTTGGCGACAACGGCGCCAGCGCCGAAGGCCAGAACGGCACCATCAGCGAGCTGTTGGCGCAGAACAGTATTCCCAACACCGTCGAGCAGCAACTAGTGGCGCTGGACAAAATCGGTGGCCTCGACGCGCTCGGCACCCCGCTGACCGACAGCATGTACCACGCCGGCTGGGCCTGGGCGGAGCAATACCCCGTTCAAGAACACCAAGCTGGTGGCGTCGCACTTTGGCGGCACGCGCAATCCGATGGTCATCTCCTGGCCAAAAGGTATCAAGCCAGATCACACGCCGCGCGCGCAGTTCAGCCATGTCAACGATATTGTGCCGACGCTGTACGAAGTGATCGGTATCACGCCTCCGCAGGTCGTCGATGGCTTCAAGCAGGACCCGATGGACGGTGTGGGAGCCTGGCCTACACTTTCAATGATGCACAGGCGCCGACACGCAAGAAGGTGCAGTACTTCGACAACAATGGCAGCCGCGCGATTTATGACAATGGCTGGGTCGCTGCCACTTTTGGTCCGCTGGTGCCGTGGCTGCCGGGCGCGCCCGGCCTGGCGGATTGGGATTCGGCCAAGGATACCTGGGAGTTGTACGACATTACGAGGGACTTCTCCGAGGCCAACGACCTTGCCGCGAAAGACCCCAAGCGGCTGGCACAACTGCAACAGACGTTTGACGAGCAGGCCATCGCCAATCAGGTCTACCCGCTCGGCGCAGGCATCTGGCTGCGCCTGCACCCGGAGGACAGGATAAAGTCGCCCTACACCAGCTGGCAGTTCGACGCTACCACCACGCGCATGCCTGAGTTCACCGCGCCTGGCCTGGGCCGGCAGAGCAACACTGTGACCATCGATGCCGAGCTGGGCGCCAACGCCTCCGGCGTGCTGTACGCGCTGGGCGGCTCGGGCGGTGGTGTTGCGCTGTACATGGACAAGGGTCATCTGGTCTACGAGTACAACATGATGATCATCGAGCGCTACATCGCGCTCGGCCAAAGTGGTGACCGCAGGCGAAAGCACCGATCGTGGTGACGACCACGCTGCCGACCGAAACCGCTGTCACCGGCCGAGGTGGTAGTGCAGGTGGACGGGCGAGGAAGTGGCGCGCACCACCGTCGCGCGCACAGTACCCGGAGCGTTTTCCGCCAGCGAGACCCTCGATGTCGGTGTCGATCTGGGCTCGTCGGTATCCATCGACTATTTCGATCGCCGCCCATTCAGGTTCGACGGCGAGATCGGCGGTGTTCGGGTCGAGATTGAGCCGGGGAAACCCAAAGGTTGACCCGGGGCTGCAAGGATGTCTTTTTCTTTGCTTTACTAAGTGAGCCTGGCACGCAGGTCGTGAATGTTTTGCCGAAGACCAAAATATTCCGCTCTCTGCGCTTTGGGTACACCCAGCGCCGTACTGGCGTGTTCAATCTCGTCAGTTCGGCAAGCATGGCGGTTCTGTCGGTGTTCGCCCCGAGTGCTTTTTCCACACTTTCCAGTCGCCGGTACAGCGCGAGGCTGGCGCGCTGGTAACGAAAACCGAGCAATTTCGGCAGCAGCCCGAACAGCGCAAACGCGGCAGAGGCCACACTGGCGGCCACCCACAGGAAGCGGTCGACCAGTGTCGCCAGTCGGAATGGCAAAACACGCCACAGGGGTGATGGCCCGCGTTCAAAGTAACGCTCCGCGGCTCTGCTCAGCGGCAGCGACACCATATTCGGGTTGGGGAATTCACCGTGTTTGGCAAAGGGGCCGCGCCCACCGTGGATTTCCCCGGCGGCCTCTAGCAACAGGTCGGACAGTGCAGCCGGCAGGCTGGCCGGCACTATCATCTGCACAGAGACGCCGAGCAGGTCGACGTCGCTGGCGGGGATATTGAGCGCCATATCCACGCTGCCGGCGGGAACCGCAACGCCAGGCACCGGGGAAACCGGAAAGTAATGGCGTCAATCCGGCGCAGTGACACCGGCGTCAGACCGGGTGCGCGCAGCAGGCCATCGATCAGCGGCGCATCAGTTTTGCCGGCGGCAAAAACCACGTCGATCCTGCCCGATTCTATCGCTGCCCGCAGATCACCTACATTGACTTCATCGGCATCCACCAGCCTGACGCTGTCACTGAGCCCGTTCCACTTCAGCAAAGTCTCGGCAAACAGGCGCACGCCGCTGCCTTGATTACCGGGTGCTACAGCCAGCCCTTTCAGGTCACGGATTTCCGCTGCGTCGGCGATGCTGAGTCCGCGACGGGCAAAGACCCACAGTGGCTCGAGATACAGGCTGCCCAGCGTCAGCAGCTCATTGCTTTTGGTGCCACGCAACTGCTGCGGATAGTCGACGGCCGGCAAAGCCCGCACCAGGCATCATCCGCTGCCAGCCGTTGCAGGTTTGCCAGGGGACCCTTCGGTTTCGACCACGTCCATGCTGACACCATGACGGTCGA
>JADKEH010000039.1 GCA_016718155.1 Candidatus Rhodoferax randersensis | reverse complement strand
CGCGATCGCTTCGCGGATGCGCAGATCGGCGTCGAGTTCGATCCGATCGCCCTCGCTGCGCACATAGCCGATGGCCACTGTCGTGTGCAGATCGCCCCTGGCTGCCTTGAGCTTGAGGGCCTCGACGGATCTCTGGCGCAGGAGCGACAGCTCCATCTCCGACATGGTGCCCTTCATGCCCAGCAGCAGCCGGTCGTTGACGCTGCGCGGGTCATAGACGCCGTCCTCGTCGACGATGACACAGCCCACCAGTGCGCAGAACTCCAGCAGCGTGTGCCAGTCGCGCCCGTTGCGTGCCAGACGCGAGGCCTCGATGGAGACCACGGCGCCGACCTGGCCGGCGCAGATAGCGGCCAGCAACCGCTCGAAACCCGGTCGTGCCACGCCACCGGCGGATACGCCCAGGTCGTCGTCAATCACCACAACTTCGCTCCAGCCGAGCGTGCGCGCCCGATCAGCCAGAGCGTACTGGCGTCGGCGACTCTCGTGGTTGTGTCGCAGTTGAGTCGGCAGTGGACTGGCGCACGTACACATAGGCGCCACGTGCCAGGTGCTCTGGATTGATCTTACTCATCGTCATTCTCCAATCGTTGAGGGAGGTCGGCGTGCCTTGCTACTTGCCACAGGAGCTGGCTCAGCAGTTCGACAAGTTCGTCGCGATGCAGTTGCAAGTTCGTCAGGGGTGCCGACGCCGCAGCTGCGTCGAACAGGTCGGTCTGCAGGAGCGGGAGTGCCCGCAGGGGAATTAGCTTCATCGACGCCTCCGTTTGGTGGGTTTGATGTCGATGACGATAAGACCGTGTCGAGTTCACGGCGCAGCGCACGCAGCGCACTGAGCAACAGCCGCGGCGGCGAGTGCGTGGGCACGTCGCCGGCTGAAGGCAGCGTCATCCACTCAGGCAGATGCGCCCTCGTGCCGTCCGGCTGCCGAATGATCAGGAAGTCATCGGTGCCCAGCCTTGATCGGCCGAGTACCTCGACCTCCTGGCCCACCATTGGATGGAAAGGGTAGTTGACGCGAACCAGCTCTACGCGCTGTTCGCGGGCACTATGTGACTGCTTCGACCGGTTGCGGCAAGACTTGGCTTGCTTGCGCGCTGGCCCATCAGGCGGCAAGGTCGGGCTTCTCGGTGCTGTACGCCCGCGCTGGGCGGCTGTTTGATGAGTTGCAGGTAGCCCACGGCGACGGCAGCTTCGCGCGTCGACTGACCCAACTGGCCAAGCTCGATTTGCTCGTATTGGACGACTTTGCAATCGCCCTCCAAGGGCGGACCTGAACGCGCCGATTTGCTGGAAGTGCTCGACGACCGCGTGGGCACGCGATCGACCCTGATTACCAGTCAGCTTCCGGTGAAAGCCTGGCACACCTACTTGGACGATCCCACCTTGGCTGGACGCCATCCTGGACCGTGTCGTGCACAGCAGTCACAAGATCGATCTCAAGGGAAGCTCGCTACGCGATAAAAGAGAGGCCAAATGAACACCACCGCCTCAGCGCCCAAGACGACTTTCCCACCGCGGCGGTCGGTTCGTCGCAAGCGCCGACCGCCGCCGTGGATAAGTCTGCGTCGCACACATCATCCGATCGCTTCGCGGTCTCGGGCTCGTTGCCGCCCTGGTCCCTGAGCTACATTAAACCCCTCGCTTGCGCGCATCTCCGCGCGTCCACGATGGCGTTGAAACGCCGTCCACGATCAGACTGAAACAGTCGTCCACGATCGCTGAAATACGCGCTCGTGCGGTGCGATTGGATTTGGAATGCGTTGACGTTGGCGTGGTGCCCGGCGCATTGCCAACGGGGTTGGGTGCGCGCAGCGAGGGTCCATCGATACGGATGGTGATGCAGTGATGCTGCAGGCGGTCGAGCAACGCATCGACCATCTGCTTGTTGTCGAAGAGCTCGTACCAGCGCGGATAGTCCAAGTTGGACGTCAAGATGGTACTGACGCGTCCGTATCGCTGGTCCATCAGGCGAAAGAAAGCGTTGGCCTGTTCGGTCTTGAGGTTTAGGTAGCCTATCTCGTCCACGACCAACGGCTGCATGCGGCTGAGCGAGTTGAGCAGCCGCGTGGTGGTGCGATCAGCGAGCGAGGCGTACAGTTCGTCGAACAGTGTCTGGGCGTTGTAGAAGCGCCCGCGCCAGCCGTTCACGCAGGCCTGGCGCAGCAGACCCAACGCGATGCCGGTCTTGCCGGTACCGGGTCCACCGATGAGCACCAAGTTCTCGGTGCGGCGCAAGAAGTCCAGGTCCGCCAGGCCCAGGATTTGGGCCTTGCTCACACCGCTTTGGCGCTCAAAGGGAAACGTGTCGATGGTCCACTGCCAGGGCAGGTGCGCCTGCACCACGCGATAGGCCAGGGCGCGCTCGCGCTGGAACGAGGCCTGCTCGGTGAGCAGGCGCTCGATCAACTCGCCCGGCGGGGTGCCGTTGCGCTCGGCGCGATCGAGCTCGGCGTCGAGCACCCGATCCATGCCCTTGAAGTTCAACTCGTGCGCCAGCGCGTGCAGCGCCTCACGCGTCGTGCGCTGTGTCGTCTTGGTCATTGTCGCCACCATCGTCGCCACCATCGTCGTCATCGCGTGCGAGTGCAAAGAAGTCGCCCGCCACATGGCGCAGCACCAGGGTCTCGAGCCGCGTGAGGTCGAACATGCCGTATTTGAGCGCCTGCGCCAGTGCGCCAAGAAACGGCTGCGTTGGATAGGTGCGTTGGAGCTGCAAGAGACGGTTGAGCGCACGCGTGTCGCGCCCCTGGTGGTGTTTGCTCAATGCGCCCACGTAAGCGTCCAGCACGGGGTGCTGGCCGCGCAGCAACTGCGCCTGTAGCGAGCTCTGGCGTGGCACGCGTTGGGGTATCGTGTGGTGCCCGGGCAAGGTATGGCGCGCATCGCGCACGCCCACCAGCCGCGGGTGGCTTGCCAGGGGCGTGTGACGATAGTGGATCTCGATGCTGGCGTAGTATTTGTACACCGTCACCGCCCGGCCCACCAGCCGCTCGGGCACGCTGTAGCGGTTCGTATCCACGCTCACGAAGCCGTACAGGTCCACCACCCGATCGAACACCTCGTAGACGGCTGGCAGCACGGCGGGCAAGCTCCTCAAATGGGGTTTCTCCATCACGTAGGCGGCCTCGGGCGACATCCCCAAGCTTCGCTTGGGCTTGGCGTTGGCCACCTCGATGCACCAGCGCAGCGCCTGCGCGTTCAGGTCCTCGAAGTCGGCGAAGCTGCGCCCGGGCAGGAAATTGGTTTGCACCCAATAAAAGGGGCGCTCCACGAGCGCTTTGCGATTGGGGTCGTTGACCCGGTGGGCCAGGAACGCGAAGCCCAGCGTGCGGGCAAAGGCGGCCATCTCCGGGGCGAACACCGCATCGGGGCCTGCGCCGGCGGCCAGCATGACACTGGTGTTGTCGATCACGCAGCGGCTTGCCGCGCCACTCATGAACTGCACGGCTCGCAACAGAAAGTCCTTGGCCTCGAAGCGGGTGAACCGGGGGTAATACTGCACGAACAGCCGCCGCGAGTACGCCAGCGTGAGCGAGGCGCACTGCGCCGTGATGGGTTTGCCGGCGAGTTGCACCTTGTGTGGCGACGTGTCGTGCTGCATCTCCAAACCCGGGGCGAAATGGTACTCGCCCGAGCGTTTGGGGGGTGCGCGCAACTCGGCTTGGCGTACCCAGCGCGTGAGGGTGCTGTAGGGCGCATTGATGTCGTGTTCCTGGGCCAGGATCTGGCCCATGCGCACGGCGTTGCCGCCGGCGCGCGCGTAGGCTTCGGTGAGCCGTTTTTGCATCACCGGCTCCAGGGCGCCGGTGTGAGCCGCATCCGATTGCGGCTGGCGCAGAATGCGCCGCACCGTGTTACGCGACAGGTGCAGCAGAGAGCTGATCTCGCGCAGACTCGTGCCGCGCTGGTGCAGGCCCAGTATGCTGGTGCGAATTTCCATCGGGGTCATGGCATAGCCTCCACAGTTCAATGGCCACTTCGGGCAGTTGCGCGTGCAAGCGCTGGCACGCCATGGCAATGGGCGTGGCCACGGGCGTGCTTGTGTCAACGAGGCGCCGGCGCACGCGTGCGAGCTGCGACTGCAGGTGGCCCAACTCAGTGGCCAATTCGCGCTCGGGGCCGCCCTGCAGGCGCAGCGCTGCTCGCTCTCGATCGCGTTCATTCAAACTGTCGATAAAAAGACGGGGATGCTGGGCCATGTGCTCGCGCTGGCTGTGCTGGGCGCGCTGGTAATGCTCGAACCAGGTATGCAGTTCGCGCGTGGACAGCCGGTTGGCCTGCACACTGTGCAACAGGGCGCTCGCATGCGCCGTGTTGGCGCGCGCCAACGGCGCGAAGATGCGCGCGGCCGCCCAAGCCGACACGCGCGCCGTGCGCACCGCGGCCACCAGATCCTGGGGCAGTTCGCCCAGCAGCACCAGGCGCCGGCTCACCCAGCTCACATCGCGCGCGCACTGGTGGGCCGCCTCGCGCTGGGAGAGAGCGTGGGTGTCGATCAACTCACGCAACATCAGCGCCTCCTCGATCGGGGCGAACGCGCGCGACATCGAGCGCGCCAGCATCTGTGCCAACGCCTGGGCCACCGGGGAACTCCAGCACTGCACCAGCGCCGTGTCGCGACCCAGCCGCGTCAGTGCGCCCACGCGCCGGTAGCCGTCGATCAGCACCAATGCGGCGTTGCCGGGCTCCTGCGCGGCAATGCACGCCACCAGTTGCCCATACTCGTGAATCGAATTGGCCAGCCGCTGCACCGCCCTCGCATCGACGATGCGCATTGGCGCAAAGCGCAGCTCCAGGCGGTGCAGATCGACCTGCACCGCCATGGCGTCCACGCATGGACCAGCGTCCACAACGCAGGGCGTTTGCATGCCAGCGGTTTCAGGGCGATTGGCCACGTGTAATTCCTCCAAACCAAACGGGGAAAGAATCCAGGAGCGTTGCGTGACGCAGGAAACCGCGACGAACCACGTTTGTCACGGCGCGCTGACACCAGTGGCAATGCCACGGCGGCGCCGGCGGCGCCTCGCAAGCGACGCGCTGCGCCACACTGAGCTCCGGCTCCAGTACATCACCCCGGCCCAGCGCCTGGGAACCCTGATGCGTCACTTTTTTTGCCGCTCGCGCTTGCCGATAGCGCTGCTGGCGCCGGGCATGGGCCAAGCGCCCCTGGGGCGTGTCTTGATAGCGCCCAGCAGCCTCGCGCTGTGCTACGCGCCTTGCCTGATCCCGGCACCGCCCGCTGCAGTAGCGCTGGCCCCGGTCGCAGTGCGAGCACACCAGCACCACGCAGTGGCAATGCGCGCACGTGAACGTGCGTCCGCTCCCGATCTGTCCACCAGGCATTGGCGCTCCCCCTGAAGCCCCGAATGCCTGCTGCAATGGCGAATGCCCAAACGCTGGACTCGATCAAACGCCGGTGCAATAATTTGCTCGCACTCGTGGCTGACACGGTGGGGCGCGCCAGCCGTAAATAACTTGCTGGTCATCGCAGCTAGCGCGCCCGTTCTCTTGAACAACAGCGCTGTTCTACCGCTTGTTCGCCTGCATGCCAACTTCCCCAGCCATACCTGGCTTGGCGGTCCTGTCAGAATTTATTTCTCAACGGCTGTCTGGCAAGCGCAGCGCGTCAGGCCGTAGGCTCCAAGCCGGGGAGCGGTGGGCAAGCCGCGAACCCGTCAGGGCTGTCCACAAGCTCGTCTTGTGGGCAGGCGGTTTGTCCACGGCGGGCGCGTGTCCTCAGACCATTCCAGGCTGCACCGGCAACTTCACAGATGGGTCAATTTCCGTGAGCAGGGGTGGGTCAGTTTCCGTGAGCGCCAAAAAATATCGGGCGGGGACCCTGCTCCATACTGAAGGTCGGATGGGGATTCCACAATCGCAAGGTGTTTTGACATGACTTATCTGTATTGAAAAAAGGCCCCCGCCATTTCTTGACAAATGGCATTTCGCCGGGGAACACAGATTTTCTGAACTTGCCGGTCCGGAAAGCGGTGTCCTATCTGAAAATGAGGACTCTCACATTTCGCGGCAGAAAGGTCGGGCCATCGGCGGCCCGACATCAATCCTCAACTTTCTCCAGGGGGAGCTCACCGAATCAGCGCTTCTTCACCCTCCATCGGCTCTTCCACAAAAAGATGTTCGATGCGCAGTTCGTCGTACCGCAATTTCTTGATGGCATCCACGAGGCGCAGGAAAGGGGTACTGGTTGTTCTCGCCTTTCATATATGTGGCGACCATCAGACTTTCCCCCCAGTGTCCGGTCAAGGCGTCTTTCACCTCGTCCTAGATACCAGCACAGACTGCACTGCTGTCGAAATGAGTACCGATAGGAGTGATAGTCCAGACGGTGGTCGGTCAGTCCAATTGACGAGATGCTGCGGCCCATACCATTTGCCCGTTGCGTTCGAAAATATCTCGTTGGGAGTTAACGTTGCTCAGCGAAGGGAATATTCGCTCATGCCCCGCCGTCGCCATTTTTGCGACATGCACAAGAATCCACATTTGAT
>JADKEH010000038.1 GCA_016718155.1 Candidatus Rhodoferax randersensis | reverse complement strand
AAGCGCTTCACGCTGGATGTGAACAAAGACCGGCTGGAAAACGCGCCGGGCTTCGACAAGGACAGTTGGCCCAATATGTCCGACCCCACCTGGGCCAAGGGCATCCATGACTACTACGGCACCAAACCGTACGCGGATGTCTTGAACGGCTAGGTTCAGGCCAAGCCCCTCGTCATTGCGAGCGCAGCGCGGCAATCCATGGTGGTGTTGCAGCCAAGGTGGATCGCCGCGCTTCCCCCGCGCTGACAACTTTAGGCGTGGACGTTTGCGATGCGCACGATTTCTTTGGCGATGTCTTCGGGTGACAGCACAAAATCGATGCAGCCGCTGGCAATGGCGCTCTCGGGCATCTCAGGTTGCGTCGCGGTGCTGAGTTTTTGCGCAATCGTGATGCCACCCACCTCGCGGATGCCGCACAGCGCCGCGGCGCCGTCGCCGTCGTAGCCGGACACGATCACCGCCACCAGTTTGCCGTCCCAATACTCGGTCAGCGAGCGCAGAAACACCGTGATGACATCGGGCCAACCTCGTGGCTTCGAGATCGGTTTGAGCCGGAACTCGCCATCCTCCACATGCAGATCCCGGTTGGACGGGATGATGAAGACATGGTTGGGCTCGATCAGCAAACGCTCGGTGATCAGTTCGACCGGCATGCTGGTGAAGCTCGGCAGCACCTCGTGCAATTGGGTCGGCATGATGGTGATGTGGTTGACGATGACAATCGCCACCCCCATGTCGGGTGGCAGGTTTTGCAGCAGCCGGATGTAGGCATCCAGTCCGCCGGCCGAGCCGCCGACACAGACGATGGGAAAGTTGTTCATGGCAAAGCTCAAATTGAAGGGGGGGATACCGCCGCGCAGGCGTGCGCGTGGCCATTGTCGGCGCCGTGGCCGGTCGGTCTCTGTGCGCTGGCGCACCGACTGTGGCCTACGGGTTGCGCGACACTATTTCGTCATTGCGAGCGTTGCGGTGCACGTCATCGCGAGCGTAGTGTTGCCCGTCATTGGGAGCGACCTGTGCTTCGTCATTGCGAGTGACTTGGTGCTTCGTCATTGCGAGCGTAGCGCGGCAATCCATGTCGACCTGTCGCAGTGGTGGATTGCCGCGCTACGCTCGCAATGACGGTACCTTGGTTTGCCGCGCAACGCTCGCAATGACGAAGGTCTACGCTCGCGATGACGAAATGGATTGCCGCGCTGCGCTCGCACTGACGGGCTTCGATAGTCAAATGCAGGGCGTATTGATCGCCTCGGGCACCTTGCGCAGGAGTACCATCCCTCCGATAGTGTCAACCCTGAGGAAGTTCCGTGGTCAAACGAAGCGTATCGAAATCGGCTGACAGCCCGCTGCCGGGCGCCCAGGCGCCCGACGATGGCACGCCAGCGCCCGCTTCTGCGGGCTTTCCGATTGTCGGCATCGGCGCGTCGGCCGGTGGCCTGGAGGCCTTCGAGCAGTTTTTCCGGGCCTGCCCGGTCGATACCGGCATGGCGTTTGTATTGGTGCCGCACCTTGATCCGGGCCATGACAGCCTGTTGACCGAGATCCTGCAACGCTCCACGGCGATGCCGGTGGCCGAGGCGCAGGACCAGGCGGTGGTCGAGCCCGACCACGTCTACATCATTCCTCCCAACCGCGAGATGGCTCTGCTCAACGGTGTGCTGCAACTCTCGGCGCCGACACTGGCGCGTGGCCAGCGCATGCCGATTGACGCCTTCTTTCGTTCCCTGGCCGTCGATCTGGAACAGGCGGCCATCGGCATCGTGTTGTCCGGCACCGCCACCGACGGCACACTGGGACTGCGCGCCATCCACGGCGCCGGCGGTGTGTGCATGGTGCAGGAGCCCGCTACCGCCAAGTACGAGGGCATGCCCCAAAGCGCCATCGCGGCCGGTTTTGCCACGCATATTCTGGCGCTGGAGAAGATGCCCAGGATGTTGGTCGAACTGGTGCGCCAGTCGGTGTTTCGCCAGCGCGTGCCGCGGGTCTTGCCGGCCGCCGATGTCAACGGCCTCAATCAGATCTTGCTGCAAGTGCGCAGCAGCACCGGCCATGATTTCTCGCTCTACAAGAAGAGCACCATTGGCCGGCGCATCGAGCGGCGCATGGCACAACACAACATTGACGACATGGCGGTCTATGCCCGTTTCCTCAAGTCCCATCCGCCCGAGGTGCAGGCGCTGTTCAAGGAACTGCTGATCAACGTCACCAGTTTTTCCGCGACCCCGGGCCTTTGTGGCGCTCAAGGAGGAAGTGCTGCCCCTGCTTCTGGCCAACAAGCCCGACGACTACGTGTTTCGGGTCTGGGTGCCCGGTTGCGCCAGCGGCGAGGAGGCGTACTCGATTGCCATCCTGCTGCGTGAGCTGATGGATGAGAGCCACAAGGAGTTTCGGGTTCAGATTTATGCCACCGACATTGACGACGACGTGATCGTGCAGGCACGCGGTGGCAGCTACCCGCTCAACATTGCGCAGGATGTGTCGCCCGAGCGCTTGCGCCGTTTCTTCATCAAGGACGAGAGCGGCTACAAGGTCAAAAAGATCATCCGCGAGATGGTGGTCTTTGCCATCCAGAGTGTCATCAAGGACCCGCCGTTCACCAAGCTGGACGTGTTGAGCTGCCGCAATCTGATGATCTACCTGGAGCCCGAGCAGCAGGCTCGGCTGATCCCCAACTTTCACTACGCCATCAAGCCGGGCGGGGTGTTGTTTCTCTCCAGTTCCGAGAGCATCACCACCCACACCGAGTTGTTCACGCCGCTCAACCGCAAGTGGAAGCTGTTCCAGGCCAGCCCCAGTGCCTCGGCGATCCCCTTGCCCGCGCTCGGACGCCGCGCCGGTGCCGGACGTGGCCGGCAGCCCGCCGACGGACTGGTGGCCCGCAAACACAAAGCCAGCAACATCGCGGACCTGAGCAATCGAGTCTTGCTGCAGTCGTACGCGCCCGCGTCGGTGACGGCGGACGCCAGCGGCAACGTGCTCTACGTGCATGGGGACACCAGCCGTTACCTGCGGCCACCGCCCGGCCCGGTCACTACCAATGTGGTCGAGATGGCGCGCGAGGGCCTGCAACTTGATTTGCGCGCGGCCATTCTCAACGCGGTCTCCCAGGGCACGTCCACGCTGAGTCGAGAGGTGTCGATGAAAACCGATGCCGGTTTGGCGACCGTGGGTTTTAGCGTGCGTCTGCTGCCAACCCCTGCAAGCGGCGCCAACCCCGCGCAGAACCTGCTGCTGATCAGTTTTCAGGACGTTGCCGACGCGCCGAAACTGTCCACCAAGCCGGGTCGCAGCAAGTCCGCCGCTGATTCGGCCGCGCAGAGCCATGCCCAGCACCTGGAGCGAGAACTGGCCTACGCCAAGGAGTACCTGCAGGCCACCATCGAGGAGCAGCAGGCCACCAACGAAGAGCTCAAGTCGACCAATGAAGAGTTGCAGTCCACCAACGAGGAGCTGCAGTCGTCCAATGAAGAGTTGGAGACCTCCAAGGAAGAACTGCAGTCGCTCAACGAAGAGACCATCACCGTCAACGCCGAGCTGCATGCCAAGATCGAGCAGTTGAACGGTGTCCAGAACGACTTGAAGAACCTGCTCGACAACGTCAACACCGGCGCGCTGTTTCTGGACCACGACCTGGTCATCCGCCGCTTCACACGCGAGGCGGTCAAAACCTACCGCCTGATCGCCTCCGATGTCGGGCGGCCCTTGGGCGACATCAAGTCGAATTTCGAGGCCGAAGACCTGATGGGCGAACTCCAAAGTGTGCTCGACACACTCATTCCACGCGAGCGCGAAGTGCGCACCCAAGACGGCGCGTGGTACCTGGCCCGCATGCAGCCCTACCGCACGCTGGACAATGTGATCGAGGGTGTGGTGCTGACCTTTACCGACATCACCGCCATGCACGAGGCGGAGCGCTTCAAGCTGGGTGAGGCGCAGGTGGCGCGGGACATGGCCGAGGGCATCGTCAACACCGTGAGCGAGCCCTTGATTGTGCTGGACGCTGGACTAAAGGTGGTGTCCGCCAGCCGTTCCTTCTACCAGCATTTTCAGGTCAGTCCCGAACAAACAGTGGGACGCAAGATCTACGAACTGGGTGATGGCCAGTGGGACATTGCGGCGATGCGCGAACTGCTCGAAAGCATCCTGCCCAAGGATCAAGTGATGGACGGTTATGTGGTGGAGCACCATTTCCCGGGTCTGGGGTCCCGGCGCATGGTGCTCAACGCCCGGCGCATTGTCACGGCCCTGGGCAATACCGAACTGATTCTGTTGGCCATGGTGGCCCTTGAAACTCTGGAGCAAGCATGAGCACATCCAACTTCAATGACTTGTCTGACTCGCAGTTTTCCCATCTGCGCGTTGCAGCCGAGACACGACTTGCGTATGATCTCGCCCCCCCCCCCCGCTGAGCGCGCCGTGACCGACCTGCTGCATGAGCTGCAGGTGCATCAGATCGAGCTGGAGATGCAGAACGAAGCCCTGCGGCAGGCCAAGCTGGACCTGGAGGAATCGCGCGATCGTTATGTAGACCTGTATGAACTGGCCCCGGTCGGTTACCTGACCCTCACGACCGAGGGCATCATTGCGGAGATCAACCTCACCGGTACCGCGCTGCTCGGCATGGACCGTCGGCAAGTCTTGCACCGAAGCTTTGCCTCGTTCGTGGCGCCCGAGGACCAGGACAACTGGGCTCGCAACTTCCGCCATGTCGAGACGGTCGGCCACCAGGGCAAGGTTGAGCTGGCGTTGCAACGCGGCGACGGTACGCTGTTCCATGCCCAGCTCGACTATTTGTCCAATTCGGCCCTGCGCGCGGGCAGCCGCCAGCGCAGCGAGGTGCGCGTCGCCTTGAGTGACATCACCGAGCGACACCGCCAGGAAGCCCTGCTCAATAGCGGGGCGCTTCAGGCCGCCATCCTTCAGAGTGCGAACTTTTCCAGCATCGCCACGGATGCGCGGGGTGTGATCCAGATCTTCAACACCGGTGCCCAACGCATGTTGGGCTACTCGGCGGGCGAGGTGCAAAACCGGTTGACACCGGCCGAGCTGTCGGACCCCGCGGAACTGATCGCCCGCGCCCAGGCGCTCAGCGCCGAGCTGGGCACGCCGATTGCGCCCGGCTTCGAGGCGCTGGTGCACAAAGCCGCGCGGGGCGTCGAGGACATTTATGAGCTGACCTACTTGCGCAAGGATGGCAGCCGTCTGCCCGCCGTGGTCTCGGTCACCGCCTTGCGCGATGTCTTGGGCGTCATCATCGGTTTTCTGTTGATAGGAACCGACAACACCGCTCGCCAGCGAGTTGAAGCCGAGCGGCTGCGGCTGATTCATGTGCTGGAGGATCGCAACGCGGAGTTGGAGGCCGCCAGGCTGGTGGCGGAGCAAGCCAACCAGGCGAAGACGGAGTTTCTGTCGAGCATGAGCCACGAGCTGCGCACCCCACTGGGCGCGATTCTGGGTTTTGCGCAGCTACTGGATTCCAGTTCCCTGCCGCCCACGCCCACCCAGAAGAAGAGCATTGACCAGATTCTCAAGGCCGGCTGGTACCTGCTGGAGTTGATCAACGAGATTCTCGATCTGGCGGTAATCGAGTCCGGCACGCTGGCGCTGGTGCTGGAGCCCACGTCGCTGGCGGACACGCTGCGCGACTGCGAGGCGATGATCGAGCCGCAGGCGCAGTTCAGCGGCATCCAAGTTGTCTTTGCCAAACCGGGTGAGGGCGCCTATGTCAACACGGACCCCCTGCGCCTGAAGCAGGTGTTGGTCAATTTGCTCTCCAATGCGATCAAGCACAACCGCTCGGGCGGCAGCGTGATCGTGAGCTGTGGCCAGAGCGGTCCGTCCCGGATGCGCGTCAGCGTGCGAGACACCGGCGCGGGCCTGACACCAGCCGAGATCAGCCAGCTTTTTCAGTCCTTCAACCGACTTGGGCAACAGGCCGGCGCGATTGAGGGCACCGGTATCGGCCTGGTGGTGTGCAAGCGCCTGGTGGACATGATGGGCGGCAGCATCGGTGTGCAGAGTACGGTAGGCGAGGGCAGTGAATTCTGGATTGAGCTGGACCGGGCCAGTGCCCCGTCGGGCCCCCGCCAGGTGCCCACGCGGACAGCACGGCACCGATGGGTCTGGACGACGCGCCCTTGCACACGCTGCTCTACGTCGAGGACAACCCGTCCAATGTGACGCTGATGGAGGAGATCCTTGAGCGCCGGCCCGACGTCCGTCTGCTGACCGCGCTCGATGGCGAGGACGGTCTGGCGCAGGCGCGCCAGTGTTTGCCCGATGTCATCCTGATGGACATCAGTCTGCCGGGCATGAGTGGCCTCGACGCCCTGGAGATACTGGCGCAGGACCCGACCACGGCCTGTATTCCGGTGATCGCGCTCAGCGCCAATGCGATGCCCGAAGACGTCCAGCGGGGCTTGACCGCCGGCTGCTTTCGCTACCTGACCAAACCGATCCGGATCGACGAATTCACCACCGCCCTGGACGCCGCCCTGTCCCTGACCCGCAGCCGCCGCTGACCGCACCCTCCGTCATTGCGAGCAACCCGCCCCCGTCATCGCGAGCGTAGCGCGGCGATCCATGCTGGTGAGCCCACAACGGTGGATTGCCGCGCTACGCTCGCAATGACGGCCTTTCACGCTGCGCTCGCAATGACGACCGCTTGTCACTTACCTCGCCGGCTCACGCCGTAGGCGATCAGGGCGATACCTTGCCAGACGGCGCCGGTGATCAAGAAGTCGGCTACGGGTGCCAACGATTGCGGGCCAAGTTGGCCACCAAACAACCCGGTGTCGCGACTGCGTCTGAGGTGTGCCAGCGCACAGATCGATCTACCGCAACGCTCTACCATTGACCTGAAGCGTCTCAATCGGCTGCCCGCGCAGCCTAGCGTTTACTTGAAAAGGACACCTTTCTATGGCAACGATTTATGGAACCGAGGGCAACGACCCCCTCATTGCCGGCACCGACCAATCTGATCAGATGGCGGGTCTCGGCGGCAACGACGTGTTGGCAGGCTACGGCGGCGCCGACGCGATCGACGGGGGTGCCGGCAACGACACTTTGTATGGCGACACCGGCAACGATGACCTGTACGGCTGGACGGGTGACGATTTGCTCGACGGCGGCGCCGGAGACGACCGGTTGTTCGGTGAAGACGGCAACGACGGCTTCATCAGTGATGCCGGTGACGATCTGATGGATGGTGGCAGCGGCCGCGACTTGGCGCACTTCGAATACGCCGCCGCCGGGGTGACGCTCGATCTGGGTCGCGGCACCGCCTTTGGCAACGCGACCGGCAGCGATGTGCTGGTCAGCGTGGAGGACGCCTACGGCAGCTCCTATGCGGATGCAATTTATGGCGGCTCGGCCAGCAATTGGCTCAATGGCCTGGCAGGAACTGACGTCATCTATGGCGAAGGCGCCAACGACACGTTGTATGGGGACACTGGCGACGACGACCTCTACGGTGGCGACGGCGCTGACACCCTCTTTGGTGATGCCGGAACGGACTACCTGTACGGCGACAACGGCAATGACACACTCTACGGCGGCGCGGGCAACGACGTGATCTTTGGCGATGCCGGTACCGACACCGTGCGCTACCTGGGTGGACGCAATGAGTACTCGCTTGGCAGGGCCGGCAGCGTCTGGTCGGTGCGTGACCTGGTGGGCAGCGACGGCGTCGATCAACTCAATACCGTCGAGCGTGCGCAATTCGCCGACCTGGGCGTGGCATTCGACACCGGCACCTCGCAGTCTGCGGGCCAAGCTGCGCTGCTGATTGGCGCGGTGCTGGGCCACTCGGCGTTGGCCGCCAAGAAGACCCTGGTCGGCGACGTGATCGACCTGTTCGATCAAGGCTACACCATGGCGGACTTGTCTGGGGCAGTCATGCGGCTCGACATCTGGGGCATCCTGGCCAACGGCGGTCGGCCGACTGCCAGCACGGAACAGATCGCCACTTACCTGTTTTCGACCGTCTATGGCCTTGCACCCTATCCAAGCGAGGTGGCCGATGCGGTGTACTACATGAACAACACGCCACAGGGCGCCTACCTTGCGGCCCTGGCGGTATCGGCAGCCAATCAAAGCCAAGTGGGGCTGATCGGTTTGGCCGAGACGGGTCTTGAATTCGGTTTGTAGCGCGGTCGCACCAGGGCATCAACCCGCATATTTCAGGGTACGGCTACGGTATGACCTGATTGGCGTCGTCGACCTGCGCTTCCTTGATGCGGTTCTCGGCCTCGCCGCGCTGGCAGTGCAGATCGTCGTGCAGAGCCCCCAACGGTGGATTGCCGCGCTGCGCTGGCAATGACGGTCTTGAGTCAGTTGCCGCGTCGGCTCACGCCGTAGATGTGCCACACGGCGATGAACATCGCCGCGATCACCGGGCCAATCACGAAGCCGTTGATGCCAAATACCGCCATGCCGCCCAGCGTAGCGATCATCACCAGATAGTCGGGCATGCCCGCGTCCTTGCCGACCAGGATCGGGCGCAGCAGGTTGTCGACCAGGCCAATCACCAGCACGCAGTAAGCGATCAGGGCGATACCTTGCCAGATGGCGCCGGTGATCAAGAAGTAGGCCGCTACGGGCACCCACACCAGACCAGCGCCGACCGCCGGCAGCAGCGACAGGAACGCCATCAACACCGCCCACAGCAAAGCGGCGCTGACACCGAGAAACCAAAACGCCAGGCCACCCAAAGCGCCTTGAATCGCCGCCACCAGCAAGTTGCCCTTGACGGTAGCCAGAATCACGGTGGTGAACTTGCCCAGCAGTTCCTGGGTGTGCCGGGGTGGCAACGGCATTGCTTGCCTGACGGTGCGGGCGATGCTGTCGCCGTCGCGAATCAGAAAGAACGACAGGTACAAGGTGATGAACAGGCTGGCGACAAACTCGAAAGTGTCCTGCCCGATGCCCAGTGCCTGGGTGGCCATGAACTGGCTGCCCTGGGTCAGGGCGGCCGTGAGCCGGTTTTGCAGCGTGGCGAAGTCGTTCAGACCAAATCGGGCGAGCAGCGCGGTGATCCAGCCGGGCAGCGCGTCAAACACCCCATGCAAGTACAGAACCGGGTTCAGCGCGCCCGATTTCAGGCCCTGGTAGACCCCCGCCGCTTCACGTGCCAGGGACGCCGTGATCAGCGCCAATGGAAGAATGACGATGACCAGCACGAGCAACACCGTCAACAGGGCTGCCACGGAGGGCCGGCCCGCCAGACGCGCCAGCAGCCAGCGGTACACGGGCCGAAACAACAAGCCGATGATGGTGGCCCACATGATGGTTCCATAAAACGGCAACAAGACCCATCCAAACGCCACCGACACCAACACCAGCAGCAGCAACAAGGATTTGTTGGCTGGCAGGTTTGGCGCATTCTTGTTCGTGGGGGTCATGGGGCATCTCGCAGTGCAGGCCGGACGTGGCAAGGCCATCGTAGCAGCGCCACGATGGCCCTTGTTTTCAGTACTTGCCCGATGTCCCGCGGCAAGCGGCACGGACCCTAGTTGCGAGAAGGATCGTTCGGCCGGCGGTCAACGCTGTTGGGCACACCATCGCCGTCGCGGTCGCCACGACGCCAGCCGCCGCGGTTGAACTGCCAGCGGTCACCGTCTTGCTGCCATTGGGGCTGCTGGTAGTAGTGGCCATGACGGGTGCGCTGCCGATGGCCAGGCACCCACACGTGGCGTCGGCCATTCCAGTTCCAATAGCCCGGTGCCCATTCATAGCCGCGGCGCATCTCGGGAATCACCTCGTGGCGCATCGGCGGCGGTGCGCGACCGATGACCACGTGAACCGTGGCCTGCGCCAGCGCTTGCGTTGGTGCCAGTGCGGCAGTGCTCAAGACCAGGGCCAGAGCTGTGGAAAGAACGTGTTTCATATCAATCTCCAATCGAAGGGCAGTAGATTTGTGTAGACCGGGTTGGTGACGCGACACGACCTGTGAGGCATCTGTGGTCAGGGTAGGGCTTTGCCTGCCAAGGGTCTGTCCGCCAGGCCACACACGGCGCACCAAGTTGGATTGCCACGTCGCTGCGGTCCTCGCAATGACGAGGCCTGGTGAGCAAGGTGTCCAATCAACCTGGCGTCGCCGACCATCCAGTTGACACCTTGGGTCGAATCATGATGCGATCGGTGACGCCCATGACACAGCGCAAGTCGGCCACGGCCCTGGCGGCGGCTTGCTTCTGGTACTTCCAGTCGAGTTCACCTGTGAGCGTGACCCAGCCGCCGTCGACCCGCACTCTGACCACATCCAGTGGCAAATAGGTGGCCGCGCGAAGCACGTCTTCGGCCAGGATGGCGATGTCGGTGTCAGCCAGAACGGTGGCCCGGGGTAGCCCGTCGTCGATCGTCGGGAGGCCGGGCACCGTGACCACATCATCTTGCGCCGCTGGGTCGAATCGCGTTGCGTTGAGCAAGGCGCCCGATGGTCTTCCTGAGCGAGCAGCCAGTGGAATTGATGCGTTGGTATTCATGTGAACTTTCGCGTGATGGGAGAATTGAAGTGTGCAGCGAAGACCCGCTGTGATCTGTGCGCCACGCCGCATTGGACGCGCGAATTTTGCTTGGCATGCCGTTCACGGTGCACTGACCCGGCGCCGACCATCCCGAACGCCGCACCCATCGATAACGCCGGGGAGCTGTCAGCAGTTGACGGTGATATTGTTCACAACCTTGAGCACAGGTCCGCCGCAGCAGGCCGAGTCGTTGAGGCGCTCGTTGGTCGGCGCCGCCAAGGTGGCGGCGGCCAATTCGACTGTGCTGCCCGCCGTGGCGCCGGGGCCTCCAGCTTTGCGGCGGAGGTCGGCGTGGCATCGGTGTCCAATTGAATCGTCGGCAAGGGCACCTCAGTGTGGTCGATGGGTTGCCTTGGATTGTCCCGATCAAGCTCTCCCGATAGGGTGACGCTGCCATCCTTGAGCACTACTTTGACCGAGTTCATGGGTAGGCCGGTCATCCACTTCAGCACCCCGTCGGCCGAACGCGCCAGGTCGGCGTGGCATGGCGGGTCAGACTCTGTTTGATCGTCCTCGACATCCACCGTGCGCGGATTGGCGCGCGAGACGCGTTGCACGGCACGCTCGGCGTCCCACTTCTCGGCATAACTTGCGACCTGACCGCTCAAGGTCACCACGTCGTCGAGCACTTCGACGGCTATCTGCCCGGCGTTTATCCCAACATCCCAGTTGAGTTCAGCGATGACGCTCTTTCTGATTCGTCTATTGGCATTCACGGTGCTGTTCATGGTGGACTCTCCTTGGTACTGCTGTTGGGCGGGCTTCGCGCGTCAACCGAGATGCGGTTGATCACCTTGCGAACGCCAGGTGTTCCCCAGGCCGAAAGGCCTGCCAGGTCACGCTCAGAGCGGCTTTCAACTCGGCCCGACAGGGTGACGTCGGCGCCTGTGACTTCGACGGTCACAGCCGCTGTTGAGCGCTGACGCAAGGCGGCTTCTACCTCGGCCTTGATGGCTTCAAACCCGGGATCGGGCTGATTGGGTGGCGGGGCGATATCGGGCGCAACAGGTGTATCGGTCTTCACGGCGGGTCCTGAGCTTCACTAAGTAGTGTTTGACTGTACGCGGCACGCTCCTCACGATCTGTGCGCCACAGCACGCAGGCTCAACGATCGCTGGACGCAGCAGTCCTGTGCGCTAGCGCACTGACGAAGTTGCGGCGTGGCCTTACAAGCTTTACACCATGTGCTTTTCCGCCACCGCCAGCTTCACCGCCGGAGTCGTCCTGCTGGCCATTGGCACGGTCACAACGCGGCGCGCGCGGCAAGCTGCCGAGTGGCCGTTCGCGCTGATACCCGTGTTGTTTGGCGTGCAGCAGTTGTTGGAGGGGGCGCTGTGGCTGACCTTCCCCGACAAAGCGCCTTTTCTCAACACGGTGTTGACCCAACTCTATTCCTTGTTCTCGCAGGTCGTCTGGCCCGTCTACATTCCGGTGGCGGTGCTGCTGTTGGAGCCGTCGAAGTGGCGCCGAAAGGTGTTGGGCGCGATCACGCTGGCGGGCTGCGCGGTGAGCCTGTTGCTGCTGTACTACCTGGTGCGCCAGCCGGTCGTGTCGCGGGTCGAGGGCCGCCACATCAGCTACGTCTTTCCACACCTCCATCAAATCACGGCGACTGGCTTCTACTTGCTGGGCGCCTGCGTCAGCCCTATGTTTTCCAGTCATCGCTCGGTGCAGCTATTTGGTGCGGCGGCCACGCTGTCGCTGATCGCCGCCGCCGCGTTCTACACCACCTGGTTCATCTCGGTGTGGTGCTTCTTGGCGGCAGTCCTGAGCGGCATCGTCTTTCTGCATTTCCCCAGAACACCTAAACCTTTGAGGGCCACCGCATGACAACTCCCGCGAGCATGCGGGTGGCCCGCCGACACGCCGACACGCCGACACGCCGACACGCCGACACGCCGACTGCGAAGCGTGCGCCTGGCACGCTGGGCCGGTACCTGGACTTGCAAGGTCGGCTATCTGGTCTGTCTGCTACAGCTCGTGGCGGGGTCCCCTTTGTCACTGGGCGTCATCTCGCAGCCGGAGTTGGGCGGTCTGAAGAATCCATCGATGGCGGGCGCGTTGGAGAGAGCGGTGGGCACCACAGGCGCTGCACTGATCTCGCTCGCGCTGATCGTGTCGGTCGGTGGCGGCCTCCTGGCCCACGCGCTGGCAGCCGGACGCCTCAGCCTTTGAGTCATCAATCAATGCGAACAGGGAGCCAGCACGATGCATTGCGGTATGTTTTCAGAGACGGTGTGAGGCATCTGTTGTCAGCGTAGGGTTTCGCTTTCCGGGGGTTTGTCTGCCAGCCCACACAGGGCGCGCCACGCGACTCGCCTGCCTGCGGCCGCGCTCTAACGTCCGCTGATCAGGGACGGGCCCACGTCTTGCAGCGGCCCCAATGGGTTGTGGGTGACCTCGACCTCGCTGACCTTAGGCTGTCCGCCCCACGAGCGGTAGACCACCAGGTCATCGACAAACAGGATCAGCGCGTTGAAGCGCCAGCCCGTTGTCTCGGTGCGGCGCCTGAAGTTGCTGAAGTCGGCGACGAAGTTGCCGGTGCGAGCCTTGACAATTCGGGAGCCGACAATCTCGAGGCCGTGACACGCATCGCGCGCCTCCAGGCAGACCACAACAGAGCGTGCATCGGTCACAACGCCGGTGCGTGGACTGGACCTGGGTTGGCTGCGCCGATTGTCGTGCACCACTTGGCAGTGCTCCAGCAGCGGCGCGTCGGACGCCGGCCATGGCATCCCGACTGCTCGGGTGGTGTCGGCTAAGCGTTGGTGCAGCACTCTAGTTGCGGGGCTTGCGGCCTTGACCGTCGCGCTTGGGTCCGTCGCGTTCATCCTCGGTGTCTTTTGACGCGCTGGTGGCAGGTCGCGGCTTGTTGGCGCGTTCGCGTGAAGGAGCGGGTGCTGCAGGGGCGGGCGCGGCTACCGGGGGCGGCAATACCACCGGCGGTCGGGGCAGCGCCGGTGCGGTCGGTGCCGGTGCGGTCGATGCCGGTGCGGTCGGTGCCGGTGCGGCTTGAGGCGGGCGTACGGCTGGGGCGGCGGGTCGCTCGGCTGGTCGTTCCACCGGGCGCTGCGCGCTCGGTGGTGGAGTGGCCTTTGGTTCCGAGGTCGTCGGCGGTTGCGCTTGCGGCCGGGGTGCTGGCCGTTGCGGAGGTGGTGGCGGCGCGGCGGCGCTGGCTGGCAAAGCGGCCGGCAGGCTCACCTTGGGTTCGGGGGTCGACTCTGGCGTTCGCTGCGGCCGCTGCGGCCGATCAGGTGTCACCTGTGGCGGCATAGGAACCGGCGCCGCCGCAGGCCTGGGCTGCACCGCAGGGTGCGGTACGGGTGTCGGCGCAGCAGGAGCGGCGACTGGCGCAGGTGTAGGTGTCGGTGCGGGTGTGGGTGCCGGAGTCGCCACACCTTGACTGCGCGGTTCTGGCCGACCCCGTGTGTCGTCCTGGCGGCGCGGTTCGGTTTTTTCGTTCTGCTTGTCCTTTGTGCGTGGCTCAGCCGGTGGCGCTGATGGCATCGGTGGCGGCGGGGTGGCGGCCTGCGCTGCGGGCGCTGGCGGCAGAACCCGCACCCGTGGCGTGGGCGTGGTCACGGCCGGTTTGAGTTCCGCGCGCGCGGCCTGGTTCAGCGGCCTGCCCGGTTCAGCGCTCAGTTGAGCCTGGTGCGCGGCGAATCCGGCGTGGGCGGCGGCGGGGGCCGTGCGGGCCACGACCGGTCGCTCCATGACCCGCGCGGGCGGCTTGTCGCCCACCGTGCCCGCGCCATGCACGCTGGCTTGGGTGGGTGCCACCGGCGCGGCCGCTGCAACTTGGGCTGCGGCGAGTGCTTCGCGCGGCACCCGAACGGCCGAGCGTGACACCGGTTGCGACTGCGCGAACACCGTGGCGGGCACCGCCACCACGGCACCGGGCACTTGCCGGTTGGCGTAGACCACATGGTGATGTGGGTGACGTTGGTGGTGTTGTAGCTGTTGTAGCTGTTGTTGATCACCGTGGTATTGACCACGGTGTTGCTGCGGTTGATGTTGTCGAAATAGCCGCGACTGACCCGATACGACGGTTGGTAGATTTCTCGCGGCGCCAGAGGAAACCACGCCACACCGCCCACGTTGCCGCTGGTGATGGTCAACTGGAAGTTGTTGCCACCGATAAACGCCACCAGTGCCGGCGCATAGTAGGCGCGCGTGCGCACCGGCCCGGGGACCCAGGCCCAAGTGCCCCCCAAATGCGCCCAGCGCCCATAGTGCGACACCGCGAATCCCCATGGTGCGTCGTCGATCCAGGTCCAGCCCCAGGGGTCAACCCAGGTCCAATGGCCGTC
>JADKEH010000037.1 GCA_016718155.1 Candidatus Rhodoferax randersensis | reverse complement strand
CGCCTCCAACCCATTAGCAAAATGCTCCCGCATGCGCTCCTGCGTGCTTGCCGCATCCCGCGCCAGCAGCGCGGCCATGATGGCCTGGTGTTCGGCCAATGATTCTGCGATGCGGCCGGTCTTGAGCAGGGAGTTGTGGCGGTTCAGCTTCATCACCTTGCGCAGGTCTGCCACCATCTGGTCGCGCCAGCGGTTGTTGGCGATGGCCAGCAGGCGCATGTGAAACTGTTCATTGAGGGCGAAGAACTGGTCGGTGTTGGCCTTGCCGGGTTTGGCGGCAGCCTCAAGCGCCTTGTGCAGCTTTTGCAGTTCGGCCAGTTCGGCGTCAGTCGCTTTGGTGGCAACAACGCCCGCCGCGTCGCTCTCCAGCAAGCTCAGCAGGTGGTACACGTCGGCCAGGTCGTTGGCCGACACTTCGGTCACATAGGCACCACGGCGCACCTTCATGGTCACCAGGCCTTCGGCGGCCAGAACTTTGAGCGCCTCGCGCAGCGGCGTGCGGCTGATGCCGTATTCCTCGGCAAGACGCAGCTCGTCAATCCAGCTTCCTGGCTCCAGCTCGCGCTTGAAGATGCGCTGGCGCAGCAGCTCGGCCACTTCCACATAGAGGGCTTTGGGCGACAGGGACTTTGTACTGCGCAGGTCCGTGGTTTGTGCAGGCTGGGGATTCATCGGGCGTATTTGGAGGCTTGTAAGCTCAAATGAATATTTTGAATCAATAATTATGAATAATGTAAACTAAAAGACAAGCTCAGACGCAACCAAAACTAGACCGTTTTCCCGAAAACGATCACCATTGCGGCCCACAGGATCACGATATGACTGACAAAAACCCCGAATTCAAAGCCGCCACGTTGGACGCATGGGCCAAGGCCGCCGCCAAGTCCGCCCCCGGCGGCAATGTGGACGCCCTGAACTGGATCACCCCGGACGGCATTGCGGTCAAGCCGCTGTACACCGCCGAAGACACGGCCCACTTAGCCTTTACCAATACGCTGCCCGGTTTCGAGCCCTACCTGCGCGGCCCCCAAGCCACCATGTACGCGGTGCGCCCCTGGACCATCCGCCAGTACGCCGGTTTCTCCACCGCCGAAGAATCCAACGCCTTCTACCGCAAGGCGCTGGCCGCCGGCGGGCAGGGCGTGTCGGTCGCGTTTGACCTGGCCACGCACCGTGGTTACGACTCCGACCACCCGCGCGTGACCGGCGACGTGGGCAAGGCCGGCGTGGCGATCGACTCGGTCGAGGACATGAAGATCCTGTTCGACCAGATTCCGCTGGACAAGGTGAGCGTCTCCATGACCATGAACGGCGCCGTGCTGCCGGTGCTGGCCGGCTATGTGGTGGCGGCGGAAGAGCAGGGCGTGAGCCAGGACCAACTGAGCGGAACGATTCAGAACGACATTCTGAAAGAGTTCATGGTGCGCAACACCTACATCTACCCGCCCGCGCCCTCGATGCGCATCATTGGCGACATCATCGAGTACACGGCGCAGAACATGCCCAAGTTCAACTCGATCAGCATCAGCGGTTATCACATGCAGGAAGCCGGCGCCAACCAGGCGCTGGAACTGGCCTTCACGCTGGCCGACGGCAAGGAGTACGTGAAGACCGCCATCGCCAAGGGCATGGACGTGGACGACTTTGCCGGGCGCCTGAGTTTCTTCTGGGCCATCGGCATGAACTTCTACCTGGAAGTGGCCAAGATGCGCGCCGCGCGCCTGCTGTGGTGCCGCATCATGAAAGGCTTTGACGCCAAGAACCCCAAATCGCTGATGCTGCGCACCCATTGCCAGACCAGCGGCTGGTCGCTCACCGAGCAGGACCCGTACAACAACGTGGTGCGCACCACGGTCGAGGCCATGGCGGCGGTGTTTGGCGGCACGCAGAGCCTGCACACCAACAGCTTTGACGAAGCGATTGCGCTGCCCACCGAGTTCAGCGCCCGCATCGCCCGCAACACCCAGCTCATCATCCAGGAAGAGACCCACATCACCAACGTGATCGACCCCTGGGCTGGCAGCTACATGATGGAAAAGCTCACCCAGGATATGGCCGATGCCGCCTGGGCCATCATTGAAGAAGTCGAAGCCATGGGCGGCATGACCAAGGCCGTGGACAGCGGCTGGGCCAAGCTCAAGATCGAGGCCAGCGCGGCCGAGAAGCAGGCCCGCATCGACAGCGGCAAGGACGTGATCGTCGGCGTCAACAAGTACAAGCTCAAGACCGAGGACGTGATCGAGGCGCGCGATATCGACAATGTGGCGGTGCGCGACGGGCAGATCGCCCGGCTCAAAGTTATCAAGCAAAAACGGGATGTAGCCCTCGTGGATGCTGCGTTGGCTGCTATCACTTCTGCAGCAGAAAACAATTCTGGCAACCTGTTGGACCTGTCCATCAAGGCGATTCGCCTGCGCGCCACGGTGGGTGAGGTGAGTGACGCCATGGAAAAGGCTTTTGGCCGCCACCGTGCCGACACCCAAAAAGTCAGCGGCGTCTACGCGGCCGCCTACGACGCCGCCGGGGGAGACACCATGGAATACTGGGAACAGTTGAAGAAAGACATCGCCGCCTTCGCAGAAGCCCAGGGCCGCCGCCCCCGCGTCATGATCAGCAAGCTGGGCCAGGACGGCCACGACCGCGGCGCCAAGGTGGTAGCCACCGCTTTTGCCGACCTGGGTTTTGACGTGGACATGGGCCCGCTGTTCCAGACGCCCGAAGAATGCGCCCGCCAGGCGATTGAGAACGACGTGCACGCGGTCGGCGTGTCCACGCTCGCCGCCGGGCACAAGACGCTGGTGCCGGCCATCATTGCCGAGCTGAAGAAGCAGGGCGCCGATGACATCATGGTGTTTGTCGGTGGCGTGATTCCGCGGCAAGACTACGACATGCTGTACGCCGCAGGCGTCAAGGGCATCTTTGGCCCGGGCACGCCGATACCGGTGTCGGCCCGTGAAGTGCTGGACCAGATTCAGAAAGCGCTGGGGTGAAACCCATGGCGTCCCATGGTGGTTGGACCCTGGTGCCAGCCAGGGCCGACGACTTTGAGGAGCTGTTGGCGTTGCGCCTGCGCGCCATGCGCGAGAGCTTGACCCACTTGGGCCGCTACGACGAGGCGCGAGCGCGCGAGCGCCTGGCCGAGGGTTTTGTACCCGAGAACACCCACCACATTGAGGTGCAGGGCCAGCGCGTGGGCTTTTTGGTGCTCAAACATCTGTCCCACGCCTTCCGTCTGGACCATCTGTACATCGACCCGCTTTGGCAGAACCATGGCCTGGGGGCCAAGGCTATGCGCTGGGTGTGCAAGCAGGCCGATGCCGAGCAATTGCCGGTGGAGCTGTGCGCGCTGAAGGACAGTGACGCCAAACCGCTTCTACCTGCGCTGGGGTTTTGCCAAGGTGGGTGAGGGCGAGTGGGACAACGACTACCTGCGCATGCCCGCCACGCCCAGCGTGCGGGCGGTTCGCCGATTCTGGGCGGCACTGCAGGCGCGCAACTGGCCCAAAGCGCGATCCTGCCTGTACGACGATGTGCAAACCGTTTGGTGGGCCAGTGGCGAGCGCATTGCTGGCGCCGATGCACTGATTGACGTCAACGCCCGTTACCCCGAGGGCTGGACCATCCAGCTGCTGGAGGTAGAGCACTTGCAGGACGGCCGCGTCATGTCGCTGGCGCGCGTGGACCATCCACCCCGGCATTTTTTTGCGACCTCGTTCTTTCAGGTCGATGACGGCCGGATTGCCGGAATAGAGGAGTACTGGGCCACAGTGGAAGTGCCCCCGGAGTGGCGCAGCGCAGAGGCCTTTCCCGGCATCACCCGCTTTGACCCGACCGAAGATCCCCGGGCGCAGATTCCATGAGTGCTTGTGTTTTTGAATTTGGTATGTATTATTGGTATGTATCAAATTACCGGATGCCATCATGAGCGCTACAACCCGAACCACGACGCGCCCTGCGGCGCCCACTCCAGGTGTTGCCAAGATTTTCACTACGGGGCGCAGCCAAGCGTGCGCCTGCCCAAGGCGTTTCGCTTCAGCACCGCTGAAGTGACCATTGAGCGACAGGGGTGATGCTGTTGTTCTGCGACCGAAACCCGACAGTGAAACCTGGGCGCAAGAAGTGATGGCCGCAGTGGCTGCGTTTGAGCCAGACTTCAAGCTGGAGCGCAGCGACGAATGGCCTCAAGCTGATCGGGAGCCGTTGCTGCCATGACGTATCTCCTGGATACCAATACTTGCATCTATGTGATCAACGAGCGGCCTGCACACGTGTTGCAGCGCTTGATTCAAGTCGGTCGCGAGTCGCTGGTGATTTCCACGGTCACTGTGGCGGAAATGGCTTTTGGCGTCGAAAGAAGCACTCACCCCGGTTCTCGCGCCAAGCTGGAGAATTTTTTGTCGAAATTTCCCATTCTGGACTGGGATCAGGACGCCGCCTGGGTTTACGGGCGGGTGCGTAAATCGCTGGAGACCAAAGGCCAACGCATAGGCGAACGTGATTTGCTGCTGGCCTGTCAGGCCTTGGCAATCGGCGCCACGATGGTTACCAACAACACGCGCGAATTCGAGCTTGTTGAGGGCCTGACGCTGGAGAACTGGGTTGCTTGACACCATTCTCCACGGCGCACCCATGGCGCGCCGCCGCGCCATCGCCAAAGCCATCACGCTGCTGGAATCGACCCGCGCTGACCACCGAGCGCAGGCGGATGAATTGCTCACCGCGTTGCTGCCGCATACCGGCAAGTCGCTGCGCCTGGGCATCAGCGGCGTGCCGGGCGTGGGCAAATCCACCTTCATCGAGGCCTTGGGCCTGTACCTGATTGGGCAGGGCCACCGCGTGGCGGTGCTGACCATTGATCCGTCGAGCAGCGTGTCGGGTGGTTCCATCCTGGGAGACAAGACCCGTATGGAGAAGCTCTCGGTGCGCGAAGAGGCCTATATCCGCCCCAGCCCCAGCAGCGGCACGCTGGGCGGTGTGGCCGAGAAAACGCGCGAGGCCATGCTGGTGTGCGAGGCGGCGGGTTACGACATCGTCATCGTCGAGACCGTGGGCGTGGGCCAGAGCGAGACGGCGGTGCAGGGCATGACCGACATGTTTGTGCTGCTGCAGCTGCCCAATGCGGGCGACGACCTGCAGGCCATCAAGAAGGGCGTCATGGAACTGGCCGACCTGGTGGTTATCAACAAGGCCGATATCGACGCCGACGCCGCGACCCGCGCCCGCGCGCAGATATCGTCCAGCCTGCGGTTGTTGGGCAATGCACGGCAACCCCGACCCGCACGATGCGCATCACGCAAGGCGTTCTGGCACCCCAAGGTGATTCAGATCAGTGCCCTGAACGGCACGGGCGTCGATAGCTTTTGGGCGTCGGTGACCGAGTTTCAGGCGCTGGGCCAGGCCAATGGCAAGCTGGCTGATCGGCGCCAGCACCAGGCCCTGGCCTGGATGTGGGAGCGCATTGACGCCGGACTCAAACAATCGTTTCGCCAGAATCCGGCGGTGCGCGGACTGCTGCCTGAGATGACACGCGCCGTGGAGGCGGGCCAGCTGGCAGCCTCGACCGCAGCACGAAATCTGCTTCTAGCCCTCGAAAAGACCGCCTGAGTAGCTATCAGAATAAAGTAGCAATCGAATACAACCCCATCATTGACCGGAAAGAAGGAAACCATGCACGACATACTCGAACAACTGGAAGCCAAGCGCGAACTCGCGCGCCAGGGCGGCGGCGAGAAACGCATCGCCGCACAGCACAAAAAAGGCAAGCTCACGGCCCGTGAACGGCTGGAGCTGCTGCTGGACGAAGGCACGTTTGAAGAGTGGGACATGTTTGTCGAACACCGCTGTGTGGACTTCGGCATGCAGGACCAAAAAATTCCGGGTGACGGCGTGGTCACCGGCTACGGAATGATCAACGGCCGATTGGTGTTTGTGTTCAGCCAGGATTTCACGGTGTTTGGCGGCGCTTTGTCTGAGGCCCATGCCGAGAAAATCTGCAAGATCATGGATCAGGCCATGAAGGTTGGCGCCCCGGTGATTGGTTTGAACGACTCGGGCGGCGCACGCATCCAGGAAGGCGTGGCCTCGCTGGGCGGCTATGCCGATGTGTTCCAACGCAACGTCATGGCCAGCGGCGTGGTGCCGCAGATCAGCATGATCATGGGGCCCTGTGCGGGTGGTGCGGTGTACAGCCCGGCCATGACCGACTTCATCTTCATGGTCAAGGACTCATCGTACATGTTCGTGACCGGCCCCGAAGTGGTGAAGACCGTTACGCATGAAGAGGTGACCGCCGAGGAACTGGGCGGTGCCATCACCCACACCACCAAGAGTGGCGTGGCCGATCTGGCGTTTGAGAACGACGTGGAAGCGCTGCTGATGCTGCGCCGCTTGTACAACTACCTGCCGTTGAGCAACCGCGAGAAAGCGCCCGTGCGCAAGAGCGGAGACCCGGCCGACCGCCTGGAAAAGAGCCTGGACACCCTGGTGCCTGACAACGCCAACAAGGCCTACGACATGAAGGAGTTGATCGTCAAGACCGTGGACGATGGCGACTTTTTTGAGTTGCAGCCCGAGTACGCCAAGAACATCATCATTGGCTTTGCCCGCATGGACGGCCAGACCATTGGCATCGTGGCGAATCAGCCGCTGGTGCTGGCCGGTTGCCTGGATATCAAAAGCAGCATCAAGGCCGCGCGTTTTGTGCGCTTTTGCGATGCGTTCAACATCCCGGTCATCACCTTTGTGGATGTGCCCGGCTTCATGCCCGGCACTTCGCAAGAGTACGGCGGCATCATCAAGCACGGCGCCAAGCTGCTGTATGCCTATGCCGAATGCACCGTGCCCAAGATCACGGTGATCACCCGCAAGGCCTATGGCGGTGCCTACGACGTGATGGCATCCAAACATTTGCGTGGCGACGTGAACCTGGCTTGGCCGAATGCAGAGATTGCGGTGATGGGTGCCAAGGGTGCGGTCGAGATCATCTTCCGCGAAGACAAGGGCGACCCGGCCAAGCTGGCGGCCAAGGAGGCGGAGTACAAGGCGCGTTTTGCCAATCCGTTTGTGGCGGGGGCACGGGGCTTTATTGACGATGTGATTTTGCCGTCCGAGACCCGCAAGCGCATTTGCCGCTCGCTGGTGATGCTGAAGGACAAGAAGCTGGAGAATCCGTGGCGCAAGCATGGGAATATTCCGCTGTAGGCCTGGACTTTATGCGTGCCAATGTCTATCGCGTGCGAGCGGGCTGCCGGGCACTTTGCGCTGTCCCCCGGCCTCGGCCTCCTCCTTACCTGCGCAAAGTCCCCAGGCAGCCTGCTCTTGGAGGGTTGGTTGCCTAGGCCGTGCTGCTCTGAGGCTCGCGTGTTGACGGACATCCCTGCTACGGGAAGTCCATCGCTGGGGACCTGCGTGGTCTTGGCGTGAACACCGCCGGCGGATGTGGCGATGGACCCGATTGCGATGTTGACGCGCTGCGCACCCCCATGGGCCAACGCCACGATCCCTGTGTGCTCGATACCTTTCTGGCCGCCAAAGACTTTATGAATGGCGGCCCTGCGCAACCCTGGTGGCATTTCACGCCACTGCGCAAAGCCAACAAACTGATTCCCGAATAGGAGACTGCAAATGTTTACCAAAATACTGATTGCCAACCGTGGCGAGATTGCCTGCCGCGTCATCGCCACCGCCCGCAAGATGGGCATCAAGACCGTGGCCGTTTATTCCGGACGCCGACAAGGACGCCCGCCACGTGATGATGGCCGACGAGGCCGTGCACATTGGCCCGGCGCCCAGCCGCGAGAGCTATTTGCTGGCCGACAAGATCATTGCCGCCTGCAAGCAGACCGGCGCGCAAGCGGTGCACCCCGGCTATGGCTTTTTGAGCGAGAACGCCGAGTTCTCCAAGCGCGTGGAAGAAGAGGGCATTGTCTTCATCGGACCCAAGCACTACTCGATTGGCGCCATGGGCGACAAGATTGAGTCCAAGAAGCTGGCCGGTGCCGCCGGTGTGAACTGCATCCCTGGTGTGAACGACGCCATTGATACACCCGAGCGCGCAGTGGAGATCGCCAAAGGCATTGGCTACCCCGTGATGATCAAGGCGTCAGCGCCGGGGGCGGGGGCAAGGGCCTGCGCGTGGCGTTCAACGACAAGGAAGCGTTTGAAGGCTTTACCAGTTGCAAGAACGAAGCGCGCAACAGCTTTGGTGATGACCGCGTGTTCATCGAGAAATTTGTCGAGGAACCCCGCCACATCGAGATCCAGTTGATTGGCGATGCCCACGGCAATGTCATTTACCTGAACGAGCGCGAGTGCTCCATCCAGCGCCGCCACCAGAAGGTGATTGAAGAGGCGCCCAGCCCCTTCATCAGCGACGCCACCCGCAAGGCCATGGGCGAGCAGGCTGTGGCCCTGGCCAAGGCGGTGAAATACCAGAGCGCCGGCACGGTGGAGTTTGTGGTCGGCAAGGACCAGAGCTTCTACTTCCTGGAGATGAACACCCGCCTGCAGGTGGAGCATCCGGTGACCGAGTGCATCACCGGGCTGGACTTGGTGGAGCTGATGATCCGCGTGGCGGCGGGCGAAAAACTGCCGCTGACACAGGCAGAAGTCAAACGCAATGGCTGGGCCATCGAGTGCCGTATCAATGCCGAGGACCCGTTCCGCAACTTTTTGCCCTCCACCGGCCGACTGGTGCGCTTTGCCCCACCGGAGCAGACCATGTTCCAGTCCAACACCCAGGACTGGCTGGGCGTGCGCGTGGACACCGGCGTGCAGGACGGTGGCGAGATTCCGATGTTCTACGACTCCATGATCGCCAAGCTGATCGTGCATGGCATTGACCGCAACGACGCGATTGCCAAGATGCGCGAGGCGCTCAACGGTTTTGTCATTCGCGGTATCAGCAGCAATATTCCGTTCCAGGCGGCACTTCTGGCGCACCCACGCTTTGTGTCGGGTGACTTCAACACCGGTTTCATTGCGGAGAACTATGGCAAGGGCTTCTCCGCTGAAGACGTGCCGCACGAAGATCCCTCGTTCCTGCTGGCGCTGGCGGCGTTCGTGCGCCGCAAGTCGCGCGAGCGTGCGGCAGCCATCAGCGGCCAGTTGCCGGGCTATGGCGTGCAGGCGGGCAAGGACTATGTGGTGGTGACCCTGGCGCAGGACGGCAAGCACGCCTACACCCCGGTTCACGTCGATGAATTCGTGGGCGAAACCGGCTCGGCCCGTGTACGCATAGGCGCCAGCAGCTATGAAATTCGTAGCAATTCGCGCATCAACGATATCGCCATCACCGGCACGGTCAACGGCACGCCGTTCAACGCCCAGGTGGAGCGTGGTACGCCCAAAAACCCGCTGGCATTGCGCCTGCAGCACAACGGCACGCGTATTGATGCCCTGATTGTGTCTCCGCGCATGGCCG
>JADKEH010000036.1 GCA_016718155.1 Candidatus Rhodoferax randersensis | reverse complement strand
CCATGTACAGCGATTCGTACAAGGTGGTGCCCGAATTGTGGGGAAAGCAGTCCAGCCCGATGTCAATGCCACGCAGTGTGTCCCAGGGCGGTGTGTGGCAACCCAGCAGCAGTCGCTCGGGGCCGATGCCATGCGCGGCAAACTGCTGCTGTAGCAAGGTTTGGGCATACTCGTGCCTGAACGACGAGCTGTCGATCACCAGCCTTGAATTGCTGACCCTCTTCAGAATAGCCGCCCACGCCGCAATCGTGCGGTGGTTGATGCGGATGCGCCGGGTCAGGGTGCCGAAGGTCACATAACCACGCTCAAAGGCCGGCAGTGGGCTTACCTCACCCATGCCTTCGCTGGCTCGGTAGACCCAGCCTACGGGTAAGCGCCAGGGGGTCTCGCTGAACAGGTGTTGCGCGTTGGCGGGCACGCTGTGGGCGTCGCACAGGTAGTAGTCGATGGCGGTCAGGCCGGTGGTGTAGCCATAACCCAGCCAGGACACTGACACCGGCGCGGGCTTGCAGGCAAATACGCCCAGCCGGTTGCCCGAGGTGTGGCCGGCCACGTCCACCAGTATGTCGATGCCGTCAGCGCGAATGCGCTCGGCCAAGGCGTCGTCGCTCAGACCACGGGTGCCGACCCAGTGGTCCAAGTAGGTTTTGTAGCGCGCGGTCACGTCGTCTTCATAGTCGAGCTGGGCGTAGGCAAAGACCTCGAAATTCTGCCGATCATGCTGGGCCAGCAAGGGCTCCAGAAAGTGGCGGCAGGAATGCAGCTTGAAGTCCGGCGACACGTAGCCAAGGCGCAGGCGCCGCGCCGGGTTTCGATCATTGAGGTGGGGGCGCCAGGCGGCGCGGTGCACGCGGCCAACATGCTGCTCAAACGCCTGGTAGGCGGCAAAGATCTCTTCTGCGCTGCGATCAGGGTGGTAGTTCAAGCCAAACAGGCGGTTGCTGTTGGCCGCGACGTCGTCCGGTTTGAGTTCCAGGGCGCGGCAGTAAGCGGCTTCACCCTCGTCCAGGCGGCCCAGCACACACAAGGTGTTGCCCAGGTTGGATAGCGCGTTGACGTAGTCAGGCTTGATTGCCAACGCCTGGTTCAGGGTGGCCAGGGCCTCGTCGGGCCGGTCTTGCGCATATTGCGCCAAGCCCAGGTTGGCCAAGGTGTTGACAGAGTCGGGCTGCAGCGCGAGTGCCTTGCGCAGTTTGGCCTCGGCTTCGGTGGCTCGGCCTTGCCCGTGCAGCATGGCGCCCTGGCTGGACAAGGCGTCAAAGTTGTCGGGTTGGAGCGCCAGGGCCTGCTGCAGGCTTTGCAGCGCTTCGTCCGGGCGGTCTTGTGCGTGCAACACCGAGCCCAGGTTGCACAGTGCCAGCGTGTAGTTGGGGCGCAGTTGCAGCGCTTGGCGCTGCAGTGCTTCGGCCTGCTCCAGCTCGCCGCGCTGCATCAAGGTGTTGCCCAGGTTGCTCAGCGCCTCAACGTGGTCGCGCGCCAAGGCCAGGGCCTGGCGGAAACTGGCCTCGGCGGCCTGTCCCTGTCCCAGGTCCGCCAGGGCACAGCCCAGGTTGGTGTGAACTGAAGGATTGTTGGGTTGGATCTCCAAGGCGCGGCGGTAGCTGGTCACGGCCTCTGTGTGGCGTCCGATGGCCGCAGGGTGTTGCCCAGGTTGTAGTGGGCATCGGCGTAGCCGGGGTTGAGCCAAGGGCGTGGCGAAAGCACGACTCAGCCTCGGCCAGACGGCCAAGGTCGCTCAAGGTGCCGCCCAGGTTGTTGTGGTTCTCCGGGTCACCGGGCAGCAGGGCCACGGTTTGTTGCATGGGGACCAAAGCCTCGGCCGACCGCGCCTGCAGTTTGAGCGCGGCAGCCAGCAGCTTCCAGCCAAGGCCGTACTGCGGGTGGCGCTGGGTCAGCTCGCGGGCCGGCGGCTCCAGTTCGGCGTAGCGGCCTTGGGTGAACAGGGGTACCAGGGCTTGCAGCGTTTGCTCAGGTGTTTGGTCCGGCGCCATCGGCGCGGCCGGGAAGGCGGCGCGCCAGGCTGACGGCGTCGCCCGGCACGGCTGGTGGGATGGGTTGCGCCAACAGTTGTCGCGCCGCGTCGAACTGCCCGGCTTCGATCAAGGCGTTGGCATAGCTCTGCCAATATTGCGGGTAGTCTGGCCGCGCCTGCCATGCCGCATGAAAGTGGGGCAGTCCGATAGCCGGGTTCCCGTGCTGCAGCGCCAGGGCGCCCAGGTTGTGGTGCGCGTCGGGATGATTGGGTTGCGCTTGCAAGATCAGGCGGTAGAGGCGATGCGCCTCCCTTAGCTGGCCAGCCCGGTGCGCGCTGATGGCTTGCTGTAGGGCCTGATCGGCACTGAATGAGGTTGGCGGTTGGAGAGGTTGCGTAGAGACCATGGCTACAAGCAGTTCGACATCGGAGTTTTCGCGCGTGATTGATGCTTGGATGGTGGCAGACTATGGCTGCATGGAAACGCATACTCCCGCACGAACCAAACATGACCCAAGCTGACTCAGCGCAAACAGGCGCCAGTTTAACCATTGATCAAGCGCTTCAACAGGCGACGACGCTCAACGCTATAGAGCTTAAGTCATTGCGCGCATTGTTTCGCGCAGGCCGGTACGCTGAAGCCGTGGGCGTCGGTGAGGCAATGACGAGACGCTTTCCCGAGCGGGGACATGGTTGGATGATATTGGCTACGGCACTCAATCGACTCGGTCGGATTGAGGAGGCGATAGGCCCGATGCAAAAGTCGGTCGAGTTATCGCCTGACGATGCCGAAGCGCACAGCAACTTGGGTGCCATGTTCAAAGCGGCGATCGTTTGGACGAAGCCGAAGCCAGCTACCGTCCGGGCGTTGCAGATCAACCGGCCGGCGCGCGCCGAACCTCGCAGAGGCGCTTCAACCTCGGCAACGCCGTTGCAGGCGCAGCGCGAGCTACCCGAGTCGGTACTAGCTACCGACAGGCACTGCGACTCAAGCCTGACTTTCCAGACGCCCATTACAACCTCGCCAACTCATTGAAGGATCTAGGTCGGATGGATGACGCTGAAGCCAGCTACTACAGCGCACTGCGGATTGATCCCGAATTTGCCGCGCCATTGCGCAACCTCTTATTCACCCTGAACTACCACCCTGACAAAAGCGCGGAAGAAGTCTTCGCGGTCTACCGGCGTTTCGAAGCACAATTTGGCCAACCCCATCGCGCCGCGTGGCGCGCTCACGACAACGACCGCAACCCTGGCCCGGCGCCTGAAGGTGGGCTACGTCTCGCCCGCTCTCACGCCACCTCCTCACGCCACTTCCTGGGCCCCTGCTGTCAGCACGACCACAGCGTGGTGGAGGTCTACGCCTACGCCGAACTGGCCCGTGAAGACGCCGTCACCGAGCGCTACAAAGGCTACGTGGACCACTGGGTGCCCACCCGTGGCCTGAGTGACGAGGCATTGGCCCAGCGCATCCGTGATGACCGCATCGACATCCTGGTCGACGTGGCCGGCCACACCGCCGGCAACCGGCTGCAAGTATTCGCCCGCAAACCCGCACCGGTATCTTTGCACTGGCTCGACTTTGGCTACACCACGGGTCTAAGCGCCATCGACTACTACCTGACCGACTGGCCCACCGTGCCAGCGGGCAGCGAAGCGCTGTTCAGCGAAACGCCCTGGCGCCTGGACGGCCCTGGCCTGGTCTACCGAGCCGCAGAAGGCATGGGTGAGGTCAACGCCTTGCCTGCGGAGCAAAACGGCTACCTCACCTTTGGCAGCCTGACCCGCGCGGTGCGCATCAACCACCACACCGTGCGGGTGTGGGCTGAGCTACTCAAACGCCTGCCCAACGCGCGCCTGGTTATTGACAGCGGCGACTACCGCACAACCAGCATGCAAGACGAGCTGGCCGAGCGCTTTGCCCAGCATGGCATTGGCCGCGAACGCCTGAGCATCGGTTACCACAGCCCGCCCTGGGACGTGCTGCGCCAGATCGACATTGGGCTGGACTGCTTTCCGCACAACTCGGGAACCACGCTGTTTGAGAGCCTGTACCTGGGTGTGCCCTTTGTCACCCTGGCGGGCAGGCCCAGCGTGGGCACCTTGGGCAGCGCGATCCTGCACGGGGTGGGGCACCCGGAGTGGATTGCGCACACCGAGGCGCAGTACGTGCAAATTGCGACAACCTTGGCGGCGGACTTGCTGAAGCTGGCAAACCTACGAGCCGGCTTGCGGGCTGAGATGCAAGCCAGTGCGCTGATGGACGAGGCCGGTTTTACACGGCGGGTGGAGGCGGCTTACAGGGGGATGTTTGAGCGCTGGGCTGCTGGGCGAGACAGCGGGTTTGCGTTGGGCTCGCTGAAGGCCTACCGACTCCCGCGATGAACACGTGCGTACCGGTGGTTGAAGCCAACCCGTTGGTATCGGACACTCGGGCTTTGGTGGCGCTGTTCACCAGTGGCCGCTATGCCGAGGCCGTCACCCTCGCCGCACCGCTGACGCAGCGCTTTCCTCACCACGAGTTTGCGTGGAAGATGCTGGCCGCCGCGTTGAGCCGCCTGGGGTGCCATGCCGACGCGTTGGAGCCCATGCAGAAGGCCGTGGCGCTGTCACCCGACGACGCCGAAGCGCACAGTAATCTGGGCGCCACGTTCAAGGCCCTTGGCCATTTGCAAGAGGCGCAAGCGAGCTACCAACGCGCCCTGCAGATCAAGCCAGACTATGTGCAGGCGCACTACAACCTGGGCAATACCTTGCAGGCTTTGGGCCAGTTGGAGCAAGCCGAGATGAGCTACCGAAACGCCCTGCAGCTGGCGCAGGATTTCGCGCCGGCACACTTCAATCTGGGCAATGCGCTGAAGACACAGGGACGCCTGGACGACGCGGAGCGAAGTTATCTGAACGCTGTGCGGATTAAGCCGGACCATGCTCAGGCGTGGTGCAACCTGGGAGCCACGCTGCAGGCGTTGGGCCGCCTCCACGACGCCGAGGCCAGCTACCGCCGGGCCCTGCACGTCCAGCCGGACTACGCGGACGCCTACAGCAATTTGGGCAATACCCTGGGTGACCTTGGCAAGATGGACGCCGCGCAAGCCAGCTACCAGCGCGCGCTGCGAATCAAGCCTGATCACACCGAGGCCTTCAGCAACTTGTTGTTTGCCTTGAACTACCACCCCGACAAAAGCGCCCAAGAGATCTTTGCCGCCTACAACGGTTTCGAGCAACGATTCGGCCAGCCCCACCGTGGCGCCTGGCCTGCCCATAGCAACCCCCGCACCCCGCAACGCCGCCTCAAAGTCGGCTACGTCTCCCCGGCGCTGCGCCAACACTCCTCGCGCCACTTCCTGGAGCCCTTGCTGGCCCAGCACGACCACAGCGTGGTGGAGGTCTACGCCTACGCCGAACTGGCCCGTGAAGACGCCGTCACTGCCCGCTACAAAGGCTACGTGGACCACTGGGTGCCCACCCGAGGCATGAGCGATGACGCCCTGGCCCAGCGCATCCGAGACGACGGCATCGACATCCTGGTGGACGTGGCCGGCCACACCGCGGGCAACCGCCTGCAGGTCTTTGCCCGCAAACCGGCCCCGGTATCCCTGCACTGGCTCGACTTTGGCTACACCACCGGTTTGAGCGCCATCGACTACTACCTGACTGACTGGCCCACCGTGCCAGCAGGCAGCGAAGCGCTGTTCAGTGAAACCCCGTGGCGCCTGGACGGTCCCGGCCTGGTCTACCGCCCCGCTGAGAGTATGGGCAAAGCCGGCCCCTTGCCTGCGGCAGGCCAAGGCTTCGTCACCTTTGGCAGCCTGACCCGCGCGGTGCGCATCAACCACCACACCGTGCGTATCTGGGCTGAGCTACTCAAACGCGTGCCCAAGGCCCGCCTGGTCATCAACAGCGGCGACTACCGCACCGCTGCGATGCAAGACGAGCTGGCGAAACGCTTTGCAGCACACGGCATCACGCGCGAGCGCCTGGACATTGGCCACCACAGCCCACCGTGGGACGTGCTGCGCCAAATCGACATTGGGCTGGATTGCTTCCCGCACAACTCGGGCACCACGCTGTTCGAGAGCCTCTACCTAGGTGTGCCCTTTGTCACCCTGGCGGGCAGGCCCAGCGTGGGCACCTTGGGCAGTGCGATCCTGCACGGGCTGGGGCACCCGGAATGGATTGCCGACTCCGAAGCGCAGTACGTGGCGATTGCAGTGACCTTGGCGGCTGACTTGCCCAAGCTGGCCGCTACACGGGCCGGCTTGAGGGCTGAGATGCAGGCCAGCCCCCTGATGGACGAGGCTGGCTTTGCGCGCAGGGTGGAAGCGGCTTATCGGGGGATGTTCAAAGCTTGGTCTGAATCGTGAGTCTGGTGTTACGCGTACACCACCTGGCGTTGCATGGCGACTTCTCCAGCAAGGCATGGACAGATGCACTTCAGACCCCACCTAATGCGTTGGCACAGCAACTGGCCGGCGACACCCTCAAATTGGGTTGAGGTCGCGCAGCGGCTGCGCCCATCCACAAACTTAAATCACCGCGCATACCCGCACAGGAAGTAAGAACCAAGCGAACGAACAGATCATCAGTCCACCATCCTCAAACCCGGCCCCGGTGCCCATGATCACCATCGATGGTGTGGCTTACAGCCAGGCCGAACTGTCGGACACCACCAAGCAGCAACTCGGCAACGTGCGCCTGGTTGACCAGGAACTGGCCCAGTTGCACGCCAAGAGTCAATTGGCCCAAGCCGCGCGGGCCGCGTTTGCCCTGGGCGTCAAGCAGAACCTGCCCAAGCGCGCACCTGCAAGCAGCGGCGCTTGATCCGCCGGTTCTTTGAAGGAGGTTGACGGTGCCAACGATCAGAATGTTTTGCGGCATCATCATCCGAATGTAGGCCCTGGATACAACGCAACACCACTTGCCGCTGCACATTGACGTTGAATATTCAGGGGTGGAGGCCGTTTTCCAGATTCCCGATGGTGAGTTGCAGGCAGAAGTGCCATAATTGCAATACACATCGGAGGTGTATGGAAATGAATACTCGGACCAATATCGTGTTGGACGACGACCTTGTGGCGCGGGCCATGGTGCGTGCCGGCGTCAAAACCAAAAAGGCTGCAGTTGAAGCTGCTTTGCGCGCCTTCGTGCGAAAGCCGGATTATTCCGGTTTGCTGGCACTGGTCGGCACTGGCGTGATCGCAGACGACTATGACCCCAAAGCATTGTTCCAGAGTGTGCCGCATGTGGCTGAGTCCGCTGGCAAGCGGACCCGATGATTGCGGATTCGACGGCCTGGATTGACATGCTGCGCGGTCGCGTGTCGCACGCCAGCAGAAGGCTGGAACAGGCCTTGCGCCTGGGCGAACCCATGCTGATGCCAGATACCGTCTATCAGGAGGTGTTGCAGGGGGCAAGCGATGTCCGGCACTTCCTGAATCTGCAAGCCCAGTTGGACATGGTGCCGGTATTAATACCAGAGGATTCCCATGAAACCGCTCGACAGGCGGCAATGCTCTATGCACGCTGTCGATGGGCTGGCGTGACCATCCGCAGCCCAAATGACTGCCTGATTGCTGCTTGTGCTATTGAGGCGGATGAGCCGCTGCTACACGCTGATCGCGATTTTGAACGCATCGCGGCCATAGAGCCGCGCTTGCGCTTTGCATGATGTTGTGCCGCTTCGACCTGACTGTCCGGCACTCGGCATGGCACGGGCGCGTGACATGCTGCGGCACGCCGCGCAAGGCGTGGTCGACCAGCGCGCTGAATTGGGCCTTGGCATCTTGCAGACGCCAGGCCGGTGCCATCCCCCGGCTTTGCCGGGGGATGGTTACTGCACTGGTGCATGCTGCTTGAAACTCAAGCGGCTGAGTGACATCGCACACTCAAATCGACAAATTACGCACATGCCAGTCGCTACCCCAAGTTTAAGGGCGTTCTCCACCGCCACCGCGCCGGTTTGCATCCGCGTGGCTACCCGTCGACGTGTGATGTCGCCCCCCCGCTGACGTGACCGCGCCCCACTCCCCGCAGGCAGAAGCCAATTCTGCTGCACAAGCTATTCAAGCTTTGTCGACGCTCTTCGACCAAGGTCGCTTGACCGAAGCCGTTGCGCTGGCGCAGGCCCTGACGCAGCGCTACGCCCATCATCCGCTTGCCTGGACCTTTCTCGGTGCTGCCTACCAACAAATGGGGCGCGATGCCGATGCGCTGCTGCCGATGCAGCGGGCCGCCACGCTGTTGCCCAATGATCCGTCTGCACACAGCAACCTTGGCATCGTGCTGAAGAAGGTGGGCCGGCTCCAGGAGGCGCAAGTCAGCTACCAGCGCGCTTTGCAGCTCAAGCCCGACTTCGCCGATGCGCATTACAACCTGGGATTGACCTTCAAGCTGCTGGGCCAGCCACAGCAGGCCGAGGCGAGCTACCGGCGGGCCATCCAAAGCAGACCGGATTTCGTCGCGGCCCATAACAACCTGGGAGTTGTGCTGCACGACTTGGGCCGCGCTGATGAGGCCGAGGCGGTTTACCGACGCGCCTTGGCGCTCCAGCCAAACCATTTGCAAGCCTGCGACAACCTGGCTGCTGCCCTGCGGGACTTGGGCCGCTTGTCCGAAGCTCAGGACTGCCTGCGCCGTTCGCTGACACTCAAGCCGGACTCGGCGCAGGCGCACGGCAACATGGCGTTGCTCCAGCTTGAAATGGGCGATCTCGATGAAGCGCTGCGGAGTTGCCAGCGTGCTTTGACGTTGGCGCCTGACCGGGCCGAGCTTCACAACACCTTGGCGCTGATCTTGCTGCAAGACGCCCGCCTGGCCGAGGCCGAAGCCAGTTGCCGCCAGGCCATCCAGTGCCGCCCCGACTACTGGGAAGCTTGCAACACCTTGGGCACGGTGCTAAGCCAACAAGGGCGGCTGTTTGAGTCAGAGGGGTGGTATCGGCACGCCGTGGAGCTGGCGCCTGCTCAGGTGGCCGCGCACACCAACTTGGGTGGTGTGCTCAAAGACCTGGGCCGCCTCAACGAGGCCCACGCTTGTTACCGTCGCGCGCTGGAACTCAACCCCAAGGCGTGCGATACGTTCGCCAGTTTGCTGTTCGTGCTGAACTACCACCCAGACCAAAGCGCCCAAGCAATCTACGCCGCCTACGAAGGCTTCGAACAGCAGTTCGGCCAACCCCACCGCGCAGCCTGGCGCTCCCACACCAACGACCGCTCCCCTGGCCACCGCCTCAAAGTTGGCTACGTCAGCCCGGCGCTGCGCCACCACTCCTCGCGCCACTTCCTGGAGCCCTTGCTGGCCCAGCACGACCACAACGCAGTGGAGGTCTACGCCTACGCCGAACTGGCCCGTGAAGACGCCGTCACCGAGCGCTACAAAGGCTACGTGGACCACTGGGTGCCCACCCGAGGCATGAGTGACGAAGCCTTGGCCCAGCGCATCCGCGATGACGGCATCGACATCCTGGTCGATGTGGCCGGCCACACGGCGGGCAACCGCCTGCAGGTCTTTGCCCGCAAACCCGCCCCGGTATCGCTGCACTGGCTCGACTTTGGCTACACCACGGGTCTAAGCGCCATCGACTACTACCTGACCGACTGGCCCACCGTGCCAGCGGGCAGCGAAGCCTTGTTCAGCGAAACGCCCTGGCGCCTGGACGGCCCCGGCCTGGTCTACCGAGCAGCAGAAGGCATGGGCGAAGTCAACGCCTTGCCGGCAGCACAAAACGGTCACATCACCTTTGGCAGCCTGACCCGCGCGGTGCGTATCAACCACCACACCGTGCGGGTGTGGGCTGAGCTACTCAAACGGCTGCCCAACGCGCGCCTGATCATCAACAGCGGCGACTACCGCACAACCAGCATGCAAGACGAGTTGGCCGAGCGCTTTGCCCAAAATGGCATCGAGCGCGAGCGCCTGAGCATCGGTTACCACAGCCCGCCCTGGGACGTGCTGCGCCAAATTGACATTGCACTGGACTGCTTTCCGCACAACTCGGGCACCACGCTGTTTGAGAGCCTGTACCTGGGCGTGCCCTTTGTCACCCTGGCGGGCAGGCCCAGCGTGGGCACCTTGGGCAGCGCGATTCTGCACGGGGTGGGGCACCCGGAGTGGATTGCCCACTCCGAGGCGCAGTACGTGGCGATTGCAGTGGCCTTGGCGGCTGACTTGCCCAAGCTGGCCGCTACACGGGCCGGCTTGAGGGCCGAGATGCAAGCCTGCCCGCTGATGGATGAGGCCGGCTTTGCGCGCCGGGTGGAGGCGGCTTACCGGGGGATGTTTGAACAGTGGTTAAGTTCGGAATCGGAGCGGTGATTCGGATAGGTGCGACGGCGCTGAAGACACTCAGTTGCTATCCAATTGGTCTCGCCAGGGATTGAATAGCTCAACCGGTAGACCAGCAAAGTCCTTGACGTTGCGCGTAACCAGCACCAGGTCGTGCTCTAGTGCCGTTGCGGCGAGCAGGCTGTCGATGGCGGGCAGGGGCCGCCCGGCCTGCGCCAGCATTCGGCCCCATCGATCCGCCACCGCCGCATCTACCGACAGCAGGCGACCCATGAAGAACGTTGGCAAATCGGTTTCCAGCCAATCGAGCAGGGTTTGGCGCCGCGTTGCGTCGCTGGCGCCGTCTGTTTGGCGACAATTACCTGGCCGGTTGACGACAACTATCTTGGCCGGTTAGAGACCTAAACCGGGCAGGTCCGGGAGAGCGGGGCTACCGTTGCACCATCGAACACCCATCGAAGGTAGGCGGCATGCCCGGCAAGAGAATCACGGACCACGCAGCAACCAATGCCTGACCCATCGCGCGGCGCGATTTTCAGGTTGAGGGCTGGGATAAAGCGCTCCGTTCCGGCCTCCAAGCCAGTGGGCGACGGCCACCAGCTGGTGCGGAAGCTGATCAGAACCTTGGCGTTCAGTCCTGCCGGGCCGGGAAAAACCGTGGGTCATGGATTCAGTTTGCCCCGGCAGTCCGGCGTTTCCCGCATCACGGGCAGACCTGGAAGACTACACGCGCCGCCAGCAGGTTATAGGCCCCTACGGTCGAACTCAAAATCCGTGGCTCCCAGCACGCCTTGAATCCAGTTCAAGGAGGACTTAAGTAGCTATGGTCCGTGATAACCCGCCCGGCGTTTTTGAGACGCCGATACACGGGCCTCAGCCCAATTGTTTGGCGACAATTACCTTGGCCGGTTGACGACAACTATCTTGGCCGGTTAGAGACCTAAACCGGGCAGGTCCGGGAGGCGGGGCTACCGTTGCACCATCGAACACCCATCGAAGGTAGGCGGCATGCCCGGCAAGAGAATCACGGACCACCAAGTGCACAAGTACAAACAACACCGCAACAAGTTCAGTCAAGTAGCGGCCGCGGCCAAAGCGGGCATCAGCGAACGAAGCGCCCGGCGCATTGACGATGCGCCAAACCTGCCATCACAAAGACCCCAGCGCAACTGGCGCACGCGAGAAGACCCATTGAGCGCGGTCTGGGACAGTGAAGTCGTCCCCCTGCTGCAAAGCGATGCCAGACTCAACGCCGTTACCCTACTGGAAGAACTGCAGCGTCGCTACCCCGGTCAGTGGGACAGCAGCGTGCTGCGAACATTGCAAAGACGCATCCGCCTGTGGCGTGCCAAGTTTGGAGCTGAGCGGGAGGTCTACTTTGCTCAGGAACACCCACCAGGACGACAGGGCCTGTCGGACTTCACCGTCGCCGATGACCTGAACGTCGAGATTGGCGGTGCCGCGTTCGCACACCGGCTGTACCAATTCGCATTGGCCTACTCGGGATGGCGCCACGTCACAGTCATCGATGGCGGCGAAAGCTTTCTGGCGCTGTCGACAGGATTGCAGGCGGCTCTGTGGGCATTGGGCGGTGTCCCCGAAGAACACCGCACCGACAGCCTGTCGGCGGCCTTCAACAACTTGGCCGAGCAGGAAGAATTGACCAAGCGGTATGCCGACCTGTGCAGCCACTACGGCCTGCGAGCAACACGCTGCAATCCGGGCCAATCCAACGAGAACGGCTCCATCGAATCGCGCCATGATTCATTGAAGACCGCACTGGACCAGGCGTTGCGTCTGCGCGGCAGTCGCAGCTTTGATACGCGAGCTGACTACGAAACGTTTGTGGGCACCATCGTGCAGCGCATGAACACCCGTGCAGCCAAGCTCCTGGTCACCGAGCGCACCATGCTCAAACCCTTGCCGGTGCGCCGTACAGCGGAATTTGAAGAGATTCCCGCGCGGGTCAGCAAACACGCCGTCTTCAACCTCAAAGGCGCTCTGTACAGCGCCCCAAGCCAGCTCATTGGCCACCGGCTGATGGTGCGCCAGTATGCCCAGCATGTGGAATGCTGGCTGGGTGGTCAATGCGTACTCACGTTACCCAGAGCACGACCAGAAGACGGCCAGCGCAATGGACGCGGCATCGACTACCGCCATTTGGTGGCTGCTTTGAAACGCAAGCCCGGCGCATTTGCCCGCTGGGTGTTGCGTGACGCATCCTTCCCCCGTCCCGTGTACCGCCAAACGTGGGAGCGGCTGTCTGCCCAGCGACCTGAACGCGAAGCCTGTAAAACGATGGTGGGTTTGCTGGTCTTGGCTGCCGAGGGGCACGAGGCCCAACTCGCCCACGAATTGGAGCAGTTGATTGAGCTGGACCAATTGCCTGACCTGCACGCGCTGACCCAACTACTGGCGCCGCCCAAGGGAGATGTGCCGCAGGTGGTGGTGACGCTGCCCCTGCTTGCCTCCTACGACGAACTGTTTGAGGTGGCCCTATGAGCGCGGCGTCAATTACAACGGTGACAACGACAACTACTATCACCAGTACGTCGGCCCGCCTGGGGATGATGCTTACCGATTTGCGCCTGCCCACCATCAAGCGCCTGGCTGGCGACCTGTGCGCACAGTCTGACAAGGAGGGCTGGCCAGCACACCGGTTATTGGAGGCCTTGCTGGAGCATGAAATCAATGAGCGCGAAACCCGCCGCATTGACCGCCACCGCATGGAGTCGGGCCTGAGCCCGGATAAGCGCCTGTCCAGCTTTGACTTCGCCGCTGTTCCCAGGGTGTCCAAGGCGCAGGTGATGGCGCTCACAGAAGGCACCGAGTGGATTGACCGGGGTGCCAATGTGCTGCTGTTCGGGCCACCGGGTGTTGGCAAGAGCCATCTGGTGTGCGCCTTGGGGCACGCCTTGATTGATAGTGGTCGGCGGGTACTGTTTACCCGCTGTTCGGACTTGGTGCAACGGCTGCAGGCTGCCCGGCGTGACCTGCGTTTGCCGCAGGAACTGGCCAAGTTAGACCGGTTTGACTTGCTGATTCTGGATGACCTCAGCTATGTACGACGCGACCAGGCGGAGACCTCCGTCTTGTTTGAGCTGATATCCGAACGCTATGAGCGCAAGAGTCTGGCCATTACAGCCAATACACCGTTCTCACAGTGGGGAGAGGTGTTTGTGGAGCCAGCCATGACACTGGCGGCGGTTGACCGCCTTGTGCACCACTCAACTATTTTTGAGATGAACGTCGATAGTTACCGCCGCCGGGCGGCGCAGACATCCGGTAAGGCAAAAACCAAAACCAACGCAGGCTCTGGTTCATGACGCGCCCGCCGTGGACAAGCCATCTGCCCACAGGTCAAGCCTGTGGACAGCCCCTGCGGGGTTCATGCCTTGACCACAGCTCCCCGGAAGGAGCCTTCGGCCTGACGCGCTGCGCTTGCCAAACAGCCATTTATTGAAAGGAATTCAGAAAACCGGACAGCCAAATACCGAATCTTTACACGTTCCCCGCCTCCGACCGGCCAAGATAGTTGTCGTCGGGCGGCCAGGATAGTTGACGCCGACCAGCGCATCCAGTGCCTCGATAAAGTACCGTCGGCAATGGGTCCAGCAGGCCAAATGCACCAACTGGTGAGCCTGCGCGATCTGGTTGTACACCTCGTAGCCATCGGTCATCAAAACGCTGCCCGCGCGCATGCCCGCATACAGCGGCATGGCCGCCGCCGCACTGCGCGAAGGTGAGTAGGCAAACAGCCGTATCGGCGGGCCGGCGCCCGAAGCTCCAGAGGTGTCGGTCATCTGCGCCCACATGAAGCTTTGACTTTGAGGGCTTCGCCCTGGTTCTTTCAGCACTTGCACTTTGGTCTCGTCACCAAAGGTCAAGGGGGCGTCCAGCAAGTGGTCGCGCAACAAGTTGATGATCGGTTGCACCGCCTGGCCTACCCGCACCATGCTGGCGGCCATGGTGCTGCGTGACAGATCGGTGCCACCAAAGCGAGCCAACAGCGCAGCCTGCCGATACAGTGGCAAGCCGTCGTCAAACTTGGCGCTGACCACCCAGGCCAGGGCAGCCTCGGTGAACAAACCCTTGGGAATGATCTGCACTGGCTTGGCCGCCAGGCGCAGTGCAGCGTCGCAGCAAGGGCAGGCGTACTTGACCCGCTCGTGGCGGATCACGCGCACTTGCTGGGGAATGATGTCCAACTGCTCGCTGGCCTCAACGCCGATCTCCTTGAGCACGGCACCATCGTGCGGGCAGACCAGATCGGCCGCGCTGAGTTCATGGCGCACGACGTGCCGGGGCAAGGCTGGATCGAGTGGCTTGCGACCGCGCTTGGGCGCGCGCTTGTAGCCGGCCACATGGGTCGAGGCAGCGTCATCGGAAACACTTTCCTGCTGGGCCGGCGTGGCGCCAGCCAAGCCTTCGGCCTCGTTGAAGAACATGTCCTTTTGATCGGTACCGCGTGCCTCGCTCTTGGCGGCAAAGACCTTGTGCATCATCTTGGCCAGCCGCTCTTTGAGCAAGTCACGCTCGGCGCGCAGAACGCGGTTCTCGCCTTGCAGGCTGAGCCGGTGGCCAGCCAGTGCATGGTTCTGATCGGCGAGAATTTGAGCGTGTTGGATGGCCGCATCGAGCGCCTCTTGCAGGGCGGCAAATTCTTCGATGCTGGGGCTCTTTGTCATTGCTAACTTGGACTCTTTTCCATGACAAAAAGTTCCTTAAAAATCAACCAAATCTCGATCAAACGTGAACTCAATTTGGCTCACGCCGCACGTTGATAACGAACCACCGCGTGAGCCCGAACAGCGGCCAGATCGATGCCTTCGAGCAGCCAGTGCAACTGCTGCACGGTCAGCTCGATGACGCGTTGATTCTGGCGTGGCCAGATGAAGCGTTCTCGCTCCAAGCGTTTTTGCAGCAACCAAAATCCGTTGCGGCTCCAGCCCAGGATTTTGATGCGGTTGCGCGCGCGATTGGCGAAGACGTAGGCGGCCTGGGCAAACGGGTCAAGCTTCAAATCGTGCTCGACCAGCGCGGCCAGGCCGTTGATGTTCTTGCGAAAGTCGATGGGCTCGCGGTGCAGGTAGACCGCCAGGTTCGGGTTCAGATGAAACATGGCAGCGCCGCCAGGCTGTGCAGAACCGTGCCCAGCACCTGGGTGTTGTCGCCGTCGTGGCTCCAGCTCAGGACCACGCCGTTACCCAGGCGCGCCTGCATCGCAAGGGTGGCGCCGGTGGGCTTCGGGGTACCCGGTGTTACGACCTTGACCCGCGCGAAGGCCACCGGGTGTCGTTTACCAGTGCTGCTGGCTGCGGTTTGGACTCGTGCCCGTCTGGCCTCATACAGCCGGCGCACGTCGATGCGATGCTGCACCGCATACGCCACCAGCGTCAGGCCAGACGCCTCGGCCGCTTTCAATTGCTGTTCCCACTTACCCGCTTTGTTACCCATCGTGCTCTCCGGTTGAAAGCTACCGGTTTAACGCGATCAGGGGCTGGTGGATAGGGCGGGGTTAATAAGGCGCTTACGTATGTTCAAGGTCGATGGGGAGATTTCTTACCGCCGTCACGCAATGTGAATAGGTCAGCCGGAAATCCCCTCATCGGGATGGGTTGTCGTACTCAGATCGACAACAAAGAGGCGCTGACCTGCGTCACTAACGATACGCACATCTTTGTCACGGGCGGCCACACAACATGAAGTGAGTCCCCCTTCATTTTGGACCCAGTCATTGAACCGATTGGCGCCACTGTTGACCTCGAATTCAACATCGAACATGGTTGCCAAATTGACTTCGACCAGCAACCCTTGGCTCTCCTTTAGTGACACGGAGATTCTGCAGTTTGTTTCGTCGAGATCTATTTGTAGAGGCCACTCAGATGATCTAAGGACTCCTTTTCCTCCACTGTCAGAAATGGTTGGATCAAATTCCATTCGCATCTGTGGGTTAGAGATAAATCCATCTAGACTTTCCATGCCAGGGAATTTCAGTACTAGTTTTTCAACTTCGTACATGACAATTCCGGCTCCCACTTTGACACCGCAGCCTCCACAAACCCTGGCATCGTCTTGCACCCGCACTACATGAGTCGCAAAACATCATATTGACCCTCTCCATGTTGGCGCCGACGTCAATTTGAGCCGGCGTGCCGGTTTCAGTTTGCCCAGTGTTGCCCCAATGGACGCCTTGGTCAGTCCACGATCGGCATGATTTGCCGTTGCAGGCAGGTCAATTCCGGTCGGTGGCAACACTAGAGGTGATCTCCGGGAGAGTGGAACGTGTTGCCATGGCAGCGGCCCCGCCCCGCCCCGCAAGAAGTGACGAGGACTGACGAAGGCGGCAACATCCGCCTTTTACCGATGCTTCAACTATTGATAACCGCTCTCGATTGATCCATAGTGGACCATGTCATGGTGGGGCCTTGGCTCCTGGCAGACCTCGCAGGGGACAGACGTCATTTCTTGATCTCCGTTTTGGCTTGGGTACCCTGCACTTTGGCGATAGCCTGGGTGGCAGCGATGCGGGAAATTCTGCTCATGAAGTCAATTCGGGTGTAAGGCGTGCGCGGTTGGCGTCAAGTACTTCGACAGGTAGCCGGGATGTTAGCGCGACCACCGCCACACCAGGGGTCTACGTATGGCCGGCCAGTGGTCGAGCAAGAACTCCGTCTCTTCGATCGAGACACCGTGCTGCGTTTGACCCAGTGTTGGCGGCTTTGAGCAACCACGCAAAGATGGCTTTCATAGCGCGGTTTTGGGGTGGGTCGGGTTTATGTCTGCCTGGCTGACGCTGGCCGATTGACGGAAGATGGGTGAATGATGCTGACGGTTCAGTTCAAAGTCGGAACCTGGGGTCAGAAACCACTCGGCGTCAACAGTCAGGTACTAATTCAGCAAATACCTTCAAATGAGTCACGCCATGTGCCGCGTGTGCGTGAATTGTGGGCCATTCACATCCGCTCTCCCATCACGATACGATTGAATGCACATCATGGAACCTATTGAAGTCCCCCACCAACTCATTTCACGATTACTCAACGCCAACGCGGTCACCGTCATCACCGGTGCCGGCATGTCGGCTGAAAGTGGCATACCCACTTTTCGGGACATTTCAACCGGGTTTTGGGCACGTTTTGACGCCTATCAATTGGCATCGCCCGAGGGTTGGAAAGCGGATAAGGCCCGCGTGTGGGCCTGGTATGAATGGCGGCGCGGGCTGGTACGTAACGCCATTCCACACGCCGGGCACCGCGCCATTGCAGAGCTGCCGCAAGCCATGAATCGCGCTGTGGGTCGCGCTACGGGCAATGACGTTCAATTCACGCTGGTCACGCAAAATGTGGATGACCTGCACGAACGGGCTGGCTCTGAGGGTGCCCTGCATGTTCATGGCAGTCTGTTTGCGCCCCGTTGTGCTGCATGCGGCCGCGCTGCAACGTTTGCGCACGACCCACCGAAGGAAGCGGTTGAACACATTACGCCACCACGCTGCGAACACTGCGGGGGCTATGTGCGCCCTGGGGTTGTGTGGTTTGGGGAGCAACTCGATGTAGCACTCCTGAGCAAAGCAAGCCGCAGTGCGCAAAACTGCGACGTCCTTCTGGTGATTGGTACATCAGGCGTAGTGCGCCCGGTGGCCGATTTGCCGCAACTTGCCCGCAAGAGTGGGGCATGGGTGGTGTGAGATCAATCCCTTGGCCACGGAAGTATCTTCAGCCGCACACCTTTGCTGGCGTGCCACGGCTGCGCAGTCTCTGCCCGCCCTGCTGCCATGCCTGGGAAGCAGCGAAGTCTGACAGGCAGTCACCATCACCGCGACCCGGGCTTCATCTGTAAAGGTGTTGACACAAGCCGTCTTAATGACAATGGTGGTGCTGACTGGCCACTGCTCTGAAACCCAGCTTCTGGCTTGCAAGAAATCTCCCAACTCCAAAGATTTTTCGGCAACCGTCAACAGCATCAATACCGTTTTGGCTTTGTAGATTGTTGACGCCGACCCAAAATTGACCCAGGTGTTTTACTGATTCTGCCCGTTTTTTGGGCAGGAGTGTTGACGCCGACGTCAAACTGACCCAGCCTGCCGATTTCCAGTGACCCAGAGCGAGGTCATTGGAATCGTTGCTGGGCGCGGGATGGCGGCCCGTGATGGTGGGTCAGTCCAAAGTCGGTAGCCGGGTCAAATTCGCGCTGGCGCCAACATCAATCCCTTCGAGTTCACCCAGAAGGGCGCGAATCTGCGCAATTTCTCCTGCAAACTGCTCAGCCCCGGCGCCAGCGCAGTAAGGATTTGGGTTATGTCTTGCTTGATTTTCATAACTGGTACATCTGGGTTAACGGTGACAGATTCGCAACGCGCAGAGGGATTTGTTGCTGGGGGCTCTTCTCTTTCAGTGCAATCGCAAGTGGCTTGAGCTGTACGAATTTCGGCGACGGCCTCCTTGGAGAGTGTCCAGCAGCTGGCGGTTGGCAAGGGGTCGCAATAGGCACGCACAACCGCCCTGGGCTGATGGACTTCAAAGCGCTTGATGCTGTGGCGACGGCAATGCAAATTGCGACGGGGCTTTAACTGGATGGGCACAACCGATGACGTGCTTTGATTGAATGTCGTCCACTTGCGACATGGCTCGCTCAACCAAGTATGCGCATTGCACGAAGTAAGCAAGAGCGGCTTGTGTGCGAATACCCGGCACGCAAGTAATCTTGGGGATGACGGTTTCATAGATGCCAAACGCAGGGCATTGCGCGGCAGAAAACACCAGCCAGCTCAGCGTTTCGTCGTCATTTTCGGCACACGCCTTGCGCACAACAGGTTCCAGATCGATGGTGTCATCAAAATAGACTTTTCCCTCCGGATCCTGAGTGGCGGCGTTGTGCGCGCTGATGATGGCATCTAGTGGCGGCAGGATGATCGTCTTACCAAACAGAATCCGCGAATCAATTACATAAGCGCCTTGTGGATGCAGCATCTTGAGGCCAGCCAGCCCACATAGTCTTGCGGCTGCTGAGCCTTGTTGCGAACAACGCCGCCTTTGCGCATCTTTCCCCAGTTCTTGTTGATGTCCTTGCGATCAGGCTTGGGGTAGCTGCTGAAAAATTGGCCCAGGTTGACGAAAGCCGGCGGTTCGACGCGCAGATTGACGTCACCGCGAATCATGGCATTGAGAAGCTTACGTTTGCGCAGGCCGATGCTGCCCTCAAACGGAATTAGGGCGATGTATTCGACGTCTTGAGCTTGTCTTAAAAGAGTCTGAACATCCCAGACATTGTCTGCAGGGATCGCAATGGGTGGCTTTGTTGCGTTCGAAGTCGTCCCGCCCACCGGATTGGCTTTCGTGGCCAACAAGTCAAGGGCAGCCACGGTGTTGTCTTGTCCGATGCCATTTGATGCTTCGACAGACGGGCACTCTTGCCGCCTGAGTAACTGGATCCTCTTCCACCGATTCAAACTGCAGTTCAGTCTGGACCACCGGCTGACTGCCTCAAAAATACAGGAATATTGGCCGGGCAGCATCGGAGCCAGCATCCTCCACCGGCCCTGTGTCCGCATCAAACACCGCATCCGGCGTTACCACATCCGGCAGGGCTGGCGCATCCTCTTGTGCCGGGTATTTGATGATGTAGTCGTCGATCTTGCGCAGAAAGAACAATGGAGCCGGCAAAATGGTCCACTCATCGTAATGCGGGTACCCCAGGCGCAAGCCCATGACCAGGGTCGCCAAGTCTTGTGGCGTGACCTGGGAATGGTGTTGCAAGACGCTGAGGTCAATGGCGCCGGGACTGCCGAAGTCCTTGGGTTGTGGCGTGCGAGTACCACGCTCAAAAATCGATTCGGTTTCTTCTTCGTCCTTGACCTTTTTGGACATTCGTGTACAGAGGCAAGCACGACAAGCCACGTTTTGTGGGGGAAGTCTTGCGTGGCGTCATCATTCCGATGAAATGGTGCGCGCGGTAGATGCCAGATGTAGGCTCGGTGATTTCGACAAGACGCTGGGTGGTCGTGGTGTACTCATCGCTGTAGGTATCACCGGTAAGCACCTTGGAGGTGCCTTCGTAGCGGATCGCCTCGTAGTAATTGGTGCTCTTGCCGCGTACATTGACCTTTGCATTGAAGCCGTAGCGCACGCGAACGAACGACATTTCGGGAAAGGCCTGCGCCAGCGGCAAATTGCCAAGCGAGGGCGCGTTGTGAAGATTTTCGTCAGTGAGGTTGCGCCACAAGCCCCGAAGCGTGCCCCAGTCCACCAAAACGACGGCTTGAGGATCGTTTTCGCGTGTTTCAGCAAGAAACTTTCGGGTCTGCGTCTCGAAGTTGTCTCTGAGCCACACCTCGTCGGACGTGATGTCGCGCTGTTTTGCCAGCCAGATCAAACCTTCGGACAACGGCATCCATCTGTTATTGCGTGCGCGCGCCCCCGTTCCATAGTGAAACTGGATCTCTGTGGTGTCAGTGGCCAGGTTGATGCGGGTATAAACAAGCATGCACACCGGTGTTTCGCCCGAGAACATCTGCGCCCGCTTGCGCAGTGCCTGGATGCCGTAGATCGCCTTGCAGTTGTCGGGCAGGTGGCTTTTTGCAAAAGCAGCCGCATTGATGAGATGTCCCG
>JADKEH010000035.1 GCA_016718155.1 Candidatus Rhodoferax randersensis | reverse complement strand
CATCAGCCAGCGCTACCAGGGCTCGGCACCATTGAGTTGGCGCTGGGGCTTTGCTGCAGGTGCCCAAGGTCCAGGCCGGCGCCGATGTGACCTACTTGCGCTTGCTCGAAGACGCCTGGTTGGAGCGGCTGGCGCGCCAGCTCAGGCGTTCCCTGCAACAAGCGGCCACCAACAACCCGGAAGCCAGCTACGAGGCGCTGAAGGTCTACCTGATGCTGTACGAGCCGGAGCGCTTCGATGCGCGACTGGTCAAGGCGTGGCTGCGCAACGATTGGGAAACCACGCTGCCCGCGCAACTGGTGCAGACCGGCGTGGTCGATAAGCTGGGGCAACACCTGGACCGCTTGCTCGACGACCGCGTCATTGTCTCGCCCATTCCGATCGACGCGGCCTTGGTGGCCGAGGTGCGCCAACGGCTGGCGCAACTGTCGCCGGCGCAGCGCGCCTACAGCCGGGTCAAGCAGATTCTGCAAGGGGGCTCCAATCTGCCGGCCGACTTTACCCTGGTGCGCGCCAGCGGTCCGGAGGCGCCCCAGGTCTTCACTCCGGCGCAGTGGCCGGCCCTTGACGCAAGGGATCTCGGGCCTGTTCACCTACGACGGTTACCACAACGTGTTCAAACACGAGTTGCCAAAAGTCACGTCTTTGTTGGGACGCGAGGAGGGCTGGGTGCTCGGCCAGGCCGACGGCAAACGCAACGCCGCCAATGCAGTGCTGACTGGGCAATTGGCCAACGAGGTCAAGCGGCTCTATCTGATGGAGTACGCCAAGCTTTGGGAAGATTTTCTGGCCGACGTGCGCCCGATCCGCATGACCTCGCTCGAACAGGCCGGCGAGCAGGCGCGGCTGTACTCGTCGGCCAATTCGAGCCTGGAGCAGTTCGTGCGGGCGGTTGCCAAAGAGACCACACTGGGACGACGCCCCAGTGACAATGGCGCGGGCAGTGCAAGCAGCAGCAGTTGGCTGGGCGAGAAACTCAACCGCATCCGTGAAGAGCAGGACCAGCTGAGCCGCTTGACCGGCAAGCAGGTCAACGTGGGTGGCCTGCAGTCGTCTGGCACGCTGGAAGCCGACATCGTGGACTTTCGTTTTCGCGAGTACCGCCGCCTGGCCACGGGCAGCGGCTCCGGCCCCTCGCCCATCACGGCGAGTCTGCAAGTCATCAACGAAGCATCGGCCGTGATCGCCGCCGCCAAGCAGCAAGTTGCGATCGGTGGCAGCCCGCCGCCGGCGCTGTCGACCACGCTGGAGAAGGTCCGCGCCGAGGCCAAACGTTTGCCGCCGCCCCTGAACGTGCTCTACGAAGACCTGGCCAGCACGGCCTCGGCCAACGTCGGGCGCAGCGTGCGCACCACCTTGGGTGGCAACCTCAATGCCACCATTGGCGATTACTGCCGCCGCGCGGTCCTCGGACGCTACCCGTTCACCCGCAGTTCCAGTCGCGATGTGACCAACGACGACTTCGCTCGACTGTTCGCGGTGGGCGGCTCGATGGATGAGTTCTTCAAGAATAGCCTGCAGCCTTTGGTGGACATCTCCACCACGCCGTGGACCTTCAAGCAGGGCGTGGACGGAGCGCCGGTGGGCGGGTCGGCCTCGCTCGCGGCATTCCAGCGGGCCGCCGCCATCCGCGACGTGTACTTCCGCGCAGGCGGCAAGTCGGCCAGTATCCGGCTCGACATCAAACCAATCGAGATGGATGCTTCCATTACCCAACTGGTGCTGGATGTAGACGGCGAACTGCTGCGTTACCAACACGGCCCGCAGATACCCAAGTCGGTGACCTGGCCCGGCAGCCGCGGCAGTGGTCAGGTGCGCTTGCAAATTACCTCGGCCGGCGCTGGCACCACCGGGCTGGTCACCGAAGGTCCGTGGGCCTTGCATCGCCTGTTTGACCGCGCGCAGATTCTGCCGGGCAACGCGCCTGAGCGCATGACGGCGATCTTCAACGTGGACGGGCGACGCATCCGCCTGGAGGTGACCACCAGCAGTGTCCTGAACCCGTTCCGACTCAAAGCCATGGAGGAGTTCGAGTGCCCGAACCAACTGTGAACGTCGGCACCCTGAGCCGGTCCACCGCCGCCTGGTTTGGCAAGCTGCCAAGCCAGGGCGACTTCGTCGGGCGACGCATGCCGCATGCCATGGTCAAGTGCTGGGATGACTGGATGCGAGCCGGCCTGGACACCTTGCGCAACGAGGCCCCGACCAACTGGGAACAGCGCTTCGTGCACTCTCCCCTGTGGTTTTTCATGAGCCCCGCGGTGGTGATGGGCGTGCCAGTGGTGGGCGTACTGGCCCCCAGCGTCGATCGCGTTGGGCGCTGTTACCCGATCTCGGTCATGGCGGTGGCGGATCAGGACGATTGCGAGCTCGCCAGCAACGGCGCGGTGATCCGCTTCTTGACCGGCGCGCGCGATGCAGTGATCAACGCGCGCCGCCTGCCCCTGTCGGCCGATCAGCTCGACGCGCAACTGGCACAACTGTGCTCGCCGTTTGCGTCGGACGACCCCGCTCCCGACGATGCGCTGATTGATGCGATCCTGGCCGACCTGCGGGGCCTTGACACGCAGGCACTGGGCAGCACGGCCGGTTGCCCAACATGGATTGGCGCGCGATCCACGAACAGGCGTCCCAAGCGACGGTCTGGTGGATCTCGCCCACACCGCTGTTTCCACGCGACGAAGTGATTCACCACGGCCCTCTTGGTCGCCCGCCGTTCACTCGCCTGTTCAAGGGCCAACCCCGATGACGCCCCAAGCGCCAGAGCTCAACACGATCCCCACTCCAGCCATGACCTATCCAACGGAATTTCTCTGCGAGATCGCGCTTCACCCGCCGTGCGGCGAGGATCTCATCTACTCCAGAGTTCCTTGCCATGGAAGCGACGGCGCGTGGCAAGTCGGAGCAGCAATTCGGCGATACCGTGATTGCGGCCGAAGCGCCCGACTGGCGCTTAGTAGAACGCCAAGCCAGCGCCCTGATGGAGCGGACCAAGGATCTGCGGGTTGTCGCGGTCCTCTGTCGCGCGTGGACCAACCTGCGCGGCCTCGTTGGCACCGCGCAAGGCCTGCAGCTCACGGCGGACTTGCTGGAGCGCTACTGGACCCATTTGCACCCGCTTCCCGAGGATGAAACCGACCACTACATGCGCATGAACGCGGTGGCCGTGCTGGGCGATGTCACCGGCCTGGTGCGCGAGCTGCGAGACACCGAGTTCCTGCGCGCCACCTTTGGCAGCGTCAGCGTGCGCGAGGCCGAGGCGCTGGCGCGTGGCCATGGCGGCGAATCCAACGGGTCCGTCTCGCCCGACCAACTGCGTGCCGCTGTGGCCGAGGCTTGGACGCGCGGCGCCGAACCGTTGCACGCTGTGACGCTTGCGGCCGAGGCACTGGCACGGACACAGGCACTGTGCGCGAGCAAACTGCCGATTTACCAGTTGCCCGAGCTCGACGCTTTGCAGGGTTTGCTGCAGACACTGCAAGAGCTGCTGCCAAAGGTGCATGACCCGGTGCCAGCCGAGGCGGAGCAGAGCGACGACGTGTCGGCCACGGCGTCCGGCCAAGTCACGCCGCGCGGCCACGGCGCCTTGCGCGATCGCGAAGACGCCATCAATCAACTGCTTCGCATCGCGGAGTTTGTCGAACAGTCCGAGCCGACCAACCCGGCACCTCTGCTGATCCATCGTGCGGTCAAACTGATGCGCATGAACTTCATGGACATCCTGCGTGAACTGTCGCCCGCGAGCCTGGCTCAGGTTGAAGTCGCGACCGGTTTACGGCCAGACGTTTGAGAGGAGAAACAACTTGTAACAGCCACACTCAATTGATACAGGATCATGCAGAATTGCGCCTTGAAAATTGTCGGAAGAATATTCATAGCACCGCCGACAAACATTTTCGCGCGTCAGGGAGCGCCGCGATGCCCCACGCCACCGGCGCGTCAATCAGTGTGTCAGCCATCCAGACCGAGTCGCTACCTTGGGAAGCAGCGCGCGGTCAAACCCAGTCATCCCAACCCATGCGCCACGAAAGAGGTAAAGAATGAAGCCCATTTCCAAAACCGGCAAAAGCAGCCAGAAGTTCATCGCGCGCAACCGCGCACCCCGAGTTCAAATCGAGTACGACGTTGAGCTCTATGGCTCCGAGAAAAAGGTACAGATTCCCTTTGTGATGGGCGTATTGGCCGATCTGTCGGGAAAGCCCCTGGAGCCATTGGCGGAGATCGGCGAGCGCAAGTTTCTGGAAATCGACATCGACAACTTCGACGCGCGCATGAAGTCCATTGCGCCGCGCGTCGCTTTCAACGTTCCCAACACGCTGACCGGCGAAGGCTACCTCAATGTCGATTTGACCTTCGAGAGCATGGATGACTTCTCGCCCGCCGCAGTGGCACGCCGGATTGGCGCTTTGAACGATCTGCTGGAAGCACGCACACAACTGCACAACCTGTTGTCCTACATGGATGGCAAGCAAGGTGCCGAGGAGCTGATCCGCCAGTTCTTGCAGGACCCCACGCTGCTGAAGTCACTCGCCGCCAACCCGAAGGCCAAGGCTCCGGCTTGGCCGCCGGTTTACGAAGCCAGCGACGCAGTTTAACGATTGGAGAGACACGATGACGACGATGCAAACAGAACAGCGCCCCTCGGCGCGCGCGCTTGACGGCGGCGAGTTTTCCAGCTTGCTGCAGAAGGAATTCAAGCCCAAGACCGACCAGGCACGCGAGGCGGTCGAGGCTGCGGTGCAAACCTTGGCCGAACAAGCCCTGAGCTCCACCGCCACCATTTCTGGCGACGCCTATCAGACGGTGCAGGCGATCATCGCCCAGATCGACAAGAAGTTGTCGGAGCAGGTCAACCAGGTCATTCACCACGGCGAGTTCCAAAAGCTCGAAGGCGCCTGGCGCGGCCTCGACCACCTGGTCTCGAACACCGAAGTCGACGAAATGCTCAAGATTCGGGTGATGAACGTCTCGAAAAAAGAGCTGCATCGCAATCTTCGGCGTTACAAGGGTATTGGCTGGGATCAAAGCCCGATCTTCAAGAAGGTCTACGAGGAGGAATACGGTCAGTTCGGCGGCGAGCCCTTCGGCTGCCTGGTGGGTGACTACCACTTTGACCATAGCCCGCCGGACGTCGAGTTGCTCGGTGAGATCGCCAAGGTCTCGGCCGCCGCGCACTGCCCGTTCATTTCAGGGGCCTCACCGGCCATCATGCAAATGGATTCGTGGCAGGAACTGGCCAATCCGCGTGACCTGACCAAGATATTCACCAACACCGAGTACGCGCCCTGGCGCAGCATGCGCGACTCGGACGACTCCAAGTACGTCGGCCTGGCGATGCCCCGCTTCCTGGCGCGCTTGCCCTACGGCGTCAAAACCAGCCCGGTTGACGAGTTCGATTTTGAAGAAGAAACCTCTGGCGGCGAGCACAGCAAGTACTGCTGGTCCAACTCGGCCTATGCCATGGCCGTCAACATCAACCGCTCGTTCAAGTACTACGGCTGGTGCACCTCGATTCGCGGGGTGGAGTCGGGCGGTGCCGTCGAGAACTTGCCGGCGCACACTTTCCCGACTGACGATGGCGGCGTTGACATGAAGTGCCCGACCGAGATCGCCATCAGCGACCGCCGTGAGGCCGAGTTGGCCAAAAACGGCTTCATGCCCCTGGTGCACCGCAAGAACACCGATGTCGCCGCCTTCATTGGTGCGCAGTCGCTGCACAAGGCGGCCGAGTACTACGACCCGGACGCCACCGCCAACGCCAACCTGGCGGCCAGACTGCCCTACATGTTTGCCTGCTGCCGTTTTGCGCACTACCTTAAGTGCATCGTGCGCGACAAGATCGGCTCTTTCCGCGAGCGCTCAGACATGGAACGCTGGCTCAACGACTGGATCCTGACCTACGTGGACGGCGACCCGACCAATTCATCCCAAGAGACCAAGGCGCGCAAGCCCTTGGCCGCGGCCGAAGTACAGGTTGAGGAAGTGGAAGGCAACCCCGGCTACTACACCTCCAAGTTCTTCCTGCGTCCGCACTACCAGTTGGAGGGCTTGACGGTTTCGCTGCGCCTGGTGTCGAAGTTGCCTTCGGTGAAGGAAGCCGGAAACTGATCGCGGTCACGGGCAGTGCGGTCGCAGTCGTTGCAGTGAACACTGCACGACGTACCCCGGACGAGGGTGTGCTGCCGCTTGCAGCGATGTCGGCCGCGAAGGCAGCCACAACCGGGGGAGGAGTCCCGACCTGCGGCGGCAAGCCCCCTCAACTGAAGAAGAATTGAACATGGTCACCCCAGCACCGGAAAAATCAGGCTTCGAGAAGTGGCAGGACGGTTTTCGCACTGCCGTCGGCGATGCGAAGTGGAACGCCTGGGACTGTGAGATCCAGAGGGCTGTCAATGGATACAACCAACACCTCGCGGGCGTGGCGAGCTACGTGTCATTGGACTGGCAGATCATCAAAGCAATGGTTTGGACCGAGACTGGCGCAGCCCACTCTGAGTGGGAGATCAAACCCATGCAGATTGGTGTAACCGGTGACCCGGGGCTTGCGTCGTTCCTGTCCGGCACGGAGGGCGGCGAGTTGATCTTGCCACCTGCATGGAGGGGACGATTGACCACCGCGTCGGTAAGAACCATCCCGGCGCATAACATCTGGGCCGGTATTGGTTACCTGTTGATGCGCATGGCGAATTTTGAGTACCGAAGCGTGCCCGAGGTCGGCTCAAGATCTACGAGGTCACCGTGAAGCCAGGCGACAGCCTTTGACCAGAATCGCCAAAACGCAGGGCAGCACCAGGGAACTGCTGGGAAGAATGAACCCCTCGGCCGGCATCCTTCAACCAGGCATGGTCTTGAAGTATCAGAAGGCGTCGACCCAACGCGTCATCGCAGGCTGGCGAAACATCTCAAGCACCGTCATCGCGCAGCGCTACAACGGCGGCGGCGATCCCCACTACGCGAAGAAGCTTGACCATGTCTTGACACTGACCCGCACCCAAAAGGCCTTGGCATGCGCGCAGTGAGAGCCGTCACGCTTTGCCTCGCATGCTCCGTGCCCACGCTGATCGGTGCAGCCTCCACGCAAGAAGTGGTCGATGAGCAGGTAGCCCGCCAGGATTGCAGTGCGAATTCGCAGGCCGCAATGAAAGATTGCCTTGCCAAGAAAGCCCTTGAAAGCGATAGAGAACTGAAACAGGCTGAGGCAAGCGTGATCAGCTCGCTTTCCAAATGGGACGAAGATGCCAAGTACATCCGACTGGCCACGGCGAGGCTGGAGGCGGCCAGCAAGACATTCGCCAAGTACCGCGCGGCGCAGTGTGCCTTTGCGGCGTCATTTGCAGGTGGGGCGGCTGGGAACGCATTTGAAATGGGTCGACTCGCCTGTGTTGCCGAACAGAACAGTCGGCGTGCCGCGCATCTGAACAATGCCATCGCCAACTTGCCGCTACGCAAGGTGAACTGAACATGTCGAGCCGGGTGGTGTTGAGAGGGAGAGGGCGCGACGTGCTAGACGTCAATGCACCGGGATATCTGATCGGTCCGAACGAGAGTTTGCGCCCCAACCGAGGCCGCCACCGCATCATGGTGACGGGCAAAGGAACTCGGTTTCTTGCGGTGGCGTTGCTCATGGCGGTTGCGCCCTGCGCCTTGTGGGCATCAGAGACTGATCAACGTGTTGCGATGAGAGATCGGCAGGTCGACCTGTCGCCCGTGCGCTTGCCCAGCGTGCGCCGCGTCGCGATTGCACAAAACGGCGCAACCGCGCCAGCCGCCCAGGATCCCCAGCCGCAATGCGCAAGGTTTCGCCTTGGCACTGGCGATGTGCGTGAGTACCTGCGCGCTGCGCAGGTTGTCAGTGAGCACCACTACCTTCACGCGCTGGACTGGTCTCCTTGCTACGCCAGCGGCACGGTGGTTTTCGCCAACGGCCTGCAAGGTGTCTGGGGTATTCAGCAGCTCCGCGCGGGCTCGCTCAAACTCAACGATGGCAGGGAGTGGTTCCTGTTTTGTCCTCAATGCAAGTCCCGCGCGTTTCCACGCCCTTGATCACCCTTGACCTCCAGCGACCAGCCGGGCGCCACGGGCGCGCGATGAATCCTATGCAGCCTCCCCTATCCCGCCATGCCACTCATTGAAAGAAACCACTTTGAACGACATCATTCTCCCTCGACCGCCCACTGGACGAGCAACTCTGCGAGCTTGAGAGCGCGGTGCAGGCTGAACCTGAAGCAGCCAAGTTTCGCGTCTTCTACTTCCAGTTGCTCTGCGTGTTGGGTCAATGGGCCAAGGCGCAGGAGCAACTTCAAGCCTGCGACGAGTTGGAGCTGGCGGCCATTCCGATGGCTCGCGGCTACCGGGATGCGATCCGCTGTGAGACGCTGCGCGCCGAGGTGTTTGCGGGCAGCAGGCGGCCCGTGACGCTGGGCGAACAACCCGCCTGGATGGACGGCCTGATCAACGCCCTGCCCCTGGCGGCGCAAGGCGACACCGATGCGGCTGCGGCGCGGCGCGCCCAGGCGTTCGAGCTTGCGCCGACCGACGGCGGGCAAATCAACGACGAGCCCTTCGAATGGCTCGCCGATGCGGATTCGCGGCTGGGCCCGGTCTGCGAGTTTTTTACCAACGGACAGTACCTCTGGCTGCCATTCTCGGAGCTGTCGCAACTTGCATTTGAGAAGCCGCAAGACCTGCGCGATCTGGTGTGGCGGCCTTGCGAAGCCACCCTGGCCAGCGGCGGCAAGCTGATGGGTTTTGTGCCAACACGCTACCCTCTGAATGGCGGCGACGATGACCGGCTGCGCCTGGCACGCCGCACCGAGTGGCTGGAAATCGGCGGGGATCATGTGGCGGGCAGCGGCCAGCGAACCTGGGTTACCGACAGCGGCGACTACGCCCTGCTCGATGTCCGGCGCGTGGATTTTGACGGTCGCCCAGGATGATTCTGAAACGCGTTGTTGGCACCGGGACGGACAAAGACCGGTTGCAGCCGGCCCTGCTGGATCGGCTGACCAACCACGAGCCCCATCAGCGCACCGAGCGCGCCGACGAGGTGTACATCAATGAGTCACGCCTGCGTGCCGCCTTGCTGCGTGACCTGGGCTGGCTTCTGAACGCCAGCAACGCCAGCCCTCATTTTGACTTTGACGGCATGGCCGATGCCGAGCGTTCAGTGCTCAACTACGGCATGCCACCGCTGGCGGGTCAGCTGTTGTCGGAACTGGACTGGAAGGACATCGAGTCTGGCATTCGGCGCTGCATCCTCGGGTTCGAACCGCGCATTCTGGCCGAGACCCTGGTGGTCTCGTTGCTTCCATCAGCGGCCACCTTGAACCATCACAACACCCTGCAATTCGAGATTCGCTGTCAGTTCTGGTCGATGCCCTATCCCCTGGAACTGCTGCTCAAGACCAGTCTGGATTTGGAAACCGGCCAGGTGTTGCTCAATGATTTGCGAAACTGAAACCGGCGCGCCAGCATGAACCCTCGGCTGATTGAATACTACAACCGCGAACTGATCTATTTGCGCGAGCTGGGCGCCGAGTTTGCGGCCGCCTTTCCCAAGGTGGCGTCACGGCTGGCCTTGCGCGAGACGGAGGTGGCCGACCCCTACGTCGAACGCCTGCTGGAGGGATTCTGTTTTTTGACCGCCCGCATTCAGGTCAAGATGGACGCCGAGTTTCCCCGCTTGTCGCAACGCATTCTGGAAATGGTGTGCCCGCACTACCTGGCACCCACACCGGCCATGGTGGTAGTGCAGGTGGAGCCCAGCGCCACCGAGGGCAATCTCGAAGAAGGCTACACCCTGCCATCCGGCAGCGCGCTGCGGGCGCGCAAGGTGGCCGATGAGCAAACGCCCTGCGAGTTCCGCACCGGCGGCGACATGACACTGTGGCCGATCGAATTGACACGCGCCCAGCTCCGTGGCCCGCCGATCGACCTGCCTCTGTCGCGCTTGCCACTGACCGCCGAGCCGGCCGGGCACCTGCGCCTGGAACTGGGCACTTTGGGCGCGATCGAATTCAGTCAAATCGGCAACGATCAATTGTCTCTGTACATCAATGCCAGCGATTCGATTGCCTCGCGCCTGCAGGAGCTGATTCACACCGGGGTATCGGGCGTGGTGATTCACGACATCGATGATCCGAGCAAGGTCTGGGGCTACCTGCCAGCCGAGTCGGTGCAGCCCGAGGGCTACGAAAAGGCCCAGGCGTTGCTGCCGTATTCGCACAAGGCCTTCCAGGGGCACCGCCTGTTGCACGAATACTTTGCCTTTCCGGCACGGTTCCGGTTCTTCTCGATTTGGGGCCTGGGCGCGGCGTTGCGACGCGTCAAAGGGAGGGCGGTGGCGGTGACGCTGTTGCTCAACAAGTCCGCGCCGCAACTCGAAGCCGTGGTGGATGCCAAGAAGTTCTTGCTGCATTGTGTTCCCGCCGTCAATCTATTTGAGCGCGCCGCCGATCGTATTCATGTGTCCTCGAACGTGCATGAGTACCACGTGGTGCCGGAGCGCACCCGCCCGCGCGACTTTGAGGTCTACAGCGTGATGTCGGTCACCGGACACCACGAAGGGCGTGTGGATGACCGCGAGTTCGTACCTCTGTGTTCGGCGGTTCACGGCATCCGGCCACAGGATCAGGCCTACTTTGCGATGCGCCGCGAGCCCACGACTGTTCTCCGACCACGCCATCGGTTTGGCCCCCGTACGCAGTACCTCGGCAGCAAGTTTTCCTGTCTTTGGTGGACCAGCGCAACGCCCCGTTTTCGAGCGATCTGAAACAGCTCTCGGTGCGCACGCTCTGCACCAATCGTGATCTGCCCCTGCTGATGGCGGTCAACAGCACCGAAGGCGATTTCAGCGCACAGGAATCCGCGCCCATCAAGCGAATCTGCGTGGTGGCGGGCCCGAGCCGACCGGTGGCCAGCATCGCCGACGGCGAGGTGACTTGGCGCCTGATTTCCCATCTGTCCCTGAACTACCTGGCCATGACCGATCTCTCGGCCGAAGAGGGTGCGGCGACGCTGCGCGAGTTGTTGAATCTCTACCTCGATCTGGGCGACCACAGCCTGGCCGGTCAGGTCATCGGCATCAAAGAAATCGGTACTGAACCGATCGTGCGGCGGCTGTCACAGCACGCGCAGCTGGTTTATGGCCGCGGCGTCGGCGTGCGGGTGACGGTGGACGAATCGTCCTATGCAGGCATCAGCCCATGGCCACTGATGGCGGTGTTGGAGCGCTTCTTCTCACGGCACGTGGGAGTCAACAGCTTCACGGAGTTGGCATTGACTTCTCGCCAACGCGGCGACTTGGCGCAGTGGCGCGTTCGCCCCGGAGACCGTCCCAACACATGAAGCGCGCCGCAGACACTGGAAAGGCCTTAGGCAACGTTGTGCCAGATGACGCGCTCGATCTGCAAGGATTCGGGCAGCGGCTGCGCAGCAGGCCCGACGACTTCGATCTGTTCTTCGCGCTGCGGGTGCTGCAGGCGCGACACCCCGCCCTGCCGCGTTTTGGCAAAGCGGCGCGCCCGCAGGCGGAGCCCATTCGTCTCGGGCAGGACCCTTCGATGGCATTCGCGCCCAGCACCATCGCCGAAATGCTTCCTCCAACGGCGGGGCAACCGCAACGGCTGATGGTTTGGAACTTCGGCCTGTACGGGCCAAACGGTCCCATGCCGACCCACATCACCGAGTATGTGCGCGACCGCCTGCGCCAGTACGATGATCCGACGCTGGCCAGGTTCTCCGACATCTTCCACCATCGCCTGCTGCTGCTGTTCTTTCGCACCTGGTCAGACGCACAACCCGCCACCTCCTGGACCGCCCCGGAGAAGATCCATTTGGTCGCTACCTGGGCGCGCTGGTCGGGACCGGGCAGCCCAGCATGCAAAGCCGCGACGCGGTGCCCGACCATGCCAAGCTGCATCTTGCCGGGCACTTGACCCGATCAACCCGCAACCCGGAGGGCTTGCAAGCGGCCATTGCTACGTACTTTCGAGGTCCGGTTCACTTGCAAGAGTACTGTCTGCACTACCTGAACCTGGAGCCCGCGCAACGAGACACGTCTGGTGGCGGGCGCCTGTAACTCACAACTCGGTGTCGACGCGCTGGTGGGGGAGCGCATTCCCGATGTTCAAAGCAAGTTCCGCCTGGTGCTTGGGCCGCTCAGTCGCGCGCAATACGAGCTGTTTCTGCCGCAGGCCAAACACTTCATCGCGCTGGTGGACTGGGTGCGCAACTACCTTGGCATCGAGTTCGCCTGGGACTACACCTTGATCCTGTGCAAGCAAGCAGTGCCACCAGCGCAGCTCGGCGGGGACGGCCGCCTGGGCTGGACCACCTGGATATCAGAGGCACCGCCCGAACAGGACCCCGGCGACCTGTGCATCGATGCGGAGCTGTGGCTACGCCAGCGCGGCCACCCGATTCGCGGCGCAAAGCTCGGCGCCTAGCTCAGCAACGACTCATGCCACACACTTCACTATTTCCCCTACCGCAGCACTGGGGTGCAGGCCTGCTCATTGCGGCCTTCGCGTTGCCTGGGCACGCCATTGACCTGGGCGCACTGGGCAAA
>JADKEH010000034.1 GCA_016718155.1 Candidatus Rhodoferax randersensis | reverse complement strand
CAATGATGCGCCCGGATGCGGCCTTCAACTTGCCGTACTTCTCGATCATCGACTGGATCGAATTCTGGTAGGCGATCTCGGGGTGCTCCTTTTCGATATCGGTCACCCACAAGGCCAGAAAGCCGGTCCACAAGTTCCACAGGCGCCCGGTGATTGCGTTGTTAGCCATGCTGATTTTCTCCTTCAATTAAGACAAGTAAAAATTGGTTGCTGCTCATTCCCTGGGCCCTCCCGTACCGACACTGCCGGCTGTGCGCCGCCCCGCCGCAATCGGTGTCACCCGGTCCTGGCGCGGTGCGGCAAAGGGCGGCCCGGCCAAGACGCGGCCCGCGTCCACTTCGGATTTGATTCCAAACGCCGCTTCCACATCGAAGTTGACCTCCTCCGCAGTGCGCAACTTGGACATGGATTCTTCCAGCAAAGCGCTCAGTTTGCCGGCACTGGGGGCGGTCATCACCATCTGGTAGACCTCTTCCATGCGCACCGGCATGGAGACCAGCGAGGCCTCCAGCGCGCTACGCCGAATGTCCATGCGTTGGTGGCGTGCCAGCGCCTCTTCGTATTCCTGCTTGGCGCGCAGCAGTTGTTGCTCGTCATCCTGCGCCAAGCCACCTTGGGCCAAGCGTTGCGTCAGGGCGCGCAATTTGCGCTCGGTCACGCCGTTATTGTCGGCGCCATCCTTGGCCCGCATGACGGCATCGCTTAGGCACATGGCCAGGTAGTTCACCGTCAAGTCGTCGAGTTGTTCGACTTCCCGCTCGGACAGGCTGGTGGCGGTATCGGACGCCATCCGGTAAAGCGATTCAACCCGCTGGCTCATTTGCTCGTAGGCTCGTAAATGGCTGGAGCCGCCATGCATTCTGACTTCGCTGAGCAAGCGTTCACGTTTGGCCTTGCGCTCCGCGCGGCGCGCCTTTTGATCGACCGACGCTATAAACGGGGGCAAGCCCGGCACCACTGCCAAGCCAACCACTTCCACCGCTGCCAGCGCCAGCAAGGCCAGCGCCAAACCGTCCCACCCGTAAGGGAAGGATGCGAACACGCCCGCGGCGGCGGCCCCCCAAATCACCATTTGGTTGTAGGGGTGCGTCAAAAACGCTCGCCAGTAGGACACTTCTTGCTTCACACGGTCACCCGCACATTGCCATGCGCGCCGGCCGCACGCAAGTGGCCCACCACGCGTTCGTGCATTTCACGCACTTCCACACCATTGAGCCAGTCCGGGCTGCGTGGCTGACGCGCCTCAATTCTGAAATCGTCAATGATCTTGGCCGGCTGGGTCGACAGGACAATCACCCGGTCCCCCAGCAACAACGCTTCGGTCACGTCATGGGTAACAAACACCACCAGGCAGCGATGCACCTCATGCAATTTGGCCAATAACAGTTGCATGTGCGAACGGGTTTGCGCGTCCAGCGCACCAAAGGGCTCGTCCATCAGCAAGACCTTGGGCCGCAACACCAGCGCCCGCGCCAGCGCCACACGCTGATTCTGGCCACCGGACAACTGCGCGGGGAACAGTGCTTTCTTGTCGGCCAGCCCCACTTCACTGAGCATCTGGTCAACGCGCTGCTCAGCTTCCTTTTCGCTGACGCGGCGCTTCCATTCCTGAAACCGAAACGGGTACATGACGTTTTGCCACACGGTGAGGTCAGGCCGGTTGGAGTAGTGCTGAAACACCATCACCGCATCCGCATGCGGTCCGTTGCACGCCTGACCCTCGATCTCGACGCGGCCAGAGGTGGGCGTCGCCACGTTCCAGGGGCGCACCCCACCCAACATGCGCAATAAAGTGGACTTGCCACACCCCGATGGGCCCAGCAGCATGTTGATCGATGGCTGTTCGAAAGTGAGCGAGACATCGTCGAGCACGCGCAAGGTCTTGCCGTCGGGCTGCGCATACTCCTGCACGATGTTGGTGGCCGAAACAAGCGGCTTGGCGGGCGCGTTGGTCTCGGCACTCACGCTTTGGTCTCCCACTTGTAGAGCGACTGCTTGAGCCACATCAAGGCTTGGTAAGTCAACAGGGCCACCGCCATGATGACGATGATGCCGGCAAACACCTGGTCCATCGCGCTCAGGCGCTTGGCGTTGGCAATCAGTTGCCCCAGGCCTTCTTGCGCATTCACATATTCTGCCACCGTGATGTAGGTCCAGCTCACCGACACGCCCACAATGATGGCGTCCATGATGCGCGGCATGGCCAGCGGCAGCAGCACCTTGGTGATGCATTCGAGTTGCGTGGCGCCAATGTCTTTGGCCGCAATCAGATACTGCTCGGGCACCGAGCGAATGGCATCGCGCACCAGAGGCGTCAAATAGACGATGGAGCCGACAAACAGGAAGGCAATCTTCATGCCTTCACCGATGCCAAACCACATCACCATGATGGGCAGCAGCGCGGCCACCGGCGCCGAGCGAAACGGGTCCACCAAGGGCGACAAGACGGCATCCACGCGCGGCGAGGCGCCCATCAAGATGCCCATGGGAATTCCAACAATCATCACCAGCAAGGAGGCTGCCGCCACGCGCCCCACCGACCACATCGTCGCCACGGCCAACTGGCTCTTGCCCTCGTACCAACTGAGGTAAGCAAAGGCCTCGGCCACCGACCAGGGCGATGGCAACTGGTTCTTGCTCAACAGGCCGCTGGCCGCCAGCAGGGCCCACAAGACGACGATACCCACGACACTGGCCAAACCCAGCAGACGTCGCCGAGTCGGATCCAGGGCGCGGTAGGGGTTCCAGAAATCGGCCATGTGCGCGCGGGGTCTGCTACTTGCCAAACACCGCCAGGCGCGTGGACCGATTGAGCGCGCGGCACTCATCCAGACTCAGGTCGGCGCTGGCAGGGTTGGCCTCATTGCAAAGTGGTCGGCTGGAGCCATAACCCGCCACCCGCAAACGCGCCTTGGGAATGTCCCACTGCTTTTCCAGGTAGTTGGCCACCGCCCGCGCCCGCGCCTCGGACAAGGCCTGGTTCACTGGCACCGAGCCCACCGAGTCGGTATTGCCACTAACCTCGAAATACGCGCTGCCGTTGTTCTCGATGAAGGGAACCATATCCTTGTCTACCGTCTGCTGGGCGCGTTTGGACAACTCGGCCGACCCTGACGCGAAGGACACCGCCACCGGTTTGGTCACCGAAGCTGGCGCTGCCAGGGCGGTGGCACGGCCTTTCTCGGAGAAGGTCTCGACCGGCTTGGCCGCCTGCGCCGTGGCGCTGGCGTTGCGCGCCAAACCGGCCTTGATAAAGCGGTAGTCAAAACTGTCTTGCGGGCTCACCACCGGCGACTTGGGGTTGGCCAGCGACCCTTCGGCGCGGTAAATCTGGTCAAAACGGCCATAGACGCGTTCGTAGTGGTTCACGCCACCGGCCAAGCCCAGGATACGGGCGTTGTCGGCCAGGTCAGTCCAGACCAGATTAGCAAACAATCCCTTGACGAAGGGCTTGCCCTCTTTTGCGGCCAGTACCTTGAAAAACTCCTTGGTCGCGGTCAAGGCATCCACCGCCTGATCGGGGTTGGCGCGCGACGCCGTGACACCTTCCAGCCAGCCATCGACAAACTTCTGAAACACTGCCAGGTTCTCGGGTTTGGCCAACTCGCGCTGGTCACACACCATCACGTCGTAGATCAGATTGGTCGCGGTCTTGGTGGAATAGACCACGTGTGCGCCCTTGACTTCACGCAGCGCCAGCGACAAATCCGGGTCCCACAACACTGCGGCATCCACATTGCCGGCCACAAATGCAGCACGAACCTCCGAAGTGCCCCCCTCTGGCTTGATGAAGACGGTTTTGACCTGCTTTTTCGCGCGTGCGGTCATGGATGAGTTGTCGATGGCGTCAATCAACATGCCGTGCGACGGGGTGTACTGCAGCAGGGCCACGGACTTGCCCGTGAGGTCTTCGATCTTCTGCACCGCCGGGTCGCGCGCGATCACCGCGTCGCCGCCTTGCGTGTTGTCCACCACAATCACGGCCCGGCCATCGTGCCCGGCGTTGCGCAAATTGGGTTGCTCCTGCGCCCAAAAGTCAGAGGTGCGCCAGGCACACACAGCTGCCTTGGATTCAAACAGCGTGGTCAGGGTGGGGATGTCGTCATTGATCACAAATTCAATGTTGACGCCCAGCTTGTCGTAGATGGAGCCGGCTTTGGTCTTCAAGCTGTTGCCGTTGGCCAGCAGGGCTGGCGCGTAACCGTGAAAACTCACCAGGCTCACGCGCAGCGGCTTGCCCGCTCCGCCCAACGGTCCGCTGCCAGCCGGCACCGCAGGGCTGGCTTGGGCCGGCGCCGTGTTCGCGCCACCTGATGTGGGCGCGCCGCCAATCGCCACGCTGGCTGCCGGGGCACCCCCTTGAGACGGCTTGAACTTGTCTTTCAAGAAAAAGTTCCAGCCGACGGAGCCAATCAGGCCCAAGGCGACGATTGTGATGAGGGCCTTGGTCAGGCCCGTAGTCTGGTATGCCATGTCTCTATCCTCTTTGACAAAAATTAATGCGCTGCGTCTTAAGCCGGCACAGGCCTGGCTCAGACAGCCCCTGCCGACTTGAACTGGGACACCAGCGCGCGAAACTCGCCCACCGTGCGCATCAAGCCTTCAAGCTCGCGCAAGGCCGCCTCGCGTCTGGACTGTAACGCCGCGGCATGTGCCGCGCTTTCTTGCGCGCCACGCGCCAGTTCGCGCGCCAGCAGACCTTCAAGCTCGGTGATTTGACGCTTGATTTCCGCCACCGACGTGTCCTGACGCTGTTGCACCGCTGCCAGGGTCAGCTGCGTGTCTTGTTCGGCCTGCGTGACGCCCGCACGCAGTGTCGCTGCGTGCGCCTCGATCGCGGCGACTTTGAGGCTGGCATCGTGCAGGGGATCGGCAATGGTCCAGGTGTCGTCAGCCGCGTCCATGGCGGCAATGGCTTGGCGGCGCGTACCTTCCTCCATGGCCTTGAGTCCATCGAGCAAGCGAAGCAGCCGTTCAGCGGGGTACGACGCAGCGGCCACCCCCGCGCTGGCGTAGATCTGCGCCAGACTCAAACCGGAAACGTCGGCCACAGGCCCCTCGTTTGCGAGGGGTGCGCCAGGGTCGCTTGACCCCGACTGGGATTGCGGTACCACGTGCGCCGCATCGCCCGAATCCCCCGACGCGGGCCCCGCCTCAAATTCAAGCCCCTCGCCCTCGCGCCGCACCAGACCAGCGCGTTCCAGCAGACCCATCATTCCCTTCATTTTGTCTCCATTCGCTTCAGTTGACTTGTGTGCCCAAGGGTTCGAACTAGCTGTCCATGCCGATCAGGAAGAACTTGCGATGGTCTTCGGCGAAGGCACGAAACCCGGTAGCCAGCGCCGCCACCGCGTCCGCATGCGTGGCGCCCACCAAACCGCCCCGCCCCCCCCCGCCCGCCCCCCCACCCGGGTTCGCACGCAGATTGGCCGCGTCGCAATCGGCCAGCGAACGAAAAAACGCAAGGTCTAATTCAACACTCAAAGCGCACCTTCCTTGATGGGTGGTGATTGTGCAGCGTCCGCCAATGTAAGCCAAGCTCACCGTGGCAACTATTCTAGACTGGACTCCTTCAACCGCCTGCCACCCCGCAGCACAAGCGGTGTGGCGTGGTGGCGATGCCAATGCCGATGGCGATAATGCACATCGTGTGCCTTTACGACTGAGCTGATGAAGCCTTCAAACACGCCGCCCTGGCAGTCTGTGGCCAAGAACCGCCCAGTCATTCGGGTTGCGCTGACATTGCTGGTAGCCACGAGTTCAAGCCTCGCCGGAGCGGCGTCGACATTCGTTGAGGTCAAGGCCGCCCATCAACCCTCCGACACGCTGATCCTTGACCGCCACGGCGAGGTGATCCACCGCCTTCGTACCGATGCCACGGTGCGCCGCGGCCAGTGGCTGGCGCTGGCCGACATCTCGCCCGCGCTGCGCACGGCCATGGTGCTGAGCGAAGACAAGCGCTTTTATGAACACAGCGGGGTGGATTGGCGCGCCGTCTCGGCCGCCGCCTGGGCCAATCTTTGGAACACCAAAACGCGCGGCGCCTCCACCATCACCATGCAACTCGCGGGTTTGCTCGATGAGGACTACCAGCGCGCCAGCGGCGGACGCAGCGTGCTGCAAAAGGCCGGGCAAACCATCTCGGCCCAATTGCTGGAGCAGCACTGGCGCAAGGACCAGATTCTGGAGGCCTACCTGAACCTGGTGCCGCTCAAAGGTGAGCTGGTCGGCATCGATGCGCTCAGCCAGACCCTGTTTGGCAAGGCCGCGCATGGGCTCGATGAGCGCGAGGCGGCCCTGGCCGCCGCACTGGTGCGCGCGCCCAACGCCAAACCGGCCCAGGTGGCGCAGCGCGCGTGCAGTGTGCTCAAGGTCATGCGCCCAACTACCGGCAAGGCTGAATGCGAGGGCCTGGACTTGTTTACCACCGCCGCGCTGCAGCGCCAGGCCTTTGACACCAGCGCCGGGATCGCGCCGCATGTGGCGCGCCAACTGGTGCGCACGCAGGCCGCCATGGCAGACAACGCGCGCCGTGCCGCCCGCCCACCGGCCAGCACGATCCGCTCGACCCTGCGCGCGCCACTGCAGCGCTTCGCCGCGCTATCCCTGCAGCAACACCTGCGCGAATTGCAGGGCCGCCACGTGGAGGACGGCGCCATCGTGGTGCTGGACAACGCCAGCGGCGAGGTGCTGGCCTGGGTCGGCTCATCGGGCGAATTGAGCAGCGCCGCCGAGGTGGACGGCGTCACCGCCCTGCGCCAGCCGGGCTCCACACTCAAGCCTTTTTTGTACGCGCAAGCGATTGCCGAGCGGCGCATCACTGCCGCATCCTTGCTGGAAGACGCTCCGACCCACATTCAGACTGCGGGCGGCCTGTACATTCCGCAGAACTACGACCACCAGTTCAAGGGCTGGGTCTCAAGCCGCACTGCGCTGGGCGCCTCGCTCAACGTGCCCGCCGTGCGCACCCTGGTGATGGTGTCGCCCGATGCGTTTCACAAGCAACTGCTGCGCTTAGGCCTGCCACTCAAGGAAAGTGGCGACTTTTATGGCTACAGCCTGGCGCTGGGCAGCGCCGAGGTGTCGCTGCTCAACCTGGCCAACGCCTACCGCGCGCTGGCCAACGGCGGGCACAGCGGGCCTACGTCCTTGACCCCCAGGCCAAAGCCGACACCGCGACCGGCACTGGACGCGCGCGCCGCCTTCATCGTGAGCGACATGCTGGCAGACTCGCTGGCCCGTGCCCGCACCTTTGGCACGGACAGCGTGCTGGCCACACGTTACTGGAGCGCCGTCAAGACCGGCACCAGCAAGGACATGCGCGACAACTGGGCGCTGGGCTACTCACAACGCTACACCGTGGGCGTGTGGGTCGGCAACGCCAGCGGCGCGCCCATGTGGGACGTGAGCGGCACCGCCGGCGCGGCGCCAATCTGGGCAGCGGTGATGGCCTACCTGCACAAGACCCAACCCAGCCGAGCGCCCAAAGCCCCGGCCGGCGTACTGCAGATTCCCGTGCGTTTTGATGCAACCGACGCCACGCCGCGCGGCCCCGCCGCGCTCGAGGCTGCGCGCCTGGAGTGGTTCATACAGGGCACCCAGCAAGCCTCGTTTGCTATGAATACACGAGCAGTCGAAGCACGCCAATCGGGCTTTAGCGGCCAATCTGGCACAGTGGCTAGCGGCAAACCGCATGGACGCATCATCACCCCCACTACCGGCACCATCATTGCGCTGGACCCCGACATTCCACCCAAGCACCAACGCGTGAACTTTTCCGCCGAGGGTACCAAGCTGCGCTGGCTGATGGACGGCAAACTGTTTGCCAAGGGTCCGTCCGCCCAATGGCTGCCCTGGCCGGGACGCCATGTGGTGCAGATTGCGGACACCAGGGGCCAGGTGCTGGACGAGGTGCGCTTGGAAGTGCGCGGGGCCGGCGTCAAGGCATCGCCGCCCTCCGTGGCCAGCGGCACGCGTTAATGCGCGCCTGCCCCTGCAAGACGCGTCCCTGGTCTTGTATGGCTCCTGGGCGACACCCAAAGGATAAAAGCCACCCGTCATCGCGAGGCCGCAGGCCGTGGCGATCCATGTTGATGCACCGAGATGGATTGCCACGTCGCTTCGCTCCTTTCCATGAACCGGTCGTCATTGCGAACGAAGTGAAGCAATCCAGGACCCCTGAATCCATGGACTGCCGTGCTGCGCTCGCAGTGACGCCATAAGGTTCAAGGTCCGTGTGCGGTATCGGCCCGGATTCGGGCGGCTCGCAATGACGGCCTTTTGCACCCGTCCTGCTTCGCAAGCGCGTAGGCGTTCAGTTCGTTGCCTGGACAAGCTGGCCGACCCCGCGAATGGTATGGTCACGCCATGAAGACACAAATCGATCATCTGGTCGTGGTCGCGAAGAACCTGGACCTCGGCGTGCAGTGGTGCGAGGCCACGCTGGGCATCACGCCGGGGCCGGGCGGCGAGCACGCGCAGTACGGCACGCATAACCGCTTGTTCAAAATCGCGACCCCGGCCAACCCCTTGGCTTACTTTGAGATCATCGCCTTCCAACCCGGCGCAAAACGCTTGGCCGGTGCCAACGCCAAGTGCTGGTTCGACATGGACGATGCGGCGCTGCAGGCCGCCGTGGCGGTGGAGCCGCGTCTGGTGCATTTTGTGGGGCAAACCGACGACATCGGGTCCGCCCGCGCGGCCCTCAAGGCGCAGGGTATCGACCGGGGCCCGGCGGTGCAGGCCAGCCGCCACTCGCGCAAGGGCCTGCTGCAGTGGCAGATCACGGTGCGCGAGGATGGGCAACGGCTGTTCAACGGCGCCTTGCCAAGTTTGATTCAGTGGGGCAAACCAGGTGATGCCGAGCCGCTGCGCCTGCACCCGCGCAACAGCTTGCCGCGCTCGGGTGTCAGCTTGCAGGGCATTGCCGTCACCCATCCCAGCGCCGACAAACTGCAAGCGGCCTACGCGGCCATTGGCCTGGCCGGGGTCACGCTGCAGAGCGGGCCGGCCGATATTTGCGCCACCTTGCACACGCCCAAGGGCACGGTCGTGCTGCACAGCCATGGCGTTTGACCCACCGGCACAACCTGCCCTGCCAAACCCGGTACGACGCCCCGAGGAGACCCTTTGAGCCAGCCCATTATTGAGGTCGTTGACCTCACCTTTGACTACCCCGGATTTCGCGCCCTGGACCGCGTCAGCCTGGCGATAAAGCCCGGCAGCGTTACCGCGCTGGTAGGGCCCAACGGCGCGGGCAAGACGACTTTACTGCGCTGCATTGCCGCTTTGGAGACGCCTTTGTCGGGCGTGGTACGGGTGGCCGGCCAGGATGTGTACGAGTCGCCCCGTGCGGTGCACCGCCTGATGGGCTACCTGTCCGACAACTTCGGTTTGTACAGCGACCTGAGCGTGGCGCAAGGCCTGGAGTATGCGGCGCGCTCACAGGGCCTGGCGCCTGCTGCCGTGCCCGCTGCGGTGCAATCCACCGCCGAGCGCATGGGCCTGGGCGACAAGCTGCAGAACCTGGCCGGAACCCTGTCACGCGGGCAGCGTCAGCGCCTGGCCATTGGGCAAGCCATCATCCATTCACCCCAGGTGTTGCTGCTTGATGAACCCGCCAGCGGACTGGACCCCGAGGCGCGCGGCGCGCTGGCCCTGGTGTTCAAGGCGCTGCAGGCGCAGGGCATGAGTCTGCTGGTATCGAGCCACATCCTGGCCGAGTTGGACGAATATTCCACCCACATGCTGGCGCTTAACCAGGGCCGCGTGCTGGAGCACCGCGCCTTGAACCACATGGCACACGCTGGGGTCGGCGAAGTGTTTGAGCGCTTGCTCCGGCTGGAGTTTGTCGGGCCCGCCGAATCGCTGGCACCGTGGTTCAGTAGCCAGCCGCACGTGCGTGTGAACCGGGTCGACGGCAACGGCGTGGAGATCGGCTTCAGCGGGGACGCCTCGGCACAAGCCGCACTGGTGGGCGCGTGTGTGGCGGCAGGCCACCCCTTGACCACCATCGCACCGGTTACCGAAAACCTTCAGCAGTCGTATCTGAAATCGCTCGCCGCCGAGCGCGCGGGCAACCCGACCAGGAGGGCCCAGCCATGAACCCCGAATTTCGTCGCCAGCTCTGGCTGCAGTTCTCGCCGACGCGCTTGGCCTTGTTGCCGAGCTTGCTGCTGACGGTGTTTGTAGCCGTCTTCTTGACCGCCACCGAGCATCCGGCGCCCGCGCTGGCGATAGCGGCCGCGCTCCTGTTTGTGTTCCTGGTGGGCGCCATGGGCACCTTTGCTGCGGGCGCCAGCGTGATCGATGAGATCACCGACCGCACCTGGGACCAGCAGCGCATGAGCGCGATGCAGCCCTGGGCCATGACCTGGGGCAAGCTCGCCGGTGCCACGGCCTATGGCTGGTATGGCGGCGCGCTGTGTTTGCTGGTGGCCCTGCCCGCCGCCATGCTGGGCGCACAGCGGCAGTGGTTGCCGCAACTCACGCTGGCGGCGATTTTGAGCGGCGTGTTTCTGCATGCCTTGCTGATCGCGGTGAACCTGCAGTTGGCCAAAGTCGGTGGCCGCATGGCCCGGCGCGGTGGCATCTGGGCACTGGTACTGGTGTTGTTGTGGGGCCTGGGGCCGCTGTTTGCGGTGGTGCGCCGCGACGGTGTGAGCTGGTGGAACCTGCCCTTCAACAACCTCGACTTCGCTTTGGCCTCAGCCGCCCTGTTTGCCGTGTGTGCCGTAGGTGCGGCGTGGCGGTCGATGGCAGAAATGCTGGCAGTGCGCCAGTGGCCCTGGGGCTGGCCTGCCTTGGCTTTGGTCGCCACGGTCTACCTGAGCGGTTTCGCGCCGGGTCACCGCCTGGCGGTACTGGGTGTGGTGGGTCTGGGCACCTGCGCGGTGCTGACCTATTTCGCCCTGCTGGCCGAGCCGCAATCGCGCCCAAGCTGGCAACGGGTCACCACACGGCTGGCGCTCGGCCAATGGCGTGCCGCCTGTTTGCAACTGCCGCGCTGGCCCACCACCTTGTTGTTGGCCTTGCCGTTCGCCCTGTTGACCGCCCTGACTTTGAACCAGCACGTGACGCTACCGTGGGCCATTTCGGACCAGATGCAGCTGCAACCGTTGGCCGTCGTGCTGCTGATGGCACGTGACTGCGCGCTGGCCTTGTTCTTTGCCTTCTCGCCCAAGGGGCGGCGGCCGGTGCTGGCTTTTGCGGTATTGATGCTGGTGTTGTATGGGCTGTTGCCGTGGTTGCTGGGCGCCGCCGGCAGCAAGTTGCTGTTGCAACTGGCCCAGCCGATGTGGGTGCCGGGCGGTCTGTCCTTGCTGATCGCCGCCGTACACCTGGCCGTGGTCCTGGGTCTGCTGCGCTGGCGTTGGCGGGCCACCGCGCCTTGAGAATGGGCGCCCTCTGACCGAGCGCTCTGGCGCAGCCGAAGTGGCTAGGGCACGCCGTACAAGACCGTCATGCTCACTTGCGCCGCACGAACAGAAAGTCGCCCCCCTGATGCCCCGCCTGGCGGATATCAGCGAACTGGGGCGTTTGATCTGAATTGACCGCAACCGGCCGACGCAAGTCGGCAAAAAGCGAAGTGCCGTCGATCACGCCGGTATTGGCTTTGAGCACCGACAGCAGCGCGTTGGCAAACGGCGAGTGTCCACTGCCGCCGGAGTCGGCCACCGGTTCGAGCCCGCCCGAGGCCAACACCTGGCGTGCCTTGCGGCTGGACATGCGCTTGAGGTAGTCCCGGTCGCGCTTGGGCTGCGTTGGCAGCCCGCGGGTCAAGGTGCCAGAGAAACAACTGTCGGCAATCACCAGCACATGTTTGGCCTTGAGAGCACGCAAGGCATCACGCACGGTGTCATTGGATACCCACTGCGTGCGACTGGCCTCCTTGGCGTCAACCGGCAACCAGAAGCCCTTGTCCGCTTCGGCATCCAGCCAGCCGTGGCCCGCGTAGTAGATCACCAGGTTGTCCTCGGCCTGCAGCTTGGCCCGGTAGTCATCGAGCACCTCGACGATGTCGGCGCGTGTGGCGTCGGCCAGCAGTTTGACATCGAACCCGTACCCGGTCTTGAGCAGTTCGCCCACCGCCTTGGCGTCGCCAATGGCGGTGTCAAGGCGCGGCAGGTGGCGATAGGCATTGATGCCAATGACCAGCGCATGGTAGCGACCGAAATCAACGCTGGGCACGGCGCTGGATCGCCCGGCAGCGTCAGGCGCGGCGATTTCAGGAACTGCCAGCAGCGCCGAGCGTTGACGTTCAAACTCCACCTTGGTCAGCAGCTTTTTGTCGCGTGCCCGTTGCAGCGCCGCCAGTTGCGCATCAAGCGTGGTCGCCTGCGGCTTCAACGCGCCTTCAGCCAGGGCGATCTTCTGCGTCAACGCAGCGCTGGGTTGGCGCGCCACTGCCGCGCGATAGGCCGCAACCGCCTCACCGTGGCGACCCAGCGCGCTCAGGATGTCGCCCTTGGCGGCCAGCAGCGTGGCGTCCTCGGGTTTGAGGCGCAGGGCCTGCTCGCACGCAAGCAAGGCCACTTCGCCAACGAGCCGAGTGCAACGGGTTTCCGCCAGAGCGGCGTCCACGGTGGAGGCGCCGGGCGCGGCGCGGTTCTTGCGCGCCAACCAGGTCGCTTCATCGGCAAGGCTTTGCACTTCACGCAGGCGCTGCAACAGCGCGGCGTCTTGCGCACGGTGAGTCAGGGCCACCTCCAGCACCCGCTGCGCGCGCACAAGCTGCCGGTCCGCCACCCAGGGCTCCACCAGGGCCAGTGTCTCGGCCACCGAAGCCTGGCGCAGCGCCTGCTGGCAGGCGGGCTCCAGCTCGGCGCCGCCACGATCCTGGCAGACCGCAAGCGTCGTGCCGTGCACGGGGCTGAGCGAAGCAATCGTCAGCAGGCAGGCAGCGATCCAACGCAAGATGACCATGGTCAGCCCCCTGTGCTAGTACGGTGCTGCGCGCGGCGCGCCACCGGCGTCCAGCTTGTAAACCCACTCTCCCGTGGGCAAGCGGATGACGCCAAACAGGTAGCGCTGGGCAATCGGGTGGTAGGCCGGTACTTCCGCCGCCAGCAGACGGTCCAGGCGCTTGCGTGCCTCGTCCAGTTGCACCACCAGCCGGTCACCGCGTTGGCGCACCTCTTCGGCGTAAGCCACCACCTGCGCGGCATCCCGCGATTGACGAGCGTCGCGCGCCAGCGCGGCCAGCACCTCGCTTTGCGCGCGCAGCTGCCGCAGTGTCTCGATGAGGGGTGTCAGGCCGGTCTGCAAGTTGGCGCTGGCATCCTTCACCTCGCGGGCAAATCCAAGGTGGTCTGCAGACCCATCCAGCGCCTTCATCAGGCCATAACCGGTGCCGGGGCCGAGCGGCTCCAGCGCGGGGTTCAGGGCGTGCAAGACGTGTCCAAGGTGAAGTTTCACCTCGGCAATGTCACGGGCACCTGCCACGGCATAGCCGGCATGTTCGGCCAAGATTTTTGCCTCTTGCTGGGCCAGATCGAACAAGCCCTTGCGGCCCGGAGTGTCGGGCCAGGCGGTAACCGCGTGACCCACGTGAACATGGGCAATGCTGGGCAATTGCACGCTGACACAGCCGCCCGTGAGCAGGGCCAGGACCAACACCATCCAATGAACAAGGAACCTGTCGACCATGTGATTGCTCCTGCTCTCTGTTTCGGTACACGCCAAGACACGGGAAGCATAAACCTGGACGCGAGCGATTTCAACCACACTTCAAGCACGCCTCGCTCGGGCGCTACCGCGCTTTGACGCTAACGCCTTCGCGCACCCGATCATCCGGGTGGCTGATGACCCGTTCGCCGGCCTGGATGCCGGCGACGATCTGGGCGGCCAGGCCAGTGCGCTGCCCGACCTGTACCACACGCTTGACCGCCTTACCCTGTTGCACGACAAAGGTGGCCCAGCCGTCGCCATCCCGAAACAAGGCGCTGGCGGGGATCTGCAGGATGTCTTTGCCCTCCCAGAGGATGAAGCTGGCCTCGACCCGGTAGCCGTCGCCCAGGCGCTGCCACTGGGCAGCGGGTGAGGTGAAGGATACGATGACCCACACACGTTGCTCTTCCACGCCCAGGGCCGAGACCTTGGTGAAGCCTGCCGGTTCGATGGCGCGCACCGCGCCTTCGAGCGCGCCCTCGCCGCCCCAGCGCTCGAACACCACCCGGGTGCCAGGCTGGATGCGCACCGCATCGGCCGACAACAGATCCACCTCGACCTCCAGCGCCTTAGGGTCCCCAATCTCGACCAATGGCTGGCCGGTGGCCACCGTGCCTTCGCTCTTGTGCGCGATCTTGAGCAGCTTGCCCGCCACCGGCGCGCGCACCGCCACCAAGTCCGCCGTGCCCGCGCTGCCGGCGTGTTGCAGCGTGGCGCGAGCGGCTTCGAGCTCATGGCGCGCCGCCGCCACCGCAAATTGCGCCGAGCGCAATTCGGCGCTGCTGCGCTGCGCCTCGCTGGCCGCGCGGTCCTCGGCGGCGGCGCTGACGTGCCCCTGTTGCCGCAGTGCGCGGGTGCGCTGCAATTCGGCTTGTGCCAGTTCGGCGGCACTGGCGGCGGCGTTGGCGCGTTGTTCGGCGGCACTGACGCCAGATTGGGCGGCGGCGATACGGGCCTGGGCCTCAGCCCGCCGGCGCGAGTCCAACGCCTCGGCGCGCACCGGCTCCAGTTCGACCAGGACGGCACCACGCTCCACCGCCTGACCCACCTCAAATCGCAGCCGGCGTGCGTAGCCGCTAACGGGTGCGGCCACCACGTAACGGTCCAACACGCGGGTTCGGCCCTCCTGCTCCAGCGTGGCGCGCAACACGCCTCGGGTAGCCGTGCCCAGGTCCACCTCCACCGCTTGCGGGTGCAGACCCAGGAACAGGCCCCACGCTCCCAGCGCCACCAACACGCCCCACAGGGCGCGACGGCGCCATTGCACATTGTTTTTCATAAGCTCACTCCGGGTCACTCCGCCGCTTTGAGCACGGCAATCAGATCAAGGTTGTCCAGGCGGCGGCGCACCGCCAGCCCCGATAACAGGGCCGACACCAGCACCACCACGCAGGCGACTGCATAGGTCTGCGGCACCAGCACCACCGGCACACGAAACAGGTCGCTCTGCATGGTGCTGGCGAGGTAGTAACACATCCCCTCGCCCAGCCACAGTCCCAACGGATGGCGAGCAGGGCCAGCAGGCCGAGTTCACCCAGCAGGATGTAGGCGATCTCGCCGCGGGTGAAGCCCAGCACCCGCAAGCTGGCCAGTTCGCGGCCGCGCTCGGTCAGCGCGATGCGCGCGCTGTTGTAGATCACCCCAAAGGCGATGATGACGGCAAAGATGGTGGCCACATAGGTGAAGAACAGCATGGTCTCTTCCATCACGCGGTTGAAATTGCGGATCTCCTGCATGCGCTCGGCCAGCGCGGCCACCCGTGGCATGCCCTTGAGCCGGCTGTAGAGCCCCGTCAACTGGGCATGGTCGACACTGAGGTAGGCGCCCGAGATGGTGGGACCCTCCTGCATGAACCGGTTCAGGGCCGACAGGCTCATGTAGCCCGAGACACCTAAGTACTCGCGCACCAGGCCCACCACGGTCACCTCGCGCACCGGCCGGTTGCCCTCCAGCACCTCCACGGTCAAGCGGTCGCCCACCCGCAGGTCGAGTATCTTGGCCAGGTAGTCGGTGAGCAGAATGCCTTCGGACGGCAGCGCCACGGGGCGCAGGTCGGCATCGAGCAGACGCGCAATGTCGCCGCCTGGCTCGACACCCCGGATGCCGGTGCGGTAGCTGTGCGAACCATGCTTGAGCCGCACCGGCACGGCGCGAAACACCTCAACATGCTGCACCCCAGGCAGCCCCAGCAAATCGAAACGCGCGCGGTAGGTGGTGGGGTCGGTGAAGGTCACCGACAGGTCCTCGCGCTGCGCCATGCCGAACTGGACGTTGACCATATAGCTGACGGTGTCGCGCTGGAACAGGCCGGTCAGGATCATGCCGCACGACATGGCGATGCCCAGCACCGTCAAAGCCGACTTCAACGCCCGGCGCTGGATGTTGCGGATGATCATGCGCGCCGGTTGCGACAACCAGCGCTTGAGGCCCAGTTGTTCGACCCACGACTCGTGAAAGCGCACCGGCGGCTCCTGGCGCATCGCCTGCGCGGGGCGCAGGCTGGCGGCACGCCACACCGCAAACACAGTGCCCGCTCCGGCCGCCAGCAAACTGGCCAGTGCGGCCTCCAGCACGGTGCGGGGCTGCAGACTGAACAACAAATAGGGGAAATGGTAGAACTCGGTGTAGATGTTGGACAACTCCCGCCCCAACCAGGTGCCCAGCGCGACGCCGCCGCCGATGCCCAGCCCGGCAATCACCGAAACCATGCGCAGGTAGTGCCACAGGACTGCCAGGTTGCTGTAGCCAAAGGCCTTGAGGGTGGCGATCTGTTCGCGCTGCATGGCCACCAGCCGCCCGATCACCACGTTGAGCAAGAAGGCCGCAATGCCCATGAACATGACTGGGAACATGCGCGCCATGGTGCCGAGTTGGTCCAGCTCCTGCGTCAGAAAACGGTGCGAGAGCTGGTCCTTGCGGGCATAGGCACCCAGCCCGCCGTAGGGCTTGAGCAGTTCATCAACCCGGTCGATCACCGCCTGGTGGTCGGCGCCGGGGCGCAGACTCAAGCCCAGATCGTTGAAGGCGCCTTCCATGTCATAGGCCTGCGCCAGGGCCGTGCGCCCCATCCACATCACCCCAAAGCGCTTGTAGTCCGGAAACACAGAACCGGGGCGCATCTGCTGGATGAACTCGGGCGACAACGCCACGCCCACCACATTCAGGGCCTGGCGACGGCCGTTCAAAATGGCGTCAAAGCGATCGCCCAGTTGCAGGCCATGCGCCTTGGCGAAGGCACTGCCGATCACCACCTCGTCGGCGCGCGTCGCCACCGGCAGGCGCCCGGCGCGCAAATGCAAGGCATTGAGGCCGTGGCGACCCCCGTCTGAGGCCGACACCATCAGCGCCGTCACCGGCTCGGCGAAGTCGGGCATGTTCAGCCGCACTTGCGCCACCACCCGCGTCTCCACCTGGTCCACGCCGTCCAGGCCCTGCATGCGCTGACGCAAGCCCTGCGGCGCGCGCTTGAGGCTGGCAAATACCTCGGCAAAACGGTAGTCCCGGTAGTAACTATCCTGTGTCGCGCGCAGCGCCCCCAGCGTGGTCAGAAACATGATGTAGGTGCCCACGCCACAGGCCACCACCAGCGCAATCGCCAGCGCCTGGCTCTTCATCTGCAACAGGTCGCGCCAGAGCTTGCGGTCGAGTGCTTTCACCAGCTCAGCTCCGAGGCGGCGACGCGCTTGGCATTGCGCTCGGAGCGCACTACCAGGCCATCCCCAAAATACAGCACCCGGTCGGCCATGGCCGCAATCACGGCGTTGTGGGTAATCACCACCGTGGTGGTGCCCAGCTCCTGATTGACCCGGGCGATCACGTCCAACACCAACACGCCGGTTTGCGCATCGAGCGCACCGGTGGGCTCGTCGCACAACAGCACCTGCGGACGCTTGGCCACCGCGCGGGCAATCGCCACGCGCTGCTGCTCTCCGCCCGACATCTGTGCCGGAAAATGGTCCATGCGCTCACCCAAACCCACGCGTTGCAGCGCCTCCTCTGGCGGCATCGGATTCTCGGCGATCTCAGTCACCAGGGCCACATTCTCGCGCGCCGTCAGGCTGGGAATGAGGTTGTAGAACTGGAACACAAAGCCGACGTGCGAGCGGCGGTACTGCGTCATCAAGGCGTCGTCATCCAGGCTCAGGTCGTGGTCGGCGTAACGCACCGTACCGCTGGTGGGGGTGTCGAGCCCGCCCAGGATGTTGAGCAAGGTCGACTTGCCGCTGCCCGAGGGCCCCAGCAGCACCACGAACTCGCCCTCGTACAGATCCAGGTCGACGCCGCGCAAGGCTTGCACCTGTACCTCGCCCATCTGGTAGACCTTGGTCAGGCCACGGGCCTCGAAGATGGGGCGCTTATTCGGTGCGACGGCTGGGTCCGTTGGTGCCATGTGCAATCTGCCCTCAGGAGGCCGTTCGGTGGGATGGTGCGTGCAGGCCGCCCGAGCCAGGTGGCGTCAGGCCAAGTTACGAGTCTATGCAGCCCCGCGCGGTGGGCCTTGATCTATCGCAACGGCCTGGTCCAACGGGCTTCAAGTGGCAACACCGCACCTGCGCTGCGCAAGTCTTCTCGCAGCGCGCGCGCCTTCACGGTACGCGTCCATCCACACCACGACCATCGACCGACACCAGCGCGTCCAGGCGAATGGTCTCGCCGTCACCGAGGGTCAGGTACTCGGCACCCCCCTTGCTGAACACGTCGGTGATGACGGCGTGCCAAGATCGACGCGACCCGTTGGGCAAAATGGTCTGGATGTGAACGGTCTTGCGCAGCGTCGCGCAGGATTCCAGCACATCATGAAACTCGCAGTTGATCGGGCGGTAGGCCACCATCGCTTCCTCCTGGTAAGTCGTCGGTGTCCGAACACTAACCGATGCGCGCTTCGCACCGGTCGCGCAGCGGTCTCCTTCAGTTGCGTGTCTGCGTCGACTGGCGTGTTGGCCTCACGGTGAGTCGATGGAGGGACGCCACAAATAGCGACTGACGCTCTCTTCCTTCCACTGGAACTGCATGACGATGTCCCTGTCATGCACGAACGCAGCTCGCTCCAGGGTGCGGCGCGAAGGCTCGTTCTCGGTCTCAGTGATGGCCAGGATGCTGGGCAGATCGAAGTTCTCTGCAGCCCACCGGCAAGAGTAGAGCAGCGCCTCGGAACCGTACCCGCGCCTGCGAGCGTGCTCGGCGATCGCGTATGAAACCTCTACCTCGCTGTCAAACGGGCTGAAGCCCACGTGGCCTAGCAGCGCCCCGCTCGCGAGGTGCTCGACGGCCAAGACATACGGGCCCAAACGCGGATCGCCTGGCGACGCATAGCATGCAATCAGGTACTGCATGCGAGAGCTGGCCTCGCTTATGTCTGCACAGACGTGGGATGGAAGCCAGCGCCGTGTGGACGGTTCGCCGTTCAGTTCCATCATCCGCGCCGCCTCTTCGGCGACGATGTGACGTAGCCGAAGAAGAGGGGTGTTGATCGGGACCGAGTTCATAGGCATCAAGCGTCCAACCACTGTCAATGTGCGGTCAATGTCGAAGCCAAGCCGCGACGCGCTTGGGCGTGGTCGGGCTTGGACTCGGGGAACAACGTCGAGCTACCGGGATCGCCGACACCAGTGGTTCAACTGGACGTGAGGTCGTCATCGGTGGTTTCCTGTTGACCGTCATGTTGGGCGTCTCTTTCAACGACCACCTCCCACAAGGCCTTTGGCTGCGCGTACTTTCCTGTGACCATGTGCTCTTGGGACAGGACGGTCCAACCGCGTTCGAACAATTTGTCGACGGCCGTTGAACTGAAGAAGCGCTTCGGTTCACCATTCACCAGATAGTAGTCCTGATCAATCTGGGGATGCCCCGAGGCGCCGTAGTTGTAGTCTTGCGTGGAGTTCAGCCGGCAGATAAAGAGGCCCGTTCGGGGAAGGGTATGCTGAATGCGGGTTACGAGGTTGATAGTCTCGATCCATGGAAAGTAGTGGAGAGAGAGGTCGCGACGATCGCTCCCAGTGCGTCTTCCCTCATGTGGAAAGGGTTGCCGAACATCTTGGCAAAGGATGCGCGCAGCAGGCGTCGCGGTGCCTCGCCTCACCACGGCATCGTAGGGACACATCGAACGGTCACCTCGCGCCGGCTGCCAGCAGCGTTTCGGTGTCTTCACCTGATCCGCACCCGATCTCGAGAATTGGCAGATTGCTTGCACGATATAGCAGGAGTGGCAACCATCGGTTCAGCCAAGGGTCAGAGGACATGCGCGTGAGACGTATCAGCGTCTGACATAACCGGCGCTACATGGCTTCATCGCGCACCGTCCGTGTTGATGGATGTGGCGTCAGTTTCACACTTTTCCTACGACAACTTCGTAGATGGGAGGCGGACTACCCCGGTCTCGGAAGAGTTGGACGTATACGGTGCGGTAGCCATTGTTCACTCTGTCCATCATTGCATGCAGGCCCCCTCCAGGAAGTCTGGGGCCGATGGAGACATCAGCTGTTTCGCCGACGAACGATTGCG
>JADKEH010000033.1 GCA_016718155.1 Candidatus Rhodoferax randersensis | reverse complement strand
CAGAGCCGCATGATAGCGTTGGCACGCACCTTGGGATGGTTATCGCCCGAGCAGGAACAGGGGGAGTTCGTAGGCATGCTCTCCAGTCGCATGGCCACAGGCAAGCTGGGCAAAAACGAGGTCGATCTGGTCTGCGCGAAGCAGCCCAATCCTGAATCGGATCTGGCACGGCAACTGTTGGCCAGCGGCCATGCGCAGCCGGCCAAGGTGGCCCATTCGGCGGTGCTGGCGTGCCTCGGAAACGCACAAGGCCACGAACGCACTGTTCGCGCACTGTTGAGTTCCGATGCCGAGCATGTCGTGATTGCGCAGGCTTACCTGCGCCACCGACCGCTGGCCGACGTCGGTGAACTGCGCGCCGTCACGTCGGGCGTCGCTCGCATGACCACCGCCAGCGCACAGGTGCGTGTACTGGAGACGCTGGCGAGGCAGCGCTTGGCCGATCCGCAAAGCCTGCAGGAGATCGCCGGCTTGTTTCCGCTCGCGCGCTCACTCGAAGTGCAGCGCGCGATCGCCGCCATCCTGATCCGCGCGGACACCAAGATGCTGGCGCGGACCGACCTTGCCCACTCGTTGCGCCGACACCGCCTTAAGTCGCCCGACGGCAGCGACCTGATCGACGTGCTGATTCGCGTGCTTCAGTCCACTTAAGCACCCCGGCTGTGTCAGCACCGATCCAGGATCGGTGTATACCCCTGCGGCCACACCGTTTGCTTAGTAGGTCGGGTTGACCTTGTGTGGCCCCTGTCTCTGTATTTATGGCTAACTCCCGCTGTGGGCGCTTGCCCGCCACCCAGCATGGAAGGGAACCGCCATTGCGAGCCTCCTGAATCCGGGCCGATACCGCACACGGACCTTGGGCCAGCATCGTCATCGCGAGGCCGCAGGCCGTGGCGACGCATGCAATTGGGGGCTATGGATTGCTTCACTTCGTTCGCAATGACGATGTCCTTTCACGTTAAATCTGCGACTTGAAATAGTGAAAGGAATGGGTCCAGGCATCGCGCACTTTTTCCATCTCGGTCACCATCGCTTCCCATGTCTCCTCGCCAGCGGCGGTCATTTCATCAAGCTTGGCAACTGCCAGTTCGGACTGATGCCGCAGCTTGCCCATTTCTTCCTTGTATTTGTCACGGGCATCTTCCCGCGCCTCTTTGGCCTTAGCCTCAACCGCACTCATCTTGGCATTGAGCTCGTCGAGCTGAAGTTTCATTTTGGCGATGTACGCGTCTCTCTTGGTCATGGTGGTCTGTTCCTATAGTAAAAACTCAGTTTGGCCCGAAGGCGGTCTAACCACCCTGCACATCAAGTGTGTTGGGGGTGATGCCGACAGTGCCGCCCGAGATTAGTCAACCGGCTGCGCCGCGTCTGTACGATGGCGCACATACGGGGGCGAGCCGAGGAACTATCCTGCTGCGCCGGCCGAGTTAGGCTGTACCAGGCCCCATTCAAAGGAGAACACCATGGCAACCTTCCCCGACAACGTCAGCATGGCGCTGTTCTGCGATTTCGAGAATGTCGCCCTCGGCGTGCGCGACGCCAATTACGACAAGTTCGACATCAAGCCGATTCTCGAGCGCTTGCTGCTCAAGGGCAGCATCGTGGTCAAGAAGGCCTATTGCGACTGGGAGCGCTACAAGGGTTTCAAAGCCACCATGCACGAGGCCAATTTCGAGTTGATCGAAATCCCCCATGTGCGCCAATCCGGCAAGAACTCGGCCGACATCCGGCTGGTGGTGGATGCCCTGGACCTGTGCTACACCAAGTCGCACGTCAACACGTTTGTCATCATCAGCGGTGACTCCGACTTCTCGCCACTGGTCTCCAAACTGCGCGAAAACGCCAAGCAGGTGATCGGCGTCGGCGTCAAGCAATCGACCTCCGACCTGCTGGTCGCCAACTGCGACGAGTTCATCTTCTACGACGACCTGGTACGCGAAAGCCAGCGCGCCACCAGCCGACGGGACACCCGTGAGATGTCGCCGGCGCCCAGGCGCTCTGCCGACGAGGACAAGGGCCGACGCGACGAGCTCGAAGTGCGCAGGGCCCAAGCCATCGACATTGCCGTGCAGACCTTCGACGCCTTGGTCTCGGAGCGCGGCGACAGTGGCAAGATCTGGGCCTCCGTGCTGAAGGAGGCCATCAAACGTCGCAAACCCGACTTCAGCGAGTCCTACTATGGCTTTCGGGCCTTCGGCAACCTGCTCGAAGAGGCGCAGGCACGCGGTCTTCTTGAATTTGGTCGCGACGACAAGTCCGGCGCCTATGTGTTTCGCAGCAGCTCTGCACCAGCCCCACTTCAGGCCGGGCCACATGCGCCGCTGCCAGGCCGGGACGCGGCGGAGCCGGCCGTGGCGCAGGCCGTGACCACCCCGCACGAAGCCCGCCGCAAAGGACGCAGTGCCCGCAAGGGGTCCGCCCAGGCGATGCGACCCCAGCGGCCCGCAAGTCTGTGGCACGCAGCCGTCGCCCGCGCCAGGCCACCAAGAAATCCGACCAAGCCTGAGTCGGCATCGACTCACAGCGCCGCCCGGCGCAGCGGCCGCAGCCACGCGGGCCGCAGCCCCTTATAGTGACTTCCCGAATTCATGACAACGCGTCGTCATTGCGAGCCTCGCCGAATCGGGCCGATACCGCACGCGCCTGCCAGCGTATTGTCATCGCGAGGCCGCAGGCCGTGGCGATCCATGGACCGGGCTATGGATTGCTTCGCTTCGTTCGCGACGACCGGTTCGCCCGCGCAGCGCGGCAATCCATGTCTGCGGCATGCCTTGGTGGATTGCCACGCTTCGCTCGCAATGACGGGCCTTGATGCGGATGCTTCGCTCGCAATGGCGGCTCTGCTGTCATGCATTTGGGAAACGTCAAGAATCACCGCGATCCGTGCACGCTCGCACGCTTGTGCGCGCCGTTCCCACTTTTTTTGTCCGATTCAATCGCGCTATGCGCGCTGGCGCACAGAAGTCTGGCGGCGCCTGGTCAATCATGACTTCCGTGGCGCGCAGGACTGTGAAATACCGCCCCGCCGCCGAACCTGACGCAAGCCTTTGCACCTTGGTGCCGCGCTGGCGCCCACGGCTCGGCGACCAGGCTCAGCCTGCGTGCCCATGATTGTCTGCGTTTCACCGCCTTTGCCGACAGTCGCATCTGTCGATGACGAACAAGGCGAAAAATGACTCAACTAATCGAACGGAACCATCATGAAGTACTGCCTCACCAAACAACCCATCAGCCTCGCGGTTTCCTGCGCGCTCCTGTTGGGCGCGGCAGCGGGCTCGGCCAGCGCCCAGATCAAGCCGTCCGATGCCGGCTACCTGATCGACCAGCGCGCCGTGGTGGTGCGAAGCGGCTTCAACCTGTGCTGGCGGGCCGGCAGCGACCCAACACCGGAACAGATCCAGCAATGCGACCCGCAGCCCGCCCCGGCACCAGTGGCCATGGTGGCCGAAGCCCCCCGCCCCGCCCCGGCGGTCATGGCGGCTGTGACACCACCACCCGCCCCTGCGCCAGCGCCAGCGCCAACGCGCGTCACGCAACGGGTGACCCTCGACGCGGACGCCTTGTTTGACTTCGACAAGGCGACCCTGCGGCCCGCCGGACGCTTGGCACTGGATGAGTTTTTGAGCAGCATGAAGACCATCACGCCGGAGACGATCACGGCCATTGGCCACGCCGATCGCTTTGGTTCAGAGGCTTACAACCAGCGGCTCTCCGAGCGGCGCGTGCAAACCGTCAAGTCCTACCTGGTCAGCCGCAGCATTGACGCCAACCGCATCCGTGCCGAAGGCAAGGGGGAGTCGCAACCCGTCACCAAGCCAGGTGAGTGCCTCGGCGCCAAGAGCGCCAAGGTGATCGCCTGCCTGCAGCCCGATCGCCGGGTTGAGGTCGAAATTGTTGGCACCCAAATCAACTAGCAGTCCTCCCGGCACGGCCTTGCCTCAAAAGCCTGGCTGGACCAACACATCGATTCCCCACTAACCCTCAAAGGAAACCACCATGAAGAAACTCAAGCTCCATCCCACCCTGATCGCCCTGGCAATCAGCCTGACACTTAGCGGCGGCGCCATGGCGCAGGCACTGTCCAAGGACGACTACAAGGCCGGCAAGGAAAAGATCTCGGCCGACTACAAGTCAGCCAAGGCGGCGTGTGGCGCCTTGTCCGCCAACCCCAAGGACATCTGTATGGCGCAGGCCAAGGGCGCCGAGAAAGTCGCCAAGGCCGAACTCGATGCAAGCAACAAACCCAGCGCAAAGTCGCGCAACGAAGTACGCGTAGCCAAGGGCAACGCCGACTATGCCGTGGCACGTGAACAATGCGACGACATGACCGGCAACGCCAAGGATGTCTGCATCAAGGAAGCCAAGGCACGCAAGGTGACCGCTCTGGCCGACGCCAAGGTCGCCTTGAAGACCATTGATGCCAACGCCACCGCCAATGAAAAGGCACACCGAGGTGGCCGGCGCGCGCAAGGATGCGGCCGCCGACAAGCTGGACGCCCAGTACAAGGTGGAGAAGGAAAAGTGCGACCGTTACGCAGGGGACGTTAAGGACCAGTGCGTGGCGAAAGCCAAGACTGCCTTCGGTAAGTCCTGAGCGGCACGCACTGCCGCTCGAAATCATGTCAACTCAACAATTGAAGGAACCATCACCATGAACACGATCCCCAAATTGGCGCTCAGCGCTATCGTCGCCACCGCAGTCCTCAGCCTGGGCGCCTGCGCCGGCATGTCGACGCAAGAGAAGAACACGGCCATTGGCGCTGGCGTCGGTGCCATTGGTGGCGCCGTATTGACCGGTGGCAGTGCCGCGGGTACGGTGGGCGGCGCAGCCGTCGGTGGCATCATCGGCCACGAAGTCAAGAAGTAGACTACGGGTCTGCGGCCGGGCGTTAGCAGACGTTTTCCGGCAGCACCAAAGAGAATGGAGCCCCGAGGGGCTCCATTCTTGTTTCGTGTGGCGCCAGAGCTCAGGAGCGTGGCTCGCCGCTGCGATTGACGGTCACGGTACGTCCGGGAGGCGTGGTCATTTGAATGCGATGCTCCTGACCGCGGAAGTTGTAGGTCACGTCCCAGTACTCAGGGGCGAGCCTGGCTGGGGACGCTGGTGCAACGTTGGACGTCCTGGGTGCTTGCTGGCCCATTGCTATCCCGACCCACCGTAGCACCCACGGCGCCACCTGCGATCACGCCACCCACGGTGGCCAGATCCTGGCCCCGTCCACCACCGACCTGATGGCCCAGAATGCCGCCAATCACAGCACCAACAATCGCACCAGGCACGTTGGAACCGCTCCGCTCCGGCACGACTTGTTCGCGTTCGATCCAGCAGCGTTGTTCGCTTGCCCGACCACGGCGCGCACAGAAGTCACGTTAGCCCGGTATAAGCGTTCGTTGGGGCGACGATGGTTGTCATATACCGGCATGGGCGGCGGTGGTGCATAGCGGTTGTCGTCAACGCGTGAATTCGCACTCACTGCACGCACCGATGAAACGCGGTCATTCATGCCCATCGCGGCCAGCGAAGGGTAACGACCGGGCCGCAAGACAACACACTGACCGCGGTATCCCGCATCCTGGCAAACTTCCCAACGATCACGCAGAACAACAACCGATGAAGCCCTGTCGTTGAAGCCATAGCGCTCGAAGTTCTTTACCTGATTCTGGGTTGTGAAATACCGCCCTTGAAAGCCGCCGTTCTCGTAGAAAGTGACTTGCGCGGTAGCGTGAAGGGTGACTGCCAGGGCGCTCAAGACCAAAGCCGTTTTCAATACTGTTTTCATGGATGCATCCTTTAATGGGTTATGGATATTCCTCAAAGCAAAAACGTGGCTGGGCATGACTCTTTTTGGGATGACCCAGTATCGGATGAAGCACGGCAAGGCAGATAGCAGACGGCGCCGCCAGTCCCGGTAGTAGATGTCCTACCCGAGGGGCTTGCGACGCACATGCGGGTCTGAGGCCCATGGCATCGCATTCCATTTGAGCGCACACTCAGCAGGAGCCTTTACGTCTTGCCATATCTTTCATTTCCCCAGCAACTCCAGCCCTCCGCCCATGCTCCCGCTCAAAACCTACCTTGTTGAGGACAGCCCGGTCATTCGAGACAGCCTCATCGCCACACTGGAGGAGCTCGCGCCCGTGAAGGTAGTGGGAACCGCTGGGGACGAAACCCTGCGCCGTCAAGTGGCTAGCACAAATGAGCAATCAATGCGACCTGGTGATCGTCGACATTTTTTTGAAAAGTGGCTCAGGTCTGGGCGTGTTAAGCGCCGTCAAAGCACTCGCGCAACGACATACACTCGTGGTCCTGAGCAATTACGCTACCAAGGACATACGGCGTAAATGTCTGGAACTCGGTGCTGACAGGGTATTCGACAAGTCAGACGAAATTGATGCCCTGATCCTGTACTGCAACCAGCTGGCACTGGGCGAAGCAGGTAACAGCGGCCCCGCACAACTGACCTGATTGTGGTTACTGCATCAAACCATTTTTCAGAGCGTAATAAGTTAGATCGCTGTTCGACTCAAGCTTCATTTTCTCCATGACCCGGGTACGGTAAGTGCTGACCGTCTTGACACTGAGCGACATGCTCACGGCCATGTGACCGATGGTCTCACCCTTGGCCAGACGCAGGAAAACCTGCAACTCCCGATCCGACAATTGCTCATGAAGTGGCTTGTCACCCCCACCAGTCAAACCGTCGGCAAGACGCTCTGCAATTCCAGCAGTGATGTACTTGCGCCCGCGGTGCACCGTGCGGATCGCTTTGACGATCTCTTCGGGATCACAGTCCTTGTTCAGGTAGCCACTGGCCCCCTGCCGCAGCAGGGTTGTGGCGTAATGCTCTTCTGCAAAACCGCTCAGAATCAGCACCGGCAAATCGGGCGCGCGCGCCTTGATGGCCGCCAGTGCATCAACTCCGCTGTGCTCAGGCATGGAAATGTCCATCACGATCACGTCCACTTCGCCCTTGCGCACGATGTCAAGGGCCTCCCGACCGTTCGACGCTTCAGCGACAACGCTGAAATCGATCTGGTCAGCGAAAAACTGACGCAGGCCAGCACGAACCATGGCATGGTCGTCAACAATGGCAATTCGAATCATGATGTAGCAGGCAGTTTCATGCTGCATGATCCCACACTTTGACGGGCGGTCTCAAAATGGAAGTTCTCAAGGTCGTCAACCCAGGCCGGTTTGTATTTCCGCTAGCCTGCCTCGCCGCCGTAGCCATGCTGTTCATCAGCGAAGGCTCGTATTGGCAGTCTGTCGGCTCGCTGGACAACCTCAAAGCGATGCAGGACGCGCGTGCCAGTATCCGCGAGTTGCAGCGCGGCATGCTTGATGCCGAGACCGGCGAACGGGGCTACCTGTTGACCAAGCGTGAGGACTACCTGCTTCCGTACCGCGCCGCGGTAGCCCGGGTCGCCGAGTCCTTCAGTGTTCTGGACCGACACTACGCGCAGGACCCTGCCTCTCGGGAGTTGCTTGAGCGGCTACACGAACTGACTGCCACCAGGCTGTCACTGCTGGCCGAGACCATTCGGCTGCAGCAGGAGGGTCGCACAGGCGCCGCGACCGAGTTGGTATTGAGCGGCATTGACAAGGAGGCGATGGACGCCATCGTGCAAGTCGGCAATCAACTGCTCGCACACGAAACCGGCAAAGTCGCCACCAGCCGAGCCGACATCTACCAGACCTTGCTGCTCAGCCGCCTTGGCGTGGCGGCACTGAGTGCGATCAGCCTGCTGGCGCTGTTCCTGTACTTGCGCCAGAGCGCTGCCCTGGCGCGCCATCAACTGGAACAGCGCCAGCGCGAGCAATCGGAACGTGATCGGCTCGAGACCGAGGTCGCCCTGCGCACCGCGCAGTTGACGGAACTGGCCCACCACCTGCAGACCGCGCGCGAAGACGAACGCAGTCGCCTGGCACGAAACCTGCACGACGACCTTGGCGCGCTATTGACCTCGGCCAAGCTCGACGCGGCGCGCATCAAGTCGCGCCTGGCCGATCGCGCGCCGGAAGCGCTCGATTTGCTGGCCCACCTGGTGGGCACACTCAACGGCAGCATCGCATTGGGTCGGCGCATCATCGAAGACCTGAGACCGTCGTCTCTGAGCAACCTCGGGCTGGTGGCCACGCTGGAGATTCTGGTCGCCGAATTCGCCGCACCGTCCGGCCTTGAAGGGCATTGCACGCTGCAGCCGGTAAACCTCCACCCAACCGCCGAGCTGATGGTCTACCGCCTGGTGCAGGAGGCCATCACCAATATCGCCAAGTATGCCCAGGCGCGGCACGTGTGGGTGAGCCTGACCGAACGCGACGGCAAGGTGGAAGTATCGGTCCGCGACGACGGAATCGGGTTTGACACCCAGGCCGTGCGAAGCTCGGCCTACGGCCTGCTCGGCATGCGCTACCGCGTCGAGGCACAGGGCGGCACCCTGGCGGTGCTGTCACAACCGGGCCAAGGCACCGAGATTCGGGCCACCTTGGCGTCGGCCGGCGTCGCAACGACACCCCCACTCTGAGGACAGCTCCAACGCAGCATCGCGGCGGTGTCGGCGCCGTCCTACGCAAGTTCGCCCGCTCCCCCGACAGGCGGGCGGCCGTGCAACCTATCGTCAAATGTGCCGCGCCGCACGACACTGAACCCTTCACCGCCAACCTGCAAGCAAACCCGATTCAACCAGGGACGGCATTCGTCTCAACCACCAGGAGCCACACCATGCTGCATTACGCCATCGTCTTCTTCGTCATCGCCCTCGTTGCCGCGCTGTTCGGCTTCGGCGGCATCGCTGCGAGCGCCGTCGGAATCGGGAAAATCCTGTTTATCGTGTTCATCATCCTGGCAGTGGCCAGCATGCTGTTCGGCCTGATCCGAAAGGGCTGAGGACCGTACCACGGCTCGCCAAAAATTGTTCTGTCACTTCATCAAGGAAAATCATGTTCGCAAATAACACCCTCGCACCGTCCCACAACCTGGCCGATCAGGCAGCGCAGTCAGCCGACAATGCCATCCGGTCCACCCAACGGGTGACCAATGACGCCCTCGACAGCCTCGCTGGCTCGGTGCAGGGTATTCGTCAGCAAGCCGCCCCCATGCTGGACCGGGCCTCCGAGCACGCCAGCGCGCTGGCACAGCGCGGCGTGGACGGCGTGCGTGACGCTTCGCACCACATGCAGGAGCGGTTTCAGAACGCCTCCAACAGTACCGTCGGCTACATCAAGGACGAGCCAGTCAAGGCCATGCTGATTGCCGCGGCAACCGGCGCTGCGCTGATGGCCATGATCAGCCTGGTGAGCCATTCGCGCGCTCGCAACTAGGCTCGATGGGCTCGCGCCCACCCCACATCATGAAAGGACACCGTCATTGCGAGGCGCAAAGCGACGTGGCAATCCATGCGGCCCAAAGTCATGGATTGCCGCGCTACGCTCGCGATGACGATGTTCTTTCACGTTAAGCGCGCTGTCACACCTGCGCGCCCGGCACCCCCAAGCGAGCCGTCTCACGCATGCTGCACCCGCTGTTTCGCCTGATCACGACGCAACCCGAGTTGCTGGCGCAGCACGCGCACGGATACTCGGAGCTGGTGAGCCAGGAGTTTGAACGCATGTCCCTGGCGTGGAAACGTCAGGCCACGATGCAATTGGTAACCCTGTGTTGCCTCAGCGTCGGGCTCGCCTTGGCGGGCGTGGCACTGATGTTATGGGCAGTCATCCCGAGCGCGCAGATTCATGCGCCCTGGGTCCTGTGGGTCACGCCCTTGCCGCCGCTGGCTCTGGCAGCGTGGTGCAGGGTGGCACTGCGCCCCGACGGTTCCGACAAGCACTTCGACAATGTGCGCCGGCAATGGGAGGCCGACCTGGCCATGCTGCGCGAAGTGGGTACGCCATGAGCGCCGTGACAACCGCCCCTCTGGATCGCATCGCAGCCGCATCGGCACGTCTGGAGGTCTCGCGCGAGCGTCTGCGCCAAGCCATGCAGGGACGCCGAGCGGCCACCGATGGCAGCGGCAACCAAGCCGGCGCGGGCCCGTCTGGTCTGGCCTGGCTTGACAGCTTCGAAACGCTACCTGGCATCAGCATCGTGACCGATGTGCTGAGGCGTTGGTGGGAGCAGCATCCCATGCGTGTGCCCGCCCTGCTCGCAGGCGAGGCACTGTATGCCGTTGCGCTGCCCCTGGCCAGGCGGCACCCGCTGGGCCTGGTGCTGGGCGCGGCCGCCCTTGGCGCGCTGGTTGTGGTCATCCGACCCTGGCGTTGGCTGGCAGTACCAACACCGGCCAGCGGCGTGCTGCCGCAACTCACGGCCTTGACCAAGGGGCTGACTTCATCACTCTCGTTGATGGCGATCCTGGCCGCATTCGCACCCAAGGCCAGTGCACCAAGCACGCAGTCGGCGGCCAACGGCCAGGGCCCGGCTCAGGGCCCTGCGACCCCACCTCAACCACCGGTGTGACCGGGCTCGTGTTACTGGCCGCGTTGGCGCTCGCGCAGCAAGGCCTCATGAAGCTGATCCAGCGCCTGCACACATTCCAGCACCAGCACTGAGGCGTCGCTTTGCAGCGTGAGGGGCTGCGCCCCGCTCACGGGCAGCGTACGCACCGCGATCCTTAGCCTGTCCCGCACGGCACGGAACAGCAGATCCCAGTCGTCGCGAGTGATGTCGGAAGTCCCGGCCCGCGCGCTTGCAGGGGCACTCGTCGCCTGAACGGTTCCAGGCCCTTTGGGTGTTGTCTGGCTCGGCATCTTGACCCACGGGGTCGGGTCGGAGGCAAGTCGGATCAAAGCCAATACTCCCAGACCCGGGCAAACCATTCCTTCATGCGCAAGTCCAGTGTGCGCTGGCGCCACTGCTGCAGGTCAATGGCATCGGAGGCCGCCAGATCCCGCTCGAACATGGCCTGCAACTCGGCGCCGAACTCGGCACCCAACACCACGGCGTTGAGTTCATGGTTGTGCAAAAAGCTGCGCCAGTCCAGGTTGGTGGAGCCCACCGTGGCCCACACGCCGTCCACCAGTGCCGTTTTGGAGTGCAGGATGGCGCCACGCCGCTCGTAGATCTTCACGCCCGCTTGCAGCAATTGGGTGTAGTAGCCCCGTCCGGCATGGAACACCAGCCAGGAGTCGGTCCGGCTGGGCAGGATCAGCTTGACGTCGACGCCGCGCCGAGCAGCCCCTTGCAAGGCCGCCAGCAGTTGCGGGTCGGGCGCGAAATAGGCGTTGGTCAGGTAGATGCTGGTCTCGGCGCTGGCGATGGCCGACAGCAGCGTGGCATAGATCTGGCTGAACGGCTCGTCGGGCGAACTGCCAATCGCCCGCACCACCTGGCGGCCAACCGTCTGCGGTGGCGGAAAGTAGTGTCTCGCCGCCAGCGGGGCGCCCTTCTGGCTCTCCCAGGTCGCCAGAAACAGCTTCTGGAGCTCGGCCACCACCGGCCCGCGCAGTTGCAGATCGGTGTCGCGCCAAGCCAGGCTGCCGTCGGGCCGCTTTCGCGTGCCCTTGCCAAATGAGCCGCCCGAATAAACGCTGCTGATATTGATGCCGCCCAGGAACGCCGTGCCGCCATCGACAATCAACAGCTTGCGGTGGTCACGCTGGTTCAGTTCCCACCCTTTGCGCGCCAGCAGCGGGTTGATCGGGTTGAACTCCAGCACCCGGATGCCGCTGTCCGTCAGGCGCTGGAAGAACGCCGCCGGAGTGCCCAACGTGCCGACACTGTCGCGAATCAGGTTGACCTGCACACCCTGCTGCTGCTTGGTCAACAGCGCCTGCGCGAAGCGCTGGCCAACTTCGTCGTCGTCCAGGATGTAGGTCTCCATGTTGACGTGGTCCTTGGCCGCCATGATCGCCGCGAACATCGCCTGGTAGGTGGCCGGGCCGTCCTGCAGCAGCACCACCTGGTTGCCGGTAGTCAACGGGCTGCCGACAATCGCCTCCTCAAGCGCCAGGTGGCGCTCGAAGATATTGGTGTTCTTGGCACGGCTCTCCAGGCGATCGAGAATCGCCTTGCTTTGCGCGCTGGAGAGCGGGCCACGCGCGCCTTCCAGCCGCGCCGGCGGGCCGGCAGCAGTCTGGCGCAAGTCCGGCACGATCACCGGCAGACCGCTGCAGGCCGCCAGACAAGGCAGTGCCAGTGCCAGTGCCTGAAGCCATCGCCAAGCGGGCATGGTCATGCGATGCCGGTCAGTGACTTCGGGCGACGGTCATATCCGCCCCATGACCAGCAGCACGATCAGAATGATCACCACCAGACCCAGGCCGCCGCTGGGCCCGTAGCCCCAGCTCCGGCTGTGCGGCCAACTCGGAACGGCACCGATCAGCATCAGGATCAGAACAATCAACAGAATGGTTCCCAAGCTCATGGCTTTCTCCTTGTGTGATGGGGACAGCAGATCAACGTGACGGCGCTGAAGCTGGCGGCATCACGATGATCGTGGTGCCATCACCGGGCCGACCGGTTGCGCCACGATTGCCATCATTGCCCTGGTTGCCCTGGTTGCCAGTGGCGCCCGGGAGGCCCTCGACGCCTTGGCTGCCGGTACTGCCGGTACTGCCGGTGCTGCCGGTGCTGCCCGTATTGCCGGTGTTGCCGGTGGCGCCCGTGGCGCCCGTGGCGCCGGTTGGGCCGGCGGGACCAGGCACCGCGACCGGCGTGGCTGGAACGGTGACGACCGTCGGTCGGTCGCAGGCCGCCAGGCCCAGGGTGGCGACGAGGGTCGCAATCAAAATCGAATGGTTCATGGTGCTGTCCTTTGAAGTAAGAAGTCGTGGTGCGGATCTATGGACCTCAGCCACGAAGAAACCGATTCGGCCCGCTGGCCATGCTCGGTATGGTTGAAGAGTAGGCGGTCGTCTCCAAGAGGTCTGTGCGCTGGCGAACATTGGCAACGCTGCCGCTCGCACGGCCGCCTCAGTGGGTGAGCGGCGGCACCTCGGCGCAGGCCGCGCGCAGCACGGCAGGGGGATCCTGACCCAGCGCATCACACGGGCTTTGATCCGCCAGCCACGGGTTGGGCTGGGCAAACCATTGCGCCAGCGCCCATGGACTGAATCGCTGCGTCAACGCCTCCAGCACGCGACGCAATCCCGCCTGCGGCATCATGTCAAGCCGGTTGAACTGAAACAGCGGCAGCCACATTCGAGACTGCCAGTCAAAACAGATCACCTTGCGATTGACGATCCAGCCAGCCAGGGTGCCGACGTCGGCGCCACTGCAACGCTTGAACAGCGCAAACACCTCGGGCGCGCGCGCCAGCCCACCACCCGTCCTGTAGGCGGCCAACATGGCCATGAACTGGTCATCGCTGTGCGCAACCGCTACCGGCGCGTCAGGGAAGCTGCTTGAGACGCCCGACACGGCGTGAACCCCGGCTGCCAGGGTAGCAGGCGCATGCCTGGGCATAAGAACGTTTTGCATGAGGTCTCCTGAAGAATATTGATCGGTGCGGAACAACAACGCGCCCCCGATTGGCCTGGCCTGACCGTGACCTTGTGGTGCGCGATGGCTGAAGTTACGGGACTGCGCCGCGACGGTCTGTGCGCTCGCCCACGCAGCGCGCGATGTGTTCGCTAGCGCACAGATCACCCAAGCAGACACGGCTACCGTTGCGGCTGACGCCGGTCGAAACACGCCAATCCCCCGCGCAAAGCAATCACCTCAGCCGCATTCGAGGAGCCAAACATGATCGAGACTCGCACGGGTCAAGCGCCAGCCCCCCTTGAACGCGCGCTGTTCAGCACCCGATTTCGCGCCTCCTTCGTGGATCCGGCGTTCGATGCCGAAGACGCGTCCATTGCGCGCCTGGAGCAAATCGCCTGGGCCGCCTACACCGAGGGGCGCAAAGCCCCCTTCACCCAGAAGGCCGGCCCCGGTTACGCCGATCCTGACTACCAGCTATCGGTCGAGTGGATCGCCACCAAGCAGCGCATAGACCAGGCGCAATTGCATTGGGCCGACCCGACTACCCCTTCCCGCGTGTTGCTGGTTTGCGGCTCGGCCCGCAACGACGGCACCTGCCCAGGGGAGATGTCCAAATCGTTTCGCTTGCTGGAACTGGCGCGCGAAGTGCTGGAGCAGGCAACGATTCAGGTTGACGTGCTCGACCTGAGCCTGTTGACCTCCGAATACAGCCTGCACATTCACCCCTGCAAGGGCTGCGTGTCGACGGCCATGCCGCTCTGCCACTGGCCGTGCAGTTGCCATCCGAATCACGCGCTGAACCAGACCAACGACTGGATGGCCGAGATCTACGAACGCTGGACCGCCGCCCACGCCGTGTTGATCGTCACGCCGGTGTATTGGTACCAAAGCCCCAGCCCTCTGAAGCTGATGATCGACCGACTGGTCTGCGCCGACGGTGGCAACCCCGACCCAACCGCAACCGGGGGCAAGAAGGCCAGCGTCGCCAAAGCGCTGGAACTGGCCGGCTGGGACTACCCCCAACACCTGGCGGGGCGCGCCTACGGGCTGGTGGTGCACGGCGACGTGGCCGGTGTCGAAGGTTCACGCAGAGCGTTGTCCGACTGGCTTGACTGGATCGGCTTCATCGACGCCGGTGTGCAGGCCCGGCTGGACCGCTACATCGGCTACTACGGCGCCTACGCCACCAGTCACGCCGCGCTGGACCGCGATGAATCGGTGCAGGAGGAAACCCGCAATGTGGCCCGTGCGCTGGTCAAAGCCGTGCAGGAGTTGCGCTTGGGGCGACTGCAGGCGGTTCAACCCACGCTGACACGGCCGCGTCCCAAGTAGCGCTCGGTTCGCTTGGCGGTTCGAGGCTGGTCCGTGAAGCGCGCGCGTCGGCTGCGGGCAATTCGCGTGGCGCCCTTAGCTCGGACGGGTCCGCCACACGCAGGCAACCCTCCCAGCGGCATGCAAAGCCCGGGCAGCGGTAGCGGTGAACCGGCACGATGAAGCTGAACAGGCGATCCAGCGGGTGCCGGGCCATTCGGATCAAACGGCTGGCACAACGCGGACAGGTTTGGGCGCTCAGCCCCACATCGTTGGTGGGACCGGCTACATAAACTCCACAATCGGTCATGACCGTCTCCTTGCTGGGTAAGGGTGCCGCGATTTGCCTCCTGGCCCGCTTCTTTGGCGCGCCACATCGCCACTCCCACCGTACCCACTGCGCGCGCGCCGGTCCGTGCGCCAGGCCACTTTGCGCCGACCGGCGTTCCTGTGTGCGCCAACGCACCGATACCTTACTGGTGACATTCCAGAATGCAGGCTCGGCGACAACCCAGCGCCAAACAAGGCACTCCACCATGTACTTTCGAGGAATCGGCACGGCCCTGCCGTCATCCCGCTACACCAAAGCCCAATGCCTGGAGGCTTTCCAGAATTCCGACTGGTTTGATCGGCTCGACGCTCGCTCGCACTTGCTGGCCAGCAACGTCTTGCAGCGTGACAACGGCATCGAGTCCCGGCGGCTGGCCGTCAATGGGCTCGATGAGGTCTTCGCGACTGGCGATCCAGGCGGGTGAACGAGCGCTGGTAAATGCCGGCCTGGAGCCGGATCAGATCGGTGCAGTAGTGGTCAGCACCTGCACCGGTTACCTTTGCCCAGGCCTGGCGGGCTACGTGGTGCAAGGGCTGGGACTGCGCGCCGATGTCAAGGCGTTTGACCTGGTGGGGCAGGGCTGCGCCGCCGCGCTGCCGAATTTTTCGCTCGGCCGCGCATTGCTGGGCTCTGGCGCCTGCGAGCATGTGCTGTCGATCTGTGTCGAAGTCAGCAGTGCGGCCATGTACCTTGACAACGATCCGGGTGTTCTGATCAGCGCCTGCCTGTTTGGCGACGGCGCGGGCGCAGCCGTGTTGTCTGGCCAGGCCAAGCCCGAGGCCCGACGCGTACAGTGGACCGACAGCGCCTCGCTGATCGAACCCGGACCAGCGTGATGCACTGATGTTCGAGCAGCGCGACGGCATGTTGCGCAACATCCTGACGCGCGCCGTGCCGGGGCTGGCCGCCCAGGCCGCGCACGAGGTGCTCGATACCGTGCTGGGCCGCGCGGGTCTGCAGACGACGGATCTGCGTGCCTGGATCCTGCATGCCGGCGGGCGCGACGTGTTGCTTGCCGTGGAGCGTGAAGTCGGGCTTGACCCGCAGGCGCTGCGGCACAGCGCGGCCATGCTGCGAGAGTACGGCAACCTGTCCAGCGCGTTTGTCTATTTCGTGCTGCAGGCCGCCTTGGTCGATGACGCGCCCGATGGCTGGTGGTGGCTGTCCTCGTTTGGCGCGGGATTCAGCTGCCATGGCGCCTTGTTGCGGGTGAGCCGGTGATGAACCGCATCGTCGCCCCCGAAGTGCTCGACGGCCTGGCCAGTGACGATCCCGGCGCGATCCGGTCGCGCCGCGACCTGCGGCGCGTCCACCGAGCCATGGGGACACGTTCCGTTGTGGTGCGCGCCTTGAAGGACATGACATCGTCGTGGCAAAAAATGCCGCTACGGCGCGTACTTGAGCTTGGCGCTGGCGACGGCAGCCTGATGCTCGGCGTGGCGCGTGCGCTGCGCAGCGCGCTGGCCGAAGGTGGAGCTGACGTTGCTGGATGCCCAGGCGTGTTGCGCCCGAGCCTTGCGCCGCCCTGGCCGTTGGGCTGGACTTGGCTCGACCGACATGGCCGATGTCTTTGATGTGTTGGACCCGGCCTGCCGGCAGCCAAGGCCTGCGCTGACGAGGCGCCCCCTTGTGGGACCTGATCGTGACCAACCTGTTCCTGCATCACTTTGAAGGGAGTCGGCTCACTGCGTTGCTCGCCGCGATTGCGGCACGGGGCGAACGCTTCTTTGCCTGCGAGCCGCGCCGCGCACGCGTGGCACTCGCCGGCAGTCACCTGGTTGGCCTGCCATGGGCGCAGGCCCGGTGACCCGCCAGGACGCGGTGCTGAGCGTGCGGGCCGGTTTTCGCGGCAAGGAGCTCAGCCGCTGTGGCCGGACGTCGGGGATGTCTGGCAGCGTGCAGGAGTCCCCGGCGGGCCTGTTCAGTCATTGTTTCCGCGCCGAGCCGATCGAGGTGACCTGATGGAAACCAGCTTTGACGCCGTCATCATCGGGGCCGGACCCGCCGGATCGGCTGCGGCCATCTGGCTGGCACGCGCCGGCTGGTCGGTGGCCCTGGTGGAAAAGCAGGCCTTTCCCCGCCGCAAGGTGTGTGGCGAGTGCATGGCCGCCAGCAACCGGCCACTGCTCGACGCGTTGGGGATCGGCGCGGCGTTCGAGGACGCCGCGGGGCCGGAGCTGCGCCAGGTCGCGCTGATGCATGGCAAACACACCCTCATGGCCGACTTGCCAGCCGCCGAGCACCCGAGTGCCGCTGGGGCCGGGCGCTCGGTCGTGAAACGCTTGACACCCTGTTGCTGGAAGAGGCACTGGCCGCTGGCGCCCAGGTGTTCCAGCCGTGGACCGTCAAAGCCCTCGAAGGCGGCGCGGGTGCCTGGCGTTGCGAACTCCGCGGTGCGGATGCCGGCGCAAGCCTGAGCTTGCACTCGCCCGTGGCCATTGCCGCGCATGGCTCGTGGGAGTCGCTGCCTTCCGAGCGACCGCACCGGCGCGGCCAGCGCAGCGGTGCCGACCTGCTGGCCTTCAAGGCCAACTTCCGCGGTGCTGCGCTGCAGGAGGGCCTGCTGCCGGTGCTCTGTTTTGATGGCGGCTACGGGGGCATGGTGGTGGCGGATGGCGGCGTGACCACGGTGGCCTGCTGTGTCCGGCGTGATCGACTGGAGGCCTGGCGGGCCGCGTCGCCGGGCAGCGCGGCCGGGGACGTGGTGGAAGCCATGCTGCGGCGGGAGTGCGCGGGCGTGCAGCGGGCCTTGCGGCCCGCCTCCCGCGATGGGCCGTGGCTGTCGGCGGGCCCCCTGGACCCCGGCGTTCGCCTGAGCGCCACCGATGGGCTGCTGCGCATTGGCAATGCCGCCGGCGAGGCCCATCCGATCATCGGCGAGGGCATGAGCATGGCACTGCAGTCCGCCTCGCTGCTGTGCGGACACCTGCTTCGCCCGGTCGCGCCAGGAGGCCCGGCATTGGCGTGGCAGGCCAGGTGCAGCGCCGCTATTGCATGCAGTGGCGCCACCATTTCGCGCGGCGCCTGCGGCTGGCCTCGGCGTTCGCGCAGCTGGCGATGCGTCCGCGGGGCGCTGCGGCGCTTGTCGCCGGCGGTCAGTGGCCCGGCCTGCCTGCCCTGGGGCCAGCTGGGGCGGCAAGACGCAGTGCGGCCTCCCAAGCCGCTTGGCAGCGTTGCGCCCTGGCACGGACCGATGCACCCCACCCTAAGCTCCAAAGGGACCTCATGACGACAACCTATGAACAGCTGTGCGCGATTCTGGTGCGGGACTACCAGCTGCAGCCGGAAGCCCTGGCGCTGACCGCGCCCCTGGAGGACCTGGGGATCGACTCTCTGGGTCTGGCGGAGCTGTTGTTCAACGTCGAAGACGAGTTTCACATCACCATGCCGTCCGAGCCAGTCGAGCTGCTCACCCTGGGTGACGTGGTGAACTTCATCGACGGCTTGATCGCCGCTCAAGACGGCGACGCCCTGCCACCAACCCCGATGAGCGCAGCGTTTGCACCGGCGCCATGAGACGCGTGGCCGTCACCGGCCTGGGCGTGGTCTCGCCACTGGGCAATAGCGCATCTGCGCTGTACGCCAGCGCCAGTGCCGGGCGCAGCGGCATAGGCCTGCTGCAGGGCCCGATCGCGGGCCGACTGGTGGCCACTCTGGCCACCGGCGCGTTTTGCGGGGCCGAGCACTTTGACGCGCCCAAGCTGCGTATGCTGGACCGCTTCGCCCAGTTTGCCCTGGTAGCGGCCAGGCAGGCGCTGGCCGATGCCGGCCATGACCTGAACCAGACCGACCGCCGTCGCGCGGGGGTTTTCATCGGCACCGGGATGGGCGGGACCCTCAGCAATGACGAGGGCTACAACACACTTTATGCTGAACAGTCCGACCGCATCCGGCCCTTCACCGTGCTGCTGGGCATGTACAACGCCGCGGCCGCCTGGATTGGTATCGAGCACCAGTTGCATGGCCCCAACCTGACCTACAGCACCGCCTGTTCGTCGTCGGCCGTGGCCATTGGCGAAGGCTGGCAGCGTGTCGGCCGTGGTGAGCTCGACCTGGCCATCGTGGGCGGCGCCGAAGCACCGTTGTCCTTTGGTTCCCTCAAGGCCTGGGAGGCGCTGCACACGCTGGCCAGCATCGACGCCAAGGAGCCATCGGCCTCGTGCAAGCCGTTCTCCAAAGACCGCAGTGGCATGGTGCTGGGCGAAGGCGCGGCGATGCTGGTGCTCGAACCCTGGGACCACGCGCTGGCGCGCGGCGCGCCGATCCACGGTGAAATACGGGGCTATGGCCTGACCACCGACGCTGTGCACATCACCCGTCCCAGTGTCGAAGGTCAGGCTGCGGCCATGCAGGCGGCGCTGCGCTCGGCCGGGCTCGACGCGTCCGCCATCGATGCCATCAACGCCCATGGCACCGGCACCCCGGCCAACGATGGCGTCGAGACGGCGGCCATCAAGGCGGTGTTTGGTGCACGTGCGCCCCACATCCCGATCAGCGCCACCAAAGCCATGCACGGCCACCTGCTGGGCGCCGCGGGCGCACTCGAATGTGTCTTGTCGCTGGTGGCCATGCAACACGCCGTGGCCTTGCCAACCATGCACCTGAAAACGCCAGACCCCGACTGCGACCTGGACTACGTGCCCAACATCACGCGCCAGGGTGTCGAGGCGAAGACCATGCTGAGCAACTCGTTCGCGTTTGGCGGCACCAACGCGGTGCTGGTTTTAGGGGCCGCACCATGCTGAGTGTTGCGCTCGCGCGCCGACGATCCATGGGTTCAGAGGTCCTGGATTGCTTCACTGCGTTCGCAATGACGACCGGCACATAGAGAGCGCAGCGTGGCCACACCTCGTCATTGCGAGCGTAGCGCGGCAAACACCCGTCATTGCGAGCGTAGCGCGGCAATCCATGTTTGCGGCACGCCACTGTGGATTGCCGCGCTGCGCTCGCAATGACGGACGCTCTATGCACCGCATCGCGCTAACGTCATGAACTTCGCGTACAAGCCTGCCTGGAATCTGCTCAAACAAGTCGCCAACTCATGGCTGGACGATTACGCGCCCAGCATGGGGGCGGCGCTGGCGTTTTACACCTTGTTCTCGCTGGCGCCGCTGCTTCTGATCGTGATTGCCGTGGCCGGGCTGGTGTTTGGCGAGGACGCCGCACGCGGTGAAATCGCGGCGCAATTGAGCGCACTGATGGGAGGGCCTGGCGCCAGGGCAGCGCGTCCCCGAGCCTATCCGGTCAAGCGGCTGGTGGACGCTGATCCGCTCGCGGCTGCTGTCTTTCGGGATGATTCTGGCAATCGGATTCTTGTTGATGGTGTCGCTGCTTGCCAGCGCCGCTCTGGCGGCGGTGGGCCGGTGGTGGGACCCGCTACTCGCAGGCTACTACACCCTGGCAGTGACGGTCAATGCAACGCTGGGCTTCCTGCTGATGGCCGTGGTGTTCGCCCTGATCTACAAGGTGATGCCACGTGTGCACGTGTTGTGGCGCGATGTCTGGGTTGGCGCGATTTTTGCCGCCTCCCTGTTCACCCTTGGCAAGGCGGTGATTGGTTGGTACGTGGGTCGCAGTGGTACCGTCACGGCCTTTGGTGCGGCGGGCTCCCTGGTGGTGATTTTGTTGTGGGTGTACTACTCGGCCCAGATCTTTTTGATTGGCGCCGAATTCACCTGGGTCTATGCCAATCTATTTGGCTCAAGAAAGCCGACTGACCCCGCGCCCCGCGGCGATCCACCCCAGCCAGCCACCGCCCCGTCGTCGCGATCGTAGTGCGGCGATCTCCACCCCGACCAACCAAAGCCCCCGTCATCGCGAGCGTAGCGCGGCGATCCACCTTGGTTGGCCCACCGCCATGGATTGCCGCGCTGCGCTCGCAATGACGGGCCACGTGAATTGCCACGCTACGCTCGCAATGACGAGCGGGCTGCGTTCGCTGGCGCACAGACCACACTGCCGGCGCTTTGTAAGGTAGTGGTCTTCACGTCACCGGAGCATCCCATGGACGAGTACCTCATCGCCGTCATCGTCGGCAGCCTGCGCAAGGATTCGTTCAACCGACGCCTGGCCAACGCCATGGCCGAGCTGGCCCCGGCGGACTTCACCTTCCGGCAGGTGAAGATTGGCGACCTGCCCCTGTACAACCAGGACGACGACGACAGTCCAGGCGAGGCGGTGCAACGGCTCAAGGCTGACATCGCCGGCGCGCAGGGCCTGCTGTTTGTCACGCCAGAATACAACCGCTCGATTCCCGGTGTACTCAAGAATGCGATCGACCACGGCTCGCGCCCCTACGGTCAAAACGTCTTTGCCGGCAAGCCAGCGGGGTGATGGGCGCCTCGGTTGGCGTCATTGGCAGTGCCATCGCGCAACAACACCTGCGCAACATCCTGGCTTACCTGGAGGTGCCCACCATGGGCCAACCGGAGGCCTTCATCCACGCCACCGATGGTCTGTTCGGGCCAACCGGCAGGCTCGGTGATGCGCAACGCAAGTTTCTGCAAGCCTGGATGAAGCACTACGTGGACTGGGTCAAGTGGCACCTCAGCGCCTAGCCCGCAACCGGGCCTCGCACCACCAAGCATTTTTTGCCATCAGGAGTTGTTATGCATATCAAAGGTTTACGCCTACGGGCTTCGGTGATCGCGACTGCGGTCGCGATGTTGGTCTTTGGCGGCGCGGCCAGCGCGGACCCGCCAACACGCGTCGCTCGACTGGGGCTACATCAGTGGCGCCGTCAGCCTCTCGCCGGCCGGTGAGGACGATTGGGCGCGGGCAAACGTCAACCGACCGCTGACCAACGGCGACCGCCTCTGGACCGATGCCCGCGCTCGGGCCGAGGTTCAGTTGGGCGGCGCGACGGTGCGCCTGGGCGCGCAAACCAGCCTGTCGGTGCTCAACCTCGACGACCGAATCACGCAACTGCAGTTGACCCAGGCACTTTGACGGTGCGGGTGCGTCGCCTGGACCGCAACCAGGTGTTTGAAGTCGACACCCCAAACCTCGCCTTCACGCTGCGCCAGCCGGGCCTGTACCGCATCGAGGTGGCCGCCGACGGACAAGACACCACCATCATGGTGCGCAAAGGCCAGGGCCAGGCCTACGGCGAACAGGCCAGTTATGTGATTGATACGCGCCAGGCGT
>JADKEH010000032.1 GCA_016718155.1 Candidatus Rhodoferax randersensis | reverse complement strand
GCTATGGCGCAGCCTTGGGTCGGGCAACCTCCAGATTGGCTCCGAGCCAGGAGTTGGTGCCTCCTCGATACCAAAGCACATCCTTGTATCCAAGCTCGATGGCTGCAAGTGCTGCGTTGTACGAGAGCCAGCACTCGAAGCCGGTGCACAAGAAGACCAGAGGGCGCGACTTCTCGCTTCCAGTGAGTGCTTGAAGGACTGTCTCGAATCGAGTCCGCTCGGATGCCCCTGCAAACGTCTTGCCGCCATCTGGCAGCCATGTCGCGCCTGGAACGGTAGTCCGGTTCTGGCTATCGAGCACGTCAACCACTGCGATCGCGGTGCCAGAGTCGATGAGTCTCTTGAGGTCGAGCGTTCGTATCACTCGGCCTCCCGGTATCCCCGTAGGCGTGGCTGCGTGAAAGTTGGAGCGCCGAAAGCTGCTCGTTGCGGAGACGCCCTTGTCCGTTGCTTCGTGAAAGTAGGTGGCCTGTGCTGAACTGGGTTCCGATAGCGGCACCTGAGCCTGAGTTGCAATGGAGCAACAGGTGAGAGCGAGGATGGCATAGAGACGGGTTGTCATCGGAACTCCGGGAAACTTGTGTTTGTGCGGTCTAACGAATGTACAGAGCAAAAACTGCTCCATATTCTGGGACTTGCTCGATAAGCTGGACATGAAAACCTCCTGAAAACGGCTTCTGGCTTGGGTTGTGACGGTTTTTCAAGACTCTTATGCAGTATTAAAAAATCCGACAAACCCCGCACCCGGATTTTGCTCGATTCTAGGCGGCAAGCGGGTTCTTGCTGAAACTGGACTGCGCCATCGAACGACCGCAAACGCTGCATCGCTGCCATTGAAACTTCCGCCAATCAACCTCGTCATGCACGAAACGGAAAAATAGAAGTCTTCCCAAGCCAACCCCCGATTGCACCCACCAAGCCACCCACCACACGCCCTTGTCCCCGGCGACCCCGGCGCCCGCGCTCACACTGTCAGGGTTCGGCCCTTTGCGCCAGCGCCGGCAATAGCTCGAAACTGCCCAGGGCTTGTGCCCTGCCATTGATGAGAACCTCCACCCGGTGCACACCCGCATAGTGCTTGCGCGTACTCAGTTGTGCCAGGGACAGCCGCTTGCGCAGTGGCACCGTGTCGCCGCCGGCGAGTTCCAGCGTCTTGAGCTTGAACACTTTGGCGCTGGTCTGCCCATTGGCCTTGACGTAGTGCACACAACAGTCAACCAGCACGCGCTGGGCACGGCTGTGGGGGTTGTGCACTTCAAAGGCAATGTCCACACGCCCTCCGACCCTGGCCCGAGTCGGCGTGACCTGCGCAGCCCGCACCAGCACCTTGGCTGTTTTACCAAAACCCAATACCTGCAAGGCGCCCGGCTCGCCGCGCTTGACCGCCGAGCGCAAAGCGTGCCCGACCAGCCACCTGCGCTGCGCACTGGCGCCCTGCAGCCAGCGCTGCGCGGTGTCGGCCAACAGTTGGGGATGGTCCTTGCCGATGTCGTTGAGGTTGTTGGCGACCGAGCGGCGAACGTAGAGCTCGGGGTCGTCCTTGAGCCGCTCCAGCAGCGCCAGCACCGGTGCGGGGTCCTTCTGAAATGCCCGCAAGCGTGGCGCCCAGGGCAAACGCGCACGCGTGCCCTCCGACACCAGACGGCGCACATGGGGGCTTGGGTCCTGCGCCCAGCACTCGAGCTGGCGCAGCGTGGCCTGCGGTTGTTGCGCCAGGAAGGGCCGAATACTGAACTCGGCGGTGAAACGCTGCGTCAGGGTATGCAGGGCGCGCATCGAAAGCTCGAAGTGCGCCAGGCCGTAGCTCGCCACAAACTGCGTGTGCGGCAGGAACAGGAAAGAGCCCAGGCTCTGCCCCATGTCCCGGTCGTGCGCTTGCTCCAGCGAATTCATCAGGATCGCCAGCGCCTTGGGGTAATCCTTCGGCAGGAACTCGTGCAAACCCTGCGCAATCTTTTGTCCCCGCTGCATCAGCTCCAGCGACTGATAACCCTCCAGGACGGTCTTGACAAAGCCCTCGCCGTCAAACGCGGGATAGACCGCGCGCACCATCGCGGCGATGGTGCGTGGCACCTCCGCGCCAAACTGGTTCTTGAGAGCTTCTGCCATGAGGAGCGACCATCTTAGCGTCCCGCCGCCGGGGCGCATCGGCGCCGCCACCTCGCATGCCACGGGCCACCCATTGCGCACGCGCTTCGTTGATTTGACCGGTGGTGGCCCATCGGCGCGCCTCCTCTGACGGGTTGTGCAGCATGGCGGCCAGCCACGCCGCCTCGGATGCACTGAGCCGGTCGGCGCGCTTGCCAAAGTAGGTGTATGCCGCGGCCCGCGCGCCACAAAGCTTGGCGCCCCAGGGCGCGATGTCCAGGTAGAGGCCCAGGATGCGCGCCTTGCCCAGGGTTTGCTCCATTTCCACCGCGTACAGCAGCTCACGCATCTTGCGCACGGGTGAGCGCTCGCCGCCGGTTACCAGCAGTTTGGCAACCTGCTGGGACAGGGTGCTGGCCCCGCGCAGCGCCGTGGCCGGGCGTGGCGTGTCCGGCGCGTTCACACCACCGCGCTGGTTGTCACGCAGCGCGTGCGTGATCTCCACCAGGTCAAACCCGGCATGTTCGTAAAAGCGCTGGTCTTCGGCCGCAATGACGGCGCGCGCCAGCAGGCTTTGCGCAGTGGGCCTGGCACCCAGCGCCCGCTCGGGCAGGCCCCGGTTGCACTGGCTGTGCGCCTGCGCCCACTGCTCGGTGCCCAAGCCCTGCACCGCCAGACCTTGCAGGCGCGGCGCCAGCGTCAGCACCCCGGCCGGCAGGACCAGCGTCGCGTGCAGCTCAAAACTCCCGTCGATTTGCAACGCCGCGTTGCCCAACTCGGGGATCGCACTGGCAAACAGGGCATAGCCGTCGCGCACCGGCGTGCTCGGCAGGTCCATCTCCAAGGTCAGGCTGCTGGCGGTCAACTGCCCGCGCCAGCGCGCACGGACCTGACCCGACGCGACGGTGCCCTGCAAGCGCATGCCCATGCGCTGCACCGTGAGCCTGACCTCGGCCAGACGCAGCGGCTCGGTGCCCCAACTGGCGTTGCGGATGCTGCAGGGCCGACAATTCAAAGACAGGGCGTTGGCCTGCGCGTCCCACGCCACCTGCACCGGGCCCAAGGTTGTGGGCAGGGTGCGACCGTCTGCCAGTTGCACCAGCCACGGCGTGGTCGCGAGCCAGATCAGGGACGGCACGCCCACCTCCACCGGCATAGGCCCCATCTGCACCGTGGTCGCCCAGGCACCGGGTGCCGGGCGCAGGGCCGTGCGGGCAATCAGAACAAACACCAGCAGGGCGCCGACCAACACCACACTGGCCACCCCCACCCAGACCGCCACACGGTAGACGCCAGACAGCAGCGCAGCCCCCGCCACGCCCAACATGCGATGAGGCGCGGGAGGCGCAACACAGGCAAATCGCGGGTTCATAACAGGGTTGCCACGGTGACGGCCTTCCAGGGACCGCTGGACCGGCCGGCGATGGAGGCCCAGTACCAGGCCGAGGCGTCGGTAAAGCCCTGGCCTTGGGCATCCTCGATGCGCTCGCACACGCGCACCCGCTGCCCGGCGCGCTCGGCCACAAAACAGCGCCAGCGCTCGTGGTCGGTTTGTTCTTCCAGTTGCTCGTCGCGGATGCGGTAGCCCAGGCCGCGGTAGCAATCGGTGGCCGGGTGCAGCATGCGCGTGGGCTGGTTCACCGTGCGCAGCACCAGCACCTGGGTGCCGTCGGTCATGCGCGCCACGCTGCCGGGAAACTGTATGGCAAAGCGCCGCTCCACCTCGCTCAGCGCCAACGGGCGCAACACCGCGCCACGCCAGTCGCTGGGCAGTTCGGCGGCGAGGCCGCTCGCCTGGCGCCCGGCGTCGGAGCGGGCCTGGCCGACGTCGGGGCTCGCCGCCAGGCTGCTGGAGACGAGCTGCGCCACACCCCACAGCGCGCACAGGGGCAACAGCACAGCCCAAAGGGTCTTGTGCAACACGCGATTTAGAAAACGATTCTCAAGGGGATTCATAGCACCGCACTCCGGTAAGGTCTGTGGCAGGCCATGACCCACGCGACAGCACTGCACACCAGGGCCAGCACCACCAGGCCGACGGCTTCATGGCCCCAGGTCGGCAGTGGCGCGCCAGCGGCTTGTGCTGCCACCAGCGTGGTGTTGCGAAGCACGTTGCCGACGAGTACCAGCCCACCCACCGCAGGCAAGCGCAGCAGGAAGCTGCGGTTGTCGCGCCCAGTCGCCAGCGCGACCGCGCAGGCCGTGAAGTAGCCCAGCCAGGCCATCTGCACGCCCGAGCAGGGCGCGTCCACGATGATCAACTGGCCCTCCACCACCAGGCTGGCGCCGTTGCGCTCGACACTGTGCGCCATAGCCAGTAGCCAGCGGCTGGCCTCGGCCGTGACCACCCGCAGAGGAAAGCCGGCATAGAACTGCAGCGACGCCAGCAGCGGCAAGGACAGCACCGACAGGCCCAACACCGGCGCCGTGGCGACGCGCGCAGGCAGGAAGGCCACCAGACCGGCGCACCAGGCCAACAGGCCCACCAGCGCCACCGCCAAATCTGGCAATTGCTGACGCAGCGCCATGGCCAGTACCGCACCGCCCAGCGCCGCCAGTTGGAAGCCCAAACGCGGTGCCGCGCGCAAGTGCAGGCGCTGCTGCCACAGCAAGGCCGCCAGTGCGGCCAAGGCCAGCAACCCAAGAGGGTCGTCCGAGCCGTCGGCCATGCGCTGGCCCATCCACCACCAGGTGGGCCACAGCGCCACGGCCAGAACGGCCAGCCAGCGCCATTCGGGTGCGGTATCGATGGCGATGCCAAACCGCACAAAGGCGGGCCAATGCAGCAAACGGGGCATTGCCATGGTCAACTCGTGTAGTGGTGAGCACGGGCGCGGCGGCGGCGCTGCGCCAGCATGGCCAGCAGGGACAAGGTCAGCAGCACCGCACCCCAGGTGGCGGGCTCCGGCGTACTGGGCACGGGCGCGCCCAGCGCCGTGTTCTCCACGCCCTGCGGCAAGGGCGAGGGCTGGCTCACACTGGCGGCGTCGGCGGGCGCGGTGTTGCGCACCACCTGGTCGACCGCCAAAAAGCTGGTGTATTGCGTGAGCAGGCTGTACTTCAAGCCCAACTCGGTGATGGCCTTGCCCAATGCATCACCACCTTCCAGGGACTCCTGGTCGCTGAGGCTGGCGATGCGGTGGCGCGCCCACAGATGGCGCAGCGCGGCCGTCTCGGTGCCCTGGCTCGCGCTGAGGTCGATGGTTTGCGTGATCGGGCCGTTGGTGGTGGTGCCCTCAATAACGAGCTTGCCCTGGGCTTGGCCGCGCCACTTTCCGAACACGATCAAGGGACGCTCGGCCAGCAAGTCGGGCAGTTGGCGCGGTTCCACGTCATAAACATCGATGCCTTCAAAGCGCGCCTTCACACTGGTCAGCACTGGTGACTCGATCATGGTGCGAAAGCGTGCCGCCTGTTGCGCGGCCTCGGCGGGCTTGGTGATGATGAAGGGCTCGCCCATGCCGGCACGGGCCAGGCCCTCCATCAAGTGGCGGTTGACCGAAGAACCAATGCCAAAGGAGAACACATTGGCCTTGGAGAGGTTGTTGCGCACCAGCTCAAAGGCCTCGCGCTCGACGGTCACAAAACCATCGGTCACCACCACCACGGTGCGCGCAACATCGGCCGCCTTGGGCTCGGCATAGACACGCTTGAGCGCGGGAATCAGCTCGGTACTGCCGCCGCCGCCCATTTGCTCGATGGTGCGCACCGCCTGCTCAATGTTGGCTCGGCTGGCGCTCACCGAGTGGGCATTGAGGAAGCGATTGCTGCCCGAGAACAACAGCACATTGAAGGTGTCACTCGGGCGCAAGCCGCCGATCAGCTCGCGCAGCAGGGCCTTGGCGGTGTCCAAGGGAAACCCATGCATGGAGCCGGAGATGTCCACCACGAAGATGTAGTCGCGTGGGTTGATGCTGGTGGTCGGCGCGGCCTTGGGCGGCTCCACCATGGCGAGGAAGAAGTTCTCGTCGTGGCCCTTGTAAAGCATCACACCGCTCTCGATCTTGTCACCGGCCAATCGGTAGTCCAGGATGAAATCGCGGTTGTTGACCGGCTCGGCGCCGGGCTTGAGGCCAATGACCAGGGTGCCGCCTTGTTCGGTCGCGCTGCTGATGTCATGCGAGGGGGAGCGCACCTCCTTGACCCCAATCGGGGTGTTGAGTGTGACGTGGATGTCCAACGTGGCGCCGGTATTCTGACCCTTGGGCAGGTACGGTTGCGCCACCCAGTTGGCCGTGGCTTGGCTACCCGTACTTTGGCTTTGAGGGCTGTTGTAGCGCGGGCCGACCACGGTGGGGAAGACAAACTGGTAGTTGCCGTGCGTGGGCACCAGCAGCTCGGTGTAACGCAGCTCCACCTTCACGTCGTCGCCGGGCAGGATATTGGCCACGTTCATCTGGAACACGTTGGGCAGGTGTTGCTCCAGCAAGGCGGCGGTCTTGCCGGCCTGCTTGGCGGCGTCGTACTCGACTTTGGCCTGCTGCTTCTCGCGGATCTTGGCGGTGATCAGCCGGTCGGCCAGGCGCACGTTCATGCCGTGCACGGCGGCGCGGGTGGAGCCCGGAAACACGTATTTGGCCTCAATGGCGCGCTGGCCTTCGTTCTTGTAGGTCTGCACCACGGTCACGTCGGCAATCACGCCGCTGACCTTCACATTCACCTGGGTCGACTTGAGCGGCAACTGGTCCACGCCGGGGTTGTCGCTCTTGATGAAGAAGTAGGGACTCTCGGTCTTGAGTCGTGGCGCGTCGCGATCCTGTGCTTGCGCCGGGTGGCTCATGAGGGCGACAAAGCAGGCGCCCGAGAACACGGTAGTGGCCAGCCAAAGCCAGCGTGGCAGGCGTGCCGGGCGGGTGATGGGCGGCTTGGCGGCGGTTGCAGGGACAGCGAGGGCCATGGGGTTCTTCTCCAGACTGCGTGCGGTATTGCACGGTGAAGAGAGCATCCCGCGTGGCCAAGAAGGCAGTTTGAAGACGCCAGGGTCTTGTTTGAAAAGTGTGTGAAGTCCGGATGAAGAGCGGCTGGCCTCGGCTGGCCGAGTAGCGTTTACGCCTTTGGCTGACCCGGCTGGCCCGCCAGCGACGATCGACCGGCGCTCAGATCCGAGAGACTGACCCCGAATGCGGCCAGTTGAGCGGGCACCGGCAAGCCTCGCACCAGAGCCGCAGCCAGTTCGCCCAGCGCTGGCGCGGTCTGGATGCCATAACCGCCCTGCCCCGCCAGCCAGAAGAAGCCCGACGCATCCGGCGCGAAGCCAACCACCGGCGACTTGTCCGCCACAAAGGAGCGCAGCCCGGCCCACTTGCGTTTGACTTGGCGCACCGTCAGCGTGGTGGCCGCTTCAATGCGGTCGACCGCGATGGCCACGTCGAGCTCCTCGGGCTGCACATCCTGCGGTACCACCGGGTCCGCGTTGGCGGGCGAGGCCAACAGCAAACCGGCGTCCGGCTTGAAGTAGAAGCTCTCGTCCGCAGCGATCACCAGCGGCCAGCCACCAATGTCGACACCTGCCGGTGCCTCGAAGGTGAAGGCGGTGCGCCGCATCGGAACCAGTCCGATGGGGGCCACGCCGGCCAGCTGTGCCAGCAGGTCGCACCAGGCACCCGCTGCATTGACGATCACCGGCGCGCCGAAACGGCCCGCCTCGGTCTCCAGGCACCACAATGCGCCTTCGCGCCAGACTCGCCGCACCTCGGCGTTGCACGCCAGTTGAGCCCCTGCGTGCCTCGCGCCGCGCAGGAAACCCTGGTGAATGGCGTGCACGTCCATGTCCATGGCATCGGGCTCGTAGACCGCAAACTCCGTGGCCTCGGGGCGTAACACGGGCACCCGGCGCAGCACCTGGTCTTGCGTCCACCACTCGATATTGGGAACCAGCGTGCGCATGCTGTGCCAGGCTTGGCGCAGGCTATCAACCTGCGCGGCCGCTCCCACCGTCAGGGCGCCGCGCGGCGTGAGCAGCGGATAGTCGGAAAACCCGCTGGGCGGCTGGCGATAGAAGTCGCCGGATGCAACGGTCAGCGCGCGCACGGCAGCGTTGCCGTACGACTGCGAATACATCGCGGCCGATCGACCGGTGGCGTGGTAGCCCGGCTGAGACTCACGCTCCAGCAGCACAACCCTGGCGTGTGGTGCCAGAAAGAACGCCGCCGATGCGCCAGCCATGCCGGCACCAATGATGAGAACGTCCACGGTCTGCATAGGCACCTCAATGGTCAGTCGCTGGTCCGAGGCGCGACCTCAATCCTCCTCGTCGTCGCCTGGCGCGTCCTCGTCGTGGTCTTTGAGCCGCTCGTCAAGGCGTTGGCGAATCGATGCCGCCTCACGCATGAACTGGTCCAACGGGACCGTTGGCGCCAGACGCCAGCCGGGAGGAAACAGCGCCGACAGGTACAACTGATTGGAGGCGCGCTTGTTCTGCAGCCAGTTCGCCCCCATCATCGCCACCACCCCCAGCAAGGCCACGCCCGCCACCATGGCCACCAGGCTGCGACGACGCTGCGGCGCAATCACCAGCAGGTGCATGATGACGCCGGCCGCAAGCACCGGGATGCTGAGCAGAAAGTTGAACCGGGCCAAACTCTCCCACGAGAACGCGAAGGCCAACAGATAGCCGCCTCCCGTGGCCAGCGGCTGGAGCAAGGAAAAGGCGCAGGCAATCCGCACATGCCGCCAGAACTGCGGGTGACCGGTAAACAGCTTGGTGGCCAGCGACCACAGACCGGCCCATACAACCAGTCCACCCAGCAGCACGCCCACCAGCGACAGGGCGGCCTGCGCAAACTTGGCCGGCTCGGTCACCTTGAACCACGCTTGCAACACACTCAGGCCAAACACCGCCAGCATCAGCGCCACGGTCAGGCCGACCACCCGCCAGGGTGACTTGGGCAAGGCTTGCTCGGGCGCAATCGGCATACCGGGCAAACGCAAGCGCAGCCGCGAGCGACCCAGGCTCAGGTCGTCCTCGCCATTCCAGTCGAAGCACTCGCCGCGCGGGTACAGCTTGCCGCCACGGCGAACGCCGTTGAAGGTGTCAAGCACACAAACCTGGATCGTGCCGCTGGGCGACTGTTCGATGCGCAAATGCTCGGCCGCGACATGACCGTCATCAAGCACCAGGTCGGCCGACAAGGCGCGGCCGACCGCGACCGGCCAGTGCGTCACACGCAGGCGCGTCACCGTGGCGCCGCTGCGGTCGAACACCTCCAGCAATCCCAGCAGGCCACGGGCCAGGGCCGCGCCGGCGTCACCCGGGGCAGCGGCACCCGGGTCAGGCGCCAGCATAGCGGGCGCGTCGTGCGGATCATCCTCCATCATCAGGGTATCGCCGCCGCTCATCGTGCGCCCTCCCACTTGAACCCGTTCAAATAGTAGGCCACCAGCGCCAGGCTGTTGTCAAAGCTGAAGCCGTTCGCGTCAAGGCGACCCTGCACGCCCTGGGTCGGGCGGTTGACCGAGGTGACCAATACCGACACGTTGTACAGCCCATGAAACTTGCGGTAGGCGTTCATGCAGACCACGGCGCGCATCGCCATGCCATCGCGATCGATGAACCGCTCGGAGCACTCGGCCCCTGTCATGCGGCTGGTGGCACGCACGGCAAACCGCTCGTTAGCCATGCTGTCGGAGTACATGCTCGCAAACCGCAGGGCGCTGAATTTGGGTGCGTCGTAGGCCTCGTAGCGCACCCGGATGAAGCCGGTGGTGATCTCGCCCGCGAACAACTGGCTATCGAGCTGGCAATTGGTGCGCTCCAGATCAAAGGCCTTGAAGTCCGCATCACGGGCGCGCCCCCAGCAACGCGCCAGCGCGTCGTCGGGCACCGGCACGCTGTAGCCACCATGGCGCTGCGACTTGAACGGCGTGCTGGTAAAGCGTTGCGTCACCTGGTCCTGGTGGGCCATGAGCTGGCGCGTCACCTCGGCATGGGCCTTGCGCGTCAGCGCGGTGGCCGTGGCGGCACGCGCCAGCAGCGCCTGCGCAAATTCCGCCGGCACCAGAAAGCTGACCAGTTCACCGTCGAGCCGCTTGGACACATTGATGCCGATCACCTGGCCAGCCTCGTCGATCACCGGGCCGCCGCTCATGCCGGGGTTGATCGCGCCGCCAAAGAAGATGCGCGGGTAGAAGCTGCGTTGCACCAGGCCGTTGAAAGTGCCCTCGGTGACGGCAAAACCAATGTCCAGCGGGTTGCCCAGCGAGTACAGGCGCTCGCCGCGCTGCAGCGCGGCCTCCTTGCCGCGAAACGTCAATGCCGCACGGTCGGGGCCGGCCTCCTTGACGCGCAGCAGCGCCAGGTCGTGCAGCACATCAAAAGCCAGCAACTCTACATCAGCCTGCTTGCCATCGACCGGCACGTACACGCCCCGGTAGCGATCGGGCTCCAGCGCGAGCTGGCTGGCCACATGGAAGTTGGTGATGATCAGACCATCGCGGGATACGAAAAAGCCCGAGCCGACGCTGGACTGGGTGTCGGTGTTGCGCAGCAGTGTGCGGATCTGCACCAGCTTGTCGCGCGAGGACTCGTAGGCGCGCTGGGCATCGTGCGAGACCTGCGCGGGCTCGGGCCCGTTACGCGGCGCGGGTGGCTTGGTGGTCTCCTGGGCCTGTGCCGTCACGCCGCACAAACCTGCCACAAATAGCGCCACCGAGACGCGGCGCAACCGGGGAAATAGATCAAACATGAACCGATTCTAGGGTGCGCAAAATTTTTTCAATGCCCGTACGGCACATTTCACTCCTCAGTCAAAGGTCGCGCAGTACCATTCGGCCAATCCGTTCAACCCCTCAGAAAGACCGCCATGACCGTGATCACCACCATCGAAGACCTGCGCGTGCTGGCCAAGAAGCGCGTGCCGCGCATGTTCTACGACTATGCCGATTCCGGCTCGTGGACCGAGAGCACCTACCGCGCCAACGAGAGCGACTTCCAGAAGATCAAGCTGCGCCAGCGGGTGGCCGTCAACATGGAAAACCGCAGCACCGCCAGCACCATGGTTGGCCAGCCGGTCGCCATGCCGGTGGCGATTGCCCCCACCGGACTGACCGGCATGCAGCACGCCGATGGCGAGATCCTGGCAGCCAAATCAGCCAAACGCTTTGGCATCCCCTTCACCCTGTCCACCATGAGCATTTGCTCGATCGAGGACGTGGCCCAGGAAACCGGTGGCCATCCGTTCTGGTTTCAGCTCTATGTGATGAAGGACCGGGGCTTCATCGAGCGCCTGATCGACCGCGCCAAGGCGGCCAACTGCTCTGCCCTGGTACTCACGCTGGATCTGCAGATCATCGGCCAGCGCCACAAGGACTTGAAGAACGGGCTGTCCGCGCCGCCCAAGCCCACGCTGGCGAACATGATCAACCTGGCCACCAAACTGCGCTGGTGCCTCGGGATGCTGGGCACCAAGCGTCGCGGCTTTGGCAACATCATGGGCCACGTCTCCGGCGTGGACGACATGGGCAATCTGGGCGAGTGGACCGCCAAGCAGTTCGACCCGGCGCTGAACTGGGGCGACGTGGAGTGGATCAAGAAGCGCTGGGGCGGCAAGCTGATCCTCAAGGGCATCCAGGATGTGGAGGACGCGCGCCTGGCGGTCAACTCCGGGGCCGACGCGCTGATCGTATCCAACCACGGCGGGCGCCAGCTCGATGGCGCCGAGTCCTCCATCCGCGCGCTGCCGCAAATCGTCGCCGCGGTGGGCAAGGAGATTGAGGTGCACATGGATGGCGGCATCCGCAGCGGCCAGGACGTGCTCAAGGCACGCGCCTTGGGCGCACAGGGCACCTACATCGGCCGCGCCTTCCTGTACGGCCTGGGCGCCATGGGGGAAGCCGGCGTGGACAAGGTGCTGGAGATCCTCCATAAAGAGCTGGACCTGACCATGGCGTTTTGCGGCCACACCAACATCAAAACCGTGGACAAGGGCATTCTGCTACCGGGCACCTACCCCACCTGATGCCGCGACCGTCGCGGGTTTGAACGATTGTCGTCATCGCGAGGCCGCAGGCCGTGGCGATCCACGTACCTCGGGGCCATGGATTGCGTCACTGCGTTGGCAATGACGACCGGCGCATGAAGAGCGAAGCGCGGCAATCGCGATGACGAGGCCCTCCGGCCTTACAAGGCGTGGGTCACCAGCTTGAAGTCGGGGTCTTCCTCGAAGGTCTTGGCCACGAAGCCCAGGCCCTTCATCAGCTTGAGCATCGTCGGGTTGTTGGCCAGTACCAGCCCTTCGATCTCGGTCAGTCCCTTTTCGCGAGCGAAGTCCATGATCGACAGCATCAGGCGCGAGCCCAGCCCCTGGCCCTTGAAGTCGTCCGCCACCACCAATGAGAACTCACACGTGGCACGGTCCGGATTGGTGATGTAACGTGACACACCAACGATACGCGCGGTCTCGGTCGGCTCGCCGTCGGCGTCCTTGCCGCGCTCGCGGCACACCGCCACCAAGGCCATTTCCCGGTCGTAGTCGATCAGCGTAAAGCGCGACAACATGGTGGCGGGCAGTTCCTGCATGCTCGACACAAAGCGGAAGTAGCGGCTCTGTGGGGACAGGCGGCGCACGAATTCCTGCAGCATGCTCGCGTCATCGGGGCGCACCGGCCGCACGGTGTACTCGCCGCCGCCGCGCAGCGGCCACACCTGCTCGTGCTGCGATGGGTAGGGCAGGATCGCCAGGTGGTTGTAATGGCGCGCCGAGGGCGGCGCACTGTCGATCAAGATGCGCGCATCCACCGCCACCGCGCCCGACTCGTCGACGATGATCGGGTTGATGTCCATCTCGCGCAGTTGCGGCAACTCGCACACCATCTCCGACACCCGCAGCAGCACGTGCTCGAGCGCCTCCATGTTGATCGCGGCTGCGCCACGCCACTCTCCCAAGGTCTCGGCGACCCGCGCGCGTTCGATCAGGCGGCGCGCCAGGAACTGGTTGAGCGGGGGCAGCTCCATGGCGCGGTCATTGATCAGCTCGATCATGGTGCCGCCCGCGCCAAAGGCAATCACCGGGCCAAACGGGTCGTCAGTGACCAGGCCGATGTAGATCTCGCGGCCCCGCTTTTGCGCCGACATGTTTTGCACCGTGACGCCATTGATGCGCGCGCCCGGCTGCAGCCTGGCCACCGCCTGCATCATCTCCAGGTAGGTGTCGCGCACGCCCACCGCGTTGAGCACGTTGAGGGCAACCCCCTGCACATCGGACTTGTGGCTGATATCGGGCGAGTCCACCTTGAGCGCCACCGGGAAACCCAGTTGCGTGGCGATCATGATCGCCTCGGTCACGTTGCGCGCCAGGATGGTCTTGGTGACGGGAATGTGAAACGCCGCCAGCAGCGCCTTCGATTCCATCTCGGTAAGCACCTTGCGGCGTTCGGCCAGCACGCTCTCAATCAGCATGCGCGCGCCCTCCACATCGGGCTTGGCCAGGTCCGACAAAGGCGGCGGGGTTTGCTGCAGCAACTGCTGGTTTTGATAGAACGAGGCAATGTTGCCAAACGCACCCACGGCCGCCTCGGGTGTGCGAAAGCTCGGAATCGCCGCCTCGTTGAGGATCTGGCGCGCTTCGCCCACGCTGGCGTCCCCCATCCAGCAAGTCAGCAAAGGCTTGCCCAGGCGCTTGTTGGTATCCGCCAGCGCGGTGGCAATGGCGGCGCCAGCGGTGCCGATCTTGGGGGAATAGATGGCCAGCACGCCGTCGATCTGCGGCGCCTTGCCCGCCGCCTCGATCGCCGCGCGGAAGTGCTCGGGGCCGGCATCTTCCGAGACATCCATCAGGTCACACAAAGACGCCAGCGGCGGCAGTTGCGCCTGCAAGGCCTGCGCCTGCTCGGGCGTCAGGCTGCCCATCTGAAGGTTAATCTCGCTGATCCAGTCCGCCGCCAGCACACCAGGGCCGCCGCCATTGGTGACGATAGCCAGTCGGCGCCCAACCGGTCGGTAGCGCGCGGCCAGACACTTGGCCGCCGAGAACAGCGCCACAAAGGAGCGCACCCGCACCGCGCCCGCCCGGCGCAAGGCGGCATCGAACACGTCGTCACTACCCACGATCGCGCCCGAATGGGTCAGCGCCGCGCGGTTGCCCGCGAGCTTGCGACCAGCCTTGAGCACCACCACCGGCTTGGCGCTGGCCGCCGCGCGCAGCGCGCTCATGAAACGCCGGGCATTGCTGATGCCCTCCAGGTACACCACGATGCTGTGGGTCTGGGCATCGGCCGCCAAAAAGTCAAGCACCTGCGCCATGTCCACGGCCGTGTTGGGACCCAACGAGACCACGGTGGAAAACCCCACACCGTTCTTCTGTGCCCAATCCAGGATGGACGAGGTCAACGCACCCGACTGTGACACCAGCGCCAGCGGTCCTGGCGCCGCCAAGGGGCCCGCCACGCTGGCATTCAATTGCAACTGCGGACGCTGAAACCCCAGGCAATTGGGCCCCAGCAAATGGATGCCATGACGCCGGGCGATCTTGTGCAGCTCAGCGGCCTGCGTCACGGCGATGCCACTGGAGATCAGCAAGGCGGCACGGCACTTGATGCGCCCGGCAATCTCCAGCGCAGCGGCCACCTCGTCAGCCGGCAGCGCAATGATGGCCAGATCAGCCTGGGTGTGGGCCAGGTCGGCCAGCGTGCCGCTGAAATGGGTATCCAGGAACACCAGCGTCCCGGTATAGCGCTGCGCCCGCAACGCGTTGTGCAAGGCCCTCGCCTGGGGAGTTTGCGAGTCGGGCTCGTCGAGCTTGCCGGCAAACACCGCAATCGAACTGGGGGAGAAGAGAGGGGTCAGAAAATGCTTGTCCATACGGGCTCCAATAGCAAAAGTGAATTGCTGCGATGCAGCATACCTCTTCTGATGGTTCTGTATTTTGACGTGCAACACTAATCCTGGGACTAGCCTCCGCGCCCCGGACAATTCGTCTACTGGCGCGCCCCGTTTGAGAGCGCCGTGTCCGGCTGACCCTAAAACGACTCCCAGTCCGCGTCGCCACCGGCCGGCGTGGCCTTGCTAACAGTTTTGGACCGCATGTCCGCAAGCGGCAGCGCTACTGCAGGCGCCGTGTGCGTCGCCTTGGCCGCACTGCCGTGCCCGCGCGCGGCGGCGCCTTTGGCCACCCCGGCAAGACGGCGCTGGGCACCCCCATGAGGCTGCGCCTTGGGCTCGCGCGAGCGTACGGCGGCCAGCTTGGCGACCGGATGATGATCTTGGCCAGCACCAAGTTTGAACACCGCCACCACCTGCACCAGTTCCTGCGCTTGGGACTTGAGGCTGCTCGCGGCCGCCGCCATTTCTTCCACCAACGCAGCATTTTGCTGGGTGGCCTGGTCCATCTGGGTGACGGCCTCACCCACTTGTGAGACACCCAAGCTTTGTTCGTTGCTGGCGGCACTGATCTCACCCATGATGTCGGTGACGCGGCGAATGCTGCTGACCACTTCGGTCATGGTGATGCCAGCCTGATCGACCAGGGCGCTGCCCTGTTCGACGCGCTCGACGCTGGCGTTGATCAGGCTCTTGATTTCCTTGGCCGCTTCGGCACTGCGCCCGGCCAGGCTGCGCACTTCGCTGGCCACCACGGCAAAACCACGGCCCTGTTCTCCGGCGCGGGCGGCTTCCACCGCGGCGTTCAGCGCCAGGATGTTGGTCTGGAAGGCGATGCCATCGATGACGCTGATGATGTCGCCAATCTTCCTGGAGCTGTCGTTGATGCCTTTCATGGTTTCCACCACCTGGCCCACGACTTCGCCGCCGCGCACGGCGACGGTGGAGGCACTCATGGACAACTGGTTGGCCTGGCGGGCGCTGTCGGCGTTTTGTTTGACGGTGGCACCCAACTGTTCCATCGACGCCGCCGTCTGTTCCAGGGCACTGGCCTGGCTTTCGGTGCGGCTGGACAAGTCCTGGTTGCCTTGCGCAATTTCGGCGCTGGCGGTGGCCACTGCCTCCGAGCCGCTGCGCACTTCGGACACCACCCGTGCCAGGCTGCTTTGCATCGCACCCAGGTGGGCCATCAGGCTGTTCTGGTCGCCGTCGCGGGCGGTCGTGGTCTGCGTGAAGTCACCCTGCGCCACTGCACGCGCCAGATCGGCTGCCGCACGCGGTTCGCCACCCAGTTCTTTGAGCAGGCTGCGCGTGATCAGCCAACCAACAGCCGCCGACAGTGCCAGCACCAGCAAGCCCAGGGTGATCAGCGTGGTGCGGGCCTGCGCATAGGTTTCGGCAGCGCCCTTTGCGGTGGCATTGATCAGGCCCACCTGCAAGTCGATCAAGGCGGCAATAGCAGTCTTGTAAGCGCCCAACACCGGGCGCAACTGGTTGGCGAGGTAGGCTTTGGCCTCATCGGGCTTGTCAGCCGCGATCAGGGCCATCAGCGCGTCTTGTCCGGCAATGTACTTGCTGCGCTGGTCCTTGAGCTGCTGCAGCAACTCTTTGCCTTTGGCCAACGTCACGGTGCGATCGAGCAGTTCAACGTTTTGTTTGATCAGCTCGCGGGACTTGGCAATGCTCTCGATCTGTTTTTGCCGATCGGTCGCGTCCGCGGTAAGCATCATGTTGCGCAAGGCAATCGCAATCGCATCGGTCTGCGCCATGATGGCCGTGGAGGCCTCAATCTTGGGCCAGCGATCATCCACCACATCGGTCAGCCCCTCTTGAATCCGCGCCAGCGAGGTCCACGCAATGCCGACAATCACCAACAGCAGCAGGCAAACGCTGCCAAATCCAAAACTCAGGCGCGTGCGCACCTTCCAGGCTGAGATATCCATTTTTTCCTGCTCCAACGACTTCTAGTAAAACAATGTGCTGCAAGGATGTTAGCCCAAGCTCACTGCACGCGCTTGCGGGGGCCAACATCCCTTGGGCGCCGCCAGTTTGGACTTGTTATCCTCGCTGCCATGAGCACCGCCGTTCGCCGCATTGCCCACCTCGACATGGACGCGTTTTATGCGTCGGTCGAACTGTTGCGCTACCCGCAGCTCAAGGGGCTGCCGGTGGTGATTGGCGGCGGGCGACGCGCAATCGACGACCTGCTGGCGCGGCTGCAGGTGGCGCACCCCGAGCGTCACTGGACCAGCGACGATCTGGCCGACATACCGGTCGATTTTTTCCCCCGACTCAAGGACTATGTCGGGCGCGGTGTCATCACCACCGCCACCTATGCGGCGCGCCAGTTTGGCGTCGGCTCGGCCATGGGGCTGATGAAAGCGGCGCGGCTGTGTCCGCAGGCTTGTCTGCTGCCGGTGGATTTTGAGCAATACCGCCACTACTCGCGCCGCTTCAAGGCCCTCATCACCGACATTGCGCCGCTGATGGAGGACCGCGGCGTGGACGAGGTCTACATTGACTTTACCGAGGTGCCGGGCGGCCAGCGCGAAGGTGGCCGCGTGCTGGCGCGGCTGATCCAGAAGAGCATTTTCGAGGACACCGGCCTGACCTGCTCGATCGGGGTCGCACCCAACAAGTTGCTGGCCAAGATGGCCAGCGAATTGAACAAACCCAATGGCATCTCCATCGTGCACGAGCACGACTTGAGCAGCAAGATTTGGCCCCTGGCCTGCCGCAAGATCAACGGCATTGGCCCCAAGGCCGACGAGAAACTCAAACACCACGGCATTGAGACCATCGGCCAGCTCGCCGCGTGCGAGCCGGCCTGGCTGCAGCAGCACTTTGGCGGCAAGACCGGCGCCTGGCTAGCCGACGCCGCCCACGGGCGAGACGAGCGACCGGTCGTGATCCACAGCGAGCCGGTGTCGATGAGCCGCGAGACCACCTTCGAGCGCGACCTGCATGCGGTGCGCGACAAGGCCGAGCTCGGCGCAATCTTCACCGAACTGTGCCAAAGCGTCGCAAGCGACTTGCAACGCAAGGGCTACGTTGGCAAGACCATCGGCATCAAGCTGCGCTTTGATGACTTCAAAAGCGTCACCCGCGACCAGACGCTGGAGCACTACACGGCCGACGCCGGCCTGATCCGCCAGACCGCCGGCCAATGCCTCAAGCGCGTGCCGCTACAGCGTCGCCTGCGCCTGCTGGGCGTACGGGTGGGCTCGCTGGTGCGCGCGCAGGATGCTGCCAACGGCGCCCCTATTGCCCCGAAAAAGGCCGTCCAACGGACGCCCGACGCTATTGATACCGTAGCAACCGAGCCACAACTGTTCTAGCCGCGTACGCGACGTGCCAGCGACGTTGACATCTGCTTACTGGCAACTTACATTGGAGCATTCTCCTGGAGGCACCATGTTCCACCGTTTGCCACCCAATCTTCCGATGAACGAGCTCGGTCGCATTCGCAGGTGGCACATTGCGCACCGGCGTGAACATCCACTGGAGTACCAGACCTGGGACGCCATGCTGATCCTGTGGGTGATGGGTCGGGTTGGCTGGCTCCCGGCTTTCGCACTGGATGCCCCTTGGTGCTACCCGCTGTGCCTGGTCAGCATGATGGCACCGTCGCTCTATGTCATGTGGCGCGGTCATGCCCACGTCGCGCAAACGCTGCGCTGCGACTGGCTGCCCGCCAGGTACTAGCTCAAGCAAACCACGCTCGCGGGCAAGCGGCGGTAGCGCCGCCGGTTTGCGCTGGAGATTTGTGCCAGAAATTTGATTTCACCTCCCGCCGTTCGGTGTACAGTCAAACGCGTTGGATTGCCCAAGATCGATCAAAAACGAGGAGCCCTCTATGCCGTCTGCAAGTTTGATGCGTCGTTTCACCATCCGCTTTCGAATGTTGGGAACCATCGTGATGGTGGTGATCGCGCTAGGCAGCATCGGCGCCATCGGCGTCGCTGCGCAGTTGTACGCCAACAGCATCACCAGCAATCTGGTCAGCCGCGACATGGCATCCATTGCCGAGTTGGGGCGCCTGCAGCAAGCCATGGCCAGCCTGCGGCTGAACGAAAAAGACATGGTGATCCAGTACGAGAACAGCGTCGAGGCGGCCGCCTACAAGGAAGAGTGGACCAAGTCCTACCTTCAGCTGGACGCAGCGGGCAAGGCGCTGGAGCCACTGCTGCCGCTGGATTCCCAGCGCGCCCAGCTCAAGCAGATCCAGGCCGACATGCATCAGTTCAGAAAGGAGTTTGGGCCCATGGCCCGACAACTGGAGAGCATGGGCTTTGCCTCGGCACAGGTGGCCGCCGCCACCATCGGCAAGATCGAGCCGATCTTCCAAAAGGCCAACACCGGGGTGAAGGCGCTGGCCAAGGAACTGCAGACCACCACCGAGGCCAATCAACTTGCCGTGCAGGCCAGCGTGAACCGCGTGGTGTGGCTGATTGGCGGCGCCACCGTCTTGCTGCTGGCCATCATCGTGCCGCTGACCTTGCTGAACTCCCGCGCCATCTGCCGGCCCATTGACGAGGCCGAACAGGTGGCGCGCGCCATCGCCAAGGGCGACCTGACCGAGACCGCCATTGACACGGGTGGTCAGGACGAGGTGTCACGCCTGCTGTCATCGCTGTCGGAGATGCAGCGCTCGTTGCGCGGCATGGTGGGACAAGTGCGCAGCGCCACCGACAACATCTCCACCGCCAGCGCCGAGATTGCGTCCGGCAACCAAGACCTGAGCGTGCGCACCGAACAGACCGCCTCCAACCTGCAGCGGGCCGCCTCCAGCATGGAGCAGCTCACAAGCACCGTGCGCCAGTCCGCCGACGCCTCGCGCCAGGCCAATCAGTTGGCGGCCTCGGCGGCCACGGTCGCCGTGCGGGGCGGTGATGTGGTCTCCAAAGTGGTGTCCACCATGAACGACATCAATGCCAGTTCCAAGAAGATCAGCGACATCATCAGCGTGATCGATGGCATCGCCTTCCAGACCAACATCCTGGCGCTCAACGCGGCGGTGGAAGCCGCACGCGCGGGTGAGCAAGGGCGCGGCTTCGCCGTCGTGGCCAGCGAGGTGCGCTCCCTGGCCGGGCGCAGTGCCGAAGCCGCCAAGGAAATCAAGAGCCTGATTGGCGCCAGCGTCGAGCGCGTCGAAGCGGGCTCGCGCCTGGTAGCCGATGCCGGCCAGACCATGGCCGAGATCGTTACCTCGGTCAAACGCGTCTCGGACATCATTGGCGAGGTTACCTCCGCCACGTCCGAGCAAAGCGATGGCATCGGGCAGGTCAATACCTCCGTGGTGCAACTCGACCAGATGACGCAACAGAATGCCGCGCTGGTGGAGCAATCGGCCGCAGCGGCTGAGAGCCTGCGCGAACAGGCGCAGCGGCTGGCCCAGGTGGTCGGCGCGTTCAATCTCGGTGGCGACGCTCGTCAAGGCGCCGCACCGGGCCGCAGCACACCGGCCAGGACCAAGCCCAAACTGGGCACCAGCGGCCGGCCCGCCCTGGCGCCCGCGAAGCCGCGCTCTTACCCGGCGCTTACCTGAGACCTTGCGGGACAGACCGGAGCACAGCGACGCTCTGTCCTGCGTCGTCATTGCGGGCTTGAGGATGGCTGGTTCTAAACGGATTGATGTCCAGGCCGCCACGGCGTGTGTAGCGCGCGTAGACGCTCAGTTTGTCGGGCTGGCAGCGCGTGCGGATATCCATGAAGATGCGCTCCACGCACTGCTCGTGGAATTCATTGTGGTTGCGAAAACTCACCAGGTACTGCAGCAAGCCCCCGTGCTCGATTTGCGCGCCGCTGTAGCGGATCTGCACGCTGCCCCAGTCGGGTTGCCCGGTCACCAGGCAATTGCTCTTGAGCAGATTGGAAGTCAGCACCTCGCTCACCGGGCCGTCCTCGGGCACGGTACGCAGTAGCTCGGGTGCGGGCGTGTAGCGCGTGCAGGCGATGTCGAGTCGATCGAGGCTCAGGCCATCGAGTTCGTGCACCGGTTCGCGGTCGAACTGGTCGGGCAACACAATATTGACGCCCACCGATCCAGCCCCGTCAGCAGCCCCGTCAGCAGCCCCATCCGCCACGCGCCACGCCGCTTCGCTCAAGTCGCCACGCAGGCGGCGCTTGAGCTCTTCGACATCGCTCAAACGCGTGTTGTTGAAACTGTTGAGGTAGAGCTTGAAGGACTTGCTCTCGATGATGTTGGGGCTTTCACAGGGCACCGTGATGTGCGCCAGTGCCACCTGGGGCTTGCCCCGCAAATTGAGCCAGCTCAACTCGAAGGCGGTCCACATGTCGGCTCCCATAAACGGGGGCACGCCGGCAATGCCAATCTCCTGGCGCTTGCCAGAGCGCACGATCGGGAACAGCAGCGTTGGGTCGTACTGGTCCACATAGGACGAGGATTTGCCGAGTTGAGATTGTTCGGGACTGTTCATGCTCTGGCGGCTTTCAAGTGCGTCAGCAGGGGCGGCAACAGGCGCGCCACCACGCCAGGCGGCAAGTCGTGGCCCATGCCCTCGATGCCTACCAGCGTGGCGCCGGCAATGCGCCGTGCGGTGTCTTCACCATGGGCATAGGGCACCAGCGGGTCGGCCTTGCCATGCAGCACCAGCGTGGGCACGGTGATACGGCCAAGCTCGTCGGCCCGGTCCGTGTCGGAGACGATCGCCAGCATCTGGCGCATGGTCCCGACCGGGTGGAAGGAGCGCTGCAAGCCGTGGCGGATACGTTCACGCATCTCCCCCTCGGGCGTTGGAAAGCCCGGACTGCCTATGACCCTGAACAATTTGACATAGTGGTCGCCCACCGCTTCGATGCTGTTGTTGGCCGGTCGCCCGAGCAAGGTGCGGGTGACCCTGCGGCGCGCCTGCGGCAGGCCTTTGGCGCCACTGCTGCTCATGATGCTCGTGAGGCTGCGCAAACGCTGCGGCGCCATCAGCGCCAGGCGTTGCGCGATCATGCCACCCATGCTCACGCCCACCACGTGTACCTTGTCCAGCCCCAGGGCATCCAGCACGCCCAACGAATCGGCGGCCATGTCGCGCAGGCTGTAGGGCGCGCGCGGCGTCAGGCCAAGCTTGTATTTGATGCCCTCCCAGATCAGGTTGGGTTTTCCCAATGCGTCAAGGTGCTGGCTCAAACCAACGTCGCGGTTGTCATGCCGAACCACGCGGAAGCCCGCATCGACCAGCGCCTGCACCAGTTGCGCCGGCCAGGCGACCAGTTGCATGCCCAGGCCCATGATCAGCAGCACCGCCGGTCGGTCCTCGCCCGCCTTCCCAGGGCCGCTGTCTTCGATCTCGATGTTGATCCCGTTTGCTCTAATTTTCATAGCACAGATCACTGATGGTAGTTAATCAGAAGACTGATTTTGATCAGAATTCTCAGGAAACCTGTCGCCGCCGGAACACCAGCCGGTCGGTAAGGGACACGGCCGTATCCAGCGCATAGCCTTCCAGGTCAAAGCTTTCAAGCTGGCCTGGTGTCACCAGCCGATGCTGCGCCGCGTAACGCGCCATCAGGCCACGCGCACGCTTGGCCATGAAACTGATCACCTTGTACTGCCCACTCCGATACTCCTCAAACACGCACTCCACCACGCGCGCCAGCAGCACCTTGCGGTCCACCGCCTTGAAGTACTCCTGCGAGGCCAGGTTCACCACCACCGGCGACACATCCCGGCGGACACGCTGGTTCAGGTAGTCGGCGATCTGGCTGCCCCAGAACTGGTACAGGTTGCTGCCCTTTGGCGTGACCAGCCTGGTGCCCATTTCCAATCGATAGGGCTGCATCCGGTCCAGCGGGCGCAACACGCCATACAGGCCACTCAGGATGCAGACATGCTCCTGCAACCACGCCAGACCGTCGGTGCCCAGTGTGGTGCCGTCGAGCCCGCCATACACGTCGCCATTGAAGGCCAGCACGGCTTGTTTCGAGTTTTTGGCGGTAAAACGCGGCCGCCAGGCTTGGTACCGCGCCACGTTGAGGCCTGCCAGCGTGTCGCTCAGGTCCATCAGTTCGGCCATCTGCTGCGGCGACTTCTCGCGCAGGGTCTGGATCAACTCCACCGACTGCTTGACAAACAGCGGCTGCGTATGCGGCACATCGCCCACCGGAGTGTCGTAGTCAAGGGCTTTGGCAGGGGACAAAAGGAACAGCATCAGACAAAGGGTAGAGGACAAAAACAAAAAGGCTTCTTGACGAAGCCTCGATTATCGCGACCGCGTGCACCTGCGCTAGGCGAGGTCGCTCGCGAGTGACGCAAGGGTCTCAGGCGACACCGCGACATGCGCCGGGTAATAGGTATGGTCACAACCGATCTTGACGCCCGCTCCAGCCTTGACGGCGGCGCACATGGCCGGGCTCAGCTCGAAGCGCACAAAATGCACCGCCGAGGTCTTCTCATCGTTCTCCCGATCAAGGTCCTCGTCGGCAATGGCGTAGACACGCTGCATCCCTTCGACCTCGACAAACAGCCGGTCTTCCACGCCGATCAGCCTGGCCAGTTCGCGCTTGCGCTCGTTGACGTCGGGGTACTCGATCATCATGGTGGCCTTCCAGTTGCTGCCGTCGGGCACCAGCGGGGCATAGGCTTCGATCTCTTGCAGGATGCCCTCTTCCTCGAAGATCTTTTCGATGCGCAGCATCTCCTGGATCTGGTAGCGGATGGTGGTCTCGCTCTCGAACTGCAGGTTGATGTGCTCGCCCAGCTGCACGCTGCGCAGCTTGCGGTGCGCCATGATCGCCGGCTTGTTGGCCTTGCGGTACTTGGTGTAGGCCTCCAGCGACATGAGGCTCTCGGGGGTGATGGGGGTGACAGTTTGCATGATGAACCTAGGGAAGCATAAGAATGCAGACGGGACGGACGTCGTCATTGCGAGCGCAGCGCGGCAATCCATGGTGACGTGCCGGACACGGACCTTGAACCAGTATCGTCATCGCGAGGCCGCAGGCCGTGGCGATCCATGTATTTTGGGGCCATGGATTGCTTCACTTCGTTCGCAATGACGACCGGTTCATGAAAGCGCGTCGAGGGACGTGGCGCGGCAGTCATGTCAATCCATAAGCCTTGGCGACCAGGCTTAGCGGATGCTGCAACTCGGGCGCGCCGTGGCCGTTGACTTCGAAGCCCTGGGCGATGTGGTGGCCACCGAGTGGGCAATCCGAGCTGATGAAGTCCGGCTTGCTGCCATCCTTCATGGTGGCCATCGCCTTGAACACCGGCTTGCCTATTTTCATGGCCTGCTGGTGGTAGGCCTTCTTCACGCCAAAGGTGCCGGCATGGCCGGAACAGCGCTCCACCGTGTTGAGCGTGGTGCCGGGAATCATCTTGAGCATTTCCTCGGTCTTCTTGCCGATGTTCTGCACCCGGCCGTGGCACGGAATCTGGTAGCTGACGTTGCCCAGCGGCGTGCTGAACTCGGTCTTGAGCAGGCCGTCGCGCTTGCGCTGCATCAGGTACTCGAACGGGTCCCACATGGCTTCCTTGACCAGTTGCACATCCGCCTCCAGTGGGTACATCAGGGGAATCTCCTGCTTGAACATCAAGGCGCAGCTCGGCACGGCGGCCAGGATCGCGTAGCCCTCATTGGCATAACGCGCCAGCACCGGGATATTGGCCTCCTTGCTGGCGTTGACGGACTCCAAATCACCCAATTCAAGCTTGGGCATGCCGCAGCACTTTTCCTTGTCCACGATCACGTAGGGCACCTCGTTGTGGTCCAGGATCTTGAGCAGATCAAGGCCAATGCCAGGCTCGTTGTAGTTGATGTAGCAAGTCGCAAAGATCGCCACCTTGCCCGGCGCCTTGGCGCCGTCCTTAACCAGCGTGGACTTGGCCTTGGGCGTGCCGGAGCGAAACTTTCGGGTAGCCAGCGAAGGCAACCAGGCGTCCTTGTCCACGCCCGCTACGCTCTCCATCACGCTGCGCGCAAGCTTGGTCTTGGTCACGGCGTTGGCCACCTGCACCACGATCGGGATGCCGGCAAACTGACCATGCACATCGGTGGAAGCGAGGAATTTCTCCGCTGCGCCGACTCCACCTCGTCTGAACTTGATCGCCTTGGCGCGCAGCATGGTGTGCGGGAAGTCCAGGTTCCACTCGTGCGGCGGCGTGTACGGGCACTTGGTCATGTAGCACAGATCGCACATATAGCACTGGTCTACCACCTTCCAGTAGTCGGGCTTGGCGACGCCGTCGACCTCCATGGTCTTGCTGTCGTCCACCAGGTCGAACAGCGTGGGGAAGGCGCCGCACAAGCTGACGCAGCGCCGGCAGCCATGGCAAATGTCGAAGATGCGTTCCAACTCCTTGAATGCCAATTCTTCGTTGTAGAAGTCCGGATTCTTCCAGTCCAGCGGATGACGGGTGGGAGCTTCGAGGTTGCCTTCGCGTGCGGCCATGCTGTGTCTTTCAAACTACGGTCAAAACGACGGGCTCAAGAGCCCCGTCATTGCGAGAGCAGCGCGGCAATCCACGGTGTTGTTCGCCACCATGGATCGCCACGGCCTGCCGCCTCGCGAAGACGAGAGTCCTCAGACCTCGCACACTCAATCGACGAGTTCGGCCAATGCCTTGGCGTAACGGTTGGCGTGCGAGCGCTCGGCCTTGGCCAGTGTCTCGAACCAGTCGGCGATTTCGTCGTGACCTTCATCGCGCGCGGTCTTGGCCATGCCCGGGTACATGTCGGTGTACTCGTGGGTTTCACCCGCCACGGCGGCTTTCAGGTTGTCACGCGTCGGGCCGATGGGCAAGCCGGTGGCGGGGTCGCCGCACTGCTCCAGCCATTCCAGGTGACCGTGCGCGTGGCCGGTTTCGCCTTCGGCGGTGGAGCGAAACAGCGCCGCCACGTCGTTTTGGCCTTCGATGTCGGCCTTGTTCGCGAAATACAGGTAACGGCGGTTGGCCTGAGACTCGCCTGCGAAGGCGGCCTTGAGGTTGTCTTCCGTCTTGGAGCCTTTGAGTGCTGCCATGGAAATCTCCTTGCAAGTTGGATGAAGTGAACCCTCTTAGCTTGGCCACGCTTGTGCCAAGACTGCGCAAGATTAGCCCCGCCGCAGTGGTCTGTCTAATTGGCTGTCTTAATGCCCTGCATTGTGATTGGCTATTGAGACGCCGCTTTTCATCAATATCTCAAAGACGATGTTGTCTGCGCCGAGGCCCCATTCGGGGTTTTCCCGTCTTTTCGCATCGACCCCCCTGCGATCAGACTAAACTGAATCTGAAACAGAACAAAGGGCCTTGCATGAACTCCCCGACCACCAACGGCAACGCCGCGCCCGCCCATCAAGGCTATGCCTTCACGGTGGGAACCGGCTACACCCTGCCGAGCTACCCGTTTGTGAAGCCCCCCGAACTCAGCGGTGGCAAGGCGCGACGCTACCCGGTGGTGATCGTCGGCGCGGGCATCACCGGCCTGACCATGGCCTGCGCGCTGGCCAAGCTGGGCATCGAAGCGGTGCTGCTCGATGAGGACAACACGGTGGGCGTCAAGGGCGCTTCGTCACGCGGCATCTGCTACACGCAGAAGTCGCTCGAAATTTTTGAGCGGCTCGGTGTCTACGACCGGATCGCCACCAAGGGCGTGCAATGGAGCATCGGGCGCACCTTCGCCGGGCACGATGAGGTGTATTCCTTCGATCTGCGTCAGCAGAGCAACTTCGGCCTGTCCAGCCAGCCACCCTTCATCAACATTCAGCAGTTCTACATCGAGGGCTTTCTGGTCGAACGCATTGGTGAACTGGGCCACGTCGATGTGCGCTGGCACTCACGCGTGGTGGCGTTCGAGCAGGACGCGCAGTGCGCCACGCTGAGCGTGGAGACCCCGGCAGGACGCTACACGCTGCAGGCCGATCATGTGATCGATGCGAGTGGCTCGCACACCCCTTTTCATGCCTGGTGCGGTGCCGCCATGACCTCGCGCCGGGGCGACGACCGCTGGTGCATCGCCGATGTGCGCTTCAAGAAGCCGGCCCCGGCCGAACGCCACACCTGGATCGAGGCGCCTTTCAACGAGAACCGCGCCGTATGGCAGCACCTGATGGCCGACGAAGTCTGGCGCATCGACTACCAGATGGCACCCGACGCGGACCCCGAATTCGTAGCCAGCGAATCCCAGGTCTGCGCCCGCCTGCGCGCCCAGTTTGGCGAAAACGTGGGCTGCGAAATCGTCTGGGTCGGTGCCTACACCTACCGTAGCCAGTGCCTGGACCAACTGCGCTACGGCCGTGTCTTCTTCATGGGCGACACCGCCAAGATCGTCAGCCCCTTTGGTGCGCGCGGAGGCAATACCGGCGTGGCCGATGCCGACAACCTCGCGTGGAAACTGGCCGCCGTGGTGCGGGGTTGGGCCAGTGATCGCCTGCTGATGAGCTACAACGAAGAACGCCTGGAAGCGGCCCAGCAAAACGTGCTGGTGACCAACCGCACCGCGCGTTTTCTGCGTCCGCACGACGGCATGGAACGCACCTTTCGCGACGCCACCATCTCGCTGGCCCGCCAGTACCCGTTTGCGCGGCAACTGGTCAACACCGGGCGCATGGCGGTGGCCAACAGCTATACGCACTCCAGCGTGTGTGAAGGGGGGGGTGGCCAGTCGGTGCAGAACGTGCGCTTCTGCTGGAGCGACGGCAGCACCGGTTTTGTCGTTGACCTGCTCAATTGGGCCAATGGACGCCTGCTGGTGCTGGTGTTTGGTCAGGTTTCGGCAACGGCGGCGATGCGCCTGCAGCAGTTGTCCGAAGACACGCCCGTGCGCTGTGTCCAGGTGGTGGATGCCCACGCCGCCCCGCAAGCGCGCGAGCATGTGCGCGACCCGCTGGGTCACTTGCAGGGCGCCTGCCACGTGTTTGGACACGCCTGGGCGATCGTGCGGCCCGATGGCTACCTGAGTGCCACCGGCGAGGCGGTGGACGCGCAGTTGGTCAAGTCCATCGAACACGCGCTGGGCATGGCCTGAGCGCCCATTGACGCCTCCCACATGCGCGACTGTAGAACCCGTCATTGCGAGAGACCAGTACCCGTCATTGCGAGCGAAGCGCGGCAATCCACCTTCGTGTGCCGCAGAGGTGGATTGCCGCGCTGCGCTCGCAATGACGGGGCTTGTCTTGTGGGTTCGGCCCGGATTCGGGCTCGCAATGACGGGTTCTGGTCGCTCGCCATGACGACGCGTTGTCCTGTTTTCCGGAAGTCACCATAGAAAAAGAGGAATCCACGATGAGAACCACCCTGCACTTCACCGATGCCGATCGCTTTTACGAACAGTTGCTCGACGCCCACCTGGGTTTGAGCCCGCAACAGTCCGAGTTGCTCAACGCCCGCCTGATTTTGCTGCTGGCCAACCAGATTGGCGACGCCAAGGTGCTGCGCGAGTGCATTGAGGCTGCGCGCGTCGAATAAAATCAGCAGTTCCCCTGCCCCGCCACAAACGGCACCTCGATGGGTGCCGTTTTCGTTTGCAGACGCCTTCGGGCCCTCAAACCGCTTTGAACACACCATGACCGACGCATTGCAACAACCCGGCCTCAACCGCCTGTCCAAATCCTTCGAGCCCGCCGCCATCGAGGCCCAGTGGGGGCCCGAGTGGGAGCAGCGCGGCTACGGCGTGGCGGGCTACCGGGGTACACAAGCCCCCAAGGATGGCGCACCCGCCTTCGCCATCCAGTTGCCGCCGCCCAACGTGACCGGCACGCTGCACATGGGGCACGCCTTCAACCAGACCATCATGGACAGCATGACGCGCTACCACCGCATGCTGGGCCACAACACGGTCTGGGTGCCCGGCACCGACCATGCGGGTATTGCCACCCAAATCGTGGTGGAACGCCAGTTGCAGGAGCAAAAAATCAGCCGCCACGACCTTGGCCGCAAGAACTTCGTGGTCAAGGTGTGGGAGTGGAAGGAGCAAAGCGGCAACATCATCACCAGCCAGATGCGCCGCATGGGCGCCAGTGTGGACTGGAGCCGCGAGTACTTCACCATGGACGAGGACCTGTCACAAACCGTGACCGAGACCTTTGTGCAGCTCTACGAACAAGGCCTGATCTACCGCGGCAAACGCCTGGTCAACTGGGACCCGGTGCTGATGAGCGCGGTGAGCGACCTGGAAGTGGAAAGCGAAGAGGAAGATGGCTTTCTGTGGCACATCACCTACCCGTTCGCCGAAGGCGCGCAAATGGTCGGCGAGCAAATGGCCCTGGGCCTCACCGTGGCCACCACCCGGCCAGAAACCATGCTGGGTGACGTGGCGGTGATGGTGCACCCGGAGGACGAGCGCTACCAGCACCTGATTGGCAAGCACGTGAACCTGCCGCTCTGCGGCCGCACCATCCCGGTGATTGCGGACGACTACGTGGACAAGGCCTTTGGCACCGGTGTCGTGAAGGTCACCCCGGCACACGATCAGAACGACTACGCCGTGGGCCAGCGCCACAAGTTGCCCATGATCGGCGTGCTGACGCTGGACGCGAAGGTCAATGAACACGCGCCCGCCGCCTACCAGGGCCTGGACCGTTTCGTGGCGCGCAAGCAGGTGGTCAAAGACCTCGAAGCGCTGGGCCTGTTGGTCGAGGTAAAGAAACACAAACTGATGGTGCCGCGCTGCGCCCGCACCGGCCAGATCATCGAGCCGATGCTGACCGACCAGTGGTTTGTGGCAACCAGCAAGGTCAGCCCATCCGACCCCACCGGGAAGTCGATCGCGCAAAAAGCCATCGACGCGGTGGCCTCCGGCGAGGTGAAGTTCGTGCCCGAGAACTGGGTCACCACCTACAACCAATGGATGAACAACATCCAGGACTGGTGTATCAGCCGCCAACTCTGGTGGGGCCATCAGATCCCGGCCTGGTACGACGAGGATGGTGTGGTCTATGTGGCCCACAACGAGGCCGAGGCACAGGCTCAAGCTCCGGGCAAGACCCTCATTCGCGACCCCGATGTGCTTGACACCTGGTACTCCTCCGCTCTGGTACCTTTTTCGACACTGGGTTGGCGCGCTGGCGATATCTCCGCCGGCCAGGCTGGGCACGGCCTTGGCTCTACTCGCTACGCTCGCCAAATCGCTGCGTCCGCACCCAGCCTGGCCGGCGGAGAAATCGCAGTTGACTTGACTCGCACGGAAACAAACACAGACCCAGCGCTGGGGCGAGGCGGAGACGGGCGCAGCGATTTGGCGAGCGAAGCGAGTATGAGCAAGACCGTTTCCGCCTCGACCCAGCGCGACGCCAACGCCAATTCAGCCCCCCAAGAAGGCAGTCAAAGCGACTACGACCTCTACCTCCCCAGCAGCGTCCTGGTGACAGGCTACGAAATCATCTTCTTCTGGGTGGCCCGGATGATCATGATGACGACGCATTTCACCGGCCGCGTGCCCTTCAAGACCGTCTACATCCACGGCATGGTGCGCGACAGCGAAGGCAAGAAGATGAGCAAGTCCGAGGGCAACGTGATTGACCCGGTGGACCTGATCGACGGCGTGGACCTGGAAACGTTGGTGAAGAAATCCACCGTCGGCCTGCGCAAGCCCGAGACCGCGCCCAAGGTGGCGGCGCGCGTGCGCAAGGAATTCCCCAGCGGCATGCCAGCGTACGGCGCCGATGCGCTGCGCTTCACCATGGCCAGCTACGCCAGCCT
>JADKEH010000031.1 GCA_016718155.1 Candidatus Rhodoferax randersensis | reverse complement strand
CCTCACCATGCCCACCAAGACGTTCACCAGCGGCCGCATCCGGCAAGCCCACTACGACCCCGCATCGGGGCAACTTGAGCTGCATTGGGACAACAAGACGGTCCTCGCCTACAAGCAGGTTCCGCAAGAGGTGTACCGGCGGCTGTGCATCGCACCCACGCCGGCGGCGTATTGGGAGGACCGGATTGCCGAGGAGTATCCGAAGGGCGTGCCGTTGACGACCAATGCCAGTCAAGATGGCGCCAAGAAGCTTGGTGACCTGTTTGGGGGCGGGGACTGAACGGATCGACCGCTCACAGCCTGCGCGCGCCCTCCAGCTTGGCCAGTCCCTTGTCAAAGGTGGCCAGCGGCAGATGCCCGGCCTTGCGGGCGGTCTCCAGCTCCAGGCAATCCGAAAACCCCAGGGCGGGCTTGGCACGGTATTGCGCCAACGCGGCGCTGACCACATCGGCATCCTGCAGTACCAGGCTCTCGTGGATCAGCAGCAAATCCAATGCGGCGATCAATTGCTTGGGTGTTCGGGCGTACACGGCATCAAGAACCCATACGGCTTCGGCCAGCACCAGATGCGATACCTAAGCGCCCTTCGCAACGGTTCGTCTGCCGCGCGCTGGGCTTGCATCGTCACGCGCCAACAGGCGCACCAGTACGCTGGTGTCAACGGCCAGCATGCCGGCGTTGCATGTGTTGGCGAATACCTTGCTTGAGTTCCGTCAGCGTCTTGGCTGGCGCCCGGTCGGTGGCGCATCCGAAACAGCGCCGTGCACTTTCGTCCGTGCTGCGGCGCGTGGCGCGTTCACCACGATTCGGTCACCGTCCTGAGTCCACACCAGGCTTTAGGTTTGGAATCAGGTGCAGAAATTTGCGAACGGGGGCCGGCACGGAAACCTGGCCTTGCGAAGTGAGTTTGGTCTGCGTTTTTTCCATGGCGTGATCCTATCACTTTACCGTGGTAATGTGCAATCCCACTCGCTGTTCCACATCCTTGGCGGAAAAATCAAACAGCCGGATACGCGCCAGCGGCTTGGCCTCCAGCTCGGGCGCCTTGAGTTCAGTGGAGACAGCCCGGCACCCCGGCGTTGCCGGTCGGGGCGACTTTCAGCCCCACCACCTTGCCTAGGTAAAATCGATCCTCGGTCAATCTTGGCGGGCGAGCATTCGCCTGCTCTGCATGGAAATTTTCATTCTGTTTGCGCTCATCTTGCTAACGGCGCTTTGCGATGTCGGAGATCGCCTTGGTCACAGCGCGCAAGGCCAGACTCGCGAAACTGGTGGATGAGGGTAACAGCGCGGCCATCGCGGCGGTCAAGTTGGGAGAGGATCCGACGCGGTTTCTCTCGACCATCCAGATTGGCATCACATCGATTGGCGTGCTCAACGGCATTGTTGGCGAGGCGGCGCTGGCGCCGCCCCTGTCGAAGTGGCTGATGGTCCTGGGCTTGCAAGAGAGTTACGCCCAGTTCGCGGGAACCGGCTTGGTGGTGGTAGTGATCACCTACTTTTCGATCGTCCTGGGTGAGTTGGTGCCCAAACGATTGGGGCAGTCCCATCCGGAAGCGGTGGCCATGCTGGTCGCCAAGCCAATCAGTTGGCTGGCGATTGCGACGAAGCCGTTCGTTCGGCTGTTGTCGGGGTCCACGCGTGGCCTTTTGCGGGTGTTGGGAGTCAAGGAGAGCACCGGCTCCAATGTGACGGCGGAAGAAATTGATGCAGTCTTGAGCGAGGGCACCCATGCGGGCGTCATCGAGTCGCACGAACACACAATGGTTCGCAACGTCTTTCTGCTTGACGACCGGCAAATCAACTCGCTGATGGTTCCCCGAGGCGATGTCGTGGTTCTGGAAAGCGCCTTGTCGTTTGCCGAAAACCTCAAGCGAATCGACGACTCGGACCATGCGCGTTTTCCGGTTGTGCATGGAAGTATCGACAACATCGTGGGTGTTGTGAATGCTCGCCAACTGCTAACGAAGGTGGCACGCGGCGAGATTCCAGACCTGCTTGGTAATTTGCAACAACCACTCTATGTCCCCGAAACACTCACAGGGATGGAGCTGCTGGACAACTTTCGGTCCTCGGACGTGCACATGGCCTTCGTGGTTGACGAGTATGGACAGGTGCAAGGTATCGTTACCTTGCAGGACCTTATCGAAGCCATTACCGGCGAGTTTCATCCGCGCAACCCTGAAACATCGTGGGCAGTTCAGCGAGACGATGGATCGTGGCTGCTGGACGGTCACATCCCGGTCCCCGAGCTCAAGGATCGCTTGGGCCTGAGGGAAGTCCCCGAGGAAGAACGCGGTCGCTACCACACCCTTAGCGGAATGATGATGCTGCTGACGGGGCGCTTGCCGCGAACAGCGGAAGTGGTCCACTGGGAGCAATGGCGTTTCGAGATTGTCGACATGGATGGCAAGACCATCGACAAGGTGCTGGCGACTTTGTCAGTTCCGGACCCGCTTGTGCCCCAAGCATGAGGGAGGCCACGCGTTAGCTATTTGGAAGACCACACCCCCGCAAGATCAAGCCCACCACGTGCTCGGTGGCCCGCGCATAGTCTTTGGCGTTCAGCTCGGTCTTGCCCAGCACGGCGGCCACCTGCACGTCAAAGTCGGCGTAGGTTTGCGTAGCGGCCCAGATGGTGAAGAACAGGTGCACCGGGTCCACTGGCGCCATGCGGCCAGCATCGATCCAGCCCTGCAGCACCGCCGCCTTGGCCAGCACCATGTGACGCAGGTCGGTGGCCAGCAGGGCTTTGAGCACCGGGGCGCCGTGCTAACAGCTCGTTGGCAAACACCTTGAGGCGTGCGGGCGCTGCGCCGACAAGGCCATCTTGGCCCGGATGTAGCGCTCCAGCGCCTGCCTCGGATCGGCCTGCGGCGTGATGTCGTGGGTAGGCACCAGCCAGTCTTGCAGCGTGCGCGCCAGCACTGCGCGATACAGGTCCTGCTTGGCGCCAAAGTAGTAATGCAGATTGGCCTTGGGCAGGCCCGAGGCCTCGGCAATCGCCGCCATGGTGGCGCCACCAAAACCGGCGCCGGCGAACACGCGCTCGGCGGCGGCCAGGATCAGCGCCTCGTTGGCTTGGCGAATCTGGCCCTTGGCGGCGTCATCCGCAACTTCGGGCTTAAGTTGTTGGCGGGACAGGGGCTTCATGGGTCACCAACATGGATTGCCGCGCGCCCAGCCCACATGAACTGGTTCATTCGTTCGCAATGACGACCGGTTCATGGAAAAGAGCGCCAGCGAAGCGGCCATCTCCATGACGAGGTTGACCCGCCATCGCAACGCGCCGAGGCCTAGCAATCCAAGCTTGCCAGTTACTTGCTGGCAGCTTCCCACACCACATGGGAGTAGGCGGCCTTGCCTGGGTCCTTCTTGATCACCGGCGAGCTGCCGCCCGTCATCAGCACCTTGACCGTGCGCTCAAACGCCGCCGGCTCCAGGTAACCGATCTTGGCCGTGCCAGCATTGGTGATGAGTTTTGCCACGTTTTCCATCTGGCGCTTTTGCACCTTCTCGGAGGCGCTGCCCGAGGTGTCGGCCGCCACCACGATCTTGGCCGCTTCGGCCGGGTTCTTGACCGCGTCGTTCCAGCCCTTGAAGGTGGCCTTGAGGAACCTGCCCATGCGCGCCACAAAGGCCGGGTCTTTCAGCTTGGACTCCAGCACATACAGGCCGTCTTCCAGCGAGGCCACGCCTTCCTTCTCGTAGAAGAAGGTGACCAGGTCACTCTCCTTGACGCCGGCATCCACCACTTGCCAGTACTCGTTGTAGATCATGGTCGAGATACAGGCGGCCTGGTTCTGCAACAGCGGATCGACGTTGAAGCCTTGCTTCATGATCTTGATATCGGTGTCAGGCTTCAAGCCCAGCTTGGCCATCCAGTTGAGGAAGGGGTACTCGTTGCCGCCGTACCAGACGCCCAGGGTCTTGCCCTTGAAGTCCTTCGGGCTGCTGACACCACTGGCCTTTTTGCAGGTCAGCATCAGGCCGGACTGGTTGAACACTTGCGCGATGTTGACCAGTGGCACACCAGCCTCACGCGCGGCCAGGGCGTCGGGCATCCAGTTCACCACCACGTCGGCGCCGTTGCCCGCGATCACCTGCACCGGCGAGATGTCGGGGCCACCGGGCTTGATGGTCACGTCCAGCCCCTCGGCCTTGTAGTAGCCCTTGCTCTGGGCCACGTAGTAGCCGGCAAACTGGGCTTGCGGCAGCCACTTGAGTTGCACCGTGAGTTTGTCGGCGGCACTGGCCGACACACCACACACAGCCAGCGCGGCGGCCAGCAAGCTGCTCTTGAACCTGGAAGAACGAATCATGGAAAGCTCCTTGGGTTGGGGGAAAGAAACACACTGACAAAGGGGTGCTTTTGGCGTGAAAGGACATCGTCATTGCGAACGCAGTGAAGCAATCCATGAATCCCGGCTGCATGGATTGCCACGTCGCTGGCGCTCCTCGCAATGACGAGTACCACGCTGCGCTCGCGATGACGGCCGTGGCGGGTCATGTCGCACGCCCCTCGCGGATGGAGGGGTGCCAGAAGGCGGCGCGGCGCTCGATCTGCACCAGCAGGGCGTAGGCGGCCGAGCCGGTAACGGCGGCCACCACGATGGCGCCCCACACCAGCGACATGTTCATCTTGGCCGCTTCGGTCGAAATCCGAAAACCCAGGCCCGACGTGGGCGAGCCAAAAAACTCGGCCACGATGGCGCCGATCAAGGCCAGCGTGGCGTTGACCTTGAGCGCGGCAAACATGAAGGGCAAGGCCGCCGGCAAACGCAGCGCCAGCAGCGTGCGGCTGTAACTGGCGGCATAGCCGTACATCAGCTCGCGCTCCAGCTTGCCCGAAGCCTGCAGGCCCGCCAACGTGGACACCAGCATCGGGAAGAAGGTCATCAGCACCACCACGGCGGCCTTGGACGGCCACTCGAAGCCAAACCACATCACCGCAATCGGCGCCACGGCCACCAGCGGGATGGTGCTGGTGAGCGAGGCCAGCGGCAGCAGGCCGCGCTGCAGGAAGGGCAAACGGTCGATAGCCACCGCCACACCGAAGCCCGCCGCGCAACCCACGGCCCAGCCAATCAGCACGGCCTTCAGCACGGTTTGCACAAAGTCACCCCACAACACCGTGCCATGCAGACCCATCGACTCGATGATCGCCAGCGGTGGTGGCAGCAGCACTTTGGGCACGTTGAACGCCACCACCAGCACCTGCCAGAAATACACTACCCACAAACCAAAGACGGCGGCGGTCAGCGTGCCGACCCAGCGCCCCCCGTCCAGATTGGCCAGGCGCCGAATCGACAGCACGGCCAGGCTCGCCACCAGCAGCGTGCCCAGCCAGAACCAGACATCCAGGGCTGGCGGCGCGCGCTGCAACCGCAGCAACAGCAGGCCGCCCAGTGCCGCCGCCGCGACCCAGCCCAGGGCACGCAAGTTGGCGTCCTTCATCCCTGACTCCGGTTGCGCAGCGCCAGCCGCTCCACCCCTGCGACCGCCGCGGTCAGCGTGAGCCCGAGCAAGGCCGACATCACCAGCGCCGACCAGATCTGCACCGTGTTGCCGTAGTAGGAGCCGGTGAGCAGCCGCGCGCCCAGGCCCGCTTGCGCACCCGTTGGCAACTCGGCCACCATGGCGCCCACCAAACCAGCCGCGATGCCCACCCGCAGCGCCGGAAACAGATACGGTAAGGCGGCGGGCAGACGCAGCAGCCACAGCGCCTGCCAGCGCGAGGCCGCGTAGGTGTAAAGCATCTCGGTCTCGATGCGCTGCGGCGAGCGCAGGCCCTGCACCATCGCCACCGTGACCGGAAAGAAACACAGGTACATGGCAATCACCGCCTTGGGCGCCACGCCGCTGAACCCCAGGCTGCCCAGGATCACCAGCACGATGGGCGCAATCGCCAGCACCGGCACGGTTTGCGAAGCGACGATCCAGGGCAGCAGCGCGCGGTCCAGCGTGCGCGAATGCACGATGGCCACCGCCAGCAGCAGCCCCAGCGCCGTGCCCATGACGAAGCCCCACAGCGTGGACTCACCGGTGACGGCCACATGAAACAACAGATTGCGCGGCGAATCGATGGGCCAGCCGGTCAGGCTGGCCCACAAGTCGGCAGCGACCTGATGCGGTGCGGGTAACACCGGGCGCTCCATGCTCAAAGTAGCGGCAAGCAGGTCTTGCCAGGTCCAGGGCTGATCAGACGGCAACACCCGCTCGACGGCCCCCTGCGCGTTCATGGCCCAGGCGCCGACGTACCACAGCAGCAGCACCGCCAGCAGCACCACCAGCACCGGCGCGCCTTGCAGGCCAAAACGCTGCCAGGAGGCGCGCCAGCTGGACCTACTCATGCGTGACCTTCTGCCAGGGCCTCACGCACCTCGTGCGCTACGGCCATGAAGTCGGTACTGTCGCGCAGGCCCAGATGGCGCTCATCGGGCAAGGGCGAGCGGATCACCTTGACGATGCGCCCAGGGCGCGGCGACATCACCACGATTCGGGTCGACAAATACACCGCCTCGGCAATCGAGTGCGTGACAAACACCACCGTGCGGCGCTCGCGCTGCCAGAGCTGCTGCAACTGCTCGTTGAGGCGGTCGCGCGTGATTTCGTCCAACGCTCCAAAGGGCTCATCCATCATCAACAGCCTGGGCTCGAAGGACAGCGCGCGTGCAATCGACACACGCTGCTGCATGCCACCCGAGAGCTGCCAGGGGTACTTCTGCTCGAAACCGGTCAGGCCCACGCGCGCCAGATGCTCCAGGGCCGTGGCTTTGGCCTCGTCGCGGGTTCGCCCCATGATCTGCAGCGGCAGCGTGACGTTGGCCAGCACAGTGCGCCAGGGAAACAGCGCCGGCGCCTGGAACACATAGCCGTAAGCCCGCGCCAGCCGCGCCTCATGCGGGCTGACACCGTTGATCAGCACCTGGCCGGCGCTGATGGATTCGAGATCGGCAATCACGCGCATCAGGGTGGTCTTGCCGCAGCCCGACGGGCCGATCAGGGCCACGAACTCGCCCTCGGCAATGTCCAGATCAATATTGGACAGTGCATGCACCGGCGCATCGGTAGCCTGGTAGACCACGCTGGCCTTGCGCACCTCCACCGCCAGGCGCTCGCCCAAGGCGCGAGGGGCGGCAGGCGAACCGGGCAACGCGGACTGTGAATTCATGGAACAAGGGAGTGGTTGATGCGCAGCAAGGCGACAAAGCTAACCAAATGGTCAGGTTATTCTAGCGGTCAGCTTGTCCTCGCGCCTGCGTGGAAACCCGTGGCCGGACGCAAGCGAGCCGACCCCTACAATCGCCGCAACCAGCGAAGATGTATGAGAAAAATTGCTTCCGCGATGACCCTGATCGTCGTGCTGTCAGCTTGCGGCGGCGGCGGCGGCACCGCCGCGCCCGGCCCGGCCGAGCCCGCGCCCACGACCACGACCTACGTCGAACCGTTCATCCCCGCGTCGTCCAGCGTCGCGCAACAGTGTGAAACGCCCAGGTCGCCCGGCACCCTCGACCCCTACACCGGCCGCCCCTATGGTGACGTGCAGGGCTCACTCACCACCGAGAAGCTGTGGATTCGTGGCTTCGTGAACGAGACCTACCTGTGGTACAGCGACGTAGTGCCGCAAGACCCATCCCTGTTCACGCTGGGCGCGACGGCGCCCTATGTGGACCCGTCGGACAACAGCCGCACCACACTGGAACTCAAGACCAACTTCGATGTGGTGGACACCTACTTCAACAGCCAGCGCTCGCTGCTGGTCACCAGTTCGGGCAAACCCAAGGACCAGTTTCACTTCACCTACGCCACCGCCGAGTATCTGGAACAAACCAGCTCTGGCAGCAGCGTGGGCTTTGGCTTCTCGGTCGAACTGCTGGCCAGCAGAGCGCCACGCAACGCGGTGGTGGCGTATACCGAGCCCGGCTCGCCAGCCGCCACCAATGGTTTGCTGCGGGGCGCCAAGTTCCTCGCCATCAACGGCGTGGATGTCATCAACGGCGAGCCCGACATGATCAACGAGGGCCTGTTCTCACCGATCGACGGCAAGTCCTACACCTTTGAGGTGCTCGACCCCGGCGCAACCACGCCCCGAACCTTTTCCATGACGGCCAGCAACGTGACCTCAACCCCGGTGCAGAACGTGCGCACCCTGCCCGCCCCCCACACCAGCGTGGGCTACCTGCAATTCAACGACCACATCGCCACCGCCGAGCTGCAGTTGATCGCCGCCATCAACCTGCTCAAGGCAGCCAATGGCGGCACCGGCATCAGCGACCTGGTGCTGGACCTGCGCTACAACGGCGGGGGCTACCTCGACATTGCCAGCGAGTTGGCCTACATGATTGCCGGGCGCGGCGCCACCACCGGCAAGGCATTCGAGAAGACGATCTACAACAACAAGAATCCATTTGGTCAGAGCGAGGCCGGCGCCACCATTCCGTTTCACAGCGTGTCGCAAGGCTTCTCGGCGGGTTATGGGCAGAGCCTTCCGCAGTTGGGTTTGCCACGCGTCTTCGTGCTGACCGGCAGCGGCACCTGCTCGGCCAGCGAAGCCATCATCAACGGCCTCAATGGCGCCGGCGTCGAGGTGATCCTGATCGGCGACACCACCTGCGGCAAGCCCTATGGCTTTTACCCGGAAGACAACTGCAGCGTGACCTACTTCACGGTGCAGTTCAAAGGCGTCAACGCCCTGGGCTTTGGCGACTATGCGGATGGCTTCATCCCCGGCGGCACCGGCACGCCAGCCAACCAGCTAAAAGGCTGCCTGGTGGCTGATGACTTCAGCAAGCCCTTGGGCGACATCAGCGAGGCGCGCCTGGCCGCGGCGCTGCAGTACCGCGACAACGGCACCTGCCCCCCCCAAGGCCGGGTCTGCCAAGCGGCTTTCTGGCCGCATCCGGCCTGCCGCCTGGGCTGGCCGCTCACCGCTGCGCGAGAACCGTTTCCTGCTGCCAAAGAACCGCCTACTTCCTGGTGATTGAGCCGACCGTGGAAAACCGGGCGCGCGAAATGGTTCGACTTCGTCGGGCATTGCGACCCTTGCGCGTGCCCGTCGACGTGCTGGTGTATTCGCGGGCGGAGGTCGCCCAGTGGGGGCATCAACCCGGCACAGCACTTTACTGGGCATTGCGTGAAGGCCGGGGGTGCATGGTTGATCAGCCCGCGAGCAAGCCTGTGCACGCTTGCTGTTGGCTTCGGCGCAGCAAGACCTGGCCGCCTGCAAACTTGGCCTGTAGCGCTGGATCGGCGATGCCATGGTCGGATTCACGCCCGCAATGATTGAGAGCCCCAAGGCCGTGCTCAGCGCCCACTGATTGAGTTTCGGCGCACCCATGACCTGATTACCTTGATGGATCTATGCAAGATCAAAGTTGCCCGCGCCCCGCAGGCCGACTGGCTGGAGAACTCAACCCTTATGCGGTGAAGCGCGCTACGGCACCATCGACCCGAAGGCCTTGATCGCACACGTGCTCTGAGGGCTGCGGAGCGGTGCTTGTGGGCCGGCCATCGACGCGATCATCAAAGTCGCATAGCCGGGGCCGCCCGAGGGGACTGGGCTGCCAGTAGACAACCGCGCTGCGCAGCGCCTACAGTCCCCTCGACAACACTCTGGGCCATGCCACTGGAAGAAGCCCTGTGATAGTGCCGCGCAGAACACCCGGTGGCACACCGGATCGAGTTCCGCAATGACGACTTCATCACGGCGTGTGCCGGTGGACCCCGTACCATCCAGCCGTATGGCCTGCTGCACGGCGGTGTGTCGGTGGTGCTGGCCGAAACGCTGGGCTCGTGCGGCGCGATGTACGCCTCACCCGAAGGCTACCGCGCAGTGGGGCTGGACATCAACGCCAACCACCTCGCGCGTCACCTCGGGTGGGTCACGGCACGCCGTTCATCGGGCGCACCACGCTGTCTGGCATTGACCTGCGCAACGAAGCCGGTGAGCTGACCTGCGTGTCGCGCATCACCATGGCGATCCAGGCCGATCGCTAGCCCGGCCGGGGCGAGGCCGGTGGCCGCCCGAGCCTATTCGGCCTGCGACTTGGCCAGTTTCTCGCTCTTCCAGTACACGTCGTCACCGACCGTGCCGTCGGTGCGGTAGCGGTTGAGCACGCGCGCCAGCACGAACATCAAATCGGACAGGCGGTTGAGGTACTGGCGCGGCGTTTCCTTCAGCGGCTCGTGTGCTTCCAGCGCCACCACGGCGCGCTCGGCGCGGCGCGCCACGGTGCGGCAGACATGCGCGATGGAGGCCGCCCGGGTACCGGCCGGCAGGATGAACTCCTCCAGGCGCGGCAAGGCGGCGTTGTGCTCGGCCAGCGCGTCGTCCAAAGCCAGCACAGCCTGCGGCTTGAGCAGCTCGAAGCCGGGGATCGACAACTCGCCACCCAGGTTGAACAACTCATGCTGTATCTCCACCAGCAGGGTGCGGACTTCCGGCGGCATGGCTTCGCACAGCAGCACGCCGATGTTGGAATTGAGTTCGTCCACCTCGCCCAGTGCGTGGATGCGCGGGCTGTTTTTGGAGACCCGTGTGTTGTCACCCAGGCCGGTGGTGCCGTTGTCGCCGGTGCGCGTGGCGATTTGTGTCAGTCGTTTTCCCATTGGTCATTCCTGGTCAGTTGGTGACGGTTCCCTTGGCATAACACCCGAATCCGTCATTGCGAGCGAAGCGCGGCAATCCATGTTGACGGCGCACCACGGTGGATTGCGTCACTTCGCTCGCAATGACGGGCTGGCATGAACTCCGAAAGTCTCCATAAGGACAGCGCTTGCCCCTACGAGGCTGCGGTCTGTCCCGCAAGGTCTCAGGATTATCCCCGCCACAAGTCGTAAACTGAATGACCCCACTGGAGACCCGCCATGAACGCTCCCGCCATCCCACAACACCTGCTGCCCGAGATTCATCAGCGCGCCGTGTCGGCCGGCTTCATCGAGGCCCTGAAGGCGCGCTTTGGCGAGCGATGCTCCACCGCCCTGGTCGTGCGCGAGCAGCATGGGCGCGACGAATCCTCGTTCGAGGCACCGCCACCGGCCGCCGTGGTGTTTGCCGAGTCCACCGCCGATGTCGCCATGGCGGTCAAACTTGCGGCGGCGCATCAGGTGCCGGTGATTCCCTTTGGCGTGGGCTCCTCGCTGGAAGGTCATTTGTTGGCGGTGCAGGGCGGCATCAGCATCGATGTGAGCCGCATGAACCGGGTGCTGTCTGTCAATGCGGAAGACCTCACCGTCACCGTGCAGCCGGGGGTAACTCGCAAGCAACTCAATGACGAGGTCAAGAGCACCGGCCTGTTTTTCCCGATCGACCCCGGCGCCGATGCCAGCGTCGGCGGCATGGCTGCCACCCGTGCCAGCGGCACCAATGCCGTGCGTTACGGCACCATGCGCGAGAACGTGCTGGCGCTTGAAGTCGTCACCGCCAGTGGCGAAGTTATCCGCACGGGAACGCGCGCCAAGAAAAGCAGTGCCGGCTACGACCTGACGCGCCTGATGGTGGGCAGCGAAGGCACCTTGGGCGTGATCACCGAGGTCACCGTCAAGCTCTACCCGCTGCCCGAGGCGATTCTGGCCGCCATCTGCTCCTTCCCCAGCATCGAGGCCGCCGTGCGCACCACCATCCAGATCATCCAGCTGGGCATTCCGATTGCCCGCGTGGAATTGATCGACGCGCACACCGTGCGCATGGTCAATCAATACGCCAAGCTCGGGCTGCGCGAGGAGCCGCTACTTCTGATGGAGTTCCACGGCTCTCCCGCCAGCGTGAAGGAGCAAGCCGAACTGGTGCAGGAGATTGCCACCGAGCACGGCGGCAACGCTTTTGAGTGGGCCACCACGCCGGAGGAACGCACCCGGCTGTGGACCGCGCGGCACAACGCCTACTTTGCCGCGATCCAGTCCAAGCCCGGCTGCCGCGCCATCTCCACCGACACCTGCGTGCCGATCTCGCGCCTGGCGGACTGCCTGCTGGACTCGATCGCCGAAGCCGACGCCACCGACATCCCCTACTTTCTGGTCGGCCACGTGGGGGATGGCAACTTCCACTTTGGTTACCTGATCAACCCGGCCAAACCCGAGGAACGCGAGGTCGCCGAAAAGCTCAACCACCAGTTGGTCAGCCGCGCCCTCGCCCTGGGCGGCACCTGCACGGGTGAGCACGGCGTGGGCCTGCACAAAATGGACTTCCTGGTGACCGAAGCAGGCACCGGCGCCATCGACATGATGCGCGCCATCAAGCAGGCGCTGGACCCGCACAACATCATGAATCCGGGCAAGATTTTTGCTTGAGCTCCAGTGCACCGACTGAGTTCGAGCGAAAAGTATCGCTAAGAGAATCTTTGACGTACACGGTTCACCCGAAATCACTCTTCTGAGCAGCGCATTTTGGTGGAGCAGCCGCCAGGAAGCCCATTGCCGGGAAAAAGGGAGGGTTTTTACACGGACTGACGGCCAACCAAAGGTGCCATACTGCCCTTGAGGTGGTTGAAAGGGCTATCTGTCCATGAAGATTTTCTCCTTATTCCTTGCAAAGCTTGTGAGCGCACTCGGCGTGACGTGCTCGATATTGGCGCCGGTCGCCAGCGCTGCCGAGCCCTCTATTGCCCCGGCTGTAACTCAGGGAGTGGCCCGCACCGCGCCAACTTCGGCCGAGTTGATGCGTACCGTTTATCTCGGGCTCGTGCGGGAGAGCATCGCCCCAGCCGATCCACGCGTGATTGCCTCCGCTGCGTTGGCGAAACTCGCCGCGCTGGCACCGGAGCGTGCGCGACCGCTGCCTGCCGAATTTGGCACCGACTCCGGGCGCGATGCAGCCTGGCTCGCGGAACGTGTGGCGGATTTGCCAACCCCGTGGCCGGTGCTGGAAACCATGACGCGGGCGGCGGCCACGGCGCACGTTAGTCTCGTCTCGCCGCAAAGGCGACGTGGGATCGGTGCTCTTATGGCCGGGAAGCCGCGCGCCGCTCAGGATTCAATCTCTATCCGCTGGCTGATGGCCAACTCATCGTATTTGACGTCATTCCCGGCGCGTCGGCTGAGGTGAGTGGCCTTCGTGCGGGGATGTGCTTCATCGGATCGATGGAGTACAGGCCGCTCGGGTGGATATCTTTCTGCTCAACGCGCTGCCAGTTGGCGTGGAACTCAAACTGGATATCGAACGGGCGGGTCGCTCCGCGACGATCTTGCTCCGGCTTATCCAGGCCGACGTGCCGTCCGTCGAGAGCCGCCTGCTCGACGATGGCGTCGGCTACGTCTTCGTGCGCTGGTTCGCGAGCTCGAACGACGCGGCGCGCAACACCGCCGCCCTGGCGCGCCAGGCGTTCATCGCGCTCGCGGCTCAAGACGCGCGTGGACTCATTATTGACCTGCGATCGGCGCTTGGTGGCTCCGGCGAGGTGGCCATCGCGTCCGCGCTGTGCGATGGCGACGTCATTTACTCCATTCAACAACCGCTTACCGCACCCGCGCGAGCCGTGAAGCGGGAGGGCGAACGCATCTGGCCCGACCGGCCAATCATCATTCTTGTGAATGAGCATGTCATCTCTGCCGGCGAAGGCCTTGCACTGTCCCTGCGCGAACTTGCTCATGCGAAGATCGTGGGCCGGACGACTGGCGGCGGCTTGACTGAAATGTCGTTCGTGCCGCTCGCCGACGGCTATGTTTTGACGATTCCCTCCGGTGTGGTGCTCGGCCCGCTCTCGGGCAAGGATCAGCCCGGCCACGCCATCAAGCCCGACACTGAAGTGCCGAATCCGAGCATCGAAGAACTTTTGGGCGGTCGCGACCGGCAGTTGGACGCGGCCCGGGCGGCGTTGCTCTCGAAGTAGAGCGGACGGCAAAGGGGTCGCACCTCACCCGGCTGGGCCTATGCGTCTCGCCACCAGATCTGGGCACCCATCGCCCGAGCGCTCGACTGACACAACGGAGAACATGCCATGAAACCACTCAAACGACTCGGATCGGCTCTGTTGCTGGTAGGTTTGATGGCGTGTGGTGGCGGCAACAGCCTCCCGGTCGCGGACCAGGATGCGGGCAACCACCCACTGGGTCGCTTGCACCGCGCCGCTTCCGCCCCGCACTCGGTGCCAGGCACCACTTCACTGAATACCCCAGTGGTGGCTGGCAAGTCAGCGGCGGCCGCAGCGCTGCCAAGCATCACGGCCACCGCTTTTCTGAATTGGGCCGAGGGTCGCTACCCCGACCTGTTGCCGCCACCGGGGGAAGCGGTCACCCTGAGCGGGTGGTTGGTTCGACTCTACCGGGGCCCACTTTATCTGGGAGTGCGTGACGATGGCAACATCTATGCCTACGGGCTGGTGACCGAGTACCAAGTCGTGGCCCTCGGCACGCTGTCCGACTACGCCTGCTTGGTCGCCATCTGCTTACCGCCCGATCCCGTCGGCACCGGCAACTTCGTGGGCCTGAGCGGCATCGCCGCCTGGGACGCGTTACCTGCCGACCAGAAGGCACGCGTCAACACCACCATGCGCAGCTTCTTCCTGCACCAGTCGGTCGGTGGCGATCTGGAAGACGGCGCCCAAGCTGTCGGCTTCAAGTTTCGAATACGCCGACAGCCACGCCACCAGTCTGGCCGCCGGGCTCAACGGCGGTTTGTTCTCGTCCAACAATGGCGACTACGCGGGCAAAATTGCCGAGTTCCGCAACATGGCACTGGCCAACCGCACTGGTCTGGGTGTCGCCATCATGAAGTTTGGTTACGCCGACATCGTGGCCGACAAACTGGCTGGTGCACAAACCGAGTACCTTGCCGCCGTCAATGCGCTCAAGGCGCAGGGTGTGCGGGTATTGCATGTCACGCCACCGCTGGTCTACAACGCGCCCGACGAGAATGCGCCCAAGCTGCAGATGCGCGGCTGGATGATGAGCACCTTTGCGCAAGACACCATTTTTTGACCTGGAAGACGTGGAAAGTAGCGACCCCGGCACGGGCGCGCGCTGCGAACGCGGTGGCTCGTGGAAATATGTGACGCGGTGCGCTCCACCGCGGCGTGTCCCAGCCTGAACCAAGGCGTCGACGCCCCATCGGGCCAAGGCCATGTGTGCTTCAATCCGCATGCCCAGCGACTGGCGAAGGCCTTTCTCACCGCCATTTATCGCTCAGGTTGCCGCGAGTCAATCACCCAGAGCGACACGAGCAACCGAGGTGCAACCAGCCCAAGACCCAACATGCCCGTGACGCCGCGACAGCCCTGGTTTCTTGCCAACCCATCCGCCACCACCCCTGTGCGCACGCTGTTTGCTGTGCGCCGTCGCCACCGCACTGCCGCGACGTGGCCTCCGTGCGGGCAGGACCTATCACAACCCGCCTGTGCTCAAACCGTGTCCGAGCGGCGTGGCTGCGCAGCCGCTGCCTGATCGGTAGTGACAAGCGTCGGCGCCCACTACTGGCTGGCGGTTCCCCCTGATTAAACGGAACCTTGGTGGTGCACGCACGGTGGCCCTAAATTGGGAAGTAAGGCCGAGCGCCCTGTTGCGGACCTGACTCTGCTGGTCAATCTGACCTGCGCCGGCTTCGCCTATGCAGGCTCGGGCTTTCGCCAAGGTGGCGTAAAAGTGCGGTCGGCTGCCGAGGATACCGAGCGCGGGTGCGCCAGATCTTCGTCGCCGAAGTCGGCACTGAAGCGCACCGTGTTGCATGGCCAGTCCTGGGCGCCAGCGTAGCCGCCCGAGCCGCCGAACTCGTTCCCGCGACGCTGACGGCAAAGCCCCACTCGATGCCGTAATTGCTCACCAGCGGCGTCGTCGGCGGCGGCACACAGTCATACAACTTCCGTCTGGACTCGCGCGTGGTCTACCAGCCGTGTGCGCCAACCACCCCACACCGGACGAGCTTTCGCCCTACCCTTGTGGCAAGGGGCTACCTCGGAGCAGCAGCTTGACCCGGCGGGCTGAACCCGGCCACACGCATCGACGCCTGCACCGGCGTGCGCAAAAAGGTTGCCGAACGCAGCGCCGTCCAGCAGCTCACAATCTCAAAGCCCTTTCACGGACGTGATCGCCATCCCCGAAAGTTCGCTGGTGGCCATATGAACTGGGCCACCCGGCACTCTCAGGACATCGTGTTCAAGCGCACGAACGGTCGCAACCCGTTTGGCAACGCCACCGTGCGGGTACCAAGGCTCGCCTGACGACGAGGCCCTCCTGAACACCAAAGTCTTACGCTACCATGCCGACCTCTACCGCCCGTGTGGCTTTCGTAGAAGACACCGACCCGCAAGGCCGCATCCCCGTGCCCGTGCTGACCGTGCATGGCGTTGACGACACGGTCGCCTTCGTGGAGCTGGAGTCGCACTTTCGCGACACCATGGTGCGTGGCGGCAGTGCCGAGCGGCTGGTGCAGACCTTCACCCAAGACCACGAAACACAGCTACCCGAGCGACGCGCAGTATGTGGCGGCGATCGGTGCCTTGGTTTCAATTGGGTCGAACGCGGCGAGAAGCCTCGGCCGACAGCATTGCTGTGCGGTGCCGACAGGTTGACGCACGGTTTGACCCCGGCACGGGCTGCCGCTTCCTGCCGGAATTCGCGCCACGACCCTTGTCGGCACGGGTGCCTGAGCGCTGACACTTCTTACTGGTCGGCGTGGCGGCCTGTTCGGTCAAAAAGCGGCATGTTGCGCCGTGAAGGGCAAGCAGCCCCGTTGAGGGTTGCGGAAATCGTGACAGAAGCCGCTGTCATTGCGACTCTCCAGTTCCGGGCCAGAACCGCACACGGCCCTTGAACCTGATTACGTCACTGCGAGACGCAGCGCGGCAGTCCATGGACTCAGGGGCCCGGATTGCTTCACTCCTTCGCAATGACGACCGGTTTTACGGAAAGGCGGCGCGGCCGATGCGGCAATCCAACCCGGCGCGCCAGCATGGATCGCCACCGGCCTGTCGGCCTCGCGATGACGGGCTGCAGCCTCAATGGCTTGTGTCGTCCATTCCGGAAAGATTAATCGACGCTCGCCACCACGCGCAGCACCTTCGTCGCCATAGGCTTCGAGCTTTTGGCACCAATACCGCTGGATGCCTTGCAAGTCGTCGCGCGATTGCGGCGCGCGCTGGCGATGGTGGCCAGCGTGGCGTCGCGGAAGATCACATAGGCGGGCAGGTTGTGCTCGCGCGCCACCTCGGCCCGCCGTGCCTTGAGCGCCGTGTAGCGCTGTTCTCCTGCGCACGAAAGCTCCAGCGGCGCCTTGGCCCCGGCCTTGGCGTCGACCCCTTGGCGGCTTTGCCGGACGAGCCTTTCGGGCTCGACACCGACCCACGCAGGACACCGGCACTTCGCCCCAGCACTGCGCGCGACGCGTCGGTCGCTGCAAGGTGTTGAAGGCCCGTCCGTCGACCGACACCGCGCTGATGGCAATCAACTGGCGCGGCACACCGCGCAGCTGCTCTTCGCTAAAGGCAGCACCAATGCCGAGTGCTCAAGCGCTCGTGGCCGAACTGGGTCACCTTCTCGGTTTGTTTGCCGCGCACGATGTCCATGAT
>JADKEH010000030.1 GCA_016718155.1 Candidatus Rhodoferax randersensis | reverse complement strand
CAGAGCGATGCTGGTGACGTTGGTCTTCTGAATGTAGTGTTTGCCGCCTTGGCCGAAGGCGTCTTTGTTGGCCGGATCCAGCAACACCGCAAGGGGTGCGTTGACCAGGTCGAACACCGGGCCGAGGTTGACGGCAAATCCTTCCTGGCGTTGACCCACAAACACCTTGCCGCTGTCTTTGCCAGCCGGGCAGCCAGGGACCTTGATGGTGTGCACATGGCTCTGGGCGTAGGTCTCGTAGGCGGTGGCGTCGCCCAGCGTTTTGGAGCCAATGTAGTCAACCGGCTTCTCAAATGACTTGGTCGTGCCATCGGCCTTGGTGATGGCCGCCACGGTGCCTTTGCGACGGTCGCCGCGCACCACGTTCATGGTGTAGGTTTCGTTGACGTTGAGGCTGGGGTCAGTCAGTTTGCTGACCGCGCCGGCTTGAATCAGGGGAATGGCGACGCTGGCGCTGCCAATCGGCAGCGCAATGCTGTTGAGCTTGTTGGCAAAACGAAACTGAAAGGTCAGGTCTTCCTTGGCGTCGCCGTTGTTGTCGAGGTGAATCTCGTACAAGGCGTTGGGGTCCATCGAGAAGTAGTTGGGACCTCCATAGGGGCCTTGCAGCGGCTGGTAATTGGCAATCAGCGTGACGTAGTCGCCGCGACCACCGGTGCCGGTGGCGCTGATGCCCTCGTAACTGCGGAACATGTAGAAGTCGGTCCCGTCGACTTTCGGGCTGGTGGTGATGAAAGGGGCCTCGCGGTGGCTCGATGCCAAAGCTGAACCGGCCGCAAGCACCAATAGGCAGGCTTGGGCAATATGCTGTAACTTGAATCGCATTGAATACTCCATGAAGGTAAAACCGGTAGGGCCGGAGTAGTGAATACGCGAGGTCGCTTGGACTGGATTCAAACTTTTTTGCGCCCAGCCAAAAGTGGCGTTGATCAAAATATTGCGTCGTTGTTTGAATCAACTGGGGGCGGGCGTGCGTACTGGGGTATGAGCTACCTTAGCGGCCGCGTGCCAGATCGAAGAGAATCCCGCCATGAGCATTGAGACCTCTGACGCTGCGCTGATTGCGCTGCTGGACCGCGTGGCCGCCCAGGACCAGGCGGCGCTGCGGTCTTTGTACGACCAGACCTCGGCACGCCTGTACGGCCTGGCGCTCAAAGTGGTGCGTCGGCCGGAGTGGGCTGAAGACGTGTTGCAGGAGGCCTATCTCTACATCTGGCGAGTGGCACCCTGGCCGACACGCTGGAGGGTGACAGCGCCAATCCGATGGACATGGCGCAGGCCAGCCAGCAAGCGGTGGCGCTGCACCAATGCCTGAGCCGACTGGAGAACCGCCAGCGCGAGGTGGTCAGCCTGGCCTATATCCGCGATCTGAGCCACGGCGAGTTGGCCGAACGGCTCAAACTACCACTGGGCACGGTGAAAACCTGGATTCGGCGCGGTCTGGACCAATTGCGCACCTGCATGGCGCGTTACGCATGAGGGACCAGGCATGAACCTGATCGCCCACCCCGAACTGTTGGACCGCCTCGCTGCAGGCCACGCCGTCGGCACGCTGCGCGGTGGCGCACGGCGCCGTTTTGAGACGCTGGCGCGCGAGCAAGCGCCGGTGCGCGCCGCTGCCCTGGTGTGGCAGTCGCGCCTGGCGGGCCTGACCGAACTGCAGAGCCCAGTAACGCCCAACCCTGCGGTATGGATTCGGATCGAGAACCTATTACGAGCCGAACAGGAGCAGCGTGTCATGCAGGCCGCTCGGTCCACGCGTGTCGCCGAGGCACCGGCGCGCCCATCGTGGTGGCGTGGCCTGGCGCTGTGGCGCGGCCTCAGTGCGGCCGGCGCCGTGGCCACGGTGATGGCCGTGGTGGTGGCGGTCAACGTCAAGGACCAGTGGGGCGCCGAGGTGCGCTCGCTGCAGGCGCGGCTGCAAGCGACGCCCGAGGTCAAGTACGTCGCGGTGTTGGCCGACGACCAGGCCAACGCGTCGATGCTGGTGACGTTCGACCCCAAGAGCAACAAGCTGACCTTGCAGCGCGTGGGCTCGTACCAGGAGGCGTCGGACCGGTCGCTCCAACTGTGGGCGTTGCCGCCTAAGGGTGCCCCGCGTTCCTTGGGCGTGTTGGGGGGTGACAAGGTGTTGCGCCTGACCGCGGCTGAAAACGACGTGCGCGAAGTGCCAATGCTGGCCATCAGCCTGGAGCCCAAGGGCGGCGTGCCCAGCGAGGGTGGTCCAACCGGGCCGGTGGTGTTCAAGGGTGTGCTGATTCAGAAGTCGCTGTAGGCCTGGGTACGGTGCCCACATTGACCACACCGGCATGACTTCCCGCGCGGCGATCCCGACCCTGGCCGCCACCTTGCTACGGCTGGCCATGCTGGCGCTGACGCTGTATGGTGCCGTCTTGGGCTGGCTCTGGTTCAGCCAGGAAAAGCTGCTGTTCGTGCCGACCGTGTTGCCGGCGGATCGACCGCTGGCCCAGGCGCCAGACATTCACGAGGTCACCATCGATGTGGCTGGTGCACGGTTGTCGGCGTTGCATCTGCGCCTGCCCAACCCCAAAGGCGTGGTGTTCTTTCTCCATGGCAATGGCGGCAGTCTGGAAAGCTGGTTTGTCAACGCGGACTTCCATCGCCGCGCCAATTTTGATTTGTTCATGATCGACTACCGTGGTTATGGCAAGAGCACGGGCCGGATCGAAAGCGAAGCACAACTGCGCCAAGACGTGCGCAGCGCGTGGGCCACGGTGGCGCCACGCTACGCCGGCAAGCGCGTGGTGATCTATGGGCGTTCGCTGGGCTCGGGTCTGGCCGCGGGTCTGTCGGTTGAACTGGCCAGTACCCGAGCGCCAGATCTGACCGTGCTGGTCTCACCCTACAGCAGCATGGCGGCGCTGTCGCACGACCACTACCCCTGGGTCCCATCGTTTGTACTGCGCTATCCGATGCGAACCGATCAGATGGTGGGGCACATCGGCAACCCCGTGTTGTTGATTCACGGCACCGAAGACCGGCTGATTGCAGTCGCCATAGCGATGCCTCAAGGCACTGGCACCGCGCGCCGGCCTGTTGCGCATCGCGGGCGCGGCTGCAACGACTTGCAGGACTTCGAGGCGTACCGCAGCGGCTTCGCTGACGCGTTGGCCAGGCTGTAGGGCAGCGAACGCATTTGCTTGCCACGGAATGAAGCAGTGGGTTTCGCCAGTTTGCGCCGACAGACTGGCGTTGCAGAAGCCGCACCTCACCTGGACAATCGGTGTGGCGCTAACCCGAATGACACTCACGTAAGGAAGACTCCGTTCGCTCTGACGCTGTCGAGGCACTTGTGCAGAGCGATTGTGCTGGACTCGCAGCAGGATGGGCGCACACGCCGCCGTTCGTGTCCTCCGCCCTACGGGCTCCCCCTTGACCTGCGCAGATCACCCAGGCAGCCTGATCCCCGCGCCCGCCAATTGGCGCGTGCTCGGTCCAGTCGATTCAGCCCAATGCATCGATCAACCACCAAACTGAAATCTCTCTTTGGCAAACAGGGTAAGTAAGGGCCATTCGCGCCAACCCCAAATCGGGCTTTGGCTCAATCGCTTGGTCGAAGTTGAATCCAGTTGCACGCTGGCTGCGTATTCAAAGGGTCGGACATGATTTTTCGCCGATACGCGGACCGTGTCGACCAACGACCGGCACCAACCCTTTACAGACTACCCTCGAAAGAAACCATCATGAAGTCGCTTGTTCAGCTCGCTCACGCTTCCAACCCTGCACCGTCCCTGGCCGCCTCACGCCGCGCCTTCATGGGCCGCACCGGCTCACTCTCGGCCGTCGCCATTGCCTTGATGGCCGGCAAGGACGTCATGGCGCAAGGCATGGGCGCCGACGTGTCCAAGGATGTCGGCATTCTCAATGTGGCGCTTGGCCTGGAGCACGAAGCCATCAACGCCTACCAGCTCGGTGCGGGCAGTGGCTTGCTGCAAAAAGCGGTGCTGGACATTGAGGTGCAGTTTCAGTCCCACCACAAGGCGCATCGTGACGCCTTGGTTGCCACCATTCAAAAGATGGGTGGTCTGCCAGTGGCTGAGAAGAAGCTTGAGGACTATGCCAAGACAGTCAAGGCCGATACCCTGCGCAACCAGGGTGATGTGCTGGATTTGGCCACGCGCCTGGAGCTCGGTGCCATCAACGCCTACTTGGGTGTGATCCCGGCGTTTGGCAGCAAGGACCTGGGCAAGGTGGCCGCTCGCCTGGCTGCGGACGAGACCATGCACTTCACCTATCTGACCAATGCCTTGGGCCGTGCGCTGCCGGGCGGTGCCTTGAGCTTTGGTGCTTGATGGGCGGGCTCGTTGCTCCCACCCGGTGTCAGCGAGCGCCCTCCTTGGCTCGTGGTGCGGCGTCGGCTGTGCTGGCGCTGGGGTTGTCACTCTCGGCGCAGGCGCAATCCGCTTCCGTCCCCACGGGGCAAACCATCTTTGAGTCGCGTTGCGGGGCCTGTCACAGCCTGGATGCCCATCGCGTTGGTCCGGCACTCGGCAACGTGCTGGGTCGGGTGGCGGGCAAGGCGTCCGAGTTCAGCTACTCCCAGGCTCTGAGTGCGGCCCGCCACGTGTGGGACCGCGACAGCCTGCTGGCCTGGCTCACCGACCCCGAGTCGGTGCTGCCCGGCCAGGCTATGGGTTACCGGCTGGAGCAGGCACAGGACCGGCGCGATGTGGTGGCCTATCTGGCCTCGCTTGCTGCGCGCTAAGAGAATGATTTTTACCAAGGATTTCTAACCATGAACACTCAATCTACCGCATCGTTGCTTGCAGCGATTGCTCTGATCGGCCTGTCGGCCTGCGCGGTGCCGCACGTACCGACCCCGGCCCCGTTCTCGCAAGCGGCATTGCCCGAGGGCGTCAAAGTGCCTGCCGGCCACCGCGTCGCCATCGAAGCCGCCGCGGCGGGTGACATCACGCATGAATGCCGGGCCAGGAAGGACAGCGCCGGTCTGTTCGACTGGGCCTATGTCGGCCCCGACGCGGGTCTGAAAGGACGCGACGGCAAACCGCTGGGCAAGTACTACGGCCCACCGCCACCTGGGAGCATCAGGGGGATGGCTCGAAGGTGTCTGGCGCGCAAGTCGCGGTAGCCCCGGCGGGTGCTGGCGCCATCGCCCTGCAACTGGTCAAGGCCAATCCGGCCAGCGGCCGAGGGGCGCTGCAGGGCGTCAGCTACATCCAGCGTGTCGCCACGCAAGGCGGCGTGCCACCAGTCACCCCCTGCACCGCGGCGCTCCAGGGCCAAAGGCAAGTGGTGCGCTACCAGGCGGACTACATCTTCTGGCGCGCCGGTTGATCACGGCTGGCCGTGGCGAGTGACGGGCTGACAGCCCGGCCCGCGCCTATTCGATCGGCTCCACCAGGTGCGCTCGATTGGAAGGGGCGGCATAGGGCTCGGGCCAGAACTCCAGCATCTGCGTCACCTTGCCCTGAACCACGGTGAAGAACGACAGCGCTCGGGCGCTTTGAACACCGTCGCTAACTGTGACATCCGACACTGCCTCGGACCCCGCACCGAACAGGCGATGGATGGTGAAGGTCCACGGCCCGTGCGCCGGATAGGTCTGGTTCATCTCGGCAAAGCGCTGTGCACCACGGATGCGCTCCTTGCTCTGCGGCCAGTCCAGTACAAAGTCGGGCGCCAGAACGGCCGAGACGGACGAGAAGTCGTTGCTGGCCATCAGGCGCCAGAACTCGCGAGCGGTGTCAACGGCGGTCAAGGTGGGCATGGTGGTTGGCGTTTGGTGGGTGAGTGCGGCTTGGCGCGGGCATCCGGCAATCCGTTGAGGACCGAGCGTCACTTCGCTCCGGTTTGTCCCGCAAGGTATTAGTTAGAGAGGGTGTTGGTTAGTGTTCCCCAGTTCGTCGGTTGGTTCCGCGCGCTGGTCGAAGGCGGCCGTGGGTGTTCCCTGATGAAAGATCATTTGCCAGCCCACTGACTCAAGCCGCCATATTGAGGAGCGCAAGGTGTGACGTTCGAGTTCTCCGCTCGCCGATACATGCGCGGACTGGTAGGTGAGCAAGAAGACGGAGTTAGTCAACTGACGGGCGACAAAACCCTGGGCGTGGATGGCGCAGGCCTCGGTTTCACTGGGCAGGCGTTCAAGAGTGTTCGCAAACGTGTAGCTGGCACCGGAGCGTCCAAACTCCAGAAAATCCGGGTGGATCAGCTGCACCAGGCGATTGCGATTGCGTCGCACTGATGGGTCATGGAGCTCGCACTCCAGCGCTTGCAGCGTACTGGCAATTGATGGGTTGGACATGGATGGGTGTGCAGAAGCAGCGTGAGATCTCTGCCTTGGATGGTTTTGGGCCGCACCCGGTCGTCGTCGGCTTGGGTCGGACTGCATTGGCCAGAGTCTAACGAGCCCTCGCCACAACCAGGCTGCAGGCGAGCAGGACCAAGGTTACGGGCACCCAAATGACACGCTCCCAAAAGCTCGGGCTCATCGCGTTGGCGATGACTCCGAGGCCACAGTAGGCCACGACCAGCCACACCAGCTTGGTGGAGGCTGGCTTCCAGCGCAATCCCGTCAGTCCGGCCCGAATCAGCACCACCGCGGCGAGAGCAAGCAGCAGCAGGACGGACGCCAGTGATGCCCACCGCATCGACGTCGGCAACACTCCGGGATAGGCGCCACCCCAAGCCAGTTCACCCCAGGGCGCGCCGAGGGCGAGCGCCAGTTGAAAGATGACGGTTGCGCCAATCAATGCGGCAAAGACGCGGGCAGCGGCGCTCGGACTTATGGGCTTTCCTTGTCTTTGAAGTGCGAACGAGTACGGTGCAGTTGAGCTCATCCACATTTCTTAACCAACTCGGGGTGGGCCGGTTTATGCCGGTGGAAATACCGCCTGCGCCAATTGGGCGGGGGAATAGACAGTGACGCCGTCAAAGGCTTTGCCATAGCCTGGGCCAAAATGCGTGCGGTCGCCCGTGGCCAATGCATCGCATTTCAATGCTATGGCCGCCACCAACACAGGGCGGTCTTTTTCAGGCAGCCAATGCGTTGCGGCTTGCACCCCGGGGGGGTATTGCACCGCACTGACTTCTATTTGGCCGAGCAGCGCCTGCAAGTAGTCCGTCGCCTGGCTGCCAGCCTTGGCTGCCACGTTACGTCGGGCCTCGGTGGCCACGTACTCATCTGCCACCAGCGTGTGCCCCGCAGCATGCAGTGCATGCACCAACTGCCGAATAGCGCCAGCGGATCGGGCAGCGGAGAACAGGACGTTGGCGTCCAAAAAAATGCGCATGGGCACGGGCTGGTCAGTGGCGCTAACCGGGATTTGGGGTGGGGTATCAGGGCTGGGTTTTGAGCCGGGGTAGCATGGCTGCCAGCTCGGCCTCGGCCGCGTCAAACTCTTGCAAGCGTTCGGGCGTGTACAGCTCCAGTGGCAGGGTGACTGCCGGGCGCAGCAAAAGCCCCTGGGGCGTGGTTTCAGCGATCAGTTGATCGTCCGCCTTCAGCCCCATGGCCTGGCGCAGCTTGGCCGGCAAAGTGATGACGCCGCGGCTGTTGAGAGTGAGTGTGGCTTGCATGGGTGCAGTTTATCGGAATTACTGCAATTCAGCAATTCGCAGACGAAAAAGAAATTCGTGACAGCCAGCGAAGACTCGAGGTGATGCTCCAAATGACACACGCCGCGTCCTGCGGCGTTTCGCGGAGGGCGATCTGGGACGGCTCCAAAGTGTCTGGCGCGCAAGTCGCGGTAGCGCCGGCGGGTGCTGGCGCCATCGCCCTGCAATTGGTCAAGGCCAATCCGGCCAGAGGCGAAGGCGCGCTGCAGGGCCAAAGGCAGGTGGTGCGCTACCAGACGGACTACATCTTCTGGCGCGCTGGTTGATCACGGCGGGCCGTGGCGAAGCGTTGGCCATGATGTTGGGGGTTCTTCTACAGGCGGGATGGTGATTCGGCACTCGGTAAGCCCCTGAGCTTCAGGTAGGCTTCAAGTTGGTTTGCCCACAGCTTGGGAAACCCGCCCAACCAGTGGCCGTTGTCGGCTGGAACCGTGAATTCGTGGAAGGAACCCTTTCCGCCCGCGCGCGTGAAGGCGGCAAAGTTCTCGCGGCTGTGCGACAGCGCGTAATACGGGTCTTTGTCGGCGTAGAGCCACAGCGATTCTCCGGGGTAAGCCGCGCCGCGCGTGAGCACCGACTGATTCACCGAACTCATGGTCGGACACGGTTCACCCAACCATCCGCCCACGAAGTTGACGACTGCCTTGACTTCGGTGGGGTGCGTGCCGGCGTAGGCCACGCTGAGCGCGCCGCCGCGTGAGATGCCTCCCATGGCGACACGCTCCTTGTCGACGAATGGCATGGTGAGGATGACCGTCATGGCCGCCTCAATGTCACGCAGTGCACGGTCAGCTCCGGACAGTGACAGGGAGGGTATGCAGGAGTACCCCAGCGCGCGAATGAACGAGAAACCCTCGTCGTACAGTCCTTCCGATTCGGCACGGCCGCGGCGAGCTGGCATCACCACTGCCCAGCCACGGCGCACAAAAAAGGCGGCCACGGCAGGCGCGTCCACCGCTTGTTTGATTCGCGCGGAATCTGTCCCGTAGCCGGTCGATCCGTGGTTGAACACCAGCGTCGGAAACGGGCCACTTCCATCGGGTTTGTAAATGCGCATATCGAGGCGCACGGTCTCACCGTCCACGGTGATCGGCACACTGCTGCGATACGACGGGAGCGGGGCCTGGGTCTGGGCAAGTGCGGCGGCCGCAGCGACGGATGCAACCATCAGCGCGCATCGCATCAGACCAAACGTGCACGACGCGATCAAACCGGCTCCAGAGGTGAATGGGGTTGATCCGGCAGGATGACGTGGATCGGGTCTTCCGCCACCACCCGGCCACCAGTCACCACCACCGCCATCACGCCGGCTTTGCGGATCAGTTGGCCTTGCGGCGAGCGACTCAGCACAGCCGACATCAGCCCGCTCTGAAAGTTGTCGATCTGCACGCAGGGGTTGCGCAGGCCTGTGATGCGAACCACCGCATCGGCTCCGATGCGCAGTGCCGCATTGGTCGGCAAGGCGAGCAAGTCCACACCCTCGGTGGTGATGTTCTCACCGAGCTGGCCCGGCAGGATGGCAAAGCCCTTGCGCCGCAGTTCATCAAACAATTCGGCGTGCATCAGGTGAACCTGGCGCAGGTTGGGCTGAGTCGGATCGCGCGCCACACGTGAGCGATGCTGCACCGTCACGCCACTGTGGGCATCGCCCTCGACGCCGAGGTCGGCTAGTAGCTGGATCGAGTCGGTGGCGCGCTTCGAGAAGGCGTGCACCGGGTTGAAGTGAACCGCCACGACGCGCGCAGTCATGGGTTGCGAGAGATTTGACGACGGCATGTTGGCATTGTCGGTCCAACGGCCCTGCTTGGCTCCTTGGACGGACTTGGACAGCATTGGTGCAGTCCATGGGTTTAGGAGTCCTGGATTGCCGCGCTACGCTCGCAACGACGACGCGTTGTCATGAGTTCCGGAAGTCTCCTAGAATGCCTGGGATGGTCGATCACACGAGGAGAACGAATGCCTGCACAAGACGATTTTGAAGTTGATGGCCGGGTTCGCTTGTTCCACGCCAGCCTGGTCTGGCCGCTGCAACTGGAGTCAGCGGCGACGGACGATGCTCAAAGTCGGCATTGGGAGGCTTTTGAGCTCAAACGTGATAGCCACCCCTGGCAGCGTCTCGATGACGAGTTCACCGCCGACTCGGCCGAGTTCAAGGAACGTCACTACCGTGAATTTGTTTCCTTTTTGCCCTACGTGCAACGGTTTCTGTATGGCGAAGGTCGCTCGACGCGTGAGTCTGCCGACGATCCGCCGGGTCGTTCGCCGATGCATGTTTTCCGACGCAAGGACGTGGCGCAGTTGCGCTTGACGCTGCGCGAAGGACAAGCGCCGATAGCGTTGCAGATTGTCCATATCGACCTGTACTTCTTTCATGATCTGGACCTGGTTCAACTCAACGTGGAAGTGCGGGCCACTGACTTGCCGCTGGATACGGTGCGCGACCTCCTTTACCGCTTCGGCCGCGCTTATCCGTCCGGATGGGAGGAGGGGGGCGACGGCTTGCACAACGTGCATCTGGCCGAATGGCTGGACACCAACGGCCGGGTGGTGGCGCAATCGGACGCGGCCCGCCGCGACAAGTACCTGCGTTTTGTCTGCGAGCATCGCGCGCCGTGCATCTCGGAGCACTGGGCCTGCCTGCTGCGACCATTGGTGTTGGCGCATTCGGACGAGCCGGGGGACTTGCGTTATCGCTTGATCGAGTACCACCGCATGCCGGTCATGGCCTACTTGAGCCTGGACCAACCGCGCAGCCTGAGCCGCGAGCAATGGGTTCGCCTCGGGCTGGCCACGGTGTTGCATCCGGACGAGGCCCTGCCGGTCAACGAGCCCACGGTGTTGGAGTTTGAGCGGCGTTATTGCCAGGACCGTTTCTGGACTAACACGCAGGCCGGACCCAATACGCGTTTCATGTGCAGTGGCAACGCCCTGACGGTGGTGGGCGACTCGGCCTCGGCGTTTTTTACCTGCCCCGAGCGGGGTGTGCTGGCGCAGTTTCGCCATCAGTACTTTCTGGTGTTCCTGATTGCGCATCTGCACCGCGCCTCCTTGCTGGTGTTCTCGGATGTGTTGGTCGATGCGGTCAACGACCTTGATATTCGCAACGACGGCTCGGTGCGGCGTTTCAAACGGCGTATTCGGGCCAACTTCGAAACCTTTCTTCGCTTCACGCACCGCTACTGGTTTCATGAGTTGTCAGAACGCTCGCATGTGCAGGCGATCTTTCACATGACTTCGAACCACTTGCGCAACAGTGTCTTGTACAACGAGGTGCGCGACGAGATTCGGGAGATGAGTCAGTACCTCGACAGTGACTCCCAGCGCCGGCAGACCAACACCGTGGTGCGCCTGACCGTGATCACCATTCTGGGTCTGATGGCCACGATCACAACCGGCTATTTTGGGATGAACATCATTCCCTTTGGCGACGGGTCCGTCTCGAAGCGTCTGCTGCACGGCCTGCTGGCCACCAGTGCCTTTGTGGCCTTGGTGTTGTTCGCCATTTCACGATCCAAGCCGCTGTCGGACTTTCTTGAGGCCTTGGCGGACGAAAAGCTGACTTTCGTCGGCAAGTGCAAGGCCTTTTGGGTGGCCCTGACCGGCACAAGTCGCTGATGGTGCCCGCCGACTGGCTGCTGCTGGCGCCCTAGGGCGAGCGATGCAGCCGCGAGCCCAGCAGGGCGTCGATCTGGTCGTTGATGGCCACGTCGACCACGGGCTGCGGCTTGAGTTTGGCGCCAGCCAGCGTGGTCTGCAATTGCTTGAGGTCCTTGACGCTGGGCGCCACCTTGATCTGGGCCAGCGCGGCGTCCAGGTTGCCACCGCGGATCAGGGGCAGCACCTTGGCAGCCCACTCTGGGTGTGAAGGGTCGTTGTGCCGGGTCATGGTGGGGTTCCTTCTGTCAAGCGTTGGGTGCGCAAATCCGTGCTTCAATCCGGTTGAAGCACCCACCACTTTACCGCGCTTCGCACCATGTCAGAACGATCCATCCACACCGACGCTTACACCCTGTTCCCGTCGCCCAAGAATGTGCACCGCGAGATCTTCGAGCACCAGGTGTTTGTACCCTTTCCCTATGCCCTGATTGACTTGCCCTGTTTCTACCTGAAGGGCAAATACAGCCTGTTCGCGGCGCACCGGCTGAGTGACCGCAAGATGGGGCAACTGGTGACATTCGCGCTGGCCGCCGATGCGGTCAAGTTCGAGGCCGAATTCAAGCCCGACTGAGACCTTGATCTGTCGCCAACTGACTGTCGACCTTCCCAATTGCATGACAGCAGAACTTGTCATTGCGAGCGCAGCGCGTTGCCGCGTCGCTGTCGCTCCTTTCCATGAAGCGGTCGTCATTGCGAACGAAGTGAAGCAATCCATAGCTCCCAATTGCATGGATCGCCACGGCCTGCGGCCTCGCGATGACGATACGGGTTCAAGGTCCGTGTGCGGTTCAGACCGGGAACGGGAGGCTCGCAATGACGACGCGCCGTCATGAATGCCGGAAGTTTCCTTGGAGGGTTTGCCATGAAATCCAGTAAATCCAGCGGTGGACTGGTCTATTCGACCGAGTCCGGTCGCATGTGCCCCGGCTGCCGCCAGCCGTTGGCCCATTGTCAGTGTGGTGCGAAGCAGGCCATCGCGGCGGGTGACGGTGTGGTGCGGGTGTCGCGGGAGAGCAAGGGGCGCGGCGGCAAGGCGGTGACGCTGGTCAAGGGCGTCGCGCTGGATGCCATCGCGCTGCAGCAATTGGGCAAGCAGTTGAAGACTGCCTGCGGCTCTGGCGGTACCGTCAAGGACGGGGTGATTGAGGTGCAGGGCGACCATTGCGACCGTGTGGTCGAGTTGCTCAAGGCCCAGGGCTACGTCGTCAAACGCGCGGGCGGCTGATTAGCCCGCCTGAAACAGACCAGCCGTGATTTCGTACGAGCGCAGCCGCGCGGCGTGGTCGAAGATCTGCGAGGTGATCATCAGTTCATCCGCGCCGGTGCGCGCGATGAAGGTGTTCAGACTGGCGCGCACGGTGTCGGGCGCGCCGATCGCGGCACAGGACAACACACTGTCGAGCAAGGCGCGCTCAGCCGGGCCGACCAGCTTGGGGTAGTCGGCCACTGGCGGCGGCAGGCGCGCCGGGCGACCGCTGCGCAGGTTGACAAAGGCCTGTTGCATGGACGTGGCCAGCAGGGCCGCCTGCTCGTCACTGTCGGCGGCGAACACATTGAAGCCCAGCATCACATACGGTTTGGCCAACTGCGCCGACGGACGAAAGTTGGCGCGGTACAGCGCGATGGCCTGCATCATCTGCTGCGGCGCAAAGTGGGAGGCAAAGGCATAGGGCAGGCCCAGCGCGGCTGCAAGCTGCGCGCCAAATAGGCTGGAGCCCAGAATCCAGATCGGCACGTTGATGCCCTGGCCGGGCACCGCGTGCACTGGGCCTTTGGAACTGGCCGAGAAGTAGTCCATCAACTCGACCACATCACGGGGGAACTCGTCCGCGTCCGAGGCCAGGTTGCGGCGCAGCGCGCGCGCCGTGACGGGGTCGGAGCCCGGCGCGCGGCCCAGCCCGAGGTCGATGCGCCCAGGGTAGAGCGACGCCAGCGTGCCAAACTGTTCGGCAATCACCAGAGGCGAATGGTTGGGCAGCATGATGCCGCCCGCGCCGACCCGGATTGTCGAAGTGCCGCCGGCCACATGGCCAATCAGCACCGCCGTGGCGGCGCTGGCAATGCCGGGCATGCCGTGGTGCTCGGCCAGCCAGTAACGCTGGAAGCCCCAGCGCTCGGCATGTTGTGCCAGGTCCAGCGTGTTGCGAAACGATTGCGCGGCGTCGCCGCCCTGCGTAATCGGGGAGAGGTCGAGCACCGAAAATGGAATCATCCGACCCAAATGGGGCCGTTCAGGCCAATCACAAGCGCCCGGCGTTAAGGTGAAAGCACATCGTCATTGCGAACGCAGTGAAGCAATCCAGGACCCCTGAACCCATGGACTGCCGCGCTACGCTCGCAGTGACGCCATCAGGTTCAAGATCCGTGTGCGGTGTTGGTCCGGATTCGGGAGGCTCGCGATGACGACACTGGTTCAAGGTCCCTGTGCAGTTCAGACCCGGAACTGGAGGCTCGCAATGGCGGTGCCCTTGCATGATGCAAGGTGAGCGAGAGCCCATGTCAGTCAGCACGGTTGGCGCGCCGGTTTTGCATGACAATGGACTCAACCATGTCCATCTCAAGCCTTGCCCCCGACGATTTGCGCGTCACCATTCACTCGCCATCACTGGGTTTTGCCGATACCTCCGAACTGGCCCATTTGCCGCTGCCCTGGATCGGTCAGGAGCGCGCCCAGACCGCCGCGCGCTTCGGGCTGGGCATGGAGCAGCCGGACTACAACCTGTTCGTGCTGGGCGAGGTGGGCAGCGGTCGCGCTTCGCTGATGCGCCAGGAAATGTTGTCGGTGGCCGCCAACAAACCCGTGCCACCCGACCTGTGTTACCTGCACAACTTCGATGCCCCCGAGAAGCCGCGTGCGCTGCGCATGCCGCCCGGACAGGGCCGCGAGTTGCGCCAACTGATGGCGCAGATGTGCAAGACCCTGCAAAAAGACATCCCCGAGCGACTGGGTGGCCAGGAGTTCAAGACCGAGAGCGAGCGCATCGAGAAGGCCTACAAGATCGAGGAAGCCCGGGCCTATGCGGAGTTGGATGCGTTTGCCGAAGCGCGCAGCTTTGCCCTGTACCGCGAGAACGGCCATCTGGTGTTCACCCTGCTGGGTGACAAGGGCAATGCCTTGACCGAGGCCGAGGCACGCTCGCTGCCCAAGGAGCGGCGCGTTCAGATCGACCAGGCCGAGCAGGAGCTGCGTGACGAGATCACGCGCTTTCTGGACAAGACCCGGCCCATGGAGCGGGTCATGAACGAGGGCCTGGTGGCGCTGCGCCGCCAGGTCGCCCGGCCAGTGCTGGAGCACGAGATTCAGGTCATCCGGGTTGGCCTGAAGAAGCAGATCAAGGACTCGGTCAAGCTCGGCGCCTACCTGGAACAAGTCCAGCACGACGTGTTGGACAACCTGGAGTGGTTCGAGGTCTCCGACACGGACGACGAGGCTCGTCAGGCGGCCTTGCTAACGGTGTCGTCGCGTTACCGGGTAAACCTGCTGGTGGACAACGGCGCGATGCGGGGCGCGCCGGTGATTGTCGAGAACAACCCCTCGTTTCGCACACTGTTTGGCAGCATCGAGTACCAGCCTGAAGAGGACGCGCTGGTGACCGACTTCTCCCGCATCCGTGCCGGCAGCCTGCTCAATGCGCATGGCGGTTTTCTGATGCTGCACCTGCGCGACTTGCTGACCGATGAGGTGGTGTGGGAGAAGCTGCGGCGCTTCCTGCGCAACGGACGCCTGCAGATTGAAGAACCCGGTCCGATGATTGCCCCGATCGCCTCGGTATCGCTGGAGCCCGAGGCGGTTGACCTGGAGGTCAAGATCGTGCTGATCGGCTCCATTGAGCAGTATTACGAATTGCAGGAGGCCGACCCTGAGTTTGGGCGGCGTTTTCGCGTCAAGGTGGACTTTGCCGAGAGCTTCACCTCCACCGAGCAGACCTACAGTGCCTGCGGGGTGTTTGTCGCCCACGTCTGCAAGCGCCTCGGGCTGCCTCATTTTTCGGCCGCCGCGGTGGCCGGCCTGCTGGAGGACTCGCACCGCGAGGTGGACGATCAGACGCGCCAAAGCGCGATCTTTGCCGGCACCGAGGCACTGGTGATGGAGAGCGCCGCCTTGTGCCGCGCGCGTGCCGGCACGCTGGTGGAGGCGCGCGATATGCAGGCGGCGCTGCTTGCGCGCAAGCAGCGCCATGACTACCCGACCAGCGCCTGCAGGAAACCATTACCGATGGCGACCGGCTGATGACCCTGCGGGGCGAGAAAATGGGCCAGATCAATGGCCTGACCCAGATCGACCTGGGCGACTACCGTTTTGGCTTCCCGGTACGCATCACCGCGCGTACCTTTGCCGGCATCGAGGGACTGCTCAACATCGAGCGCGAGGTCGAGATGTCCGGCCCGATCCACGACAAGGGGGTGCTGATCCTGCACGGCTACCTGTCGGCCCTGTTCGCGCACATCGCGCCGCTGGCGCTCAATGCCTCGATCGTGTTCGAGCAGGAGTACATGGGCGTCGAGGGGGATTCGGCCTCGTGCGCGGAGTTGTTCGTGCTGCTGTCCTCCCTGGCGGGTTTGCCGCTCAAGCAGGGCATTGCCGTCACGGGCGCCGTGAACCTGCATGGTGAGGTGCTGCCGGTTGGTGGTGTCAACGAGAAGATCGAAGGCTACTTTCGCATTTGCCGCACGGCTGGCCTGGATGGCAGCCAGGGCGTGCTGATTCCCGATCGCAACCGGCGCCAGCTGATGCTCGATCGCGATGTGGTCGAGGCGGTGCGCGAGGGGCTGTTCCATATCTACACCGCCGAGCAGGCCAGCGATGGCATCGAGCTGCTGACCGGTTTCGCCAGCGGCATGGGTACAGTGGCGGGCGACTACGCGGCCGAGACGATCCTGGGCCGCGTCCAGAAGACGCTACAAGCCTATCGTCGGGCCTGTCAGGCGGCCGACACCCCCAAGTTGCGGCGCAAGAACGCGAGTTGACAAGGTGCGACCGGCGTTGACGCCGGGTCAGAACTCGGTCGAAGAACGTGCGTGCGGCCGAGTGACAAAACGGCAGCAGACCCGCGTGGTAGTTGCGCGCCACCTCCAGGCTGGCGTCTTGGCCCGATAACCTGGCCTGCGCGATGATGGCAGTCTTGACCACCGCAAAGGCGAGCTTCTCGGCCCGGAAAGGATCGTCAAAGCCACTTGGGGTCGAATCGACATCGAGCACGCCGACCCGCCCGCTGGGCAAGCCTGACCACAGAGCGCCCATCGCGCGGCTGTTGAGGGCAAAGGGCACCGTGGCATCGTCTTCGCCACCACACAGCAGCACCGGGGCGGATGGGCTCCAGCCTCGCAGGTCGTTGAGTCGGGTCGCCACCCGCAAGGGGTGCTGCGGCGTGGCTGCGGGCAGGCCGTTGCCAGGCGTTGGTATCGCCCCGTCCGGGTGCAGCAAGGCGTCCTCCAGGTACGCACGTCGCGCGCCGTTGGTCAACAGGTTGGGGGTGCCAAAGCCCATGGCATACACAGTGTCCATGGCCGTGCCGGTATGCGCTGGCGTGCTGGCGGCCAGCAGGGCCTGCAACGCGGAGCCCGATGGCGCGCTGGGCGGCGTGCTGGAGAACAAGGCGTACTCGGGCAACTTGCCGCTGGCCAGCAAGGTGGCGACGTCGGGGCCGGGCAACAAGGACTCGATGCCGGTTGCGTAGGCGGGCTCAAACATGTCGCCGGGCGCGCTGTAAATGTTGCGGTAGACATTTTGGTAGCTGCTGGTCAGCAGGGCGCCAAATAGCGTGCTGCCAAATTGCACGCGGCCGTAAAACGCCGCGTCGGTCTGAGCCGCCAGCGCGTACGGCCCCGACATTGGCGCGCTGGCGCGCACGCTGATGCCGGCCAGCTGCATGGCGCGATGGGTGGCCATGGCAACATAACCACCCTGTGAATACCCGGTCAAGAACAACTTGTCGCCGGACCGCACGGCCGTGCTGACGGCAGGCAGCGCGGTTGTTGCGGCAGTCCAGCCGTCAATCATGTCCTTGGATTGTTGGTCGGCCACCAGGAACGGGTGGTAGGGCAGGGTCGAGCTGTCGTAGCCGGCGTAATTCGGGGCCACCACGATGTAGCCCCTGGCCGCGTAGAACGCCGCCAGCAGCAGGCTTTCGCCGTAAGCGGGGTTACCGTCATCGGCCAGGCTGGCCAGGTTGTAGCGCTTGGCCGGGTTGGTGCCGTGTGCGTACAACACCATCGGTCGGGCGCCGCTGCAGCGTGGGTCGGTGCCGGTGGGAACCATCAACGCGCCAGAGGCCGTGGTTCGCTCCTCCGCGCCACCGACGGTGGTGTACTGCAGGTGGTGCACATCAACGCCACACACCGGGTCGCCGGTCATCACCAGCAGGGCCTGGTCGCGGGTGCTGCTGCCGTTCAGGCGCGCCTTGAGTGCCGCCGCGGACCACGACGCGGTACGTGGGGGCGGGTTTTGCAGCAGCGTGCCGCGACGCCATGGTGGCTCGGGTGGTGACGTGTCGCCACCACCGCCACCGCAGCCCAGCAGCAAGCCCGTGCTACAGCGTCGCAACAAGCCATTTCGTGCACCCCATAGGCACCTCCTTGCCGCGATTGTCGGGGCATGGAGGCCAGGGTGGTGGTGCGCGGCAGGGCCAGTGAAGTCGCGCCACAGGCGCCGCCGGGTTGGCCGAGCGGCTCCAACACCAGGCGCTGGCCAGCGCACCAGCAACTGCTCGCCCTTGCTCAGGAAATGGTCACCCGGCTCATTGCCGTGGCCGCTGTGCGGGCCGTCGAAGGTGATCCACACATGGCCCTCGGTGACTTGCAGGGTGGCTTCCTGGCGCGGCCGCAGACTGGTCGCCTGGCCCTGGGGCAGGGACCAGGCGGTGTCAGCCGGACTGGCGGCCCGGCGGGCGGACAGTCTCAGAAAGCGCGGTGCGTTCATGGGAGGCTCCTTTGGTGCGATTAAGACCTGAATGATCGGGGGTTAACCCTGCTTCGTCCAATGAAATGCAGCGCTACTATTCATTCCAGTTCAGCATTAATCAAGACACCGTCCACTAACTCGGCACCCCACCATGCAGCACTCTGAAAACCACCTGCGCACCCGAGCGGTTGCGGTCGGCCACCTGCGGGCCTTCGAGGCGGTGGCGCGGCATCTGAACTTTCGCGCGGCGTCTGAGGAGCTGTCCTTGACGCAAAGCGCCGTGAGCCGTCAGATTCAGGCGCTGGAGGTGGAGATTGGCGTCAGCCTGTTCCTGCGTCATACCCGCGCGGTGGAGCTGACCAGCGCTGGCGCCCAGTTGCTGCGCGCCGTGTTGCCCTCGCTGGAGCGCATGGACAGCGCGGTGCGCCTGATCCGGCGCAGTGCCGGGCGCAAGAGCGTGGCCATCAGCACCTGGGCGTCGTTCGCCTCGATGTGGTTGATCCCACGCCTAGAGGCGTTTCAAAGCGCGTACCCGGACATCGACATCCGCATCGATGCCACCGACGTGCCGGTGGACCTGGAAACCACCGACATCGACCTGGCCCTGCGCTACACCCGACCTGGCAACGTGCCGTCTGATGCGGTGCGCTTGTTTGGCGAGCAGCTCACGCCGGTGGCCAGCCCCTGGTTGCTCAAGAGCGGGCACGCCTTGAAGCGCGGCGAAGACCTGGCCCATTTCGCCCTGATCGAAGCCAGCGATGCGCACCGCACGCACAACCTGCAGTGGCTGACCTGGCGGCGCTGGCTGGACCACCATGGTTTCAAGACCTTGGAGCCCAAGCGCTGGCTCTACTTCAATTACGCCCACCAGATTGCCCAGGCAGCCCTCACCGGGCAGGGCGTGGCGCTGACGCGCATGCCGCTGGTAGCCGACAGCCTGGCCTCTGGGGATTTGGTGGAGATATTGCCTGGCATGCGGCTCGATTCACCCATGGCCTACTGGCTGATCGTCGCGCAGCGCAGCGCTGATCGGCCGGAGATCCGCGCCTTTTGCGACTGGTTGCTGGCGCAGGCGGCGCTGACGCGGCAGGCCACCGGGGAGGGCGCCTGACTAGGCCTTTTGCGCAAACGCGACCAGATCGGTCCGTTCTGCGGTGAGGATGCTGGACCGGTTGCGCGCCATCGACTCTTGCCGCACGTTGAAATTGAGGCCCGGCACCACCCATAGGTTGATTTCCAGCCGTGCGTTGTTGCTGCGGTTCCAACCGCGCCCTTCGATCTTGAAGGTGTCAAACTGCCCGGCGGCCACCGTGAGCCGCTCGCGGCTGACCACTTTCATGTCGTAGGAGCCGTGGCTCACCCCGCCAGCCTCGGTTCGCTTGAAGGCGGCGGTCCACTTCTTGCCAAGTTGCAGCTCGGTCGGAAATGCCTGCAGGGGTGGGTCAAACTCGACCGCCCCTTTCTTCAAGGGATTGCCCATCGTATCCAGGATCACCTGGCCATTGTTGATCTCAACCCGGTCGGCGTCCTCGTCAACGCGCGTGACGCGATGGCGATAGTCCGCAATCCGCACGCCGGTCAGGGCGTCCGTCATCTGGTAACGCGCCCGGTCACCCACCGAGAACTTGCGGCCCAGGGGATAGGTGCCGGCTGAATGCGGATTGACCGATGGCAGGCTGGTAGGGGCCTCGACCGCTATGGTCGGGGCCTGGTCGGCGCGCGCAAGGATGTGGCCAAGCCGGGTCTGGGCGATCTCGCTGAACTTGCCATTGGGATACTGGCGCAGGTAGGCGATCCAGTCGTCGGCGTTCTTCGAGGCCATGATCCGCGTCCAGGTTGCCAGTTCGGACTTCAAACAACTTCTCCAGTTCCTCGGCAGTCAGCTTGGTGCTCGCCGGGAACAGGAAGATGTCGTTCTCCAGCGAGGTCGACTCCCACGGAATCTGCCTGCCGCGCGAAGCCAGACGAACGTTCAGGGCGCACGCGCTGAGGGGCGTCTTCCAGCCGCGTTCCTGTGCCGCCAATTCACGCAGCAGGTGCTCGGTGTAGAGCCCGTGTTTGCCGTGGCCGCTGTCCGCCGCCACGCGTCCTGGCGCCGTGCCGCATAGGCCAGCAGGCTTCCCGGCGGCGCGTCAAAACTGGCTCGGGCTGCTTGCGCGGGCCGGTAGCTGGCGCCAAACGGGTTATTGCGACACGCGTCGAGGATGACCACGTGGGATTTGCCCTTGGCTTTGGAGAGGTGGCCGAGCAAGCGGCCCAGATCGATGCATTGGTCCTTGATGTCGTCGGCCGACCGCACCGCCACATCGACCGGCAGCAGGTAGTTGCGCCAGTCGATCTGTACCCCGTGGCCCGCGTAGTAGAACAAGGCCAGCTCAATGTCGGGGCCCGCGACGCGCTTGCCAAATGCGTCGATCGCGGCGATCAGTGTTTGGCGGGTGGTATCGAGTTTCAGGTCAACGCTGAACCCAGCGCGCTGCAGTACCTCGGCGATGGCGCGCGCATCATTGGCGGCATTGTCCAGCGGCGACGACGTGTAGGCATTGTTGCCTACCACCAGGGCCAGCCGCGACGAATCGCCAGCGGCGGCGGATGCCATCCCGTGGGCGGCCATTGCGGTCGGCGCCAGCGAAATTGCCTTGAGTACTGTGCGGCGCGGGTAGGGGTCATGTCGGCGCAGCGTGCGGGCTTCAATTTGAGCGTGAGGAACAGCGACTTGGTGCCGTCACCGCCTTCGCTGTGTGGGCGTTCCTGAAACCCTTGCTGCTTGCTCAGTCTTAGCATGCGGTCGTTCTGCCCCAACACCGTCGCCACCAGGCGCTGGGTACCGTGGCCGCGCAGGTATGCGATCAGTTTGTCCATCAGCAAACTGCCCAGGCCCTGGCCCTTGAGTTCGGAGCGCACGATCACGCCAAACTCTGCCTCGATGTTGTCGGGGTCAACGATGGCGCGCGCCACACCGAGGGTTTGCAATTCGCCGTCTGGTCCCGGGGCCAGTGCCACGAAGGCCATTTCGCGCGCGTAGTCGATCTGCACCAGGCGCGCCAGCTCGGTGCGCTCCATGGTGCGTCGGCTGTGGGAACACCCGCATGCGGATGTCTTCGGGGTCGAGGTGCTGCAAAAGTCCCATGTGCCGCGCTTCGTCCTCTGGGCGAATCGGACGCACGCAGATGGCGCGCCCTGCCACGCACCAGGAACCCCCTTCGAACTCGGACGGGTAGGGTCGGATGTCGAAGTTGGCTGCCCCGGCAGGCAGGCGGCGCTTTGAGTTTGATTCGGGCATCCAGCGCTACGGCGCCCTCAAAGTTGGCAATCAGCGGATTGATGTCCAGCTCGGCAATTTCGGGCACCTCGGCCAGCAGTTGCGACACCGCCACCAGCGCCCGGTGCACCGCCGCCTCGTCCACGGCCGGCGTGTCGCGCCAGCCGGCCAGCAGGCGTGACACGCGGGTGCGCGCCACCAGCGCCTTGGCCAACTGCGTGTTCAGCGGGGGCAGGGCGATGGCGCGGTCGGCCATCACCTCCACCGCCGTGCCGCCCTGGCCGAACAATATGACCGGTCCGAACACCGGATCAGTGGCGCTGCCAATGATCAGCTCCTGCGCGTGGGCACGCTGCAGCATGGTCTGTACTGTGAAACCCTGGATCACGGCGCCGGGTTGTTGCCGCTTGACCCGCGCCAGCATGGTGCTGCGGCGGCGCGCACGTCGTCCTCGTCGCGCAGATTCAACGCCACGCCGCCTACATCCGATTTGTGAGATGTCGTCCGACAGAATCTTCAGCACCACCGGGAAGCCGATCGCCGGCGCCGCTTCGGCTGGCTGCCGCCGGGCTGGCGCACTCCGGCGCCGTCGGCACCACCGTGATGCCGGCAAGCCTCTAGCACGCCTGGCCTCCGGCTCGGTCAACATCCCATGCCCAGCAGCGAGGGCTTTGCTGATGATCGCCTTGATGGTGCGGTGTCTGGGCGCAAAATCGGCCTGCGGGCCGCTGGCGCTCTGCTCAGCTCGGCCTGGTTGCGCCGGTAGTTGCCCAGCATGGCAAGGCCCGTACCGCCTGTTCGGGGTGTGGAAGTTGGCGATGTCGGCGCCCTGAAACATCTGGCGAGCCTCGGCCACCCGCCGGATCACCCAGCCAGCAGCTCATCAGGCGTGGTGGCACAAGCTCTCATGCCGGGCCAGGGCAAATTTCAGCGCGCGCGATCTCGGCACTGGGCACTATTGCCGTAGGCGCGTGGATGAACAACAGCGCCCGGTGGTGGGGTCGTCAGTGAGGATCTTGAGCGCCTGCTGGTAGCGCGCCACGGGGCATCGCCAATGATGTCCACCGGGTTGCCGTGTGACCAGTTGGCGGCCAATACCGCGTCCAGCTTTTCCCGCGTGGCCTCGCTGAGCTCCGCCAGCGTCACGCCGGCCCAGGCGGCCGCGTCAGCCGCCATCACAACCGGCGCCGCCGCCGTTGGTCAGGATCGTCAACACATCGCTGGCATTGGTGCGAAAGCGCGACAAGGTCTGTGCCGCCAAAAACAACTCTGCAGCGTGTTGACGCGCAACATGCCAGCGCGGTCGATGGCCGCGTCATAGACCATGTCCGAAACCCGCCAGCGCCCCGGTGTGCGAGGCCGCCGCCAGTTGGCCCTGGGCGAGCGCCCGGCCTTGACCACAATCACCGGTTTGTTGCGCGCGGCGGCGCGCGCGCCGACATGAACTTGCGCGGCGACTCAATCGAACTCGATGGGCAGCAAAAAGGCACTGGGTCTTGGGGTCGCTGGCGAGGTAGTCCAGCATGTCGCCAAAGTCCACGTCGGCGTGTTCGTTCATCGACACGAAGTGCGAGAAGCCAATGCCACGCCCCTGAGCCCAGTCCAGCATGGCCGTGACCAAGGCGCCCGATTGCGACACAAGGCCAGCTCGCCGGGCAGTGCATCGGTATGCGCAAAACTGGCGTTGAGACCCTGGTGCCGCGCCAGCAGGCCCAGGCAGTTGGGCCCAGGATGCGCAGCAGGTGGGGCAGGCCGCCGCCAGCATGGCCTGCTTCTGCGTGGCGTCCATGCCGGCGGTCATCACCACGGCGCGCGCGTGCCCAGTTCGGCCAGTTCCTCGATCAGGCCCGGTACCGCGGCCGGCGGGTAGCAGACCACGGCCAGCGCGGGCACCTCGGGCAAATCCTTCGCGTGGGCAACCACCTTGTGGTCGAGATCGCGGTCCTTCAGATTGACCGCAAACAGGCGCCCCGTAGTTGCCACGGGTCAGGGTTGTGCCACACCATGGCGCCCAGGCTACCCACGCGTTGCGAGGCGCCGATGACGGCGATGGAGGAGGGGTCAAACAGGAGCTCGAGGTTGCGAATGCCCGTGATGGGGTCTCGGCTGATCGGTCTGAACACTATAGACGGGTCTTGTGTCATGACGGCCGTCGCCGGCGTGACGCGCTGTGCGTGGGCTCGTACACTTCAGGTCCTTATGTGGCAGTGGACTCGATGGCAGGTCGTATGAAAACAAGATGGCTAAAAACTCGTTGTTTGCGATTCAGCTGCGCTCGCCGTGGTGGGTCAGCATCCTGATCGTGGCTGGCTTCTCCCCTCGGCGCAAAGGCCTTGTTGCCCGCGCAATACGTGCCGTTTGTGGGTGGTGGGTGGCCTGCCGTTTCTGGTGATCGGCGTCATCCGGGCCTGGCGGCAGTGGCACGCGCCCAACCCAGAGCGGCTGGACGCGGCGCTGGCGCGCGCTGGCGAGATGTCGTGGCGGGATTTTTCAAGCGAGTTGGAGCAGGCCTTTGGTCGGCAAGGTTACGAGTGACGCGGCTCAACAAGCGCGGCCCGGCGGACTTGCAACTGGTCAAGGGCGGGATGACCACGCTGGTGAGTTGCAAACGCTGGAAAGCTGGCCAACCACGGCGTGGAGGCGCTGCGGGACCTGGCCTGAGCAGCGTGCCCAGGGCGCACAACAGGCCACTTACGTGTGCCTGGCGCCTGTGAGCGACAAGGCGCAGCGCTATGCCAATGAGGAGGGCATACGCCTGATGCCACCGCCGGAGCTGGCACAACTGCTCTTGCCCAAAAGCCGATGCCACGCCAGCCGATCAACAGCGAGACGATCCGGCTAATCGTGCTCGGGTTGATTGTACGTATGCGGCCACCGCCGTGGCGGTGGTGTTGGCGCCCTTTGTGGTGTCGATGCTGTGGGCCGGCATTCTGGCGTTTGCCTCGTGGCGCCATTTGAGCGACTGTTGCGCCCGGCGGCAATCGGGCCTGGCTGAGCGCGCTGTGTATGACGCTGTGCATGTCGGCCCTGGTGGAGCCGCCCACGCCGTGGCCTGTTCTTCCTACCGCAGGCCGATGCCGGCGCGCTCAGCCCGATCACCTGGCCGCCGAGATGGCCGCCAGCCGGCTGCGTCCGCCCCTTGTAGCCAGCCTGCCCGTCGTCGGTCCGAGCTGGCCGCCTGGCTGCAGGCGGTGATGGTCGAGCCAATGCGCGGGCAGACCGAGATCAGGAACCTGATCGGCAAGCTCGACACCGAAACCTGGGCGCTGGTGGGCGGCGGGCAAGAACCTGGCCAAGCTGGGCTTTGCGCTGTTCACCCTTTTCTTTGTCTACCTGCACGGCCACAGCCTGCTGGACCAGGCGCGCACTGTGCTCAAGGGATTGCTGGTGAGCGCACCCAGGGCATGTGGACGCGGTGGCCAACACCACACGTGCGGGTGGTCTATGGCATTGTGCTCACGGCCATCGTGCAAGGGCTTGGGCGGTCCTGGCTGTTGGGTGCAGGGCTGCCGGCGCCAGCCACGCTGGCCGCCTGGACGGTGCTGATTGCGCTGATTCCCTTTGGCACGCCGGTCGTCTGGGGCTCGGCCGGGTTGTGGCTGCTGTTCACCGGCCAGACCACGGCTGGCATTGGTCTGCTGTTGTGGGGTGTATTGGTGGTGTCCTGGGTGGACAACATCGTGCGCCCGATGCTGCTGTCCCGTGGTAGCAACGTGCCTTTCATCCTGGCCTGTTCGGCGTGCTGGGCGGGCGGCTCCCTTGGCCTGGTGGGCCTGTTCCTGGGCCCAGTGATCCTGGCCGTGGCGTTGGCGGTGTGGCGCGAGTGGTTGTAGGGCGAGCCGGTGACATGCAAGAGCATCGTCATTGCGAACGACGTGAAGCAATCCATGGCCCCAAAATACATGGATCGCCGCGGCCTGCGGCCTCGCGATGACGATACGGGTTCAAGGTCCGTGTGCGGTATCCGCCCGGATTCGGGAGGCTCGCAATGGCGGTGTCCTTTCATAATGTCGGGTCGGCCCGAGCCCATGTCTGTCAGGGTGGTGGAAAGTGCAGTCGTGAAAAGCTGCGGCTGTTTTGAATTGCCGCGCGTTCCACCGACGCGGCGGTCTGCCCGGCATCAAGCAGCTCCCGTTGCTCCAGGAAGAGCAAGTAGGCCCGCGTGCTGATCTTGTGGCAGGGTTGCCCGGGATCAGAAAGCTGGCTCGGGCAATTTTGTGGTCTTCAAACAAAATACGCCAACCGTCGGCGGGGCAGTCAGGGCGAACTCGTTCTAATGCACTCCTGAATGGCCAACTCGCCCAGATTGGCCTTGCGCAGCTGGCCCTTCGCGTCCGCCTTGGCATCGCTGTACTGTTGAAAGACGCGCGTCGGCACGTGGTTTCTGGCCGCCCACTCGGCGATTCGTGCGCTGCTTGAGTCTGGTTGCGGGGGTGACTTCGTGCAGCACCATGTCGACAGTTGCACCGACCATTGTGGTCGGATCAGCAAATCCAAGGCATTGGCGTAGGCCAGCGTTATCAGCGGCCCCGCGTCGGGCAGCAGAACAACCTGAGCGGGGTCACCGGGTGGGTATACCGCATCAGCGCATTGAGTTTTTCCACCATGTTTTGGGTCACGTGCTCCGGCAGTCTGGGCATTGCTTAGAATCGCTTCCGTCATCAGCAAGAAACGGATCTTCCTCGCTGTCAAGGCCAAAGGTTTGCATCGCCGTGAGGTCGTTGATTTTGCCGAGAAAACTCAAGCAGAGTCTTGTAGACCTGGTTTCCCCGCGCTTTCAGCGGCTGAAAGTGTCCGCGAATGGCGCAGCTCGGTGTTGAACAAGGCGTTGATCGAGGTT
>JADKEH010000029.1 GCA_016718155.1 Candidatus Rhodoferax randersensis | reverse complement strand
GCGTTTGATCTGGTCAACACCACCGCCTACATTCCTGAGGATGTGCTGGCATTGGACCTGTGCGGGCAGAAGTCATTTTTCAGCCCGGCAAGGGCTGCTGGATTTTGCCAAGGTGTGCCAGGTGGGCCGACCCCGTGACCGGGTGCAGCGTTTGATACTGACTCGCCGAGATGGGATCCGGCGAAGCTGACGGGCAGAGTCCATCCCGCATGTGGTGGCCGCTATTCAACATTGCGCGGGCATGCTCAAAGATGTCTTTTTTGATTAGTCGCGCACCGCACTTATGCCACCCCATGCCGACGCTCCCGCGCAACTGGCGGGCCAGGACACGCGACTGGTTCCTCGAATAGCGAGCGCTGCACTTGAGCCGTTGCAGACTGATCAGTGGCTCAGCGCCACAGAAGGTCCGACGCTGGGTAGGGTCGCTATCGCGCCTCGCACGGCATTTCAAAACCCGGCAGCGGTATGGTCATTTCAGCCACGTCGATGGCCTGGGCTCCGATACATATCATTCGTTTCATAGCTGTTAATCGTGATTCACGGGCATAACTTCCTAAAGCCAAAAGGTCTGGATGTTTGGGAGTTTCCGCCGCTTTCCCGATTCGTGTGGCGCGCGGCGCCAAGCTCTTCGCGTTCATCGCCACCGCCGATGAGCGCCAGGCCAAGGTCGTAGGACATTCGTTTGGCGGCGTCGGATAGTACGGCGCAGGCTCTTGTTGATGAGCACCAGTCGCTGGCCAGCGCCCTCAGCGCGCGGGTTCTTGTCGGGATGGTGGTGTTGCACCAGACATCGGTAGGCGGCCCGAATCACAAAATCACTGGCTCGTGGACTCACTTCAAGCGTTTCATAAAAGGAAGCCACGGATTCTCCAATTCTCAGCCCAGCTCCCAGCGGAAGTGTTTGAACCGAGACCATTGGAGAGTGGCCCCCGTGTTGGACCCGCTGTTCGTGGCCCGGCGCACGCACGCGCCTATGAGCTGTAAGGCAGCACTTCGCGCGCAAGTATGCGTGGCGGGGCACCGCCCGCCGTTTTGTTTGACGCTCATCAAACCGCGTGCGATCGGGTCTTGAACTCGCTGGGCTGCCCCGGCATATTAGCGGATGGGCGAGTGGTTCGCCATCTTTAACCTTGAGTGAAGGGAGAAACAAGATGAACGCATTGATGACGCGTGGCGGTTTGTTTGACGACTTCTTTCGCGATGTCGCGCCGGGTTTTTATGTCCGGCCGCTGCATGGCGACGGATTGCCCACGCCGAGCCAGATCAAGGTAGATGTCAGCGAGAGTGATCGCGCCTACACCGTGCAGGCCGAAGTATTCGGCGTCAACAAGGAAATACATCCATGTGTCGGTCGACGGCAGCGTGGTAACCCTGAGTGCCGAGATCAAGCAGGAGGACGCAGACCAAAGACGACAAGACGCTGCGCAGCGAGCGTTATTTTGGGGCGGTGTCACGCAGCTTTCCAGTTGCCGCAGGATATCGATCAAAGCGAGTCGCGGGCCAAGTACGAAACGGTGTGCTGACCCCGACTCTGCCCAAGAAAAAGGGCGGCAAGGGCAAAATGGCTGGCGATTGACCAGGAGTCGGCGCGCGGGTCGGCGCGCCGCAAAGGCTTTATTTGGCGTAGGGCTTCCAGCCCGACCACGCCGATTTTTGTAAGCCCAGGCGCTGCGAGGTCGCCAGAATCGCCGCCACCGTGTCGTACGGTGTGGCGCGTTCGGGCTGCACATGGATCTCGGGCAGTTTCTCGGTCTGGCGCGCCGCCTGCGTCAGCCGCTGCTCTAGGGTGGCGCGGTCGGCCAGCGGCTCGCCGTTCCAGGTGATACGGCTGGCCGCGTCCACATCGATTTTGACGACCAACGGCTCCACCACCAGCGGCGGGGCCAGCCCGACGGGGAGCTCCATGTTCATGGAGTGCAACTGGATCGGGATGGTGATGATCAGCATCACCAGCAGCACCAGCAGCACGTCGATCAGCGGCGTGATGTTCATGCCCGACGCGACCTCGGGTCCCTCGGCATCCAGCGCCTCGTCAAAGTCAATCGCCACGTTGGTTCCTGTCCATTTAGTGTTCCACTATTCACGACAGCAGTTGCCGTCATTGCGAGGAGGCGCAGCCGACGCGGCAATCCACCTCGGCACGCGAGCATGGATCGCCACGGCCTGTCGGCCTCGCGATGACGGTGCTGAGGTCTCGTTGGCTTGTGCCACCAGTTCCGGGCGCATCAACGATCCAGTGGAGGTGGCTCGGTCACGAAACCGATGCGCGTGATGCCGGCCTGTTGGCAGGCAACCAGCACGCGCGCCACCGCTTCGTAGTTGGCGCGCGCATCACCCCGGATGTGCAGCTCCGGTTGCGGGCTCTGGCTGGCGATCCGCGCCAGGCGCTCCTGTAGCGCCTGTGCGCTGGTGAGCAGTGTGTCGAACAGGGTAGCTCGCCCCGAGGCGTCCACGGTGATGACCACGGTCTCGGGCCGGGCTTGCTGCAACTGATTGCTTTGCTTGGGCAGCTTCACCGCCACCGAGGTGTTGATGACTGGAATCGTGATCAGAAAGATGATCAGCAACACCAGCATCACATCCACCAGCGGCGTGGTGTTGATGTCCGAGAGCATGCCCTCGTCACCCTCGCCGACGGCCTCGAAGTCGATCGCCATGGTTCAGCCTGCGTGGCTCTTGCCTGCGGGGTTGCGCAGGCTCTTGTCCACTTCCACCAGCAGCAGCGTGTGCAGGTCCGAGCCAAAGGTCTTGACCGTATGCAGTGCCAGCTTGTTGCGCCGCACCAGCCAGTTGTAGCCCAGCACGGCGGGCACCGCCACGGCCAGGCCGATGGCGGTCATGATCAGCGCCTCGCCCACCGGCCCGGCAACCCGGTCGATCGAGGCCTGTCCGGACACACCGATAGTGACCAGCGCGTTGTAGATGCCCCAGACCGTGCCGAACAGGCCCACGAAGGGCGCGGTGGCGCCCACCGTGGCCAGCACCGCCAGGCCGTCTTGCGAGCGCACCGTGAGGGAGCCGACGTTGCGCACGATGTCCTGGCTGAGCCAGGTGTTCATGTCCACCTGACTGGCCAGGCTTTCGTGTTTGCCCATGGACGCCAGGGAGGAGTCCACGATCTGTCGAAACGGGCTGTCCTTGGCCAGCGAGTCGGCGCCCTGGCGCAGCGAATTGGCCCCCGAGAAGGCGGTGTGCGCCGCCTTGGCCTGTTCGGTTAGCCGGCGTTGCGCCAGCACCTTGGCGACGATCACGTACCAGCTCAGCAGCGACATGATGGCCAGCGTGATCAAAGTCGTCTTTGGCCACGAAAGTCGCCTTGCGCCCAGACGGCGCGCAAGCCATAGGGGTTGGCATTGGCCTCGGCACCGGCGGGCTTGATGACGGGCAGCTCCTTGGTGGCCACCAGGCTTGGGGCGGACGAGGACGCGGCGGGGGGCAGCGCTGTTTGCGCTTGCACCGGGCGAGGTGCGGCTTGCCCGAGCAGCAGCACCAACATCCAGGCCAACGCGGCGCTTGAAATCTTGATTGACCATGGGCCGTTGCCGTGGCGTCGTGGCGAAGAACTTCATCATCATGTGGGATTCCATGGATAGGGAAAGTGGGAAGGAGTCAATTGCATTTGCCGCGCAGGGCCTGTATCGCGCCGATCGGAAGGGCAAGCAGGCCGACCGATGTGCCAGAGTCCTTGCCGAAGCACTCGGGTTTAACAGCCTCTTGCACCGAGTCGGCCAGCTTGTCGCGGCTGCGGCCACCGTTGATTTGTTCGTGCGCCATTTCGGCCAGGCTGCGCTGGCCCGGTTGCCCACCTGGGCGGCCCATCACATTGGGGTAACTCTTGGGCGCCGAGGTCGGTCCGGCCAGTGGGCCCAGCCGCAAGCCCGAACCGCCGACTGAGGGCGGTGTATCGGCGGGTGTGATGGCGGCCGACCGTGCGGGTGTTGGGGTCGCGGACGTTGCTGCCGGCGCCGGCGCGGGCCCTGGCAAGGCTACCGTGGCAGGCGGTGGGGCCGGTGCCGGTGTGGCGGTCGGAGTTGGCACAGCCGACTGCGCGGGCGTTGGCGTTGGGCTTGGCGCCAGCATCGGTGCGGGCGCTGGTTCAGGTGCTGGTGTTGGCGCAGGCGTTGGGGCCGGGGTAGGGGCTGGCAGTGGCGCCGGCACGGGTGTCGGAGCCGGTACCGGTGTGGGCGCAGGTTCTGGTGTGGGCGCAGGTGGCAGCTCTGGCGCGGGCTGGGGTTGCGGCTGCGGTGTTGGTGGTGTCGGCGGCGGTGGCAGGGCCTTGGGTTCGGGCACGGGCTCGGCGCGGGTTGGCTTGACCTCTTCCACCGGCGCTTTCGGCGGCGGCACGGGTTTTGCCACCGCTTGTTCGACCTTGGGTGCGATGGCCTGCGTGGGGGCAGGTGCTTTGGGCTTAGGTGTAGGTGTCGGCTGTGTGATCGGCGGTTTCAGCTTGGGCGGCGGCTCTGGTTTGTCGGCCAGCCGGGTGATCGGCGCGATCAACTGGTACACCACTTCGGAGGCAACGCGGGCCACGGGCGTGGTCTGCAGCACCAACCAGATCAGCAGCACGTGCATCAAGCCGGTCGTCACGACCGCAGGCCAGGACGGGCGCTGCGGTGGGAGCGATGGCGACAACGAAACGATCATCGGCAGGGGTGGGGCGGGCGAGCGGGTGAGGGGAGTGCGTGAACGGGCCGCAGTGAGTGTAATCGCTGCGCTTGTGGGCTGCGTTGGGGTGTGGCGCTTGGCCCTGTGCCATCATCGGGTCCCCTGACCTATCCGATCTGAAAGGACCTCATTCATGACCACCAAGCACAAACTGATTCGCCAAGGCCTGGCTGCGGCGCTGATCTGCATCAGCGCGGGGGCGGCCCTGGCCAACGACGCCATCAAGGGCATCGAGCAAGCCCTGACCCAGGCGCAGCAGGAGAAGAAGGGCGTCACGCTCTACGTGCAGGGCCAGACCGTCGGCGGCGGCGTGGTGCGCATCGAGCCCGGCCAGTGGGTGGAACTGCGCAGCCAGCAGTACGGCCGCATCATCGTGCGCCTGGACCGAATCGATGGGCTGGCACATTCCTGATACTTTGCGGGACAGACCGGAGCGCAGCGACGCTCTGTCCTCAACTGATTAGGGGGGGCGGGACAGACCGGAGCACAGCGACGCTCTGTCCTCAACTGACTAGAGCATCTGGGGCAAGCGCTCGCGCATCAGTGTGACCTTCAGCTGCAGGTCCACGATCTCGCGCTGCAGGCTGCTGGCCTCCATACTGTGTGCGGGAAGGGCCGACAGTTGGCTGCGGGCCTCGGCCAGGCGCTTCATTAGCTCGACCTCGGGGGGCAGGTAGCCGGCGTCTTTCAAGATCTTGTAGCCCATGCGCAACTCTTCCGGGGTTTCGGCATAACCGTCGCCGAAGTCCAGTGGCTTGCCCCAGTCTTTGGCCGCCCTGAGCTCGCCGCTGAGTTCGCTCTCTCGGATGCTTTGTGCGATATGCTCGTCTTGGGTTGGCATGGGCTTCTCCTAATCTTGATCGGACTCGTGTGCGAACCCCCGATGCTACCTAATCAGTTGGGGTTTGCCCAGGCCAACAGTTGTGGTCAGAGCACATTTGTTTCGCAAAGTGGTCTGTCCCGCAAGGCTTCAGGTTCAGTTCCGACGATGGTCGTCGGGCAAAGTGAGAATTGTTGAATGGCTATCCAGTGGTTTCCCGGTCATATGCACCTGACGCGCAAGGCGATCGAGGAGCGCGTCAAGGAGATTGATGTGGTCATCGAGCTGCTGGATGCGCGCTTGCCGGGCTCCAGTGCCAACCCGATGTTGGCCGAGCTGACCCACGGCAAGCCCTCGCTCAAGGTGCTCAACAAGCAGGACATTGCCGACCCGGCCTGCACCGAGCTGTGGCTGGCGCATTACAACGCCCTGCAACACACCTCGGCGATCGGTCTGGATGCCTCGCTGACGACGCCGGCGCAGCGCCTGGTCAAGGCCTGCCAGCAATTGGCGCCCAACCGTGGCGGCATGGCCAAGCCGATGCGGGTGCTGATCTGCGGCATTCCCAACGTGGGCAAATCGACCCTGATCAACACCCTGATTGGCAAACGCGCGGCCAAGACCGGTGACGAGGCCGGCATCACGCGCCAGGAGCAGCGCATCACGCTGGCCGACGATTTCTACCTGTACGACACGCCCGGCGTGTTGTGGCCGCGCATCATCGTGGCCAAGAGCGGCTACAACCTGGCGGCCAGCGGCGCCATTGGCCGCAATGCCTTTGACGAGCAGGAGGTGGCGCTGGAGTTGTTGAACTACCTCAAGGACCACTACGCGGCGCAGTTGGAGGCGCGCTACAAGCTCGACGGTGTGGCCGCCCTGCGCGACGAAGTCTTGCTTGAAGAAATCGGCCGCAAGCGCGGTGGTCTGCGCGGGCAGGGGCGCATCGACACGCAGAAGGCGGCCGAGGTCGTGATCCACGAGTTTCGCAGCGCCACGCTGGGGCGCATCACCCTGGAGACGCCGCAAGAGGTCGCGCAGGGGCTGGCGCGGGGACTGGCGCTGGAGGATTTGCGCAAGGCGAAAAAAAAGAAGAAAGGCACGCCCGACCCCGAGGCCCATGCAGGCCTGCGGAATTCTTGACGCCGCGTCGTCATTGCGAACGAAGTGAAGCAATCCATGGCCCCAAAAGACGTGGATCGCCACGGCCTGCGGCCTCACGATGACGACACTGGTCCAAGGTCCGCGTGCGGTATCAAGCTGGATTCGGGAGGCTGGTCATGACGGGGTTTGATGCCATGCAATTGGGAAAGGTCCACGGCTGGCCATCCAAAGGGCAGACCAGCGAGCACGAAACGCGTGCCGGCCTTCTGGGTGACAATGCCGCCCATGAGCTCAATACTGCCCTTAAGCCTGCTGGTCAAGCCCGACCGCAACGATCCCCGTCCCCTGATCCTCTACCACGGTCGCAGTTGTCCAGATGGCTTCGCTGCCGCGTTGGCGGCCTGGTTGTTCTACGACGGTCAAGCCGAGTTCCTGGGTCTGGACCATGGCGACGTGAAGACCCTGGCCGATCTGCCGGCCATTGACGGCCGCGCCGTCTACATCCTTGATTTTTCGTTTGATGCCGAGCTGCTGCGCGGCATCGACGAGCGCGCCGCCAAGTTGGTGATGCTGGACCATCACAAGAGCGCGGCGGAGTCGCTGACCGGTTTTGCCTGCCGCTGCGGCGTGGTGCACTTTGACATGAGCAAGTCCGGCGCGCGGCTGGCCTGGGAGTTCTTTCAGGCCGAGCGACCCTTGCCTGATCTGGTGCGTTTTGTGGAAGACCGCGACATCTGGGTCTGGCAGTACCCCGAGAGCGCCGGCTTCCTGGCCGCACTGGACATGGAAGCGTTTGACTTTGCGCGCTGGAACGAGTTGGCACAACTGCAGGGCGAGGGTCTGCAAGCCTTCATCGAACGTGGCCGCGCCATGGACGAGAAGTTCACCAAACTCGCCACCGACCTGGCGCGCGACGCGCAACCGATCAGCTTCAATGGTCAGCGTGGCCTGATGGTGAATGCGCCGGGCGTGTTCCACAGCCTGGTGGGCGACCTGCTCGCCAAGGAGAGTGGCACCTTTGCCTTGCTGTGGTCGGTCGGCAAGAACGGTGTCATCAAGGTCGGCTTGCGCTCGCGGCGCGGTTTCGACTGCATCCCGCTGGCCCAGAGCATGGGCGGTGGCGGTCACGCGGCGGCCTGCGGTTTCAAGCTGCCCCTGCAGCGTCTGCCCGAGTTGCTCAGCGGCACCTTCAACGCGCAGGCTTAACCCGGACCAACATCGTCATTGCGAACGCAGTGAAGCAATCCAGGGCCCCAAAATACCTGGATCGCCACGGCCTGCGGCCTCGCGATGACGATACTGGTTCAAGGTCCGTGTGCGGTATCGGGCCGGATTCGGGAGGCTCGCAATGACGCTGCTCATTCGCGATGCGGGTGCAAAAGGGCCCAGGTCGGTTGGCGCGGATGGCGCGCCGGCGGGTGGATGGTCAACCTGACTGTGCGCTTGGGTAGCGGTAGTAGCGCGCATTAAGGTAGCGGGCCACCTCCGCCACGTCGTCATCACCCCACCCAAGCTGCGCGAGCTTCTGCCAGCGGCGGACCTCTGCCTGCAGACTGGGCCAATCCGTGGCGAGTTTCTTGGCGCGCCAATGCACCTGGCTGCTATGGCAGGCAATGCAATGCGCCGAATACAAGAGCTCGCCACGTGTGGCGACCGGCAGGGTCTGGGCCGCGGCACTGCCGAGACTTGCCAGCAGGGCGAACAGCATCACGGGTATCGATCGGCTAAGCATGGCGTCTCCCCTTGCGTGGTTCAATTGACTTCTCCCAAAATGCATGACCGCAGAGCCCGTCATGGCGATTGCCACGCTGCGCTCGCAATGTGGAGGCACCCGTCATCGCGAGGCCACAGGCCGTGGCGATCCACCGTAGTGTGGTGCAGACATGGATTGCCGCGCAGCGCTCGCAATGACGAAGTATTACGCTTTCCATGAACCGGTCGTCATGGAACAAGTGAAGCAATCCAGGACTGAACCCACCGCGCGCCGCAATGACGAAGTATTACGCTTTCCATGAACCGCGTCATTGCGAAGCCAATCCAGGAACCCGGAACCCATCGACTGCCACGCTACGTCCACGATGACGAAATCTTACGCTCGCAATGACGGAGTTGTGTCGTGAGTTTCGAAATATCAACAACTCGGGACAAGCGGGCGGGCTCAGCGTTCCAGTATGGCCACCACACCCTGGCCACCCGCCGCGCAGATCGAAATCAGGCCGCGTCCAGAACCCTTTTGCGCCAGCATCTTGGCCAGGGTGGCCAGCAGTCGACCGCCGGTCGCCGCAAACGGGTGGCCGGCCGCGAGCGAGCTGCCGTGGACGTTGAGCTTGTCGGGATCAATCGCCCCCAGAGGCTGGTCCAGGCCCAGGCGCTCCTTGCAGTACACCGGGTCCTGCCAGGCCTTTAGCGTGCACAGCACCTGTGCGGCAAAGGCTTCGTGGATTTCGTAGAAGTCAAAGTCCTGCAGCGTCAGGTTGGCGCGTGCCAGCATGCGTGGCACGGCATAGGCCGGTGCCATCAGCAGGCCCTCCTTCTTGTCGAAAAAGTCCACCGCAGCGACTTCGCTGAAGCTCAGGTAGGCCAGCACCGGCAGATTGCGCTCACGCGCCCATTCCTCGCTGGCCAGCAACACGCTTGATGCGCCATCGGTCAGCGGTGTGGAGTTGCCCGCCGTCAGCGTGCCCTTGCCGGGCGCCACCCGCTTGTCGAAGGCCGGCTTGAGCGTGCCCAGCTTGTCCAGGCTCAGGTCGGCGCGCAGGTTGTTGTCTTTGGCCAGACCCATGAATGGAGTCATCAGGTCGGTGAAGAATCCGTTCTGGTAAGCCTGGGCCAGGTTGAGGTGGCTCTTGAGCGCCAGCGCGTCCTGTTCCTCGCGGCTGATGCCCCACTCGGCGGCCATCAGTTCGGCGTGTTCACCCATCGAATAGCCGGTGCGGGGTTCACCATTGCGCGGCAGCGAAGGTTGCACCAGCATCGCCGGGCGCAGCCGGCTCAGTGCCGCCAGGCGTTGCCCGGTGGTCTTGGCGCGCGCGGCATCGAGCAGAATGCGGCGCATCTTTTCGTTGACACCGATCGGTGCATCCGAGGTGGTATCCACCCCGCCAGCGATGCCGCAGTCGATGTGCCCCAGGGCAATCTTGTTGGCCACGACCATTGCCGCTTCCAGTCCGGTGCCGCAGGCCTGTTGGATGTCGAAGGCTGGCGTCTCGTGCGCCAGCGTGGTGGACAACACCGATTCGCGCACCAGATTGAAGTCGCGCGCATGCTTCATCACCGCGCCGGCCACCACGTCGCCCAGGCGTTCGCCGTGCAACTGGTAGCGGTCCACCAGGCCTTGCAGCGTGGCGGTGAGCATCTCCTGGTTGCTGGCGTGGGCGTAGACCGTGTTGGAGCGCGCAAAGGGGATACGGTTGCCGCCCAGAATGGCGACCCGGCGAATGGTGTTCATGCTGTCAATTCCGATGGGGGTGAGACCGGCTCAGGCGCCGATCAGGCTCTGGCCACAGACCCGGATCACATTGCCGTTGATGCCGCCCGAGGCCGGGCTGGCCAGCCAGGCGATGGTTTCGGCCACATCCTGCGGCAGGCCGCCCTGGCTCATGGCGTTCATGCGCCGTCCCGCTTCGCGCATGGCAAAGGGGATGGCGGCGGTCATCTGGGTTTCGATGAAGCCGGGCGCCACCGCGTTGATGGTGATGCCGCGCGCGGCCAGGATCGGCGCGCTGCTTTGCACCATGCCAATCACGCCGGCCTTGGACAGGGCATAGTTGGTTTGCCCCATGTTGCCGGCAATGCCGGAAATCGACGACACGCAGACGATGCGCCCGCCGTCTTGGAGCGCGCCGGATTCGACCAGCGCGTCGTTGATGCGCTCTTGCGCTGACAGGTTGACGTTCACCACCATCTGCCACCAAGGTGGCTGCATGTTGGCAATGGTCTTGTCGCGCGTGATGCCGGCGTTATGCACCACCACGTCCCAGCCACCCTGGGCCAGGGCCGCGTCGACCAAAGCCTGCGGCGCGTCGGCAGCGCTGATGTCCAGCGCGATGGCCCGGCCGCCCAGCCTGGCGCTGATCTCATCGAGGCCGGCTTGCGCCTGCGGCACGTCCAGGCAGTCCACCTGGGCGCCATCGCGCGCCATGATGTCGGCAATCGCCGCGCCAATGCCGCGCGATGCGCCGGTGACCAGCACCTTGCGGCCCGCCAGCGGCTGGCTCCAGTCGGGCGGCGCCGATGGCGTGCCCACCGGCAGCCCGACGCGCACCACTTGTCCCGAGACATAGGCCGAGCGTGGCGACAACAGGAAACGCAGGGTTGATTCCAACTGCTCCTCGGCACCCTCGGCCACGTAGACCAGTTGCACCGTGATGGCCCGCTTGAGCTCCTTGGCCAGCGAGCGGGTCAGGCCCTCCAACGCGCGCTGGATCGTGGCCTGGCGCGGGCCCTGGCAGGTCTCGGGCGGCCGCCCCAGGATCAACACCCGCCCACACGCCAGGACGGAGCGGGCGCTGTCGTGGAAAAACTGGTACAGCGCGTCGGACTCTGTGCTGTCGGTCATGCCGGTGGCATCAAACACCAGCGCCTTGACCTTTTCGCCGGGTTGGCCGTCCACGCCCCAGCGGCCGGTCAGCAGACCGGCCTGGTTGGCGATGGGTAGCCATTGCGGCAACTGGGCGTGGGCCACGGTTTGGGCGCCGATGCCCTTCAACAGGGACGCCAGGGCTGGCAGCATTTGGGGCTGCGGCCCGCCGCCGATCAGCACCGAGCCCTGGACCACCGGCTGGCCGGCCGCATAGCGCTCCAGCAGCAGCGGCCTGGGCAAGCCCAGCGCACTGGCCAGCCAGGCGCCCACGGTGGAGTTGGCAAATTGAAGGTAGGAATCGGACATGGTGGCCTTGGTCGAAGGGGTGAGGGGATCAGGCCAGGCGCAGCGTCAGGTCCGAGCACGGAAAGGCCACGCAGGGCAGCACGTAGCCTTCGGCCTTTTCTTCGGCGCTCAGGCTGGGCCACTCGATCTGGTAGCGCACCTCGCCCTGATCGAGCTGGCTGATGCAGGTGCGGCAAGCGCCGTTGCGGCAGGAGCTGGGCCAGTTGATGCCACCCTGTTCGGCCGAGAGCAACAGGGGTTGGTTGGCCCAGGCATCAAATTGCTGGTCGCCGGGTTCGACTTTGGCGGTAAAGAGGGCTGGGGCTTCGCTTGGGCTCATGAGCAGATGGTGGGACGGTGACGATGCGCCCTGCAGTGTAAGGCGCCAGCACCGGCCCAGCTTGCAGGCGCTGAGGCCGGCACCGGTGGCGCCTCATCAATTCATGGGCTGGTGCGCTAACGATTCGCTAGCGGTGGGCAATTAAGGTCACTTTCATGCTGGCGCGTGTAAGCCCGGCAAACCACCAAACCGAAGGTGTCCCATGCTCCAGACTCCAACTCGAATTTTGCGCCGCGATGTCTCACACTTGGCAGCCCGAGGACCCGCGCCCGCGATTCTGCCGCTCCATCGGCCACACTTCACAAGCGCCAGTGCCGCACCGGACTTGGCCTTGACGCTGACGCAGGCCCGTTTGCTGGTCGCCAGCCTATGCGGTTTGCACCGGGTACCGATGGATCAGAAACTGGTGGCAGAGCGGCTGCCGCCACCGATCAGGCTGGGCACCGTGGTGGCCTTCTTGGCGACGCTTGGCATCGAGGCGCGGGCACTGCAACCGAGGCGCCTGGTTGATGCGCTGCGGCCCGGTTCGCTGCTACAGGTCGGTCCGCTAACGAGTATGGGTGTTGGCGCGACATTGGCCGACCCGAATGGCGCGCCGACACCCCTGCTGGTTAGTTGCGGGACTTCGGCGTTCGGCTGGCGTGGCAGCCCAAGCTTGACCTATGCGTGGGTGTCCAGCGCAGCAAGCTCCCGTCGTGAGCCGTCCGCTGTGCATCAGGATTGCTGACGGTGGTCGACCGCGCCGCGTCGTGCAGCGCCCGATCAGCGCAGCAGCACGATCGCCACCCCCTCGGCGACAGTCAGGTTGGCGCCCTCGCGCCACAGCACGTCGACGCGCTCGGTGCCCAGGCGAACCCGGGCCAGGCGTTGCAGCTTGACGGTGTCGCGCAGGTCGTCGGCGCGCAGCGGGCCCATGTGCTGGGTCCAGTAAGCGCTGGCCAGGGACATCAGTCGCACGGCGTCCTCGACGCGGCCGCTGCGCAGCATCGGGTGGGCGATGTTCCACAGGGCATAGGCCAGCCCATGCGCATGATGGCGCAGCCAGGCGACACGAATGCACTCGCTACCCGCCGCCACGGCCTGCGTCCATTGCCGTAGGTGGCACAGCGCGGTGCCCGCGCCCAGCGTGGAGTCGATGATGCCGACCCAATCACCTTCGGCGCGCGCGGCTTGTTCGCATTGCCGAAAGCTGTCCAGCGCCTGAGCGTGCAGGCCCTGCGCGGCCCAACACTGGGCGCGGTTGCGCAGGCGTGCGTGGGCCAGGCACGAGTTGCCAAGCCCGCTCCACAGCGCCTGGGCCTGGGCGAACAGTGGCTCGGCGTGCGCCGCACCCTTGCCTTGGTAGCGCGCCAGGATGCCTTGTTGGTGTAAGCAGCGGGCCTGCAAGGGGATGTCGCCAACCTCAAGCGCCAGCGCCCACGCTTCGTCCAGCGGTGCGTCCTGGCCGGGGGCGCGGTAGTCAATTGCCAGATTGACCCACACGCCGCGCAGCAGACAGCGCCCGCGCCGACCCTTGTCAGCGCCGGCCAGCGCCAACGCGGTATTGGCATGGGCCAGGGCATGCGCGCCGTTGCCAGCCCCAATGCTGGTATAGGCCAGTAGTTCATGAACGTCACAGAGCAAGCTGGGCGGCCAAGCGTCGGCGCTGCTGGCGACCGGCGCGCAGGCCTGTTGCAGCGCGCTCTCCAGCGCCTGTTGGCTGTGCGGCGGCATGCCGTCGAGCTCCCAGTAGTTGCGCAAGGCCAGGGCCAGTTGCATCGCGTCCTGCGCCGCGCCATCGCCCTGGGCGCTGAGCAGGGCAGCGTGCACGTTGGGCAGCTCGGGTTCGATGCGCGCCGGCAACGGGGTCTGCCCTTCGCGCCTGGCCCATTCGATCAGCCACTGGCGCAGGCGCGCGCGCAGTCGCAGTGCATGTGCGCCGGGCAGGCGCGCTTGCGCGAATTCGCGGATCACCTCCAGCAGTTGAAAACGCTCGGCAGGCTGCGGGCAACCTTGCGCAAAGACCGGGCTTGCGCCGCCAGAACGGGTACGCAAACCCGGCTGCGGCCCATCGCTTGGCGGCGCTTGATCGCCTTGGCGTTGCACCTGTAGCAGCGAGTGGCTGACCAGCAAGTCCAGCAGCACACCCGCCCGCACCGTGGTGAGGCCGCACACCGCTGCCACTGCCGTTGCGCTGCAAGCGGCGCGAAATACGGTTAACGATGCCAACAGCGTCTGTGCGTCGCCGGGCAGCAAATCCCAGCTCCAGGCAACGACGCGTTCCATCGAGGCCTGGCGGGGGTCGCGGTCGCCGCGCTTGCCCTGGCGCGTGAGCAGGTCCAGCGCGGGCGTGACGGCGCGGCCGTCGCCGGCGGGCGCGCTCAGGCTCAGCATGCGCTGCATCTCGGCGGGCGACAACGCGCGACAGCGCGCCGCGGCCAACTCCAGCGCCAGCGGCATGCCGTCGAGCGCGCGCACCAGGCCCAGCACGGCGTCCAGGTTGACGCGGTCCAGTTGAAACCCTGACCATGCGGCGCGCGCGCGGTCGACAAACAGCGCCACCGCCGGGTTGACGGCGGCGTCGCTCAGGCTCAGGTCCGGGCGCGGCGGTGCCAGGGCACTCAACACGCATTCGCGCTCGCCGTCCAGGCCCAGCACCGTGCGCGAGGTGACCAGCAGGTGCAACTGGGGCAGCCGCGACAAGAGCGATTGCACGACATCGGTGGCGACCTCGCGCACATGCTCGAAGTTGTCCAGCACCAGCAGCGCATGGCGGCCGGCCAAGGCGTGTTCCAGGCTTGGCAGGGCGCCTTCGCACCCCAGTGCGCTGGCCAGCGCCTGGAGAACCTCGGCGCGGCTGGTGCACGACACCAAGGGCACGAACAAGACCGGATCGAACGGTGGCTCAAGGCCTGCCTCGGGCCAGCCCCCGTCAGGCCATCGCAGGCGCGGTGCGCCGCGCAAAGCGGTGGCCAACTCGGCCGCCAGACGGGTCTTGCCCGCGCCGCCTGGCCCGACCAAGGTCACCAGGCGCTGTTGCAGCACGTCGGCGCGCAGCCGCGCGCTGTCGGCCTCGCGGCCGTAGAGGCGTGTCAGGTAAGCCGGTGCTGCGCCGGTGGTGGGCAGCGCCACGCCACTGCCCGGCCCGGTCGTGGCGCCGTCCGCCAGCCGATCAGCCAAGGCGGCCAGGCGCAGCCGCTCGTCGGCAATCCACTCGTCGAAAAAGCCCGGCATCAGCTCGCCGCGGTACAGCGCGCGTGCCTGCTCGACGCGCCCGCCGCGCCAAGCGGCCTCGAACAGAACCGCGTCGCAGCTCAGGGTGCCCGGCGCCACCCGCACGGTCTGGCGATCAGCGCTGATCACTGGGGTGCTGGCGCCCGCCTCCAGCGCGGTCTTCAACGTGGACAGCACCTGACGCAGTCGATTGCGCCCGACATCGAGGTCAACCCCGGGCCAGAGCAGCTCGATCAATTCCTCGCGCGAATGCGCGCGTTCCGGCGCCAGCGCGAGACGCGCCAACAGGGCCGTGGCCGCGCGCGAGGGTAGGCGCAGCGCTCGGAGTTGCCCGTCATGCAGCGAGACATCGCCCAACAGCCGAACGCGCCAGGCGGGCGCAACGGCGCTGCTCATTTGACCGGGCGTTTGTTGGCCACCAATTTTGCCAACTCCGCCTTGCTATTGACGCCCAACTTCCGGTAGCAGCGCGAGAGGTGATTGCGTACCGTGGCGGGTGCCAGCGACAAGGCGGCCGAAATGGCGGAGTAGGTTTCGCCATCGGCGAAGCGGGTAACGATTTCGCTTTCTCTGGCCGTCAACTTGTCCAACAAGGTCCTTGCTTTCACTTCAAGAAAGCGCAAGCTCTCACTGTGTGACAGTTCAATCTCGAGCGCCTTGGTCTTGAATGCGCGCCCTTGTATCACGCACTCTGCCAGTTCATCTGGCAGACGATTTCCACGCCAGTCTGGCCAGTGAGAACGCAGGCACGAGTTGAAGGCCGGTGCCGCTTCGCGGATAAATCCCTGCCGGTCGACCAGCGCCCAGACCTTGCGCTGAGTCTCCTTTTCTTTCAAGAAGTGCCGCAGGAGAACGGACCGAAAGGCCTCCACCAAGTGTGGCATCAGCAGCTCCTTTGCAGCACGCTCGAACTCCGTGAACGGCCGTTCTGGGTCGTGCCGCCACAGCGTGATGTACTCGGACAAGGACGACATCGGTTCGATCAGCAAGGTGCCGAGCGACCAGTTCACCTGATAAGCCTCCCCGACCTTCAGATACAACTCCGTTCGCGCCAGGCGTTCGCCAGCGCGAGGGTCGGACATGGCGACGCTCACGCCAGGGTGCTCCATCAACTTGTCGCGAAAGAAATCATGTGGAACGTAAGGGGAATATGCGTCGAGGATGGATCCGTCGCACTGGTAGAGGTGTACCCAGTGGACTTTGATCGGCTCCAACGCCGCGTTGCCCCAGCAAGCCGAGTCAAACGGAATTACGCCGTTGACCTGCTCCAGTGCCCAGTCCTGGAACTGGTGCAGCAGTAAGTCCCGGCCATCGCGGTACAAGGACAGCACCAGTTGATTGATGGCGGACATCGGTACCGTGGTCATGCACGCGCCCGCATGGATACATCTGCATCACAAACCGGTTTTACAGCCCCAGGCGCATCGCCGGACACAGACCCTCTCAACGCTTGGGCGATAACCTGAATATGAACCATAAGCTGTTGATACTAATAGCGATCTACCAGTTGAAGCAAGGTTGATCACGGTCGTGGCATGGATGTTGCGTTTGGTAATTCGTTCAAATCAAACCGGAGAAACTCAAATGCAAGTCGGCAAATTGTGCAATGTGGTGCTGACGACCGCAGCCATGCTCATCATGGCGTCACCAGCCCAGGCAACGCTGCAGGCGCGCTATCTGGATAGCGTAGCCGGGATTGACGCCTGGTACGACAGCGCTCAAGGGATCACTTGGTTGCGCGACGTTCATCATGGTGCTGGTTCAGTTACGCTGTTTGATGCGAGTCATTTGATCTGGAACGACGCCAACGCCTGGGCCACCGGCCTGGGCGGCGGCTGGCGTCTGCCGACGACGCTGGCCTTTGGAGACAGCGAGATGGGGGATCTTTGGAGTGCTGGCTTCATGACAACTGGCTATTTCGAGGGCTTGGTAACTGATGCAGCCATGAGTCCCAAGTACTGGTCGAATGCGATCAATGCGGACAACAACATTTGGTGGTTCTTCTCGCCTGAGGTTGGCACTGAGAACTACTCCGACAACAGCATCCTCGCGTATTCCAACGCGTACGCCATGGCCGTGCATGGTGGCGATGTGGATCGCGCGGCGGAAGATCCTGGTACGTCCGTGCCGGAGCCAGAATCCATCCTGTTGGTGTTGGGCGCACTTGGCGCGCTGGCACTTGTTCGGCGCAAAGTCTGAGGTCCAGGGTCGTCCCGAAATCATGTATCGCAACTCAAGACGATTTCTGACCGTTGGCGTGTACGCGACGTTCTTTAGTGCGGCGACGCTGGCCCAGAATGCGACTCCCTTGGTGGATTTTCGCAGCGGACCGGGCAGTGGTTTGTACAGCTTTGCTTCCAGCACACCGACGACCGTGCTGGACCTGATCCAGCCGGGTCGACCGCGTCCGGCCGCCACGGCCCAGGGGGAACTCGTGCTGCCGTCCAATGTGCCGACCGACACCAAACTGCCAGCGGTGGTGCTGGTGCACGGTTCGGGCGGCGTTTATCCTGAGCAGGTCACTTATTGGGCCAAACTTCTGAACGATCAGGGGATTGCCGCCTTCGTGATTGATGTCTTCAGTCCACGGGGCGTCAAGTCCACCGGCGAAGATCAGAGCCAGGTGCCGTTTGTGGCTGACACGGCCGATGCGTTTGCCGCGCTTGGCATGCTGGCCAGTCATCCGCGTATCGACCCCAAGCGTATCGCGGTCATGGGTTTTTCGCGCGGTGGCATTACCGCCGTGCGCAGCGGGGTGCTGTCCATCATCACGGGCTCGGCGCCATCTGGCCTGCGTTTCGCCGCGCATGTGGCCCTGTACAGCGGCGGCTGCGCTGGCATTTTGGCGGTGACACCCAAGCCTGGTGCGTTCAGCCCCGAGCCAATGTTGTTCGTGCACGGCGACGCTGATGACTACACCTACATGAGCGACTGCCGCAGTTACGCGCAGCGCATCGCTGGCGCCGGCACGCCGACCGAGTTTGTCGTGCTGCCGGGGGCGCGCCACAAGTTTGATGTGGACAACAGCCGACGCATCAACCTGCCGTTCAACACCAAGACCAAAGAGGGGTGCCCACTGGAGTACGACCTCGCTGACTTCAAAATGCGTGACCGCCGCAGCGGCGAGGCTCTTTCTCAAGACAAAGTGAAGGAAATTGGACGCGAGCTTTGCACCGACAAAGGGGCCAGCGTGGAGGGTGACAGTAAGGCGCGCGAGGCAGCCGGTAAAGCCGTGATGGCGTTTCTGAGCAAATCCTTCAAGTAGCTGAACTCAAACGGCCTTGGCGCGCTGGTTGCTGGCCATCACGATCGGGATGCCGGCCGCACGGGCCGCGTCCATGGCCTGTCCGATTCGTTGCAGCGACTGTTACACCGGTGGGTATTCGATCAGCAGGGGGCCGTCGGCGTAGATGGCCTGAACGTCGACGACGATCAGGGCGCGCACGGGGGCAGGGGAGTGGGCACGCGGTTCTCCTGGAATGTGCGGGACAGACCTTCAGCGCTGTCCTCAACTGACCAATGCCGGCAACCGCGCCGTCCATGGTGCGCATTGTTTAGTGTGTGCAGTGCATTGAAAAGTGGCCGGGGCGACTGAACTTGCGGAACAATGCGCCATGTCCCGCGAACTCAAAGCACTCTCCATGGCCGCACCCGGCCACGCCCTGCGCCACTTCTGGGCGTTGGAGCCGTCCATGCACTTTCTCAACCACGGCTCCTATGGCGCCACGCCGCGCCACGTGCTGGCCGCGCAACACCAATGGCGTGAGCGCCTGGAACGCCAGCCGGTGCGTTTCATGTCCGACGAGTTGCCGGCCGCCCTGTGTAGTGCCCGTGCACGGTTGGCGGCGTTTTTGTCGACGCAGCCTGAGCGCCTGGGCATGGTCGAGAACGCCACCGCCGGGGTCAACGCGGTGCTGCGCTCGATAGCCTGGCGGGCCGGCGACGAACTGGTGCTGGCCGACCACGCCTACCTGGCCGTGCGGCACACCGTGCAGCATCTTGCCGAGTGCCATGGCTTGGTGGTGCGGCGGGTGCAGCTTGAGTTTCCGCTGTCGGGCCAGGAGGCGATTCTGGAGGCCTACTGGAGCGCCATCACCCCGCGCACGCGGCTGGTCATCGTGGACCATATCTTCTCCACCCTGGCCGTGCAGGCGCCGGTGGCGGAGATCGTGGCGGTCTGTCAGCCGCTGGGGGTGCGGGTGCTGGTTGACGGCGCCCATGCGCCCGGCTTGCTGCCGCTGGCCCTGGACGAACTGGGCGCCGACTGGTACGTGGGCAATTGCCACAAATGGCTGCTCGCACCCAAGGGCTGTGCGTTTCTGTATGCGTCGGGCGCCGCTGCACAGGACCTGCACCCAGCGGTGATCTCGAACTTTCATGACCGAGGATTCCCGCTTGAGTTCGACTGGCAGGGCACGCGCGACTACAGCGCCTGGCTGGCCGTCACGGCGGCGCTGGACTTTGTCGAGGCATTCGGCGCGGCGCGTTACCGGCAGGTGCTGCGCGAGCAGGCCGCCGCGGCGGCGGCGCTGCTGTGTCGGCATTGGGCGGTCGAGCTACCCGCCCCACCGGGCATGTTTTCGGCCATGGTGACCTTGCCCTTGCCGGGCGATGAAGCCCCCACCGAAGAAAACGCCACGCGCTGGCATGACAAGCTGTGGACACAGCACCGTATCGAGGTGCCGGTGCTCGCCTTCAACCAGCGCTTGTGGGTGCGTATCTCGGCGCAGATCTACAACGAGTTGTCGGATTACGAAGCGCTGGCGCGGGCGGTGTCAGCGTCGCGAAGCATGCAAGGAACTTAGGGCAAATTGTGTCACCCATGACCCTACACAATTCATCGCCAAATGGGGTCGCGGTGGCCCCGCCTATGAGCTGAACGAACACCAGGGTCAGAAATGGGGGTCATACAAATTGGGGTCAGATTCCAATTTCATTGAGCCTCATTTCAGGGACTCCGAGTCGTGGGTGGGGCGGACGCCGGGGGCTCATACGCTGCGCTTTTTGAAATCGCCCCCGACATCCGCCCCACCCACGCCTCTGCGCGATCTGGGTACGCCAGTCGAGGCTGAGTCGAGAGGCCCATGGCGAGCGTGGTGATTTGAAGTCTCCGTTTTTTGGGCGACAAAAAAAGCGTGCTTCATTGGCGGCATCAAGAAAGGCTCATTCGACGTGTCCGCGGCCACCGCTCGTGACTGGTCGATCGGGCCCAAGCCACATGGAAAGAGCAACACTGAAGTGGTGAAGCCCTGGCTCAACGGTCTTGAATTGACGCGTCGGCCATTGGTCGTGTGGCGTCATCCTGGCGTCGTTGTAGACGGGCAGTTGGAACTGACCGCCCGCGCCGACCCACCCCGCACCCCTGACCCTGTGCTGGCCGCCGCCCCCCCCCCCCCTGCCCCCCCCCCGCCGCCTCCCCCCGCCGACACCGCGCACCAGCGCACGGAGGAAGTGGAAGGGGGGGGCTGTGATCCCGTGCATCTTCGATAGTGCAACGTCGCCACTGGGGACAGAGATGGATTGCCGCGCTACGCTCGCAATGACGGGCACCACTGCGCTCGCGATGACGGGCACCACTGCGCCCGCAATGACGAGGGGTATTGACTTGAAGCGCAAATCCGATGAGGCGGGGGCGGGGCGGATGTTGGGGGCGATTTCAAAAAGCGCAGCGTATGAGCCCCCGGCGTCCGCCCCGCCCCCGCCGGGCCAACGCCAACCCGGTGACGCAGCAAGCGGCCGCGCCGCCGCCACCAGCGCCTCCAGCAGCAACAGGCCAACCAACAGCCAGACAGGCAAAGACAAGGCAACAGCCATCGCCCAAGCCGCCAAACGCCTGAACGACCTGCGCGAGAACTGGCTCAACCCGCCCGAGTGGACGCAGCGCGCTATCGAACGGTCAAGCCACGCGTGCTTGGCTCGGGCGTGCGCGGCCCCGACTCAGGCTTCCTGATCGGGGGCCTGGCAAACCTCGCCGCGACCGTTGGCCTTGGCTTGGTACATGGCAGCGTCGGCCCGTTGCATCAGCACATCCAGACTCGGGCCTGCGTTGTTGAAGTAGGCCACGCCCGCGCTGGCACCCACCTCGCAATCGGGGCAGGTGCGAGCAGCGGCGTCAATCACCATGGTAATCAGTTCGTTGGCCAGTTGCATCGGGTTGTCGTCGCTGTCGACGCATTCACACAGCAAGGCAAATTCGTCGCCGCCAATGCGCGCTAAAAAATCAGTCTTGCGCAGCCGCGTGGCCAGGTGCGCAGCCACGTTCTTGAGCAGGGCGTCACCGGCCAGGTGCCCGTGTGTGTCGTTGACTTGCTTGAAGCGGTCAAGGTCGATAAAGATCACCGCGCCGCGGTGCTGGTAGCGTGCCGCCCGCGCCAGCGTGGCCTCCAGCGTGGCTTCGAAGTAGCGCCGGTTCGGTATATCGGTGAGCGCGTCGTAGTGGGCCATGTGTTGCAATGCCTCACGCGCTTGGTACAGTTCCGTCACGTCGGTGCCGGTGCCGCGGTAGCCCAAGAACGAGCCGCTGTGGTCGAACGCCGGCACGGCTGACACCGAGATGTGCAGGCACTGGCCCGCCAGCCCCAGCAAGGGGTACTGAAAATCGCGATAAGGACGGCGCTGAGCCAGGTCGTCATCGTGTTGACGCCACTTTTCCGGCTCGGCGGCCACGGCGTCGGGCACGGCCACCTCACGACGCTGTCTGCCCAGCAGGGGTTCTGGCGCGAGGCCGGTCACTTCCTGAAAGCGTTCAGAAAAGTAGCTGAAGCGCAGCTCGGCATCGGTCTCGAAGAACCAGTCGCTGGAGGCGCGCGCGAAGTCGTGAAAGCGCTGCTCGCTGGCGCCCAGCGCGGTCTCGGCGCGTTTGCGTGCGGTGATGTCGATGTAGGTGGTGACCAGGCTGCCGTCGCTGGTGGGTGTGCCAATGACCTCGATGCTGGTGCCATCGGGGCGGCTGCGCTCAAAGTGGTGCGGCTGCGGGTGTCTGGCCTGCTCAACTCGGGCCGCCACCAGTGGCTCAACCGGGCCGGCGCCGTATTCACCGCGCTCGGCATTGAAGCGAATGAAGTCCTCGAAGTTGTTGCCTGGGCGCGCCAGATCCGGTGGGAAACGCATGATGCGCGCAAATTGCGGGTTGCACAGTTCGAGCACCAGTTCCTTGTTGACCAGTGTGATGCCGTGGTCCACGTGCGACACCACCTGCTGCAGCAGGGCCGATTGGCGTGCCAGCTCAGCGGTGCGGGCGGCGACACGCGCCTCCAGTTCGGTGGTCAGCGACTCCAGCGCGCGCTCGCGTTGACGGTGCTCGGTGACGTCGGTGTAGATCGTGACAAAGCCACCGGCAGGCAGCGGCGTGCCGCGCACTTCGATGATCATGCCGTCCGGGCGGTCACGCTCGAAATCATGTGGCTCGAAACGCCGCGCTATCGCAAGCCGGGTTTGCACCTGACCCTCCAGGTCGCCCGCGCCGTATTCGCCGCGCCGCGCATTGAAGCGGTAGAGCTCTGCCAGCGAGGTGCCGGGCTGCATCAGGTGTGGCGGAAACTCGAACAGCTCGGCGAGTCGGCGGTTGGCTGCAATCAGGCACAGATTGGCGTCAAAAACCGAAATGCCCGCATCCAGTGCATCGATTCCCTGCGCCAGCAGGGTTTTGTCGGTGGCAGGGGGTGGGGTGGTGGACATGGGGTACGCGGGATGAACAAAATTTTAATCCGATGGCGCGGATTCTTCATGGACCAACAAAGCGACCAACAAAGCGGCTCCGGCTTGAGGTCGCTAGGCCGGGCGGCCCGCAGCCGCAGTCTGACAGGTCTGACTTGCGCGGCTAGCGGCCAAGTCCCTTGCCAGCCAGGCCCCGGAAGAACTCGGCGATCCAGTCTTCGCCCATGCCGCGCGCATCGGCCAGCTCGCCGCCGCTGGTGGCGTAAATCAATTGGCGGTCGGCGGTGGCGACGACGATCGAGGGGATGCCCTTCTTGATCACATCCCCGTAGGGTTTGACCACGTCGAGATTCTTGTCAAAGCGACCGACGTTGACTTTGACCGTCACAAAATTGGCGTCGAGCAGGGATTGCATGGCCGGCTTCTTGAACTCGGCGTCGAGCATCCTGCAGTCGCCACACCAGTTGGCGCCAAACACGATCAGGACGCGCTTGCCCTGTGCCTTGGCGGTGGCGAAGGCCTGGGTTACCTGGGCTGGCGAATTGGCAGCCTCGTCGTAAGGTTGGTCTGCCCGGTCGGCGGCTTGTGCGCCCGTACTGAGCGTGATTGCCAGGGAAACAAACAGCAACAGTGGCCAGATGAGTTTCTTCATATATTTCTCGCAAGGAGTTCAGACCCGCAAATTATCTGACAGACCCGCACAGCTTGCGCCAAGCGGTGTACAAGCGGCGCATCAATGGTCGGTTCGGGAGCGCTGGCGAACACGCTCCAGCATGGCGGCACAGTCCCGCTGGGCCGAGTCGCGGGCCCGCAGATCGATCTCGAACTTCAGATCATGCAGGCTCAACGAGGTCTGCACCAGGGCGTCGCGCAGGGCCAGCAGCAGTGCCAGTGTTCGGGTGTTGAGGACGATGATATCGGCGGTCGGTTTGGGCGCTGGCATGTTCAGTTCCTGGGGCTTGGGGCAGGCTGCGTTGATGCTACGTCACCCGCGCCTGGGCGTCTGTAACAAGATGCAAAGCGGCCCGACGCTGGACCGCCGGGCGGGTCATCATTTGCCCCCCAGGACCCTCCACGGAAAGGCATTGCCCAGCGGCTGCTCGCCCTGGACTTCCTCCAGCCAGGAACCTGGTGGCTCGCCTCGTCACGACACACGCTCTTGCAGCCACCGCTTGACTTCGATGACGGCCGATGCCTGGCTCATGGCAGAGCCCAGTGACTCGGCGCGCAGGAATGCAACGCTTCCAAGCGCGGACTTCGCATTCGCGACCAATGGCGCGACAAACACCTCATCGACCGGCTCGCGTTGACTTCCTCCCGCACGCATGCAAGCCTGCGCGGCACCCCAGAAGCGAGCGGCGTAGGCATACTCTTGCCGTGCCGATGCCAGACCGGCGGCGACTTCGAGCAAATCCTCACCCATGCCCTTCAATTCTGCGCCAGCGGCCAGGTCGAGGCACTCCAGTAGAAGCACGCCAGCGCGTTCGAGCTTGCCGCAAACCACAGACAGTCTGACCAAGTTGCACAAGGGCACGAAAGTGCCGCCAGGGGACTGCAAGTTCCGCGAAATGCTGATCGACTCCTCGTAGCAAATCTCGGCGGTCTCACGGTGTCCCGCGCTTCGATGCAACTCGGCCAGATTGTTCAGAACCGTACCGAGCCAGTAGGTGGTCTTGAGTGTTCGCGCAAGCTCACAAGCCCGCTCGTATTGACTCAGCGCCTGCTCAGGCTGCCCGATCGAATGCAGGCACTTGGCCCGAAGCCCCAATCCGGCGGCCATCTGCTCTGCGTCACCCGCCGCAAAAGCCAAGGTCAAGCTATCGTCTGCACACATCAGCGCTTCTTGGTAGCTCCCCATGCGAAACGCAATCTGACCCATCGCCCACAATGCGCGGCAATGCCAAAGGGCGTCCACATCATTCACAGCGCCCGCCAATGCCAGTTTGGCCAGTGTGTAACCGCGTTCCAACTGGGCCGAGCCCACCCAGTAAGCCCACAAGCAAGCGACCAGGCGCAGGGCGGCCTGCGAGCCATCGGCGGTGTGCCGGCACCAACTGTGAGCTGCAAAAAAATTCTCCTGCTCCTGTGCCAGCCGCGCCATCCAAGCGCCCTGTTGGGGCCCCTGCATCTGCGTCGAAGCAGCCTCAGCCAAGGCCACGAAACAGCGAAGATGCCGGCCCCGCACTGCGCCACCGTCACCAGCGATGTCAAGCCTGTCTTGAGCGTACTGACGCACCGTCTCAAGCATCCGGTAGCGCGGTTGCGCCAAACCATCTTGGTCGAACACCAGAAGCGACTTGTCATGCAAGCGCGTCAGCAAGGCCAGAACGGCGTACTCGTCGGCAATGCCGGACACTTCAGTGGCCGCAGCGAGTGTGCAGCCTCCCGCAAAGATCGCGAGTTGGCGAAACAACTGCTGTTCTTGCAAGGGCAAGGCGTCGTGGCTCCACTGCAGCGTGATCTGCAGTGTCTGGTGGCGCGGCAAAGCGCGGCTACCTCCGATCAGGAACCTGAAACGGTCGTCCAGGCGTGCGCTGATCTCGTCCACCGACAACATATCGACCCTGGCCGCCGCCAGTTCGATGGCCAGTGCGATGCCATCGAGTCGGCAGCAAATGTCCATGACCGCGACCGCGTTCCGGTCATGGATCGTGAAATCCGGCAGTGTCAGACACGCGCGGTCCACGAACAATCGGACGGCTTCGGAATCCTGCATCGCCACGCCGTCCGCGGACAAAGGCAAGGACAGCGGACAGACCGGAAAGATCTGCTCACCAACAAGCCCTAGACCTTCGCGGCTGGTCGTGACGATCTTCAAGTCGGCACACGCCGACATCAGCGAGTCAGCAACTTCGGCCACCGCGTCAAGCACATGCTCGCAGTTGTCCAGCACGATCAGTGCGCACCGTGGGGCCAGGTGTTCCTTCAATCGCTCGATCAGCGGGGTTCCTGCCTCTTCGCACACTGCCAGTGCGGCTGCGACGGACTCGGCAACCCGTTGCGGCTCCTGCAAGGGCGCCAAATCGACAAACCAAACACCATCAGCAAAGTTGGCAAGCTGTTGGCGCGCCAGTTGCAGCGCCAAACGTGTCTTGCCGCAGCCCCCGACGCCGGTCAGCGTCAGAATCCGCGAATCCTGCAGCAACACCGTGCATCGCGCCAATGCCGCGTCGCGACCGACGAATCGGCTGCGTGCCTGCGGCAAATTGTGTCGGCTTGCTGGCGTCGATGGCCGTGGTTCGGGCACCTTGGAATCCGCCTCCAATGGCGTCGTGAATCTGTAGCCGCGCCCAGGGATGGTGGTGATCGATGTGGGGCCAAGGAGTTTTCTTAGTGCCGAGACATGCACCTGCAAGGTGTTCTCTTCGACCACGGACGTTGGCCATACGCTGTCGAGCAGCTCGGCCTTGCTGACCGGCCCCTCGTGGCGCTCGACCAGCACCATCAGTACATCGAAAGCGCGACTGCCAAGCCGCACCGGCGCTCCCTCAAGCAGCAGCGCCCGCGCCAACGGCTGCAGCTCGAATTGGCCGAACCGAATACTTTGTGGTGGCATCCGACCGGACACAGCCTCTCCTTGGGGATTTGAGCGTGGGGCGTCAATCGTTGAACCAGCGACGCAGGACAAGTGTACTCAACCGAAAGTTCTTGCCTTTTCTTCTTGACTTTGGCGGTCAGCACGAAGGAAGGGCAGGAACGGCGACAGGTTCGGCAGGGCTTTTCAGAGTTAACCCAAAGACCTGAATCGCGCTGCAGGGTCATGTCACCGCAGCGCGAATGCATAGTGCCAGGAGTCGCTACAACCCAGAGGGCTGAGGAATGTGCTGCCAGGCGATGCGACTTGGCCCATCCTGGACCTTTCGCGGCGCTGTCGCTCAGGTGTTCTTGGTGTCGAGACCGAAGCGCAAATCCTGCAGGAACGTGGCATGGATGGCAAACGCCGCATAGCTTGCCGCATTCCTTATCGCCTCGGATGTCGGCATGTTCGCGTAGTTGTTGGCGCCGCCATCTTGAGGTTCGCCGTCGAACTTGGGAAATTCATGCGCGAAATGGATGATCTCGCCCGGGCCCCCGCAATAGTGTGCCCCTTCATGGAGGATCATGGCGGTTCGGCACATTGGGCCGCAGTCTGGATACTCGGTTCTGAAGGTCACGACATCGCTGGTGTTAGAACTGCTGAACCCGCCGGTTCGAGCGTCAGCAAATTTTGATTTTGCGGTCGATGCGCCTTCCCGAAAGAACCGATTTGGGTCGTTCAACATTGAGGAGATGCGGCTGAATACGCTGCTGATCTTGTTGATGTTGACCAGCAGGTTGCTTGCATCCCGATCCAAATGGAAGTGGGTATTGACCACCGAGAAGACCTGCGGCAGAAACACGATGCCGCCCGACTGGATCAGCGCCTGGCGCAGACTTCCAAGGTGGGTCTGGGCGACGCCAACCCACAATCTGGCTTGGGGAACCACCTCCATCGCGGCCTGCAATGGCGACAGTCGAGCCGCAACGGGAGGCGCGCCGACCAGCGCTTGGCCGGGTGAGGCGGCGAGTTGCGAAAGCAGTGCCGGCGGCGCCATGACGTTAAGGCGGCCCAGCGTCTGTCCACCCGGATCAACGCGGCCATCGCTGAATCCGAGCGCGGCCTTCTGCAGTTTATTGATGGCGGCGATGGTCAGGGGTCCGGCAATGCCATCGGTCTTGAGCGCGGACTGCCCGACGCTCAGCGATACAGAGCGGGCGATGTTGAGCAACTGCTGGACCAGGACCACATCCGCAGACCGGTTCTGGCCGCCGATTCCTACCGAGCCGGCAATCGCGATTCCGCCGATCTGAACCCCATCCGTCATGGCGGGGCCGCGGCCGTCGATGGCGCAAGTGTTACCTGGCATGTGCGTTTCCCCCTGATCGCGAGTGATTGATGATGGTGACAGGCTGCGGGGTCGAGCCACCCGCTTTGGTGCGTCACGGTAGACTGATCAGCGACGGGGTTGGTCAGCCTCACGATGCAAACGCCTGAAAACTGGGTAGGCCAGCGCGGCAAGCACCAGCAGAGCGGTCGAGGGCTCGGGAACTGGCGCCGGCACGGCGCTGAACACCACGGAGCTGGGGGCGTCCGGGTCGAGGCTCGCGGTCAGCTTCCAGAGCCCGCCGTCGGTCGTCTGCCTGACCAGGAACTCGACGCCAGGTTCGGCATAGGTCACATCCAGCAGGGCGTAATCGTTGCCATCGGAGACGTCGGCGCCAAACGCGAACCGCACGTTGAATGGATCAAGCTGGGCGTCGTCGTCCCACGGGTGGATGTTGAACGGGTGGCCGTCGAAGTAGGCCTGACTGTCGGTGACCCGCAGCCCGGAGCTGAGCACCGAGCGCGCCTCAAGCAGGGCTGGTACTGCCGGATAGAACAGGCTGAGGTTGCGCGAATTCGCGTCGAGGCTGTTGCAGTAGGGCGGTGGACACAAGACATCGCTGAGCGACGACTTGCCGGCCTGTTTGGCTGCGGCCTCGCGCACCTTCTGCACCGCGGGCAACAACAGGCCGATCAGCACGGCGATGATCGCGACCACCACCAACAGTTCAATGAGGGTGAAGCCACCGGATCGTGGCCTGTTCGATGTCATGTCGCACCAGGAGGGGTCGGCGTTAGATCAGAGTTGACTGCATTGAGAGTCTTCCGGATAGGTTGATCTTTTGGGAGAGTTTCTTGCTGAACCCGAGTGCGCCGACGGCTTACCGCGATTACAGTCAGGCCCAGGCCGACAAGAAACGACGACGTTGGCTCGGGAACAGATGACACCGACGCGGCAAATTGGGACAAGAACCCGCTCGCGTCCGACGTAAAGGAGTAGCCGTCAGGCAAGTCCACGCCGGTTATTTTGAAAGTGTTGGAGGCATCAAACTGTGACAGTCCTGCCACCGTCAACACGTCGACATCAAGGTAGAGATCGAAGAAAATCGAGTCTCCCGCACTGACCAACTGCGTCCAACTGAACCCCCTGCTGAACGCCCCCGGGCCACAACAAAAATAGTACACAGGATCGATGTTGTGAAACTCTGGACTGTCGCCCACTCTGAACGTGTAGTTCATCGCAACCGAATTGTCCAGCGACGCATAGTCAAACGGCGGGGGCGTGACGACGTTGTAGCTGCCTTCCAGCACAGCGGTGAAGGTGGCGAAGCCCGGCGAAGCCGGGCCGGCCAGATTGATGCTGCCACTCATGCTGGCGGTACTGGATCCACCTGCATGGCGACCGACGACATAGCTGCTGGCGGCCACCGTGGCGCCCAGCTTCTCCCGGACGACGCCGCTAAACGGATCCGCCGTAGCCTGCGCGTACGACGAGGAATTGCCCGCTACCGCGGTTACCGAGCGCGACGCCAATGCCGGGCCAGATGGCGTGCCCGCGGTGTTGACGGTGAAACCAACGCCCGACGGTGTGTCCATCCCGAACGCTCTGACAGCGACTTGAGCCAGCGCCGCGTGTCCAAACTGCGACATGGCACAGAGGCCAAGCGCCACCAGGTAAGGTCGGCATGGTTGTAAGCAAATCATCACTACTCCCTTAAGAACGGCCCGATCCTGGGTTGAAAGTCCGAGTCGGCGTGGGCTGCGCCGTGCTCAGGTAAACACAGTGTTCTCCTGAAAAGCCTTCAGGTCTTTGGGGTGGTCCTGAAGAGTCCTGAAGGCGCGCTTGCTTTCCTGTTTGTTAAGGGATCCGCGATGCTTGTGAACGAGAGCCGCCCTACCCAGCGCCTTAACGCAAACCCGCGCGCCAGGCCTGCAAGAAAGCTTGCACCTCCGGCGTGGGCCGGTGCGCTTGCTTCCAGTACTCGCTGCAGTCGCTCTTGCGACCAAGTAGCGTCATGTTGATCAACTCACGGCGCAGCGTGGCCTGGTCGCCAAAGGTGTGGTGGGCGTTGAGGATGGCGTTGACCTCCTTCTCGGTGTATTTGCGCCGGGCCGCAAACTGGGTCCACAGCGCCCACATGGCCATTTGCTGCACCGACAGCTTGTTGGGCAGGCGAACCAGTCGCCCGGCCTCGTCGAACTGAATCAGCGCCTTGCGCACGGTGGCCGAAAGCGTGGACAGATCGATTGCCGAGCCGCCTGGTACGGCGGCGGGCGAAGTCGGGGCTACACGCGGCGCGGCGTTCAGGACGCTGGCCTTTAGGGTGGCGAAATTGCGCAGGCCGGCGGCGCGCGCCAGCAGGTTGAGCAGTTCCACATGCGAGGGTAAGGGTTTGCCGACGGCGTGGCGCTCGTCCAGAAAACCCTTGAGGGTCTTGGTGAACGCCGAAACGTCGGGCGTGGCGAGGGGTACGAGCAGTCGAGTCATGAACATTCCTCGTGTGCCTGGGCTCAGTCAAGAGTGCTGGGGTTGCCGCTTGCAGCGTGGGCACACAAAAATGTCAGGTGCTGGCTGGTGGTGTTGGCAGGTTTAGCGTGAGCACTGGGCTCCGGCAACGCCTGGGTGAACTGTTGACCCGGGCGTGAGTGTAAGCGCAAAAAGGCCGGGGCGACATCCTCACTGTCGAATTGGCCAACTCGCCGCGGCTAGGGGCCGCGCCAGATGCTCGGCTTTTTCGCGTAGCTGGTTTTCCAGATGTCGGCCATCTGCGAGAAGGTGGCCCAGCGGACGAAGTCCGTCGCATCGTCGAGCGCATTGACGGTATCGATGAAGGTGGCCACGTCGGCGGCGGTGGCGCCGCGGCCCGACAAGTGCATGTTGCAGTGGGACAGGGTGACCGAGGCTGTGTACATCCGGTTTGGTTCCAGTTTGCCGGCCTTCAGGTCGGTAACCAGCCTGGCGACGGCGGTGGCGGCCTCGGTCAAATCCTTGGCGGCATAGCCGGTGCCGATGGCGATCAGCGACTGCGCCGGATCGTCGGTGAAGAAATTGTCGACTGCCGCCGGGCGCCATATGCCCGCTACATCGGGGTCGCAGACATGGCCGGCGGAGGCGCCCAGCGTCAAAGCCGTGGCGTTGAAGGCGGTGCCCTGTCCGGCGGCGGGCGCGAGCGGGATGCGAAACTTGTCCCAGACTGGGGCTGCCGTGCCGGGCCGACAGCTCACGGCGGTAAAACCGCCGACGATACCGGTACGCACACCCGCCACCCGCTCCACCAGATTGGCAACGTCGGCATAGTTCTTCTGCACGGTCTCATGGGCGTGAGCATCTATCTCAAGGGTTCCTGGATAACCCGTCGCCAAACGCCGCAACACGTTGTTCTGAGCGGTTTCACGCGCCAGCACCAGGTTCAGGTACTCGACGTCGCTTTGGAAGTTGAACGTAGCTCGTTTGTCGCGCACGGTCTGGACAATCGCCTCCAGTGCGGCGCTGTTGGCGTTGTACTGCTGATCGGCCGCTGAAAAGTAGGCCAGGCAATCCGCGTTGCTGCCGGTGGCAGTGTCTTCGTTGTGGGACACCAGATTGACGTAGATGCGTGACGGTGGCGCGCCGATGCTGACCAGCTCGACATCGTTGAGCTTGATGTACACATGCTGGTAGCTTGTGCCGGTGATCAACACAGTTGGCAGGGCCAAAATTCTGCTATCCACGTCATAACTCACACTCGTGGCGGGTGGCGCGCCGAGACTGACCAGCTCGATGTCCTTCAGGAGCAGCAGCACATCGGTGTAGGTCGCGCCCGCCACCGATACGGTTGGCAAGGTGAGCACGCGGGTTTTTACGTCGTAGGTCTGGGCGCGCGCCATGACCGTGATGCAAAGCAAGAGCAAACAGAAAAGCTTGTTCATGGCCGGCTCCTTCAACAACTGGTGAAATGCCTTTGAACGCACTGTGAATTCGATCGCAGTCAGTCCAGCGTCATCATAACTTTACCCACGCATTCTTTGTGATGCCTTGGTCAGCTCACACACCGTGACACACGTCGCTCGGCTTTGGCGGTAGCATGGTTGCCTTTGCCACGCCTTTGAGAGTGATCACCATGGCCACGACTTTGCTGCCCAGCACGGAATGGAAAGAGAACATCGCAGCCGATGAAGCGGAGCGCTTCGAGCGTTACGGCAAGCTGTTCGCGGCGATTCAGGCGCGCAAGTCGGCCAAGTACGGGGCGGGGCGGGCGCTGCACCGCAAGCAGATCACGGCCGCACACGGCACCCTGGAGGTGCTGCCGGACGTGCCCAGCTTTGCATGGCACGGCTTGTTTGCGGTACCCGCCAAGTACGACGTGCGGGTGCGGCTCTCGAATGGCGGTCTGGACCGCGCCCCGGACCGCACACCAGACATCCGCGGCTTTGCCCTGCGCGTGCTGGGCGTGAGGGGCGATTCGGCGTTGGGCAACGGTCCTGCCAAGAGCCAGGACTTCACGCTGATCAATCAGGAGGTGTTCGCTTTTCCCCGCAGCGACGAGTTTGTGGATTTCGTCGAGGCGGCGTCGCGTGGCAATGGCGCGTTGCTGCGGTTTCTGGTGAGCCGCTACGGTTTGCTGGGGGGGCCCAAGCGCTTGCTCAAAATGGTGTCGACGGTTGGGAAATCCTTTGGCGGTTTTGCGACCGAGACCATGTACAGTGCCGTCCCGATGGCGTGCGGGCCTTATGCGGTGCGCGTCAGATTGGTGCCCGCCGCCACCAATGGTGTGGCCAGCGCGGCGGCCAAGGACGACCTGGGCGCGGACTTCAGTGCGCGGTTGTCGCGTCAGCCGCTGCAATGGGATCTGCAGTTGCAGCCCTTCGTGAGTGAGGCGCTGACTCCGATTGAGGATGCGTCGGTCAACTGGTCAACGCCCTACAGCACCGTGGCTCGGCTGACGCTGCCGCAGCAGGACACCACCACCGCCAAGGGCCAGGCGCTGGCCAAGAAGGTCGAAGCCGACGTGTTCGACCCGTGGCAGGCACTGGCCGATCATCGCCCGCTGGGCGACGTGCAGCGCGCCCGCAAAGTCGTCTATTTCGAAAGCCAGAAGGGACGCGGGGCCGTCTGAGTTGGCCCCCCTCACCCTGGAGTCATCATGCCCCGACTGAGTCCGCTACCCGGCGCTACCCACCCTGAGTTGAAGGCGCATTTCGACTTTTTCCTGGGCACGCTGGGTTTTACTCCCAACAGCGTGCTGACCATGCAGCGCAAACCCAAACTGGTGCAGGCCCTGGCGCAACTCAATGCGGCGGTGATGGACCCAGCCGGTGAGGTGGACCTGGGCTTTCGGCGCCTGATCGGCCACGTCGCGAGCAAGGTGTCGGGCTGCCTGTATTGCCAGGCGCACACCTTGCTGGGTGCCCACAATTTCGGCATCAGTGACGCCAAACTGGCCGATGTCTGGACCTACGCCAGCAGTCCCCACTACAGCGAGCGCGAGCGCCTGGCGCTGGACTTTGCGCTGGCGGCGGCCAGCCAGCCCAATGCGGTCACGGATGAGCAGTTTGCGCAGTTGCAGCAGCATTGGAGCGACGGCGAAATCACCGAGATCCTGGGCGTCGTGGCGATGTTTGCCTTTCTGAACCGCTGGAACGACACCATGGCCACGCCGCTGGAGGCCAGCCCGGAGCAGATCGCACGCGCGACGCTGGGTGAGCGGGGCTGGGAGGCCGGCAAACACACGGCGCACGATCGCTGACCCGGGCCCCGCCTGCGGTGGGCCGATCGCGCAGCGCTGATTCAATCGGTGCGAGCCAACTCGGTGGCAATCCAGCGTTCGACGATTGCATCGAGCACGGTCAGCGGCACGGCACCAGCGGCGAGCACGGTGTCGTGAAAGCGGCGCACGTCAAACTTATTCTTCAGCGCGGCTTGTGCCTTGTCCCGCAGGGCGACGATGCGCAGTTTGCCCACCATGTAACCGGTGGCTTGGCCGGGCCAAACCAGGTAGCGGTCGACTTCGGCGTTCACTTCCGCCGGGTCTGCCGGCAGCGCGCTGTTCATGTAGTCACGCGCCTGCTGGCGGCTCCAGCCCTTGGCGTGCAGGCCGCTGTCGACCACCAGCCGTGCCGCGCGCCACATCGAGTCGGCCAGCCGGCCCACTTCGGACAGCGGTGTGGTGTAGAACCCGAGTTCCTTGCCCAATTGCTCCGAGTAGAGTGCCCAGCCTTCGCCATAGGCCACGTACCACTGGCGCTGTCGAAACAGGGGCAGCGCCTTGTTCTCCTGCGCAAGAGCGGTCTGCATGTGGTGCCCGGGGATCGCTTCGTGGTAGCTCAGAACCTCCAGGGCATAACGCGGAATGCGGCGCGTGTTGGCCAGGTTCATGACAAAGTGCCCGGGCTGGCTGCCGTCGATGGCGGGCGACTGGTAACGCGCTGCGGCGTCCCCGGCCTCGCTGAACAGGTCCATGCGTTTGACCTTGACGTCGGCCTTGGGAAAACGTGTGAACAGTTTGGGCAGCGCGGCGCGGGCCTGGTCGACGTAGCGTGTGGCGTCGCTCAGCATCTGCGCGCGGCCGGCGTCGTTGTTGGGGTAGTGGTACTGCTTGGCCGAGCGCAGCCGTGGGTAGTCTTTGGCTGGGTTGCCGCTCAGACCGGCGGCGCGCAGGGCCGCCTGCATCTGCAGCGACAGATCGGCCATCACGCTTTGGCCCAGGGTGTGGATCTCCTGGGGCGACAGGGCCGTGGTGGTATTGGACTGCAGGGCAAAGGCGTAGGCAGCCTCACCGCCGGGGATGCGCGCCAGGCCACCTTGCAGCGGGGCGCGCTGTTCTTGGGCACGCAGCGCGGCCAAGTGCACACGCAGTGCGGGTTGAACCTGTCCGGCCAGCAGCGTATCGAGTTGCTGGCGCAGCGCGCGGGCCTCGTCCACGGGCAGCTTGAGCCCTGCCAGTTTGCGGGCGAAGTCGTCTGCCAACGGGTGCACACCGCGCCCACGCATCGGGCGGCCCTTTTGCAGTGTCTCGAAGTTGGCGTACACCGCAGCGAACAGCGGCTTGGGCAGTACCACGCCGGCCTGCTCGCTTTGGGCTGTGCGTTCGCGCACTTGCGCCAGATAGCGCGGGATCTGGCGCACGCGTTCCAGGTAGGCCTGCGCGTCTTTGCGGTCGCGGATCGGGTGCGCATTGGTCAACAACTGAAACACGCCAGTGTCCCAGCCGCCCATCGGATTGCTGGGGTAGTCGAAGTGGCGATAGGCATAGCCCTCGATGGCGTGTTGTGAGGTGTAGACAAACACCTCCATCGACTCGCGCACCGGCGCCGACAGTGCGGTGACATCGATCGCGTGGGCGTCGTTCAGGCAAGCTTGGTGGATCGCCAGCACGGCGGCTGCCGCTCGATCCGACAGGTCGTCAAGCTGGTCGTTGCGAGAGTAATCGCCGTCCCATGACAGGCCCATGGGGGAGTAGGCCGAGCTGGCTTGGTAACAGCGCTCGAACAGTGTATTGGCGCTATCGTCTTGGGGCGAGGCCTGTACGGCCAGGCACAGGCCTGCAAGCAGCAGACTGGCGAGGGTTGACTTCAATGTGGGAATCCTGTGAGTGGCAAGCAAGCTCGGCGAGGGCAGTCCGCGGCGTCATACCGCAGCCGTGCGAGCAGGCGCAAGTATCTCACTGGCCGGCCTTGCATGCCGGCAGGACCCTGGGCTTCCAGGTGCTGGCCTTGTGATCCGACAAGGTCTGCAAAAAACGTGTCAGATCCGCGCTTTCCTGCGCCGACAGGTGCAGTGGCAAGAGGATCTGCTCGCCATCCGCGTGTAGTCGGTCAAGATTGAGTTCGGAGTAGTGCCGAACGACGTCGGACAAGGTAGCGAGTTGGCCGTCGTGCATATACGGTGCGGTGTCGGCCACGTTGCGCAGGCTGGGCACTTTGAATTCGCCAAAGTTGCGGTGCTGCGCCACCACGTGGCGGGTCTTGACGGTGACGGCGGTGTCGCTGGCATCGCTCCACGGTGACAGCAGCGAGTACGCGCTGGCTCGCAGCGCCGCGATGCCACCATGGCGCCCCGGGTCCACCACGCCGGGTTGGCTGAAGAAGGGCAGGCCGGTGTCGCCAAACTCGCCGTTGCTGAACATCGGCCCGGTGTGGCACACCTTGCATTGCCCTCGCCCCACGAACAGCCGCAGCCCACGTTGTGCCGCAAGTGGGTAGCGCGCGGCGGCGCGCCGGTCGCCGCGCTGCAGCGCATCCCGAAACGCGTCGAACGCCGTGCGCCCCGACACCAGTGAGCCGGTGTAGGCGCCCAGAGCCTTGGCGGCATGCACCAAGGTGCGCTGGGGGTCGGCGCCGGGCTCGCCGCCAAATACCTGCCGGTAGCGGCAGGCCAGCGCCGGGTCGGTTGCAATGGTGCGGGCGACGTGCTCCGCGCTGGCGGCCATTTCGCGCGGGTCCAGCAACGGGCGTATCGCTTGCGACCACAGGCTGTCGGCGGCGCCGTCCCAGCCGTACCAGCGCTCGTGCACGGCGTTCCACAGCGACGGCGCGTTGCGCTCCAGCGGCGCACGGCCGACCGAGCGCGCGCGCCCATCGGCAAAGGCCAGTGCCGGTACGTGGCAACTGGCACAGGACAGGCTGGCATCGGGAGACAGCCGCGCATCAAAGAACAACGCCTGGCCAAGCGCGATCGCATGGGGCTGGCCGGCTTGGGCGTTGCCGGCGTCCAACGCCACGGGCGGGGGCCAGGGTCCGTGGGACAGGATTTGTTGAAGCTCGGTGGGGGTGAAGGCCAGCAGCGGTGCTGACGCGGCGGTGGCTGCGGCGGTCAGCAGCGCCGCGACGGCCAGCAGGGCGGCGGCCCAGGCCCGTCTCATTGCACCAGCACCTCGTGCGTGATGCGCACCGGCGGCGCCGCGCCTTCAATATCGAAGATCAGCCGCCAGCGCCCGGCCATGTGAAACATCAGGCCCTCGGCCTTGAACTGCCCGCCGCCCATCGGCGCAACTGTGGCCCGGTAGTTCATGCCGTGGCGGTGCGCCGGCATGTCGGCGTCCACCCGCACGCCGGCCGGAACGGCCGCGCCGGGTGGTGCGCACAGCACAAAGTCAATTGAAAAGTGGCGCCCCACCGGTATCGGCCAGGCGTTGGCCACCCAGGCAAGCTGGTAGCCGCCGCCCGCTGCTTGCTGACGCGTGCCGGTCGTGAGTTGTTCACCACAATGGGCGACGGCTGGGTTGGCCACCGCCGTGGTGTGCCACGCCGCCAGGGCGACCAAACAGGTCAGACGGGTCAGGCAGGTCATGCAGGTCAGTCGCCTACCCGCAAAGTGGCCCCGCTTCGGTTGTGGCGTCATCATGATGCGGTGGCCGCCATGCCGCGCAGCAGGGCTTCGGCATTGCCCCAGCCGATGCGCTGGGCCAGGCCGGCGGGCAAATCGGCCAGCCAGCCGCGCGAGTAGCTGGCGTGGCTGCCAATGTAGTGCCAGCGTTCAGGCGTGAAGGTGTCGGTGCCGATCATGAAACGGTCAGGGAACTCCGTGAACGCATCGCGCCAGGCGGGGTCGACCTTGGTGCCGGTGGCATGGTCGCCGCGAAAGGCCAGGTCGCACCACAGGCGGGTGTGCCGGCGCAGCAGTTCACGCACCTTTTCAGGCCGCTCGAAGCCCGAGTGCGCCCACAGAATGCGCGCCTGCGGCCATTGGCGAAAAAGCCGTTCGATGGCGTCGGTGTCGCTGTGGGCATGTAACACCAGATTGCGCTCGCGCGCCAGCGCCACCATGCGCCGGGGCACCGCCAGTTCGGCATCCTCGCCGTACAAATGGAATTCGCCAATGCCGACATAGCGGTACTTGGCCAAACGCGCCTCCAGGTAGCCCACCACGCTGTCGTCGCGCATCCAGGTGCTGATCTCGCCCCGGCTGCGGTAGGGCCGCAGCTCGGGCACGATCAGGTCGGGCGCCTCGGCCACCAGCATCTGGGTGCCCTGGTCGTTGGACGAGGACACCAAGGCGCCGCGCAGGCCCGCCTGGCGCAGGATGGCCACCGCCTGTTTGGGCGGCACCAGGTCCCAGGCATCGTGGCTGTAGTGGATGTGGGCGTCGAACAGCGGCAGTTCGGTGGCCGCGCGCAGCGGCAGGCCAACGGTGAGGGCGCTGGTGGCCAGCAGGCCGTTGAAATGGCGGCGGTTCACGGCAGGCGTCACGTAGGCTCTCCAGTGGTTTGGAGGCACCATACTGTTCGCAGCCCAGCCGCAAGTCAATCACCTGTTGTGGATCGCCGCATGGGCCTTGGGGTTAATGGCGCGCCGGGTGGCGGCATGCCCCGGATCAACTGGCGCTTTTCAGGAACTCCCGCAAATGCTTGGCCTGCGCCTTGAGCGACGGAATGTGCACGTACATCATGTGGCCGGCCTCGTAGTAGTAGGTGCTGATGTTGCCGGCCAGCGTTTTGTCCAGCGCCATGTGGTTGAGCACATAGTCGCTGGCAAAGTGCGGCGTGGCCAGGTCAAAGTAGCCCGAGGCCACGTAGACCTTCATGTGCGGGTTGCTGCAGATTGCCTTGCGCAGGCTCTCGGCCACGTTGAGGTGCTGGTCCTTGCTGCCGAAATCCCAGCTCATGTAGAGCTTGGAGATCATGGTGTAGGGGCTGTCACTCTCGAACTTGAGGTCGTGGCGCAGGTAGTGGTTGATACACGCCGCGTAGGCGCCATCCAGGTTGGTGTGCGCCGGGTCGAACTCGAAGTTCTCGCCCGCCGCGTCGCGGTCGATGCCCTTGAAGCGGCTGTCCAGGCGCCCCACGGTGCGGTGCTCGTTGCGGCACAGCTCCTTGCAGAAGCGGTGGATCTGGATGCGCAGGTTGGTCGCGGCAATGTACTCACGCGACAGGCCGGTGTACTGCGCCAGTTTGGTCGTGATGGTGTCGCGTTGCGCGGCCGGCAGCTTGTCACCCAGGAACAGCGCGGCGTTGTAGTCACCCTCGGCGAAGGCCTCGACTTCATCGAGCAGCGCGCGCAGCGGTTTGGCCTGCAGGCGTTTGTCCAGCCGCTTGTGGTACCAGGCGGTGGCGGCATAGGTGGGCAGGAACAACACGTGCGCCAGGTCGTGCCCGTTCATGAAACGGAAGGTGCTGAAGTCCAGCGCGGTGGAGAACAACATCAGCCCGTTGAGGTACATGCCGTACTTCTCTTGCAGCAGCGAGGACAGCCCGGCCGCCCGCGTGGTGCCATAGGACTCACCGGCGATGAACTTGGGCGAGGCCCAACGCTGGTTGCGCGTGGTGTACAGGCGGATGAACTCACCCACGCTGTCCAGGTCACGCTGGTAGCTGTGGAACTCCTTGGTCTTCTCGCCGTCGAGCATGCGGCTGTAGCCGGTGCTGACCGGATCGATGAAGACCAGATCGGTGCGGTCCAGCACCGAGTAGGCGTTGTCCACCAGGCGGTAGGGCGGTGGCGGTGCGTTGCCTTCGTCATCCAGCTCCACGCGCTTGGGACCGAGCAAACCCAGGTGCAGCCAGACACTGGACGATCCCGGCCCGCCGTTGAACGAAAAGGTCAGCGGCCGTTGACTGGCGTCCTTGATGCCGTCGCGGGTATAGGCAATGAAGAACATCGTGGCGCGGGGCTTGTCGGCTTCGCGTTTGCCATCGGTCTCGGCGTCTTCCTTCAGCACCACGGTGCCGCAGGTGACGGTGTAGTGGATGGTCTCGCCGTTGATGCGGGCCTTGTGCTGGGTGCTGACCAGTTGGTCCGTCGGGGCGACGGCGGGTTTGTTGCTGGTGGGTTCGGGCTTGTCGGGTTGGGAAGTCATGGGCGAGGTGGGGTTGGTAAGGATGTCAGTCTACGACCTGAACCCGGCGCAGGCTACTACTTTGCAAAGAGGTGGAACATGCCATCGATAGACTCTGGTCCGTACGCAACGACACCGACAGGGACCTTGTAGTCGATGGCTTCAATGATCTTGCCGGCCCAGACTGGACTGAAGCCTCCGCACAGTTCGATGAGTTGGATGCCCTCCGCGACCATCTCCTTGGCGGCGGCAATGCCTTCGCTCGCGTGCGAGACACCAACGACCTTCATGGAGAAATTTTCAGTGCCCTGGTACTGCGTGAACCGATCACCTGTGACGATGAAGCCAAACTTTGTGAGTGCCATGAGAGAGTTCCTTTCGATGTTGCGTGTTCATATTGACAGTTGAAGCTGCGCGGTGCGACTTGTGGCGAGAAGCGAGACGACCTTTGTTCCTTCCTCTTCCGTCGAAAAGTGTCACGCTCTTTGCCATCCGGGTGGAACTCCATACACCAGCAGCCCCGCCAGACACCGTTGTGCCGCTCGACCAGGGCAGCAAAGTCAGGCCAGGTTTTCGGCGATAGGGCTTGAATGCGGAAGACGTGCATCGAGCGGTGCGTTTGTGAGTCCTCAACGAATGAGTTAGGCCACGCGCTCAAGCGCTGCGACCGGGTAAATCTGCACCGAGCCTGGATGTGCTTCGGACTCGACGGCGTAGCCCTCTGGCGTCAGTTTCGTGCTGTACCAGCCGACGATATGGCCTTGCCACGCGGCGCCCGACTTTTTGCGAACGCGTTCTCCCAACCCAAACGTCGCTGGCAATGGCGGTTGAATCTGATGATCGTGTGAAGTTTCGACAGCAACGCTACTCTGTTCCATATTCAACCTTTTGTGAAAGCCGCTCGACTTGTAGAGCTGCCAGTACCCATTCGTTCGGGGTCGAGGAATTTTAGCGTTTGGGATGCGATTGACCGAAGTTGTCGCCAGCAGGGCTGCAAGCATCCGCGCCATGTAGGCAGGCGGTGACTTCATTCCGCTGTGGCTGTTCAACCCACGCCAAAAGGCGCGGACTCTGCTGGAGCACCGAGATGCTTCCACGCGTGGTCTAACGAGGCTGTAGAAAAATGCCGGAGAAGTCCACGCTGACCATTTTCTGGGGGTACCTGACCCCTTCCGCCATCTCCGATCACGCGTTGTAGACCGTTCAACGAGGTCGATCTTTCATTGAATCGGCGCTCAATTTGAGTGAGGAGGTTTTTTTCCAGCCTCAACATAAAGGTGAGCGGACGCCGTAGGCGGCCCGCTCGACATGTTAGGTCTCACTGGGCGGGCCGCACGCCGTAAGCGCGCATGGCTGACTCAACTTGTGCTTGCTCGGTGGTCTCTGCCGCATGAAGCCGATAGCTTGGAGCCAGGATAGGCTCGACTGCGTTCGCGCGGACCACGACCACACTGTGGATAGGGAACCGAGGTCCAGCTTTGGCTTCCAACGGTGCGGACCAAAGAGAGAAATCTTCGTCTTGCCGCCGAACATTGCGGGCGGTTCCGAAGACCTTGAAACCCTTCTGAACAAAGACATCGATGAAGCTAACGCACACGCGAGGATTGCTGCCCAAGTTGCGCACGCTGGTCGGTGAGGCGATGTTCGCGATGACCAAGGCTCAGTGTCGAAGGCGGCGAAGACCTCTTTCGGTGAAACGTTGGGCTGGCCGTCTTGATCAACCGTTGCCAGCCAACACAGGACGCTCTGGCTGGCGAAGAGTAGGACTTCAGGTGACAGCATGCGAGCAGCGGCAGTAGGTTGTGTGAGGCCTACCGCCTAAGTTAACCGGCTCACCGCCAGCCAGCGGAAGCGAAAATTACCTGCAGCGGACGACCGCTGGCGGTGGGTCCGGTTGAACGCC
>JADKEH010000028.1 GCA_016718155.1 Candidatus Rhodoferax randersensis | reverse complement strand
GCATTCGGGTTCGAAGTCCACCAGCAGATCCACGTCGCTGTGCGGACCCGCAGTTCCCTTGATTTGCGAACCGAACAAGGCCAGCTTGCGAATCCGGTGAGACTCGCAGAACTGTTGAACAGTGTGCTTGTCGAGATTCAAAGAGAGACACTTGCATGATTTCTAATTTTTATGCAAAATATAATCTAATCATCAACGCATAAGGAGTGAATCATGCACAGCATGACCCTTGAACAGCTACGAGTTGCCAGCAATAGCGGCGGCGTCTCAGGCGTGACCCTCAAAGGGCAGGGCGGGGCGTTCCTCGTCCAGATCGACACCCGTAGCGGTTCCGGTGCGGTTCTGTCGAAAGCCCGCAGCAGCGAGCCGCGCCGGTTTGGCAATCCGATAGCGGCCCTGTCCCTGTTGCGCGATCTTGGAATCACGGTTGGTCAGTTCGACGCCAGCGACTGGAACCCCGACGAAAAGGTGGTCAACAGCCGCGACGACGCCCGGGCGCAGGTTCTGCGCGAAGCGCACGAAGCCGGCGCTTATGTGAAGTGGCTTGCCAGCGAGATTCAGGAATCTATCGACGACCCTCGGCCGAGCGTTCCGCACGATGAAGTCATGTCGCGCATGGACGCCCGGATTGCTGGCCACAAAACGGCGGGGGGAAAGCGCGCGTGAATCAGCAGCCTCAGCAGCACGCGTTGGCCAACCAACCTATGGCGAAGGCAAAGACCCCTTATCGCATCGTCTGGCGACCGATAGCCGAGGCCGACTTAGACAACATCATTGACTACGTCGCCCAGGACAACCCGACTAGGGCCGAGGAGTTCGGCCAGGAGCTGCGCAACAAGACATTGCCGCTTGCGCAGCATCCGAAACTGGGCCGCACCGGTCGGCCCGGCTTGCCGGCTTTCGTGCGCGAGCTGGTCGCGCATCCGAACTACATCGTTTTCTATCGCGTGCTGGCCGAGGCCGGCACCATCGAGATTTTGAGAGTGAAACACGCGGCGCAAAAAATGCCGTGACGTGGTGACCGCCATGCCAAATCTAGCGCGGCGCGGGAAAGGTGGTAACACTTGCCGACACAAACCAACTAGGTTAGAATGCACCTGTGGAGAAACCAACCCCGCACTGCAAGCTGACCGTGGTCAAAGCCTTCGTTGAGGCAGGCAAAGTACGTGCAACCCATTCAGCCAGGCTTGGAGCAACTGCATTGGGATTGGAACTCTCCGACATGCTGGCGGTGGTAACGGCACTCACCCCGGCAGACTTTTACAAAAGCATGACCACCCATGCCGATCACACGGTATGGCAAGACGTGTATCGACCCAGCACACAGGCGGGCGACGTGTACCTGAAGCTGACGGTCATTCATGATGTGCTGATCATGTCCTTCAAGGAGCTATGAACATGAAATGTCCTGTTTGCGGCGCGGCGGAACTGATCCATGACACCCGCGACTTGCCCTACACCTACAAGGGCGAAACCACCATAATTCCGGCGGTGACTGCCGATTTCTGCCCTGCTTGCGATGAGTCCATCACAGACATGACCGAAACCGAGCGTGTCATGCGCGAGATGCAAGCGTTTAACAAGCAAGTAAACGCGGCCATCGTTGACCCCGGTTTTATCCTCAACGTACGCAAAAAGCTTGACCTCGGCCAGCGCGAGGCCGCCGAAATTTTTGGCGGTGGCATCAATGCCTTCTCACGGTACGAAAACGGCAAAACCAAGCCGCCGCTGGCCTTGGTCAAGCTGTTCAAGCTGTTGGATCGACATCCCGACCTGCTCAACGAGGTCAAGATGGCCTAACCTTCTCGAAACTCGCCGTTCTGCGCGGTTTCAAGCGAGAACGGTTTTCGAGAAACGCCCCGCGCACATCGGCGCTAGGCTGCATCCAACAAAATCACTACCAGTCGCCTGATTTTGCCTCTATAATCTGCGCTTCACGACCAAACGGGCGGGTATTTACCGCCCGTTTTTTTTGGTCGATCGTTTTTGCAGGGTGTCCGAGTCACGTGACTTGAACACGGATGAAACGGAAGAGAGCAAGTGGCACTGCAGGAAATTGTTGAACAAACCGTGGCCGGTTTCGGCTATGACTTGGTGGGCATCGAACGGTCTGCCGGCGGCTTGTTGCGCGTGACGATTGACATGCCTTGGCAGGGCCTCTCGCAGCCTGAGCAGTTTGTCAATGTCGAAGATTGCGAGAAGGTGACCCGGCAACTGCAGTTTGCGCTCGAAGTCGATGGGGTGGAATACAAGCGCCTTGAAGTGTCCTCACCAGGCATTGACCGGCCGTTGCGGCATGCCAGGGATTTTGAGCGATTTACAGGGCATGTGATCGACATCACCCTCAAAGCGCCGTTTGGTGCGGCAGCGGGTGGGCAGGTCAATGCAAACCGCAAGAAGTTTCGGGGCACCCTGGAACGTGTTGACCGGGCAGGCGCGGAGCCTGGCTGGCAGATCGTCTGGACCGATACGCCAGAGGTCAAGCCGGGTCAACGAGTCAGCAAGAAGAGGCCGCCGCCGCCGGTTCAGGCGTTGGGGTTTGAATTGGACGAACTGCGCGAGGCGCGCTTGGCGCCTATCGTCAGTTTCAAGGGTCGGGGCACGGCGGATGCAGCCGGCCTGGGTAGTGATTGAATACAGGAGAGTCATGGCATGAATCGCGAAATGTTAATGTTGGTCGAAGCCATTTCACGTGAGAAGAACGTCGAACGTGATGTGGTGTTCGGTGCCGTCGAGGCCGCGTTGGCGCAGGCTACCAAGAAGATATTTCCTGGCGACGTCGACATCCGTGTAGTGGTTGACCGTGACAGCGGCAACTACGAGACCTTTCGTCGCTGGCACGTGGTGCCGGATGAAGCTGGACTGCAACTGCCCGACCAAGAGATCTTGCTGTTTGAGGCCAAAGAGCAAATCGAAGACATCGAGGTTGATGAATACATTGAGGAAACCGTCGAGTCGCTTCCCATTGGTCGAATCGGTGCCATGGCGGCCAAGCAGGTCATTTTGCAGAAGATCCGCGATGCCGAGCGCGAGATGTTGCTCAACGATTTCATGTCGCGTGGCGACAAGATCTTCGTCGGCACGGTCAAACGCATGGACAAGGGCGACATCATTGTTGAAAGCGGTCGCGTCGAAGGGCGCTTGCGCCGCAGCGAGATGATCCCCAAAGAGAATCTGCGCTCCGGGGATCGTGTTCGCGCCATGATCATGGAGGTGGACCTGACGCTTCGTGGGGCACCCATTGTGCTGTCTCGCTCAGCGCCGGAGTTCATGGTGGAGCTGTTCCGCCAGGAAGTGCCGGAGATTGAGCAAGGCCTGTTGGAGATCAAGTCCTGCGCCCGTGACCCTGGGTCGCGCGCCAAGATTGCGGTCTTGTCGCACGACAAACGCATTGACCCGATTGGCACCTGCGTGGGTGTGCGCGGCACCCGGGTCAACGGCGTTACCAATGAGTTGGCCGGCGAGCGCGTTGACATTGTGTTGTGGAGCGAAGACCCGGCGCAATTTGTCATCGGTGCGCTGGCGCCAGCCAACGTGAGTTCCATCGTTGTGGATGAAGAGCGCCACGCCATGGACGTGGTGGTGGACGAAGAGAATCTGGCCATCGCCATCGGTCGCGGCGGGCAAAACGTGCGTTTGGCCTCCGAACTGACCGGTTGGAAGATCAACATTCTGGATGCAGCCGAGTCGGCGCAGAAGCAGGCCTCGGAGACGGATGTCAGCCGCAAGCTGTTCATGGAAAAGCTCGATGTGGACGAGGAAATTGCCGACCTGCTGATTGCAGAAGGCTTTACCAGCCTGGAGCAAGTGGCCTATGTGCCACTGGAAGAAATGCTGGAGATCGAGAGCTTTGACGAAGACACGGTTAATGAGTTGCGCACGCGTGCCAAGGATGCGCTGCTGACCATGGAGATCGCCCATGAAGAAAGCGTTGAGGAAGTCTCGCAGGATCTTCGCGATCTGGAGGGACTGACGACCGACCTGATTGGCAAGCTCGCCGATGGTGGCATCCATACCCGTGACGATTTGGCTGATCTGGCCGTTGACGAACTGACTGAAATCACAGGGCAGTCCGCAGACGACGCGAAGATTCTGATCATGAAGGCGCGCGAGCATTGGTTTGCCAATGAAGCCGCTCCTCAGGTTTGATGTTGGCATCATGAATTCCAAGATGCCACCAGGGCTAGCAAATGCCAGTGGGCTTGTTATGTCGTAAGTAAACGTAGTTTCAGTGATGGCTACAAAGCCCCAACAAGCTTTGTATGCCGAACTAAAGGTTAGCCAAGAAATGTCCAGTACGACCGTCGCCGAGTTTGCAAGTGAACTCAAGAAATCCACCGAGACACTGCTCGAACAGTTGAAGTCCGCCGGCGTGGCCAAATCGGCCACCTCCGACAAGTTGACCGATGCCGACAAGCAGCGCTTGCTGAGCTTTTTGCAGGCCAGCCATGGCACTGTTAGCGCCGAGCGCAAGAAGATCACGCTGGTCAAGAAGTCCACCAGCGAGATCAAGCAGGCAGATTCCACGGGCAAGGCGCGCACCATTCAGGTCGAAGTGCGCAAGAAGCGCACGTTTGTGCGTCGCGAGGACGGCGCCGACACGCCGTCGGAGCAGACCGAGCAGGAGGCAGCGCAGGCGGTCGAGGCAGCGCCCTTGATCGATCATGCTGAGCTGGCGCGTCGTGAGGAAGAGGCGCGCCGTCAGGCGGAACTAATCCGGCGACAGGAAGAAGAGTTGGCCTTGCGTCGCCGTGAACGCGAGGAGCGTGAAGCCCGTGCCCGCGAGGCGGCCGAGTTGGCTGCCAGCCAGGCCGTCGAGCAGCAGGCCAAGGAAAGCGCGGCCGAGCCCGCATTGACCTCCGAGCCGCAAGCCGAAGGCGCGGTCGCCGACAAGGCGACGCGTCTGGCGACTCAGGCCGCAGAAAAAGTTCAGGCGCTGGAAAAGGCGCAGGCAGTGGCCCGCGTGCAGGCCGCGGCCGATTCCAAGGCCAAGGCTGACGAAGAGGTGGCGCGTGCCGCTGATTTGGGTGAGCGCCGCCGCAAGGCCGAAGCCGAGGCAGCCGCCATTCGTTCCATGATGTCGGCCCCGGCCAAGAAGCCGGTTGTGGTCAAGAAACCGGAAGAGGCCAAACCGGCCGTCAAGGTGGCCGGCGCGGACGGTGCAAAAGCAGGCATGAAGGGCACCTTGCACAAGCCCGCAGTCGGCTCAGGCGTGTCCAAATCGGCTAAACCCGGAACTGCCAGCACCACCACAGCGGCACCCGGAGGTGCCGGCAAGGAAATCAAGTCTGCCAAGCTGTCCAGCAGTTGGGCGGGCGATCCAGCCAAGAAGAAGGCCATTCCGACCCGTGGCGACACGGGTGCAGGTGCCGGTCGTGGCGGCAACTGGCGTGCCGGCCCGCGCGGCAGGCGCAGTGGCAATGATCGAGACCAACATCAACACATGACTGCGGCAGCGGTCGAAGCGCGGGTGATTGAGGTGCACGTGCCCGAGACCATCACGGTGGCTGAACTGGCGCACAAGATGTCAGTCAAGGCATCCGAAGTCATCAAACACTTGATGAAGCTGGGACAGATGGTCACCATCAACCAGCCGCTTGATCAGGACACCGCGATGATCCTGGTCGAAGAAATGGGCCACAAGGCCATTGTGGCGGCGCTGGACGACGCAGAAGCCTTTACCGATGACGAAGTTCAGCAACAGCATGCCGACGCCCTGCCACGCGCACCGGTGGTTACCGTCATGGGTCACGTGGACCATGGCAAGACCTCGCTGCTGGACTACATTCGTCGCGCCAAAGTGGCGTCTGGCGAAGCCGGTGGCATTACCCAGCACATTGGTGCCTACCATGTGGAGACACCCCGTGGCATGGTGTCCTTCTTGGACACCCCCGGTCACGAGGCGTTCTCGGCCATGCGCGCGCGCGGCGCCAATGCCACCGACATTGTGATTCTGGTGGTGGCAGCCGATGACGGCGTGATGCCCCAGACCAAGGAAGCCATCAAACACGCCAAGGCGGCCGGGGTTCCCATCGTCGTGGCCATCAACAAGATCGATAAACCCGATGCCAACCCCGAGCGCGTGAAGAACGAACTGGTGGTGGAAGAGGTGATCCCTGAAGAGTTTGGCGGCAGCTCCCCCTTCGTAACGGTTTCCGCCAAGACCGGGCAGGGCATTGACGAACTGCTGGAGCAAGTGTTGCTGCAGGCCGAAGTGCTGGAGCTCAGGGCGCCGGTCGATGCCATGGCCAAGGGCCTGGTGATCGAAGCCCGCCTGGACAAGGGCCGTGGCCCAGTGGCCACGATTCTGGTGCAGTCAGGCACGCTCAAGACTGGCGATGTGGTGCTGGCTGGCCAGACCTACGGCCGCGTGCGCGCCATGCTCGACGAAAACGGCAAGACCATCAAGTCTGCCGGTCCGTCCATTCCGGTGGAAATCCAGGGGCTGACCGAAGTGCCACAGGCCGGCGACGAATTCATGGTGCTGGCCGACGAACGTCGGGCGCGAGAAATTGCCACCTACCGGGCTGGCAAGTTCCGCAACACCAAGCTGGCCAAGCAGCAAGCCGCCAAGCTGGAGAACATGTTCACCGACATGACGGCAGGCGAAGTCAAGATGGTGCCGATCATCATCAAGGCCGACGTGCAAGGCTCGCAGGAAGCACTGGCGCAGTCGCTGCTCAAACTCTCGACCGACGAGGTCAAGGTCCAATTGGTCTATACCGCAGTGGGTGCCATCAGCGAGTCCGACGTGAACCTGGCGATTGCCTCCAAGGCCGTCATCATCGGCTTCAACACGCGAGCCGACGCTGGCGCGCGCAAGCTGGCCGAGAACAATGGCGTCGACATCCGCTACTACGACATCATTTACGACGCCGTGGACGAACTCAAGCTGGCCATGTCGGGCATGTTGACGCCGGACAAGAAGGAAGAAGTCATCGGTACCGCCGAGATCCGCCAGATCTTCAAGGTGTCCAAGATCGGCTCGATTGCCGGTTGCATGGTCACCTCCGGTCTGGTGCGTCGCACTGCGCGACTTCGCTTGTTGCGCAACAACATGGTCATCTACACCGGCGAACTCGATTCGCTCAAGCGCTTCAAGGACGATGCCAAGGAAGTGCGCGAAGGCTTCGATTGCGGCTTGAACATCAAGAACTACAACGACATCCAAGAAGGCGATGTGCTGGAGTTCTTCGAGATCCGTGAAATCGCCAGAACGCTTTGATACCCCTCTGATCAACGAGCTAGAGTCTTGCGCAAGAAGTCCGCTACCCCCAACCGCAGCTTTAAGGTGGCCGATCAGATCCAACGCGATCTGACGGAGTTGATCGCCCGCGAGCTCAAGGATCCGCGGGTCGGGATGGTCACGCTGTCTGGTGTCGAGGTGACGCCGGACTACGCGCACGCCAAGGTGTTTTTCAGCGTGTTGCAGGGCAACACTCAGGAGTGTGGCGAGGGGCTGAATCAGGCCGCTGGTTTTCTGCGCGCTGGCTTGTTCAAGCGTTTGCACATTCATACCGTGCCGACCCTTCACTTTGTGTATGACCGTACCACGGAGCATGCTGCCGACATGAATGCCTTGATTGCGCGCGCCGTCTCGTCTCGCGCGAAAGAGGACTGACGCTCATGCAACAAGCGCCACGTGCACGGGTTGCCAGGCGCCCCGTGCACGGGGTGCTGCTGCTGGACAAGCCATTGGGCCTGTCGAGCAACGACGCCTTGCAAAAGGCCAAATGGTTGTTGCGCGCCGAGAAGGCCGGACACACGGGCACGCTGGACCCCTTGGCGACCGGGGTCTTGCCGCTTTGTTTCGGCGCGGCCACCAAATTCAGCCAATTGCAGTTGGATGCCGACAAAACCTATGAGGCCGTGCTGCAATTGGGAATCAAGACCACGACAGGCGATGCCGAGGGCGAAGTCATTAGCGAACGCCCAGTGCGGGTCACGCCCGAGCAGGTGCAGCGCGCCGCACTTCAGCTAACCGGTGCGATCCGCCAGATACCCCCCATGCACAGCGCATTGAAGAAGGACGGCAAGGCCCTGTACGAATACGCACGGGCCGGCATCGAGGTCGAACGGGTCGCACGGGATGTCACGATCCATGAGCTGACTGTTGGCCTGGCCCTTTTGGAATCAGCGCAGCCAGCTATCGAGATGAGCGTGACCTGCAGCAAGGGTACCTACATCCGGACCCTTGGTGAAGACTTGGGTGAACTGCTCGGTTGCGGTGCCCACCTGAGGGCTCTGCGCCGTGTGGCCACGGGTGGTTTTGCGGTGGCGCAGGCGTATACGCTGGCCCAACTGGAGTCGATGACAGAGGCCGAACGCGTGGCTTGCTTGCTGCCGGTTGATGCCCTGTTGTCGGGCCACACGGTGATTCATCTGGACGCCGCAAACAGCCAACGTTTCCTGAGTGGCCTGCGCCGGCGCGGTGCTTGGGACGATGCATCGCAAGTGGCAGTGTATGCGCAGCAGCCCGCAGCCCTCTTGGGCAGTGCCCACGTGCACGGCGGCGAGTTGATCCCGGATCGTTTGCTCAATCCGCTTGAAATCGAACAATCTCACGCGCAGTGGCAAGTCGCCAGCGCCGAACCCTTTTTAAACCTGGCGGGACAAACCGCAGCGGCTTCGCCGTCAGCGCTGTCTTCAATACTCTGAGGAAACCATGAGCACCAACCAAATCCGCAACATTGCCATCATCGCCCACGTTGACCATGGCAAGACCACCATGGTTGACCAGTTGTTGCGCCAGTCCGGGACCTTTGCCCAGCACGAGAAGATTGTGGACACCGTGATGGACAACAACGCCATCGAAAAAGAGCGCGGCATCACGATTCTGGCCAAGAATTGCGCCGTGACCTGGGAAGGCACCCACATCAATATCGTAGATACGCCCGGTCACGCCGACTTTGGCGGCGAGGTGGAGCGCGCGCTCTCCATGGTCGATGGCGTCGTACTGCTGATTGATGCCCAAGAGGGGCCGATGCCGCAGACCCGGTTTGTCACCAAGAAGGCGCTGGCCTTGGGGCTAAAGCCGATTCTGGTGGTCAACAAAGTGGACAAGCCTGGCGCGCGCCCGGATTGGGTGGTCAACGCCGCGTTCGATTTGTTCGACAAACTCGGGGCCACCGACGAGCAACTGGATTTCCCCGTGGTGTACGCCTCGGGCATCAATGGCTGGTCGTCGATGGAAGAGGGCGCGCAGGGCGAACAGTGGGGCCCCGACATGTCGGCCCTGTTCAATACCATCCTCCAACATGTGCCGCACCAGCAGGGAGACCCAGACGCGCCACTGCAACTGCAGATTTCCGCGCTCGATTTTTCGACCTTTGTGGGTCGGATTGGAGTTGGCCGCATTAGCCAGGGCACGATCAGGCCCATGATGGACGTGGTGGTCATGGAGGGCCTCGATGGCAAGCCGATCAAAGGCCGTATCAACCAGGTGCTGACGTTTCAGGGCCTGGAGCGGGTGCAGGCCACCGATGCGGGTCCGGGCGAAATTGTGCTGATCAACGGCCTGACTGACATCGGCATTGGCGTGACCATCACCGACCCGGCCAACCCGTTGCCGCTGCCCATGCTCAAGGTGGACGAGCCGACCCTGACCATGAACTTCTGCGTCAACACCAGCCCGCTGGCTGGTCGTGAAGGCAAGTACGTCACCAGCCGCCAGATCTGGGACCGCCTGCAGAAGGAGCTTCAGCACAATGTGGCCTTGCGCGTCAAGGAAACCGACGAAGAAGGCATCTTCGAGGTGATGGGCCGCGGTGAACTGCATTTGACGATCTTGCTGGAGAACATGCGCCGCGAAGGTTTTGAGATGGCCGTCAGCAAGCCGCGCGTGGTCTTCAAAGACATCGATGGTGTGCGTTATGAGCCCATCGAGATGGTGACCGCCGACATTGAAGACCAGCACCAGGGCGGCGTGATGCAGGCCCTGGGCGAGCGCAAGGGAGACCTGATCAACATGGAGCCGGACGGCCGTGGCCGGGTGCGCCTGGAATACCGCATTCCAGCCCGTGGTCTGATCGGATTCACCAACGAGTTCATGAACCTGACGCGTGGCTCTGGGCTCATTTCCAACATTTTCGACAGCTATGAGCCGCACAAGGGTGACATTGGCGGGCGCAAGAACGGCGTGCTGATCTCCATGGACGCGGGCGAAATCTTTACCTATGCGCTGGGCAAACTGGAAGATCGCGGCCGCATGTTCGTGCGGCCCAATGATCCGGTGTACGAAGGCATGATCGTGGGCATTCACAGCCGTGACAACGATTTGGTGGTCAACGCCACGCGCACCAAGCAGCTCACCAACTTTCGCGTCTCTGGCAAGGAAGACGCCATCAAGATCACGCCCCCGATTGAACTGACGCTGGAGTACGGCGTTGAATTCATCGACGAAGATGAACTGGTTGAAATCACGCCCAAGTCGGTGCGGCTGCGCAAGCGCCACCTCTCTGAGAGCGATCGCAAGCGCGCCGCGCGCTAAAGCGGCGCGGCCTGCGGCACCCCAATGCCCATGCGGCTCAGTCACAACCGTGCTGTCTTTGTGATGGTGGCGGTGGCACTGATGTGGTCCACCGCGGGCGTGGTCACGCGTCAACTTGAGTCGGCGCGCAGTTTTGAGATCACCTTTTGGCGGGCCCTGTTCACCGCCTTGTCACTGTTGGTGATTCTGCCGTTCTTCCAGGGTCCGGCGGTTTTCAGAAAGGTCGCCCAGGGCGGGCGGGCGTTCTGGATATCGGGCGTGTGCTGGAGCGTCATGTTCACCGCATTCATGGTGGCGTTGACCTTGACCAGTGTGGCCAACGTCCTGGTGACGATGGCAATCGGGCCGCTGCTGACAGCCTTGGTGGCGCGCATCTTCATCGGCCACCGGGTGCCTCTGCGCACCTGGGTAGCGATTGTTGTGGCCGGGTCCGGCATTGTCTACATGTACGCCGCGCAACTGGCTCAGGCTTCGGTACTGGGTACCCTGGTGACACTGTGTGTGCCCCTGGCCGGAGCAGTCAACTGGACCTTGACGCAGCATTCCCATGCTCAGGGACATGACGTCGATCTGATACCGGCCGTGCTGGTGGGCGCCATCATTTCCGCCTTGGTCACCTTGCCGCTGGCCATTCCGTTCTCGGCTACCGGTCACGACCTGGCGCTTCTGGCCTACCTTGGGTTGGGTCAATTGGCCGTGCCATGCGTGCTGTCGGTAATGTGCGCGCGCGTGCTCAAGGCACCCGAGATAGCGTTGCTGGCCTTGCTGGAGGTCGTTTTCGGCATCTTGTTGGCATGGCTGGGTGCGGGTGAAGTGCCTGCGCCCTCGGTGCTGACGGGTGGGGCGCTGGTGATTGGCGCTTTGGTTGTGAACGAATTGATTGGATGGAGGCTGCGGCAATGACTCACGGCGCAACTGCGGGTACCCACGACGTCATGACGGAGCTTAAGGGGCAAGTGGGCTGCATCACCCTGAATCGGCCCAAGGCGCTCAACGCCCTGTCACTGCCGATGATCCGCGCGCTCACACAAACTCTGCTGACCTGGCGTGATGATCCCGGTGTCAAGGCGGTCGCGGTGCGCGGCAGCAACAAGCATGGCGTGTTTGGGGCGTTCTGTGCGGGTGGGGACATTCGCTTCTTCCATCAGGCCGCGTTGGCAGGCAACCCGCAGTTGGAGGATTTCTTCACCGAAGAGTACGCGCTCAACCACCTGATTCACAACTATTCGAAGCCCTACATCGCCTTCATGGATGGTGTCGTGATGGGTGGCGGCATGGGGATCAGCCAGGGCGCCAGCCTGCGTCTGGTGACCGAGCACACCAAGATGGCGATGCCCGAAACGCTGATCGGTCTGTTTCCCGATGTCGGTGGGGGATTCTTTTTGAGTCGCTGCCCGGGCCGCGCCGGCGAGTGGCTGGCCCTGACCGGCGAGACCATTGACGCAGGCGATGCAGTCAGGCTGGGTCTGGCTGACCGTTGCATGGATGCTTCGCAGCTGGCGGCGGCGTGGCAGGCGCTGGGGGACGTCGATCTTGAGCGGGCCGACGCTCTGGGAGCTTGGGCTGCTACTTATTCGATAGCTGGTGGAGTAGCTCCCGCAACCCATCAGACCGAAATTGATCGTTTCTTTTCACTTTCTACGGTGCCCGAAATCATCGCTGCGCTGGAGTCGGCGGATTCTGCCTGGGGGCAGCACACGGCGGCAACCTTGCGCAAGCGTTCTCCGTTGATGCTGCACGTGGTGCTGGAACAAGTGCGACGCGCGCGCGGCATGAGTCTGGCCGATGACCTGCGCATGGAGCGCGACATGGTTCGCCATTGCTTCAACACGCATCATCTGGCGCGCAGTGGTGCGGCCAGCGAAACGGTGGAGGGTGTTCGCGCCCTGGCGGTGGACAAGGACCACAATCCCAAATGGACTCCAGCGCAGATCGAAGAGGTTACGCCAGAGATGGTGGCGCCGTTCTTTGAGAGCCCGTGGCCAGCCCATGCGCACCCGTTGGCGCACCTGCGCTGACGGTGGCTGTCTCAGGCCGATTGCGGCTCGGCAGGGCTATCGGTTGCGATCCTTCATGGCACGCTCCACCTCGCGCTTGCCTTCGCGGTCCTTGATGGTGTCGCGTTTGTCGTGTTCGGCCTTGCCTTTGGCCAGGGCAATGTCGATCTTCACCTTGCCTGCCTTCCAGTGCAGGTTCAGCGGCACCAGCGTGTAGCCCTTTTGCTCTACTTTGCCGATCAAACGTTTGATCTCTTCCTTGTGCATCAACAGTTTCTTGGTGCGCACCTTGTCCGGGCTGATATGCGTCGAGGCGGTATTGAGCGGGTTGATCTGCAGGCCGATCACGAACAGCTCACCGCTGCGGATCACCACATAACCATCGGTAAGCTGCACCTTGCCTTCGCGCAGCGACTTGACTTCCCAGCCTTCGAGGACCAGCCCGGCCTCGAATCGTTCCTCAAAGAAATAGTTGTAGGCGGCCTTCTTGTTGTCGGCAATGCGGGCGGTGGAATCGGGTTTCTTGGCCATAGGTTCTATGTGGGGTTGTCAGTCACGCGTACAAGGCTTGTCTACAATCCCGCGCAGACCGCCATTCTATGAAAACCGTTCACAAGTCCGTTTTGATCTGGTACAGCCCGCAGGAAATGTATGCCTTGGTCACCGAGGTTGACCAGTACCCGACCTTCTTGCCATGGTGTGACCACGCCAAGCTGCTCGATACCCACGATGGTGGCGTGACAGCCGAGATGGGCATCTCATTCAGCGGCATTCGCCAGACGTTCACCACCCGCAACCAACTGACGCCCGACCGACAAGTTGCCATGCAACTGGTCGATGGCCCCTTCAGTCGGCTCGACGGGGAGTGGAATTTCCACACTCTGGGCGATGGTTCGCAGCGCGCCTGCAAGGTCGAACTGACGCTTAATTATGGTTTTGGCAACGCGGCCCTGGGCAAACTGGTGGGACCCGTGTTTGACAAGATCGCAGCCAGCCTGGTCGACGCTTTTGTCAAGCGCGCCGCCCATGTCTACGGTGAGTGAGCAGGGCATGCGCGTCACGGCGGTCTACTCGCCAAACTCTGGCCAGGTAGTCGAGAAGACCCTGAACCTGCCCGCTGGAAGCACCTTTGGCGACGCCATTGAGGCAAGTGGCTTCCTGAAGCAATGGCCTGAGCTGGTGAGCGCAGGCGCACGGTCTGGCCTGTGGGGGCAGAAGGTCAGCCGCGACCACCGCTTGCGAGAAGGCGACCGGGTCGAGCTCTACCGGGCGCTGAAGGTGGACCCCAAGACCTCCAGGCGAGAGCGATTTTCAAAACAGGGCGCCCGGACCGCCGGCTTATTTGCCCGCCCAGGCGCAGGGCCAAAACCGATCTAACAGGCGCAGCTACTTGCAGTCCGAATCAATGACTGCCTGAATGCGTTTTGACTCGGCGGCACGGGCCGATTCATCCAGCATTTCGCGCTCGCCCTTCTCATTGGTGCGGGCAATACGGATGCCGGAGTCGTAGGTTGCCTTGGCCTGCTTGGCGCGTGCACAGTTTTCGACCTTGGCCTTGGCTGCTTGCTCTTCCGCTTCTTTCTTCTTCTCTTGGTCGGCTTGCGCGGCTTTCTTTTTCTTCTCTTCCAGTTCTTTGTCAACGCCACTGCCCTTAGGCCCGCTGGCGGCGGCGCCCGGCGCAGAAGCGCCCGCCGACGGTTTGTCGGCCCCGTCTGCCACGGCCGGGGCAATCGAGGCAGGCAAGCGGGTGCGCGCAGCGGGTTGCTTCAGGATGTCTTTGGCGGGAATGTCGGTCGGGGGAGGTCGGTCACTGAACACCTTGCGGCCGTCCTTGTCCACCCATTGCCACTGGGCCAACAGGGAAGTTGAAACCGTGCAGGCCACAAGGACCAGCCCCGCTTGGAAGAGTCGAATGGCATTCATGCCGCAAGTTTAGCGCGGTGTCACGCGAAATCCGTCATGGGCACGCCTTTTGGCGCGCCAACGCGTCCGTTTGTCGCAGCCACACGCCATCCTGACGGCCGGGAGGGCGCGGGTACAATCGACTTTTTGGAGCTTTGACATGCGCCTGCTCGGAAAAGCGCTCACCTTCGACGATGTATTGTTGGTGCCAGCGTTCTCCCAAGTCCTGCCCAAGGACACTTCCCTCGCCACCCGTTTTTCTCGCAACATTGCCCTGAATCTGCCTCTGGTGTCGGCTGCCATGGACACTGTCACCGAGGCCCGCCTGGCGATTGCCATTGCTCAGGAAGGCGGCATCGGCATCGTTCACAAAAATCTGACGCCAAAACAACAGGCGGCTGAGGTGGCGCGGGTCAAACGCTACGAGTCAGGCGTGCTGCGTGATCCCGTGGTGATCACCCCTAGCTTCACTGTGCGCCAGGTGATCGATCTGTCGGCGGAACTTGGTGTGTCAGGCTTTCCGGTTTGCGATGCGGGCAAAGTGGTCGGCATTGTCACCGGCCGCGATCTGCGCTTTGAGACACGTTACGACCTGCCTGTGAGTCAGATCATGACGCCGCGCGAGCGTCTTGTGACCGTGCCCGATGGCACGACGCTGCTTGAAGCCAAGGCGCTGCTGAACAAGTACAAACTGGAGCGATTGCTGGTCGTGAACGATGCATTCGAGCTCAAGGGCTTGATCACCGTCAAGGATATTACCAAGCAGACGAGTTTCCCCAACGCCGCGCGCGACGCGTTTGGCAAGCTCCGCGTTGGCGCGGCGGTTGGCGTGGGCGAGGGCACCGAGGAACGGGTGGAAGCGCTGGTGCGCGCCGGGGTGGACGCCATCGTGGTGGACACCGCGCACGGCCACAGCAAGGGTGTGATCGACCGTGTGCGCTGGGTCAAGCAAAACTACCCGCAGATCGACGTGGTGGGTGGAAACATTGCCACCGGCGCAGCGGCGCTGGCCTTGGTTGAGGCGGGGGCGGATGCCGTGAAGGTGGGTATCGGCCCGGGCTCAATCTGCACCACCCGCATCGTCGCGGGCGTGGGTGTGCCGCAAATCATGGCCATCGACAGCGTGGCGACAGCACTCAAAGGCACGGGTGTGCCCCTGATCGGCGACGGCGGCATTCGCTACAGCGGCGACATTGCAAAGGCCATCGCCGCGGGCGCCAGCACGGTGATGATGGGCGGCATGTTCGCGGGCACCGAGGAGGCGCCTGGCGAGGTGATTCTTTATCAGGGCCGCAGCTACAAGAGCTACCGCGGGATGGGCAGCATTGGCGCGATGCAGCAAGGCAGTGCGGACCGCTACTTTCAGGAGTCCAGTACCGGTAACCCCAACGCTGACAAGCTGGTGCCCGAAGGCATCGAGGGCCGGGTGCCGTACAAAGGCTCAATGGTTTCCATCGTGTTCCAGATGGCGGGCGGCATTCGCGCCAGCATGGGCTACTGCGGCTGCGCCACCATCGACGAGATGAAAGAGCGCGCCGAGTTCGTGGAAATCACGTCGGCCGGCATACGTGAAAGCCACGTACACGACGTGCAGATTACGAAAGAGGCGCCCAACTACAGGGCAGAGTGAGCGAGATGCATCAGAAAATCCTCATTCTTGATTTCGGCTCCCAAGTTACGCAACTGATTGCGCGGCGGGTGCGCGAAGCGCATGTGTTCTGCGAGGTGCATCCATGCGATGTGACTGATCAGTGGGTGCGTGACTACGCTGCGGACGGTCAGCTCAAGGGCGTCATTTTGTCGGGCAGCCACGCCAGCCTGTGGGATGACGAAACCCTGCGCGCACCCCAGGCCGTGTTCGAGTTGGGCGTGCCAGTGTTAGGTATCTGTTTTGGCATGTACGCCATTGCGGCCGCTCTGGGCGGCAAGGTGGAGGGCGGCCACAAGCGTGAGTTTGGTTATGCGGAGTTGCGCGCACGCGGGCACACCCAATTGCTCGACGGTATCGCCGACTACACCAGCGTGGACGGCCACGGCATGTTGCACGTATGGATGAGCCACGGCGACAACGTGACGCAGATGCCACCGGGTTTCAAGCTCATGGCCAGCACCGACAGTTGCCCGATTGCCGGTATGGCTGACGAGGAGCGCAAGTTCTACGCCGTGCAGTTCCACCCCGAAGTGACCCACACCAGCCAAGGCGCGGCCATATTGAACCGTTTTGTGCTGGACATTTGTGGCGCCCGTGCCGATTGGGTGATGGGCGGCTACATCGAGGAAGCGGTGCAGCGCATTCGTGCCCAGGTCGGCAGCGAGGAAGTCATTCTGGGCCTGTCCGGCGGCGTTGATTCGTCGGTGGCGGCGGCGCTGATCCACCGCGCCATAGGCGACCAGCTGACCTGCGTGTTTGTGGACCACGGCCTGCTGCGCCTGAACGAAGGCGACATGGTGATGGACATGTTCGTAGGCAAGCTGCACGCCAAGGTCGTGCGGGTGGACGCCGGCGAGCAATTCCTGGGCCACCTGGCCGGCGTGAGCGATCCGGAAGCCAAACGCAAGATCATCGGGCGTGAGTTTGTGGAGGTGTTCAAGGCCGAGGCCAGCAAGCTCAAGAACGACCACTCGCGCCACGTCGCGTGGCTGGCCCAAGGCACGATTTACCCGGACGTGATCGAGTCGGGCGGCACCAACAGCAAGAAGGCGGTCACCATCAAGAGCCACCACAACGTGGGCGGCTTGCCTGAGCAATTGGGCCTGAAGCTGCTGGAGCCGCTTGCGCGAGCTGTTCAAGGACGAGGTGCGTGAATTGGGCGAGGCACTGGGCCTGCCGCACGACATGGTGTACCGCCACCCGTTCCCCGGGCCTGGTTTAGGCGTGCGCATCCTGGGTGAGGTTCGGCGCGAGTATGCCGACCTGTTGCGCCGGGCCGACGCCATCTTCATCGAGGAACTGCGCAACTTCCGAGACGAAGCCAGCGGCAAGTCGTGGTACGAGCTCACCAGCCAGGCGTTCACGGTGTTCTTGCCGGTCAAGAGCGTGGGCGTGATGGGCGATGGCCGTACCTACGACTATGTGGTGGCCCTGCGCGCGGTGCAAACCAGCGACTTCATGACCGCCGACTGGGCGGAGCTGCCCTACGCATTGCTCAAGAAGGTGTCGGGTCGCATCATCAACGAAGTGCGCGGCATCAACCGTGTGACTTACGACGTGAGTTCCAAGCCGCCCGCGACGATTGAGTGGGAGTGAGGCCAGTGACGGTGTGACAAAGCCATTTCATTGATGCACAATGAATCCATGACCTACGTGAGTGCCAGTGAACATTCAGCGGAATCCGAGTTTCTGGATTTGGTGGACGACGCCACCGCATCGGTGGTTGATGTCGGGTCCGTTTGGCGCCTGCTGATCGTTGACGACGAGCCCGATGTTCACCGTGCGACCACCTTTGCATTGAATGGATTGTCGATTTTTGGACGTCCGCTGGAGTTCTTGCACGCCTATTCCGCTGAACAGGCCACCGCGATTCTTCGTGAAGAGCGCGACATTGCCGTGGTGTTGCTCGATGTGGTGATGGAGCGCGAGGATGCCGGCTTGGCTTTGGTCAAAGTGATCCGCCACGATCTGAAGCTGACCGATGTGCGCATCATTCTCCGAACTGGCCAGCCGGGCTACGCCCCTGAAATCGAGACCATTCACGCTTTTGACATCAACGACTACAAGACCAAGTCGGAGCTGACCCGCGCCAAGTTGTATGCAACGATCACGGCCGCGTTGCGAACCTATGATCAGATTCGGGCGCTCGACAACCTGGCGTTCTACGATCACCTGTCACGCTTGCCCAATCGCAATCGGTTCATCAATTTGATCGACGAGCGCGTGAGCCTGGGCGAGTATGGCGACGTAGTGATCGCGATTCTTGATATTGACGATTTTTCCGAGGTCAATGACTCGCTGGGACATCAGCAGGGTGACCGCCTGCTGCAAGCGGTTTCCGCGCGTCTCACGAGCGCATTGGGTAGCGCAACCGTGGTCGCCCGAATTGGAAGTGACGCTTTCGGGTTGATGGGGCCGTCAAGTTCGATTGACCCGATCGCGGTGCTGGAGCTGTTTCGCTCGCCGTTTCGGGTGCAGGACGACTCGATGATGGTCACGGCCACCTTGGGACTGGTCAGTTTGACAGATACCAAGGAGGCCGGACGTGGCGCGATCAAGGACGCCAACATCGCACTCAAGCGGGCCAAGAAGAACCGGCGTGGCAGCTTCGTGGTGTACACGTTGGACATGGGGATCGAGATTCGTGAGCGCGTGCGCCTGCTGCAGGGTTTGCGTTCAGCGGTTGATACGAATCGTTTGTTTGTGGTCTATCAGCCTCAGGTTCTGCTCAGCACGGGCGCGGTTGTGGGCATGGAGGCCTTGCTGCGCTGGCGCAATGACGACGGCCGTTATGTGCCGCCAGAGCGATTCATTCCCTTGGCTGAGGCGTCGGGCCTGATCATCGCGCTGGGTGACTGGGTGTTGCGCATGGCTTGCCACGAATTGGTTCGAATGCAAGCGATAGGCCTACCCTCGTTGCGGGTCTCAGTCAACGTGTCACAACTGCAGTTCCGAAACCCCGACTTTGTTGAACGGCTGGTCCAGGCCATCGCTGACACCGGCGTTGAAGCGGCAAGCCTTGAGCTTGAGATCACTGAATCGGTTGCCATGGAAGACCCAGAATTCATGCTCGAGCGCTTCGCCGCCATCAAGGCCATTGGCGTGACCATTGCGATCGATGATTTCGGTACCGGCTATTCATCTTTGAGTCATCTGCGCCAGTTGCCGATCGACCGGCTCAAGATTGACCGAGCGTTTGTCAACGAACTGAGCTCGGATGTCCTGGGCGGCCCGATTGCCGCGATGGTGATCGAACTTGGGCGAAACCTCAACATGACTGTGATCGCCGAAGGCGTGGAGACCGAGAAGCAGGCCGCGATTCTGCGCCAGATGGGCTGCCACGAAGGGCAGGGCTACTTCTACTCGGAACCGCTGGCGCCACCAGAACTGAAGGAATGGTTGCTTGCACACCGGTCAGGCGCCTGACCGGGTCGGGCGCAGCCGGCAATCAAGAAGGGGGCATCGCGTGCGAACTGTTTTGGGTGTGTTGAGCTTGTTGATGGTGGTTGCCGTGATCGGTGTGTTGGCAAAAAAGCAGCTAAGTGCCAACACAAGCATGCGCTTGCCCGCCGCGTCCGCGGCAAGCAGCAGTGTCGGCGGCGGGGCCGTGACGCAGCAGAGTCAACAGATCCAGCAGCAGATCAAGCAATCGATTGACGCAACTATGCAGCAAGCCAGACCCGAGCCGCAAGACAAATGACATCGTCGACGATGTCGGACGACGAATTCATGGCGCTTGCGCTTGCGCAAGCGGAGATGGCGCTGGTCGACGGCGAAGTGCCTGTTGGCGCTGTCGTGGTCAAGAACGGGCAGGTCATTGCGGTGGGACGAAATTCGCCCATTGGAGGGTGTGACCCAAGCGCCCACGCCGAGATCAATGCCTTGCGCGCCGCCGCCTTGGCTTTGGGCAACTACCGGCTCGATGGTTGCGAGCTCTTCGTCACTTTGGAGCCTTGTGCCATGTGTGCTGGTGCGCTATTGCATGCCCGCATCGGACGTGTGGTGTATGGAGCCTCGGACCCCAAGGCGGGCGCTTTGGAGTCGGTGTTAAACCTCCTGGCAGTGGCGCCACTCAATCATCAAACGCGCGCCCTGGGCGGTGTGTTGGCGCAACCTTGCTCCAGCTTGCTCCAGCGATTCTTTGCCTCCAAACGAGAGTCTGCCCGAAGCAATGCCACGCCACTTCGCGAAGACGCCGTGCGAACGCCGTCGGCGCGGTTCGACAATCTGCCCGGCTACCCGTGGCAAGGGCAGTACATCGACGACTTGTCGTCCTTGCAGGGGCTGCGTCTGCACTTTCTTGACCTGGGGCCCAAGGCCGCGCCGCTGACTTACCTGTGCCTGCACGGCAACCCTGCCTGGAGCTTCCTGTACCGAAAGATGATCCCCGTGTTTCTGGCCGCCGGCCATAGAGTGGTGGCGCCGGACCTGATCGGTTTTGGAAAGAGCGACAAACCCAAAAAAGAAGCATTTCACACTTTCAGCTGGCACCGCCAGGTGCTGCTGGAGTTGGTGGAGCACTTGAATCTGGAACGCGTTGTGCTGGTGGTCCAGGACTGGGGAGGCCTACTAGGACTGACCCTGCCAATGGCGGCGCCGACCCGTTACCGCGGCTTGCTGGTGATGAACACGACCTTGGCAACGGGCGACCAGCCACTGACGCCAGGCTTTCTTGCCTGGCGCGAGATGTGTGCCAAGAACCCGGACTATGACCTGGCCCGCCTGATGGCTCGCGGCAACTCAGCCTTGAGTCCCGAGGAATGTGCGGCCTACGCGGCGCCGTTTCCAGACCGGGGGCATCGCGCAGCTACGCGGGCTTTTCCGGCCCTGGTTCCCGACCGGCCCCAGGCAGACGGTGCTGCGCTGTCACGCCTAGCCCGCGAGTTCTGGCAGACTCAATGGACCGGGCAGTCCCTGATGGCCATCGGCGCACAGGACCCGGTTCTGGGATTGACCACCATGATGGACTTACGCCAGTTCATTCGTGGTTGCCCGCCGCCGCTTTTGATTGAACAGGCGGGGCACTTCGTGCAGGAGCATGGCGGAAGCATCGCTCAATCTGCGGTCGCCCACTTTTCGTAGCACCCACCATTGACAGGGGCAGCCGTGAAGAAGCACATCTACATCTACTCACCAAGCGGTGCAGTACGCGACAAAGCCGCGTTTCGACGCGGCGTGGCAAGGCTGACCGCGCTGGGGCACGAGGTCGAGATCGACCCCGACGCGCTGACCAGTTCTCAACGTTTTGCCGGCGACGATGCGACACGCCTGGCAGCCATTCACCGGGCCGCTGCGAGTGGGGCGGATGTGGCGCTGCTGTCCCGCGGCGGCTACGGCCTCACGCGACTGCTGCCGAAGCTGCGTTACAAGGCCATCGGCAAAGCGATTGATCGCGGGATGCTGTTTGTAGGTATCAGCGACTTCACCGCACTCCAGTGCGCGGTCTTGGCCAAGACAGGACAAGTGACCTGGGCCGGACCGGCGCTGTGCGAGGGTTTTGGAGTGGGCGGCAAACGCCCAGGTCTTTCGGCCCCCGATACGTCCGCCCAGTTGGCGCCAGACGAGATCATGGAAGCCTGTTTTGACGATTTGCTCTGCGGCCAAGGGGAGGGCGCAGGCTGGCGCCAGCATCGTGATTCGGGTGTTTCGCTCCCATCCCGGACCACCGGTGTAGGCGCCTCCACATCGGTACTGAGCATCAGCAATGCGACTCTGTGGGGGGGCAACCTGTCGGTACTGACTTCGCTAGTCGGAACACCCCATTTCCCGGAGATCAAGGGCGGCATCCTGTTTTTGGAGGATGTTGGCGAGCATCCGTATCGGATTGAGCGAATGCTGACGCAGTTGCTGCACGCCGGCGTTCTAGCTCGGCAGAAGGCGATTGTGATGGGCCAGTTTACCGGCTACACGCTAACGCCGCATGATCGCGGCTTCAACCTGAATATGGTCTGGACACGCCTGCGGGCGCAGATCAAGGTTCCCGTGCTGACCAATCTTCCTTACGGGCACGTCCAGACCAAGGTGCTGTTGCCGGTCGGTCAGACGGTTGATCTGGTGGCCGAAAACCGCGATGCGATGCTGTTCTGGGGGCATTCGCACTGAACGGGGTCAGGCACTCAACCGGCTCTGGCGCGAAGCCATGCTGCGCGGGAGCGTGCCTCGAAACAATGCCGAGATTTCATCCATTTTGCAACGGGCCAAATACTCCCCCTGCAGGGAAGACAAGGCTTCCATCATGTCGCCACGCAGGTACCACAAACCCTGGACGTCGCTGGCAAATCGCACGCGACGCTCGATGGCCGGAAATGCCGATCGCCCGGAGTCGCCCAGCGACTCCAACATAGCCTGTCGGATACCTTCAATTTGACTGCCAGCGCGCGCGGCGCTCTCAGACAGCATACCGCCCAGGGCGCCATGAACAGTGCCAAACAGATTTTTTGTCATCCAACGCATAGGTTTAACTTCCAGGAAGTGCAGACTTGATGCAAGGTCGCAAAGCTAACCGTTTCTGTGACAAAAGACAAGCGGGTAAGCACCAGAGAGTCGAAATGAAACAACATACCAATCATGGGGTTGCCTGCAAATTGTCACGTAAACTCTCACGACGCCTGACCGACCACAGCGCGCACGTGCGATGCCTGTTAGCGGGTTTGCGGTGGTCAGCGCAAACGGGATAGGGCGGAATCATGACGCGACCCAGGTCCAAGCCGCCAAAAGCATGTCGATCATTCCCATTGGTCCGTCAATGCCCTAAACTGCTAGCTAAGCAAAAAGACGGAAACGACCAGGCATGAGCGTTCATTCAACTGTTGTATTCACAGACCTGATTGGGAGTACAGGCGTTTTTGAAGCGTTGGGCAATGTCAAGGCCACCCAGGTCGTCCGGGAAGTCACGCAGTGGATCGGCTCGGTATGCGAGTCGAATAGTGGGCGTGTTGTCAAGACCATGGGGGATGGCGTGCTGGCCTTGTTCCCCAGCAATGCGTGTGCGATTGACGCGGTGGTCGAAATGCAGCGCAAACAACAGGAACGCGTTTTACAGTCACCCGAGATGCCGCGCCTGCCGATCCGGATCGGCGTGGCCAGCGGTGATGTGGAAATTGTCGCTGACGATTGTTACGGCGATGCCGTCAATGTCGCTTCACGCCTGAGTGACTTGAGTGGTGCGCACCAGATCTGGGCCAGCAGCGCTGCCTTGGAGGGTGCGGGAGCCCGACGGTGTGCGGTTTCGCGTACTCGGGCCGATCCACGTGCGGGGCCGCGCGGAGCCGTGCTCGGTTTATCAGATCGAGTGGCATGAGGAAGCACAATCCGATTTTCTGACCATGCAAGCAACTCTGGACCCCATGTTTGACATCAACAAGCATGATGTCCTGGGCGGACAGGTGGAGCTGTCCTGTGCTGGCGAGACCAAGACGTTTCGCTCATTTGAGCTACCCATCCACATTGGGCGCGTTCGACAGGTTGAGTTTTCAGTCAATGATCCACGCGTCTCGCGCACCCATGCTCGAATCGATTGGCGCAATGGTTCTGTAATGCTGGTCGATGTCAGCTCCTATGGCTGCTGGGTGAGGTTCTCGGGCGGTGGCTCAGACCTGCTGCTGCGGCGCGATGAATGCGTGCTGCACGGGCGCGGCGAAATTGCGCTGGGCGCCTCCTTCGCCGACCAGAACGTTCCCACCGTGTCGTTCCAGGTTTCCTGACCTGTGCTGTGCGCTTGGCGCATCCAGATGCCGCCCGCGGGCGTGACGCCGAGTGTGCGCTGGGTAGCTGGGTATATTGCCGTCAGGCGTAGACCGTGCGCGCCTGTTTGAGGTCAATCAGCCCAGCCACGACCTTTTCCAGCGCATCTTGCTTCAGGGTGCGCATACCCGCGCGTGATGCCTCCAGGAAAATTTCGTTGGTGGGGGCGCGAGCCTGAATCTTGAGCTTCATCGCCCCAACGTTCTCCAGGACCTCGTAGATCCCTGTGCGTCCTTTGTAGCCAGTGTTGGCGCAGCGCTCGCAGCCGACCGCAACTCGTGTTGAGGGCGGGGCACCGTCGGGCAGGTTTTTCTCGGCTGCGACGGTCGGGAAAAGCCGCTCGCGACCCTCGTCCATGGTCAAGGCGGTGCCTTCCACATATTCCCGCACCATTGATTCGACCTCGTCAGGAGACAGCCAATGCGTCTGGGAGCAGTGCTTGCACAGGCCTCGTACCAGGCGTTGTGCCACGATACCAACCAGCGAGTCACCGAAATTCATCGGATCCATGCCCAAGTCGAGCAGGCGGATGACGCTTTCGGCGGCGCTGTTCGTGTGCAGCGTCGACAGGACCAGGTGACCGGTCAGGGAGGCCTCGATGCAGATACCTGCCGTTTCCTGATCGCGCACTTCGCCGATCATGATCACGTCCGGATCGGCCCGCAGAAAGGCCCGCATGGCTGAAGCAAATGTGACGCCGATCTTGGGATTGACCTGCAACTGGCGCAAGCCCTTCTGGGTGATCTCGATCGGGTCCTCGGCGGTCCAGATTTTGCGGTTGTCGGTGTTGATGTGGGCCAGCAGCGAGTGCAGGGTGGTGGTCTTCCCGGAGCCGGTTGGACCACACGCCAGGATCAGACCGAAGGGCCGTTCCGTCAATCGCTTGATGATCTGGTCATCGCGTGCAGAGAATCCAAGTTGCTGCAGGGGTATCGGTTTGGAGGACGCCAGCAGCCGCATGACCACATCTTCAAGGTTGTCGTGGGTCGGCAGAATCGCAACGCGCAGCTCCAGTTTGATGTTTGTGAACTCGTTGAAGTTGATCTTACCGTCCTGCGGTCGGCGGCGTTCGGCAATATCGAGCCGACTCATGATCTTGATGCGCGACACAATCGCAGCCCGTATGGCGAGCGGCAGTTGCAGGTACTCTTCCAGATCGCCGTCCTTGCGAAAGCGAACCCGGGAGATTTCGTCGCCCGGATTCGTTTCGATGTGAATATCCGAGGCTCCTTGCTCATAGGCCTCGGTAATCATGCGCGTCACCAACTTGATGACACTGGAGCTCTCGTTGACCGCGCTAACCTGTTCAGGCCCGCCCGCGCTCTTGATTTCTCCAAGCGCCTGATTGAGCAAGGCGTGGACATCAAGCGTGTTCGCATCGTCCGGTCTGTGGTGGGGATCGATCTTGACGGCGGTGCCAGATCCCTGCGGCATTTGGGCATGGTTCTCCAGGGCCAGGCGGCGGTCGATCTGATCTTTTGGGGCCCAAACCAGAGACACCAGGCAATCAGCAATAACACCCAACTGCAGCTCGATTTCGCGCCGAATTGGGGCCGGAGAAGCCACAAACAGAACACCGTTGGCGACCCCAAGCGGCAGCACATGGTGGCTCAATGCGGTGGACCAGGTGAGCCGTTCCAGAGCAGCCGGCTCGACCTGAAACTGACTGGCATTGACCTCCGGCGTGTTGAGCATGTGCGCCCTCGCATGCTCCAGTTCGAGTTCGGTCAGCAGCCCAGCCTCGACCAGGGACTTCTCGGCCGTGCGAGCGTAGGCATCCGGGTGCGCATCGAACTGCGCGACCACCCCAGGCTTCAACAGCTTGAGATCAAGCAGCGATTCCGCAAGCGTTCTAAAGGGGGCGCTGCGTGCGGCATCAATCTGCGTCAGCAACTCAAGCATGTTGCTCGACGCCGGGCTGGAAGGGGAGTCTGTAAGTGGACTGGGCGAGGTGGTGGCCCACTGGTCAACCGGCATGCTCGATCCTTTGCCGGGTCAACTGGGCCAATTTATGACTTAACATAATATACATCGTATGAAGTTACAGTAAGACCAACAACTGGCCTGCGTCAGGTTCCAGCGTACCCTCGGCAGCATGTTGGGCATTGATCCGCATCACAGAATTCACCATTTCCCCCGAGGCTGCAGACTGCGGACAAACGCAGCAATCAAGTCAGCCGACTCAGTACGCTGGGCGCGGTTAGCGAAGTCAATCGCGGTCAAGCCCTGATCGTTCTTCAGTAACGGGTCCGCACCGGCTTCGAGCAAGACTTTCACCGCAGCCGGTGTGCCATAAAAGGCGGCCATCATCAGGGGTGTGCTGCCGTTGGGCGACGCGGCGTCAATGTAAGCGTGTTGTTCAAGCAGCAGGTTCATGATGTCCACATGCCCATGCGTGGCGGCGTAGTGCAGCGGAGTCCAGCCGGGCTTGTTGACACCTGCGCCCTTGGCAATGAGTTGTTCACACAGCTGACGTTGACCTTTGAGCGATGCCAACATGAGCGGGCTCTCGTCATGCTGGTTAAGGGCATCCAGATCAACCCGTGGCGTCTCAACCAGCAACACCGCCACCTTCGGCGAAGGTTCGCGAATCGCCAGCGCCAGCGCGTGCTCGCCGTCCGGGTTGCGCGTGTTGGGGTCAAACCCACGTTGAAGCAGTGCCCGTATGGTGTTGGTGTCATCTTGTTTGATGGCGACAAAAAAATCGTCGTATGATCCTGCCATCGCGAGAGAAAAACAAGCAATAACAGCTACATAAAGACAATACTTAATGTATTGAGTTAGGTTCAAATGGCATGCCTGACTCATGCCTTCACTCCCGCAAACAGGGTCTCGAAGTTTTCAGTGGTCAGCGCCGCAATGGTCTCAAGCGGCAAGCCCCGCAGTGAAGCCAACGTCGCAGCGACGAACGGGACGAACGACGGGTTATTGGTCTTGCCCCGGTGGGGAACCGGTGCCAAATAGGGGCTGTCGGTCTCGATCAGCATGCGGTCGAGCGGCACAAACGAGGCCACGTCACGCAGATCCCGCGCGCTCTTGAAGGTCAGAATTCCAGAAAAAGAAATGTAGAAACCAAGGTCCAGTGCTGCGCGAGCCACCGCCGCAGTTTCCGTGAAGCAATGAAACACGCCACCAGCACAGCCCGAACCGCCGTCTTCGCCCTCCTCCCGCAGCACCGCCAAAGTATCGCTTGAAGCACTTCGGGTATGAATGACGAGCGGCTTCTTCAGCGCTCTGGCGGCTCGAATGTGGGTCCGAAAACGCTCCCGTTGCCAGGCCATGTCGGCGACCGTTCGTTGACCCAGGCGGTAGTAGTCCAGTCCGGTCTCACCTATGCCGACCACTCTAGAGCGGGCGCCCAGAGCAATCAGATCGCTGACAGACGGCTCGCGCACGCCTTCATTGTCGGGATGCACGCCGACGGTGGCCCAGAAGTTGTCATGCTCCATTGCCAGGTCATGAACGGCGGGGAATTCCTCCAGCGTTGTGCAGATGCACAGTGCACGGGCGACTTGGGCCTGCGCCATCGCCAAGCGAATCGCCGGCAGCTGCTGCGCCAATTCCGGAAAACTCAGGTGGCAGTGAGAATCGGTAAACATCGAGCGTCCAATAATGCCAACCCGCGGAATGGCAAGGGATTGTCGCAGCGGTAATGCCACCACCCCTTGGGAAACGGGTTCAAATGGTTTGTGTTGGACGGTCCGACGCCATGTGCGAACCCAGAATTTCTTCAATCTTGAGCTTCAGTGCGTGAGACTTTTCATCTTTCGGGAACTGAATGCCAACCCCCTGGGTGCGGTTGTTTGCCGCTTTGGCGGGGGTCACCCAGGCCACCTTGCCTGCTACAGGGTAACGTTGCGGGTCCTCGGGCAGGGACAGCAACACATAGACGTCGTCGCCCAGTCGATAGTCCCGCGCGGTGGGGATAAAGATACCGCCCTCGGTGAACAAGGGAATGTAGGCCGCATACAAGGCTGCGCGTTCCTTGATGGCCAACTGGATGACGCTGGGACGAGGAGGCGTTGGAGTTGGTGTGCTCATACGGGAAATGAAACCTGGGGCTTTGAGTTTAGGGCCGATTGGGCTTGGCTCACAAGGGCCTCCTGCATTAAACCGGGGTTGAAGGGGTGCTCTACGGTGCGCAAAGTCTTCGCAAGTGCTTTTGACCAGGCCGTCAGGGCGGGCAGTGAGCCGCCTGCTGGCAGATCCGCAGTCTCGAAAAAGCGTGGCCTGGCTCCTGTCAGGGCGGCTGCCATGTCGTGACATAGTTTTTGCATGGCGTCGACGATCTGGGCGGCACTCCAGTCCCTGACCCACGTTGCGTCGCCACGCGCCATGGCGGTCGGAAACTGGCGCCACGAGCTGGCACTGCGTCCGCTTAGCGCCAGCGCCAGTGCGTCATCCGGTCGCCCACCGGCGGCACGCAACAGCACGGTGGCATCGTCACCCGAGAGTCCCTGTGATTGCACCCAAGCGTTGGCGCTCTCATCATCGGGCCACACCATGTTGTGACCCAGGCAACGGCTGCGAATGGTGGGCAACAACAGGTGGGCGGCGCCACTGGCCAGCACGAACTTGACATCGCCGGGCGGCTCTTCCAAGGTCTTGAGCAAGGCATTGGCGGTGATGGCGTTCATGCGCTCGGCCGGAAAAACCAGCACGGCCTTGCCGCGCCCACGGGCACTGGTGCGTTGCGAAAACTCGACCGCGTCACGCATCGCCTCGACACGAATCTCCTTGCTGGCCTTGCGTTTTTTCTCGTCAATCTCGCTTTGTGCCCGTTCGCTCAAGGGCCAAGCCAGCTCCAACATCGAGGTCTCAGGCATCAGCACGCACAAGTCGGCGTGCGTGCGCACATCAATGGCATGGCAACTGCCGCAGGCCCGGCAGGCACCGCCGAGACCAGGCTGATCGCACAGCCAAGCGCGCACCAGTTCCATGGCCAGACTGTACTGCCCCAGGCCGCTTGGGCCCGCCAGCAGCCAGGCGTGACCGCGCTGGCTGAGCAATTGACGAGCCTGGAGCGCGATCCAGGGGGCCAGTTCGGGTGCGCTCATGCCAGCCATCCGTGTGACCTGACTGCGTCCAGCACGCCTTGCCACACGGCCTCCCGGCTGAAGGATGCATCAATGCGGGCAAAGCGTTCGGGGAACTCGGCGGCGCGCGCGGCATAACCCGCCACGACGCGCTGAAAGAACTCAATCGGCTCGGCTTCGATCTTGTCCGGCTGGCGCGCGCCGACCAGCCTCTGCGCTGCAAGCTCGGCGCTGAGATCGAACCAGATGGTCAGGTTTGGTTGTCGAACGGCTGGCTCGCTCGGGCCAGGCAGGGACTGAACCCATTGTTCCAGCACCGACAGCACCTGCTGGTCGAAGCCGCGGCCAAACCCCTGGTAGGCGAAGGTGGCGTCGGTAAAGCGGTCGCACAGCACCACGTCACCGCGCGCCAGAGCGGGCTCGATGCACTGCTGCAAGTGGTCGCGCCGCGCCGCGAAAACCAGTAGCGCCTCGGTCATCGCGTCCATCGCGTCGTTCAGGAAAATGGCACGCAGTTTTTCAGCGAGTGGGGTGCCTCCGGGCTCGCGCGTCAGGGTGACCACCCTGCCCCGCGCCCTGAACGCGTTGGCCAGATCTTCGATATGGGTTGACTTGCCGGCACCGTCGATGCCCTCGAAACTGATGAAAACTCCGCTATTGGTCATGCTGTGATCACGGTGCGCGCTGGTACTTGTTGACTGCCCGATTGTGCTCTTCAAGGCTGCTGCTGAAATGACTGCTGCCGTCGCCCCGTGCCACAAAATACAGTGCCTTGGTTTGCGCTGGCTGGACGGCAGCCAGCAGCGCGGCTTTGCCGGGCATGGCGATCGGTGTCGGAGGCAGGCCGCCGCGGGTGTAGGTGTTCCAGGGCGTGTCGCGCAGCAGATCGCGCTTGCGCAAGTTGCCGTCGAACTTGTCGCCCAGTCCATAAATGACTGAGGGGTCGGTCTGCAGTGGCATCCCCAGGCGCAGCCGGTTGGCAAACACGCCAGCAATCATGGCGCGATCGGCCGCTCGACCGGTCTCCTTCTCGACGATGCTGGCCAGAATCAAGGCCTCGTGCGCCGTCTTGAGCGGGGTATCAGCCAGCCGTTGACTCCAGGCCGCCTCCAGTCGATGGTCCATGGCGTGCAGGGCACGTTTGAGCAGCGCCAGATCACTTGAGCCCTTGGCATAGGCGTAGCTGTCCGGGTAGAAGCGCCCTTCCGGTTGAATATCGGGCCGTCCGAGCTGCGCCATGATCGCCTGGTTGCTCATGCCCTGAGAATCGGCTTTTAGTTGCTCGGCACGGGCCATCGCGGCGCGCACCTGGGCGAAGTTCCAGCCCTCCACCAGGGTCAGGACACGCAGCGCCTCCTCGCCCCGTACCAGCTTGCGCAGCAGGGTCAAGGGTGTGGCGCCGCGCTCCAGCTCGTAGCTGCCGGCCTTAATCTGGCGCGCCTGGCCCGAGAGGCGAAACCACCAGTACAGCAATGCCGGCTCGACGTCGACCCCTGCAGCCTGAACCGCCTGCGCCACCCCGCGAACCGAGGTGCCGGGGTCAATCGACAGATCAACCGTCCCGGTGCCCATTGCCAGGTCGCGATTAAGCCACCAGGCGCACAGGCCTGCGCCCATGGCAAGCATCAGCACCAGAGACAAAAAAACACGACGCACAGCCCTACCGCCTTACGTGAGATTGATCGGCGATGATAATTCAGGCCATGAGTACTGAATTCCGGGGCGTTGCCCCACTCCTCTCGCTGGGCGTGATTCGCGTTGAAGGCGACGACGCGGCCAAGTTCCTGCAGGGTCAATTGACGCAGGACTTCTCGCTGCTTGGTATGTCCGAAGCGCGGCTGGCCGCCTTCTGTTCGCCCAAGGGACGCATGCTGGCCAGCTTCATAGGTCTCAAACGTAGCCCGACCGAAGTCCTGCTGGTCTGCAGTCGCGACCTGTTGCCGGGCACGCTCAAGCGGCTGTCGATGTTTGTGATGCGCGCCAAAGCCAGGTTGTCAGACGCCACCGCCGACTTCGCCCTTTTTGGTTTGGCCGGCGATGCTATCAACGCCGTAGCGCCTGGACCACTCCTGGCATGGTCCCTGACACAGGTAGGTACCGCCTCTCTGGTTGGCTTGTATCCCGCCGACGGGGTTGCGCGTGCCATGTGGCTGGCCCCAGCCGGCGAACCCGTTCCGGTAGGACAGCTTATGGACGAGGCGCAATGGTCCTGGGGCGAGGTGCGCAGCGGCGTGGCCACCCTCACTTCGCCGAACGTGGAGGCGTTTGTCCCGCAGATGCTCAACTTTGAATCGGTCGGTGGTGTCAACTTCAAAAAGGGCTGCTATCCGGGCCAGGAGGTGGTGGCACGCAGCCAGTTTCGCGGCACGCTCAAGCGCCGGGCCTGCCTGGTGCATGGCGACGCGCCCATGTCCGCGGGGGGCGACGTGTTCCTGCCAACTGACCCTGATCAGCCTTGCGGCACGGTGGTCCAGACCGCCATGGCGCCAAGCGGTGGCTATGACGCCATCGTCTCGGCCCAGGTATCGGCCATCGACACGGCTGAACTGCGCCTGGGCTCGGCCAACGGCCCGTTGTTGACGGTGTTGCCGCTGCCCTACCCATTGTTGGCGGACATCTGAGCGCTGCGTCGGTGGTCTGCCCGGCAGGGTGGACAGCCAACATCCGACGATCAGTTGAGGACAGAGCTGGCCACGCTTTGCGTGACTGCGGTCTGTCCCGCAAGTTTCACAACCTGTCTTTGTAGACTGGGGCCACCAGTTCGCGCACTTGCGACTTGAACGCTGGCGGCGCAAGTTCAATGGCTCGGCGGTACGCGTCGATCGCCTTTTGCGAGTCGTTGATGCCGGCTCCGGCATACAGATCGCCAAGCTTGAGCCAGCCGTCCACTGCGTGCTGCGGCCAAGTCCGGTTGCGCCGTTGCAGCGCCGCTATCGCCATCGGCCAGTCCTTGGCGCGAACACCCAGCGCGTAGGCTGCATTGAGCAAGTCCATATCGTAGCGATCCAGCCTGAAGGCGCTCTGGATGAGCGCGGTGGCTTGCTCCTCCTGACCAGCGCGCATCAGCAGCATGACTTCGAGGGACCGGACCGCGAGCGCATCGGGCCGAATCGCCCTCGCCCGTTCCAGATACTCCCGCGCCCTTTCGAGGTGCCCCATCTGTGCATAGCCGCGGCCAACGTTGGCAAGCAAGGCCAACACATGCGGGCGCGACACGACAACCGATTCCCAAATCCAGACTGCATTCTCCCAGTCACCCCAACGCGCCAGTTCGTCGGCCACGATGGGCGTGATCTTGCGGTAGTGAGGGTTGATGGCAATACCCTGGTCCATCAGCGAAAGGATTTCCTCCTTGGTGGCTGCCCAGCGCGGATCGTTGGGCGCACCAGAGCGGGTGATGGACAGCGCCAATTGGGCGGCGCGCACCAGACGGCGTTCAACCTGCACCGCCTGGACCGACAGAAACACGGCCAACCCCAAGCTGGCCACCAGCGCCACCATCAGCACTCTGGCACTGTCGGCACGCCATGGGCAGGGCAGGACCAGTGGACCGGGTCGCCTGACCAACCTCGCGTCCGACGCCGCCAATATCGCCAGGTTCAGCGCAAACAGGGCTCCGGAACTGGCCAGGCGCCACGGAAAACCGGCGTTACTGACCAGCAGCAAGGCCAGCAGGCTGCATACCGTCAGCGCTCGAACGGGTGCCTCGGCTTGTTCCTGCTCTGCGGCGCCTCGGCGCAGCGTCCAGGCTACCCGGCCCAGGTAGGCCAGCAGGGCGAGCAGGAACGCCCATCCGACCAGACCATATTCGGCCAGCAACTGCATGATCTCGTTGTGGGCGTAGAAGTCGTCTTCCGTCAGCGCGCCCGGTACCTGATAAAGGGGAATCTCGACCTCCCAAGCTCCAGCGCCGACGCCAACGATGGGGTGGGCTGCGATCATGCGCAGGGTGGCTTTCCACATCACGACACGAGCTGAAAACGTTCGCTCGGTGTACTCCGCTGGCTCGACCATTGAGACCGCGCGAGTGAGGGCTTTGCCAAGGGGTGTGCTCCCGCGAAGCTCTTCAATTACTTTGGGATTTCCGCTCTCGATGCTGCCCAAGCCGATCAAGCTGATGAGCAACACCGCCGTCGCAGCGACGCCCATCTGTCGTGACCAGTGCCGCAACCCCAAGCGCTCGCGGTAGCGATAGAGAATCCAGGGCAGCACCATGGATAAGACCATCAGCGCGACCAGAGCTGAGCGTGTTCCCGTCATCATGAGTGCGATGACTGTCAACGATGCCGTCGCCGTTCTCAGTGCAACCGAGCCCAGGCTCCGACTTTGCGCCACCAGCAGCGCGGAGAATGGCAGCGTGCAGACCGCGTACTCGGCGAAGAAGTTACGGTTGACAAAGGTCGAAGCGGGGTTGGGACCCTGTGGAAAGAGCTTGAAATCCACCCAAAATTGCAAGGCTACCCACAGGGAAGCAGTCACCGCGCCCCAGTGGATGCCGCTGACCAGAATCGGCAGATGCTCGCGCCTGAGACTATTCAAACCCACCCAGAGCAGCAGGCTCAGGATCAGCCAACGCACTGCTTCGACCGTAGCCAGGTACGTGTGCGACCAGACCGCACTGCCCACGGCGTAGGCCATTAGCCCCAGGGGCAACCACAGCAGCAAGTGCCACAGTGGAGGCTCATGTTGGCGTGCCGTACGCCAGCAGAGCAACAAGGATGAGAGCAACACGCCAAAGGCCACGATCATGGATTTCAGTGTGTCCTGCAGCAGCAGTTCAGATGTCGCGCCCGCTGCCGGTGCCAGAAACAGCGTCAGCGCAAGCAGGCCCACCACCCACGCCGTGGGATCGCGCCGCCAGGGCAGGGGCAACTGGAGTTCGCCGCCCAGGGAGTACGCCGCGTGACCAGTGCTCACTCAGGCAACGTTCTGCGGCGCAGTCGCCTTGACCAGCGGCATCGCCATTTCGATGTGGCTGATTCCGGCTTCGTCAAACGGCTCGCCACGGGGGCGAAACCCTTGTAGCAGGTAGAACTCCTCAGCCCGACGCTGCGCGTACAGGCACACCTCCTGGTCGCCCCGCATCGCCGCCACTTCGAGCAGGGCGCGCAACACATCACGCCCCAGATGCGAGCCTCGCAGGACCCGGTTGACCGCCATGCGACCGACGCGCCCGACACCTGGCTCGTGCTGGAGTAGCCGTGCCGTGGCCACTGGCTGACCCAGGCGATTGCGCGCCAAGGCGTGCACGGCGCCGGGATCGGACTCGTCACTGGCCATCTCCGCGGCAATGCCCTGCTCGTGCTCAAACACCTCGGCTCGAACCTGGCTGGCCCCATCGCGCAACGCGGTCCAGGGCCCAACCTCGATCTTGACCATGGGTTCTCGGGCTTCGTAGCCACCCAGGATGGCGCGCAAGGCCTCGGGCACCGGTTTGGACCGCTGCGTGCGCGGATCGGCAAACACATAAACCAGCTCGCAACTGATCAGGTGCTCCTCGCCACGAAAGATGGCGCCGGAGAACACCATCGAGGACTTTCCAATGCGCTGGCATCGAATGGCCACATCGAGTTGATCGTCCACCCTCGCTGAACCCAGGTATTCAACCGTGGCCTTGCGCACATACAGATCGCCTTCAAGCTGCGCCATGGCCGTGTCGTAGGGCAGCGCCAGGGCGCGCCAGTAGTCGGCAATGGCGGTATCGAAGTACATCAGGTAGTGTGCGTTGAACACGATCTTTTGCATGTCCACTTCAGCCCAGCGCACACGCAGGCGGTGAATAAAGCGAAAGTCTTTGCGTCGCGGCAGGGTCATGGGTGAGCTTCCGTCTGAAAAGCACTTGGCAGCGCCTGCGCGCTGCGGCAGTGGCTCGTCTACTTGAATGTCACGGAGACCGGCTGCGCGCCGATCAGCCCGTAATATGTGGCGATGACTTTGACCCCCGGCTTGGGCGGCATCAGGGGCGAGAACGATCCCAGGCTGATCAGTTCGCCGGGCTTCATGCTCAAGCCCTCCTTGGCCAGCGCCTGCGCCAGCCACACCACGGCGTTAAGGGGATGCTCCAGGATGTCCGAGCCCTTGCCCCGGCCGAACTCGGCACCCTTGTCATCTGACAGGACAACGGTCATGTCGCGCAGCGCGTCCAGCATGGCGTAGCGCTCGCCGCGGGTCTGCGGTACCACAACCGGCTGTCCCGCCACCCCCAGGCGCGCGCCGACATTGATGGCGTTGATGGCCGGGCCGTTGAGTTTGGGTGGCGCCAGCACCGTCAGGTCGGGAAGCTCGATGAACGGGATCACCTGGTCAATCGCGTCGAGCACCTCCATGGGGGTCTTGGCCTGATTGATCGCCTCGCTGCGCACGCGCACCAGCATGTCAGCCTCGAACAGCGGCCTGGCGCCAAACGTCGCATCGACCACCGCGCCATCAGCCAGCACCATGCCCTGGTACAACTTGCCCCAGGTCGGCTTGTCATAGCCAAAGCGCTTTTGCACCGCCGGGTTGGTCAGGCCGGCCTTGTAGCCCACCACCTTGCCCAGGCGCTGCGCCAGCTGCAGGTTGACCTTGGCGCGGCTGCACGCGCCGTCTTCCTCGCTTAGTCCCTCCGGGTTGGCCGCTGGCGTCTTGGCGACATAGCTGGCGATCAGGTCGGCGACCTGCTTGTCCGTCAAGCACTCGGCCTGAGCCTGCATCCCGGCTATCGCCAACGCGACTGCCAGCAGGGCTGATTTGATTTGCATGGAGGTCTCCTGTTGTTAAAGTTGGGCCTACATCGTACAACTGAGCGGCCGCCACACATGTCTCTGATCTACTACATCACGCAAGTGCAGTTTGAATTTGGCGCAGTCAAGCTGCTGGCGCAGGAGTGCGAACGGGTTGGTATCAAGCGCCCGCTGATTGTCACCGACGCTGGTGTCAAAGCGGCGGGTTTGCTGCAAAAAGCGCTTGACGCCCTGCCGGGCTGGCCGGTGGCGGTGTATGACCAGACGCCCTCGAATCCCACCGAAGCGGCGGTGCGGGCAGCTGCGGCGCTCTACGTCAAGCGGGGCTGTGATGGCCTGATCGCGCTGGGCGGCGGCTCCGCCATCGACTGTGCAAAAGGGACGGCGATTGCCGCCACGCACCCAGGGCCGCTAACGCATTACGCCACCATCGAAGGCGGTTCGCCGCGCATCACCGAGCGTGTGGCACCCTTGATTGCGGTACCGACCACCAGCGGTACCGGCAGCGAGGTGGCGCGTGGCGCGATCATCATCGTGGAGGACCATCGCAAGCTGGGCTTCCATTCCTGGCACCTGGTGCCAAAGTCGGCCATTTGCGACCCCGAGTTGACGCTGGGCTTGCCGCCCAAACTGACGGCGGCCACCGGCATGGACGCCATTGCCCACTGCATGGAAACCTTCATGGCACCAGCTTTCAACCCGCCTGCGGACGGAATCGCGCTGGACGGCCTGCAGCGCGCCTGGACGCATATCGAACGCGCCACGCGCGACGGCAGCGACCGCGAGGCGCGTCTGAACCTGATGAGTGCCTCCATGCAAGGGGCCATGGCGTTTCAGAAAGGCCTGGGCTGCGTGCATTCGCTCAGTCACAGCCTGGGTGGCATCAATCCAGGCTTGCACCACGGCACCTTGAACGCGGTGTTTTTGCCGGCCGTGATCGAGTTCAATGCTGCCGCGCCCTCGATCCAAAAAGAGCAGCGGCTGCAACGCATGGCCAGCGTCATGGGCCTGGACGCCGCGGCGGACATTCCCGCAGCCATCAAGGCCCTGAACCAGCGCCTTGGTTTGCCCACAGGATTGGCGGCGATGGGTGTGAAAGTGCAGTGGTTTGACGCCATCATCGTCGGCGCCATGGCCGACCATTGCCACAAGACCAATCCACGCATCGCAAGTGCCGAGGACTATCGGACCATGCTGCAACGTTCCATGTAGGCGCTGAGGCGCCCTGAACTGGGTGAGCCCGGCAACGGGTGGCTAGAATTGTGTCAATTTCCTGCGAGTTGGAAGGCGCTGTGAGTTTTCTCAATCAATTGAAGTCCCAGGCAAGTGCTTTGCAAACCGAGCAAAGCACCGACAAGGCCATGCTGGAAGCCAACTGCCAGCAAACCGAGTGGGCCTGCAAGACTGCGTGGCAGTACCTCAGTGAACTGGCCAAGAATCTGGACATCGTCAAACCAAACGGTCCAGCGCTCAGTCTCGACGGCAAAACCCCGTGGCCCAGCATGCGTTTGACGGACTTTCGGGTCGATGCCCGCAGAAAAAAGCTTCGTGACCAGGAGGTGTTTGACTACATCGCCATGGGGTGGAACCTGGTCCCGCGCCAGGGCGTCCCTCAAGGGGCCAGCGTCAGTGCCAATTTTCCTCCTGGCCTGCAGCGCATCGAGTCTCGTCTGGCGGCCGGCACGGTCAGGCACGAGCGGGTTGAGGTACGCCATCCTGAGAAGAAAACCTTGCAGGCGTTCCGGTTCGACTACAAGACCGAGGCGCGCGGCACTATCGCCATCACGGCAAGCCACGACGACGCGACGCTCGGGTTTCGCCTTGCGAACGTGCGCGCGTTTGAGATCGTTAGTGTGGCCTACCCGGCCGATCTGGTTCGCTACGACTTGATGGACGAACTGGCCAAACTGATCGTGGGCGAGGCCAGTACCTTTCTGCCCTGAGGGGTCGCCTCACAGTCTCTTGCACCGAGCGCTGCTGCGGCGCGGCGCGTGGACTCAATTCATTGAACAACGCCATGCAAAATGCCGTGATGCAACGAAAACTGAAGTGGATTGCCGTGGCCCTGGCGTTGTTACTGGTTTTGGCAGCGGCGGGAGTTCTTGCACTGCAGCGCTGGATCGGCTCAGACGATTTTCGGGCCAGGGTTGAGCGCGAGGCTGGTGATGCGCTGGGTGTGCGGGTCACGCTTGCGCGCGTGGGCATTGACATCTGGCCGCTTCCGGCCTTGAGTATCTCTGGCGTCCAAGTTCAAACCCGGCCCGCGTTGACGCTGGAGCGCGTGGAAGTCCGCCCGGCCTGGGGCGGGCTGCTGCAGGGTCGTTTGGAATTGGCCACGCTGTTGCTGCACGGCGTGACGCTGCCGCAAGGCGGGATCGACGCTGTGCTGACCGGGCTGCAACGCAAGAAGCGCGAGGGCCCCACCGCCAAAGGCCAAGAGTCCGAGGGCGCATCGGCACTGCGCTACATTCCCGCACGTACGGTGCTGGACAACCTGACCTGGGTGAGCGCAAAGGGAACGCGCGTCACGCTTGATGCCGACGTGCGCCTAAGCCCACAGGGCTTGCCGGATGACGTGACCGTCAATGTGCTCCAAGGCGCCATGCAGGGGGCCAAGGCGCGCCTGCAACGCCAGGGCAATGACTGGACAGTCGCCGTCCAGGTCGGTGGTGGTACGGTCAAAGGTAGCGCCCAGCTACAGCCGGCCGCCCAAAGCGGCCCCAAATTCGCGCTCAAGGGACAGTTGGAAACCCGGGCGGTCGAAGTCGCAGCCTTGAATGACACCTCCAAACCGGTCCTGAGCGGCCGCCTAGATGCCGATACCACCTTCACTGGGCACAGCGCAACCTTGAGCACCTTGATGGACGCGTTGCAGACCCAAAGCAAGTTCAATGTGCGCAATGCCGTGGTGCATGGCATCGATCTGGCCCGGGCGGTCAAGACTGTCGGCTTGAATCGGGGCGGCGAAACGCGTCTGGACACACTGGCTGGGCAGGTCACTACTCGGGGTCGCGCGCTGCAACTGAGCGGATTGGTCGCGAGTTCAGGGGTCCTGAGTGCCACGGGCCATGTGGCCGTGGCACCAAGCCGTGCCTTGAGCGGGCGCGTCAGCGTGGACCTGGCGGCACGGGCGGTCGGCACGGCGGTCGGTGTACCACTGGACGTGGGCGGCACCCTCGATTCGCCCGAGCTTACCCTGACGCGCGCCGCCCTGATCGGCGCAGCCATTGGGACGGTGATCATGCCCGGCGCTGGCACCGGCGCCGGCGCCTCTCTGGGCGACAAGGTTGGCGACAAACTGAAGAACATCTTTGGCAAGTAGCTGCGGTAAACCAGCCGCTCGCCCTGCCCTGCGCCGAGGGACCGTCGTCAACGCCTTCGCGCTGACCGTACCCCGTTCAGATCACCCACGGTGGCCAGTACCTTGGCCAGTCGCCCAGAGTCCAATACCTCCACCGTGAAGGTCATCCAGGCGGTTCCCTTGACCGTCTGGGTCTGCACACCGATCACATTCATCTTTTCCTTGGCAAACACCTCGGAGATGTCGCGCAGCAAGCCCTGGCGGTCCTGCGCCTGGATCGCTACATCGACCGGGTAGACCGCACTCACGGCCGACTTGGGCGCACCCCATTGCACGTCGATCACGCGGTCACCATTCTTGGCCACCATCTCGCGCAAGTTGGGGCAATCCGAGCGGTGCACGCTGACGCCTTTTCCCCTTGTCACAAAACCGCTGATGGCATCCGGCGGGGCGGGCTTGCAGCACTTGGCCAATTGCGTCATCAGCGAATCGACGCCCACCACCAGTACGCCACCCTTGCCCGATTCGGCGCCACTGCGCGGTTTCTTGAGGTGGACAATATCGTCTTCGCTGGGTAGCGGCTCGGGCGGACGCAGCAGGATTTCGATGTTGCGCAGCGAGAACTCATCCTTGCCAACCACCGCAAACAGATCGTCAGCCGAGTTGAAGCCCAGTTGCGATGCCAGGTCCTCCAGCTTGACCGCCGTCTTGCCTTCGCGCTGCAGCAGCTTCTCCACCGCCTCGCGGCCACGCGCCA
>JADKEH010000027.1 GCA_016718155.1 Candidatus Rhodoferax randersensis | reverse complement strand
CGCCAGTTCAGCTTCTGCGGATTCGCCGCCGCGCGCTGCTCCAGTTGCGCCACGACATCGACGACCGCAACCTGCTGCTGCGTGTCCGCGAGCTGTTAGCCCGCTGCGCCAGAAACCAGCGGGAATGCGGATGGATTTCGTATGGACTGCACCGATAAGTCGACGTCCAACCTTGGCCAATAGAGATGGTCGGGGGTTGGCCACTGCACATCCGAAATCTGTTCGATCGTCCCCTTTCGAAACCATGGGAATTGATCAAAGGGCACGAGCAGCTCCTCGTCGGCAAGCAGAAGCCAAAACCCGTGCTTTGAAACATGAGTAACTTCAGCCGCCAAAGTGGTGGTTCCAGGCATCTTGGAGCGGTCATTCTCGTGAGCGTCCAGGGCCAGCAGAAGACTGGTTCTGTGCTCGCGAGCGACGGTTTGCCACGACTCTCCACACAGCGCGGCCTCTATTGCCCAAAGAAGATTGAGGCCGACCCGTGCGCCCGACCGTTTGGCCATCGAGAAAGCAGCAACCGATCCTAGCGCCGCGAGGTGTTCAGCGGACTTGACGCCAGCCGCCGCGAGGACCGCGGCCGACTTCGGGCCGAGGTTTGCCATGTCCGCAAGCACAAGAATGGCCTGTGGCGATGGCGCCGACTTTCCGGGCGGTGAAGCCCGGCGCTTCGTTTTGCTGGCGTCGGCCGCTGCAGTGATGGCCGCTTGAATGGCCGCCTTAGCCTGCGGGCTATTCTTCCAGCAAGTGGAACCGACAAGTGCTGCTGCGCCTTCGACGATTTGGTGGGCGTCAGCGCCAGCCAGTTCTTTCAAGTCTGAATAGCCCAGCTGTTCCAACCGCGCGATGACCGTTGGTCCTACGCCTTTCACGGCCAGGAGAAGTCCTCGATCAGCGATTGCAAATGGCATCGAAGGTGCTCGTTTGGCGGCGCAACGTTTGAGTTAGGCGGCGCGTTTTTTTCATGCCTGGTTGCGCAGTTCGGCAAGATGCCCCAGCGCACGCCGTGCTGACTCTTGCCGTGGGTCGTTCAGTTGTACTCGCAGCGCAAGTCCCTCCGTGAACCGGGACTCAGCCTCGCTGTAGCGACGCTGTTCAGCGAGACTGCGGCCCCAATGATGAAGCACGAGTGCCTGGAGGCGCGACCATCTGAACGCGCTGGAGAGGCTGAGAGCCTTGGCGAAGTAGATATCTGCTTCGGCTCTTGCGCCCGTGTACTGCAGCGCGGTGGCGTAGGCACTCCAAAACCAACCCGCAGGCTCATCATGTGGCAGAGCCTCTGCGGCGGCAGAGTGCTTGCGCAGCAGGCGCAGCGCCTCGAACTCCCTGCGATCAGTGGTAAGCATGCTTCCGAGATCCGCGGCGTGATCTAGGGTTGCAAGCGTGTCACCCGCCAATAGCGCGCGTTCGAGCTTTACGCGCAGCTCGTTGATGCCTCGCGCATGGGCCTCCGCGTCCCGTGCGGTGTGGCGCATGAACTCAACGACTGGTTCGGCCATGGATGGTATTTGCGCCGCCTAACGAGGCTGTGCAAAAACCCCATTCCCACCCGCCCATGGCATGAGACCGAGGCGTTGCGAATTGGGAATCGGGCGCAGGCATTGCACCCCGCCAGTGTGCCGCATTTCTGCCCTGGTTCGAACAAGAAGCGCTCGTACTGTGCCTCGCGGCCGGTTTTGGGCCGGCACACCCCGTCTGCGGGGCATACTCATGATTCGCCAACGTTTCAATGTCGTGCCCCAGGCAGTACAGCCCGAACTGCGCATTGACGTTCGCTTTGCCGCGCAGCGAGAACGGTCCCGCACTTCTCAAGCGTCCGCCGCATCCGGGTGGCGTCGGCTGCGCTGCTTCTTGAGGCGGATGATGCAGTCCTCCAGCGTCTGGCCGATGATGGTCTGGTCGCGGATCATGGCGATCTTGGGCCAGGTGGCGCGTTCACCCGCCAGCACCCACTGCTGGTATTCGTCGGGCGACAGGTTGCCCAGCACATGCAGATAGTCCGTTGCCGCCATGTGCGGATGGATCGTCACATCGCCGTAATACTGCTGGTCCACCAGCCCCACTACCCCTTCGAGCAGCCCCTTGACGATGCCGGTCTCGATGCCGTAGGACGCGAGCAACAGCATCTGTTTGCTGCGGTATTGCATCTCGCTCTTGACCAGGTCGGTTAGAAAGCGCGTCCAGCCTTCCTTGCGGGACTGGTCGGTCATGAAGGGCAACACATGCGGGTTGGTCTGGCTGACGATGTGGTGGTTGACGTTGTACAGCTCGCCCAGGCGTTTGGCCGGCAGGTCGCTTTGCAGCGCGCCATCGACCCAACGGATCGAGGCCATGTAGGGCCGCTCGTGCCCCAGCCGGTCCTTGGTCATCAGCTTGACCGGCGGAAACAGCCCCGGCACCGAGCACGAGGCCAGCACCGCGCTCCACACCAGCAGGTGTGGCGTGGTCAGGTAATTGAGCAGGCGCGCGTGCTGGTTCTTGGCCACCGGCGAGACGGTGATGTTGATGATGCGCTTGGTGCGCTTGAAGGCTTCTTCAAACGTGTATTCACCCACGTTTTTGCGCAGATAGGTCTCTAGCTGGCGAATGTCCATCAGCGACTTCTGGCGCAGCATGTCGCGCGCGCCCAGGCGGCGCCACAGGTCCAGGTCCACGTCGTCGCCGCGAAACAGCGCGTCGAGTTCGCCGTCCTTCTTGGTCCCGACAAGTGCCGCCACCACCGCGCCAGCGCTGGAGCCGGAGACCACTCGCGGCAGCAATTGCTGCTCGTGCAGCGCCTTGATCACGCCAATGTGAAACATGCCGATGTTGGCACCACCACTGAGCATCAGGGCCGAGCGGCCAAAGCTTTGACCGGTGTGCCTGAAGAACATCAGCTTCTGGGTGTAGGGCAGTTCGGCGATCTCGTTGTCGCACAGGTAGTTGAGCAGCGAGGTGACTTCGGTGATGTAGTCGTCAATCAGGGCCTTGGTGCCAACGTGGGTGTGTTTGTACAACTCCGGGTTGGCCAGATTGCCCAGGTTGCGGTGCAGGCCCTCGCGCAGGCTGAAAATCAGCTCGGGCCAGTCGTGGGTCTTGCGCCAGTTCTTCAGGTTGATCAGGCGCTGCTGGATCAGCTTGTACTGGTAGAACTTCGAGTTGGGGTTGTTCTTCCACTCGTCGAGGTGTTCCAGTTCATCGAGCTCGGCCGCCTGCGCGCGCCAGCTTGCATAGTCAGTGGCCTGGTCCATCTGCTTGTGCGTGTCGACGGTCTTGCGTGATCTCATGGTTCAGTCCGCGGTTGGTGCCAGCCAGTCTTCAAGTTTCAAGCCAGGCACATTCTCAAAATGGCGGGTGTTGTGGGTGACCAGAATCAATTTTTCGGCCAGGGCGTGGGCGGCAATCAGTGTGTCCATGTCGCCAATGGGTCTGCCTTGGCGTTTGAGTGTGTCTTTGAGTGGGCCATAAATGTCAGCAGCTTCATTGCTCCACTCAACGCTTGGAAGTCGCAAAAAGAAACTGTCAATCAGGGGGCGGCGGCGGTCTTCGGGGGTCATGCCGACTTGCCCGAGCGAAGTCAGCGCGAGCTATGGCGGTAATGGCGATGGTGCGGTGTTGGTGGCATCGTTAACGCGTTCCTCCAAAGCTGGCAATGAGCGGCGCAAGTAGTAGCTGACGATGTTGGTGTCCAGCAAGTAGCGCATCACGCTTCCCACTCTTCAAAGGGGTTAGGACGGGGCGCATCGTCGCGGGGCTGCAAAAACTCTTCGGTAGGTGGCATTGAGCGCAAATCGGCCAGGAATGCCTCCAGTTTCATCTTTCTTGGTCTTGGGGTGAATGGTAATGATGCCGTTTCTGGATTTGCTGATCCAAACCTCTTCGGATCGAAGCCGAAATGCCTTTGGCAGGCGAATGGCTTGGCTGTTGCCCGTGGTGAAAATTTTGGCGGTGGCGATCATGGTGTATCTCCTTTAAAAGTAGATATGAAAACGTATCTACTTTATCACCAGCCCGCCAATCATGTCAAAGTCGGCAGTCTGGCGCCAGGCAGTGCCTACGCCGTTGCTGAGGTCGGCTCAGGCTTGAACCACGCCAGGCTGTCGTGCAGCTTGACGACATCGCCAATGATGGTCAGGCAGGGTGAGCGCAGGCCCTCCCGCGTGACCCGCTCGGGGATGTCGGCCAGTGTGCCGGTCACCACTTTCTGGGTGGCAATGCTGCCGTCCTGCACCACGGCAATCGGCAGGTCTGGCGCGGCACCGTGCGCCATCAACTGGCGGCAGATGTCGGCCAGGCCACCCAGACCCATGTAGATCACCACGGTCTGGTTGGCGCGCACCAGGCTGGGCCAGTCCAGGTCGGCGCTGCCGTCCTTGAGATGGCCGGTAACGAACAGGCAAGTCTGCGCGTGGTCGCGGTGGGTCAGGGGAATGCCGGCATAGCTGGACACGCCCGACGCCGCCGTGATGCCGGGCACCACCTCGAATGCCACGCCGTGTGCCGCCAGCGCCTGCAGTTCCTCGCCGCCGCGCCCGAAGATGAACGGGTCGCCGCCCTTGAGGCGCACCACCTGCTTGCCCTGTTGCGCCAGCTTGATCAGCAGCGCGTTGATCTGCTCCTGGCGCATGGTGTGTTCGTTGCGACGCTTGCCGGCGTAAATGCGCTCGGCGCCGGGCGGGACAAAATCCAGCACGGCACTGGACACCAGATGGTCGTAGACGACCACTTCGGTCTGCTGCAGCAGGCGCACGGCGCGCAGGGTCAACAGCTCGGGGTCACCCGGACCGGCGCCGACCAGGTAGACGCGGCCGGTAGCTGGGCCCGTCGATGGGCCGGCGGATGGTTTGTCGGTGGTCAATGCGTCGGCCCCTGGCTGGAGCCACCGCAGCCACCGCTGCCGCAGGATCCGCCACCGCAACCGCCCGACGGTGCGGGCGCGGCATCGCAGGTGCGCGCATCCATGAAGATGAAATTGAACTGCCCAGGCTCCAGCTCCACGTAGTCGAGCACGATGTGCTCCAGCACCGGCTGGTAGTCCTCGGCGATCACCACGGCAACCCCGTCCAGGTCGAGCTTCATGTCTTCGTCCTGGGGGTCATCAAAGCCCATGCCATATTGCACCGAGCCATCGGCATCGATGCTGGCCGCGATGCGCAGGGCCATCGCCTGGGCGCCGCTGGCGTTGGCTGCCTGCCGAACCTGTTGCGCCGCAGCGCTGGTGAGTGTGAACATCATGGCTCCTTTAATGAGGTCTGCACAATTTACGACAAGGTTTCCGTCATTGCGAGGAGGCGCAGCAGACGTGGCAATCCACTTCGGCGCCTCAATCGCCTTGGTCACCGCAATCCTCCCTCGGCACACCACCATGGATCGCCACGGCCTGACGGCCTCGCGATGACGGGGAACCATGACGACCTCGCAATGACGACGCGTTTCAATGCTCGCCCTTGGTTTTCAAAAGGCCAGCCAAGCGGTTGCCCTGCTTTTGCGGGCCGCCGATGGGGAAGAGTACATGCAGGTGGTGGTTATTGCCAAGCTCGGGCCCCCACTCCTTGGCAAAGTGCCAGATCATGGCGCGCACTTGCGCCTGCACGCGGTGCTCCTCAAAATAGGCGCGCAGGTAGGCGATCACCTGCCAGTGTGCATCGGTCAGCACCAGCCCTTCCGCGGCGGCCTGCGCACGCGCAAAGTCTTCCGACCAGTCGTCCAGGTTCTTGAGATAGCCCTCCACATCGGTGGCGATGGGGTGGCCGTTGACCATCAGTGTTCGCATGGTTCCAGAGCTTGCAGCGGTGAACGGATTCTACGGTCCTGCACATAGCGCACGAACTGGCGCGCCCAGTCGCTGCCTGCGCCGCTGCGCAGGTGCGTGTAGGCGGCCAGCACATGGCGATGCACGATGCCGTCGTGCTGGCCGTCCACGCCATGGCCGCGTCGCACGTGGTAGGCAAATTTCAGCTCGGTGCCGATGTTCTCCAGGCTGGAGTAATGAAATTCATGGCCGCGCAGCATGGGCGACGGAGGGTTCGCATCCGCGTCAGCGCCAGCGGGCCAGGGTGCGTTGGCGGTGCGTTCAAGTTCGACATAGCCGCGCCCCACTGGGCGCTCGTGCATCACCACGTCCACCGGCAGCGCCCCCACCATCTGGTGAACGGTGTCCTTGTAGCGCAGCGTGCGGGCCAGGTACATCAGGCCACCGCATTCGGCGTAGACCGGCAGACCGGCCTCGATGGCGCAGCGGATGCTGGCGCGCAGCGCCACGTTGGCCTGCAGCTCGGGGCCAAACATTTCGGGGAAGCCACCGCCGATGAACAGACCGTCAACGGCCGGCAGGGTGCTGTCGTGCAGCGTATCGAAGGGCACCAGCTCGGCGCCGGCGGCCTGCAGCGCCTGCAGATCGTCCGGGTAGTAGAAGCCAAAAGCCTTGTCGCGCGCCAGGCCGATGCGGATGCGCGATGGTGCGGCCGCCGCAGCCGCTCCAGATGGCGCGATGGAAGACGCCATGGCCGTGTCAGTTGGCGTGACCAGCGGCGCGGCGCTGGCGGCCACCTGCAGCACCCGGGCCAGGTCCACTTGGCGCCCGACCAGCTCACCCATGGCGCGCACGCGTTGGGCCGCATCGTCGAGTTCGTGGTTGGGCATCAGGCCCAGGTGGCGCTCCACCACGGCCAGGCGCGGGTCGTGGCCGATGGCGCCGAGCACCGGCACGTCGGTGTAGTGCTCGATCACGGCGCGCAACTTCGATTCGTGGCGCTCGCCGCCCAACTGGTTGAGGATCACCCCCGCAATACGGATGCGCGCATCAAACGCCTGGTAGCCCAAAATCAGCGGTGCGATGCCACGCGTCATGCCCCGCGCGTCCAGCACCAGCACCACCGGCAAGTCCAGCAGGTGGGCCACGGCGGCATTGCTGTTGCTGCCGTCCAGCGCCAGCCCGTCGTACAGCCCCTTGTTGCCCTCGACGATAGCAATGTCCGCTTGCGCCGCGTGGCGACTGAAGCAGGCGGTGATGGCTTCGGGCGACATCAGGAACGGGTCGAGGTTGAAGCAGTCACGCCGACTGGCCTGGCTCAACCACATCGGGTCGATGTAGTCCGGCCCTTTCTTGAAGGGCTGCACGCGTAAGCCCTGCGCGGACAAGGCGGCGCACAGGCCCACGGTGATGGTGGTCTTGCCCGACGACTTGTGCGCCGCTGAAATCAGCAAACGTGCCATAGTTCTCTTGATACTTTGCGGGACAGACCTTTAGTTCTGTCCTCAACTGATTGTCGGATGTTGGCTGTTCAAGCCTCGGCTGGCTTGGCCGGGCCGCTGGTTGGAATGGCGGCATCATCGAGCCGCTCTGGCAGAAAGTCCATGAACTTGATGGCCAGCATCACGATCAGCGCCACCACCGCGATGCCGCCCAAACCCAGCAGCCACTCTGGCAAGGTGGGTGTGTAGGGGTTGACCACACCGTCCGAAAAACTGCTGCTGACCTGATGGCCCGGGAACATGACCAGTGGAAAGGCTTGTCCACCGATGATGGTGACGGCCATCTGCGCAAAACCGCCGGCCACCACCAGTGCGGCGCTGAGCGCGATGCGCTGGCGCAACTGGCCAATGCGTGGGTGCAGCAGCAACACGATTGGCAACACGCCACCCAGCAGCACCTGGCCGAGCCAGAACATCGTGGTGTACACGCCGCCTTCCAGCAACACAAAGCGCTCGAAATCGTGGTGTTTGGTGAAGTACAGATTGGTCAGGTGGTAGACCAGCACGAAGTACAGCCCGGCGGCGACAAAGATCACCTGCAGCCGCGCAAACCGTGCCAGCAGCGCATCCCCCAGCGCTCGCGCGCTGCCACGCGATGCGGCCATCAACACCAGCAGGAACACCGCCAGACCGTAGCTTAGTGACAGCGCGATGAACAGCGGCGCCAGCATGGCCGAATCAAAAGCCTGGCGCGCCACCAGGAAGCCGAAGATCGAGCCGGTACCGGTGGTCAGGGCCATGCGCCAGAGGAAGGCGGCCAGACCCGCCAGCGGCGTGAAGCGGCTCATGCCGTGTTCCATCATGGTCCACAGGTAGGCGATGACGAAGCCCATGAAACCGGAATAGAGAAAGATGTTGAGGGCAAAGATCGACTTGAAGTTGAAGTGCGTCATGGCCACGATCAGCCGGTCAGGCCGGCCCAGATCGAGCATCAACACGGCTAATCCACCCAGCAGCAGCGCCAGCGCCAGCAGACCGGACAGGGGCGCCAGCGGCTTGAATTCGGTCTTGCCAAACACCGAGGCCATCGAGGCGATGTTGAGCGCGCCCGATGCCGCCACCACCAGGAACACCGCAAACACATGCGGCAGCCCCCAGACGATCTGGTTGTTCATGCCGGTGACGATGTGGCCGTGGTGCTCCATGGTCCATACCGCCGCCCCACCCAGCGCCGCCACCCCGGCCAGCGCGGCCAGCAGGCCGTAGTAGCCGAGGCTGTTGCCTTCGAGTTGACGCAGTGCAATTTTCATGCTTCAGACTCCCGTATAGCGCACGCCGGTGTTGAGGTTCAGGTCCTCGCGGATCTGGCGCGTTGCCACGCTGGCGATGCGTTTGGAGATATCGCTGTTCGGGTCGTTCAGGTCGCCAAACAGGATCGCGCCATGGCCGGCGCTGGCGCAGGCGCTGACGCAGGCCGGCTGCTCACCACGGTCGACCTTGTGCACACACAGGGTGCAGGCCTCGACGGTGCCCATGCCACGCGGCACATCGGGCTTCTGATTGCTCTGGGGTTCGTGCACAAAGGAGCGCGCCTTGTAGGGGCAGGCCATCATGCAATAGCGGCAGCCAATGCAGATGTGTTTGTCCACCAGCACGATGCCGTCGGCGCGTTTGAACGATGCGCCGGTGGGGCAGACATCGACGCACGGTGGCTCGGCGCAGTGCTGGCACATCATCGGCAGCGACTGAACCTTGCCGGTGCGGATTTCCTTGATCTCGATCTTGCGGATCCACTGCGGATCGGTGGCCTGGGTCGCCTTGGTGCCGCCGGACAGGCCGTTCTCGGTGTTGCAGGCGGTGACGCAATCGGTGCAGCCGCTGGCGCATTTCGTGCTGTCAATCAGCATGCCCCAGCGCACGGTGCTGCTGGCACCTGGGCTCAAGCCCTTGGCCGTTGGTGCGGCCTGGGCGATCTCGATCAGGCGCACGCCGGGGGCGATCAGAACGCCGGCGATACCGGCCGCTGCCACGCCGAGAAAGCCGCGCCGGCTGGGCGTCGTGGCCGGTTTATCGGCTGCAAGGGGCGTGGAATCTGGCTTCATGGCTTGCCTAGGGACACCGATGGCGGCTTGGGCACAGTGGAGGCTGGGCGCGTGGCTGGTGTGGCACTCGAAACAATCAATCTTGACCGCCGCATACGCGTGGCAGCTCTGACAGAAATTGGTGCTGCCAGCGTTCACGCTACCGGTGCTCTGGCTGGCGTGGCAGCCAATGCAGGCTTTCAGACTGTGCTGCCCGGTGCGCACCCCGCCGCGCAAGGTGTCGTCGCGCTGGTGCTTGAGCAGGTTCATGTGGTTGCGCCGCATGAAAGCCGGGTCCGCCACGCATTGCCCGCCGCGCGCCGCTTCGATCACCGGCTGGGGCACGCGTGAGGCCGTTACGTCGCCCGCATGAACCGCGCCGGCGACGATCAAACCCAGCAGGAGTACCAGTGCACCAGGTCGCGGGATACCACGGAGACGACCAGTGTTCGTCATTGCGAGCCTCCCGAATCCGGCCCGATACCGCACACGGACCTTGAACCAGCCTCGTCATCGCGAGGCCGCAGGCCGTGGCGATCCATGAATTCAGGGAAAATGGATTGCTTCACTGCGTTCGCAATGACGGCGTGCGCTCGCAATGACGACTCGGGCGGAGTTGCTGCGCGATTCACAATCTAGTCTCCCAGGCCCATCTGGATGTAGCCGGTGGGGCACACGTCGGCGCAGATGTGGCAGCCGATGCACTTGTTGTAGTCGGTGTCCACGTAACGCCCGGTGGTGGACTTGGCCTTGGGCACCTTGAACACCGCCACCTGCGGGCAATAGACCACGCAGTTGTCGCACTCGAAACACTGGCCGCAACTCATGCAGCGTTTGGCTTCGGCCATTGCCTGCGCTTCCAGCAGCGGCTGCAGGCGTTCCTCGAAGTTGTTCAGCGCCTGCTCGGCCGTCAGCGTGACGGTGCCGCGCCGGTTGCGTGCCACGTACGGAAAGTGACCCAGAAACAGCTCCTTGTGCGAGATCACGTAGCGGTCTGAGCGATTGTCGAAGTTGTGGATCGCCGCCGTGCTCTTGTCGGTGCCGCGAATCGGCTCATGCACCTCGCTGAAGGTGTAGCCCTTCTCCAGCATCTTGCGTTTCAGGTCGAAGGCGTGCACGTCGATCTTGGGGCGCTTCTCCAGCGGCTCGTTCTGCAGAAAGCGGTCAATCCCGTCGGCGGCAATGGCACCGTGGCCTATTGCCGTGGTCAGCAGGTGCGGGCGAATCACGTCACCGCCGACGAAGCAACCCGGCTGACCCTGCACCTGGTAGTTTTTGTCGGTGTTGATGGCGCCCTTGCCATTGTTGAATTCATCCAGGCCGGTAAAGTCCACCGCCTGGCCGATGGCCGAGACAATCAGGTCCGCCGGGATGTCTTCTTCGGTGCCTTCGATGTTCTTGATCTCCAGCCGGCCGCCGGTCAGCTTGGCCTCGCAGCGGATCACGCGCAGGGCGGTGGCACGGCCATCCGCGCCACGCACCACGCCGATTGGGGCCATGCCACCGCGCATGGTGATGCCCTCGGCCAGCGCTTGTTCGACTTCGTGTTTGGTGGCCTGCATCTTGTCCACGGCGAAGATCGAGGTCAGCGTGACCTCCGCGCCCTGACGCGCCGAGACCTCGGCCACGTCGTGGGCCACGTGGCCGGCAATGGCGTGCTCGGGGCGGTCTGATTCGTTGATCTTGTCGATATGGCCCAGGCGCCGGGCCACCGTGGCGACGTCAATCGAGGTGTCGCCACCGCCCACCACCACCACCCGTTTGCCAACGTGGCGAAGGCGACCGTCGTTGAAGGCCTTCAGGAAAGATGTGGCGGTGACGCAGTTGGGCGCGTCGGCGCCCTCCACCGGCAAGGCGCGCCCGGCCTGGGCACCCAGGCCCAGGAACACCGCGTCGAACTCGGCGCGAATGCTCTCCATGCTGATGTCGGTGCCGATGCGGCAGTTCATGCGGGTTTGCACGCCCAGGTCCAGGATGCGCTGGATCTCAGCGTCCAGCACATCACGCGGGGTGCGAAAGCCCGGAATGCCGTAACGCATCATGCCGCCCAGCTCAGCGCGCTCGTCGAACAGCGTGACGGCGTGGCCCTTGCGCGCCAGTTGGTAGGCGGCCGACAGACCGGCTGGGCCGCCGCCGATCACGGCGACCTTTTTGCCAGTCTGCGCGAGCGGCTTGGCGAAGGCCAGCTTGTTCTGGATCGCGTAGTCGCCCAGGAAGTGCTCGACCGAGTTGATGCCGACAAAGTCTTCCACCTGGTTGCGGTTGCAGCCCGATTCGCACGGTGCCGGGCAGACCCGGCCCATCACCGACGGAAACGGGTTGGCCTCGGTCAGTCGCCCAAACGCATAGGCCTGCCAGCTCACGCCCGCGGGCGGCTTCTCGATGCCACGCACGATGTTGAGGTAGCCCCGGATGTCTTCGCCCGCCGGGCAACTGCCCTGGCACGGCGCGGTGCTTTGAATATAGGTTGGGCACTTGTGCGAGTGGCCCGCGTCAAAGATGTCCTTCTGGAAGGAGCGCACCTTGTCGTCGCCGTCTTTGTAGCGACGAAAGTTGAGCGGCTTGGTGGCGATGTTTTCGAGAGGGGTAGACATGTTGGGGTCTCCTGAATGGGGTGCGGGCAGCGCGATGTCGGGTTATTTGTCGCCCAGGCGGATCGCCTTGCTGACCAGTTGGTGGACGCCACCCACCATGCTCATGTCGAAGCCGTAGTAGGGCAGTACCTTGGTGAACTGGGCCTTGCAGATGGCGCAGATGGTGGCCATGAAGTTGACGCCGTGGTCGTCCACCACGCCCTTCAGGGCCTCCATGCGCGGCAGGGCGCCCTTGACGCGCAGCTCCAGCAGGTCGTCGGTCAGCAGGCCGCCGCCGCCGCCGCAGCAAAACGTGCTCTCGTGAATGGTCTGGGCGCCATGTCATGAAAGTGGTTGGCCACCGAGGTGATGATGCGCCGCGGAATCACAAACTGCCCGCCCGGCATGCTGCCCATGCGCGAGGCGCGGGCCACGTTGCAGGAGTCGTGGAAGGTGATGATGCGGTCGTCGTTGGCGTCCTTGTTGAAGCTCAAGGCGCCGCGCTGGATCAGGTCGTCGGTGACTTCGCAGATGTGCTGCGGCACCGGGTAGCGCGGATCGAGGTAGTCAAACGGCCCAATCAGCGTGTTCCAGAAGCTGTAGGCCACGCGCCAGGCGTGGCCACATTCACCGACCACGATGCGTTTGACGCCCAGCTCCAGGGCCGCCTCGCGCACGCGCATCGAGATGTTGCGCATCTGCTCGTAGTTGCCGATGAACATGCCGAAGTTGCCGGCCTCCGAGGCGTGCGAACTCAGCGTCCAGCTGATGCCGGCGGCGTGGAACACCTTGGCGTAGCCAATCAGGCTCTCGACGTGCGGCTCGGAGAAGAAGTCGGCTGAGGGCGTGATCAGCAGCACCTCGGCGCCCTTGACGTTGAGCGGAAACTTGATGTCCAGTCCGGTCTCTTCCTTGGTGTCTTCTTCCAGGCCTTCGAGCGTGTTTTCCAGCGCCGGCCCGGGAATGCCCAGGTTGTTGCCGATGCGGTGCACCTTGCCGATGATCTCGTTGCTGTACTTCTGCCCCATGCCGATGGAGGCCATGATCTCGCGGGCCGCCATGGTCACCTCGGCGGTGTCAATGCCGTAGGGGCAGAACACCGAGCAGCGACGGCATTCCGAGCACTGGTTGAAGTAGCTGTACCACTCGTCCAGCACCTCACGCGTCAGGTCCACCGCGCCCACCAGTTTGGGGAAGTATTTGCCGGCAAAGGTGAAGTAGCGCCGGTACACCTTGCGCATCAGGTCCTGGCGTGCCACCGGCATGTTCTTGGGATCGGCGGTGCCCAGGAAGTAGTGGCACTTGTCGGAGCAGGCGCCGCAATGCACGCAGGCGTCCATGTAGACCTGTAGTGAGCGGTATTTGCCCAGCAACTCGCCCATCTTGGCGATCGCCTTGTCGTGCCAGTCGTCGACCAGTTGCTCTGGAAATCCAAGCGCATTCTGAATCGGTGCGGCCGCGATAAATGGCTTGAGGTGCGACGTGGCCCCCACCTGCACCAGTGGAATGACCGGGTAGCTCTTGAGTTTGGGGGTTTCGAACGCTGCGGTGGCCATGGTGATCAGGCTTTTTTGTCCAGCGCGTTGGTCCAGGCCGAAACATGGCGCAGCTCGCGGGCGTTGTCGGTCTGGTTGCGCGTCGGGCTGAAGAACAAGCCCGGTGCGTGCAACAGCTTGCTGATGGGGAAGATGATCATCAGCAGCGCCACCAGCGCCAGGTGCACCAGCAGCACCGGGTCACTCGGCAGGGGTTGCCAGTCAAAACGCAGCAGGCCCAGCATGAAGACCTTGACCGCCACGATGTCGGTGTGGCTGACGAAGCGCATCCCTAGGCCGGTGAGGCCAATCGCCAGCAGCAGCACCAGCATCAGGTGGTCAGACGGGGTGGAAATGTAGCGTACGCGGTCCACCAGCCAGCGCCTGGCCCACAGGCCGCCCAGACCCGCGACCATGGCAAAACCGGCGTAGGTGCCAAAGGGCTGGATCAGCACCACCGGCAGCCACACCGGCTCCTGAAAATAGCGCGCGTGGCGCAACAGCACCAGCAGCAGCGCGGCATGGAACATCCAGCCGAAAATCCAGGTCCACTTGCTGGACTTGAACAGGCTCTCGAAGAACACCACCTCGCGCGCCATGCGCCAGCCCACGCCGGCGGCCGTGATCGGTGCCGGGGTGGTGGGAATCTTCAGTGGCGCCGGGGTTCTGGCGTTGCTGCGGATCTTGCGCGCCAAGCCCAGCACGAACACCAGCACGGCGACGTTGAGCAGGACTGCGAAGAGAATGGTCAGCAGCGACATGGGTGGGCGTCCGGGACTCGGTGTGCGTCAGGAATGCCAGGACGCCAGGGCGCGCTCAGATACAGCCGGTTGGCTTGGGCAGGCCGGCGATCTTGCAGGCCTGCTTGGCCGGACCGTAGGGGAACAGGTCGTACAGGTACTTGCTGTTGCCCTTTTCTTCGCCAAACTGCTTGCCGATGGCCTTGGTCAGCACCCGCACGGCGGGGGCGATCTGGTACTCGTTGTAGTACTCGCGCAGGAAGTTGATCACCTCCCAGTGGTTGTCGGTCAGCGCGACTTTTTCCTCTTCGGCCAGATGGCCGGCCGCCTCGGTGGTCCAGTCTGCCAGGTTCAGCAGGTAACCCTCTTCATCGGTCTCGTAGGTCTTGCCGTCGATTTCAAAACTCATGTTGTTCTCCAGGTAAAAAAAGGCGTTAGGCTGAAAGGTGCCCCCCCCCCCCCCCCCCCGCCCCCCCCCCCCCCCGCCCGCCCCGGCGGCCCCCCCCCCCCCGCCCCCCCGCCCCCCCCGGCGCCCCGGGGCGGCCCCCCCCCCCCCCCCCCCCCCCCCGGGGCGGGGCGCCGGGCCCCGGCCCCCGCCCTGACGAAAACCGGTGTCCCTGCCCCTTCAGGCTTCCGCAATCGAGCAGATTTCACAGCCAGGCATGCGAGGTGGGGTGTTCCACGGTCAGGTCCACAAAGCCGCCGTAGTCGACCAGGGTGACGCCGTCGATCAGCCGGGCGGTCAGGCCACGCGCGTCCAGATCGGGTTGCAGGGCATAGACTTTCATTGAGGCGCAGGCTTGGCGCACCCGCGCTTCCCACTCGGTGCCGGTGGTGGCGGCGTAGACGGCGTCTTCGGTCAGCAACAAGGCGTGCCCGGCCTGCGCCATGCGCAAACAGCTCTGTAGCGTGCTGGTTTGAAAGGGTGACTTGTTGACGATGTGCAGCATGGGGCTTCCTCAAAAACTCAGGATCACGTCCTGCTCAGCCATGAGTTGCCCCATGGCTTGCGCGTCGAGCACTTCAACCGGAACCAGCAGGTCCTTCTCGGTCAGATTGCGCTGCGCCATCGAGACCGCATCGACATACAGTTTTTCCACGTCGTAGCCGTCCAGCGCGCGGTAGCTGGGCGAGAAGTTCTTGATGCCGATGCCCTTGGTCTGCTGGCCCTTGACCAGTTCATAGACCCCATCGTCGATGAAGACCAGGCTCACGTCCTGGTCGAAGGTCGCGCCGATCAACACCACTTCGAGGCTTTCGAGTGCGTAGATCGTGCCGTAGGGCGCCTTGCGGTTGACAAACATGAACTTCTTCACTTTGGGGCCGCTGCTGGGGTTGCTGCTTGTTCGCTCATCGTGTTTGCCTCGTCCGATCAATCGCCAAATGTCACCAGGCGATCCGCCTTGATGCCGCTGTCCACCAACTGGCCCAGGCCCGAGATGCGAAAGCCCGGCGCCAGCACTTCGTCCTTGATGCCGCGGCGCAGTGCGGCGGCCACGCACACCACCAGGTCCACCTTGTGTTCGGCGGCCATGGCCGACCAGCGGTTGACGATGTGGCGGTCATCCTGCGGTGGCTCGGTCAGGCGGGTCGCGTTGTAGACGCCATCGTGGTAGAAAAACACGCGCTGGATACTGTGCCCCTTGGCCAATGCGGCCGTGGCGAACTGGTAGGCAGTGTCCGACGCCTGATGCGTATAGGGGCCTTCGTTGACGAGTAAACCGAATTTCATTTTCTTCTCAGAAGCGGATGTGGGTCGAGGCGTTGAGGCTGGAGCGCGAACCGCGCCAGTCGTCAATCAGGTACTTGGTGAAGGGCAGGTCGCACTTCTCGAAGAACGCCGGCCAGCCGATGCGCTCGATCCAGTCCGCCACGCGTTCCCAGGAGCGCGCGTCTTCCTTGTAGGTGTACAGAATCTTCTTGACCATGGCCGAGACTTCGGGCCAGCGCGGCGGGTTGTTGGGCAGGCCCGAGGCCACCATCTTCATGAAGGTCGGCTTGCCGCGGGCATTGGAGTTCTTGCCGCCGACCCAGATCGCCAGCTTGCTGTGCTCGGGGTCATTGATCTGCATCGGCGGGCAGGGTGGGTAGCAGGCGCCGCAGCACATGCACTTGGCTTCGTCAATTTCCAGCGAGGGCTTGCCGTTGACCATCGCCGGGCGGATGGCGGCCACCGGGCAACGCGCCACCACGGTCGGGCGCTCGCACATGTTGGCCACCAGATCGTGGTTGATCTTGGGCGGCTTGGTGTGCTGCATGACGATGGCGATGTCGGCCTGGCCGCCGCAATTGATTTCGCAGCAGGAGGTGGACAGGTGCACCCGGTTGGGCATCTCTTCCTTGATGAACTCGGCGTGCAGGTCGTCCATCAGGGCCTTGACCGCGCCGGACGCGTCGGTGCCGGGAATGTCGCAGTGCAGCCAGCCTTGGGTGTGCGCGATGGAGGACACCGAGTTGCCGGTGCCACCCACCGGGAAGCCGTTGCTGGTCAGGGCCTCGACCAGTGGCGCCACGCGCGCCGCATCGGACACCATGTACTCGATGTTGCTGCGGATGGTGAAGCGCACATGCCCATCGGCAAAGGTGTCTGCGATGTCACACAGCTTGCGGATAGTGAACAGGTCCAACTGCCGCTGGGTGCCGGCGCGCACGGTCCAGATCTCGTCGCCGCTGTGCGCGACATGGTGCAGCACACCGGGCCGTGGCCGGTCGTGGTACTTCCAGTTGCCGTAGTTCCTGAGCATCAGCGGGTGCAGATACTGCTTGTTGTCTGGGACGCCGCTCTCGATGGGGGTGCGCATGGTGGCCATGGTCGTCTTCCTATCTTTTGGTCAGTTGGGGACAGCGCTTCAGACCGCTGACTTGCGGGCGTTGATCTTGGCCACTTCGTCGTCCCAGCCGTCGGTGCGGACGTAGGGGTTGGTGCGCGGGGTGGACACCATGTTCGGGTCGATCTCCAGGCCGATGCCTTCCAGGAAGTTGACCAGGCCGATGCGTTCGATCATCTCGCCGGTGCGCTCGTGTTCCAGCGCGTTTTCGGCAAAGAAGTCGATCGATTTCTTGCCCAGTTCCACCAGCGCCTGGTAGTCCTCGTCGGTCTTCATGGGCATGAAGGGGGTCACCACGGTGCCCATCAGGTCGCCGATCTTGAGCGTGCGTTTGCCACCCATCAGCACGGTGACGCCGGTGTCGACGCCGGGGGCCAGGGCACCCGTCATGACGTTGATGCAGTGCATGCAGCGTACGCAGTTGCCGTTGTCAATTTCCAGCGACTGGGTGTCGTTCAGGGCCACGCTGGTGATCTTGGCGCCTTTGGAGACGTCCTTGGTCTCTTTCAGCATGATTGCCTTGGTCGGGCAGCGGCTCACCACGTCGTTGACCAGCTCGGTCATGCCGTGTTTGGCGAACCACTTGCGAGCCAGCGGTTCATCGGTGCGCATGTTGTCACGCCAGGTGCCGATGACGGCCATGTCGGCGCGCTGGATCGAGTTCATGCAATCGTTAGGGCAGCCCGAGAACTTGAACTTGAACTTGTAAGGCAGGGCCGGGCGGTGCATGTCGTCCAGGAAGGTGTTGACCATCTGGCGGTGGGCGCGCGCCTCGTCGAAGCAAGACTGCTCGCAACGCGCGGCACCGACGCAGGACATGCTGGTGCGCACGGCGGGGCCCGCGCCACCCAGGTCAAAGCCCAGTTCGTTCAGCTCGTCAAAGGCACCTTGCACATTGGCCGTGCTGGCGCCCTGGAACATGATGTCGCCGGACTGGCCGTGGAAGGCGATCAGGCCTGAGCCGTGTTTTTCCCAGATGTCGCACATTTTGCGCAGCACATCGGTGTTGTAGTGCATGCCCGCTGGCGGCTGAATGCGCAGGGTGTGGAATTCCTTGGACGCCGGGAACATCTCGGCCACTTCGGAGAAGCGCGGGATGACACCCCCGCCGTAGCCAAACACCCCCACCGTGCCGCCTTTCCAGTAGCCCTTGCGGGTCTTGTAGGAATGCTCCAGCTGACCCAGCAGGTCGGTCATGTAGTCGCTGTCCTTGGCCAGGCGCTTCAGACCGGTGACAAAGCTGGGCCATGGACCGCTCTCAAGCTGGTCGAGCATCGGGGTGTCGTGCGGTGTTTTGCTCACAATGGTCTCCTATTCGGTTGAGGACAGCGCTTTGCAGCGCTACGGTCTGTCCCGCTAAGTTCGATGAACGGTAACGAGGTCTGCCGCTTGGGGCCGGTTCGTGTTCAACGATGGGACAAATAGTAGGTTTCGCAAGCGTGCCGCGCTATCACCCTCGTTGAGTATTGGGGGCTACCCATTAGGGCTATATTGCCCCACCCGAGCCGGTTATAGACGCCAGGGCCGTGCCTTGCGCTAAATAGCGGGTATGAGCACCATTACGCCCATCGAAACACTGACCAGCCCACTGGGCCGTCAGGTGATCGAATTGCAGCAGTTCGACCATGACGGGGGCGGCATGAGCCTGCTGCGCACCCGTATCCGCGAGGGCAGCCGTTTCACCGTGTTCGAGATCGACCCGCACACCGCCCGTGTGTGGGGTGCGGCCCTGCTGCGCTGGGCGGATGCCCAGCCTGAGTCCAACCCGCCAGCGCAGGCACCGGCATGATCAACGCAGTTGTCGACGGGCCAGGCATGCCAACAGCGGCCGATGCCGCCGTGGACGTGGTGTTTCCCCTGCAGGCGCGCGAGTTGCCGCGCGACCATGCGCAGGCGCTGCAACAGGCCTTGTGCGCGCAACTGCCGTGGCTGGCCACCGAGCCGCTGGCGGGGGTTCATCCGATCAAGCTGGTGCATGGTTTGGGTGAGTCAGCCCTGCTGTCGCAACGCGTGCGCCTGTTGCTGCGCGTCAGCGCCTCGCGCGCGGTGGAATTGCTGGCCTTGCCGGGGCTGTCCTTGCAGATCGCCGGTCAGGCGCTGCAGTTGGGCGCGGCGCATCTGCGCGGCCTGCAGCCTCACGCCACCCTGTATGCCTACCGGGTGGCGGCCGACAGTGCCGACGAGGTGGCTTTCATGGCTACCGTCGCTACCGAACTGGCGGCACTGGGCATCGGCGGCCTGCCGGTGTGCGGGCTGCACCATCACCTGCAGGTCGCCGGGCGGCTGCAAGACACCTTCAGCCTGATGCTGCACCAGTTGACCCCGGCGCACTCGTTGCTGCTGCAACAACGCGGGTTGGGTCCGCAGCGGCTGCTGGGCTGCGGGCTGTTTGTGCCGCACAAGTCCACAGCGGCGGTATAGCAAGCATTCAATCGTGACAAGGAGACTAAGCAAATGGGCTACAACATCAATGGCATGAACTACGAGGCCGACGATCAGGGTTACCTGCTGGAGCCGGTGTTCGACGATGAGGCGGTGCGCGTGATTGCCGCGGCCGAAAGCATTGAACTCACCGATGCACACTGGGAGGTGGTGAACTACCTGCGCGACGAGTACCGCGAACATGGCCACACGCCGAACTTTCGCGCCATGCTCAAGGGCATGGCCGAAATTCGTCCCGAGGTGGACAGCAAATACCTGTACGACCTGTTCCCGATTGGCCCGGCGAAACAGGGTCCGAAAGTCGCCGGCCTGCCGCAGCCGCTGGGTAAGGGTGGGTATTGATGCCCCCACGCTTGTCACTGCGTGTACTGCGCTGCCCCCCGGGGGGGCTGGCCTTGCTTGGGGCGGCCCGGCGCGGCGGCCGGATTTTCTCGCGTTCGCTCGTTTGACATGGCCAACATCCGCATCAAGAGCCAGTGGTTCCGCTCCGGCGCGTCCAAGACGCCGCAGCAGACCGCCAGCGCCATGGCGTTTATCGCCTGGCGGGTGGCGCAGAACATGCTCAAACAGATGCGAACGGCGCACTTCGACATCGAAATTGGCCCACAGTACTTTGCCTTCACGCGGGAGGTGCTGGTGTTCTTCACCCAGGTGCTTGACCGCATGGCGTTTGAGCGCATGGGTCCCGAGGGGCGCGGCGAGTTCATCACGGCCCTGGTCAAGCGCGTGGCGGAGATCTTGCAGGACAACGAGGACGGTCTGCTCGGCACACCGCCGCCCAGCGCGCCCAGCCATTACGACGCGTTCATTGATTTGTTCAACGAACTGGCCGATCACTACGCCGAATTCGGGTTTGATGGCAACGGCCCCGACTTTGCCTTTGTGCGTTACCTCGGCCACCGCATTGAGGCGCTGATGCCGCAAAAAGACCAGCGCTGGGTGGTGGACCAGATCATGGCCGCCGAGGTGCCCGTCGCACTGGAGATGTTGCAGCGCGCCATGGTCAATGTGCTGTCCACCGAGGCGCGGCCGGCGCGCGCCAGTCACAGCGTCGCATCGGGCGACTGAGGTCTGCGCACCATGAAAGGCTCACCCTTTGACCTTGACCAGCCGCTGGCCTACCAGCGCTGGCGTGATGCCAAGCGCGCCAGCCATCCGGCGCAGGCGCGTGATCTGGTGGTCAACGTGGCCGACCCGCGCGCCCTGAGCGAGGCAGAGGCGCAGGCCCTGCTGCAGCGTTGCGCCACCGCCAATATGGCGATCTACCGCAGCGCGGTGCAGGACGAAGACAAGGACATCCCCTTGCAGATGGCACGGCAATTGGGGCTGCGCCGGCTGGACGGCAACTGGCTGGCCGATGAAGACGGCATTTCGCAGATTGAAGTGGCCAAAATGGCTTCCCCAGGCGCTGAGCGCGGCGCCTACATCCCCTACACCGACCGCGCCATCAAGTGGCACACCGATGGCTACTACCACCCGCAGTCGCGCCACATCCGGGCCATGGTGCTGCACTGCGTGCGCTCGGCCGCGGCGGGTGGCGAGAACGCGCTGATGGACCATGAGATGGCTTACATCGCCTTGCGGGAGGCCAACCCGGATTGGGTGCGCGCGCTGATGGCCCCCGATGCCATGACCATTCCGCAGCGGCTGGACGATGATGGCGTGGCGCGCGCCGAACAAAGCGGCCCGGTGTTCTCGGTCGACCGGCACGACGGCGCGCTGCACATGCGCTACACGGCGCGCACCCGCAGCGTGCTGTGGAAAGACGATGCGCCAACCCGCGCCGCGGCGGCGTTCTTGCAGCGATTGCTTGACAGCGCCGGACCGCACGTGTTGCGCCTGCGGCTGGAGCCCGGCATGGGCCTGGTATGCAACAACGTGCTGCATGACCGGGCCGGTTTTGTCAACGATGCGGGGCATGCCCGGCTGCTGTACCGGGCGCGCTATCTGGACCGTATTCGCCTGCCGGGCTCGGCAGCGTCGGTGGCGCCGGCAGCAGCGCGTTCTGAGCAATAGGGCAACACCATGTCACATCAAGTCAGCGTTTGGCGCGCAGCCCAATTGGTGGGGGTGGCACGTGGCGTGTTGCAGCAGCACGTGCGTGATGGCGCCCTGGAGTTGAGCGATGGCCTGGTGTCCACCGATGCCCTGCTGCGGCTCTATCCCGGTGCGCAACTGGAGGAGTCAGGCCTGCTGGAGCGCGTCGCCACGATCCGCGACGAGGCCTTTGGCAGACGGGTGCGCGAGCGCTTGCTGCCAAGCCAGGAAGTGTTGGCCCAGCGTGTATTTGCGCAAAGCCAGGAATTGGCCGATGTGCGCAAACACCTGCAGCGCTACCACGGCCTGGTGATCGACCTGCAACAGCATATTCGCGAACTGCTTGCGCAGCACCCGGGCGACCAAGCCTGGCAAGCGCTGGAGCGGCAGGTGACAAAGGGCTTGGCGCAGGCGCTGGCGACCGAGTCGGTCGATTTGCTGGAAGTGATGGACGATATGCTTAAAGTCATGACGGCACAGGTCACCGTGCGCCCCAGCGGGCACGAATTCTCGGTCGAGGGGCACGCCAACTTGCTGCAGTCCGGCCTGCACGCCGGACTCAAGCTCAACTACGGCTGCGGCAACGGCAGTTGTGGCATGTGCAAGGTGCGAGTGATCGCCGGTGACGTGGTGCAAACCCAGCACTTTGACTACCCGCTGTCCGAGGCCGAGCGCGCGCAGGGCTACACCCTGATGTGTTGCCACACCGCCGCCAGCAGCGAGCTAACCCTGGAGATGCTCGAAGCCACCGGGCCGCAAGACATCCCCGAGCAGCAAATCGTGGCGCAGGTGCGTGCCGTCACCGTGCTGGCGCCCGATACCCGCCTGCTGCACCTACAAACCCCGCGCAGCCGCCGCCTGCGCTTTCTGGCCGGTCAATCGGTGCGCCTGGGTTGGGTGCAGCCGGGTGTGGCGGAGGGCCATGGCAGCTACCCGCTGGCCAGTTGCCCGTGCGATGACCGCAACCTGTTGTTCTTCGTTGCCCGCAACGAGTCCGATGCGCTGGCGCGCCATCTGTTTGCCGGCGACGTGGAGCCGGGCGCCGCCATCACTGTACTGGGCCCGGTGGGTGAATTTGTGCTGGCTGAGGGCAACCGCCCGCTGGTGTTTGCCGCTTGCGACACCGGCTTTGCGCCGATCAAGAGCCTGATCGAACACGCGCTATCGCTGGACACTGCGCCCGCTCTGTCGCTGTTCTGGCTCGCCACGCGCAGCGACGGCCACTTCATGGCCAACCAGTGCCGGGCCTGGTCCGAGGCGCTGGACCAGTTCGAAGTCGAGCTGGTGTCGCATGCCGACGTTGGTCTGGGCGCGTGGCAAATTGCCCGCGCCATGCGGGCAGACCTGTTTGACATCGATTGCGACTTCTACCTGGCCGGGCCGGCCGCTTTTGTTGACACCCTGCACGACGAACTGCGCGCGGCGGGGGTGGCAGCGGCGCAGATTGCCCGGCAGGTGTTGTAGCCCCATGGACGATCTGGCGCCAGATTGCTCCGCCGGTGAGTCCTTTGCGCTGATGGTGCTGGGCCACAGCATGGCGCCCGAATTTCTGGAAGGCGAGATCATCATCATCGAGCCCGAGGGGCTGGCCAAGGACGGTTCTTACGTGCTGGCCTTCTACCGTGATGAATGGACATTTCGGCAACTTCTGCGCACTGGCGCCGGCTGGACGCTGCACCCGCTCAACCCGGCCTTTGCCGACGCGCCCTTGCAGGACTTGAGCGCGGTGCGCGGCGTGATCATCCAGAAGGCCCTGCCGGGGCGGCGCCGGGCCTCCAAGCACTACATCTGAGTCTGGCCCACGGTCAACGCGACGTCGGCCTGGTCCCGTGTGATCCGCCGCTCATTGCAAAAAGGCACTGATACTGGTACGATTTCGGATATTCCGATACTGATACCGATTTCTAATGAACTACAACACCCTCTCGGTAGCTGAACTCAAGCGTCGCGGCATGTCCGCGATCGACGAAGGTCTGCGGCGTGGTCCCGTGCACATCGTCAAACGAAATAAGATGGCCGCCGTGGTGCTGTCGGAAGACGACTACCTGCGCCTCACCAATCAGAAGTTGGCAACGCCACCGGGCATGACCGCGATGCAGTGGCTCCTGGCGCAGCCGGCCACGGGCAAGCGCAGCAAAGCGCAAATTGATGCCGACCTGCAGGTCGAGCGTGCCTGGTGATCGCTTTCTTTGATTCAAGCGCGCTGATCTATCTGATCGAGGGCAACGAGCCGTTTGCCAGCAAAGTTCGCAAGGAATTGGCGGGTGCTTTTAAGAGGCACCCGAGTCTGGAAGCTGGCCTATCCCGACTGACGTGGTTGGAGTGCCGTGTTGGGCCCATGAAGGCCCATGACCACGCGACCTTGGCCGCGTTCGATCTGTTCTTTGCCCGCGCCGATCTGGTCTGGGTGGAATTGACGAAGGAAGTAGTCGAGCTGGCGGCAGCCATCCGCGTCAAGCATGGCCTGAAGACGCCTGACGCGTTGCAGGCGGCAAGCTGTTTGCAGCGGGGAGCCGATCATCTCTTTCTGACCGGTGATTCATCGTTCAATCGCGTGTCAGGGCTCAGTGTCAAGCTGTTGACCGGGTGAGAGGATTGCTGGGTTGTGAGGCGACCGATTGCACCGGTGGACGTCCAATTTTTTGGGGAAGAATAAAGCGGGCCGAGACACCAGCGCAGTGGGCCGTCTTTACCAAGAAATACCGGTCCGAAATGGCCAGCCCCGAGGCCAGTCACGCGCTCGAATTGTTCGCCGCCTTGTCGCACACCTGCAGTTTCTCAGTGGGTTGTTATTGCGACGACGAGGCGCACTGCCACCGCTCGGTGCTGCGTGGGCGCCTGGCCGACAAGGGCGCCAAGGTCGCGTGGCGGTACCATTTGCCATGATCACGCCTACAACTGTCCGGTTCCAGCCCCTGACCGGAATCTACGAGCCCTCGGCCATCGGGCAACTCGCCGACGGTCGCTTTCTGGTGGTGGAGGACGAAAAACAGCACCCGTTCAGCCTGGTCTCGGTGGATGCTGGCGGACATGCCCGCAGCACGGCTTTGAGCCCAGGTTGGTTCGAAGGGGGTGAGGCAGTCTGGAAGCTCGACGATCTGGAAGGCCTGGCGGTGGACCGCGCGGGCCGGGTCTACGTGCTCACCTCGCATTCGCGTGACGGCGATGGCGACGAGAAGAAGTCGCGCGACAAATTGGCGCGATTCCGCCTTGACGGCGACCGGATCGTCGAGACAGTCGTGGTCAGTGGGTTAAAGCGGGCGCTGGCTGCCGCACACCCGGTGTTGGCGGCTGCTGCCGAGATTCGCGACGCCAAGAGCGACGGCGGACTGAACATCGAGGCGATTGACATCAGCCCGGATCAGCACCGGTTGCTGATCGGCTTTCGCAGCCCATTGCAGGACAAGCGGGCCATCATCGCGAGCGTGGACAACCCTGGGGCCATCTTCGACGCGGGCGCCTCACCCAGCGTTTCGGCCACCTTGGAGACTTTGGACCTGGGCGGCAGTGGAATTCGTGGCATGGCCTACCTGCCCGCACTTAATGGTTACCTGATCATCGGCGGGCCGGCAGTGCGCCAGCAGGTGCATTTCGAGCTTTGGTTCTGGAGCGGCAAGCCGGGTGCGCCCGCGCGCCGCGTCGCGGTTGACGGCCTGCCAGGTTTCGAACACGCGGAAGGAATCAGCCCGGCCATCATCGATGGCACACAAATGGTCATCATCGTCAGCGATGACGGGGACCGGGCCAAAGGGCGTTGCGCGCACTATGTGCTGCTGAACGCGGCGCAACTGCGCGTTGAGGCGTGACCACCCCGGCGACGCGTAACGCCACCGGGGTGCCCCGGGTTCAGGTGGACATCTCGGTCAGGATGTTCTTGAGCCAGCTCGACGCGTACACCGCTTCCACTTCGGACAAGTCCGGCGAGACGCCGCCCGAGTTGGGCACGGCGATGATCTTGCCATCTTTGACCGCGTACACGCCCGCCACGCTGACCGCCTCCTTGGCCGACAGGTAGCTGTAGCAGGTGTTGATGCCCGACATCTCGATGGTCTCCTTGCCGTTCATCAAGGCGACGATGTTGGCCGCGCAGACCTTGGCTTCCGAGTTGGCCGAGTAGCCCGACTTGGGCATGGCGCCGGCCACGCAGGCGTCGCCGATCACGTGGATGGATTTCTGGATGGTCGACTCAAACGTGGTGGCGTTGATCGGGCACCAGGACTTGTCCGGACCAATCAGGCCCGCCGCGCGTGCGATATTGCCCGCGCGTTGCGGCGGAATCACGTTGACCACATCGCCCTTGACCTCTTCCATGCCTTCGATGAAGACCGAGCGGTTTTTGGCGTTGACGGCGGTCACCTTCTGCGCGCCACGGTACTGGATGATGCCCTCGTAGTGCTTCTTCCAGCCCTTGCGGAACAGCCCGGCCTTGGACACGATGTCAGGGTTGGCATCGAGCATGACCAGTTTGGACTTGGGCTTGTGCTGCTTGAGGTACATGGCGATCATGCTGGCGCGCTCGTACGGGCCGGGTGGGCAGCGGAAGGGCGCCAGCGGCACCGTGATGACCACCGTGCCGCCATCGGGCATGTCCACCAGTTGCTTGCGCAGCAACATGGTTTGCGCGCCGGCTTTCCAGGCGTGCGGCATCACCAGCGGGGTGCTGGCCAGGTCGTAGCCTTCGAGCTCTTCAGCGCGGAAGTCAACGCCCGGAGACAACACCAGCCGGTCATAGTCAATCGTGCCGGAGGACACCGTGACGGTCTTCTTGGCGGCATCAACGGCGGTCACCGTGTCGTACACCATGGTGATGCCGTGGTTGGCCGCCAGCTTGTCGTAGCCGATGGTCAGCGAGCTCAGGTCCGGCAGCATGCCGCCGATATAGAGGTTGCTGAACGGGCAGGAGACAAACTGTTTGTTCGGCTCGATCAGCACCACTTCAATCGATTTGTCGAACATGCGGATGTACTTGGCGGCGATGGTGCCGCCGTAGCCGCCGCCCACCACCACCACGCGGCGGCCCTTGCCTTTGGCCAGCGTCTGTGCCGTGGCGCCCGCGCTGCTGGCGCTGCCAGAGCCAGTGGGTTGTGTGCCACATGCCGCGAGCGAGGCGCCCACGCCGCCGACGCCCATCAGGCGGAGGAAACTTCTGCGATCTGTTGTCATGTCGTCTCCTCTTTTATTTAACACTGGCGTAGAAATGCAGCAGCGCTTCAAGGTCGTCCACCGACAGGGGCTTGACCTTTTCCGCCATTTTTTCCGGCATCTTGCGCTTGTCCGATAGGTACAGCGCCATTTGCATCTGCATATAGGGCAGCCACTGACTGGCCATGGCCGGGGTGTCGTCCTTGCCTTCCCGGCCGTCTTCGAGGTGGCAGCGCGAGCAGTTGGCCTCTTGCAGGGCGGCGCCTCTGGCCACGCGGGCGGCATCCAGCGTCTGCTGGGTGGGGTGCAGTTTTTGTTTGGAGAAAAAATCACCCATGGTGGCGAAGTCGGCATCGCTGTAGCCCTTGGCCAAGCGCCCCATGATGCTGGACGGCCGCTCGCCACTCTTGAACTTTTTCATGGCCACCACGATGGCCTCTTTGGACTGCCCGGCCAGACTCGGCATGGCCGGGCCGGCGCTGCCGCCGCCGGTGCCGTGGCAACCCGCGCAGGCGTTGGCCAGCATGGCCGCATTGGGCGGTGCCGCGCTGGCACCTGCCGACATCATCCAGGCGCCGGCGATGAGCATGCCTGCCCCCAGCGTCCTGCTCCAACGTTTCTGTTTCATTGCTGTCTCCTTGTGGTTCGTGGATAAGACTGACCCTACTTCTACTGCTGCTGCTGACTCAATTTGTGCTACTGCTTCACGACGTTGATGTAATTCTTCACTTCAGGCACGGCCTTGTCCAGGCCGAACTGGTAGCCCAGCGACACGTAGTGGAAGCGGGCGTTGGAATAGTCTTCGTGGATGGCGAAACCAAAGTTGTAGGTCTTGCCCGCCACAATGGCGTGGTCCCCCTTGCCGCCGCCCGAGAGGCTGCGCTCAAAAGTTACCACCCATTTGTTGCCGTCCTTCTTGCCTTCGGCTTTTTGCAGGCCCTTGCCGCCTTCCATCTCGCGGCTGGTGGCGACAAAGCCGTCCACCGGCTTTTCGCCCTTGCCACTGCGGTACTGCATCAGGTCCATGAACTTGCCCGCGGCAAGGTCGGCGTCCTTGAGGTACTTGGTCTTCTTGTCGTCCTTGGGCGCCTTCATGCTGCGCAAATCCTGGTGGCAGGTGGCCCAGCAGCCGTTCTGGTTGGAGCCGTCCACCGTGCCACCCCCATCGAACATCATGGTCAGCTTGACTTCATTCTTGGGGTCCGCTTTGGTGTCGCCGCCTTGCGGCGATGTCCACTCGAAGCGGAAATAGATCTTGTCGGCGTCATAGGCCGTCTGCATCATCACCGGCAGCGAGCCGACTTTGCCTTTGAGGGGGGTCGGCTCCAGCACCGACTTGGAGCTGCCAACGGCCATGCCCTTGACGATCTTGTCGCCAATCTCGTTGGCGTCGCCTTCGTGGCATTTGGCGCAGCTGCGTTTCTTGTCCACGATGTCGGGCACCGCCGAATGGTCGGGCTTGTTCATCACCCACTCCAGCGACGCCTGACCGGGGTAGAACAGAGTCACCTTGCGCGGCGCCACCTTGCTCCAGTCGGGTGCAGCCCAGGCGCTGCCAGCCAGCGCCACCAACATTGCCATTGCCAATTTCTTCATTACTCGACTCCTAGGGTTTCTTTGCTGCGTCTTCCTGCGCCAGCAACTGGTGTACGGATTTGTGGGCGATGCCCTGGTGGCACTCGATGCAGGTCTTGCCGTCTTCGATGGCACCTTCGTGCTTCACGACCGAGCGGTCCTTTTGTTTGGCCTGGTCCATGGTTTCAAACTTGTGGCAGTTGCGGCACTCGCGCGAATCGGCCGCCTTCATGCGCTCCCACACACGCTTGGCCATTGTCAGCCGGTGCGCCTCGAACTTCTCGGGCGTGTCCACGATGCCGGTGATCTTGCCCAGCACATCGCGCGCGGCCATGATCTTGGCTTCGAACTTGCGGCCATAGTCGCCTGGGCTCTTGCTGCTGGCGACATGGCAGTCGGCACACGACACCGTGGTACCCGTGCGGTTCTTGTAGTGCACGGTCTTCTTGAGTTCTTCGGCCGGAATGCTCATCTCGTGGCACGAGACACAGAACTCGGTGCGGTTGGTCCACTCCATGCCGGTATTGAGGCCGCCCCAGATCAGGACGCCCACGATGGTGCCGAGGACCAGCATGCTGGCCATCGACCACTTCGGCGGGCGCCGCAGCCAGCCGACGAAGCCACCCCGGGTGGCACGTTGCGTGTTGGATTCGGACTGCGGATCGTTGCTCATGGTTCAATTCATGGGGTCCATGCCAGGTTGATCGTCTGGTGGGGTGCACCGCCCTCAGGCGCGCCACACCTGGTACTTCATCATGGCCACGGCGCCACCCGTCAGGCCAGCCATCGCCACCAGTGAACCCACCGCCAGGGTGGACAGGCCCGACATGCCTTGCCCTATGGTGCAGCCCAGGGCCGTGACGCCGCCAAAGCCCATCAATACAGCGCCGATCAAGTGGGTGCGCAGATCATCGAACGAAGCGAAGCCTTCCCAGCGAAACTGGCGGGTACCCAGGGCATAGGCCAGCGAGCCCAGAAACACGCCAACCAGCGTCGCAATCCCGAAGGTGGCATGCAGGGACTTGTCCGTCCACAGCAGCAGCAGCTCCAGGCTGAAGGCGGCCGGCGCGACAAAGCTGAGCGACTCCAGCGTGCGGGTGTTGGTAGCAAAGTAGACCGTCTCCAGCGTCTCGGGGTTCTCGCCGTAGCCCAGGTGCCCGGTTAGGTACCAGCCGGCCACAATCACCAGACCCAGCGCCGAGGCGCCGACGATGTTGGACAGGTTGGACCGAAAACGTTTGTCCTTGAAGGTGAAGGCCAACGCGGCCGCGCTGATGGCCAGCACCGTCAGCAGCAAGGCCGTCGGCTGCGCCAGGCCACTGAGTTTGGCCACGATCTGGCCCAGGCCGGGCGTGCTCAAATCGATGCTCACCGGGTCCAGCAAACTGGCGCGCCACTGGCCAAACAGGCCTTTGAGAGTCATGTAGGCCGAGATCGCCAGAAACGCCAGCACCACCAGCGAGCGCAGGCTGCCACCGCCCAGGCGCACCAGGTTCTTGGCGGTGCAGCCAGAGGCCATGGTCATGCCGACCCCAAACAAGCCGCCACCCAGCAGCAGGGATAGCCAGGGCAGCGTGGGGCGGTGGTAGATGGTTTTTGCCAGGTCGATTTGACCGGTGTAGTGCAGCAAGTTGGCGCCCACCATGGCCACGACGACCGCCAGCAACCACATGCGAACACGACCCCAGTGGCCCATGTTGACCACGTCCGAGATTGCACCCATGGTGCAGAAGTTGGTCTTGTTGGCAACGGCGCCAAAGACGAAGCCGATGGCGAAACCACCCCAGACAACTAAACTGGCTGGGGCGATCGCATTGCTCATCCAGATCTCCGGCTCAGTGTTCTCTTGGCAGCTATCAGTGGGCGCCCGCGACGCCAGCGAGCGTGCCGCGTATCGCCTCGGGAATGTGGCTGATGCCCATGAACTGGCCCATTCCCAGCGCCGGCCAGGCCAGTGCAATGCGGTAGCGCGCGAACGGCGCGTACACCTTATTGCCTACGATGTACAACTCGTAGGGCAAACCGGCGATGTGCTCCGGGCCGACCTTGTTGACCCAGTAGCCCTCACCGTCCTTGGGGTCGTTCAGGGCCACACCCATCACTGCAATTTTTTGGTCCAGCATGATGACTTCGTAAACACGGCTGGTGCCACCCAGGCCGCGCGACAAATTGTCCTGCACCGTCTTGAGCGCGTCCTCGAAGCTGGCGTGAGACTTCAGTTCGCTGTTGGCAGAATCAAAGCGTTCCATGCCAAACATGTAGCGGTAGTTGGACAAATCGCCTTCAGGTACATCGCCGCCAAATCCCGCGCCTTCACCCAGGGCCTTGGACAGGCGCGTCTGGACCGACTTCACGGCCGATTGCGCGCTGGTAAATTTCCCGCGCAGATAGGCGCGGTACCAGTAGTCGGGGTTCATGTACGACACGGCGCCGTCACTTTGCACGCCGACGCGAATGCCCGATGCGATCACCGCGGAGCCGCCGATGCCGCGAATGGCTTCGAGCATCGCGGGGTCAGTGGCCACCACGCTACCGTGCTGCGGCAGTCCCTTGGGCGTATGCCGCCCGACCACGGTAAATCCTTCGGCTTGCAGCTTCTTCTCGACCTGCGTCAATTGGGTGGCCAAGTCGGCGGCGGCGAGCCGACTCCCGTGCACATAGGGCGTGAGCGCCAGACTCAATTGCACCCAGCACAGCAGGGCGCAGCACAGGATCAGTTTCTTCATTGCAGCTCAAATGAACAGGCAGACGTCGGATTCACCAGCGAATTTCATGAAGGTCGCCGCGCCGCCGTACTCGATGTTGTCGATGAACTCGCTGGTCTTGAACTCAAACAGGTCCACGGTCATCTGGCAGGCCACAAACTTCACGTCGGACTCCTGGCAGATGTCGCGCAGCTCTTGCAGCGAGGCCACGCCCTTGGACTTCATCTTGGCCTTCATCATCATGGTGGCCATCGACTCCATGCCTGGCAGCATTTGCACCATCACGGGCATCGGCACCGGCATCGGCATGGCGGGGTTGGCCAGCGGGCTGATCTTGATGCTGTCCAGGCTCTTGCGCAGCAGTTGCAGGCCATAGAAGGTGAAGAAAATCTGCACCTCCCAGCCCAGCGCGGCGGCGGTGGAGGCCAGGATGAACGGCGGGTAAGCCATGTCCAGCGTGCCCTTGGTGGCGATCAGCGCCATTTTTTTTGCGGCCATGTGTGTGTACTCCAGGGGGTGGACGAGTTGGGTGGGGGTGGCGCTCAGGCCTTCTTGATGTAGAAGATGAACTTGCTGTTCTCGCTGCCCTGCTCCAGCAAGGCGTGGCCGGTCTGCTCGGTAAAGGCCGCCATGTCGCACACCGAGCCTGGATCGGTGGCGACGACGCGCAGCACCTGGCCACTGGCCATGTCGGCCAGCGCCTTCTTGGTTTTCACGATGGGTAGCGGGCAGGCCAGGCCTGAAGCGTCAAATTCCTTGCTGAATTCCATGTCTCGACTCCGGTGGTGGATGGGTAGCGGCGACACCCGCTCTGAGTGTGCCGCTGAGTGGGCTCATTCTTGAGTAAGCCCGTCGGGGCGTCTATTACCGAGAAGGGTAATACCCTGTAGCCCAAATGGGTAAGGAGCCCACACACTTGGGGTTTGCCCCTGTGTGACGGGGGTTGACAGGCGTATAGTTTCCCAATTGCCATGCCCGGCCCCGCGCCGTGCCCGACCAGACGACCCGCATGCTGACCCTCGCCAACAAGCCCGCCTCCAAGCCCGTCACCGAGACAGATCAAGTGTTTGAACGGGCCGCTGAACTGTTCCGGGTGATGTCCGCGCCGATGCGCCTGCGGATCATCAGCAGCCTGTGTCGTGCCGAGAAGAATGTCGGCGAGTTGCTCGGCGAGATCAACACCACCCAACCAAATATGTCGCAACACCTCAACACCTTGTTCCGGGCCGGCGTGCTGGGCAAGCGCCGCGAGGGGGTGCAAATCTACTACCGCATTGTCGACGAGCGCGCGGCCAGTCTGTGCCGAGCCGTTTGCACGCAAATCGCCCTGGAGAGCGGATGAATTACCGCCGGGCATCTGAACCGATGAAAACCAGAACCGGACCCAGTGCATGGCTGTGGCGGTGCACTGTGGCATGGGTGCTGGCCATGTCGGCCATGCCGTCGCTGGCGCGCGCGCAGGCACTCCCGGAGATGGTGGCGCGCCAGGTGTCCCCATCGGCCTGGTACGTGCAGGGGCTGTCGGCCGTCGGTTCATCGGCCAATCAGAACTTCATTTCGAACGCCGGCTTTGTGGTGACCCCCGCCGGGGTGTTGGTGATCGACGCGCTGGGATCGCCCGCCCTGGCGACGCGGCTGCTGGCCGAAATCGCCAAGGTGACGGCGCTGCCGGTGACACACGTCATCGTCACCCACTATCACGCCGACCACATCTTTGGTCTGCAGGTGTTCCAGGCGCTCGGCGCCCGAGTGGTGGCGCATCGCGGCGCCTTGGCCTACCTGAACTCGGACGCCGCCCGCCAGCGCCTGGCGGTGTCGCGCCAGGACTTGGCGCCCTGGGTGGACGAGCAGACCCGCCTGGTGCAGCCCGACTTGTGGCTGGACGGCCCGCACGAGCTGTTGCTGGGGGGCACGCGCATTCAGATCAAGCCACTTGGGCCCGCCCACACGCCGGAGGACCTGGCGGTGTACTTGCCCGAAGACAAGGTGCTGTACACCGGCGATCTGGTTTTCCGGGGCCGTCTGCCCTTTGTCGGGCAGGCCGACAGCCGCCGCTGGATTGGGGCGCTGGACGAACTGCTGGCCTTGGGCCCGACCGCCATGGTGCCGGGGCATGGCGCCCCGTCCACGACGCCGCGGCAGGACATGCAACTGACCCGCGACTACCTGCTGTACTTGCGTTCGGTGATGGCCCAGGCAGCCAAGAATCTGGAGCCGTTCGAGCAGGCCTACGACGCGGCCGACTGGAGTCGCTTTGAGCGGGTTCCCATGTTTGGCATTGTCAACCGCATGAACGCCTACAACACCTATTTGCTGCTGGAGCGAGAGGGAAATTGATGACCGACACACCACTCACCCGCCGAGTTGCCCTGGGCCGGGTCCTTGGCACTTGCGCGGCCTGCCTGGCCCCAGTTGCCTGGGGGGCGCAGGCCACGCTGCCCTACGCCGGGTCCTTGGCGGATGAACTAGCGCTGGCACTGCGCGCCGGCAATCCCCTGGTCGTGATGGTCAGCCTCGATGGGTGCGCGGTGTGCACGGTGGCCAAATCGCACTACCTGGTGCCTTTGCGGGCGGAGCAGTCGCTGGTGATGGTGCAGCTTGACATGCGCAGTGAGCGCCGGGTGCGCGACTTCAAGGGCGTCGAGCTCGCGCATGAGCAACTGATTGGGAGCTGGGGCGTCAAAGTGGCGCCCACGGTGCTGTTCTTTGGTCGTGGCGGAACCGAGGTCGCCGAACGCATGCAAGGTGGCTACAACCCGGACTACTATGGCGCGATCCTTGAGGACCGGCTGCGTGCGGCGCGTGTTGCCGTGACTACCGCTAAGGATAAGCCAGGATAACCCACATGGGTGATGTGGTTGCGGCGGCAATGGTTGATACTAGGTTGACCCCAGTCTGTGTGTTGCCGGGGCTCACATTCCTTGAGGAGACATCTGATGCAAAGCCGTCGCGAGACACTCAAACAAAGCGCCGTGGTGGCCGGCCTGCTGGCTGGCACCGGCCTGTTTCCGAGCTATGCGCTGGCCTTCAATGCGCCGGCGTTTGAAGCCAAGAACCTGGCCGATGCGTTCAAGGCCCTGGGGCTCGCTGCGCCGCAGGCCAGCAAGGACGTGACCCTCACCGCGCCCGACATTGCCGAGAACGGCGCCGTGGTTCCGTTTGCCGCGGTCACCACCCTGGGCGGCGTCAAGCAAATCCTGTTTCTGGTGGAGAAGAATCCCACCGTGCTGATTGCGGCGTTCAAGCTGACTGACAGCGTGGAGGCCAACGTCTCGACGCGCTCCAAGATGGCCCAGACCTCGGACGTGTACGCCGTGGTTGTGCTCAACGATGGCAAGGTCCTGTTCGCCAAGAAAGAGGTCAAGGTCACGCTGGGCGGCTGTGGTGGCTGACGTGAGACCTTGCTCTGTTCTCAACTGATTGAGCTTTTCAATAACAGGAGGTTCCCCATGGCAGATCCGATGCGCATTCGCGCTCAAGTAGCGGGTGGCAACGCCACCGTTCGCGTGCTGATGGCACATGAGATGGAGACTGGCCTGCGCAAGGACGCGGCGGGTAAGACCATCCCCGCCTGGCACATCTCCGAGGTCACGGCCACGCACAACGGCAAGACCGTGATGACCGCCGACTGGGGCACCGGTGTGGCCAAGAACCCGTTCATGCAGTTCAGCATCAAGGGCGCCAAAGCGGGCGACAAGGTCGGCATCATGTGGAAAGACAACAAGGGCGAAACCCGCAGCGACGAGGCCACCGTGTCCTGACGGTCGGTCCGGCTTTTGACGTTGGCAGGTGCTGGCGTCTGGTGAGTGGTCCCAAAAACTATACGGAGACAAGACCATGCAACGCAAAGCACTCTTCTTCACCGGCTTGCTGGCGAGCTTGGTCGGTGTCACGGCCTGGGCCCAGAAGTCAGCCACCGACGGCATAGCGGAATACCGCGCGATGCTGGCCGACGGCAACCCCTCCGAGCTGTTCGAGGCCAAGGGTGAAGGCCTCTGGAAACAAAAGCGCGGGCCCAACAAGGCATCGCTGGAGCGCTGCGACCTGGGCAAAGGCCCAGGTGTGGTCAAGGGTGCTTTTGTCGAGCTGCCCCGCTACTTTGCCGACACGAAGAAGGTGCAGGACCTGGAGTCGCGGCTGTTGACTTGCATGGAAACCCTGCAGGGATTCAACGCCGCCGAGATCGCCAAGACGCCGTTTGGACGCGGCGAACAGGCCAGCGTCACGGCGCTGGCCACCTGGATCGCGGGTGAATCGCGCGGCCTGAAGTTCAACTTGCCGCAAGACCACGTGGCCGAGAAGACCATGTATGAAGTGGGCAAGCGCCTGTTCTTCGCACGCGGCGGCCCGCACGACTTTGCCTGCGCCTCGTGCCACGGTGAAGAGGGCAAACGCATCCGTCTGCAGGACCTTCCCAAACTGACCACCAACCCCGGTGCCGGCAACGGCTTTGGCGCTTGGCCCGCGTATCGTGTTTCGAACGGCCAGATGTGGGGCATGCAATTGCGTTTGAACGACTGCTACCGCCAGCAGCGCTTCCCCTACCCGCTGTTTGGCAGCGACGCGACCGTGGCCCTGGGGGTGTACCTGGGCGTCAACGGCAAGGGCGGCGAATCCATTGCGCCGGCACTCAAGCGCTAGACGAAACCTTGTGGGACAGACCGCAGTTACGCGCAGCGAACCAGCTCTGTCCCCAACTGATTAGGATTTCCACCATGAAAACAATCACGCAGTATCTGATGCCGGTGGCGGTGACACTCCTGGCCGGTTGTGCAGCGGTGCCTTCTGGCCCCGAACTGGACAAACTGACGGCTGACATCCTGCGCGCCTCGTTTCGTGACGAGGGTGCGGTAAAGGTGGGCCGTCTGGTGCAGGACGACGTCAACCGCGAGTGCAGCGCGGCCGATGTGGCCGGCAAGCCGATTGATCCCCAACTGGCCAAGGAACTCGAAGCCGCCAACCTCAAGACCGTCAAGTGGCCGTCGGACGGTAAGTACCTGGGCGACTGGAAGGAAGGCGAAAAGATCGCCCAAAGCGGCCGTGGCCTGACCTGGACCGACGAGCCCGGCCAGGCGATTGGCGGCAACTGCTACAACTGTCACCAGATCGACGCCAAGGAAATCTCCCACGGCACGATTGGCCCCAGCCTGCACCACTACGGCAAGTTGCGCGGCGTGAGCGACCCGGCCAGCCCTGCGGCGCAGCCCATCGTCACCTACACATGGGGCAAGATCTGGAACGCCAAGGCCTACAACGCCTGCTCCAACATGCCCCGGGCAGGGCACATGGGCATCCTCAACGAATCCCAGATTCGGCACGTGATGGCACTGCTTCTGGACCCCAAGTCGCCGGTAAACCAATAGGGCGGGAGGTGGGTCGATGAACCTGAGCACGCGCGAATTCCTGCAGGTGCTCGGCGCCGGCACCATGGCCGGCATGGGGCTGGGCGCCTACGCGAACGCTGACGCGGCCACCGCCAGCCATGGCCTGTATGACATCCCGAAGTTCGGCAAGGTGTCTTTCCTGCACATGACGGATTGCCATGCGCAGCTTAAGCCCATCCATTTTCGCGAACCCAGCGTCAACCTCGGTTTTGGCAGCATGCGGGGCCAGTTGCCGCACCTAGTGGGCGAGCATTTGCTCAAGGTGGCCAAGGTGCGCCCTGGTTCTGCGCCGGCGCATGCCCTGACCCACCTCGACTTTGAGCAGGCTGCGCGACGCTACGGCAAGGTGGGTGGATTTGCGCACCTGGCCACGCTGGTCAAGCGCCTGAAAGCCAGCCGCCCCGGCGCGCTGTTGCTGGACGGCGGTGACACCTGGCAGGGCTCGGGCACCGCCCTTTGGACCCAGGGGCAGGACATGGTGGAGGCGGCCAAGTTGCTGGGCGTCGACCTGATGACGGGCCACTGGGAGTTCACCCTGGGCATGGAACGCGTCAAGCAGATCGTTGACAAAGACTTTGCCGGACAGATTGAATTCATCGCGCAGAACATCAAGACCAACGATTTCGGCGACCCAGTGTTCAAGCCCTATGTGCTGCGCGAGATCAATGGCGTGCCCTGCGCCATCATTGGCCAGGCCTTTCCCTACACGCCGATTGCCAACCCGCGTTACCTGATGGCCGACTGGGGATTTGGCATCCAGGAAGAGTCGATGCAGAAAACGGTGGATGAGGCGCGCGCCAAGGGCGCGCAGGCAGTGGTGCTGCTGTCGCACAACGGCATGGACGTAGACCTCAAGATGGCCAGTCGCGTCACCGGCATCGACGCGATCCTGGGCGGGCATACGCACGACGGCATGCCGGTGGCCAGCATCATCAGCAACCCAGGTGGCAAGACCATCGTCACCAACGCCGGCTCCAACAGCAAATTCCTGGGGGTGCTGGACTTCGACGTCAAGGGTGGCCGGGTGGCGGATTTTCGCTACAAGCTGCTGCCGGTATTCGCCAACATGCTGCCGGCCGATCCCGCAATGGACGCGCTGATCACCCGTGTGCGCTCGCCCTATGAAGCCAAGCTGAGCGAGAAGCTGGCCATCAACGATGGGCTGTTGTACCGGCGTGGCAACTTCAACGGCACCGGCGACCAGTTGCTGCTGGACGCCTTGATGGAGGTGCAGGGCGCCGAGATCGCCTTCTCGCCGGGCTTTCGCTGGGGTACCACGCTGCTGCCGGGCCAGGCCATCACGCGTGAGTGGCTGATGGACATGACCGCCATCACCTACCCTTACACCACCGTCACGGCCATGAGTGGCCAGACCATCAAGACCGTTCTGGAAGACGTGGCCGACAACCTGTTCAACCCCGACCCCTACTACCAGCAGGGCGGCGACATGGTGCGCGTGGGCGGCCTGCAGTACCGCTGCACACCCACGGCCGCGGCCGGCCAACGCATCGACGACATGCGGCTGAACGGCCAGCCGCTGCAGGCCGAGCGCAGCTACAAGGTGGCGGGCTGGGCGCCGGTGGCGGAAGAAGCGAAAAATGCCGCCACCCCGCCAATCTGGGACCTGGTGGAGCCCTGGCTCAAGGCCAAGGGCACGGTGTCACCGCGCCAGCTCAATGTCCCGAATCTGGTGGGCGTGCAGGGCAATGCCGGTTTTGTTGCCTGATGCGGCTTGTGGGCTGATTTCAGGCTGCAAGCCGCATCAAGGTGTTTACGACTTTAGGCTAGTTGCGGTAGGGATTGTTCGGTCGACGGTCGTAGCGGTTGCGAATGCCGTCGCCGTCGCGATCACGGTCGTACTGGTTTGGAATTCCGTCGCGGTCGAGGTCGCCATAAGGGCTGTAATGGCGCGCATGGCGCTGCCGGTGGCGTTGGTTGTCTGGATCGTAGAGGTTGGCGACGCCGTCGTGATCGCGGTCGCCATAAGGGCCACGGTGTTCCCAGTACGGTCTTTCATGGCGACCGTAGCGGATCGGTGCGTGCGTGTACACCGGCACCGGTTGCACGTACACCGGTCGAGGTGCCGTGTAAATAACGCGGGGCTGCACATACACAGGCGTCGGCTGCACGTAAAAGCCAGGTGACTGCACGCCGACAGAGAAGTACACATCGCTGCGAGCATGTGCCGTCGAGCTCGCGGCGAAAGCGCCTAGCGCAAGCGCAACTGCTGCGAGTGATTGAGCGGAAATGAGACGTTTCATGAAAGCTCCTTGGGTTGGTATGGATCACATCGTGCGCCCTGGTGCATGAACGCGAGCTGAACCGATTCAAGAAAGTCATCGCGCTCACGGTCAAGCCTGAAGGCGAAATGTGACGGCAATACTGGGCATATCACCGAGAGGGTTTAAAATCACCCCATGTCCAAACCTGTCACCAAGACGAAAATCCTCGACGACGGACTGCGCTACCAATCGAAAACAAGCGGCTCCCCGTTCAACCTGGTCGCGCCTTTCAATACTTCGACCATGTCATGCTTCCTGTGTGGGAAGCACCGCGTGCGTTCAGCGATGACGACGCGCAAGTTCATCGGAAAGTCGCAAGTCGTTTGCGCGCCATCGTGCAAGACCGCACCTTAGGTGCGGAAATCGGTCAGGCCGAGCTGGCGGCCTTTTTCAGGATGGCGTAAAGCTGGTCCTTGAGCTGCAGCTTCTCTTTCTTGAGCGTTTCGATGTCCTCGTGGGTGCCGGCTTCGATGCGCGACTCCATGTTCTTGACCTTCTGGTCCACCGCGTTGTGCTGCTCGAACAAGCGGCTGAAATGGTGATCTGTGGTCTTCAATTTCGAAATGAGATCACGGTACTCGGGAAACATAGAAACTCCTTTGAATGGTCGGAAAAACCGCGCGACTGCTTGCCGCACATACCTACATGGTAATTCAGCGCCGGTTTGTTGCGCCAATGCAGTTGGGGCCTGGCCGGCAAGGCAAGGGGTTTCTGAAAGTGAAGATGAAGCAAATCCTGAAATGGGTGGCGATCGCCATCATGCTGTTGTTGGCATTGTCCATGGCCGGGCTGGCCTGGATGCTGCAGCAACACCCCTCGTTGCAGCCCTACTCGGCGCTGGGCTGGAAGAAGGACAGCGCGCTAACGGCACCGCTGCGGGTCAGCTTTCTGGGCGTGGCGACGCTGTTGCTCGACGATGGCGAGACCGCCATACTGACTGACGGCTTTTTTTCGCGGCCGGACCGGATGCAGAGTTTTCTGGGCAAGGTCGAACCCGATCTGGACGCCATCACGCGCGGCCTGTTGCGTGCCGGCATTGCGCTCAAGGGCCAGGCGCCCGGGCCGGGGCACAGCGGCAAGGTCGCGGTGGTGATTCCCCTGCACGCCCACTACGACCACGCCATGGATGCGCCAGAGGTGGCCAAACGCACGGGCGCGGTGTTGTTGGGCTCCGAGTCCAGCGCCAACGTCGGGCGTGGCTGGGGTCTGCCAGAGGCCCAGATCCAGGTGGCCAAGCTGGGCCAGACCATGCAGTTTGGCCGCTTCACCATCACCCTGTATCCAGCTTTGCACGCGCCTACGGGCTTCACGGGTGGCGAGATTGCGCAGCCGCTCAAGCCGCCGGTGCGTGTGTCCGAGTACAAGGAAGGTCAGAGCTACGCCATGCTGGTGCAGCACGGCGGGCGCTCCCTGCTGGTGACGGGCAGTGCCGGCTTCGTGCCTGGCGCCTTGAAGGGCGTCAAGGCCGAGGTGGTGTTGTTGGGTATCGGCGCTCTGGGGCCGCGCAGCGATGCCCACCGCCAGGATTACTGGCGCGAGGTTGTTCAGGCCAGCGGCGCCAGGCGCGTGATTCCGATCCACTGGGATGACTTCTGGCTGCCGTCCGACCAGCCCATGCGGCCCTTGCCACCGCCGCTCGACAAGTTCGATGTATCGATGAAGTTCCTGGTCGAACGCGGCGCTCAGGAGCAGGTCGACATTCGCCTGCCCCTGCCATGGCAAGCCATGGATGTGTTCCATGGGCTATCTGTTGACAGGTAGCCTGCCCGGCGGGCTCGTCAGCCCAGGATCTCCCAGAATCCGTGCACCACGCAGTTGGCAGGCCGGGCGGTTCCGTGGCACGATCGGCTTCCTTCAACATGAGGAGACCGACATGCAACGCATCTTGCTCACCGCCGCCCTGATCGGCGGCGTCTCGCTGGCCCACGCGGCCAGCTTTACCTTGACCAGCCCCGACATCAAGTCCGGCGGCACCATCGACAAGAAGTTCGAGTTCAACGGCTTCGGCTGCGCCGGCGAGAACAAATCGCCCCTGCTGAAATGGAGCGGCGCGCCCAAGGACACCAAGAGCTTCGCCGTGACCATGTATGACCCTGACGCGCCCACCGGCTCGGGCTGGTGGCACTGGTCGGTGATCAACATCCCGGCCAGTGCGACCGAGCTGGCCGCCGATGCGGGCGCCGTGGGAGGCGCCAATCTGCCCAAGGGCGCCAGCCACGTGCGTGTTGATTTCGGCGCGGCGGGCTGGGGCGGCGTTTGCCCGCCGCAAGGTGACAAACCACACCGCTACATTTTCACGGTGTACGCGCTCAAGACCGACAAGTTGGACATCCCGCTCGATGCGACGGCGGCACTTGCGGGGTTCATGGTCAATGCCAACTCGATTGGCAAAGCCAGTTTCACTGCAAAGTATGGCAGGGCGAAGGCGAAGTGAGTGGCGTGCAAAAGAGCATCTTGATTTCTGGCTGCTCCAGCGGCATTGGCGCCGCGCTGGCGCGTGAGTTCCATCGCCGTGGCCACACGGTCTACGCCACCGCACGGCGCGCCGACAGCCTGGCGGCCCTGGCCCAGGCGGGCCTGCGCACGCTGACGCTGGATGTGAACGACGATGCCAGCATTGCCGCGGCCTTGGACGTGGTGCGGCAGGAGCAGGGCCGGCTGGACATGCTGGTCAACAATGCCGGGTTTTCGCAGGTGGGCGCCGTGATGGACCTGCGGCGCGAAGACCTGCGCCGCCAGTTTGAAACCAATGTGATCGCCCCCATGGCGCTAGCCCGCGCAGCACTGCCGCTGCTGCGCGCCGCAGTTGGCACCAGGGCGGGCGCGGTGATTGTCAATGTCGGCAGCATTGTTGGTGTGTTCACCACGCCGTTTGCGGGTGCCTATTGCTCCAGCAAGGCGGCGCTGCACGCGTTGAGTGACGCACTGCGCATGGAGTTGGCGCCCTTTGGCATCCGGGTCGTGACGGTGCAACCCGGTGGTGTGCAGTCCAGCTTTGGCAACCACGCCGAGGCGGCTATCCAGTTACCAGCCGACTCGCTGTACCGGGGAGTGGAGCAAGGTATTCGCGCTCGCGCGCAGGCGGGCCAGGTCGACGCCACACCGGCCGAGGCGTTTGTCGCGCCCGTGGTGGATGCTTTGCTGCGCAGTACGCCGCCGCTTCGCATACGCGGCGGCAAGGGCAGCACGCTGTTGCCCCTGCTCAAGGCCTGGGTGCCAGCCCGGCGCTTTGATGCCCTGCTGTCGCGACGCTTCGGGCTGAGTGGCTGGTCGCCCAAACCGCCGGACCAGTCCTGATGCATTTACCTTGGCAAGTCAGAGCTTGGCTCTTGCGCGCCAGGCGGGCGTAAAGCGACCGGCAGGTAGATGTCACAGAACGCAGTGGGCATGCGCCGCTTTGCGGCACGGCGCAGACCGTGAACGGGTTCGGAAAATCCCCGTGCATGAACGGTGATGGCTTGGGCCATTGGTGGAGATACTGCCAGCAGCTGGCGATGGGCCGTGTCGCCAAGGGGCCACTTTGTCACCCCGGCTCCGGAATTTCATCACTCGCCTGGGCTGGCAAGGTGGGTCACACTACTGATCGGCATCGTCAATAGGAGGCTTTCATGTCCAGCCTGGTCATCTATGGCAATGAGTTTGCAGGCCACATGGAGAATGGGCTGAGCCCCGAGTTCTTCAAGTACCGCTTTCTGGCGGAGGGCGACTCGTGGATGGACCGAAGCGCCATGTTTCACACCTCGCTGCTGCAAGCCTTGGCCCCTGCCATGGATGCCGCCGGTGACGAGGTGCTGATCATCAACGTGGCGATGTTTGGGGACACCATGCGTCGCGTCGGTGACTGCGCCAGGGGCGATTTTCGTCTGTGGGTCAACACCCAGTTCAGCTGGAAGTTCGACGCCATTTTGCTGAGTGCCGGTGGCAACGACTTCATCGATGCAGCGCGTGACCCCGGACCCGGTCAGGGCATACTGCGCGACCTCGCGGTAGAACCGGTTCCCGCCAGCGGGCGCGACTGTCTCAAGCGCACTGCGGTGGCCACCCTGGTCAATCAGTACATGAACCCGAACTTCTCGGCCCTCTACAACGTGATTCAATCCAGCCGGCACGCCAACGTGCCGATCTTTCTGAACAATTACGACACCCCGACGGCGCGCAATGCGCCGGCCTTTCCACGCGGCCACGCGTGGCTGTTTGACGCCTATGTCAAGAACAGCATTGCGCCCACGCTTTGGCCCGACTTGACCGCCGCGATCTTTGACGAGGTTCAGGCCACGATTGCGGGCTGGACCAACGGGCGCAACAACCTCGTTTCGGTACCGACCCACGGGACCTTGGTACCCGCTGCCACGGGCTCGATCGGGAGCGATGCCGACTGGTTGAACGAAATTCACCCCAACGCTTGCGGGTGGAGCAAACTCGCTGCGGTTTGGCGCAAGGCTATCAAGGAAGTTCTGGTATCGTGAGTTCTGATCGTGATGTCACAACAAGACCATGCCTTCTGCCGACATGCCAAACCCGGATAAGCCGCCCCTGAGTCAATCGGAGTCACTGCTGCGTCTGATTGCCGATTCGGTGCCGGCGCTGATTGCTTACTACCAGACGGGTACATTGAAGTGCCAGTTCGCGAACCGCCGTTACGCAGAGTACAACGGCTGGACGCCCCAGACCATCTTGGGAAAGACAGTGCGCGAAGCCATTGGCGAGCCGGCCTGGAAGGTGATCGAGCCTCAGGTCAAGCTGGTAGTGGCGGGCGAGACCGTCAAGTATGTGCGTGAGCAGGCCTTGCCGAACGGCGAGCAACGCGTGATCGAGGTCAACCTGATTCCCCATTTCGACGACCGGACCCAGGTTGGCGCATTTGTGCTGATCAATGACATCACTGCGCAGTGGCAGGCCGAGCGCGCCATTCGCGACAGTGAAGAGCGCATGCGCAAATTGGCCGAGGCCACCACCGAGGGGATCGTGTTTCACAACCAGGGCGTGGTCACAGACGCCAATGAGGCCATGCAGCGCATGCTGGGGTACTCGCTGGACGAGCTCGTCGGACGCCGGATCCTGGACTTCGTCCCCGAGACGTGGCGCCAGACCGTTAGTGACTACATGGCCGGCGGCCGAGAGGAGCCCTACGAGGCGGCGGTCATGCACCGCGTCGGCCAAGTGATTCCGGTTGAAGTGGTCGGCAAGACCCTGCCGTTTGCCGGTGGCACCTACCGTCTGGCGGTGCTGCGCGACATCAGTGCGCGCAAGGCAGCACAGGAACGCATCGAATTCATGGCGCTGCACGACAACTTGACGCAGTTGCCCAACCGCCTCTACCTGATGGAGCGGCTGGAAAGCATTTTGGCCATGGCCCGCCGTCGCGAGGCGACTGTGGCGACCCTATTTGTGGACCTCGACAACTTCAAACTGGTCAACGACACGATGGGTCATCATGCCGGTGACGTGCTGCTGCGCGAAGTGGCGCGGCGGCTGAAGTTGGCCGTGCGCGAAGCCGACGTGGTGGCCCGCCTGGGCGGCGATGAGTTTCTGATCGTGCTCACCGACATTGCCAATCACGATGATGCGGGCGTGGTGGCCGCCAACCTGATTGAAGCGGTCAGTGTTCCCGTCATGATCGACGGGCAGGCGGTGTCGGTTTCGCCCTCAGTTGGCATCAGCGTGTTTCCCGATGATGGCGAGACGGCTGACGATTTGATTCGTCGTGCGGATGCGGCCATGTACCGTGTCAAGAATTGCGGACGCAGCAATTTCCAGTTCTTCCTGCCTCCGGGCGCCTTGCCGGGTTCCCTGGGGCAGGTGGCTCCCAACACTCAGCGCTAGCCCGCCGGTTCTGGCTGATCTGGCGGCGCTGGCATCCCGCCACGCACCATCACACCGCATGACTCTCAAAAAGACCTTCACCCTGCTGCTGCTGTTCGCACTGGCCGGCTCAGCCTGCGCACAAGCCAGCCCAGACACCACCAAGGTCTCTGGCGCCCGCTTGCTACCGGGGGAGAAGATCACCCTGGACGGTAGCCTGGATCACCCCGCGTGGAAGCGCGCACCGGTGTACAACCGCTTTGTCGAGCGGGCACCCAACCACGGCGCCGAGCCCAAGTTCGAAACCCGCCTTCAGGTCCTTGTAGACGAGCGGGCCGTCTATGTGGGCGTGACCGCGCTGGACCCGCAGCCCGAGCTGATTCGCCGCCAACTGGTACGCCATGACCAGGTGTTTCGCACCCAGGACTTCGTCGCGCTGTATCTTGATCCGATGGGGCGAAAGAAGGCGGCGCAATGGTTTCGCGTCGGCGCCTCCGGCAGCACGGCGGACGGGCTGCATACGGCGGAGGACGACAACGAGGACTTCTCGCCGGACTTCGACTTTGATGCCGCCAGCAAGCTCACGCAACAGGGGTACACCGCGGTGTTTCGGGTGCCGTTCTCGTCGCTGCGCTATAGCGCCGCAGGCGTTGGTGAAGGCAGCCTGCCCTGGCGCATGATGGTGGTGCGCCGTGTTCCGCGCGACCAGACTTATCTGCTCATGTCGGTGCCGCTGGCGCGCGACGCGGCCAGCTTCATCGACGATCTGCAGACCGTTGAGGGCATGGCGCCCACCGAGAGCCACAGTTTTCTGCAATGGCGCCCCAACCTGACATTGCGGCGCAGCACCGAGCACCCCGCCGGGCAGAGCATGACCGGGGATACGCAAGCCAATCTGGGGCTGGAGCTGAAATGGCGACCCCGCCCCGAGCTGGTGGTCGACGCCACGCTGCGCCCTGACTTCAGCCAGGTCGAGCTTGATGTGCCGCAACTCTCCAGCAACACCCAGTTTGCCCTTTACCTGCCGGAGAAGCGTCCGTTCTTCCTCGAAAGCAGCGATCTGCTGCGTTCGCCGACGGACGCGCTCTACACCCGCAGCGTGACCCGGCCGCGCTGGGGCTTGCGCGCCAGTTGGCGTTCGGACGCGGTGGCCGCCACCGGCTTTGCCACGCACGACCTGGGTGGTGGGGATGTGCTGCTGCCTGGCCCCTACGGCACCAGCACCGCGCCGCAGGGTGCGTCCGACGCCGCCATCGCGCGGCTGCGCGTGGACCGCGACCACCTCACCGTCGGCGCCCTGGCCTCCTTGCGTCGTTATGACTTGCACCAGGGCGACAACTCGGTGGCCGGCCCGGACCTGACCTGGCAGGCCACACCGAACCTGCGTCTGCGCGCGCAGTGGCTGGCCTCGCGCACCACCGCGCTGCCAGACGGCAACGGTGCCCTGGTGGCCTCGGCGGCACAAACCGGCTCGGCTCTTTACGCCAACGCCTTCTGGCGGGCCGAACCGTATGAAGCCGGCGCCACGATCGAGAACAAGACCATCGGTTTTCGCAATGACAATGGTTTTGTGACCCAGACCGGGGTGCGCCGACTGGCACTGGATGCCCACCGGGTCTGGCGCAACCTCGGGCCTTTGAACGAGGTTTGGCTGAACGTCAACGCCGAGAACGTGCAGGACCCGGTCACCCGCGCCACGGTCTACAGCCAGGTCACGCCCGGCTTGTACACCGGCTACAGCAACAACAGCGAATTCTCGGTGGAGTACCGCGGCCTGACGCGCCAGCGCGTCAGTGCCGGCAGCGACTTGCTGCAGGAGCGCTACTGGCACTTCTACTACACCCGCAACGCAGCGCTGTGGGCGCCTGTGGTCAGCGTCGAGTACGACCGCGGCAAGATGGTCGATGTCAGCGCCAACCAGGTGCGTGCCGGCCAGCGCATCAAGCTCAGCGCCACGCTGCGGCCGCTGGCGCGCCTGGAGCTGCTGCCGACCTGGTCTCTGGCACAACTGCAGGCGCCGCAGGGCGGCACCACCTACCGCGAGAGCGCTGCGCAGTTGCTCGCCATCTGGCATCTGGCGCCGCAGCAGACCTTGCGCCTGATCGTGCAGCGCAGTCAGGTCGATCGCCAAAGCGAGCCGCTGCGCGGGGTGGCGGCCTATGTGGATCGCAGCCAGGCCGACAGCCTGACCTACACCTGGCGCCGCAGTGCCGGCACCACTTACTACTTGGGTGCCAACCGCGGGCGCACCGGCGTGGCGCCCGAGCAATCGCGCAGCACCGAGCTGTTCGCCAAGATGCAGGTGGATATTGACGAGTGGCGCTCGCGTTGAGCAGGCCCGCAGGTTGTGGTGCCGGGGCGCGGCTGGTCGAGTCACTGAAGGCCTCCGAGCAACTGCTGGAGTCGCGCGTGCAGGAGCGCACCGCGGAGCTGCAACTGCTTAACGCCAGGCTGGAAGCCATCAGCATCACGGATGACCTGACCGGTGTTGCCAATCGCCGCCGTTTCGACGCCATGCTGGCGAATGAATGGACGCGGGCGGCACTCGACATGGCGCGTCGGGTCTGTGACGCACTGCGCACGCTGAGGCTTGCCCACACCATGTCGGCCTTCGGTTACGTGACGGTCAGCATTGGCGTGGCGGCGGTGTTTCCGGCGGACGGCAACACGCCCGACGAATTGCTCCGGGCGGCGGACCGGGCGCTGTATGCCGCCAAGGAGCAGGGGCGCCACCAGGTGATTCTGGCCAATGGCATTTAGCGTGCGCCGTGTGATGCGGTCGGCCGCGCCTTACACTGAGACCTGATTCCGCGGTGCGGCCAGCATCGCGGTGGGGGAAAACAGGGGTGCCGCCTGGGTGCCTTACCCACAACGAGGACGACGCAGATGAGTGATGAAACCAAGGCCTGTCCGGTATGTGGCGAAACCATCAAGGCGGTGGCCATCAAGTGCCGGTTTTGCGGCACTGATCTGCTGGCCCACTCGGCTGCCAAAGCGCTAGACGCCGAGACAACCCTGTTCTCGGGCCACCCGGTGGTTATCTACACCGCCTGGCAATGGCTGGTGGTGCTGGTGACACTGGGCACTGCCTACCTGTTCTACTGGTTTCAAAGTATCGCCACGACGTACCAGATCACGTCGCAGCGCGTGCGCATCGAACGCGGCATCCTGTCCAAGTCGAAGGAGAGTGTTGAGCTGTTTCGCATCGACCACTTTGACCTGCACAAGCCTCTGGGCATGCGCCTTGCCGGCCACTGCGTGGTAGATCTGCGCTCCTCTGACACCAATTTCTCGACCGTGGTGATCTTTGGCATCCCGAAGTTGGAGGCGCTGGCTGACACCTTGCGCGACTGCTCGTTGCGCGAACGCACCAGGCGGCGGGTGACGACACTGGTGCAGGCGTAAGTCTGCTTTTCTCGCCGGCGCCGGCTGCATTGCAGGCCTGGTGTCGACGCGCGCTGTGCGCGAATTCGGATCAGCGCTGTACCACCAGCTTGGGCAGGCCGTCGACGATGCCTACCGTCAGCCGCACCGTATCCACGCGCGATCGACCGAATCCCATGGTCATCATGACGGTGCTTGCCCCCTTTGCCGTCCCAAATGCGACACTATCGCCTTTTGTGAATTTGACCGGAGTCCACCATGATTCGACAACACACGCTGCCGCGCGCCGCCTTCGTCGCCAGTACCCTGCTGGCCAGCACCTTGGCGCAGCAGGCCGTGGCCCAGTCGGCCAGTGCGCCAACTAGCGCGGCCTCAGCCCCCGCGGGGCCAACCGTTCGACCAGAAATCGGCGTGCTGCTGATCGAAGCGCAGCGCTTGCTGGGTGACAAGCAGTACAAGGACGCGGGTGCCAAGCTGGCCACCGCCGAAGCGATGGCCGACAAAACGCCGTATGAACTGCACATCCTTGCCCGCCTGAGGGGCGCGCTGGCTGCGTCAACCGGCGACGCGGACCTGGCGGCCCAGCAGTACGAGCTGGCCAGCCAGGGGACCTGGTTGAAGGAAGCCGACAAAGTCACGAGCCTGCAGGCGGTGGTCAGCCTCTACTACAACGCCAAGAACTACGCCAAGGCGATCGAGTGGATCGACCGTTACCTGCAGGCTGGCGGCACCGAGCCGATGATGGGCAATCTGCGCGCGCAGAGCTACTACCTCAAGGGCGATTACGCGGCAGCAGCCAAGGCGCTGGAGCTTGAAATTGGCAAGATTACGGCGGCGGGCAAGGTGCCCACCGAGGTGCAGCTCAAGCTGCTGGCCGACGCGCGCCGGCGCGTCAAGGACGAAGCTGGCAGCACGCAGACCTTGGAGACTTTGGTGCGTCACTATCCGAGCAAGTCCAACTGGGGCACGCTGATTCAGCGGCTGTGGGCCAAGCCCTCGCTGGCGGTTCGTCTGCAGCTTGATGTGTTTCGCCTGCAACAGGCGGTGGCTGGTCTGAGCGAAGCCAGCGAATTCACCGAGATGGCCGAGCTCGCGTTGCAGTCGGGCTCCGCCGCCGAGGCGCTCAAGGTGATGGAGCAGGGCTATGCGGCAGGTTTGCTGGGAACCGGTGATGCCGTGGCCACCCAACAGCGCCTCAAGGATAAATTGGCCAAAATGACGGCAGAGGATCGGCTCACGCTGGAAAAGGACCTGGCGGGCGCCAAGAAGGCGGCCGACGGCACTGCCATGTTCAACTACGGTTTCAACATGGTGCACCTGGGCCTGACCGAGCGCGGTGTCGCTCAAATGGAGCAAGGTCTGACCAAGGGTATCGCCCGCAACGGCGATCTGGCCAAGCTTCGCATGGTGGCGGTCTACGCGCAGTTGGGTCAGCGCGACAAGGCCAAGCAAGTGCTGGCCGGTCTGTCGGGCAAGACCGATCCGATGGGGCTGGACGACGCGGTGCGTTACTGGACGCTGTACCTGACCCAGCCTTGAGCCGACGTTTGCCTTGGTGATGCCAGGCGATGACGCATTGCTCGCGCCTGGCCACCGCCCGCCGCGGTTAAACTGGTGCCCCGCAGGCTGGGGCGAATGTCCCCGATGGGCATGACAGAACTTCCACACACGGTATCGGCGGCATCGCCCGAGGCCTTCAACGACGCACCGTGGGCCAGCCGGTGGACGAGCGATGATGGCAAGCGCACGCCCGTTGCTAGAGCGGCTTAAAGGTCGGCAAACGGATTGACGATGCGCACACCGCCGATAATTTCGCCCGTATTCAGGTCTTCACTGAAAAGCACGCCGCACCCGGCGGTCTGTGCGCTGGCCAGAATGAGGGCGTCATAAAACGAGACACTGCGTGTTTGATGCAGATCCAAACCGACGCGGATGATGGCCGGGGTGACCTGGATCACCTCAAACTGCTCGTACAGATCAAGCTGGGCACGCACCTGTTGCACGGGCAGCCGGAGCTTTTTCAGGGCAACGTTGCAGTACTCCTGGAGGACTTGGGTCGATAGCACGCCTTCGGCACTCTCATAGAGTCGTTTGAGAACGGCCAACGCGGCGCGCTGTTTTGTCGGCGCATCGCTGGCCTGTGCGTAAACCAGCACATTGGTATCGATGAAGCTGCGTGCGGCCATCGGTTCAGCGCTCGTTGGCTTCGTCACGGCTAGCGCCAATCCCCAGTTGGACCTGGGATGCCAGGCAACGCTCCTCAAATTGGGCCCACTGCTGCCCCTCGGCGGCGCTACCGGCCAATTGCTCCAGGTAGTCGCGCACCACCTGATTGAGACTCTTGCCCATCTTTTGGGCGGCTCCGCGGGCACGCTGAGCGACTTGCTCGTCAATGGAGAGGGTGATGTTCATGGGTGGCTCCTGCACATTGAATTCGCACATATTATGTGCACACACTTCAAGTTTGTCAAAGCAAAGCCTGTTCTAACAAGGTGTGAGCCTGAGACGTGTTTCGTCCATGTCGATCACCATGTGAAAAATGATCGACCCAAAACCGCCGCTCAGGCTCATACCTCGTTGGAACAGGCTGCCATGCCAATGAGCCCAAAGATGTGGTGCAGGCCTTTCACGGCGCACTGGCGTCCGGCAACCAGGCCGGCGCCACCGAACTGTTGGCGCCGGAGGTGACGATTTATGAGTCGGGCTATGTCGAGCGCTCACGCGCTGAGTATGCGGGGCACCACCTGCCTGAGGACATCGCGTTCGCCAAGACGGCCACCAGCAAGGTGCTGCAACAAACCGAGCGCCGCGATGGAAACCTCGCCGTCGTCTGGGCCGAAACCGAAACCAAGGCCATGATCAAAGGCAAGGTGGTGCGCATTCTTGGCACCGAGACCACGCTGCTGCAACGCACGGGCGACAGCTGGGCCATCGTTCACGTGCATTGGTCCTCGCGCAAGCCGCAATAGCGGTCGGTGTGATGCGGATGGCGAAACTCAATACAGGCCGCGTGATCGCGCCTGCAACCGTGCCAGACCAAGCAGGGCATCGGTGTTGGGGGTCGGCACGCCGGTCAAGGCGCCCAACTCCCTCACCACGGTCACCAGGGCGTCCAACTCCACTGCCTTGCCGGCTTCGACGTCCTGCAGCATCGAAGTCTTGAAGGCGCCGAGCTTGAGCGTGACGGCGTGACGGTCTTCGGGCTGCTGGTCAATCGCAATCCCCAGTCGCGCACCGATCTCCTTGGCCTCCAGCATGACGCGGGAAACAAAGGCGCGCACCAGATCGTCACCCAAAATCAGGTCGGTGGTCGCGCCAGTCAGGGCGCTGATCGGGTTCATGGTCATGTTGCCCCACAACTTGTACCAGATGTCGCGCTGAATCTGCTCGGCCACGACGGCCTCGAAACCGGCCCGGTTCAGTAGCGCGGCGAGTTGCGCCACCCGTTCGCTCTGTTCACCGGAGGGCTCGCCGATGATCAGCTTGTTGCCAAAATGGTGGTGCACGTAGCCAGGTAGTTTGAGCGAGCAGCTGGCGTGCACCACGCAGCCAATGATGCGGCTGGCGGGGAACGCCGCGCCAATCTCGCCAGTGGCGTCTACCGCGTCCAGGTGGGCCCCTTCAAAACGGCCGCCAAAGCCCTGCAGGAACCACCACGGCACGCCGTTCATGGCTGTCAACACCACGGTGTGCGGGCCAAGCAGCGGGCCGACGTGCCGCGCCACGTCCAGCAAGGCGGGCGCCTTGACGGCAATCACCAGCAGGTCTTGCACGCCCAGCTCGGCCGGGTCGGCGCTGGCCTGCACCGTCACGGTGGCCTCCACGTGCCCATGCTGCGTGCGCAGACCGTGATGCCGGAGAGCATCCAGCGTCGCGCCGCGGGCCACAACACTCACATGACAGCCCGCGCCAGCGAGCCGCGCGCCGATCCAGCCGCCAATGGCACCCGCGCCGTAGATGCATACGCGTGGGAATACTTGTTCAATCATCGATGCCTCCAGTCAATAGAACCCGCTGTCCCCGTATTATTCGTCGCATGGCCAAGGAAAAAACAAACTACTGCTGCTCTGAGTGTGGCGGCGTCACGCCGAAGTGGTTGGGCAAGTGCCCACACTGCAACGCCTGGAACACCTTGATCGAGTCGGTGGTTGAAAGCGCGGCCCCAGCACGCAACCGCTTTGCCTCGCTGGCCAAGACTGCCACCGTGGCAACTTTGGGTGATATTGAGGCGACCGATCTGGACCGCACGCCAACCGGGCACGAGGAGCTGGACCGCGTGCTGGGTGGCGGCATGGTCGAGGGCGGCGTGGTGCTGATTGGGGGTGACCCGGGTATCGGCAAATCCACACTGTTGCTGCAAGCGCTGGATTCGCTGCAACGCAGTGGCCGAAGTACCTTGTACGTGACGGGTGAGGAGAGTGGTGCGCAGATTGCGCTGCGCTCGCGCCGTCTGGGTCTGGGTCATTCTCAGGTCAAGGTCTTGGCGGAGATTCAACTCGACAAGATTCTGGCCACGCTGGAGGCGACCAAGCCTGACATCGCGGTGATCGATTCGATCCAGACGGTTTATTCCGAGCAACTGACCTCGGCACCCGGCTCGGTGGCGCAGGTGCGCGAATGCGCGGCGCACCTGACGCGCTGTGCCAAGGCCAGCGGCGTGGGCATGGTGCTGGTCGGCCACGTCACCAAAGAGGGCGCGCTGGCCGGGCCGCGCGTGCTGGAACACATGGTGGACACGGTGCTTTATTTTGAGGGAGACACCCACAGCAGCTTTCGGCTGGTGCGCGCCATCAAAAACCGCTTTGGCGCGGTCAATGAGATTGGTGTGTTTGCCATGACCGAGAAGGGGCTCAAGGGCGTGTCCAACCCCAGCGCGATCTTCCTGAGCCAACATGCCGAGCCGGTGCCCGGTAGTTGCGTGATGGTGACGCTGGAAGGCACGCGCCCAATGCTGGTCGAAATTCAGGCCCTGGTAGACAGCGGTGGGCCCAGTCCGCGGCGCCTCTCTGTGGGCCTGGACAAGGACCGTCTGGCCATGCTGCTGGCCGTGCTGCACCGCCACGCCGGGGTGGCCTGCATGGACCAGGATGTGTTTGTGAACGCGGTCGGCGGGGTGCGCATCAGCGAGCCGGCGGCCGATCTGGCGGTGCTGCTGGCCATCACTTCCAGTCTGCGCGGCAAGCCGCTGCCCAAGGGCTTTCTGGCGTTCGGCGAAGTCGGCCTGGCTGGTGAGGTGCGGCCCGCGCCGCGTGGCCAGGAGCGCTTGAAGGAAGCGGCCAAGCTGGGCTTTAGCGTGGCCGTGGTGCCGATGGCCAATGCGCCCAAGAAGCCGATCGAGGGCCTGACCATCCATGCCGTGGGGCGGGTGGAGCAGGCGATGGAAGTGGTGCGATCGCTGTAGTGATGTCTGCAACATGATCTATGTTCCGATCCCGATTGAGCGCATTGCGTTTGGCAAGCCCTTGCCGATCAACGTGTGGGACATCAAGGGCAACCTGTTGTTGCGCAAGGGGCAGGCCATCCGCTCCGAGCAGCACCGCGAAGCCTTGCGGGCGCACCAGGCCTGCGCTATCGAGGCCGACTCCAAAGCCTGGCAACGCAGTTATGACCGCCTGGTCTACACCCTGCTGCGCGAGGGCGCGAGCGTGGAGAGAATTGCCAAAGCCTGCATGCCGGACACCATTTCTGACGCGGACTACGCTGCCAGCCATGACATTCATGGCGACTGGCTGGATGTGCAGGAGGTCTTGAGTGTAGTGTTGTCGCAGGGCGCTGCCGCCACGCATCCGCTGGAGCGCATCGATGCGGTGGCGCGCCGCGCCATGCAATTGTTGGATGCGGATACGGACGACAGCCTGTTTACCCTGTTTCAGGCGTTGAGCGAGGTGTCTCTTGGCTACAGCGCCACCCACGCGTTGTTGGCAGCCGTGTTGTGTGAATTGACCGCACGTCGGCTGCAGGTGCCTGATTTTGTGCGCCCGGTGCTGGTCCTGTCGGCGCTGACCATGAACCTTGGTATGGCCAAAGAGCAGGACAAACTGGCTCGTCAGAGTGCCCCTCCCAGTTCCGCGCAACGCCAAGTGATTCGGGACCATGCCCAGGCCGGCGCATTGATGCTACGCGACTTTGGCGTGGCCAACGAGGATTGGCTTGATCTGGTTGGGCTGCATCATGAAGCGGATGAAACCCTGGGGCTCGCAAGGAATCTGGAGTGCCGCCGCATTCTGCGCTGCGCTGACGGTTTTGTCGCCAAAATCGCGGCGCGCGCGACCCGGCTTGGACTGTCCGCGCTGGGCGCGGCCAAAGCCGTGCTGGTGAGCGCTACCGGGGCGCAAGCCCGAGTTGGTTCGGCATTGGCCACTGCGGTTAGTTTTTATCCGCCCGGAACTTACGTGGCATTGGCCAATGGTGAGATTGCGGTGTCGGCACAGCGTGGCGCGGCGGCCAACACGCCGATGGTGGTCAGTGCCATGCACGCGGACGGCATGCCGTTGGGGCACTACCTGCTGCGTGACACCAGTCTGAGCGAATTTGCGATCCGTTCGCCGGTCAGTCCGCAGCGGATCAGGTTGAAGATCAATGCGCCGCAGGTCCGCAAAGTGCTGGGCAAACCTCCACCAAGGGTGTCGCTTCCCTGAGGCAAATCCGCAATCGCGATCGGCAGGCCAATGCGATCGTGGATGGCTTAGTGTTGAGCTGGCCCTGGGCCCCGACCCGCGATATGGCGGAAGGTGATGCGACCCTTGCTCAGATCATAGGGCGACAACTCCAATGAGACCTTGTCGCCAGCCAGGATCCGGATGTGGTGCTTGCGCATCTTGCCGCCGGTATAGGCCACCAATTGGTGGCCGTTGTCCAAGGTGACGCGAAAGCGCGAATCGGGCAGCACGTCGGTGACCATTCCGCTCATCTCAATCAGTTCTTCTTTGGCCATGGCCTCTACTCCGGTTGGGTTTTCAAGAAAATAAATCGATGTTTTGCAGGTCAGAACTTTCGCGCTGCCTTCAACTGCTTAGGAGGCACGGCCGTGCACCCAGCTTAAGCCCTGTTCGGTGGCATAGCTGGCGGCCGAGGCGTTGCAGCAAAACAGCGGCGTGAAACGCATCACCCGGTCGTGCGTGCCGCTGCCGCGCCCTGACCGGATGGAGACTGATGCAGCGTAGCGGCCGTCATCGAGTCGTTTGGTGAGCGGTGAGACAAGGTACTTGCCCACTGCGACGTTATGGTTCATGGTATTCATTGACAAAGCGTCATGACCCTCGGTCCTGGCGCGGTTATTAAAGGAGAACACAGCCTGCAAACAGGCTGCCGGTGTTCGGTTCTGCGTTCCGTGGATCCCTGCTTGGGACGCATGGAACAGGTCTTGAACGACACGATGCCAACGGAGGCCGGCATGGGTGCCTGGCACAAGACAACAGCCCTGGCGCGTGAGCGGCGCCGTGGACACACTGTTCAATCCGGAGGTTAAGAGTGCTGGGCTTGTGGGGCAAGCCAGAAAAACTGCGCTGCTAAGGCGTTTAACTAAACCGAAGCCAGATTGTACCCCTTTGTGCGCTGGCAGGGTTTGATTGCCAGGGTTGGCCAGAGTACAGTGACGTCTTTGTTGGGGGACGGGATGGAATTCAAAGACTATTACAAGGTGATGGGACTGGAGCGCAGCGCCACGCAGGACGAGATCAAGCGCGCGCACCGCAAGCTGGCACGCAAGTACCATCCCGATGTCAGCAAGGAAGCCAATGCAGAGGCCCATTTCAAGGAGGTCGGCGAGGCCTACGAGGTGCTCAAGGACCCCGAAAAGCGGGCCGCCTACGATCAACTCGGAGCCAATTGGAAAGGCGGACAGGAGTTTCGGCCGCCGCCGGGTTGGAGCGACGGCTTTGAGTCCGCCGGGCGCGGCTTTGATGAGCGCGAAGCGGCCGAGCACAGTGACTTCTTTGAATCCCTGTTTAGCCGTGGCGCTGGCCCAGCGCGCCCCAGCCGTGGTGCTGGCTTTCACATGCAGGGGGAAGATCACCACGCCAGTATCCAGATCGACTTGGAAGAGGCCTACCACGGAGCTGAGCGCCGGGTCACCCTGCGCTTGCCGCAGGTTGATGAGCAGGGTCATGTGGTGCTGCGCGAGCACCAGATCGACTTCGTCATTCCCAAGGGCGTGCGCGCGGGGCAGCGCATCCGCCTGGCTGGGCAGGGCGGTCCGGGCATGGGTCAAGGCCCGGCTGGTGACCTGTACCTTGAGGTCGAATTTCGACCCCATGCACGTTACCGCGTGGACAAACACGATGTCTACCTGGACTTGCCGGTGGCCCCGTGGGAGGCTGCTCTGGGGGCGCAAATCGAAGTGCCCACGCCCAGTGGTTTGGTTGAGTTGACGATTCCGCCGGGCTCGGTGCAGGGACGCAAGCTACGCCTGCGGGGCCGTGGCATTCCGTCGGCCACCCCCGGTGATTTCTACTTTGTTCTCAATATCGCCTTGCCGCCGGCGGACAGCGAGTCGGCGCAGACCTTCTACCGTGGCATGGCTAGCCAGTTCAAGTCTTTCAATCCACGCGTCAACCTGGGAGAGAACACATGAGCAGCAACGATGTCAAACCGTTGACGGATGGCAACAGCCCGGCGCAGTCGGTGGCTTTCACCCTGATTGAGGTTAGCCGCGCCTGTGCGGTGGAAGTCGGCTTCGTCATCGAGCTGGTGCAGGAGGGTATCCTGGCCCCCGAGCTCGGCCAGCAGTCGGACGACTGGCGGTTTACCGGTGCGCAGTTGCGCGATGTGGCGGTGGCCTCGCGCCTGCAGCGCGATCTTGGCGTGAATCCGGCCGGTGCGGCGCTGGCGCTGCAACTGCTGGGCGAAATCGAAACGCTGCGCGCGCAACTCAACGCGACCGCCTCTGCGACAGACGACGACTTAGTTTGATCGTTTCAAACCAGAACACGCTGAGCAAGCCCAAGGCAGACGCAGTCAGCAAGTCAGGCGCGGACAAGGGCGCGAAGAAAAACAGGCGAGTCAACCAGGGAAGGTACAACACCAGTCCCAGAACCCCAAGCGTGACGCCGATGACGATCCACAGCGTGCGATTGGGCACGCGCAAGGAGGCCAACAGTGAGCCGGTGCGCGAGCGGTTGGAAAATATCAGCGCCAGGTTAGCGCTCACCAGCGTGGTGAAGGCGAATGCCCGTGCGGCCGTTTCGGTCAACCAGGTAGTGCCCCAGGCGTAGGCACCCATCACCACCACCAGCACGCCCAAGCCCTGCAGCAGCGCGAGCACCAGCGTCATGCCGCCAAACAGTGGGGTATTCACGTCACGCGGTGCGCGTTGCATCACGTCCAACTCGGATGGCTCGTTCTCAAACACCATCGAGCAGGCCGGATCAATGACCAACTCCAGAAAGGCGATATGCAGCGGGAACAACAGCACCGGCCACCCCAGCAGCACCGGCAGTAGCGCCGCGCCAGCGATGGGCACATGCACCGCCAGGATGTACGACATGGACTTGCGCAGATTGTCGAAGATGCGCCGACCCAGGCGCACGGCCCGCACAATGGACGCAAAGTTGTCGTCCAGCAGCACCAGCGACGACGCCTCACGCGCCACGTCCGTACCGCGCCCACCCATGGCCACACCCACGTGGGCGGCCTTGAGCGCGGGGGCGTCGTTCACCCCATCGCCGGTCATGGCCACAATCTCGCCATTGGCCTTGAGCGCCTGCACAATGCGCAGCTTTTGTTCCGGTGCGATGCGGGCGCAAACACTTACCGTATTCATGCGCGCCTGCAACTCGGCGTCACTCATGACGGCCATCGCATCACCGGTCAGAATTTGGCCCATCTCCCCAGCGCCCAGTTGCGCCTGGCCGGCAATGGCGAGCGCAGTTGCTGGGTAGTCACCGGTGATCATGATCACCCGGATGCCAGCCGTTCGGCACTGGGCCATGGCCTCGGGAATTTCGGCACGCAGGGGGATCTTCCAGCCCCAGCAGACCGATGAATTCGAACTCAAAATCATGCTCGATGGCAGGCCAGCGCTCGCCGGTAAAGCGCGCCTGGGCGACACCCAGCACGCGCAGGCCTTTGGCTGCCATGGCCTCCACCGCAGCGGCGATGCGCGCCTGCGCGTCGGTATCGAGGTGGCACAAATCCACGATCGCCTCAGGCGCTCCCTTGGCCGCCACCACGTGCGCCTCACCGTCCACCGCCTTCCAGACATGCGACATGGCACGCAACTCGGGTGTCAATCCATACTCCTGCATCAGTGTCCAGTCGCGGTGCAGATGCTCGGTGTCCTTCAAGAAATGCTGGCCCAGCCGGTGGAAGGCCTTCTCCATCGGATCAAAAGGCTCGGCCACGCTGGCCAGAATGGAGAATTCAACCAGGGTGTGAAAGGCCTCGGGCAACTCCGAAGCTGCGGCATAGTTAATGCTTAGACTCTCGCCCTTCACATTGGAGGCGCCCTGTGTATAGAGCTCCGCCACGGTCATGCGGTTCTCAGTGAGCGTGCCGGTCTTGTCCACGCACAGCACCGATGTGGCCCCCAACGTCTCAATCGCGGCGATGCGCCGGGTCAGGACGTTTTGCTTCGACAAACGCCAGGCGCCCAGGGCGGGCAGCACGGTCAACACCACGGTGAACTCTTGCGGCAGCATCGCCATGGCCAGCGCGATGCCGGCCAGCAACGCCGCCAGCCAATCGCCACGCAGCAGGCCATACGCCACCACCAGCAGCAGGCTGGTGATGAAGGCAATCATCGCCAGCACTTTCACCAAGCGCGCGGTCTGTGTTTTCAGCGGCGAACGCTCCGCTGTCAGTGTCGCCAGTGCAGTGCCGATGCGACCGATCTCGCTGCGGGGGCCAGTGGCGGTGACGCGCGCCGTGCCGTGGCCCTTGACCAGCAGCGTGCCCGAGAACAAGGTCGCCTGACCGTCACCGCCGGGGCGAGCTGCGGCTGTCCGTGTTGGCGTCTCGGGCGTCACGCCCACCACCTTGCCCACCGGCACCGCCTCCCCCGTGAGCAGGGACTCGTCGGCCTGCACATCGGTGCCAGAAATCAGCACCGCATCCGCCGCAATGCGGTCGCCTTCTGCCAAAACCAGAACGTCGCCGCGCACCACCTCACGCCCCGCAATGCGAGCAAGCTGTCCGTCACGCAGCACCAGCGCGCGCGGGCTGGTGAGGTCGCGCAGTGCGGCCATCGCCCGTTCGGTCTTACCTTCCTGGTACAGCGTCAGAGCCAGCACGACCAGCACCAGGCCGAACAGAACAATGCCTTCTTGCAAGTCACCCAGCACCAAGTAGAGCGAACCTGCCGCCAGCAGCAGCATGAACATCGGCTCCTGCAAGGTCTCGCGGATGATCGCCTGCAGGGTTCGCCGTTGATCGCCCGGCAAGGCGTTGAAGCCGTCTTCAAGCAGGCGCTGCCTGGCCTGCGCAGTGCTCAAGCCTTGGCTGTCGTTCAAGACCTCATCGGACGTCGGTAAAACCATTGCTTGCCACCTTCCACCATCACCAAATACGAGATCAACAGTGCCGTCAGCAGGCCAAAAAAAGAAATTGGCACAGCGGCAGCTGGGTAAACCCAAGACAGCGTGCCAGCGTCGTGAAGTGCGGCAGCATGGACGTGTTTACCACGCCCAGGGCAGTCAGCACCAGCCAACGGTTGACAAAACGCAAACGCCCGAGGGAAGCGAACCCTAGAATGGAAAAAGCCGATCTGCCTGGTCGGCGGGTCCTGCCAGTTTTATCCCACTTCTGCCTGTGCTGTGACTGCCTTACAACTCCTTGCTTATATCAGCGCCGCTTTGCTGCTACAGCTGGCGGTTGGCATCGGTGCCGGGTTTTGGCGGCTGCGCAGCGTGGTCAAGCCGCCGTCTGCCCATGATGAGTCGCAACCCCAGTCGGTTTCGGCCGCGGCTTGGTCCGGCTGGCGTGAGTTTCGTGTCATGCGCCGCGAATATGAGGATGCCCTGCACAGTCAGTGCTCGTTCTACCTCGCGCCGCTCGATGGCGCGCCACTTCCTCCGTTTAAGCCTGGGCAATTCCTGACCTTTTCTCTGGAGGTGGCAGATAGCAGTTCGCCTGGTGGCCGACGTGCCATCACCCGATGCTATTCACTCTCCGAGCGTCCCGACCCGACGGGCTACCGGATTACCGTCAAGCGAGTCAACGCGCCGCCAGATCGGCCCGAATTGCCTGCCGGGCTGTCCTCCAACCATCTGCATGATCAGGTTCAACCTGGTCAGGTGCTCAAGGTCAAGGCGCCGTCGGGTCACTTTCACATAGATGCTGCGCCCGACGTGCCGGTTGTGCTGATTGGCGGCGGTATCGGCATCACACCCATGGCGAGCATGTTGCGCTGGTGCCTCGCTGAACAGCCGAGCCGGACGGTCCATCTTTACTACGGAGTGCGCCACAGCGGTGAGCAAGCGTTCAAGCTGCAACTCGAAGAACTGGCGCGTGTGCATCCGAACTTCCACTTGAACGTGGTGTACAGCCGGCCTGGGTCGAGTGATGTTGTGGGTCGCGACTACCAGCATCAAGGACACGTGGATGTTGAGTTGCTGCGACGCACCTTGCCGCATGGGCGGCATCATTTCTATGTCTGTGGCCCCGCGCCCATGATGGAAAGTATCGTCGCGGGGCTGGCACAGTGGGACGTGCCGCGGCAGGATATCCATTTCGAAGCCTTTGGCCCGGCCACGGTTCGTTCGGACGCGGCGCTGCCCGCTGAGCCCGGTTCGCGTGCGACCGTTGCGTTTGAAGTGCGTTTTCAGCGTGCTGGGCGAACGCTGGTGTGGGATGGGCAGGATGCCAACTTGCTTGAGTTGGCCGAACGGCACGCGGTGGAAGTCGAGTCCGGCTGCCGCTCGGGAAGCTGCGGCAGTTGTGAGGTCAAGCTGCTCAGTGGCTCGGTTCACTATGCCCAAGATCCGGATCATGATGTGGCGCCGGGCTGCTGCCTGTTGTGCGTTGGCAAGCCAGGCTCGGCGCTGGTGCTGGAGGCCTGACGCGTATGCAAGCCAAGTTGCTGCGTCGTGAGGTGTTGCCCTTCATGCTGGCGTTTGCCGCGCTGGCCGTGCTGGCGCTGCTGCTCGATGCCCTTCTGCATGTCTTCAATGTGGTCTGGATCGGCCGCTACCTGGGCATCCCCGGAACCTTGCTGATTCTTCTTTCGTTCGTCTATTCGCTTCGCAAGCGCCGGCTGGTGGGCTTTAGTCAGCCCGCGGTCCTGTTGCGCTGGCACCAGCGCATGGCTTGGTTCGGTTCGCTGCTGGTATTGGTGCACGCGGAATTCACTTCAACGCCATACTGGGTTGGCTGGCGGTCTGGGCGATGTTGGTTGACGTGGGTAGCGGTTTGACCGGCAAATACCTGCTGGATCGCTCACGAAGACGACTGGAGCAGGCGCGCCAGCGCATGCGTCAGCAGGGTTTGTCGGCTGACGAGCTCGAAGAGCGCCTGTACGTCGATAGCCTGACTTTTGATGTGATGAAGCAGTGGCGCTCGGTGCACTTGCCGGTGACCCTGGTGTTTGCCGTGCTGGCGCTGGCGCACATCATCGCCGTCTTCCTGTTTTGGGGTTGGAAGTGAAGCGCGGCTGGCTTCTGGTCCTCATCTGCGGCAATCGGCGGCCTGTTGGCGCTGGTCTTCATTTACCCGCATCTCATGGTCAGCCCCGGCGCCTTGGTCAGCGGGCATGCCGAGCTCGCCACCGATTGCTTTGCCTGTCACGCGCCTTTGCGTGGCGCCTCCATTCAGCGGTGTATCAACTGCCATGTGGTGGCTGACATCGGTTTGCGCACGACCAAAGGCGCGCCATTGGCCCAGCGCAAGCTCAAGACTTCGTTCCACCAGGATTTGATCGAACGCGATTGCATGGCTTGTCACAGCGACCACGAGGGGCCCAAACTAACCCAACGCAGTCGCAAACCGTTTTCTCACGGCTTGCTACGAACCGCAGTGCAGGACCGTTGCGACAGCTGCCATGTCAAACCCACCGACAAGCTTCATCAAAATCTTACGGCGGGCTGCGCCCAGTGCCGCAAGACGCAAGCCTGAAGCCCGCCACCTTCGAGCATGAAAAGCACTTTGTGCTGGACCGTGACCACAACGTGAAGTGCGTGACCTGTCACGTCAACGATGACTACCGGCGCTATACCTGTTACGGGTGCCACGAACACACGCTCCAGAATGTACGGGCGGAGCATGAGAAGGAAGGCATCGCCAACTACGACAATTGCGTCGAGTGCCATCGCAGCGCCGACGAAGAGCCCGCAAGCGTGGCGAGCGAGACGGCGGCGAGAAACAAGTCACGCGAACGCAAGCAGAAGCACTGAGCGTCGGCACGGCCGTCGTAAGAACGTCTTAATGTCGGTTGACCAGAATCTGTCTATTGTTATCTCTGGGAGTCATCATGAAGTTCATATTTGCGCTGCTCGCCGGTCTTGCCTGCCTGGCCTCAGCTTCGGTGCAGGCACAAGCCCTTGCGACCGGTGTACCGGCCAGCGCCGCCCGCACCGCGTCGGCGGCGGTTGGCATCAGCCGGGAAAAAGCCTCCGAAGTCTGCACCACGGCACCGCGCTCGGAATGGTTCTCAGAGGAGGAGATGAAGCTGTTGGCGCAGCACCGTGGCTACCGGATCAAGACCTTCAAGATCGCCAACAACAGCTGCTACGAAATCTATGGATTCGATCGCGAAGGGCGCATCGTGGAAGTGTATTTCAACCCCGTCACTGCGCGACTGGTCCGGCAGAACACCGCGCGCTGAAGCGATGGTTTGAGGTGCCTGCCGCGGATCGGCCCAGTCCGGCGGCAGTCTTTGCGGGCCGATCAGGTGACCCCGTATTTGGTCTCGAACTCAATGCCGATCTTTTGCAGCAAAGGCGTGGGCAGCAGGCCGCCGGCGCAGACAATCACCGCGTCATTGCGCAGGCGCTGTGGAACACCGTCATGGTCGATCTCCACATGCTGTTCGGCGATGGAGAGGACTTGTGAGTTGAGCAGCACGCGCAGGCGCCCGGTCTTTTGCTGTTGTTCCAGCGCACTGCGGTTCTTGGGCTTGACCCGGGAAAACGCCGCACTGCGGTAGGACAGGGTGACATCGGTGCCGGCTTGCTCGGACAGGGCAATCGCCGCCTCCAGCGCGCTGTCGCCGCCGCCGACGACCAGCACCGCCTGGCCCCGGTACTGCTCGGGGTCAATCAAACGGTACACCACCTTGTGGGACTCCTCGCCCGGCACTTCCAACTTGCGTGGCGTTCCACGCCGTCCCATCGCCAGCAGCACCGTGCTGGTGCTGTAGCTGCCCCGGTTGGTGTGCACCACGAAACGCCCATCCTGCCGGTCAATGCTCTCCATGCGTTCACGAAACGAGATTTGCAGTCCGGTTTTCTTGACCACGTCGACCCAGAACGCCAGCAGTTTCTCCTTCTGCACTTCACCGAACTTGACCTTGCCGATCAGTGCCAGGTCGACCGGCGCCGTCATGGTGACCTTGTGGCGTGGATAGTGGTAGACCGCACCACCCAGCGAGTCTTCCTGTTCCAGCAGTTTGTAGCGCAGATTGTGCTCAATCGCTGACAAGCCCGCCGACAGGCCGGCCGGCCCGCAGCCCACGATCACGACGTCGTACTCAGCGCCGGCGCCGGCCCGCTTGCGCAAGGTATTGATGGCCTGGCGCCCCTGTTCGGCGGCCTTGCGCACCAGGCCCATGCCGCCGAGCTCGCCCGCAATGAAGATACCCGGCACGTTGGTCTCGAACTGCGGCGTGACATTGGGGATATCGATGCCGCGTTTTTCGGTGCCGGAACACCAGGCTGATCGACTCCACCGGACAGGCCGCGGCGCAGGCCCCATGCCCGATGCAGTGCGCTGGATTGATCAGCACGGCCTTGCCGTTGACGATGCCCAAAGCCTGCTCCGGGCAGGCTTTGATGCAGGCGCCGGAACCCATGCAGCGGGTCGGGTTGACCACCGGATGCAGCGAGGGTGGCTCAAGCAGCCCGCCCTCTATGGCTTGCTGCAGCTTCGCCGCGTGGGTGGCATGCCGGTTGCGCTGACGCCGCAGGTACAGCGCAACGATCAGACCGAATGCGGCAATGTAGATGAACAGATAGAGATTGACCATTGACCCGCAGACTCCACGACCGGCAGCGATGAACGCAACGCCTGCCTGCCGTGGCAGGCACCACCCGCTATTTGACCCGTTCCCCGATCTCGATGGCCAGCGCCGAGTTTCCAAGGCCCACTGGTGGGGCCTGTCCGGAGAAATCGCCGGCTTGCGGCAGGGCATTGCCGCTCTTGCTGACGCGGGCGCTGACGATTACTTGCGCTGCACCGGAGATCTTGTTCTCCGGTGACATCGCCATCGTGTCATCAAGCGTGAACTTGAGCGGCAGATCCTTCACCTGTTTGCGCAATACCGCCAGCGGCGCGCGTTGGCCCTGGGATGCGCGTGCAAAGATGAACACGGTGTCCTGCGGATCGGTCAGTTTTGCCAGCGACGGGGCCAGTGAGACCGTGCCGCTGACGGAGGCGGCCGCTGCGGTGGCTGCGCTCACCGCAGCGGCCAGCGTGGTCGCGGGCATTCCAGCCAAGCGGCGTGCCTCGGTCAGCCCAGCTTGCACCTGCATCACCAGCACGTCGGTGGACGGCCCGATGGCGATCATCTGCTCCCAGTGCTTCACGGCCGCGACATAGTCTTTGCGGTCGAACGCCGCCGTGCCGGCCAGCGAGAGGGCCTTGAGATTGCGTGGATCTAGTTTGAGCGCGCGTTGCACCTGCTTGATCGGCTCGCCCTCCAGCGACCCGTTGGCTTTCATGGCCAGCGCGTCCGCATAGTCGGCAATCAGGGTTGGGTCGTCGGTACGCAGCGCCAGTGCCCGCTGGTACGCGCCCAGTGCATCGCCGTGGCGCCCGAGCACCGCGTACGAGCGCGCCAGCATGGCCCAGCCTTCGGCGTCTTCGGGTCGCTCCTTCATCTTCAGCGCCAGCCGTTCCGTCATGGCGGCAATCTCGTTGGCGCTGGTGTTGTGCGGTGCCTTGCCTGGTGGCGATGCGGCGGCCAGGCCGGGGGAGGGCGCTGGCGCCAACGTGGCGGCGCCAGGGGGGGACGATGTCTTCCACCAGTGGGCGGCACCCGCAATCAGCACGACCACCGCGACCGGCGTGGCCCACAGCAGCAGCGACCCTGCCGATCTGGGTGGCGCTGGTCTGGCCGAAGACCCTGTGGTTTTGGCTGGCGTTGGAACGACGGGCTCGTCCACCGCGCCGTGAAGCACCGCGTCAACGATGCGGCGCTCCAGGGCGCTGCGGGCGTCTTCGTGGGCGGCATCGGACAGTGTGCCCTGCTCATGCAGGGTCTTGAGCTGGATCAGTTGCTGTCGGAGCGAAGCGAGTGTGTGGGGCATGGTCAGAAATCGTAGCGCGCGCCGACATAGTAGGTGACCCGATCGGAAGATTCGACCCGACCGGTGGAGTTCGACTCCGAGCGCTCGTAAGTCAGCTCGGACTCGACGGTCAGCTGGGTCTGCAGCTTGTAGCTCACGCGCAGCCCCGGTGTCAGTCGCTTGCTGGTGGCGCCGGTGCTGTCGTTTTGCGTGTAGTACTTGAGCGAGGGCTCGAACTGCCACTTCTCCCCAAAGGCGGACAGGTTGTTGTAGGACAGCAGGGTGCCGTGGTAGGTCGGTCCGGTCATGTAGCTCAGGTTGAACACGTGGGTGTCGCGCGCCGAGTAGAGGTTGCTGCCAATCAGTTGCAGGCCCAGGCCCCACAGGTCGCCGGTGCTGGGCTGGCCCTGGGGCAGGATCACCGCCACCGGCTTGATCTCACCGATGTTGGTGTAGCGCACGTCGGCGCCCGCTTGCCAGTTCTTCGAAATCGGGGTGGTGACGCCCACCAGCCCCTGGGTCTGGTAGGCCGTGATGCCCTTGACCTGATCACGCAGCACGCTGGTCGAGCCGGCGCTGGCCACCAGATCGCTGACCCGGCGAGCTGGGGTCGGTAGATTGGGATCCTGAAAGAACAGGATGTTTCCGAGCGACAGAATCGGTGTGGCGCGGCGGTCGTACAGGAAATTGAACACCGTGGTGTCGGGCAGTTGCCAGGTGGCCTGCAGCGATGCGATGTTGATGCCTTTCATGAGCTGGTCATAGTCCAGTTGGGCCGAGGCCGACAGGCCACCACTGAAGTAGCGCGCCCGGTGCCCACGGCACGCCGGTCCACCTCGCCGTCGATGACTTGCTGCACCACATAGACGCTGCCACTGATCTCCTTGGTCAGGGCTTCGGCATCCAGCGAGGCGCCGTAGAAATGCCGACGGGCATCGAGCAGCGACTCCGTCGGAACGCCCATCACGGCGTTGACCTTCCATTTGGGCGCAAAGGTGTAGCCGGCCTGCGCGCCGTCAAAGCGGTACAGCACGCCACCACCGGTGGGGGACTGCCGGCCAACGCGAAAACTGGTGCCGTTGACGAAGGACTTGTGGTCGAAGTACAGGGCCGACAATCGGTTCTTTGTTGACGCCATTGCTGCGAAGGTCGGCGCCGTAGGCATCACGGAAGACGAATCGCATGTCTTTGTCGGGCATCGCGGTAGCGCCAGTTCAGATCGACGTTGGTTTGCAGTTGTTTCTGGTCGATTGCCGACAGGGTGTTGTCGGCCTGTAGCTCGGGCAAGCCACTCAGTGCAGAGTCCAGGAATTCCTGGGTGCGAACCTTGACTGGCCACCGTAGTAGAAGGCCGACACCGAGCCGCTAGTGCTGGAACTCGCCACCACGGGTGGGCGCGTGCGTGTCGTTTCCGCAGGCTTGCCCAAACTCGCCAGTTGTTGCTGAACGCGCTCGGCGTCGGGGCCACTGGGGTAGAGTTTGAGGAAAACCTCAAACTCGCTGCGCGCGCGCACCTTGTCTCCCATCTTTAGTCGCGACAGGCCGATCAGTTCCTGACCCCGGCGTGACGAGGCGTTGGCGGGGAGTTCCAGCAAGCGGTTGACCTGGTCAATCGCCAGCGCATAGTCGGCGCGGTCATGCGCGGCCTCTGCCGCAGCCAGCAGCCCGGCTGCCTTGGCGTCCAGGTCCGCTGACGCTGCGGGAGGTGCTGCCAGCGTGGTCACAGGCGGTGGAGATGGTCGCGCGGCATTCGCGGCGTCGAGTGCCGTGCCAAGACCTTCCAGCACGATTTCGATGCTGCGGGGTTGCCAGTGCTGTCCGGCGCGGATGCGGAACTTGGTGGGTTCGCTAAAGCGAATGATGAGCTTGCGACTCAGGTCGGCGCGCGCTACACCTTCGTCGTTGACGGTAATCCTGGGTATGCCGGAACCACCCGCGATGGAACGCTGGCCGGACGACAGGTTGAGGTTCTCGCGAGTTGGTAAGACGTCATAGTGGCTTTGAACCAGATCGCCCGCGAGTGCCGCGGTGGACCGCCGGTACTGCACCGGCGTTACAAAACGAATCTGCGCCACGGCGGGCGCCTTCACGGCGCAGGTCGATGTCTTCAATCAGTTGGGCGGGCCATCGGGGCCAGGCACAGCAGCATCACGGTCGGTAACCACGGATTTCGTAGGAATTTCATAAGCGCTTGGGTTCGAAGTAAAAATTGAGTTCGGGATGAGTACAGGGGGCGCGGGCGCCGGAACGTGCCGTCAATCCCACTTGGAGTAGGCAACACCCTTGCTCCCCAGCGGCCGGTGACAGCCGGACTGGGAACAATCGGTCGGGGGTGTTGATTTGGCCTCGTGGGTCAGGGACTTCTTCTCCATGCTGCCCAGGTAGGACGTGCCGGTGGCGTGACAAGCCTTGCACCAGCCCGCGCCGTTGCCCAGGCTGGCGTTGTGGTTCATCCGTGTCGTGCCCCAACTGGCGGTGCTGGTGTGGCAAGTGTTGCAATCCATGCTGGCGCCGTTGAGCAATTGCGCTTCGGGAATGTGGTTGGTGGGTTTGGCCAGCGCGCCGGTGGCACCTTGCGTGGTGTAGCTGCCGTTGTGGCAGGACTTGCAGGTCGATGTGCTGACCGCACTGTGATTCATCGTGACGGCACTGGCAAAACTGACTTGTGATCGGTGACAGGAGTCGCATTTGCTCACGCCGGTCGTGACCGGAATGTGGGTCACGGTCTTGCCTTTGGCGGTGGTCCCGTTGTGGCAGGTGTCACAGGTGCCAGTGCCCACCGCATTGGCCGGCGAGTGGGTGAACTTGACGCCGCTGAGCCAACTCGTTGTCGAGGAATGGCAACTCTCGCAGTTGCCGGTCACGCTGGCGTGGGTTGCGTTGGCAGGTTCGGAGGACAGG
>JADKEH010000026.1 GCA_016718155.1 Candidatus Rhodoferax randersensis | reverse complement strand
CCAGCAGCACCACCAGCGCGCCCAGCTTGTGGGTGAGGGCGCCCATGAGCTGGGCTTTAGTCAGCAGCCCGACGGACGAAAACAGGTAAATCCAGTCATGGCCACCGGCCTCCCCAGTCCTGCCCGACAACAGCATCAACTGCGGCTGCAGCGCATCAAACATATAAGGCGCCACATCGAGAATCGACACCCCCAGCAGCCACAGCCCGATGGCCGCGCCAAAGGGGTCGCGGTTCTTCCACAGCAGCGCAGCACCCAGCAACGCCGGCATCAGCAGTTGCCCCAAGGTTCCACCCAGGATCGTCATCCATTCACCAAAAGGCATGAACAGCACATGGCCAGCCTCATGAAAAACCAGCAGCGGACCGTGAATGAACGACTCCCCCATCTCACCGGTGCGAAAGTCGCGCGTCATCAGGTAAACGCCCCAGACCCAGAAACCGGCCAGCAACACGACCCGCAAACCAAATCGCATGCCATCGACCCGCTCGGGAACCCTGAGCAGCAGGCAAGCACACGCGGGAGCGGGTTCGCCCGCAGCCGCATGACCGCGACCGCGACTGCGACTTCGACCGCTGCCCGGTGCCCGGTCGGCAGGGGCCGCGTCCTCTTGCATGGCCTGCGCCACTTTCGCAAAGACCGCGCCGCAAGCCGGGCAGGCCGCGGGCAGCGCCTGGTCCGCCGGCAAGGGATGGTGATCGCATTTTGGGCAGCGGACGAACATGGGTTGGAGTTTATCCATCGGTGGTCAACACCCAAAAAGCCAGCGCCCTCAGGCAGGCAACGCGATAAAAAACTATCATCCGACCATGCAGCGCAGGCACTACCTGATCCTTCAAGCCGGTTTACTTGCGGGAACCGTCATGGCCGATACACCCAAGGTTCAAACGCTCGACCAGGCCTTGCGCTGGCTCGATCGGCTGGAGCAGGCCAAGGAGGCGCGCAGCACCACCGCCTGGACGCTGCGCGCCGTGCTGGAGCATCTGGCGCAAAGCACCGAGATGAGCATGGACGGCTACCCCGAACCAAAGAGCGTGTTGTTTCAGAAGACCGCCGGCGCCATGGCCTTTGCCTTCTTTGGCCTGCGTGGTCGCATGAGCCATGGCCTGACCGAGCCGATTCCGGGCGCGCCGGCCCTGCCCCAACTCGATGACTGGAAGCCCGGCGCAGCGCGGCTGCGCGCGGCCATCACGCGTTTTGAAGCCCACGCTGGCGTGCTCCAGCCCCACTTTGCCTATGGCGTGTTGAGCAAGGGTGAGTTTGCCCTGGCGCACGCCCTGCACATTGCCAACCACCAGGACGAGATCGTGGTCGCCTGACCGGCGACCATCATCAACATGGCCACCCCTCTTCCTCCCAACGAACACCTGACTCGCCTGCTGGCCCGCACGGCGGCACGCGACCATGCCGCGTTCAAGGAGCTGTACGACTTGACCTCGGCGCATCTGTTTGGCGTCGCCTTGCGTATATTGAACCGAAGGGAGCGTGCCGAAGAAGTGTTGCAGGAAGCCTATGTCAACGTCTGGAACCAGGCCGGCAGCTATGCGGCGGGACTGTCGGCGCCGATGACCTGGCTCACCAGCGTGGTGCGCAACAAGGCGTTGGACTGGCTGCGCCACCTCAAACGGGCCGATGAATCAACCGTGGTGCTGATTGACGATGCAGGAGAAGACTACTTGGACCAGATGGCCGACCCGCGTGCCGACCCGCAGGAACTGTTGTCACAGGCGACCGACGGTCTGCGCCTGCGCCATTGCCTGGGCACGCTGGACGCGCCGCAACGCCAAAGCCTGGCACTGGCCTACTACGACGGTCTGTCGCACAGTGAATTGGCGACCCATTTGAACGCGCCGCTGGGCACCGTCAAGGCCTGGGTGCGCCGGGGCCTGGACAAATTGAAACAGTGCCTGGAACACGCGGGCACGGCCCCGGCCAAACGCTGAGTTGGATATGAATTACGAACGCGTGCCCTTGCTTGACAAGCTGGCCGGTGCCTACGTGCTGGGCACCTTGAGCCCACGCGCACGCCGCCGCTTTGGCCTGCTGCTGGCCCAGTCCCCCGCGGTGCAGCGAGCCGTGGCGCAGTGGCACGACCATCTGGCACCGCTGAACGGCTCGATCGCCGCGGTAGCACCTCGGCCCCAGGTGTGGCAGGCGATCACACAACGCACCCAGCTTACGCCCGCCCGCGTCTCGTGGCTGCGGCGGCTGGACGCCAGCCTGTCGGGCTGGCTCAAGCCCACGCTGGCCTTCAGCCTCGGGCTGATGCTGACCGTCGGACTGGTGCAGCAGGCGCCACAAACCCTGGGCCTGACCCCGATCCCAACCAAGTCGGCGCCCAGCTATGTCGGCCTGTTGACCAACGCCCAAGGCGAGCCCGTGCTGGCCGCCACCTCCTTGCGACGCGGCACGGTGCTGACCGTCAAGCTGCTCAAGCCGCTCGACACCCCCCCCGGCCAGGTCGCCATGCTGTGGGCACTGCCCGCCGAAGGCGCGCCGATTGCCGTCAGCGCCGTGCCGGCCAGCGGCAAAATTGACATCGCCCTGGGCGCGCCGTCGGAGGCGGTGTTCGCCAAGGTGTCCCGACTGGCGGTCAGTTTCGAGGCTAACGCCCAGGCCACTACCCCGAGCGGACCGTTCGTCATCAGCGGCCACTGCATCAAGCTTTGGTAGGTTTTTTTGCGCGGCGCTGCGTCCAGTGGCGACCGGCTTGCGTATATGACAGCACGAGACGACATCACCCTGATGATCCGGCTCGTTCTGATGTTCAACTTTTGTGGAGAAAATGATGACCCGTAACTTCAAACTTGCCCTGATTGCCCTGACCTTCTGCTCCGTCGCCAGTGCCGCGACCACAATGGAAAAGGATGGCGTGCTGCGCGACGAGAGCGGCCGCACGCTGTATCTGTTTGCCAAGGACGAAGTCGGCAAAAGCAATTGTTATGACGCCTGCCTGGCCAAGTGGCCCGCCTTCATGGCCAAGGCGGACGCCAAGCCCAGTGGCGACCTCTCCCTGGTGTCGCGCAATGACGGCAGCAAGCAATGGGCCTGGAAAGGCAAGCCCCTGTACTACTTTGCGGGCGACGCCAAGGTCGGCGACACCACTGGTGACGGCGTGGCCGGCGTCTGGGCGGTGATCCGCAGCGGCGCCCCCGCCGCCAAGACCGGGGCGTCCACCTACTGAGCGGGCGCATTTGGCGCGCCAGGCAGGCCATTCGCGGCGCGTTGGAGCGACTTGGTCCCAAAGCGCTGGTTGGCGCCGACGGTGGCGGGCACAGTACGCCCATCTTTCACCCACCCGAGGTCGCCACCATGTTGAATCAAATCGTCTCTCACATCCCTGTCTGGGTCTGGCCCCTGCTGCTGGCCTTTGGGGGGGGCCCCCCCCCCCCCCCCCCCCCCCCCCCCCCCCCCCCCCCCCCCCCCCCCCCCCGCCCCCCCCGGGCCCCCCGCCCCCCCCGCCCCCCGCCCGCCCCCCCCCCCCCCCCCCCCCCCCCCCCGCCGCCCGGCCGCCGCCCGGGCCGGCGCGGCCGTGAGCGCCACCCCTGGTGCCGAGGCCCTGTCGGACCAGACCCGCTACGACAGCTGGACACAGCGCTTCACCTTGCCACGAAGCTGGGTGCCGCTGCTGCTGATCCTAGGCATCTTCGTCACCAAATTCGCCGTCGGGGCCGCCACGGGGCTGCAACCCGGCCTGCGGGGCAACGCCGAGCTGTCACGCCCTGAACGTTCGATTTGCCGAGCCCCCACTATGCCGGGTGAACATGCCACCCACCCTTAGCCCCGAGCAGATCGAGCGCCTTGCGCAAAGGCGCGCGGCGCGCAAGATGGGCTGGTACATCCATGCGCTGATTTTTCTGGTCGTCAATACCGGACTGGCCCTGTTCTCCAGCTTCACCGGACGGCACTGGGCGGTTTTTCCGGCCTTCGGTTGGGGCCTGGGGCTGCTGGTCCACGGCCTGGTGGTGTTTGTTGCACCACCCGGAAGCGGTATTCGCGAACGGCTGGTACAGCAGGAACGCGACCGGCTGCAGCGCGAACAGGGTCACCCGTGAACACCGCCACCCCTGGCGTGGCGCGGCACAAGCTGCTGGTCGCGATTCAAGGCGGCCTGCTGCCCGTGCTGGTGATCAACACCGTGATTGCCCTGGGCCTGTCAGCCTTTTCCGGTGCCGCATTCGACCAGCAGATGGTCTACTCACACAGCATCGGTGCGAGCATATGGGTGGTCATCCAGCTATTCGTGAACTGGTCGATCAAAGACCACGCCCGTCAATGGCGAAGGCTGTTTGTGATCGTCCCGCTGGGTGTCACGGTCGGCTACGCCATAGGTATGACCATCGGCTCCTGGCTGCTGAACCACCCAACGATGGCGGTCGCGGCGGTTCTGGCTGCCGACCCGCGCCAGACCCTGGGAATGCTGCTCATGAGCCTGAGCGCCGGCGGCGCCATGACCTACTACTTCATGAGCCGCGAGCAACTTGCCACGGCCCGCGAGGAGTCCGCCCGCAGCACCGCGCAAGCCGAAACGGCGCAACGCCACGCCACCGAGGCGCAGCTCAAACTGCTGGAGACCCAGTTGGAGCCGCACATGCTGTTCAATACGCTGGCCAACCTGCGCGCACTAATTGGTGTCGACCCACGCCGCGCCCAGGACATGCTCGATCGGCTGGTGGCTTACCTGCGGGCCACTCTGGCGGCCTCTCGCGCAAGCACCTATTCCCTGGGTGCCGAATTCGAGCGTCTCAACGACTACCTGGAGCTGATGCGCGTGCGCATGGGCGAACGGCTGCAATTCGCGCTGGTCCTACCGGCTGAGCTGGTTGCGCAACAGGTACCACCGCTGCTGCTGCAGGCGCTGGTGGAAAACAGCATCAAGCACGGCCTTGAGCCCAGCGTGCAGGGCGGGCGCATCGACATCCGGGCCGCAAGCACCGGCGACCAGCTGACGCTGCAAGTGCAGGACAGTGGCGTCGGCCTGCAGGCCGCAGCCGAAACACTCAGCCCCGCCGGCAGCGGCTTTGGTCTGTCGCAGGTCAGGGACCGCCTGCAAGCCAGCTATGGCGCGCAGGCCGCGCTGACGGTGGCCGACGCAGCCGGCGGCGGTACCGTCGTCACACTCACCCTTCCCCTCACACCATGACCGCAACCCACTCTCCCACCGCCCTGATTGCCGAAGACGAGAGTCTGCTGGCCGAAGCCCTCAAGGCCGAGCTGGCCGCTCTTTGGCCCGCGCTGCGCATCGTCGCCAGTGTGGGCGACGGCGCCTCGGCCGTGGCACAGGCACTCAGCACTCAGCCCGACGTGTTGTTCTTTGACATTCGCATGCCGGGCCTGAGCGGCATCGACGCCGCCGCTGCGCTGGCCGACGCCTGGGTCACCGAAGGGCCTGGGGCCAAGCCCTTTCCCGCGCTGGTGTTCGTCACCGCCTACGACCAGTACGCCGTGGCTGCCTTCGAGGCGCAGGCGATGGACTATCTGCTCAAGCCGGTGCAGGCCGACCGTCTGCAAAAAACGGTGTCCAAACTGCAGCTAGCCCTTGCCAACCGGTCGCAACCTGCTATTAATTTCGAAGCAACGATGGGGCAACTGCGCGCCCTGCTGGGTGGCGCGCCAGCGCCGGCAGCGGCCCCGCTGAAGGTGATTCAGGCCAGTATCACCAGCGCCCAGGGCAGCACGATTCACATGGTGCCGATTGAAGACGTGCTTTACTTCGAAGCCGCCGACAAGTACGTGCGCGTGTTGACCGCCGGGCGCGAGTACCTGATCCGCACACCCCTGAAGGAACTGCTGGCCCAGCTCGATGCGCAACTGTTCTGGCAAATTCACCGTGGCACGGTGGTGCGCGCGCAGGCCATCAGCAGTGTGACGCGGGACGAGGCGGGCAAGACCAGCCTGAGCCTGCGCGGCATCCCGGACAAACTGGTGGTGAGCCGGCTCTTCAGCCACCTGTTCAAGGCGATGTGAGCGCCGGGCGGTCTTAGCCTGGCGGCAAGGTGGGTATGGTTTCAACAGCACTATGTATCGAAATGGCGCCACTCCAATGCGCAACACCGAGCGCGCGCCCGCCGCCAACCACCCCCTTGCGCAATTCGTTGCCGGCTCGGCCCGATTTAGGACAAAATGAACCCATGGTTGCCGTTCAAGCTCATCCTGTAGGCGCTGCAGGCAAAAGCCTGGAGAGCCCCGTGAAGTTGATGCCACGGGCGGTGGTGGCCGCAAGGCTGCTTGGCCGCCTGACAGTCTGCCTGGTGTGGATCGGCTGCCTGCACCCGGCCTTGGCCGCGACCATGGACTCTGATGCACTTGCCAAGGCATCGAGCCCCAAGGTCTACAAGTACCTGGCCGGCGGCGTCGCTTCCTTTTCCGACGTGCCGCCACGCCGCGGCGCCTACATCGTGTGGAGCCCCACGTGCTACGCCTGCAACCTCAACTCCACCATCAACTGGCACGCCACCAAGCTGCACCTGCAGGTCTACGGCGATGCCATCGACGCGGCGGCGCGCGCGCACGACCTGGACCCGGCCCTGGTGCGCGCGGTGATTCATGCCGAATCCGGCTTCAACCCGAAAGCGCGCTCGCACAAAGGTGCAGTAGGACTGATGCAACTGATGCCCGCCACCGCGCGCGAAGTCGGCGTGGCTGACGCACGCGTGCCCAGCCACAACATCCGTGGCGGCGCGCAATACCTGGCCGGCCTGCTGGCGCAGTTCCGCGGCGACGTGACACTTGCCGCTGCCGCCTACAACGCCGGCCCGGCGGCCGTGGCCAAATACGCCGGCATACCGCCCTATGCGGAGACCCAGGTCTACGTGCAGCGCGTGAAAATCCTGCACCGCCGCTACCGGGAGCAGACCCAAAGCTGAGCCGCCAGGTCAGTAGAATTGCCGAACAAAGTGCCGGGTTTGGAAACACATTTGTCAGGGGGCGGACATGTCGATCTTGAAAAACACCAGGCCGCGTAACGGTTTCAGCGGGATGCTTCGAATACGGCCCACTGCGGCGTATCTGACGACATTGCGGGCCGTGGGGTCGATATCGTTAAACGACTCACGATGAGCGAACCAAGAAAACTCAATTGCAGCGTTCACGGTTGGCAGGATGAGTGCTTTGTTTGCCAACACATTGTTCAGTCGCTTGGTAGCGGCGAGCCGGTCGGGTTTCACTGGTCTCGGGGACTCAAAGTTGCCTCGTCACCCTGAGCTTGTCGGCACGCTCTTGTAGAAATCAGGAGCGAGTCGCGGCTGGATGGGCACTGGACGCCTGGGGTCATGGACTTGTGGACGTAAAGGTTACTGTGCGTCGCGCCCTATGACCAAGCGAAGAGCATTTGGACTGCAGGTCAAAGGTGTCAAAGTGACGACATTTGACAGCGTCGTTCTTGACCCACAACTGCAGGACACCCTCTGGCTATTCTTCAAGGCCTGAAGTGCGCCGTTGTGGTCCACTAAGTTGCGACTTCGATCAGGGCTCAATGTACTCCAACCCGCCATGGACCTGATCTCTCTTCGCCAAGTACAGCAGCGTCAGGACCTGATCTCCAATAACCGTTCGACCCGCAATCCCCAACACCGTGAAGACGATCGAGATTTGGTGCGCTCGCGATTCGGCTCGCGCGTACGAAGCCCAACTGGCCTTGCGCGCTGTGGGTCCACGATAGAGATGGACGCCGGAAGCAGATGTCGCGTTTGAAGCCAATGGCGTTCTGTTCCCTTCCAAGAGCTTACGTCGGAGTTCAAGAAGCAAGATCGCCGCAGGGGGGATGAGTATCGCGTCGGTGTTTTGTCTTCTCGGACGACGGTCGAAGATTGGGACAATGGGAGGGAGCAGGGTCCAACCTGGTTTCGTGCCGCAATTGAAAGGAAGCTGCATCGCTACGGCGGCGAGGTGTCTGGGCTGAACCTTCTTGTCTATCTGAACTACGTTGCCATCGAGCAACCGTACTTTGAACTTCAGAATGCAGTTGCAGAGGTGGCTGCTCGGTTTTTGTCGGTCTGGGTCCTAAATGGGAATGCGCTGGCGTGCATATCCACAAACTCTACGGCTTTGAACGGGCCCTTGGAATGGATGTTCAATCCAGTCGGTCTCGACGATGATGAGCACTAACATCAATCGACATCGACCCACAACTGCAGGAGGCCGCTTCGCGGCGTAGGTCGTTGTCCAGTCATTTCATTCGGTAGACCGCAGAAATACCAAAACCCTCATCAACCAAGCGTCACAGCATGCTCAAGACCTACCATGGCAGTTGTCACTGTGGTGCCGTTCAGTTCGAGGCGGACCTTGACCTCACGCAGAGCACCTATCGCTGCAACTGCACCATCTGTCGGCGAACGCGCTTTTGGCCTGCGGTAGCAAGAGAGGGTGGCTTTCGGCTCCTGGCCGGCGAGTCGGAGTTGACACAGTACCTCTTCAACACGAAGAAGAACCAACACTACTTCTGCAAGCACTGCGGTGTCCGATCTTTTGGCATCGGTACCGAGACGCCTATTGGCAAGATGGTTGGCGTCAATCTCGGGTGTCTGAACGACGTGTCCGACGAAGAGCTTTCACGAGCCCCCATCACCTATGTCAACGGCCGCGACGATCAGTGGCAAAGTGCTCCTGAGTTCTTCAGCCATTTGTAGTGCGGGCGGCCATGTCCAATAGCGGCTCGAAAGACATTCGTATCTGTTCGGATACACTAGGCTGGTGAATACCTTTCTTCGTTCGGATGAGTTCGACGCTTGGCTCGCCTCGCTGAAAGACAAGGTCGGTCGTGCCCGGATCATTCACCGCATCCGCACAGCGGAGCATGGCAACTTCGGTGATTGCGAGCCTGTTGGTGAGGGCGTTTCCGAAATGCGTGTTCATTTTGGGCCCGGCTATCGCGTGTATTTCACGCGTCGAGGCGACGTGGTCTATCTGCTTTTGTTGGGAGGAAACAAGTCCTCCCAAAAGCGCGATATCAAGCGCGCGATTGAAATGGCGAACGCCATTGAGAAGGAGTAATCATGACCAAGTACACCCACTTTGATGCCGCTGACTATCTCGACGATGAGGAAACCATCGCTGAGTATTTGACTGCTGCACTTGAAGACCCGAATCCTGATGTATTTCTCACTGCCGTGAGGGACATCGCACGCGCCAAGGGAATGACACAGCTTGCGAAGGATTCGGGACTAGGCCGGGAGAGCCTTTACAAGGCGCTCACTCCAGGCGCCAAACCACGCTACGACACCATGCTCAAGCTTCTGCATGCTCTGGGCGTGAAGCTTTCCGCGACGCCCGCGCATCCATGACAACCTGACACCGAATCGGGTAAGCACCGGCCTCTGACCGCTACCCCCAACACCAGCCACTGTGCGGGTCCGCAGCGGGCGGCGCAGTTTTGCCGATCAAGCCCCAAACAGCGCGCGAATCCAGACCCCCAAGGCCAGGGCCAGCGGTGCCAGGGCCAGCAGCGTGGCGCCAGCGGTTCGCAGCGAGCGTCCGGTCCAACACAGCCGCGCGATCAGGTAGGCCGAGAAGACGCCCCCCAGCAGCAGCAAGGCGGCTCGCACCACCGGCACCCAGATCAGCGACACGCCTTCGGCCTTGAGATGGCCCAGCGTCAGCATGGACAGACCCAGGAACACCCCCACGCCCGCCATCGGAACCAGCCCCAGCGACAGGCGTTGCCAGGTCACTTCGGGCGTGCCCAGCGCGCGCGCGGCCAGCCACATCAGCAGCCACAAGGCCAGGCCCAGCGCACCACCGCCCCCCACGATGAAGCCCAGGATGCACAGGCCATCGAGCCAGGTGAACACGTCATGCGCCTGCGGGTAGTGCGTCAGCAGCCACCACGGCGCGTTGTCCTGCAGCAAGGCGGTGTAGTCGTGCTCGATCAGCCAATTGGCCAGCGCCGTCTTGATCGCCACCAAGCGCTTGCTGGACGACCACATGAAGGCCGCCGTGGCCACGCCCATCACGCCCACCAGCAGCGTCAGCGCCTCCTCTGTTTTGACCTGGCGCGCGCTGGTGCTCAGGATTTCCTTGGCCGGCGAGCGCAGCGCCAGCGCCACCGCGCCGCGCTCGCCGCTGCAACGGCCACAAGCGTGGCAGGCAGAGGCGCTCTTCATGTGGGCGATGTCGATCAGCGGCGCGCAATTAACCGCCGGGGCACGCCCAAGGTGCTGCTTCCAGCGCGCCTCGTCCACGGCGAAGTGCAGCGGCGCGACCTTGGCGAGCAGGCCGAACACGCCATTGGCCGGGCACAGGTAGCGGCACCAGACGCGGCTGCCCCGCCCATACACCAGCCCCACCGCCACCGCTGCCAGCGTGGAGCCGCCCAGCACCAGCAGCGCGGCCTGCGGGTACTCGTAGACGCTCACCAACTGGCCATAGACGGTGGTGCAGACAAAGGCGGTGAACGGCCAGCCGCGCCAGCGCAGCCAGCGCGGAATGGCGCGCCCCAGCCCGTGGCGGCTGGCCAGTTCGGTCAGCGTGCCTTCCGGGCAGAACACGCCGCACCAGACCCGCCCCAGCAGCATGGTAGCCAGCATCACGAACGGCCACCAGACACCCCAGAACAGAAACTGTGCAAACAGGCGCAGGTTGTCCAGGATGCGCGCGTCCTGCGCCGGCAGGGGCAAAAAGGCCGGCACCGTCACCAGCAGCGCGTACACCACTACCACCACCCACTGCAGCGCCAAAATGACGCGCTGGTGGCGGCGCATGGCCTGCCCCAGCCGGGACAGCGCGCCGCCCGCGCTGTCCGCAGGGGCGTGCGCCACGGCAATTGGAATGCTACGCACGGACGAATGAGGCAAGCATGGTGCGCCTTTAGAAGGTAAATTGGCTGCGCAGGCCCAGTACACGCTGGCTGCGGGCATCGGCATCGCCGCCAGGGCTGCTCAGCCATTGCAGGCTGGGCGACAGTTCGAACTGCTTGCCGACGCGAAAGCGGTAGTACAGCTCGGCCACATGCTCGGCACCTGAGCGCGCCACGCTGGCGGCCTGGAACTCGCGGTAAGCGTCGCTGGTGCGCAGCCAGCCCAGCGCCAGCCCCAGGCTGTCGCCGCCGCGGCTCCAGTAGGAACCATTGGCCTCGGCCCCCACGGTGAGCGCGCGGTCAAACGCGACGCCGCCTTTGGACTGGTTGCCGAAGCGGCCAAACAGCGTCAGGCCATCGCCGACGCGCTGGTCCACCGACACACCCCAACCAACGTGGCGCTGCGGCTCGGTCTGCGCCGGGTCGAAGTGGGCGCCCTGCGCATTGCTCCAGGCGTAAGCGCGGTAGTTGCCCGCCAGACCACCAAAGAAGCGCCGGGCGGTTTCGGCCTGCAGCATCACCAGCGGTGCGCCCAGGCTGCGCTGGAAGGATGCGCCCTTTTCGCCCGCGCCGAACACGCCCAGCGAGAGGCGCCAGCTCTCCAGTTTGTTGGACGTGTCGAGCAGGGACACGCGTAAGCCCGGCGTGAAGCCGTTGGCGTCTACGCCGATGTCGCCGCCCGCGTCGAGCAAGGGGTTGTGCACAAACACCGAGTTGAGGAATTGCCGGGTCTCGTCGCCGGCTACCGCGTTCTGGTCGAAGAACACAAACGGGTCCATCTTGCCCAGCGTGATCTCCAGCGTCTGCTTCGATTGGGGCTTGAAGCCGCCCCAGGGCAGCGCGATGTTGGCCTGGTACCAGGCTTGCGCCAACAAGGCCACCGAGTCGTCCGCGCGCATGCCGCCACCGAGCTGGAAGGCAGTGGCATTGGGATTGGAAAAGCTGGTAAGCCCATTCAAGCCACTGCCCTGACCCAGACGAAGCTGGGCAAACAGGGATTGATCCACGTCGCCAATCGGCTCCAGCGGCAGGCTGACGGTGGCATCGGCACGGTAGCCCAGTTGCTTGTCGGTCGGCGCCACACCGAACGAACGCTGCGCCACCATGCTCAGGCTCAGGCCGCCCGTGATGCCATCGAGCGCCTTGAGCTTGGCCACCGGCGCGGACAAGTCCGCTGCCTGCGTCTCCAGGGCCTTGAGCCGCGCACTCAGCGCTGGCTCGTTCTCGCTGAAGGTGTCAGTATCCAGACTCTTGTTCAACTGCGCCTGCTGCTGCTCCAGCATCTCGATGCGGCCATTGAGCTTGTCCAGCAGAGCCGCCAGTTCAGCGTTGCTTGCGGCATCGGCCGCACTGGCCAGACCCGCACTGAGCAGAACCGCCAGCGCCACCGACTTCATGGGCAATTTGGGGACTTGGAAAATACGCCAGTCATGACTCAATACCCACCCTTCTTGCCAATGCCGACATAGGTGAACTCGTACTCGACATCAAAAGGCTTGAACCACGGGCGCACGCCGGTCAGCCGGTCGGTGTGGCGGCCAAAGTGCGCGTGCTTGTTTTCCGACGGCGGCAGGATGGTGTACTTGACGTGGTACTTGCCGGGGCCAAACAGCTTGATGTTGTCGCCATAGTGCGGGCCGTCGTTGGCCACCATCGGCATGAACTCGCCCGCCACCTTCTGCGTGGTGCCGACCTTGGTGACCTCGAACTTCACCAGCAGGTAGGGAATCCAGGCGCCCTCCTCGAAGCCATTGGGGTTGCCGGCCAGCGCCTTGATGTCGGCCTCGATGTGGATGTCCGACTCCTCGGCCTTGCGCATCATGCCGTCGGGCTCCATCACCACGGGCTGCAGGTAGACCGCCGCCACCTCCATGCCAAAACGCTGCTGCGGCGTGCCGATGGGGTACTCCAGCGCGTGGGCCGTCAGCACAGCGCTAAGGGCACCGAACAACGCCAGGCGGCGCACGGGAAGAAAGAACTTTGGCTGAGACATGGGGTTTCCTTAATGAGAATGAATGTTATTTGCAAATGATAACACTTCTCATTACGGAATCCACAAATTGATCCCGACAACACACCCGCGCAGGCGCCCTTGCGCCCCGCCCGGCGCTCCGGGCTGCCCTTCAGATCAAAGGGATGGGCCAACCATCGTCATTGCGAACGCAGTGAAGCAATCCATATCTGCCACCCCTCGCGCTTCGTCCGGTGTGCTTGGCACGCGACGGTGGATCGCCACGGCCTGCGACCTCGCGATGACGGTACCGGTCAGTTCGCGCGGTGTGCTTGCACCAGCGCCAGAAAGTCAGCGGCGGGCAGCGGTCGGCTGAACAGAAAGCCCTGCATCAGGTCACAGCCCGCACCGCGCAGAAAGTCGCGCTGTTGAGTCGTCTCGACCCCCTCGCCCACCGTCTGCAAGCGCAGGTTGCGCGCCAGCCCGATGATGCTGTGCACGATGGACGCGCTCTCTGCCCCCAGCGTGATGTCTTTGACAAAGGAGCGGTCAATCTTCAACTGGTCAATCGGGAAGCGCTGCAAGTAGGCCAGCGATGAGTATCCGGTGCCAAAGTCATCCACTGAAATGCCCAGGCCCAGGGCCTTGAGTTCCGACAGGATGCGCACGGCTTGTTCGGCGTTGTCCATCACGGCGCCCTCGGTGATTTCGAGCTTGAGCAATCGCGCGGGCAAGCCGGTCTCGATCAGGGCGTCGCGCACGGTCTGCACCAGCTTGTCATCCCGAAACTGGCGCGTCGAGAGGTTCACCGCCATGCGCAATTCCAGCCCCTGATCGAGCCACTGGCGCGTCTGCTGGCACGCGGTGCGCAGCACCCATTGGCCAATCGGCACGATCAGCCCGGTCTCTTCCGCCAGTGGGATGAAATCCAGCGGCGACACCAGCGTGCCGTCGTTGGCGCGCCAGCGTATCAGAGCCTCCACGTCGGTGACTTCATTGGTGCGCAGGTTCAGCAGCGGCTGGTAGTGCAGCAGCAACTCGTCACGCTGCACGGCGTGGCGCAGGCGCGCCTCCATCTCCAACTTGATCAGCGCCTGCGCATTCATGTCGGTGGTGTAGAACCTGAAAGTGTTGCCGCCGGCCTCCTTGGCGCGGTACATCGCCGCGTCGGCGTTGCGCAGCAGGGTGTCGTAGTCGTCCCCGTCCTGCGGATACAGGCTCACGCCCATGCTGGCGGACAGGCTGATCTCACGGTCCTGCAGCGGGATCGGCAAGGCGATGTGGTGCAGAATGCGGTCGGCCAGCAGCGGCACATCCTGCGGGCTGGCCAGGTCCGACAGCACCACCACAAAGTCGTCGCCCCCGATGCGGGCCAGGGTGTCGCGCTCGCGCATGCTGGTGCTCATCCGGTCCGCCATGGCTTTCAGAATGGCATCGCCAAAGGTGTGCCCAAGGCTGTCGTTGATGCGCTTGAAGTGGTCCAGGTCGAAAAACAGCAGCGCCACCGAGCGATGCTGGCGCGCCGCAAAGGCAATCGCCAGCTCGGTGCGCTCCTTGAGCAGGTTGCGGCTGGCCAGGCCGGTGAGTGCGTCCTGGTTGTTCTGGCGCTCCAGTTGCTCCTCGTACTGCTTGCGCTCGGTGATGTCGTTGAGGATGCCGACAAAGTGCGTGGCCTCACCCGCCGCATTGCGCACCGGCGCAATCGTCAGCTCGTTCCAGAACAGGGTGCCGTCTTTACGGTAGTTGCGTAAAACGGCGCTGCCTTCGCGGTGATCGCGCACCGCCGCGCCAATCTCCCGCGCGCCAAGCTGCTCGGTGTCAGCGCCCATCAAAAAGCGCGCGTTGCGACCGCGCACCTCCGCCGCGCCGTAGCCGGTGATGCGCTCGAATGCCGGGTTGACATAGATCAGTGGCTCATCAGCGCCCCCCAGTTCGGCAATCATGATGCCGTTGCCTGAGGCTTCGACGGCGCGGCTATTCAAGCGGCAGGCCTCTTCACTGGCGCGAAGCAGCTCCAGCGCCTGCTGGCGCTGCGCCTCCCGCTCGAAATTTGACAAGGCAAACGCGACGTCAGTGACCATCTCGGCAACCAGCTCACGCAACTCGCGGTCGAAGAAGTCGCGCTCGAAGGCAAACAGCGAGACACTGCCCACCACGCGCTCGCCCAGACGCAAAGGGAAGCTGGCTGCAGACTGAAACCCATGGTGCCGCAAATCGTCGGCAACCTCCGCCAGCGCGGGGTCGGCCTGCAAGTCGTTGTTCAGGTACGGCTGGCCCTGCGCCAGGGCCAGCTCGGCCGGGGTGCGTGGTACCCCAGGCGGTCCAAGCGGCGCGAGTCGCGCAAACCACGTCGGTTCGGGGCCGCTGCGCGCCACAGGGCGCAGTTCCCGAGTGAGCGGATCAATCCAGCCCACCCACGCCAAGGCAAAACCGCCGCGCTGCACCGCGATACGGCACAACTCGTCAAACAAATGCTCCTTGTGGGGCGAATGCACAATCGCCTGGTTGGTTTCGCTCAAGGCGGCGTACAGGCGGTTCAGCCGCAGCACCTGTGCCTGGGTCTTTTGCAACTCGGCCACATGCTGCTCCAACTCGGTGCTGCGCTTTTCCAGCTTGGCCACCAGCACCTCGTTGTAAACCTTGTAACTGGCCTGTTCACTGATCATCGGTGCCCGCACCTGCGGCTCGCGCTGCGACGCAGCGTACAAAACCTCGTCCACGCGGCTCATGAAGACATCCGGTTCAGCGGGCTTGATCAGAAAGGCGTCCGCCCCCATGTCCATCGCCAGTTGTTCGTCCTTGGCCTGGGTGTAGGTGGCGGTGTACACCATGAAGGGGATGCGCTTGAGCCGCTCGTCGGACTTCCAGTGGCGCAGCAAGGTGTAGCCATCCATCACCGGCATCAGCAAGTCACTGATGATCAGATCGGGTGCCTGTTCGCGCGACATGGACAAGGCCCGCGCGCCTTGCTCGGCTTCCTGCACTTCAAAGCCGTGCCCCTGCATCAAGGCCCGCAGCAGGTAGCGGTTGTCTTCGCGATCGTCCACAATCAAGACGCGTTTCATGGGGCCTCCGGTACGAATCGTTCCACCTCTGCGGCAAACGAGCCGGGATCGATGGGTTTCTCAATATAGCCGTTACAACCGGCGGCCAGGCAGCGCTCGCGGTCGCCCGGCATGGCGTAGGAGGTGACGGCAATAATCGGAATCATCGCCAGCGACGGGTCCAGCCGCAGCGCGCGCGCCACCGCGTAGCCGTCCATCCCCGGCAACTGGATGTCGAGCAGAATCAGCGCCGGATCGACCTGGCCCGCCAGCGCGATGCCGCTTGGCCCGTCCTCGGCATGCACCATCTGCCAGCCGCGCGCCTGCATCAGGAACGAGGCCAAATACCGATTTTGCTCGTTGTCTTCGATCAACAGAATGCGTTTGTTCATGCTTGCTCCGAGGCTGCAGGAGCCTGCAGCGGCAAGGTCACAGTGAAGACACTGCCCTGGCCCCATTGGCTTTGGGCTGTAATGGTACCGCCCATCAGGTCGGTCAGACGGCGACAAATAGCCAACCCCAGGCCGGTGCCTTCATGCCTGCGCGACAACGCGGAGTCGATCTGCCTAAAGGGCACAAACAGCAGCGCCATGTCCTCGGGTTTGATGCCAATGCCGCAGTCCGCCACGCTCACGCGCACCGCCGGCGCGGGCGCGTGCTGTGCGTCAAGCCGAAAATCGCTCACCAACTCCGCCTGCAGCGTGACCGATCCGGCCTCGCTGAACTTGATGGCATTGCTCAGCAAATTGAGCAGCACCTGCTCCACCCGGCGGGCATCGCTCACCATCGCGCCGACGCCGGGCGCCACCTTGACGGCCAGCGTGAGCCCCTTCTTGTCGGCCAGCGTCCCGGCTATGGCGGCCACCTTGTCGATGGAGCGCGCCAGATCGAAGGGCTCGCGGGCCACCGGCAGCTCGCCGGCCTCGATCTTGGAGATGTCCAGCACATCGTTGATCAGCGCCAGCAGGTGGCGCGCGCTGTCACGCACCATGCCAAGCTGCTTGCCCTGCTCGGCATTGAGCGGCCCGGCCAACCCCTGCAACAGAATGCCGGTGAAGCCAATGATGGAATTCAGCGGAGTGCGCAGCTCATGGCTCATGGTGGCGAGAAAGGCAGACTTGATCTGGTCGGCCGCCTCGGCGGCCTCCATCGCCACCCGCAGGGCCGCCTGCGTTTCCTTCATTGGGGTGATGTCCACGATCACCCCCACCAGGCCAGCAGGCGAGCCGTCGGGCGCGCGAAAGCCGCTCACTGAATAGAGGGTCTGGTGAACCCGGCCATCCGCAAACGGAATCGCCGCCTCGCGGCTCAGCACGCTGCCCGAGGCCAACACGCTCGTATCCTCCTGTTGGTAGGCCTGGCGGTCGGGCAGCGGCAGGTAGGACAGTTCCATCACGGTCTTGCCAACGAAGTCTGTCCGGGCCACCCCAAAGACCTGTTCGTAGGCGTTGTTGCAACCGCGAAAGCGCAGATCCGGCCCCTTGTAGAAAATCGGATTAGCGATGTGGTCGATGATGGCCTGCAGAAAGACGCTTAGCTCGGCGATCTCCGCAGTACGCGCAGCCACCCGTGCCTCAAGCTCTTGCGCATGCTCCCGGGCCTGCTGGTACAGGTTGGCGTTTTCCATCGCCAGCGCGACCGGGCCGCAGAGGTCTTGCACCAGCTCAAGCAACTGCACCGGCGGCGGATCGGTCTTGCGCGAAAACAGGCACATCACGCCAATGGTGCGGTCTTGCACAGCCAGCGGAAAGTAGGCATGCCAGCGCACGGTGGCGTCGCGCACGTTGCCACACGCCGGTACCGTGCCGGGCGCATCGGCGGCCACCAGGGCGTAGTGCTGCTGCTTGGCCACAGTCTCCAACATCGCCGGGCAACCGGTATCGCACAACGGCCCGCCGTCGGCCGCGCGGTCGGTCACGGCCGGTGTATCCATGCGGGCGCCAACCCGCAGCCGGCCGCACTGGACATCGCGAATGCACAGCACGCCGCCGTCAAAGCCGGTCAGAGCCAGTGCGCCCTTGGTGGCTTCATCGAGCACGGCGCTGAGTTCACGGCGCGAGCCGGTTGCCCGCAGCGTGCGGTTGACCACCAGAATTTCTTCATTGCGTTGGCGGATCTCACGCGTCTTGGCGGCGACCTGGCGCTTGAGCAGGCTCACCCATGCCACACCCGCCACGAGCAGGGCCAACGCGCCCGCCAACACCGGCACCAGCCAGGCCGGCGTGGCCGCGCGCACGTCATCCACCGTCCAGCGCCGCAGTGAGCGGTAGTAAACCGAATCAGAGGATTTCTTGAACTCAATCAGATGGCGGTCAATCGCCGCCAGCATCGCGTCGTGGCCTTTTTTTGGCGCCGCAAAGAACAACTTGGAAGGGCTGAAAATGATGGCCGTGTCCTCCAGGCCGTACCTACCCGCGTTGCGCACGCCAAAAAAGCGGTTGGTGATGACCGCGTCGGCCTGAGCGCGCGCCACCGCCGCGAAGGCAGCGTCATAGTCCGGGTAGGGCAACAGCGTGACGGGCAAGTTGAAGGCTTCCGCCATCTGCGTAAACAGCGTTTGCTGCACCGACCCCTCCACCACCGCCACCCGTTTGCTTTGGAGGTCCAGCATGGAGCGCACGCCACCGCCACGCCGTGCGTAGACCTGGTTCCAACTGGCCAGCACCGGCTCACGATGGAAGGCGTACAGCTGTTCGCGCTCGGGCGTCAACGCCACGTCGGGCATCAGGTCAAGCTCGCCCTTTCCCAGCCGGGCCAGGCCTTCGGCCCAGGTGCCGGTGACGTACTCGATCTGCCAGCCTTCCTTCTCGGCAATGGCATCCATCAGGTCAATGAAGACGCCCTCAGGCTTGCCGTCAGCCGCCAGCGCCACCTTTGGGCTGTTTTGGTAGACGCCAACTCGCACCTTCTGCTGGGCCCAGGTCGGGGCAGCAAACAGCAGCAATGACAGGGACAGCCACAACACCAAGCTCAGGGCCGCGGCGGGCCTTGCGAACGGGCCGGGGTTGCGCGTCCATAACGCCGAGTACCCATCTAGCATTGCTTGCCTCCTGCAACAGACGCGCCCAAGGGCGCGTCGAGTCAGCTCTGCGTCGCATCGGCTCGCACCGGCACGACGACTTCCAGCCGATTGTGTCCCAAAATCCGGTGTCCACGAACCGCCTCAACCGACGAGTGCGCCGAGTCGTCTTTATCGGCCAGATACACTCCTGCCGTACTATTGTGGCAAATCCACTGCATCAATCCGCCATGGCAGGCGGTACACCGGACGGTGAACGCAGCAAGGTTCCCGCCCACTTCGGAGAATGCGCGTGAAAACGGATAGTTGTTACGAATGCTCGGAGCGTCGGCAACTGGATTTCATCCAGCGCGTCGGGCGGGTCGGCTACTGGGAATACGATCCCACACGACGGGCAATGACGCTACCCGACGCCTCCATTGACCTGCTGGCTTCGATCGCCGGTGCCGCGTCCGCCTCACGCCGGACCGTCCTCGACGCGCTGGGCGAGACCGAGCGCAAGCGCTTGCAGCAGGCACTCGACCAGGCCAGCGCCAACAAAATGGCGCTCAACATCCAGCTCAAATTGGCCAACGTCAACGGCCACCACGCGCACGTGGTGGTGCGCGGCGCGCCGATCGAACTTGAAGCCGGCACGGCAGGCTATGCCGGCACTTTTCAGGACATCACGCCAGAAAAACACCGCGAGGTCGAACACGAGACGGTCATCACCCAGTTGCAGGCCCTGCTTGATGCGCTACCGCAGGGGGTCAGCGTGGTCGACAAGGACCTCAAACTGATTTTGTGGAACCAGCGCATGCACGAAATCCTGGACATCCCGCAACGCCTGCTGTATCGCAACGCCGCCTTCGATGACATGATCCGCCTCAACGCGGTCCGCGGTGACTACGGGCCGGGCGACCCCGAGGAGCAGGTGCAGGCGATTGTGGCGCGTGCACGCCAGTTCCTGCCGCACCGCTTCGAGCGGCAATTGCCGGGTGGACGCACCGTGATGGTGGAAGGATTCCCGTTCCGCTCCGGCGGCGAGGTGTCAGGGTTCGTCACCACCTACATGGACATCACGGAACAGAAAATTTCCGAAGAACAATTGACACGCCAGCGCGACGTGATGAAGACTGTGATCGACAATTTTCCCGGCGCCATTTCCCTGTGCGACACCGATCTGCGCTTCACCACCTACAACGAGCAGTTCCTGGAGTTGCTCGATTTTCCACAATCCCTGTTCACCAAGGGCTGGGTCGACTTCGAGGACCTGGTTCGCTTCAACGTCAACCGGGGGGAATACGGCCCTGGCGACCCGGAAGAACAGGTGCGCACCAGCATCGCACGCGCCCACAACTTCCAGGCGCACCGCATCGAGCGCGCGCGGCCCAACGGGCGGTGGCTTGAAATCCGGGGCACACCGATCCCCAGCGGCGGCTTTGTCACCAGCTACCTGGACATCACCGAACGCAAGCTGATCGAAGCCGAGCTGCTTCATTCCAAGGAAGTGGCGGAAGTCCGCCGGGAGCAGGTTGCCAGCCTGCTTGACAACTCCGGCCAGGGTTTTCTCTCGTTCGGGCGGGACCTCGTGGTGCAGGCCGAGTGCAGCCGGGCGTGCGAGACCATGCTGGGCCATTTCCCCAGCGGGAGGGATGTGGCACAGTTGCTGTTTGGCGACCACGACGAGAAGGCCGAGCTGCTGCGCACGATCATCCCCTCGGTGCTGGACGAAGCCGATCCGGACATTCGGGAGTCCATGCTGTCCTTGCTGCCAACCGAGATCGAGCGCGTCCAAGTGATCCTGAAGGCCGAATACAAAGTCCTCGACAACGACCAGTTCATGCTGGTGCTGACCGACATCACGGCCGAGCGCCGCATGGCGGCCTTGCTGGAGCGCGAGCGCCACCGGCTCGAACTGATTGTCAAGGCGGTGTCGGACAGCCGCAACTTCTTCGAAACCGTGGATGGTTTTCTTGAGTTCCTCACGCAAGGTCTACCGCGACTGCTACAGCGCGGCACGGCGCCGCAGACGATGGCCAAAGAGCTGTACCGCGAGATTCATACCTACAAGGGCTTGCTCAACCAGTTCAGCTTTCCGACGGTGCCCGCCGCGCTGCACGACACCGAGAGCCGCGTGTCGGGCCTGCTGGCGCTGGGCGACACACTGACTGCCGGCCAACTCTCGGATGTGGTTGCCACCGAAACCCTGCGAACAGCATTCAACGCCGACCTGGCGCTGCTGTCGGACGCACTGGGCGAAGAATTCCTGGTGCATGGCGAGACTTTCGTGCTGTCCGAGCCGCAGGCCAGGCAACTGGAAGAACTGGCGGCCCGCCTGCTGCGCGGCGAGCCGATCGACACCGCAAACGCCAACACGCAGACCTTGCTAAAGACGTTGGGCACGCTGCGCAAAGTGTCCTTGCGTGAAGTGCTGCTCGGCTTTGACCGCCTGGTCACGCAGGCCGCGCAACGCCTGGAGAAGGACGTGGCGCCGATCGAAGTGCACGCCAACACGGATGTCTGGATCGACCCCGCGGCCTACCGCCCGTTCTTGCGGTCTTTGGTGCATGTCTTCGTCAACGCGGTGGCGCATGGCATCGAGTCACCCGAGGGCCGCTGGGAGGCGGAGAAGGACGAGGTCGGCAAGATCAAGTGCAGCGTCGAGCTGGACGGCGACACCATCCGGCTGAGCGTGGCCGACGACGGCCGGGGCATCGACCTCGACGCCCTGCGGCTGCGGGCGGTGGCGGCCGGCATCCATGACGCCACGCAGGTGCACCAGGTGTCCGACGACGACATCGCCCGCTTGATCTTTCGGGACAACGTCAGCACGCAGCACAACGTCAGCACGCTGGCGGGCCGTGGCGTGGGTCTGGCCGTGGTGCTCACCGAAACCCGCAACCTGGGTGGCCAGGTGACGGTCGAGACCGTGGCCGGGCAAGGCACACGGTTCCTGTTTACCCTGCCATTGCGGCAAGACCAATCAAACGAAGAGGTGCAACCATGAGCAGTACCCGAGTGCTGGATGAAGTCGAACAGGTGATGCAGTCCGCCATCGCCAGGACGCGCGGCTATTTCGACAGCGAATTCAAGGTCAGCGTTGACGAGGTGGATTGCGGCGCCGGCGATCTGGATTCGCTCACGCTGCTGGACATGACGGCCATCATCGGCATGGGCGGGGGCATCAACCTGCTGATCGCCTTCAGTTTTGATGAAGGGCTGATCAACACCCTCTACCAGCGCATGACCGATGACCTGGACGTGCAGCCCGACGAGGTCCAGATGTACCGCGAGGCGACCGCCGGCGAGGTGGTCAACACCATCCTCGGAAACTGTACGATGGACCTCCAGAAGCTGGGCCAGCAAATCATCTCCATGACGCCGCCGATTGTTCTGGACCACACCAAGACCATTCGACGCATGAAGAATTCAATGTTCTACACCCAGACGCTGCACACCAAATTCGGCTCCATGACGATCAGCCTCGTCGGACCGCGTGAACTGTTCAATGCCAATCTGGATTACGCAAAGTGAGGAAACCATGGATTCGCTAAAGGTCTTGATCGTTGACGACTCGCCCATCATCTCCCGCAAGCTGACCATGATGGTCGAACTGCTGGGCTACAAGGTCGTCAAGACCGCTGCCACTGGCACGGAGGCCATCGCCGCCTACCGGGCCAGTCGGCCGGACGTCGTGACCATGGACATCACCATGCCGGACATGGACGGCATCGAGGCCACCCGGCGCATCGTGAGCGAGTTCCCCGATGCCAAGATCGTCATGGTCACCTCGCACGGCCAGGAAAGAATGGTGCTCGAAGCCCTGAAGGCAGGCGCCAAGGGCTACGTGCTCAAGCCCTTTGACGGCAAGAAAGTCAGCGAAGCCATCCAGAAGGCCTGCCAAAGGGTTGTGCTCAAAGACAAGCTCGCGCCAGCGCAGGGCGAGGTAGTCCAGCCAGCCGGCGCCGCGGCGGACCCGATCTGAATAGCCGCCCTTCAACCGCGCACGCCTGATGACCGACCAGACCGCTTTGACCGGGCCAGCTCGCCCTCGCGGCGTGTTCGAGCAGCAGACGATGTCGAGCATTCTCGACCTCGCCCACTTCCGCTTCTATGTCATCGACGTGCTGTCGCGTGAGGTCATCCATGCCAACCATGTTCAGGAGGCGGGCCCGGCGCAAGGGTCGGTCAAGTGCCACGAACTGATTTACCAGTCGGAGCGTCCCTGTCTGACGTGCCCCATCGGGGAATTGCTTGATGCCAATGGTCAGCCCAACGGCCGGGTTCTCACCTCCGAGCGCTTCAATGAGGTGGAGGACTGCTGGTTTCAGCTCCAGGAGGGCACGCTCACCCTGTCCGATGGCCGCACCGCGATGTATTCGATCGCCACCGACATCAGCCAGGTCAAACAGATGCAGAACAGTCTGGCCGAGGCCCATGCCGAGCTGACCTTCAAGAATCAGCTGCTTGAGAACCTGATGGTCACCGACACCTTGACCGGGCTGTTCAACCGCAGGAAGCTCGACGAGGTGCTGTCACAGGAGTGCCTGCGCGCGCAGCGTACCGGGTCGCCCATGGCCTTGATTCTGGCCGACATCGACAAGTTCAAGCAGGTGAACGACACCCACGGGCATCTGCTCGGCGACCAGTTGCTGGTGGCGATCGCGGGCATGCTACAGCAGGGCGTGCGCCAGGTGGACACAGTAGGCCGCTGGGGCGGTGAGGAATTCATGATCCTGTGCCCCGACACCAGTCTGGCTGGCGCCTGCACCGTGGCGCAGAGCATCCGCGGCATGATTGAGCAACACGAGTTTGCGGTGGTCGGACACAAGACCTGCTGCTTCGGAGTGTCCGAATACCAGCCGGGTGATTCGCCGCAGGACATCATCCGGCGCGCCGACGGCGCGCTGTATCGCGCCAAGCACGGCGGACGCAACCAGGTGTGCGCAGGCTGAACCCATGCAGGCGCCTGGCATGTCGTCCTCCCTGCTGTCCGCCCTGCTTGCCTCCCGCGCGGGCTGCCACTACCATCGGGGATCGATGCCAACCCGACCGGAGCTGCAGCCATGACCATCATCTACACCACCGTGAGCCAGCATCTGCCCGAGAACAAGATGCGGCTCTACCCCACCAAGGTGATCAACATCATTGGCGGGCCGGGATGCGACAAGTCACTGTTCTCATCTGCAATCATCCTTAACCTCAGTCTGCGCAACAAGACGGTCGAGACCATCCCCGACTTCGCCAAGTCGCTGGTGTGGCAACAGGACTTCGAGGCCCTCAAGAACCAGTACAGCATTGCCCAGCGTCAGTTCGAGATGCTGCAACTGCTCGACGGCCAGGTGCAGTACCTCGTGACCGAGTGTTCGCTGCCGCAGTTGCTGTACTACAACGAGCACTACGAGGACAACATCTGCGACGTCGCCAAGACCCGCACGCGCATTCTGGAGTGGTACGGGCAGCACGACAACATCAACGTGCTGGTCGAGCGCGGCGACAAGCGCTACGCGCATACCGGCCGCTTCCAGGACGAGGCCCAGGCCATCGCCGTGGACCACGCCCTGCGCCAGATCCTGCAGCGCGAGAGCATCGCCTTCACCAGCCTGGCGCCCGACATCGACGCCATCAACGCGTTCGCGGCAGCTCTGAGCTGACCCCAAGGTTTCAGAAGGCCCACGTCACATTGACGTATTGCTGCACGTGGTTGGGCAATTGCCGCAGCACGGCCGTGCGCGGCCCGGCCGAGGCCCTGACACCGCCCTGCACCGACACGCGATCACCCTGCCACTGCAGCGAAGCGGTCAGCAGGCGCCCCCCGTCAGCGGGCGTGTAGAGCACGTCCAAGGCCGGCTGCCAGGCACCGCTTTGCCAGGACAGGCGCAAGAACACATTGCCGCGACGCAAGTTTGACGCCGCGCCAAACGCGTCGGCCTGCCAGACCAGGTTGCCGGCAATGGCACTGCCGGGTGGTCCCTTGCCCTGCAGCGCAGCCAGGTGCTGGTTGCGCTGACCCCAGTCGCGCCACTGCGCGTCCGACAGGGCCGCGCCATCCCACCAGGCCTCGGCCGTGACACTGAGCTGGCTGGCGTGGGTCCAGGTGCCCCCCACCAGCAGTTGCTGAACATGGTCCACCGAGCTGGCCTGCCAGGGGTCGCTGGTCCACAGCGCATTGGACGCTGCCATGCCGCGCGTGTCGACCCGCCGCTGGTAGCGCCACGAGCCATGCAGCTCCAGTGCGTCGGTGGCCACCCATGCCACGGCAGCACCCAGCCCGGCACCGGTGTGGGCGCCGACGCGGGCAAAACCGTGCCAGTCCAGCGCACCATCGCGCCGGTAGACGCGCGCCGCCAGCGCGGGCTCCTGCGCGCCCAGGCGCTCGCGCTCGGCCGTCGGGTTGACCCAGACCAGGGACCAGGCGGTGTCGGCATTGAAGTGCTCGGCCACCAGCAACGGACGCCCCGGCGCGGCGCTGCTGGCAAAGGTGCGACGCTCTTCCTGCTGCACCATGTCGTTGGGCCGAAAGCCATAACCCACGTCCCAGGCCAGTACCTTCTTGCCGGCGGCAAACTGCCAGGCCCCCGCGTCGTGCGAGGCCACCAACTCGTTGACCCAGGCCCGGTTGGTGGTGGCGCGGCCTTGTGGGTGTTTGCTCTCAAGCGTCAGCACGGCATTGAAGCCCGGCCGGCTGGCGTGCAGCTCAGTCTGCACGGTGGCGCCGCCGCTTGCCAGCGGCGCGATACCCGGCACCATCGCGTTGGCCGTGGCCAGCGGCCCCCGGTCAGCAGCGCGTGCCACATCCCACTGCGCCCGCAGCTGGCCGCTGGTCTCCCACTGGGCCAGGCACGATGCGGTCGCTGCGCTCAGCAGCGCGGCCACGATCAGTTGCTGCATGGCCTACTCCAGCGCCGGGTTCTTGGCCAGGAACATCGGGTTGAGCCAGGTCTCGGGCACCACCCGTTCCTTGCGGCCCAGGTAGCGCACCCGGGTCTCCTTGTGGTTGCTCAGTTTGTCGAGCAACACCATCTCGGTCACGATGGTCGGACTGGCGGGCTTGTCCATCACAAAGCGCGCCTGTTTGGCCAGCTTGTCGGACTGCACATACAGGTCCGCCCGGATCGGCTCGTGGCGCGCCTTGCCCAGCCACAGCTCGATGCGCTGGTAGGTCACGCCCTTGCGTGAGGCGTTCAGGCTCAGGTGCAGGCAAGGCGTTGCTGGCGCCGACGCGCCGGCCTCGGCACAACGCTCTTCGCCCACCAGCGTGCCGGTGTAGTCGTCGGCCCAGCTCATGGTGGCGATGTCGCCGGTGGAGGCATCGCCCAGCAGCTTTTGCATCGGTGTGATGCGCATCGGGCGCTGGCTGTTGGGCATCAGCAGCCAGAAATCGTCGCCCAGCATCAGCACTTTCTGGCCTTTCTCGGCTGGACTTTGCATCAGCACCAGCGACTGGTGTTTGGCCTGCGCAAACACGCGGTACAGACGCTCCTTGTCGGGGGTACCGTCGGTGTTGAAAACGCTGATCTGGGTGTCCACCTGCAGGTTTTCCGAACTCATGCGAAAGCGGTCGGCCGCCTTCAGCAAGGACGCCACATCGGCAGGCTGCGCCTGCACTTGCGCCTGCGCCGCAACCGCCATCGTCATCGCGAGGCCGCAGGCCGCGGCGATCCATCGTGGCGTGCACTGCGGGTGGATTGCCGCGTGGTATTCGTCATTGCGAGGAGCGCCAGCGACGCGGCAATCGCAATGACGAGATCCTTCGAGGCCGCAGGCCGCGGCGATCCATTTCTTGGTATTGATCATGAGGTAGCTCCGGTTTCAGGTATGGGCCAGCGCATCGACGACGGGCATGTTCACCGTCTTGCGCGCCACCCAGGTGGACGCCAGCACGGTGAGCGTGACCATGGTCAGCATGGTGGCGAGGTACATCACGGCATCGAAGGTGACGATCAGCGGGTAGCCCTTGGTCTGGCCCGGCGGCGGCGGCATTTCCACCGGCACCACCAGCAGGAACACCGTCACCGACAGCGCCAGCAGCGCCCCGGCCAGGGCACCCACGCCACCCAGCACCATGCCCTCCAGGCCCAGCGTGCGCAGCAGTTGCGCGGGCAAGGTGCCCATGGCGCGCAGCGTGCCCACCTCGCGGGTGCGCTCGATGATGGCCATAGCCATGGCGTTGGTCACCACGAACACCACAATCAAGCCAATGATCATGCCCAACGCACCAAAGATGCGGTTGTACAGGTCCTTGACCGACTTGTAAAAGAAGGCCTGGTCCAGCCAGGTCTGCACCTTCAAGGTCGGGTTGGCCGCCGCCACGCGCTGCTGCGCGTCATCGGTCATGTCCATGCGGGCCAGGAACACGCCCAGGCTGGACACCCGATTGGTGTTAAGCAGCTTCTGCGCGGTGGCGATGTCGGTGTAGACAAAGCGCCGGTCCATGTCGGGCACACCGGTCGAGAACACGCCTTTGACCTGTACGTCCATCGCGTTCAAGGCGCCCTCCGAGGTGCTGGCCAACAAGGTCAGGCTGCTGCCGGGTTTGGCTTTCAGGCTCTTGGCCAGGCCCTCGCCCAGCATCACCTCGGCTTCCTTGGAGCCACTGGCCAGCACCTCGCCCGCCGTGACGCGCAGAAACGGGCCCTTGACGGCAAACTCGCTGTCCGGGTCGATGCCGGTGGCCATCATCACGGTGGACTTGTCGCCGTTGCTGATCAGGCCGCTGAACTCCACGCGTGGCAACACCTGCCGAACCTGCGGATCGGCCAGCAGCGCGGCTCGCAGGCCAGAAGCATCGTCCAGGCCATGCTGCAAGGGCGTGTCCTCGTCCTTGTCGAACTGCGCGGGCTTGGCCACAATCAAGTGGCCAGTGCTGCGCGAGGCCATCTCTGACAGGCCCTTGTAGGTGGACAGGGCAAAGCCACCGGCCACCAATATCGCCGCCGTGCCCAGTGCGGCGATGGATACCGTCACCAGCGAGCGGCGCCGGTTGCGCAGCGTGTTCTGCCATGCAAATTTCAGCCACATCATTGCAGTCTCCCGTCCAAAAGCGCCACGATGCGGTCGCAGCGGCTGGTCAGCCGGCTGTCGTGCGTGGCAATCACAAAGGCGGCACCTTCTGCGTGGCCGCGTTCACGCATCAGCTCCAGCACCTGGTCCGCGGTGTGCGAATCCAGGCTGGCGGTGGGCTCATCGGCAATCACCAGCCTGGGTCGCTTCACCAGCGCGCGGGCAATCGCCACGCGCTGACGCTGCCCGCCCGACAGCGCGTCGGGCCGGTGGTGGGCGTGGTCCTGCAGGCCTACGGCCACAAGCTGAGCCGCCACGCGTTGGCGCCGCTCGGGGGCTGGCACGCCGGCAATGAACAGCGGGTAGTCGACGTTTTCGGCCACCGTCATCACCGGCACCAGGTTGAAGCTCTGAAACACAAAACCCATCGCGTCACGACGCAGCAGGGTGCGCTGCACTTCGTTCATGCCCGTGACGGACGTGCCGCCCAGCACGATGTCGCCCGAGTCGGGCGTGTCGATCAGCCCGCACAGGTTGAGGATGGTGCTCTTGCCGCTGCCCGAGGGGCCGGTAAGGGCCAGCAACTCGCCGCGCTGCACGCTCAGGTCCACGCCTTGCAGGGCGCGCACCACGTGTTCGCCCAGGCGGTAGGTCTTGTGCACGCCGTGCAGCTCGACCACGGTGGGGTGGGAAGTGTTCATGACGCCAGCGCCTTGAGTTGCGCGCGGGCCGCCTGGGCTTGCGGCGCGTTGGCATCGACCACCTGGTTCAGGTACTTGCGGGCGTCGTCAGTGCGTTTTTCCTTGGCGGCAATCCGGGCCGACGCCATCCACACCGAGCCCTGGAAGCTGATCGGTGCGCTCGCAAACAGCGGGCTACCCAGCACTTCGCCCAGCAGCTTGGCGCCGCGTGCGCCGCGATTCATGAAGCCCGGCACCGCCAGGAAAGGTGTTGGCCGCCACAAAACGCACCTCCAGCGAGCCTGGTGTGCCATGCTGCCCCACCGCGTCGTGCGCCGGGGTCAGCAAGGCCAGTGCCTTGTCCAGCGCCGCCATGCCGTCTTCGGCAAAGCTCATCTTCTTCCACGGCAGCATGGTGGTGGTGGCCTTCATGGTGGTGGCCGCGCCCGCGTAGGCCATCAGCACCGGGTTGGCGGGCTCCGCTTTGAGCAGCGCCTCGAAGCTGTCGGCCGCCTTGGTGATCGCGGCTTCGTCACCTGCCGATGCCTGTGCGAACAGTTGGAAGGCGGGTTCAAATTGCGCCTGCGCCGCCGCGTGCAGCACACCCGCGCCCAGCAGCGTGGCAGTGAGCAGGGCAATACGAAGCGAGCGGTGGGCCGAGGGTTGGGTAGGCATGGAGAGGTCCTTTGGTTGCGGTGTAAATGAGAGGAACACAGCGAAGCGTAAAGAGGCACTTCGCGGCGTACACCTGCTTTGCGACGCAAGCACGCCGCGTGGCGCGAAGCGGGGAAAATGCGGCGCCAGCGGTTTGAGCTTGTATGCGTTCAAACAACCCGTAGGGGGCGCGAACACCATTAACCAGACTAATGACTGCGTACTTCTGTGCAGCTAGGGTTAATCCGTCTCCCCCGCCGAGCTCGTATTGCTTACAGTGTCCAGTCCCCGTCCTGACTGGAGCTACCGTATGCACTTGACCCTTCCGCGCCGTGGCGCACTTGGCCTGCTGGCCCTTGGCGCCATCGCGTCCGCCAGCTTGTTGGTCGGCTGCGACAGCACGCCCTCCACCATCAAAATTGGCGTCGCGCAGCCCCTCACCGGCAACCTGGCCGCCCTGGGGCAGGACCTGCTCAACGGCGTGAATCTGGCGGTCGAGGAGCTCAACAAGGAAGGCTTCAAGATTGGCGGCAAAGCCGTCACTTTTGAGGTGATCGCCGTGGACGACCGCGCCAACGCCGACACCGGCAAGGAAGTGGCCAAGCAACTGGTCGATGCTGGCGTGGTGGCCGTGATCGGCCACCTCAACTCAGGCGTCAGCATTGCCGCCGCCCCGATCTACGCCGAGAAGAGCATCGCCCAGATGGCGATCTCAACCAACCCCAAATTCACCGCGCTGGGCCACCCCACCACTTTTCGCCTGGTGGCCAACGACACCCTGCAGGCCAAGGCCATCGGCAGCTTCTCGGCCTCACAGTTCAAGTCCACCAAGTACGCCTTGCTCGATGACGGCACACCCTACGGTAAGGATCTGGCCGCGGGCGCTGCGGTGCAGCTCAAGAACGCCAAGAAAGAGATCGTGCTGCAGCAGTCGTTTGACGACAAGACCACCAAGTTCGACGAACTGGCGGGCAAGCTCAAGGCCGGCAACGTTGAAGCGATCGTGTCCACCCTGAACGACTTCCAGATCATCGCCCTGATCGACGCGCTCAAGAAAGTCAGCTACACCGACGTCTACATGCTCGGCGGCGACACCATCAAGACCACGCTGATGCTCAAGGGCGCCGGCGTGCTCAAGGGCCTGTACGCCACCTCGCCGATCCTGGAAGCCCGCGAATTCACCGCCGGCGCGGCCTTCCTGGACAAGTACCGCGCCAAGTACAAGATCGAGCCCGCCTACGCCGGGCACTACACCTACGATGCCATGCACGTACTGGCGGGCGCCATGCGACGCGCCGAATCGGCCAACCCCAAGAAGATCGTGGAGACGCTGCGCAAGATCGACGGCTACGCCCCGGCCACGGGCTCGATGAAGTGGGATGACACGGGTGAACAGCGCTACGGCGTCATCGGGGTCTACAGCGCGCGTGGCAACTCTTGGGAATCTCAGGTTCGCTCCGACTCCTGGTAAGCCATTCCCCGGGGCCACGTCGGCGGCCCGTTCGTGGGATGATGCGGGGGTGTAGCGTCCCGGCATCTCTCATGACTGAGCCCCTGTCCCTGTTCTCCCTGCCGCTGTTTCCGCTGGGTACCGTGCTGTACCCCGGCGGCACCTTGCCCCTGCGCATATTTGAAGTGCGCTACCTCGACATGGTGCGCAAGTGCCATCGCTCCGGCGCGCCATTTGGCGTGGTGCTGCTGACGCGGGGCTCCGAAGTGACCAAAGCCAGCGCGGACGCGGCCACTGCCCCCGGCTCCGCCAGCGAGACTTTCTGCCCAGTCGGCACCCTTGCCACCATCACCCAGTGCGAGGCACCGCAGCCGGGGCTGCTGGTGGTGCGCTGCACCGGCACGCGGCGCTTTCGCATCACGCGCAGCGAGAAGCTCAAACACGGGCTTTGGATTGGTGATGTTACCCTGCAGCCGACTGACCAGGCGGTGCCGATCCCGGACGACCTGGCCCACGTGTCGCAGGCGCTGAACGCCTTGATTCAGTCCTTGCACCAGCGCGCCGTGCCCGTGCCCGAGATGCCGGTGCAGGCGCCCTACCTGCTGGACGACTGCGCCTGGGTGGCCAACCGCTGGTGCGAGCTGCTGCCGATACCGGTCGAGCACAAGCAACGCCTGATGGAACTGGACAACCCGCTGGTGCGGCTCGAGCTGGTCAGCGACGTGCTGGAAGGCGCCGGCATCTCTGGTTGAGCACCGGCCAGCACCGGATAGGCGGCCATCCGGGCGCCCCCGACGGTGTTTACGGCCGCGCCGTATTGGCCGACACTTGAGGCTCAGTGGGTGGCCACCGCAAACGCAGGGAAGAAAACTTGAAGTTGTCCAAGGCGGCAACTTTGGTGGAGTGTTGAACTATGGCAGCCGTCAGTTTTGCGCCGGGCGATTCGCAGACCAACCCAGATTTTCTGGCAGCGCTTGTGAGCGCCAGCGAGATCTACACCATCGTCGCCTCGCAGGACATTGTGGACGTACGCGGCCTCAAGCTGTGGGCCAAGGGCCTGCCGGTGTCCACCATCCTGCAGCAGCGCCTGCTGGAGCGCAAACTGCGCTACCCGCTGGAGGCCTGCCTGATGGCCGAGGACGGCGTCACGCCGTTCTACCTGATGCAGCAGCTCAAGACCTTTCTGGCCAGCGACCACAGCATGGCCCAAGCCCTGCGCCCCAGCGCCTTGCTGCTGGAAAAACAGCTCCAACAAGTCCCCCTGCATTCAGTCGCGCAGTTGCTGCTCACCACCCTTCTGGCCACCCGACCCGGCGGCATCACCCACGCCGTGCGCGCCATGGCCCTGGCCGGTGGCATGGCGCATGCCGAGTCCACCCCCGTGGACATGCGCCTGGCCATGCTGGGCGGCTTGCTGCACGACATTGGCGAGGCCTACATCCAGCCGCAGTACCTGGACGATCAGGAACCCCTGGACCTGCTGGGCCACAAACACATGATGGCGCACCCGCGCATTGCCCAACTGCTGCTCAGCGCCACCACCGACTATCCCGCCACCCTGTGCCGCGCCATTGGTGAGCACCACGAGCGGCTCAACGGCGCGGGCTACCCAGCCCGGCTGACGGGGGATGCCATATCCCCACTGGGGCTGATGCTGGGCGCCGTGGAGGCCACCATGGGCCTGTCACGGGCACCCAACGCGCCGCTGACGCGCGCCAGCTTTGCGCTGCGCGTGGTACCGGGCGAGTTTCCGCCCCGCTACAGCAGCATGGTGTTCAACATGGCCCGCGCCGCCAACGAGCAGTTGCCCGCCGATGTGCCACCGCCCACCGACGCCTTGCAACAGATCAACGCCACCCTGCAGCGGGCGCAACAGACCGCGCAGTCGCTGCAATCCGCAGCGGGCAGCGCCGAGCGCCGCGCCATCGTGAGCCTGGCGCTGAATCGCATCGACCGCCTGCGCATGGCCTGGAACTCGCTGGGCGTGTGGGGCCTGCAAGCAAACCAGCTCACCGCACAAGACCAGTTTGAGATGGCGCTGGCCGGCGACGAATTGCGCCGTCACCTGTACGAACTGCAACGCGAATGCATGTTGCTGGCCGAGAAACTGATTGAGGCCGAAAAGACCGAACTGGCGCCCATTTGGGCTGATTTGCGGGTCTAGCACCCCTAAAATCAGTCGGATGAGCACCCCGACCCCGACGCACCCCACCCCCGACGCCAAGCCCACCGCCACGGACGCCACCACCGGCACGGGCAAACCCAGCAACTTTCTGCGCCAGATCATCGAGGCCGACCTGGCCAACGGCACCTACGCCCAGCGCAAATGGGGCGGCAGCCCTGGTGATGCGGCGCACCACGCCAAGGGCCAGAGCGACCCCGCCAAAATCCGCACCCGCTTTCCGCCCGAGCCCAACGGCTACTTGCACGTGGGCCACGCCAAGAGCATTTGCCTGAACTTTGGCCTGGCGCGCGACTATGGCGGCGTGTGCCACCTGCGCTTTGACGACACCAACCCCGAAAAAGAGGACGTGGAATACGTCAACTCGATCCGCGACACCATCAAATGGCTGGGTTTTGACTGGAACGGCAGCGCCGATGCCGAGCCCTACCACGCCAGCGACTACTTCGACTTCATGTACCGCGCCGCCGAGTATTTGATCGAAGCCGGCCTGGCCTACGTGGACGAGCAATCCGCCGAACAGATGCGCGCCAACCGCGGCGACTTTGGCAAGCCCGGTGTCGACAGCCCGTTCCGTGGCCGCACACCGGCCGAGAACCTGGCGCGCTTCAGGGAAATGCGTGATGGCAAACACGAAGACGGCAGCATGGTGCTGCGCGCCAAGATCGACATGGCCAGCCCCAACATCAACCTGCGCGACCCGGCCATCTACCGCATCCGCCGCGCCACCCACCACAACACCGGCGACAAGTGGTGCATCTACCCGATGTACACCTATGCCCACCCGATTGAAGACGCGCTGGAGCAAATCACCCACAGCATCTGCACGCTGGAGTTTGAAGACCAGCGGCCGTTTTACGACTGGTTGCTGGTGCGCCTGATCGAAGGCAATTTGCTGGCCAACCCACCGCCCCGCCAATACGAATTTGCGCGGCTGAACCTGACCTATGTGATCACCAGCAAACGCAAGCTGGCGCAGCTCGTCTACGACCACAAGGTGGAAGGCTGGGACGACCCCCGCATGCCCACCATCGTCGGCCTGCGCCGGCGTGGCTACACGCCCGCCGCGCTGCAACTGTTTGCCGAACGCATTGGCGTGACCAAGAGCGACAGTTGGATTGACTACAGCACCCTGGAAGGCTGCCTGCGCGAAGACCTGGAGCTCAAAGCCCACCGCGGCTTTGCCGTGCTGAACCCGGTCAAGCTCATCATGACCAACTGGGACGAGGTGATGGGCGCGGGGCACCTGGAGCCTTGCACGCAGCCCGCGCTGCCCAACCCGCCGCAAGGCACCGAGCCACCGCCCCCGCGCCACTTCACCATCGGCAAAGAAGTGTGGATCGACCGCGAGGACTTTGAAGAAGTGCCACCCAAGGGTTACAAGCGATTGTTCCCCCCGAGCATTGACGGCAACGGCAATGCGGTCGCAGGAAACAAGGTACGCCTCAAAGGCGGCTACGTGATCGAGTGCACCGGCTGCAACAAGGACGCCGCAGGCACCATCACCGAAGTACTGGCCACCGTAGTGCCCGACACCAAAAGCGGCACCCCCGGCAGCGAAACCGTCAAGGTCAAAGGCGTCATCACCTGGGTGGGCGTGGCGGATGGCGTCAACGCTGAAGTGCGAATGTACGACCGCCTGTTTCTGGACGCGCAGCCGGATGCGGGCGGCAAAGACTTCATCGAGAACCTGAACCCGAACAGCCTGAAGGTGATGACGGCGATTGTTGAGCCGTCACTGGCGAATGCGGAGGCGGGTCAGCAGTTTCAGTTTGAGCGGCATGGGTACTTTGTGGCGGATCGGGTGGATCACGTGACTGGTTCTAAACCGGTGTTTAACTTGGCGGTGGGGTTGAAGGATGGTTGGGGGAAGTAGGCCAGCGGCAAGAATTCTTGCCTTGAAAACTTATCAAAACTGATATAAGATGAAGCGCATTGAGTGGCTGGGCACATCGTTAAACGCGGTACGCGATTTTCCGCAGGATGCAAGCCTTCTGATTGGTCAGGAGCTTCAACTGGTACAGGCTGGTTTCATGCCCACAGACTTCAAACCCATGCCAACGGTGGGTGCTGGTGCTTATGAGATCAGGGTGCGCGAAGGCAACCAGTACCGGGTGATTTACGTAGCCAAATTTTCAGACCATGTTTACGTGCTCCATGCCTTTGTCAAGAAGACGCCAAAGACTGCTAAACCGGATTTGGATACCGCCAAGAGCCAATACGCAGCCCTATTGAAGAGGAAGAAATCATGACCGGAAAACTGCACAGCGTCGTTGGAAGCGACAACGTCTTCCGCGACTTGGGATTTCCCGAAGCTGAGGCACAAAACCTTTTGCTGCGAGGTGACCTAGTCATCCATATCCGCAAAGTCATCGACAAGCTCGGTATCACACAAGCCGAAGCGGCCAAGCGTGCCGGCATCACGCAGCCACGCATGAACGATCTGATTAAAAACCGCACCCACAAGTTCACGTTGGATGCGCTGGTGAACGTTGCCGCGCAACTGGGATACACCGTGAAGCTGTCGTTGAAGAAAGTTGCTTGATGCGCCACGAGAACTCGAACCCCACGATTCCGGCTTAGGGGTTGAAGGATTCGTGGGGGGAGGGAAGTGATACGAACCTAAGGAAAAACGTGAACGCAGCACATCAGCAATCGTCCTTCGATGACGAAGACTATCAAGACGATGACACTCTTTCGCAAGAGGATGCCAGCGCCTTGCTCGCCGGAAAGAACTATGACGCCGTTGTTACAGCTACCGACTGGACGGTGGAGACGCTTATTTCACAACTAAAGAAGCGAAATATCAAGCTCGACCCAAGTTTTCAGCGGCGCGACGCTTGGACTTCAAAGAGGAAAAGTGAATTTATTGAGTCCCTATTCTTAGGGCTACCAGTACCCCAAATTGTTCTCGCTGAAAGCAAAGAAAAAAAGGGAGCCTACATCGTTTTGGACGGCAAGCAACGACTGCTCACCCTGCGTCAGTTCAGCGCCACGTCGCAGGACCCTGAATTCAAACAACTTCGACTAAGCGGACTGGCGCTACGCCCAGACTTGAATGACATCTCGCTTGTTGACGCAACTGAAGACCAGGCACTAACTGATGATTTGCGTTTTTTTGAGAATCAAACTATCCGCACAGTAGTCCTCAGAAACTGGCCATCCGAGGAGTATCTTTACCTAGTTTTTCTCCGACTCAATAGCGGAAGCCTTCCGCTTTCACCTCAGGAATTGCGACAAGTAGTAAGTCCCGGGGAATTTACAGAATTTGCAACTGACTTCACGACCAAGAGTGCTGCGGTGATGGGATTGTTTAACTCAAAGCAACAGCCGGATTTTCGAATGCGCGATGTTGAACTAACAATTCGATACTTCGGTCTCGTCAACTTTCTAGAAAGTTACACGGGTAACCTCAAGCTCTTCCTTGACGAAACCAGCCAAAGACTCAACGGAAATTGGGGAGACGTAGAAAGCGCGGTACGTACGCAAAGCACTGAACTTGAAACGGCAATTCAAGCCACTTGGGAAATTTTCTCCCAAGACGCGTTCAGGAAGTGGAACGGTATAGATTTTGAGCGTCGATTCAATCGAGCCGTTTTCGATGTCATGATTTTCTATTTCCGTGACACGGAAATACGGACAAAAGCGCAGGAAAGCCCCGAGTTGGTCATCGCGGAGTTCAAACGCCTTTGCGAGGGTTCACGTCCGTTTAGGACAGCTATTGAAACAACTACAAAAAGCATCGGTGCTCTGTCGACTCGGCTCCAGCTATGGGGTCAAAGCCTTTCAAATGTCCTTCAGATTCCAGTAACAACGCCAGCCATCGATCCAACGACCGGTCGAATTGATTTGCGGCCATGAGTTCGCCCACGCGATTTGCGGAGCTACGTGAGCGCGTTGATGACTTGCACTTCAGATTCGTTCCGCCTTTAGATCCTACAGGCACGTATACCGATTCAGACTACGACTGTATGAGTGCGTTCAGGCTGCTAGTTCATGCGGAGATTGAACGTTTTATTGAACTATTGATAGAAGACGCCTTGTCTCGTTTTCTTGTAAACATTGGCTCTTGGAAAACTGCCGGCTGTAGTTCGCAGCTCGTGGATGCGCTCGTGTCGTATATGGACAAAGAGTTGCGAAAGGAAGTCCGGGCCAACAATGGCGTGAAGAGCAAAAATATCCTCGGGCTACTTAAACCTCTAGGCCTAAATGGAACGCATTTAGACAATTTCTGGCTTCAAACCATGGATACATTTGGCGAAGTTCGAGGGGGGCATGCGCACAACTCCCGACGAGCGGTTCAACCGATTGATCCAAAAACTGAGCAAGATTTAATTTACGTCTGCCGCCTCCTGGCAAGGGGTCAACCGTATTTGCGCGGCCCGGTGAGCCGCATGAGGGCAGACTACATTTGAAGACAAACTATCCTTTTTTTGGGTCCCCCCAAAACCAAAAGCTACAAATTCTTCCTGAACTGGAACGTCTTGAGATACTTGTTGCTACCGTACTATGACGATCCGCCCCCAAACCATCCAAATCTTCCTCCCCGCCGGTGACCCGCGCGGCATGCGCGTGGCCGAGATCACAACGCGCATTGTTCGCGTGATCGAGGTGCCGCGCAGCCAGTTGGCAGACTTCCTCAAGTTGCCCGAGGCGCAGCAGGTGGGCGTGTACTTTTTGATGGGTGAGTTGTCGGAGGCCAGGTTGCCACGCGCCTACATCGGCCAATCTGGCAATGTAGGGACGCGCCTGGTGCAACACAACCAGAACAAAGACTTCTGGAACCGGGCGATGGTGGTCATCTCGCTCACCAACAGCATGACGCAAACGCACGCGCTGTTTCTGGAGTGGTTTGCCATTGCGGAGGCCACCAAGGCCGGGCGGTACAGCCTGGAAAACGGTAACACCGGCTCACAACCCTACACACCCGCGCCGCTGCAAGCGGACTGCCACGAGATACACGGGACCGCGGCCACATTGCTGGCCACCTTGGGGCAACCCATATTCGAGCCGCTTACCAACGCGCCAACTGCAAAGGGCGAGAAGGAATTGTTCTTTTGCAAAGGCTCTGGCGCGGATGGCGTGGGCGAGTACACCACCGAAGGCTTTGTGGTGCACAAGGGCTCCAAAGGCCGCGCCGAAATCGTCGCATCCATCCAGGGCACGTCCAACGAGCGGCTGCGCAACCAGTTGGTGCTGGACGGCATCCTCTCTGCGCAAAACGGTCTGCTAGTCTTCACCCGCGACCACCTGTTCTCCAGCCCCAGCATGGCCGCCATGGCGGTGATGGGCCGCTCAGCCAACGGCTGGATCGAATGGAAGGCCGCTAATGGCAAGACGCTGGACGAAGTGAAGCGGCAAGTGGTGGGTGTTGTCGAATAGGTCCAGCCATGTGATTCGTATTGAATGCCCATGCCAAGCCCGTCCAAACCGCCTCCCCGTGTCGTCATCTTCGCCGGCCCCAACGGCGCCGGAAAATCCACGCACGCCGATGCCATCCTCGCTGCGCTGGGCATTGAGACCTTTGTCAATGCCGACTACATTGCGCGCGGCCTGTCGGGCCGCCACACGGATGCCGTGGCATTTGAGGCGGGTCGCATCATGCTCACGCGATTACAGCAATTGGGCGAGGCGAAAGCCGATTTCGCTTTTGAATCAACCTTGTCAAGCCGCACATTCGCCGTGTTTTTGCGCGGGCTCAAGCAGCAGGGCTATGCCGTCGCGATTTACTACTTCTCATTGGCAAATGCCCAATTGGCCGTACGGCGCGTCAAGCTGCGCGTGGCGCAGGGTGGACACGATGTTCCTGCGGATGTGGTGCGGCGGCGGTTCGGGCGCAGCCTCAACAATTTCTTCGACCTGTACTTGCCGTTGGCAGATGAATGGACATTGTTCGATAATTCGACCACTCCCCATGCTCGGGCCGTAGCGGCGCAGCTCGCCAACCAACTCACAGTGATGGAACCTACAACATGGCACAAACTAAACAGGCTCAGCAAAATCGTCTGACACCCACGCCGAAAGCGCTGCAAAAGGCGTTGGAGCAATCCGCCAAGCAGGCTCAACGAATGGCCGATGCGTTTGGCTTAGTCGTACCGTACGCAAAACCCAAGGCAACCAGCCGCACGCATACTGCGAGTTGAGGCGCGTTTTCGGTACAACTGCATTTGCTACGCTTTTTGTAGCTGCTCGCTCATATTCCACGAGGGCTAGAGGCATATTTCCCACATAGCAAGGTCAGGCGTAAACTGATCTGCAATGGGCTCCCTACTCAATTTTTCGCTGGTTGCATTGGCCATGCTGGCGTTTGCTGGCAACTCCCTGCTGTGCCGGGTGGCGCTCAAGGGCGGCGCTATTGACGCGGCAAGCTTCACCAGTGTGCGGTTGTTGTCCGGTGCCATCACCCTGGGCGCCCTGGTGTGGCTGCAGCACAAGCAAGACGCAAAGCCCCAAAGGCCGACGACCACGCTGCCCGGCGACGGCTGGTCGGCATTGGCTTTGTTTGTTTATGCAGCCGGGTTTTCGTTTGCCTACTTGACCATGACGGCTGCCACCGGCGCGCTGTTGCTGTTTGGCGCGGTGCAGGCCACGATGATTGCTTGGGGGCTGTACCAGGGCGAACGCATGCGCAAGCTGCAGCTTGGCGGCTTCGCGCTGGCGGTTGCGGGGCTCACGGCGCTGATGCTGCCGGGCCTGGCAACCCCGGGGTTTGGGGGCTCGGCGGCCATGTTGGGCGCGGGGGTGGCCTGGGGCGCCTATTCGCTGCGCGGCAGGCGCAAACAAACCGACGGCAGCGCCAACCCTACGGCGGTGACGGCAGGCAACTTTGTCCGCACCGTCCCTATGGCGCTGGTGCTCAGTGCGGTGGCGCTGCCGCAGTCGTACTTGAGCAGCAGCGGCGTGCTGTACGCAGTGGCCTCTGGCGCGCTGACATCGGGTGTGGGCTACGCCGTGTGGTACCGCGTGCTGCCCACACTGCAGGCCACGCATGCGGCCACGGTGCAGCTCAGCGTGCCGGTCATCGCGGCATTGGGTGGCATCGTGTTGTTGGGCGAAGCCGCCACCTGGCCCATGGCGCTGTCGGCATGCGCCATCATGGGCGGCATTGGGCTGGTGATTTGGAACAAGCGTTGATCGCGACGTCCATGGGCCAAACTACACTGCACCAAGCGCCTGCTCAGTTAAATTGCGGGCGACGAATTTGAAAAAGACAGGAGAACGGTTTTGAATTTCAAAAAAGTGGTGCTTGGCACCTTGGTGGTCTTGGGTGTTGCGGCAGTAGGCGGCTGGTTCAGCCTGGACAAGGAAACCCGTGGGCTGTTGGCTACTGTGCCTACCAATCGGGATTTGTTGTTCTGGACACAGCCGCAGCGCGATGCCGCTTTCCGCGCGCTGGACCGCCTGCCCATACTGGCCAAGGTGAATGTAGTGCCCGCCAGTGGAACCCCCTCTGCTTTGCCTGTTGGTGCACCACTCAGACCGACGAGCGATATCGATGCCTACATGGCGGGCCAGCGCAGTGCCGCGTTGCTGGTGGTGCATGACGGCAAGTTGCGTCTGGAGCGTTATGGCCTGGGCTTTGATGGTAATGGGCGCTGGACCAGTTTTTCAGTGGCCAAGTCGTTCACCTCCACGCTGGTTGGTGCTGCGGTGAAAGACGGCTTCATCAAGAGCCTGGACGACAAGGTAAGCGTCTACATTCCGGACCTCAAAGGCTCTGCCTACGATGATGTGAGCGTGCGCCAGTTGCTCACCATGACTTCTGGGGTCAAGTGGAATGAAGACTATGCGGACCCCAATTCTGATGTGGCCCAGTTCAACAATCACAAGCCTGACGCAGGCGTTGAAGCACTGGTGAGCTACATGCGCAAGCTTCCTCGTGATGTGCCGGCTGGCACCCGCTGGCACTACAGCACCGGTGAAACCAATTTGGTGGGCACCTTGGTGCAACAAGCCACGAAGAGGCCCTTGGCGACCTATCTGGCAGAGAAAGTGTGGGGGCCTGCGGCTATGGAGCAGCAGGCGACCTGGATCTTGAGTAAGACGGGCAAGGAAATTGGTGGCTGCTGCATACAGGCTGCAGCGCGCGACTACGCCCGTGTGGGCCAGTTCATTTTGAATGGCGCCATGGTGAACGGCAAGAGCATCGTTCCCGACGGCTGGTGGGCAGAAGCCACGACCAAGCGCACCGACATTAACCAACCAGAGCGCGGCTATGGTTACCAGTGGTGGACCTATGACGACGGCAGCTATGCAGCCCGCGGCATATTTGGCCAGGGGATCTTTATTGATCCAAAACGCAAGCTGGTGATCGTGTCCAACGCCAACTGGGCAGGTGGCGCCCGGGACCCGGTAGCAATGGCAGCGCGCGAGGCCTTCTATCGCGAGGTGCAAAAGTCCATCGATGACGAGGGTGTGGCGCCGGCCAAATGAATGGCGCAAGTGTCCGTGCGCGAGGTGGGCCAGCGGCTACTGATCTTATGAGTATTGCCGAGCGCTTCGAGACTGACCTGCCCCCCATCCATCCGCCTCTTCTGGTTCGAAGAGCTAACCGCCAAGCTGCACTTCGTCAAAGACGCCGGTCTGGACGAAACCATTCGCGCGCGGTTTGACGACACGCTGGAGGCTGCGGCGCGGTGCGAACTGTTTGCCTGGCGCGCAACGCCAGAGGGGCGGCTGGCGGAGATCATCGTGTTGGACCAGTTCTCGCGCAACGGCTACCGCGACACGCCCCGCGCCTTTGCTTAGGACGCGCTGGCGCTGGTGCTGGCGCAAGAGCTGGTAGCCAGCGGGCAGGACCGCAGCCTGCCTACGGAGCAGCGCGTGTTTGCCTACATGCCCTATATGCACCGCGAGTCCGCGCTGGTGCATGCGCAGGCGGTCACGCTGTTTTCGCAGCCGGGTATGGAAGGCAACTTGGACTTCGAACTGCGCCACAAATCAATAATCGACCGCTTTGGCCGCTTCCCGCACCGCAACGTGATACTGGGGCGCACGTCTACGGCTGACGAGCTAGCGTTTTTGAATGAGCCAGGGTCTTCGTTCTAGGTATTCGGCTCGCAGTTGCTACGTTTTTAGTAGCTGCTTAGGAATACTCCGCGAGGGCTAGAGGCCCGTTCTGCATCGACGCTCCACTGCCGTTAAACTCCAATCCATGCGCCCATCCCAAGCCCTTAGCCAACACCGTCACGCAGTCTGCCTCGCGGCGGCGCGCTATCGCGTGGCCAACCCCAGGGTATTCGGCTCAACCTTGCGTGGTGATGACCAGGAGGGCAGTGATTTGGACCTGCTGGTTGACACGTTGCCAGGGACCACCCTTTTTGATTTTGGGCGGCCTGCAAGACGAGCTACAAGAGTTGCTGGGCGTGTCGGTCGACGTTCTTACGCTCAAGGATCTCCCACTCAAATTCCGTGACGCCGTCCTTCACGAAGCCAGGCCGCTATGACCTTGGTCAGACTGCCTAACGTGATAAGCCTCTTTGTTCAGGGCGAAGCCGCTACCAAGGTAATGGATCAGCATCCCGCTTTTGCCGAACAGCACTAGCAAATCCCTTGGCGAAGCATGCGGGCATGCGCAACCGGATTGCGCATGGATATTTCGATATCAACCTTGAAGTGGTTTGGGACACCGTTCAGTCCGCGTTACCTGCATTGGAAGCCCAGCTCGACGCACTACCGCCGGGCTGATGCGGATGTGACTTGCCGCACGGCGCGAACGGCTCGGCGGTTGACATCACCACCACCATGGTTGCTTGCTTGATTCACGACTTGGACCGCGCATAAAAGCGCTTCCCCAAAGTGCAGGAACACGTGCTGCGCCTATTGCGCGAAGGCTAGTGCTTTCGCGCGATCTGCAGCTGGATCCGCCATTGCGACGCTTTGTCGCATGGCGCTGGCGTTGCCCTGGCGGGCTGACTACAGTCGCGCCCATCGGAGACGCCTCCGAACCCAAACCTATCTACCCCACAGAAAGCAAATTCATATGAGCACTGCAACTTCCATCTGCCTGGGCGGCTCTGTGGCCGCCCCGCTGGGTCAACGCGTTCTGCGCTTTCCTCTGACCCGCATCCTCCTGGCGCTGGTGTTTTTCATGGTGCCATTCCTGCTGATTCAGGCGGCATCCACCAGTTTCTTTGAAGTGAAGCTGTATTCGCGCCTGGGCCAATTGTTGGGCGCAGTCATGGGTTGCCTGTCGTATGCGTTTTATGTCGCCAGGATAGAGAAGCGTGCGGTGTCAGAGCTGGGGCTCAAGGGAGCATTGGGCGAGTACAGCGCCGGTTTTGTGCTGGGTGGCCTGATGGTGTGCGTCTCCGTGGCGTGTATCGCTGCGCTGGGTGGCCTGCGCGCGCTGTCGCTGGCGCCCAGTAGCCTCATCGTCCTGCCGCTGCTCATGCACATCACCGTGGGCCTTATTGAAGAGATGATGCTGCGCGGTATCTTCTTCCGGGTCGTGCAGGAGTCGCTGGGCAGTTGGCTGGCGCTGCTGGTGTCGGGCCTGGTGTTTGGTGGCATGCACCTGGTCAACGACAACATCTCGGCGCTGGGCTTTGCCAACATCACAGCCGCCGGCGTGTTCTTCGCGGCTGCCTTTTTGTTGACCGGGCGCCTCTGGTTTTGCGCCGCCTTGCACGCTGGCTGGAATTTTGTTCAAGATGGCGTCTTTTCGTTGGCGGTGTCTGGCCACGAGGTGAAGAACGGCTTGTTGACCACCCAACTCAGCGGCCCCGATTGGTTGACCGGCGGTGCGTTCGGCATCGAAGGCTCCGCCGTGGACCTGGTTCTGGTGGTGCTGGCCAGCGCGGCCATGGTGGTTCTGGCCCAGCGCCGGGGCCGCATGGGGCCGCCCGCCTGGAGGCGCGGCCAGGGTTGAGGCTCGCAAGGCTGGCCTGATGCGCTCACACGACGACAACACGTCTCAACCGGGTGGGGAGATGTGCACTGCCAAACTGGGGAAGACACCCATCCGCGCTATCCTCGCGCCAATGCAGTCCCAATCCATCCTCCACTTCTGGTTCGAAGAGCTAACCGCCAAGCAGCACTTCGTCAAAGACGCCGCACTGGACACAACCATTCGCACACGCTTTGGCGCCACGCTGGAGGCTGCGGCGCGGTGCGAGCTGTTTGCGTGGCGCACAACGGCCCAGGGGCGGCTGGCGGAGATCATCGTGTTGGATCAGTTCTCGCGCAACGTGTACCGCGACACGCCGCGCGCCTTTGCGCAGGACGCGCTGGCGCTGGTGTTGGCGCAAGAGCTGGTGGCAAGTACGCAGGACCGCAGCCTGCCTGTGGCGCAGCGCGTGTTTGCCTACATGCCTTATATGCACAGCGAGTCCGCACTGGTGCATGCGCAAGCCGTAGCGCTGTTTTCGCAGCCGGGTATGGAAGGCAACTTGGACTACGAGCTGCGCCACAAAGCCATCATCGACCGCTTCGGCCGCTACCCCCACCGCAACGCGATGCTGGGGCGCACCTCCAGTGCGGACGAGCTGGCGTTTCTGGCCGAACCGGGGTCTTCGTTCTAGGCTTGCGCTTTGGATTTACTACGTTCTTGGTAGCCTCATTGGGGTTTCCTTGGGGGTGGGCGCTCCCGCGTCACCGGTACCAGGCGCCGTGCTGTTTTGGATTGCTCGCAGTGTTTGGGCCGTCGTTATGCCGATCAATATGCTACGGTTGCGGGAGCTGCGTTTCGACGCTCCATGGGCACGAGGGAAAACCGCCTTACGATAGCGCCTATCTGCAACCGCTACTCCCTCGAATGGCCACATCACCGACCGCCCCCTGCCCATCGTGCCGCGCTGCCATGCAAGTGCACGCTTTGCCCGGCAACAACGGTAAAACCATTGAGCTCGATCTGTGCTTTCAGTGCCAGGGCATGTGGATTGACCCGCAAGAGAACATGAAGCTCTCGCCCGCTGCGGTGGCCGATCTGTTCAAGCTGCTGCATGAACAACGTGCGGCGGCCCACCAGCCGTTGGCGGCAGCAGTGCATTGCCCGCGCTGCGCCAATCCCTTGACGCAAGGCTTTGACGTGGTGCGCAGCGGGCGCTACATCACCTACCGCTGCTCAGGCGGCCACGGGCGCTTCAGCGCGTTTTCGTCGTTCATGATCGAGAAGGGCTTTGTCCGCTTGCTGACCCGGCCCGAGATTGACGACATTGCCAAGCGGGTGGCCGTGATCCATTGCAACAGTTGCGGTGCGCCGGTGGACCTTAGGAAGGATCACGCCTGCCCCCACTGTCGCTCGGCGTTCTCGTTGCTGGACCCCAAGGCGGTAGAGCAAGCACTCAAAGGCTACGCCCATGCCGTCAAGTCCACAACGGCCACCGCGCCTGCGCCGGGTGTGGCCGACGCGCTGATCATGCTCGAGCGCGACCGCCAGCGCGCGCTGCGCGAGCAAAGCGCCCAGCGCAGCAGTCTGTTTACTACCGACGCGTCGGCCCCCATCGACCTGTGGTCGATCGGCCTGACCCTGGTGGCCAGCGTATTGGACTGATGTCACCACAATCGCAATTGAGCCCATGCTGAGTCCCCTGAAAACCCTGTTGGTCCAATTTTTCAAGCTTACGGAGGACAGCGCAGCGTCCGTCAGCGACGCACACGGCTTGCAACTGGCAACTGCCGTGTTGCTGGTCGAGGTGATGCGCTCTGACGCCAATATCGGCGACTTGGAGCGCGCTGCGGCCGTGTCGGCACTGCGCAAAAAGTTTGCGCTGACCGACGATGAAATGCAGCAACTATTGACCCACGCAGAACACACTGCCAAGAAAAGCAGCGACTACTTCCGCTACACCAGCGCCATCAACAAGCATTTCACGCACGCCCAGAAGATCCAGGTGGTGGAACACATGTGGCAAGTTGCCTACGCCGATGCCACCGTGGACGCGCACGAGAACCACGTGATCAGCAAGGTAGCTGGCTTGCTGCACGTCACCCACGGTGAATACATCGCTGCCAAGCTGCACGCCAAGCAAGCGGCGGGCTTGCCGTGACAAACGGGCTCCGCGCTGCACGTTGACGACGGCTCAGCAAGCTGCTCTTAACCCCCTGGGCTTGGCGTTCGACATCAGGTTCGCGTCCTTACGATTCCTCCCCATGTCCCAACCCGACTTCAGCCCCTCTGCCGACCGCAACAAGCAGCCCATTCTCGACGTGCTGCGCCAGGTGCTGCCAGATCGGGGCACGGCGCTGGAGATAGCCTCGGGCACCGGACAACATGTGCAATGGTTTGCGCAGCAGTTGCCGCTGTGGACCTGGCAGCCCACCGAGGTGCACCGTGGGGCGCTGTACAACATCGAGGTGCGGGTGGCGCAGGCCAAGCTGAGCAACGTGCTGGACCCGATGCAGCTCGATGTGCGCAGCGAACCCTGGTTTACTGACGCCGAGCAGGCGCCCGCCTTCGACCTGATCTTCTGCGCCAACATGCTGCACATCGCCCCGTGGGAGGCTGGCCTGGCGCTGCTGCGCGGCAGCGCGCGCCACCTGGCACCGGGCGGCAAGCTGGTCACCTACGGCCCCTATTTTGAGAACGACGCGCCGCCCGCGCCCAGCAACGTGGCATTCGACCAAAGCCTGCGCGAGCACGACGCAAGCTGGGGCATCCGCCTGCGGGAAGACGTGGAGCAAGCCGCCGCGCACGCCGGCCTGCGCCTGCAAGCGCGCCACGCCATGCCCGCCAACAACCTGCTGCTGGTGTGGGGGCGGGCAGGCTGAACCCAAAGACCACTATGCTCCATCCACACCAACTCAGGAACCCACCATGCCCCAACTCAAACTCAGCTATTTCGACTTTCACGGCGGCCGAGCCGAGCCCATACGCCTGGCCCTGGCCATTGGCGGCATCGCGTTTGAAGACCACCGCTTTACCTTCCCCGAGTTTGCCGAGGTGCGCAAGACCGTGCCCTTTGGCCAGGTGCCGGTGATGCACGTGGACGGCGTGCAGGTGACGCAGAGCGACGCCATGCTGCGCTATGCCGGCAAGCTGGCCGGCCTGTACCCCACCGACGCCTACCAGGCTCTGCTGTGCGACGAGGTGGCGTATGTGGTGGAAGAAGCCGGCGTCAAACTGGGCCCCAGCTTCAGCATGAAGGGCGACGAGCAAAAGGCGGCGCGCGTGGCGCTGGTCAACGGCTCCATGCCGGTGTACCTGGGCTGGCTGCAAAACCAGTTGCTGGCCCACGGTGGCCAATACTTTGCCGACAACCGCCTCACCGTGGCCGACCTGAAGGTGTTTGTGGACGTGCGCGGCCTCAACTCCGGCCGGCTGGACCACGTGCCCACCGATCTGGTGGAAAGAGTGGCCCCCGCGCTCAACGCCCACATGCAGCGCATCGCCCAGACCCCGGCGGTGGCGCAGTACTACGCCAAGTTCGGCGCCTGACGAGGCAAGAAGCCTCGGGGCTCCAAGTGCACGCTTCAAAGAAGGCCCCCTGCCAAACCGGCTGCTCAGCTTGAGCTTGTGTCATGAACCCCAACTGGTACGAACGCCACATCCTGCCCAGGGCTTTGGACTATGCCTGCGGCATGTCCGCGGTGGGGCGCATGCGCCAACTGGTGGTGCCACGCGCGCGGGGGCGTGTGCTGGAGGTGGGTATTGGCACCGGGCTGAACATGCGCTACTACGACCAGAGCCGTGTCACCCACATCACCGGCCTGGACCCCGCGCTGCAGTTCCACCCACTGGCCCGGGAACGCATTGCGCGCTCCGGTCTGGTGGTGGATTTGGTGGGCCTGTCGGCGGAGAAGATTCCCGTGCCCGACGCCAGCTATGACACGGTGCTGATCACCTACACACTGTGCACCATTGCCAACCCGCAGGCGGCGCTGCTGGAGATGCGCCGCGTGTTGGCGCCCAGCGGCAAGCTCTTGTTTTGCGAGCACGGGCGAGCGCCCGATGCGTCGGTGCAGCGCTGGCAAGAACGGCTGCAGCCGGTATGGGGTCCCTTGGCGGGCGGCTGCCAGTTGGGGCGCGACATCCCGGCCCTGCTGCGCGCAGCGGGTTTTACCCTGCCAGACCTGCAAACGCGCTACCTGCCAGGGCCACGCCCCTTTACCTTCAACTACTGGGGCGAGACCCTGGCCAGCACGCCCGATTCGGCGTGAACGCGTGCCGCCCTGCCGCCCTGCCGCCACGCGGAAGGTTCAGCGGCTCTGCTCAACCGGGTTGGCGGTCAGCCAGTTGGCCGGGCAAGCCCGCATGAACTCGCGGGCCTTCTCGGGGCGGGCGCCCAGCCACGCATCGAAGGCGCCCTCGTTCAGGATGGCCAGCATGCGTTTTTCGTTGCCGCTCTGTTGGTAGCGGTGCATCAGGGCGTGGCTGTTGGCGTTCACCGTGAGCAAGGTATAGCTGATGATGACCTCGCCCTCGGCACCGGTCCAGCTCTCCCACAAACCCGCCACGCCCATGGGCTTGCCGTCCACGCGGGCAATACGCGTGGGCACGGCCTTGCCGCTGCGCCAGTCGTCTTCCAAAAACGCCATCATCGGCACGATGCAGCGCTGCCCGGCCAGCCAGGCGTCCCGGAAATTGTTGGACGTGGTGACGACCTCGGACCGTGCATTGACCAGCTTGGTGGAGCGCAGCTTGGCGTCCGACGCCGACTTGACCCAGCGCGGCACCAGGCCAAACTGCCCTGCAACCAGCTCGCGCGCTGGCGGCTCGGGCGCGGGCTTGTCAGGGTCGGTGGCCGCGTCGGCCGGCAGTACGCTCTGGCGGATGAAAACGCCCGGCTGGCGCGGCCAGACACCCCGCCCGACCGGTGACGCCGGGGCCGCCACGCTGAAGGCATCGGGGTACAGCGTTGCGACTTGAACGCTTTCGTAGTGGGTGCTCATGCTGCCAGACTCAAACCCAGGGCTGCGCCAGCGCCTCGCGCGCAAACACGCGCTGCACGGCGGGGCGCGCCAGCACGCGGGCCAACCACGGGCCGATGTGCGGGAAGTCCCTGGCCTTGCGGCCGGCGAAGTTGCGCGTCCAGCGGCACAGCATCATGGCGTAGGGGTCGAGCAGGCTGTAAGCCGTGCCCAGCAGCCAGGGGCCACCGTGACGGGCCAGTTGGGCGTCGATCTGCTCCAGCAGCACCAGCACCTTTTGCTCGGCATGCGCCTTGACCTGGGCAATGGCTTCGGGCGTGCTGGCCCAGCGCTCGGGGTAAAAGTAGACGATCAGCGCCTGCTGCAAGGTGGTGGACAGCCAGCTCAGCCATTTGTAGGCATGCGCCCGCTCGGCGCTGGCAAGCGCTGGCAGCAGCGCGCCACCAGGGTGGGTGTCGGCCAGGTGCAGGCAGATGGCGGCGGTCTCGTACAGCACGACGTCGCCATCCACCAGCACGGGAATCAGTCCATTGGGGTTGAGCTGGCGGTAGGCGGCTGACTGGAGTTCGCCCCCATCCTTGTCGATGGGAACCAGTTCAAACGGGATGCCCAGCTCTTCCAGGACAATGTGCGGGGCCATGGCGGCGGTACCGGGGGAGTGGTGGAGGTGGATCATGATGGGGACTTTGGTGAATACTCGAAGTGGTGTCGGCATTGTAGAAAGCGCCCAATGGGGTCTGACAACAAGCGCCACGCCACGCGTCAGTGAGGATTTTGACTTCATTCGGCACTGACGCGCCAATCGGTGAGAATTGCACTTGAAGCCGAACCCAAGGAGCTACAAATGGACGAAGACGACAAGCCCAAGCTTTGGCTCAGCGCGCTGAAAATCGTGGCTGCCGCTGCGCTGCTGATCGGAACAATCGGCTTTGCGCTCTGGTATGCCAACCGGTTGCCGGTATCGTCGCCAGCGCTTGAGCAGGCCATTGAGGATGTGCGCCAAAAGAACCCCGACGCCAAATCGTCCCCCGCAAATTCGTGGGGAATTGCCAAGGACTCCCCGCTGCGCAACAAGTGACGCTCAGCGCAACCGGTCACCCCTTCCCCGTCAGCCCTCGCAACCAAGAAGATCCCATGAAAAAACTCAACGTCACCATCAAGCTCGAAATGTCCGTCCCAGATGACTGGGAGCTGGTCACGACGTCGGAAGGCAGCCCCGTGCTGAAGTTGCCCAACCAACAGTTTCTGGACCTCGCCATCGAGCCACTGTTCGCCAGCGACCCCGAGGAAACCTGGAGCAGCGCCGAGACCCAGGACGCCATGAACGACATCCTGGACATGGTTGAGAGCGAAGACGTGGTCTACGAGTTCGTGACCCACTGAAGCCTGCCGCCCGCACCCGCAGCCGTATCATCGGCGACCCAGCCTGCAGCGTTTTGACTGCAGCACACAAGTGCCCCGGCGCGCAAGGATACCCAGATGAAGAAGACTTTTCCACTCACCGCGGAAGGCAAGAACCCCGCGCGCTTGCTGGAAGCCACCAAACACGAGATCCGCAAATACATCAAACGCGAACGTCGCCGCACCCTGCCCGAAGGCGTGGACTATTGGGACTTTGACTGCAAGTTTGGCGAAACCGAAGCGGCTGCCGTGGTGGCGCACCTGGCTGAGCTGACGCCCCTGATTGATGGCATCGCCAACAGCGGCGGCGCGCAGTTTTATGTGGAAATCCTGGCCAAGCCCGGACACCGCAAGCCGCGCGAGCAGGTGGCGGCCACGCCAGACTGACATGCCCGGGCGCGGGCCGACCCGCTCTGGACGCCAAACTCTAGCCAGCTAGGGAGCGGTCACTATGGATTGTTCCGACAATCACCGCATCCCTTTCAACTCTTCAGAGGAAAACCATGAGCGCCAAAAAACTTTCCACCGTGACTACCGATGTCATCGAGTCCTACGGCAACACCGCCAAGAACGTGATCCATGCCTACCGTGCAGGCGGCGAACGTGTCGCCGGATTGCTGGAAAAGGGCTGGGACCGCGCCTTGAAAGAGTCGCGCTCACAACTCGCCGAGGGCGTGGCCCGCAACGCCAGCGCCGCGCAGCAAGTCCTGAACGGCTACTACACCAAGGGCCTGACGCTCACCTCCGACGGCGCCGAGCAAGTGGTGGACCAGATGGTCAAGCTGGCCGGTACTGGCGTGCAACGCGTGGCTGCCAACGCCCACCGCTTCGAAGAAAAAACGGGCGTCACTACCCTGAACACACTGGCCCAGGCAACCCTGCCCAGCGCCGTGGCTCTGTCCACGCTGGCCACCAAGATCGAAGTCAAGTCGGCCACCCTGGCCAGCAAGATCGCGGGCGAGAAAGCAATCGCGACCATGCCCAAGCGCAAGGCCCCAGTGGCCCGCAAGGCCGCGACACCACGCAAGCCACGCGTGGCCAAAGCCGCCTGAGCCATCAGGGCTTCAACGCCCAGGTCTATCGCGGACCTGGGCTTGGCCAAACCCCTGGCAGGACGGGCCGTAGGTCAACGCAAAGTCCTGTTTGGCCTCGGTGACCCACGCGTGGCCGTGGGCGCCCAGGCGTCGACTGGGGAATGAAGTCACTCGACAAGTTGCTCATACTTCACGCTGCGTGTTGTGTTTTGCCCCGTTTCGCAAAGTAAGATAGCGGCATGGTTGTTTCAGAATTTACGTTCGTTGACAACTAGCCCGTTTTGTAACCCCTTTGTTGAAGCGAGGACAAGTCCATGAAAACCTGCCTGAATCTGCTCAAGAGCATGGCCGTAGCGATGTCACTGGCCGGCCTGGTCGTCGGCTGCACAGAAACCGCCCCCAAGGTCAGCGACTCCTCATCCAGCGCACCGCCCAGCGGCACCGCCACGACTGGCGCCAAGTCTGGCCCACCCACTTTTGGCAACGCCTCCCCCACAGCGGGCAGTTCCACCTCTCAAAAGGCCAACGCTGCGGCCGACGCTGCCGCCTACCAGGAAATCTCGTACACCAACCGCAACAAGAAGGGCCCGTCCCTGGTGGTGATTCCCGGCGAGATCAAGAGCGCGCACGCCACGTTCACCCAGAAGTTCACCGCCAACAACATCGCCGACTTTGGTGAGTTGGAGTTGTCCAACGCCAACTTCACGGTGCTGGAGCGCTCCAGCCTGGGCGCCTTGCTCAACGAGGTTTCACTCGCCTACAACCTGGGCGACGCGGCCAAGGCGCGCAAGACCATGAAGATGGGCAAGCTCAAGACCACCAAGTGGATCGTCAAGTTCGACATCCTCAAGGCTGAGCAGATTGCCGAGAACAAACAAGGCTTTGACGGCGCAGCCATTGGCGGCCTGATCAGCACACTGAGCGGCAGCCGCAACTCTTACGCGGCGGGCCAGGTTGTCAGCTCAGTCAAAACCGGCGAGGCCACCGGCGTGTGGCTGATTGGCATGCGCTACAAGATTATGAATGCCAGCACCACCGCGCAAGTGGCCCAAGGCTACAAGGAACTGAAGATGGAAGTCGGCGCCACCGGCACCAGCGTGCTGGGCATCTCGCAAAGCGCCAAGGGCGGCGTGGGCATGGACACCATGGTGCAGCGCCTGATCCAGACCGCCGTGTGGGACATCGACGCCAAGTACAAGTGAGCGGCTGGCGCCGCGCCAGGCGCGGCGGGCTTGCCCTGGTGTTGCTCTCGGGATTATTGGCGCACAGTGCCTGGGGCAACCCCTACTATGACCCCGGCAAAGCCCACCACACCCCCACCGGTTTTCGCAACAACTACATCGAAGCCGTAGCAAAGCCCCTCTCGGACTTGCTGCGCTGGAAGTGGGAGGCCATGCGTGCCGACGTGCCCAAGCCGCCCGACGCGCCCACCCCGGTGGTGGCACCCGACCTGGCGCTGATCCGGGGCTACCAACGCGCGGTGCTTGCATCCGGCGCAGCCTCGCCACCGGCGCTGACCTGGATTGGCCACGCGACGCTGCTGGTGCAAGCCAATGGCCTCAACGTGCTGACTGACCCGATGTTCAGCGAACGCGCCTCACCAGTGCAAATGGTCGGCCCCAAACGCGCCCAGGCGCCGGGTGTGGCGCTGGACGACTTGCCGCCGATCGACGTGGTGATCGTCTCGCATAACCACTATGACCACCTCGACCGCGCCAGCGTGGTGGCGCTGGACCTCAAGGCCAAACGTGACGGACACGCCACGCTGTTTCTGGTTCCGCTCGGTCTCAAACCCTGGTTGGCCAAACTTGGCATCACCAATGTGGTGGAGCTGGACTGGTGGCAGCACCACACCGTACAGGACGCCGAGTTCCACCTGACGCCCGTCCAACACTGGTCGGCCAGGGGCCTGGGGGACCAAAGCGAAACCCTCTGGGGTGGCTGGGCGGTACTGGGCGTCAACCTGCACTGGTACTTTGGCGGCGACGCCGGCTACAGCTTGGACTTTGCCGACACGCGCCGTCACTTCACCCATCGCCAAGACCAGACTCTGGGCGGCGGCTTTGACCTCGCGCTGCTTCCGATCGGCGGCTACGAGCCGCGCTGGTTCATGCGCACGCAACATGTCAACCCCGACGAAGCGCTGCAGACCCACCACGATCTGGGCGCCAAGCGCAGCATCGGCATGCATTGGGGCACCTTCACCCTGACGGACGAATCGCTCGACCAGGCCCCCAAGGATCTGGCGTTGGCAAGAGCAGCGCGTGGCGTCGACGAAGCCGCCTTCTCCGTGATGAAAATTGGCGAGACGCGGCAGGTGCCCGCCCGCAAGTAAAAACCTGCGCAGCGCCCTGCTTGATCACGCCGTTGCGATGCGCACCGAGCAAGGCGGCATCAGTTTCAGCCGGCTCGCCTTGGCCAAATCCCATTGACGCTGACGCTCGCGCGCGCCGTCCTTCTGCGCCTGGCTCGTGTTGCCATGGCAACGTGAGCAACTCACGCCCAGTTCATACAAGGGCGATTGCAAATCGCCTTCGGGCAGCGGTTGGCGACAGGCGCGACACAGCACATGCTGACCAGGCTTCAGGCTGTGGTCAACCGACACGCGTTCGTCGAACACGAAGCATTCACCCTGCCACAGGCTGTCTTGTGGCGCCACGGTTTCGAGGTACTTGAGGATGCCGCCCTCCAGGTGATAGACCTCGTCAAACCCTTGCGATCGCAGCAGCGCGGTGGACTTTTCGCAGCGAATGCCGCCGGTGCAAAACATCGCCACCTTGGGTCGCTTGCCCGCCGTGGCACGCAGCGCCGGCGCCTCGGCGGCCCATTGCGGCAATTCACAAAAGGTCTTGATGTGCGGGTTGATGGCCCCGGCAAAGCTGCCGATTGCCACTTCGTAGTCGTTGCGCGTGTCCACCAGCACCACGTCGGGGTCCTGAATCAGTTGGTTCCAGTCGGCCGGCTTGACATAGGTGCCGACCGTTTTGCTGGGGTCCAGACCCGGCACCCGCAATGTGACGATTTCCCGCTTGAGGCGCACCTTCATGCGGTTAAACGGCGGCGTTGTGGCCCACGCTTCCTTGTGCTGCAGGTCGGCCAGACGCGGATCGCGCCGCAGCCACGCCAGCACCGCGTGCACGCCCGCCTCGGGACCGGCAATGGTGCTGTTGATGCCTTCCGGTGCCAGCAGGATGGTGCCCTTGACCGCATTGGCTTCGCAGACAGCCAGCAGGGGTACCCGCAGGTCGGCACAGTCCGGCAATGAAACGAACTTGTAGAAGGCAGCGGTCAAGAATTCAGACATGGGCAGGGTGAACAAGGCGACGCAGCGACTATAGGGCGCGCGCGGCCAGGCTGCCCAAGGCACACACATTGCACCCGGCGCCACGAACACCATTGAGCCGGATTTGCCAGCAGAACCTGAGCAAGACAGTGCGCCATTTGGCGCACCCAAGATGCCAATGCGGACTAAGTAAAAACCCTTGTTTTAGATCAAACATGGGTCAAGATGGCAGTCCTAGAATTTGTCCAAGTGTTGCAGCATCCGTGTCGGCTTGCAGGGCCGATGGCAGGCAGCACCAACAAGAACTCCAACATGGAGCCCACGCATGAATATCTCCAGTGCCCTCGTGCACGCCCACCCCACCAACGTGACCGCCGTATCGGAGCGCCTGACAGCGCTGCAAGGGGTCGAGGTTCACGGCATTTCCCCCGAAGGCAAGCTGATCGTCACGATCGAATCCGATGACGATGACAGCACGCTTGCCACCTACACCCGCATCGGGCAGCTCGAAGGCGTGCTGGCTGCTGCCCTGATCTACAACCATTCCGAATCCGAAACCTGAGACCTTTGCGGGACAGACCGTGGGCGCGCAGCGGCGAGCTCTGTCCTCAACACTTTAAGGAGAACTGAAATGACAACGACACGGCGTGACTTCATCAAATCCAACGCGATTGCCGCAGCAGCCACCACCGCAGGCATGAGCCTGCCGGCGGCCGTTATGGCCGCCGCCCCGCAGGGCGCCGATGGCGTGCGCTGGGACAAAGGCGCCTGTCGCTACTGCGGCACTGGCTGCGGCGTGCTGGTGGGCACCAAGGACGGCAAGATCGTGGCCACGCAGGGTGACCCCGACGCGCCAGTCAACCGTGGTTTGAATTGCATCAAGGGTTATTTCCTGTCCAAGATCCAGTATGGCAAGGACCGCCTGACGCAGCCGCTCTTGCGCATGAAGGATGGCAAGTTCGACAAGAACGGCGACTTCAAGCCGATTTCCTGGACGCAAGCCTTCGACATCATGGAAGAAAAGGCCAAGGCCGCGCTCAAGGAAGGCGGGCCGCGCAATATCGCGATGTTCGGCTCCGGCCAATGGACCATCTGGGAAGGTTATGCCGCCGCCAAGCTGATGAAGGCCGGCTTTCTGACCAACAACCTGGACCCCAATGCGCGCCATTGCATGGCCTCGGCCGTGGCCGGCTTCATGCGCACCTTCGGCATCGACGAGCCGATGGGCTGCTACGACGACATCGAGCACGCCGACGCCTTCGTGTTGTGGGGCTCCAACATGGCCGAGATGCACCCCATTTTGTGGTCGCGCCTGACCGACCGTCGCTTGACCGCCAAACACGTCAAGGTGCACGTGTTGTCCACCTTCACGCACCGCTCGTGCGAGCTGGCCGACAACGAGCTGATCTTCAAGCCGCAGTCGGACCTGGCGATCCTCAACTACATCTGCAACTACATCATCCAGAACAACGCGGTCAACGAAGACTTCGTCAAGAAACACGTGGGCTTCTTCAAGGGCGTCACCGACATCGGCTACGGCCTGCGCCCGAATCACCCACTTGAAAAAGTGGCCATGAACAATGGCTACCCCGGCGAAGACGGCAAGCCCAAGGGCGATCCGGGCAAACACAGCCCGATCAGCTTCGACGATTTCAAGGCCTTCGTCGCCGAATACACGGTCGAAAAGGCGCACGAAATTTCCGGCGTACCCAAGGACAAACTCGAAGCCCTGGCGAAGGCCTATGCCGACCCCAAGACCAAGGTCACCAGCTTCTGGACCATGGGCTTCAACCAGCACACACGCGGCACCTGGGTCAACAACATGATCTACAACGTGCACCTGCTGGTGGGCAAGATCTCCGAGCCAGGCAACAGCCCGTTCTCGCTGACCGGCCAGCCCTCCGCCTGCGGCACGGCCCGCGAGGTGGGCACCTTCTCGCACCGGCTGCCGGCCGACATGGTGGTGACGAACCCCAAGCACCGCGAACTATCCGAGAAGCTGTGGAAGTTGCCCGCTGGCGTGTTGCCCGACTGGATTGGTGCCCACGCCGTGGCCCAGAGCCGGCTGCTGAAAGACGGCAAGATCAACTTCTACTGGACCACGACCACCAACAACATGCAGGCCGGTCCCAACATCAACGGCGAGATCTATCCTGGATGGCGCAACCCGGACAACTTCGTGGTGGTGTCCGACGCCTACCCAACCGTGTCCGCCGTGTCGGCCGACCTGATTCTGCCGTCCGCCATGTGGACCGAGAAGGAAGGCGCCTACGGCAACGCCGAGCGCCGCACCCAGTTCTGGCGCCAGCAGGTCAAGGCACCGGGCGACGCCAAATCGGACCTGTGGCAGTACACCGAGTTCTCCAAACGCTTCAAGACCGATGAGGTCTGGCCCGCCGCGATTCTGGAGAAGAACCCCGAGTACAAAGGCAAGACCTTGTATGAGGTGCTGTACGCCAACGGTCAGGTCAACAAGTTCCCGCTCAGCGACACCGCCAAGGGCTTCGACAACGACGAGTCGAAAGCCTATGGCTACTACCTGCAAAAAGGTCTGTTCGAGGAGTACGCCGCCTTTGGTCGCGGTCATGCCCACGATCTGGCACCGTTCGACACCTACCACAAGGCACGTGGCCTGCGCTGGCCGGTGGTGGACGGCAAGGAGACCTTGTGGCGCTTCCGCGAGGGCTACGACCCCTACGTCAAGGCCGGTGAAGGGGTCAAGTTCTACGGCTACCCTGACGGCAAGGCCAAGATATTCGCCCTGCCCTACCAGCCAGCCGCCGAGATGCCGGACGCCGAGTACGACCTCTGGCTGGGCACTGGGCGCGTGCTGGAGCACTGGCACACCGGCTCGATGACGCGGCGTGTGCCCGAGCTCTACAAGGCCGTGCCCGATGCGGTGGTCTTCATGCATCCCGATGATGCCAAGAAGCGTGGTCTGCAACGCAACGACGTGGTCAAGGTCAGCAGCCGGCGCGGCGAGATTCAGTTGCGCGTCGAGACCAAGGGCCGCAACAAGATGCCGGTGGGCATGGTCTTCGTGCCGTTCTTCGATGAACACCGCCTGGTCAACAAGCTGACGCTGGACGCCACTTGCCCGATCTCGAAAGAGACCGACTTCAAGAAGTGCGCGGTCAAGGTGGTCAAAGTCTGATCGACCCAATGGCCCCGGTCCAATCCGCCGCTGCACGCCGCCTTTTTCTCTTCGACAGTGCGAAGATGGCCTGTGGCGTGGGCATGCTCGGGCTCGGGCTGGGCCTGTATGCCAACAAGTCGGCGGCGCTGCCCGCCACGGCACTGCGCCCGCCCGGCGCCCTGGCGGAGGCCAGCTTTCTGGGCGCCTGCATCCGCTGCGGCCTGTGTGTGCGCGACTGCCCCCCCCACTCGCTGGAACTCGCCAAGCCCGAGGCGCCGGTGGCCAGCGGCACGCCCTACTTCACGGCACGCAGCATCCCCTGCGAAATGTGCGAGGACATTCCCTGTGTCAAAGCCTGCCCCACCGGCGCGCTCGACCACGGCCTGACGGACATCAACAAGGCAAAAATGGGTGTGGCGGTATTGATCGACCACGAGTCCTGCCTCAACTTTTTAGGCCTGCGTTGCGATGTGTGTTACCGCGTCTGCCCGGTGATCGACAAGGCCATCACGCTGGACATGGTGCCCAACCTGCGCACCGGGCGGCACGCCATGTTCTTGCCCACCGTGCACTCGGACGCCTGCACCGGCTGCGGCAAGTGCGAGAAGTCCTGCGTGCTGGAAGAGGCCGCCATCCGTGTCCTGCCGCCGAAACTTGCCAAGGGCAAGCTCAGCGCGCACTACCGCATCGGCTGGGATGAGAAGAAGAAGGCCGGCGGCTCCCTGATCGAAGAACAGATCGACTTGCCCGACCGCATGCCGCAGGGCATGCAATTGCCCAACCACTTCGATCCCGGCAGCAATCCCGCAGCCGCTGCCAGCGCCGCCAGCGCACCAGCGCTTCCGCCAGGCATGCCGGGCGCCAAGGCTGGCCAGGTGCCCAGCAAGTTTCCCGGACTGGGTGATTGAATATGGTCAATCCGTCCACCACCGCCTCCCGTGCCGGCTTCGATGCCGTGGCCAGCAGAGGCTGGCTATCGGCCCACAAATGGCTGTTGCTGCGCCGCTTGTCGCAGCTCGGCATCCTGGCGCTGTTCCTGATTGGTCCGTTGGCGGGGGTCTGGATCGTCAAGGGCAATCTCAACTTCAGCTACACGCTGGGGGTGTTGCCACTGACCGACCTGTTTGTCGGCGCGCAGACCCTGGCCACCGGACACCTGCCCGAAAAGCTGGGCCTGATCGGGCTGGCCGTCGTGGTGGCGTTCTACTTGTTGGTTGGCGGACGCTCGTACTGCGCCTGGGTTTGCCCGGTCAACCCGGTCACCGACGCGGCGCACTGGCTGCGCACCCGGCTGGGCATCCAGACCAGTGCCCACGTGTCGAGCAAGACCCGCTACTGGCTGCTGGGCATGTCCCTGTTGCTATCGGCCGTGACCGGCACGCTGGCGTGGGAGCTGGTCAACCCGATCTCGATGTTGCACCGCGGCCTGATCTTCGGCATGGGTGCGGCCTGGATGATTGTGCTGTCCGTCTTTCTGTTCGATCTGTTCGTGGTGAACCGCGGCTGGTGCGGCCACTTGTGCCCGGCCGGTGCCGCCTACAGCTTGCTCGGCCGCGCCAGCGTGGTCCGCGTCACCGCCGCCAAGCGCGAGGCCTGCAACGATTGCATGGACTGCTACCAGGTCTGCCCCGAGCCCAAGGTGATCCGCCCGGCGCTCAAGGGTGCCGCCAGGGGGGTCGGGCCGGTCATCCTGTCCGAACAATGCACCAACTGTGGCCGCTGCATTGATGTCTGCTCCAAAGATGTCTTCAGCTTCGGCACCCGTTTCAATAATCCGGCTTCACCGCCACCTGCTACCCAGTCAACTTCTTAAAGAGGAGCGCTTACCATGAAGAAACCGCTGACCATGACTCTCGCCACCCTGCTCGCCGCGACAGCCTGGGCGCTGCTGGCGCCAATGGCGCACGCCGCCGACCCCGCCAAGTCGATGCGCGGCGCCGACGTCAACGCCGCCGATGCCGCGGCCGACACCAAGGCCTACGCTGGCAAGCGACCCGGCACGCAGCCGCTGGTGGCGCGCACATTCTCCACCCAACCGCCAGTGATTCCGCACGCCGTGGAAAACTTCGACGAGATCACGCTCGAAGAAAACCAGTGCCTGAGCTGCCATGGCGTCGAGGTCTACAAGAAGAAAAACGCGCCCGTGATCGGCGACAGCCACTTCGTCGGCCGCGACGGCAAGAAGCTGGCGACCGCGGCCGCCGCCCGCCACAACTGTGTGCAGTGTCACGTGCCGCAAGTGGACGCGCCACCCCTGGTGGAGAACGCCTTCCAGGGTGACGTGGTGCCGCCGAAAGCAGCCAAGAAGTAAGCCGCCAGGCGCCAACTCAGATCAAGCCGATCACCGGGTAGCGCCGCCACTCGGGCTCGGCATGGCGCTGGCAGGCGGCATAGATAGCCTGAAGCAGCGCCTGCTGGTCGGACAGCTTGTCCGGGTTGTGTGCCTTCCAGGTCTCGAAGTGATCACGCAGGGCCGGCTCGGCTTGCAGCATCTCCAGCGCGGTATCCTCAAACACGTAGTCTGAGAAGGCTTCCTTCTTCTCCAGGATGCTGTTGAAAAACCCCCAACGAAAAAAGCTGTCGTGCGCCTGCGGCTCCAGCGTCTCCACCGCATAACGCGCGTTGGGCTGGTCCAGGCGCACCAGCGCATCCCCGGCACGCGCCTGCACGGTCACCGGATGGCTGCTCAGCCGCACCTGATCGTGAAACAGATGACCCTCGTAGGACTCGGGACGGGACACCACCTCGTCGATGTAGTAGGCCAGGCCATGCACG